>NZ_RZIJ01000050.1 GCF_003989665.1 Azospirillum doebereinerae | reverse complement strand
GGAAGCGGAAGCCGACGTAGCGGGGGGCACGGGGCGTCGTCATGGCAACCAACCCTATACCCGCACCCCAGCCACCCCGCCACCGTGGACTTGACGGTGCCGTTCCGGCTGCTCCCAGGCAGCAAAGTGCCCACCCTTGTGCAGTTCGTTGTAGTGGACGAGCGTCGGGTAGCGTTCCTGCACCCAGCGCCGACTGGTTTCGTGGATGTCGCGTGGAAACTGACTATAACCGACTGGCACCTTGATCTCGTGCTCCTTGAAATTGCACATGCTCTGCCAGTAGATCCGAGCCGACGAGGCCGCAGTCGCCGTCAGCCAATACAGCGTGATGTTGTCCAGCATTTCATCACGGCTCAGCGCCCGATCTGGGCCGCCGTCATGGTCGGTCCATTGCTCGTACTTTTCGTAAAACCACGCCGCCTGCCCGACCGGCGAGTCGGTGAGCGCGTAGCCGATTGTCTGCGGGCTCTGGACTTGCTCGATCTGGTAGCCGATCTCGTTGTCCTTGAAGGCTTGCAACCGTTTCAGCGCCTTCGCTTCCTGTGCATCCCGCGCCTAGCCGCTGCATGAGCTCGACCCAGGCGCGGGCGATTCGCTCGGGCATCCAGCCCGGCTCCGGCGGTTTCCCCGACAGGCCGAAGCCTGGGAGGGTGGGGAGGACAACATGGAAGGCGTCCCTCGGATCGCCGCCATGCGTGCGGGGATCAGCAAGCGGGGACGCAACCTTTAGGAACTCGAAGACCGATCCCGGCCAGCCATGGGTCATCACCAGCGGAACTGCGTCGGGTTCAGGCGAACGCAGGTGGAGAAAATGGATGTCGAAGCCGTCAATGCACGTCATGGACGGGTTGAGCACGTTCAGATGCGCCGCGGCTCTCCGCCAATCATACCCTTCCCGCCAGTAGTCGACGAGCGCCTGCATCTTCTCCAGCGGCGCGCCCTGGCTCCAGTCATCCACTGTTTCCCGCTCGGGCCAGCGCGCGCGCCAGCCGCTCGCGCAGGTCGTCGAGCGTGGCCTCGGGGAAGGCGAAGGGGTGCGGCTGGATGACGTCGGTCATGGGGAGCTTCCTTATCGTGAGGGGACGCCCAGTGTTGCGGACCGGTTCACGCCTGCGTGGCGTCGGCAAGGAGCCGGGCGAGTTTCTCGTAGCCGTAGAGAACCGCCATCTCCCGAGGCGTCAGGCCCGCGTGCGTCGTCAGGTCCAAGCGGGCCCCGACCCCGACCAGCGCCCGAGCGGCGTCCAGGTGCCCGTGCCAGACCGCATCGTGCAACGCGGTCAGGCCGTTGTAGGGACCCTGGGCATCCAGGTCGGGGCGTGGCGCGCCAGCAAGCTCGCGCTTCTCTGTCAGGAGCCGGACGATATCGGCATGCCCGAAATAGGCGGCCTCGTGGAGGGGCGTGCCCTTCATCAGCCCGATCGACGCACGAGGATCCGCGCCAGCGTCGAGCAGCACCCGCACGATATCGGCGCGTGCCTCGCGCGCGGCGATGCCGAGCGGGGTGTAGTCGTCGTCCGGGGTGCCCACCAACGGCGTGCGCTCATCGACAGAAACTCCGGCCGCGATGAGCCGCTCGACCTCGCCGCGATCGCCCTCCTTGACCGCGGCGATCAGAGCCAGCGCGCGGATCCGCTCGGCGTCGGCTTGGTCCTGCGCCTCGATCAAACGCACGATGGCGTCGAGACCATCGCTCCGCGCGAGGTCGAGCGCCGCCTGCTGCCAGTGATTCCGAATCCTCGTCCTGGCGCCGCGGTCCAGGAGCAGCCGGACGGCGTCCTTGTGCTTGTGCAGGACTGCATCCATCAGCGCGGTGTTCCCCAGGACGGGGGATTGCTGATCGACGAAGGCGCCATGGGCGAGGAGCAGGCCAATGGTGTCGGTGTTGCCCGATTGCGCCGCCTTGTGCAGCGCCGTCGCGCCCATACGCGGCTCGACCGCCAGGACATCGGCCCCGGCCGCCAGCAGGAGTTCCACAACCTGCGCCTGGCCGAAGCCGGAGGCCATCATCAGGGGCGTTAGGCCATCAAGGCCGCGGCGGTTCACGTCCGCGCCCGAACGGATAAGGTCGGCCACGGCTGCGAGGTCGGCCGCGAGAATTGCCTGTTCAAGTGTCATGTCACCTCTCCGTGCGCGGCCCCCCGGACACCGTGAACCGCGATGTTCGACGCCTACGAGGCATTCATCGTGCCAAGGAATTTGACGAGCTCGGCATTCACCCGATCGGCCGCCTCGTGCTGGGGCCAGTGGCCCACGCCCTCCAGCCGAACCTGATCGACTAAGCCCGGCGCGTTTCGCCGCAACTCTTCGAGCGAAGGTGTCGTCGGGTGAAACAACTGGCACAAACTGTCCTCCGCGCCCCAGATGTACAGCGACGGCTGTCGGATCAGCATGCCCTTGAACGCGGCCATCAGATCGAACGTCGCCTGGGCGGCGCGGTAGTAGTTCAGGCCGCCGTGAAAGCCGGTCTTCGCGAACGCGCCGATGTTGTGGCGGACATAGTCCGGGTCGGCCCAGTCCGGCACCGTCACCGGAGCGGGGCGAAGCATATGGCGGACGGGATCGGTCGGATCCCATCCGGTGCCCGGCGGCGGGCTGGCTGACAGCCAATACAGGGCGCTCGGTATCGTCCGCTCGGCGGGGCCGAAACGGGCTTCCGAGCCCGGTTTCATCATGTCGAACGCATAGTAGCGATCCCCCAGCCCCTGCTTGCGAATCTGGTCCCAGGCGCTCATCTCCCGGCGTGGCGTGAAGGGAATGCTGACGCTGACGATCGCACGAAAGCGATCAGGACGCAGCACCATGGCGCGTTGAGCATGATCCGCGCCCCAGTCATGGCCGACCAGGACGGCCGATGGGATGTCGAGGGCGTCGAGCACGCCCAACATGTCCCCCACGGTGTGAAGGGCGCTGTAGAGGTTGACGTCGGCAGGAGCGTAGCTGCCCCCGAACCCTCGCATGTCGAGCGCCACCGCGCGGTACCCGGCCTCTGCGACGGCGTCCATCTGGCTGCGCCAGGTTTCGGCCGTGTCGGGGAAGCCGTGGCAGAACAGGACGACCGGTCCCCGCCCCTGCTCGATCACACGGAACGGTTGACCGTTCACCTGCACCTGCATGCGCCGGACCGGGGCCGTGCCGGTTGCCCGATGATCAGCCATCACGACACCTCCAGGGTCAGGATCTCTCCGCCGATCTGTGCGAGGCGGGCAAGGTAGATGGGAGGCGCGAGCAACTGATACGGGAAGTAGAGGCCCGCCGGAACCGGAGGAGCGCCGTCGAGCCCGACAAGGCGCTCGAGAACCATGGAGACTCCCAGCCCGGTCAGCGGCATCTGGCCCTCGGGATGGACGACCGCATGACGGGTGCGGAGCGGTCGGCCCTGGTGATCGTCCCCGGCGAGCTCGATGATGATCTCGGTCGACATCGGCCCACCGCGGCGACGGGTGGAGCTCACGCCGAGCGCGAGATCGAACCGGACGTTCGGCGCTCCGGTCGCGGCCGCGAGGCCGACGACGTCGTAAGGGGACAGGGCGGAGGCGTCCATTTCGGTGCCGTCGACGGCACGGAAGGTGGCCTTGGCGTCGTCGCCCATCCGCCAAGCATAGGCGCCGTCGCGACGGGCCAGCGCCGCGGGCATGGTCTTCGTCTGGCGCTCCAAGTCGGCTTCCGCTGCCGGACCAAACGCATCCTGCTCGTCAAGCAGCGCGCCGATCGCGATGTCGTGGACCCGGCCGAACACCTTGGCGAACTCGAGCGTGGGAACGGTCGTGGCACCCACAAGCCATTCGGTCCCGAGGACGACCGGGGCGGCCTGCGGAGCGTGGATGTAGGCCGACACCTCCGGGGCCATCTCGATGATGCCCGGAGAGATGCTGACGTGCGGCACGCCGCGGGACTGGGCAAAGCGGAGACCGGCCACCCTTTCGTCGGTGAAGAGGACGGCGACGGCGCCGACCGGACGTCCGCCGAGGCCAAGGTCATCGGAGGCCATGTCGAGCCTCACGCCCTCCGCGCCACCGACCTCGACCGCGGCCGTCTCGGCCTTGGTGAGATCGCGACCGCCGATCAGCAGCGGCGCATCGGGATGGGCGGCGCGCAGGAAACGCGCCGTCCAGCGGCCGACGGTGCCGGAGCCGCCGATGAGCAAAATGGGCTCTGGTAGCATTGCTCAGCCTCCCTATCTCCAGGTTGGGAACCTACGATCAGTAGCCAACTCAACAAACCTACATTTGGTAGGTTCCGGGAGGAAATGCGGAAAATGGTTAGCGACCGAACCGACACCGCCAAGCGATCAGCTTTGCGCAGGCTTTCCAAGGCGGAACGACGGCGTCAGCTGCTTGAGACGGCGCTTGTGATCGTCCGAGAGGAGGGGGCGGACCGGCTGACGCTGGGGCATCTGGCCGAGCGTGCCGGGGTGTCCAAGCCGGTCGCGTACGACCACTTCGAAACGCGGTCGGGCTTGCTGATCGAGCTTTACCGCTGGATCGACATCGAGCGGGTCAATGCTTTCCGGGACGCGATGGCAACCCGCGAGCGGAGTCGCGGCGAAGCCGTCGAGGCGCTCTCGGTCGCCTACATCCGGTGTGCCGCGGAAACGGACGGTGAATTTCACGCGGTGGGCGCGGCGCTTGCGGGCAGCGAGGAGAAGGCCGCGGTGTTCCAGGAACTGCTCGAGAATTGCGTCCGGATGTTCGTGTCGGTGCTGAAGCCGCACACCAAGTTGCCGCTGGACGAGCTGGAGCGGCGGTGCATCGGCTTGGTTGGTGCGGGCGAGGCGCTCTCGGCCGCAGTGGTGCGCGGCCGGTGCAGCGAGACCGAGGCTGTCGCGGCGTTTGCCGCGATGATCCAAGGCGGTTTGCACACCCCTCCGTAAGCCTGACGCGGGAGAAGCGGAACTGCTCCTTTCAATACGTCCTCCGGGGGGAGGTTCCCTCATCAGTGGGTCGGAGCTGGCTGGGATGGGCATCTTGCTGGGAAAGCCCATGGGCGCCCGGTTTGTCGACACTTGAGCGTCAAAACGGCTTCACGACCACGAGAAGGACAATCACGACGACCGCGACGATGAGGGCATGCTGTGCGTAGCCCGGCACCGCTGAAGGCCGATCGGCTCGGGCAAGCTTCCGAAGCGTACCGGAGAGCATTCCATGCAGGCCGGACAAGGCAACGACGAACGCCAGTTTCATCGACAGCCAAGGCGACCTCCCTGCTCTGCCCGGATTGCGGCGGCGGCCTTTCGGAAATCGCCGACGGTCCGGCCATTCATTTCCGCTGCCAAGTGGGCCACGCCTATGGTGCGGAAACCATGGCGGAGGCGCAGAAAGAAGCCGTGGAAAGGGTCCTTTGGGTGGCCTTGCGCACCCATGAGGAACGGGCCGAGCTGCTTGTCCGCCTCGGCGAACGGATTTTATGGAAAACGGGCCCATGCGCTTGAGAGTCTGGATAATCGTTCAGCGGCCTGACCTCTCGGACCCAAGGGCGCAGGCAACGTTGCGCTCATCCGATCTTCAAACAGGGAAAGGTAAACCCCATGGGGCAGGACTGATTTCTTGCGCTCCGATCGATCTCCTCGCGCAAGGTCAGCGCCAGATCCTCGATCCGGTAGGGCTTCGACAGCACCGGGAAGCCCTTCAGCCCGGCGCGGTTCTCGCTGTAGCCGGTGGTCAACACCACCGCCAAGTCGGGCAGCAAGGCCCGTGCCGCCTCCGCCAGGGCCAAGCCGTCAACCTCGCCCGGCATCACCACGTCGCTGAACAGCAGGTCCGCGGTTTCCCCATCCCGCAAACGGCGCAACGCCTCCTCCCCATTCGCGGCGCGGCTGACCCGGTATCCCAACTCCTCCAGGGCCGCCACGATGACCAGCGCCACCACCGGGTCGTCCTCGACCAGCAGCACGCTGGCGCCACCGCCATCGACCATGGCCGGTCGGGCATCGACCGCCACCGCGGGCACCGTCCCGGCGCGTGGCAGCAGCAGCGTCACCGTGGTGCCTTGTCCCTCCACACTTTCCACGGTCGCGGTGCCTCCGGATTGCTGGCAGAAGCCGTAGACCTGCGCCAGCCCCAACCCAGTGCCCTGGCCCACCGCCTTGGTGGTGAAGAAAGGTTCAAAGACCCGGTCGAGCGTTGCCGGTGCGATCCCTCGGCCACTGTCCCGCACCCAAACCCGGACGAAGGCCTCCTGCACACCATCCTGGCCGGTCCGCTCGCGGTTGCCGGCGCCGATCACCAACTGGCCGGCTCCCGTCATGGCGTCGCGGGCGTTGGTGGCGAGGTTCAGGAGCGCCAGTTCGAACTGCACCGGGTCGGCCATCGCCGGCCACAGCCCGCTTTCCAGATCGAATTCCAACCGGATGTCGGCGCGCAACGCGCGGTCAAGAAAAGCGCGCATTCCAAGCAACCGGTCACGCACGTCGAAGGCTTCGGGTTGCAGGCTCTGACGGCGCGAGAAGGCCATCAGCTGCCGGATCATGCTGGCACCGCGATCCACCGCTTGGTGGCCGGAATCCAGAACCTTCTGTACCCCGGCGACATGGCCGGCGCGTCGGCCGATCAGCTGCAAGCAGCCTGACATGGCTTGGAGGAGGTTGTTGAAGTCGTGCGCCATGCCCCCAGTCAACTGGCCGACGGCCTCCATCTTCTGCGATTGACGCAGCTTCTCCTCGGCCTGCATCAGCTCGGCCGAGCGCTCAGCGACACGCTGCTCGAGAGTGTCGTTGAGCGCGCGCAGCTCCGCGATGGCCCGGTCACGCTCCGCTTCGATCGTCCGCCGCTCATCCACGTCGATGAGCACGCCGGAAAAGCAGCGTGGCGTGCCATCGGCGTCGCGATCCACACGCCCGTTGGCCTCGATCCAATAATAGCGTCCATCGCGTCGGCGGACACGGTACTGATGGGCGTAGCGGCTGCCTTGCGCGATCGCTTCCTCGATCGCCTTGGCAAGACCGGCCTGATCGTCCGGATGAACGGTCTCGACCACCTGCGCCAGACTGATTCCCTCGCGCCCGAGCGCTGGGTCGAGCCCGAAGGTGGTGGCGAACGCCTCGTCAACCGTGAAACGATCGGTCGGGATGTCCCAGAACCACGTGCCCATGATCGCGCCGGCGGAAAGGGCCAGTTGGACCCGCTCCGCATCAATGCGGGCGGCCTCGAGGGCGCGCTTGCGATGGTCGATGTCGTTGAGCATCACGATGGCGCCCATGACGTGCCCGGCGCCGCCCATCAGCGGCACGCCGCTGACGGCAAACCAAGTTTCGGAGCCATCCACCCTTCTGTGGAGGAACTCGACGCCGGGGGTGACCAGTTCGCCGCGAAGGGCACGCGCCCCAGGATAGCGATCCGGCGGAAGGCGCTCTCCGTGCGCATCGAAGCAAAGCCACCGCTCGGCCTCCTCCGGGTTCGTCATTCTGGAGGGGATGGGTTGATCGGGCAGGAGCTGCCGATACAGGGGGCTGGACAGCAACGCCCGCCCGTCTGAATCGAACAGGCACACGCCGACCGGAAGGTGCTGGACGAGCGTGGCGAACCGGTTGCCGGCCTCGGTGCGGGCGGCCACTTCCTGTTCGAGCGCCACGTTGCGCGCGCGCAGTTCGGCCTCGACGGCGTCGCGCTGTTGGGCCGCGACGACACCCGACGTCGTTTCCATCGCGATATCGATCATGCCGACGACCTGCCCGTCATCGCGCAACGGACTGTACGCGAAGGTCCACCACGTGTCCTCGTCATACCCGTTGCGGGTCATCACGAGGTGCAGGTCGGTGAAGCTGACCGACTCGCCTTTTAGCACGCGGGCGATGATCGGGCCGATCTCAGTCCACACGTCGGACCAGACGGTGGCGATCGGCTGCCCGAGCGCCGCCGGATGGCGCTTGCCCAGAAAGGGAACGTAGGCGGCGTTGTAGAGCAGGGTCTGTTCGGGTCCCCAGGTCGCACACATGGCGAACGGGGACGCCAACATCATCGTGAAGATCGCCTCGAGGGCCGGCCGCCAGTTCTCACGTGGTCCAAGGGGGGTTGCGCTCCAGTCGCACGCCTCAAGGTCCAACGGGTTGGTGCTCATGCGGTCATTGAACCTCTGACGTGCTTCCGCGAGCGGCTCTCTGATCCTGGAAACCGATCTCGCGCTCCTCGAGCAGACGAAGCCCTGCCCGCACCACCTCGCTGAACGTGTCGTAGCGTCCCGATGCCAGCAGCCGTTCGGCGACGGCTTGGAGTTCGGGACTGAGCGAGACTGAGACGTTTTTCCGTCGAGGCATGCCTGCTTGTAGCCTGTGGTAATATTCTGGGCAAGGCCGGTTTGGCGGCAGGCCATGAACGGGTGAGCACACCGCGCGCGTGGGCCCGCAGGAAATCACAGAGGCACGGCGGACGGATACCGTTCGCGAAAGCCGGATTCAACTCTCGGACGCCGGTTTTCGGGCGGGCGGACACAAGATGTTGATTCCGACCTCCGGAAGCAGACAACCGAAACGCGTGCCCTCAATTCGCCAGATGTGGCGGAACAAGGTTATCGGCTGTGATCGCCATCGTTGCTATTACGGGAAATTCCCACTATTATCGCAACCTCTGACTCCCTGTCCTTGATCCACTCTGGGGCTGCTGCCGGAACCCGCGCCGACCCAGAGGCGCTCCGGGCAGGGATAGCGCGTCTGCTGGGGCGGCCGGGGGGGTGAGCCGGTGCGGGGCGCAAGCAAAGGGCCGGCATCGCTGCGGCGATGGGGTGATCGCGACACCCCGCCGCAGCGCGCCATGGGCGAGGCGGGAATCAGCCCTCCTTGTCCATCCCCAGGAGCTTGCGCATCGTGGCCGAGAGTGCGGTCCCATCGACGACCTTGACCTCTCCCGACACGGCGTCGAGATGGTAGAGGGCGCCGGTGGCAATGGCCGGGTGAAGCGAGCTTTGCTGGGCATTCGCTGTATTCTGGGCGCCGCCCTGCATGGCCGTGATCTGCTTGGCGAACGCCTCCCCCAAGGCCATGGCCGGCGCCTCCCCGATCACCTTGACGTTGGTCTGGGTCACGGCGTCGGTGATCTGGCTGTTGACTTGGGTCGGGTAGGCCATGGCGTGTCTCCTTTGGAGTGTGATCGCGTCGGAGCCGTGCGGCCCTGTGCGGTGCGCGCGACGGTCGAAACACTCTGCGCAAGGCACCCGCGTCGAGTCCAGTGACCACCTGTGTCATGTATGGTTGGACATCGGCCCGGATCAGCGTCAGTGCGGCGCGCCAGTGCTTGGACATCCCCGACGACGTGCTGACCTACGCTGTGACCGCCCTGTCGGCGGCCATCGCCTACCTCGTCCCCCCGGCCGCGCGGGATATCATCGTGCGGGCCGACGTGGTGGCGCGGGAGATCGGGCAAGGGGCCTGATCGAGGCGGCGCCTTCTCCAACCGGGTTCAGGCGCCGCTTCTCTAACTCACGAATCTCATCGAGCAGCGAGGCCGGAGGCGGTCGGCATCCGCAGACTTGGGCATGCTCCAGATGCCATTCGACCCGCTGCTGGCGGGTGGCCTTCGAGGGCATCGGGTGGGCTTCGTGCCAGTTTCTGTTCATTGGGTGCGCTCCATAAGAAGGTAAGCATCCGCTGAGTGCCGCGGTCAGGCAGGTTTCGTCTGCTCGCGGATTGCCTTCCATTCCCAGGGCAGGAGTTCGTGTAGGCGGGTCTGGGACATGTCGTTGATGCGCGTCAGCATGTCGGCGAGCCACGCCTGGGGATCGACGTCGTTGAGCTTGGCCGTGGTGATCGGGCCGTACATGATCGCCGCCCGCTGGCCGCCGCGATCGGATCCGCAGAACAGCCACGCTTTCCGGCCCAAAGCGATCCCGCGCAGGCCGCGTTCGGCGGTGTTGTTCGTCAGGCACAGCCGGCCGTCGCCGAGGAACCGGGTGAAGCCATCCCAGCGGGTCAACATGCAGTCCATCGCCTTGGCCACGGGCGTATGGCGGGAGAGCTGGGCGCGCTCCGTCCGCATCCAGCTCTCCAGCGCGCCTACCAGGGCGATGCCGTGCTCCTGGCGTGCCGCCAACCGCTCTGCCGCCGGCTTGCCGTTCAACGCGCGCTCGAGATCGAAGATGGCGTCGGTGCGCCTTACGGCTTCCAGCGCCAGCGGTGAGATCGGCGGGGCGTCCTTGCCGCGCCTGGTGTTCGCGGCGATGTCGGCCAGCTTGAAGAAACCGCGCCTTGCATGCGCCCAGCACAGCACGTCGCGGATCGGCCCCGGCCGGCGGTCGGGTTCGTACAGCCGGTTGTAGCCGGCGAACGCATCGGCCTGCAGCCAGCCCGTGAAGCCGGCCAAGTGGTGTTGTCAGCTTGACCAGCCAAGGACGGCGGGATCAGCATCCGCTCCGCCGTAGCTGTCTTTGGTTGATAATGGCGACGTATATTTTTGCCCGTTCTATGGCGTGCCCCCCTTCCTCGGCGGCCGTCAGGCTTTGCACTGGAACCCGCCTCAACGGGTTACGTCGACAACAACGCGGCCACGGATCTGTCCGGCGAGGATCCGGGTTGCCAGATCGGGCAGCGCGTCGAAGGGCTGCACTTCGTACATTGCCTTCAATGCCGTCCTGTCCAGGTCGCGGGCCAGACGTTTCCAGGCGGCGGCGCGGAGATGCTGCGGAGCCATCACCGAATCGACGCCGAGAAGTGCGACGCTGCGCAGGATATGCGGCAGGACCGTACCGGGCAGGTCGGACGAACCGGCCAAGCCGCAGGCGGCAATCGCCCCACCCCACATGGTTTGCGACAGCGCGCTGACCAACGTCTGCCCGCCAACCGAGTCGATGCCGCCGGCCCAACGCTCCTTCTGCAAAGGCGCGTCTTTTTCCAGAAGCACCGCGCGGTCGATGAAGCCGGTGGCGCCGAGCCCGCGCAGATAGTCATGGGTCTCGGGCCGACCGGTGGAGGCTGAGGGTGGAGTAAGCGACCTCCACCAGCACATCGTTGGGTCGGCGAGCGTCAGCGTCGTGAAGCTGCCCTTGGGCTTACCGTCGAGATCTTCGATCACATAGGCTTTGAGGTTCTCGGCCATCGTTGGGACCCTCCCCGCGATAAAGAGAATTTTGGATGAGCACGGCGCCGTTGAACGGGAGGCAGCCGATGCCGGGACAGCGGATCATGGTGAACATAGGCGTCATCCGGCGGCCGGACCACGGGGAGCGCCCGCTGTCGGCGACTGCCGCCGCGGCCTTCCGCCATCCCGGCCTTATCGTTGCTTACCGCCGCCGAACACCGGCGGGCGCTTTTCCAGGAAGGCGCTGACGCCTTCCTGGGCGTCGGCCTCCGTCTCCAGGCGACGGGCGACGGTCGCCTCATAGGCGGTCGCGGCCTCGATCCCCTCGACTTCCCCCAGGATCACCCCGGCCTTGATCGCGGCGACCACGGACGGGGAATTTCTGGCGATGTCGCCTGCCAGGGCGAGGGCTTCGCTCAATGCCTCGCCCTTTTCGGCCAGCCGGTTGATGAAGCCGGTCCGGTAGGCCTCGTCGGCCGACAGCGGGTTCGCCGTCAACATCAGTTCCAGCGCGCGGGCCGATGTCATCAGACGCGGCAGACGGCCGATCTGGCCGCCTTCGGGCAGCATGCCGAGACGCGCCCCCGGCGAACCGAAGGTCGCGTTCCTGCTCGCCACCCGCAGGTCGCAGTTCACCGCGAAGATCAGGGCCGCGGCATAGCAATGGCCGTTGACCGCCGCGATCACCGGCTTGTGCATGCTGCGCGGGCGCAGGAAGGGCTCTTCCCCCAGGTTGCTTTCGGCGTGGGCCCCGGATGCGATCTCGTTCAGGTCATGACCGCTGGAGAAGGCGATGTCCCCGGCCCCGGTGACCACGATCACACGCACGGCGTCATCGCTTTCCGCTTCGTTCAGAAGCCGGAGGAAGTCCGCCGCCATCGACCCTTCGAACGCATTCCGCTTGCGTTCGTTGGAGATGGTCAGGATGCGGATGGCGCCCTCGGTCCGCGTGGAAATTTCGGGCATGGCAATGGTCCTCATTCAAGGCCGGCTGGCCTTTTCGGATTGGGTCGATGGGGATGGATGGCGTCAGCGCCAGATCTTGTCCTGCCGGTCATAGGAGCCGACGCGCAGGTCGGGCTTCTCGGCGATCAGGTGTTTCTTCTGGACCCGCTGGGAGTCGGTCAGCGGGAAGCTGTCGCGGTACTCGTAGTAGCGGGGAACCTTGAACCCGGCGAGATGGCGGGAGCAGTGCTCGGCGATGAACTCCGGCGTGCAGGTGTCCGGGGATGCGCCGGGGGCCAGCAGGATGTAGACCTTGATCTCCTCGCCGCGGTAATCGTCGGGCACTGGCACGATGGCGGCGTCCTGGATGTCGTCGAGCATGCGCAGCACCACTTCGACCTCGCGCGCGGCGATGTTCTCGCCCATGCGGCGGACCATGTCCTTGGTGCGGCCGAGGATGTAGTGATAGCCCCCGGCATCCACCCGGCAAAGGTCGCCGGTGCGGAACCATCCGTCGGTGAAGGCGTCCGCCGTCGCGTCCTCATTGCCGAAATAGCCCTTAAGGATGCCGCGGCCGCGAACCCACAGCTCGCCCGTCTCGCCGGTCGGAACCGGCTTGCCGTCCCCGCCTGTGACCATCAGTTCGCGGAAGGGTGCGGCCACGCCGCAGCTTCCCGATCCGGTCATCTCCGGCAGACGATGGGCGGGGACATAGCTGCCGCCGCCGATCTCGGTCATGCCGTAGAATTCCTGACCATACACGTCGAAGCGGCGCTGGAAGTCGACATGGCTCTCGGGACCGAAGGCGAAGATCGTGGCGATCTTCAACCTGTTGTCCGCGTCGCTGGCGCGCGGCGGCTGCTTGTAGACCATCTCGAACAGGGCGCAGTAATCGCAGTCCAACGCCGACACGTCGGGCATGAAGCGCTTGGCGCCCGGCTTGCGCGGGAAGAAGGCGCAGCCGCCACTGGCCATGGCGTTCAGCAGGATGCGCTGCCCCACCATGTAGAAGAAGCTGGAGCCGACATAGAAGCGGTGCAGGTCGGTGGCGAAGAACTCGGTCGAGCTGATGCCGAGGCACAGCCAGTACTCGTTGCTGAGCATGCAGGCCTTCGAGAAGCCTGTCGTGCCCGAGGTGTACTGAAGGTTCAGCGTGGCGTCCATCGACCGCGGGATCGCCGGAGCCTGACGGCCGCGGGCCTCATCCATCAGAACCCGCCAGTTGCGGTGACGGTCGGACACCGCATCGCCGATCACGATGACGTGCGAGGGATCGAGCCTCACCGCTTCCAGCCTGTCCAGATGCGGCAGGAACTCCGCCTCCAGCACCATGTGGGTGGCGAGCGAGGTCTTCAGGACATACTCGACCTCGCGCGCGGTGTAGGTCGCGTTGACCGGCACCATCACCGCCTGGAGACGCGACAGCGCCAGCCAGGTGATCGGGAACTCCTCGCGGTTCCAGGCCATCACCGCGACATGAACGCCCGGTCCGATGCCGACCGCGGACAGCGCGGCGGCGGCGGTATCGACGCTGGACAGAACCTCGCCCCAGCGCCGCTCCACCCCATCGTCGAGGAAGCGCCAGGCGGGCGCCGCCGGAACACGGGTGGCGGTGGTCAGCAGCAGGTCATACACCGAATCCGGAAGCGTCAACGCCTCCAGGCGGCGGGCAAGAGCATCGGGTTCTTCCCTGCGGAAATCTGAGAACATCACACTTTCCCTGGGTGATGGGGCCGTCGGGTGCGGTGGCCCATGTGAGGTGCGGCGCTGGCGCGCGGTGCCGGGCGACCCGTCACCCCGCGCGCCGTTGGGCGCGGCGTTGGATCAGATCGCTCATGAAGACGGCGGCGAAGGTGACGACGATCAGCAGCGTGGCGACGGCGGCCACGACCGGCGTCAGGTCGTGACGCATGTCCGCCCAGATGCGCATGGGCAGGGTTTCGTTCTGCCCCATGACGAACAGGGCGATGACCAGTTCATCGAAGGAGATGAAGAAGGCGAACACGGCAGCCGAGATCACCGCCGGACGGATCGTCGGCAAGGTGACGTGCCAGAAGGCCTCATGCGGCCGGGCCCCCAGCACGCGGGCGGCACGGGCCAGCGTGTCGCCGGTCTGACGCAGCGCCCCGGACACCGTGGTGGTGACGAAGGGCAGAGCCAGAACGGCATGGACCAGGGCCACGCCCCACAGCGAGCCGTAAAGGCCGAAGCGGCTGAAGACCAGCAGGGTGCCCAGCGCCAGAATGATAACCGGCACCACCTGCGGCCCCAGGAAGACCGGTCCGGCCGCCCGTGCGGCCTTGCTGCCCTCCCGGCTCAGCACCAGGGCGGCCGCGGTGCCGATGGCAGTGGCCAGCACGGCGCTCGCCGCGGCGATCAGCACGCTGCGCAGGGTGGCGTCGATCCAGCCGGCGGACGCGAAGAACTCCTGATACCAGCGGAACGTGAAGCCCTGCGGCGGGAATTTCAGATAGCGCGTTTCGCTGATCGACATCGGGATGACCAGCAGCAACGGCAGCAGCAGGTAAAGCAGGACGCCGACGAAATAGACCGGAAGCAGGTAGCGCCCGGACTTTTCCCAAAGTGATCGTTTCATCGCGAGCCTCCATGGCCGCTCAGCCCCGTCACTCGCCGGAAGAGCAGAGCGATGGCGCCCACCACGGCAAAGCCCGCGACCACCAGCACCATGCCCAGCGCGGAACCCAGGCCCCAATCGAGGGTCAGCGTGATCTGCGTCGCGATCAGGTTCGCGATCATCGTCTCCTTCGGACCGCCGACCAGCGCCGGGGTGATGAAGAAGCCGAGAGCCAGCACGAAGGTGAGCATCCAGGCGTTGACCGCTCCCCCCGCGCTCAGCGGAAGGAAGATGTGGACGAAGCCGCGCCACGGCGATGCACCCAGAATCCGGGACGCCATCAACAAAGAGCGGTTGATGGTGGTCATGGTCGAGAACATCACCAGAATGGCGACCGGCAGCAGGACCTGAACCATCGCGATGTAGACCGCTCCGCGCGTGTACAGCATCTGGAGCGGCCCATCGACGGCGCCGATCCCGATCAGCATGGAGTTGACCAGACCTTCCCGGCCGAGAACGACGATCCAGCCGAAGGTGCGCACCAGCACGCTGACCCACAGCGGGGTCAGGATGAGCAGGAGCAGCAGGGTCCGGTTGCGCGGCGGACGGGATGCGAGGAAATAGGCGGCCGGATAGCCGACCAGGATGCAGGCGCAGGCCACGCCGAAGGAAAGCTGCAAGGTTCCGAACAGGATCGTCCGGTACGGCCCCGCGCCGAGTGCCGCCTCGTAATTCTCCGCCGACAGCCCGGCTTCACCCTGCACGCTCCACAACGCGACCTCGCCCACCGGGAGGATGAACACGAAGAGGAACAGCACGGCCGCCGGGGCAAGCAGCCAGAGGGAGGAGAGAGGCGCGCGCCTGCCGCGCGCCGCCCCTTTCCCATCGCGCGGCATGGCGACGCCGTCGCTCATTGCAGGCGCCAAGCTTCCCACCGCTTCTGGATGCGCGGCAGGTTTTCAGCCCAGTATTCGGAATCCAGCGCGAACTGAACGTCGAGGTTCGCCGGGCTGGTGGGCAGTTCCTTGGATTCGTCCGCCGAGAGGATCATGTAGATGTCGGGGTTGAAGGAGGAGTAGGGCATGGCACGGGCGATCTCGGCCAGGCGCGTCGGCGTGTTCCAGCAGTATTTCATGAATTTCTGAGCGTCGGCCACGTTGCGGGCGCCCTTCACGATCGAGTAGTAGCTGACGTCCAGCGACCCGCCGTCCCAGATGATCCTGACCGGCAGCTTGTCCTTTTGAAGTTGCTGAATGCGGCCGTTGAAGGCGGTCGCATAGAAGACTTCGCCGCTGGCGAGCAGCTGGACCGGCTGCTGGCCGCTGGTCCACCAGACGGTGATCGCCGGCTTGATCTCGTCCAGCTTCCTGAACGCGCGGTCGACGCCGTCCGGCGACCGCAGCACGTTATAGACTTCGGACGGCTTCACGCCGTCGGCGATCAGGGCGAATTCGAGATTTTCCGCCGGGGAGTTGCGCAGCGTACGCGGGCCGGGGAAAGTCTTGACGTCCCAGAAGTCCTTCCAGCCTTCGAAGGTCTTGCCTTCCGGCAGCTTGTCGGTGCGCACACCGATCGTGGTGGAATAGGCGATCGCGCCGATGGCGTACTGTTTGCGGGCAACCGGCGGAAGCTTGTTTTCCGGGTCGACCACCGACCAGTCGATCGGTTCCAGCCAGCCATTCTTGGACGAGACCGGCAGGCCCGACCGTTCGGTGGGCGCAATGTCCCACAGGATGTTCTTGGTGGTCTGCTGGACGCGGATCTGGGCAAGGGAGTCCTCGGTCGCCGCCTGGGTGACGGTGATGCCGGTCTCCTTGGTGAACGGCTCGATGCAGATGCGGTTCAGGGTTTCCGCCCACGCACCGCCGTAATTGGCAATTGTGATCGACTTTTTGCCGGACTGGGCCAGGGCGGCATCGCCGGCACCGCCGACAATCGCCGCTCCAACGGAGAGGCTCCACAGCAGCTTCTTCATAACGGCACTCCCAATCAGTTCTTTAGCGACCGGTCTTGGCGAGATCCGGAACGAGGACGACATCGGAGGGCCGCAAGACGAGACTGATGGTCTCGCCGCGTTCCGGGATCCGGTCCCTGTCGCGTCTCTGTTCCCGGAAGTGGATGAGCGCACCATGGGCGGTGCGGGCGCTGTACTCGATCACGTCGCCGAGGAACACCGCCTCTTGAACGGTCACGCCCACGGCAATGTCCGCCCCTTCGGCCGGGCGGCGCTGAAGCTTTTCGGGACGAACGCTCGCGTACCAAGCCCCCTGGCGGGCCTGGGAGTCCGCGTCCCGGTAAACGGCGCCAAGTTCGGAGATGGACACCGATCCGGCCGTCGACAGATCGGCGGCCAGCAGGTTGGTCTGCCCGATGAAATCCGCGACGAAGCGGCTTTTCGGCGCGTCGTACATTTCCGACGGCGTGCCGACCTGTTCGATCCGGCCGTCGCGCAGCACGACGATGCGCGACGACATGGCGAGCGCCTCGCGCTGATCGTGGGTTACATAGACCACGGTGCAGCCGAGCTGATGCTGGATTTCCTTGATCTCGAACTGCAGCGCTTCGCGCAGCTTGAGATCGAGCGCGCCGAGTGGTTCGTCCATCAGCAGGACGGGCGGTTCGAACACGATGGCGCGGGCGAAGGCCACACGCTGCTGCTGTCCGCCGGAGAGATCGCGAGGCATCCGCTTGGCGAGCGCGCCGAGCCGGACGATCTCCAGTACCCGCTCCACCCGTTCGTTGATCTCGCGCCGCGGGGCGCGGCGCATCCGCAGCGGGAAGGCGATGTTGTCGAACACCGTCATGTGCGGGAACAGGGAATAGTTCTGGAACACCATCCCCAGATTCCGGCGCTCCGGCGGCTCGTCGATCACCGACTTGCCATCGATGAGGATGTCGCCCGAGTCCGCACCGGAGAATCCCGCAAGTGCATTCAGAGCCGTCGTTTTCCCCGATCCGCTCGACCCGAGGATCGTCAGGAACTCGCCCGGATGAATGGTCAGAGAAAAATCGTGCAGTGCTGTTACCGATCCATAGGCCTTGCGGACGGATTGGAACTCGATCGTCGCACCGGTCGCCTTCACTTTCGAAAAAGCTTCCCTGTTCAAGGTGCCGCTGGAGGGTTTATTGACGTCCACCATCGTAGGTACCATCGGCCTGTCCAGTGATGACGCATTGTCTAAATATGACGCTATGTATAAAAATAGCATTCGTCAAGCTGTGAACGTCAGCTCGCGGAACATTTTTGTCGGGGCCATGGTGGTTGGGGAGCGAGGGCATAAAAATGCAGCAGGATGAGAAAATTCAGGGCAGCAGGCCTGAGCGGGATGAAGCCGTTCCCCCTCTCTTCTTTGAGGAGGTGCTGGCGATCAAGAGCCGGGAGCGAACGCGCCCGAAGCGGGAGCGGACGCGCTACATGCTGCTTTCCCTTGTCGCCCGCCACCTGCGCACCACACGGGGAAAGCTGATGACGGTGGAGGCCCTGCTGGACGAAGCCGGGCTGTCACGCGGAACATTCTACAATCATTTCAAAGACATGGACGAATGCGCCGTCGTGCTCGTCAATCTCTTCTTCGAATATGTCACCCACCGCCGCACCGTATCGAAGGGGCCACGAAGCAGCTACGAGGCGATCTTGACCGCCAACACCGGCTATTGCCGCGCCTATGAGGCGAACGCAGGCTTCTACAGCCTGTTCTCGGAACTGGCCACGCGGGATCCCGAGGTGTTGCGCATGCGCGAGCGGATGAATTCCGAATGGGTCGACCGCATCATCCTGGCCGTCGCCCGCCGTCGCGGACAGCCCTTCGGCACGGAAGAACGCGGCAGGTTCGAGGGCGTCCTGCGCCTGCTGATCGCGATGACGATCGAGAGCCTGCGCGAAAGATTCGTCCATGGCGACGCGCTACTGTGCCGCTCCTTCCCAACCGCCGACAGCCTCGCGAAAGCCCTGTCCGACCAGTGGCATCTTGCGATGGCGGCGTTCGAAGGCCCGGCCCGGCCGACCACTGCGGCCGACGGCAGAGGCTGACTGCAGGTGCTGACGAGCTATGCGGGGAAATGGGTGACGGTGTGATCAGGCGGCGTTCTGTGATGCGGCTTCGGTGACCTCGAGGCCGTTGCGGAATGTGACGCCGCGGATGATCTTGGGCAACTGCTTTTCGCCCTGGAGGCGACGCCAGGTTTTTGCGGCGGCGGTGATGAGCTTGAAGACCATCAGCTTGGCGGTGTCCTGCGACAGCGCCCCTTTGGTGCGGACGGTCCGGAGGCGTGTGAGTCAGCACCCAATAGGCACCTCAAGCTGATGCAGCCCAACCCTTTGAACGAACCGTGAAAAGCTTTGTTGACGTGGGGTCCCAATCGGCGCCGGTTAGCAGGACGCGGAAAAAGGGCTGTGCTCGTTTCACCGCTCGTGATTCTCTGCGGTCTTGGAGAATGTGGCGGGCGGAAGGGACGATGCGGGGATCGGACGAACGCCGCGAGGGTCTGTTCAGTTAGGTGAGCTGCGAGGCGCGTGTTCCAGCGGCTCCTCCGTTGCGACCGATCCGGGTGATCGTGGACGAAGCGCTGGAGGTGATGTCGCCGACCTTCGAGGGGCTGTACTCGAAGATCGGGCGGCCGTCGATCCCGCCGGAGAAACTGCTGCGGGCGCTGCTGCTCCAGGCCTTCTTCGGTGCGCTCGGAACGTCAGTTGATGGAACAGCTCGATTACAACCTGCTGTTCCGGTGGTTCGTCGGTTTGTCGATGGACGCTCCGGTGTGGGACGTGAGGGTGTTCACCAAGAACCGTGAGCGTTTGCTGGCCGGCGATGTGGCAGCCAAGTTCCTGGCCGCCGTGCTGGAGCAACCGCGGGTCAAAGCGCTGTTGTCGGATGAGCCTTTCTCGGTGGACGGCACGCTGATCGAAGCCTGGGCCTCGGTGAAGAGCTTCTGGCCCAAGGACGGGAGTGGCGAGCCGCCGGGACCGGGGCGCAACGGTGAACGCGACTTCCATGGCGAGAAGCGCTCCAGCGAGACCCATGCCTCGACCAGCGATCCCGAGGCCCGCCTCTACCGCAAGGGCAACGGCCAGCCGGCGAAGCTGGCCTTTATCGGGCACGCGCTGATGGAGAACCGCCACGCCCTGGTGGTGGACGTCCGGCTGACGGCGACCACCGGCTTGGCCGAACGCGAGGCGGCGGTGGCCATGGTCGAGGCCATCCCCGGTCGCCACCGCATCACGGTGGGCGCCGACAAGGCCTACGATACCAAGGATTTCGTGGCGAATATGCGCAGCCTGGGCGCCGCCCCGCACGTTGCGCAGAACACGAGCAACCGCCCGCTCGGCCATCGACGGCCGGACCACCCGCCATCCCGGCTATGCCGAGTCCTTGCGCATTCGCAATGCGCATCGAAGAAGTCTTCGGCTGGATCAAGGGAGCCGGCTTGCGCAAAACGCGTCATCGCGGTACGGCGCGTGTCGGTTGGATGTTCACCCTGACCGCGACCGCCTATAACCTGATCCGCCTGCCCAAGCTGCTGGCGGCGGCATAATCACGCCCGGAGTTCGCCTGAACGGCGGCTCCGGGAGCCTCGGAGCGAGGGAAATGCTCCATCCCGACCAAAATGGGCATCAAAAACACCTTTTTTAAGCCTCAGCGGAAGAAAGGGCGCTGCATCGGCCCGTTTTTCCGCGTCCTGTCAAAGGCTATATCAAAAAGAGGCGGGTTTAGCCGCCTTTGAGCAGCCTGAAGCAGCGCACAGATCCAAGCATACAAGAGAAAGCCACTACTCGCAAAACGTGAACAAAAGTTTGGGTAATTTCCACATACATTCTTTGTTTATGAAAAATTCCCACAGAACCATCTTATGGTTCCAAAGCCGCCCTTAGAGCGCCTAACAGAACCTTTCGAGCCGTCTACAGGCGATGAGGGCGCAGGCGAGTGTTGAGAAGGCTTGGTG
>NZ_RZIJ01000005.1 GCF_003989665.1 Azospirillum doebereinerae | reverse complement strand
GCGTAAAACCTGTTACAGTTTGCTTGCTTCAACTTTGGATGCGAACAGACGTCCGCGTTTTGTGCCGATCCCATTCACGAACCGGAACCAAACGCTCAAACGGTGAAACCCTCACCGCCGCCTGCGCATCCCTTCTCACAACACGGTATAAACTTGTCAAACATCCCGCAGCGCCGAAGCGCCGCATCGACCTCTCCCCCATCCCCCATCTTTCAGGGAGGCGAGCCGGAGAAGGCCGAGAATTCTTTTGCGAAACCGGAAGCTCCAAACCGCGAACCGGACCGGCGCTGCCGAACCAACCGCTTGTTTTCGCTTCCTTTTTCTCCGCCGCCGCGCCGCTTCGTGAAGCGCCGCCCCGTCGGTGGAGCGGGTTATAGGCGCCCCAACCCAAACCGCGCAACACCTTTTTTGCGTCTCCATGAAAAATTTCTGACGGTTTCTCTTTTCACGGAAGCCGAGGCGGGATTCGGTGTAAGGGAGCGGTCTTCGGACGGCTCAGGCCAACGGTTTCCCGCCAATTGACAGCAACCCGCCCGACGCGCATCGTTCCTAGCCAATGGTCGTACCTCGATCGTTAGGGAACCCCCGCCCCCGCGTGTCGGATGATCCATATAGGATTAGGAGAATGACGGTGCGTTCGAGGCTTTGCCGCCTTCCCACGCTCGCCTTGATCGCCGCCGGCTTGGCGGGGATCGTGACTCCCACCGCGTCGCGCGCCCTTGGTGTGGAGACGCCCTCCACGGAGATGGAGCGCGAGTTGGAGCGGGTCCACCGCGCCGCCGCCAAGGACAAGCCCGCCCTCGCCCCTGCCATCGACCGACGCACGCTGTCGGTCGGCGAGGGCGACACCCTCATGGATCTGCTGACCGGCGCCGCCGTTCCACGCAGCGAGGCCAGCAGCGCCATCGCCGCGCTGCGCGACGTCTACGACCCGCGCAAGCTGAAGGCCGGGCAGCGGGTGACGGTTCTGTTCGAGCCGCGCCGTGGCGGAACGCGCCGCTTCCTCGGGCTGGAGTTCGTGCCCGACCCGGTCCGCTCGGTGTCGATCACCCGCAAGGGGGAGACCGGCTTCACCTCCAGCCAGGTGGAAAAGCCGGTCAGCCGCAAGCTGATCGCCGCGCAGGGCGTCATCCGCTCCAGCCTGTTCGAGGCGGGCAGCGCCGCCGGCGTCCCGCTGTCGGTGATGATGGCCTTCATCCGTGACTATTCCTACGACGTCGATTTCCAGCGCGACCTGCAGCCGGGCGACCGGTTCGAGATGCTGTACGAGCAGATGGTGACGCCGGACGGCACGGTCGTCGGCGACGGCGACGTGCTTTACGCCTCGCTGGCGCTGAGCGGCGAGGACATGCCGATCTACCGCTTCAAGACGCGCGACGGTCGCATCGACTATTACAACCGCGACGGCGAGAGCATCCGGCGCGCCTTGCTGCGCACACCCATCGACGGCGCCCGCATCACCTCGGGCTTCGGCATGCGCAACCACCCGATCCTCGGGTTCAGCAAGATGCACCAGGGAGTCGATTTCGGCGCGCCGAAGGGGACGCCGATCTACGCTGCCGGCCGGGGCGTGATCGAGCAGGTCGGGCCGTTCGGCGCCTACGGAAACTACATCCGAATCCGCCACAACACCGAGGTCTCGACCGCCTACGCCCACATGAGCCGTTTCGCCAAGGACAGCCGGCGCGGCGGCAAGGTCGAGCAGGGCGACGTCATCGGCTATGTCGGCGCCACCGGGCGGGTCACCGGCGCGCATCTGCATTACGAGGTGCTGAAGGGCGGCCGTCAGGTCAACCCGCGCTCCATCGATCTGCCGACCGGCGAAAAGTTGGCGGGGCGGGAGCTTCAGGCCTTCCAGCAGACCATCCGCGCGCTGGAGAAGTCCTTCGAGGACACGCGCGGCGGCCTGCAACTGGCGCGCACCCCCGGCACGCCGGACGAGAAGGGCTGTTCGAAGGCGACGAGTTGCTGAGAACGGAAGCCGGGACGCTCAGTCCCGGCGCATCATGCCGCGGATGGCGCCCATCAACTGCCGGGCGCTGTGCTCGTCGTCCAGCAGCCGTTGCAGCTTCTCGCGCACCAGCATCGCCTTGGGCTTCTGCTGCATGGCGCGTTCGATGGCGAGTTCGGCCTCGCCCGGCTTCAGCGCGTCGTTGTCGGACATGGGTTCCCCCGGTGACGGTGTGAAAAGAGGATGGGCCAAGCGGCGGCGGGCGGCAAGCTAGCGGTACTGGCCGACGGATTCGGTGGCCTGAGCGCCGGTGCCCAGCTTGAACTCGGCAAGGCCGGGGGCGTCGGGGTTGATGCCGCCGAGATCCAGCGTGCGGACGCCGGCCCGCTTCAGCGCCAGGATGCCCTTCCACATCACCAGCCGCATGGCGCCGGTCTTGCGGCCGGCCTCGCTGGCCCAGCCGATCTGGCTGGTCGCCACACTTCCGTGGCGGAAGAACAGGGTGCAGGCCACGGGGGTCACCGTGTCCAGCGCCGTCACCATCAGCGCGCCCTCCCCCGCCCGGCCGCCCTTGACCATCGCGTTGCGCAGCCGCACCGCCAAGGCGCCGGTCATCGGGCGGAACCCTTTGACCACGGCCTGGTCGTGCTCCTGCTTCATCAGCCAGGGGAGGTTGTCGGCCTTCCAGTCGGAGTCGATGACGAAGCCGCTCCGGTCGGCCAGACGCAGGCGCTTGCGCCAGTCGCGGGCCAGCCCGGCCTTCAGCGCCTCCTCGTCCGGGGTCAGGTCGAGCCAGACGGTCTGGTAGCCGGGGCCGCTCTTGCGGAAGCCGCAACGGGCGAGCAGAGCCTCGGTCTCCGGCGTCGCCGGCAGCTCCGGCAGCAGGCTGGCGCGGCTGAGCGGCGAGCGCGGGCAAGCCTTGCGCAGGAGGCGGAGGGTGGCTTCCAGTGTCTCGGCGTCCAGCTCGGCGCCGTCCAGCCACAGGGGGCCGCGGTGGAGATGGCGGTCGTGGAACAGCTTCAGCATCCGCCGTTCCAGGACTTGGACCAGACCGATGGGCGCGCCGTCGCGCCGGATCACGCCCAGCTTGGGCAGGTAGCCGTAGGTCCGCCCCATGGCCCGGCCATAGGCGAAGCTCTGTGGCAGGGTCGAGCGGCAGACGCGGGCGAACAGCGCGTCCCACTCGCCCAGCGTGCCCTCGTTCCAGGCGATGGAAACCTCGGCCATGCCGGTTCTCCCGTCAGGCCGGCGGCAGGGCGGCGGTGGCCTCTTCGACCTGGGCGAAGGTCGGGCGGTATTCGGGTTCCAGCACGTTGCGGGCGAACTCCACGGAGATCGCCGGGGCATAGCCGGACAGATGGGCGATCAGCCCGGTCTTCATCATCTGATAGTATTTGCCCTCGGCGTGGTAGATGCCCTTCAGCCCGCTGGCGATCGGGGCCATGAAGCCGTAGGCGACGAGAATGCCGAAGAAGGTGCCGACCAGCGCGCCGCCGATCAGCTTGCCCAGCACCTCCGGCGGCTCGGAGATCGAGCCCATGGTGTGGATCACGCCCAGCACCGCCGCGACGATGCCCAGCGCCGGCACGGCGTCCGCCACCGCCTGCACGGCGTCGGCCACCGACTGGTGTTCGTGATGCATGGTCTCGATGTCCTCGTCCATCAGATCGACCAGCTCGTGCGGGTTGTCGGCGCCCAACGACATCAGGCGCAGATAGGTGCAGAGGAAGGCGATGGCGTGGTGGTCGGCGTAGAATTTGGGGAATTGCTGGAAAAGCGGGGAATCCTCCGGCTTCTCGATGTGCTGTTCGAGCGCCAGCAGGCCCTTGGTCTTGGCGATCTTGAAGACCTGATACATCATGGTCAGGGCTTCGAGATAATTGTCCTTCTTGTATTTCGGCCCCTTGAACAAGTGGCCGATCTCCTTGCCCGTATGACTGATGACGTTCTTCGAATTCGCGATCAGAAAGCCGCCGATGCCGGCGCCCAGGATGATCATGAACTCGAAGGGCATCCAAAGCACGCCCATATGGCCACCGCCGAGGACGTAGCCCCCGAACACGCAGAAGATCACGGTGACCAACCCGATCATCACGAACATACGGTCTTTTCCTTCTGAATCCGGCCGGAGACGCCGATCGGCGCGTAGCGTCGGCCTGTCCGGTTGGATTCACGGTCAAACCGGTTGAGTTTCCGTGAACGTCCGAACGGCCTACCGCTTTCGCGACAGAGCGCGGCGATCCTACCGGGGGTGGCCCCGACTGTCACGAAAGGACTGGCGCGTCAGGGTTTTTCAGGAGGGAGCAAGGCCTTGATGCGGTCGCGCAACGGGCCGACCTCGTCGAGCGGCAGGGCGAAATGGCACGCCAAGGTCACAGGGACCGACAGGGCCTGTTCGCGCAGGGCCGCGCCGGCTTCGGTCAGTTCCACGATCACGCGGCGTTCATCGGCGGGGTCGCGGCGGCGGGCGACCAGACCGTTGGCCTCCATCCGCTTCAGGAGCGGGGTCAGCGTGCCGGAATCCAGATCCAGCGCGTCGCCCAGTTCGCCCACCGTGCGGGGCGCGCGTTCCCACAGCACCAGCATCGCCAGATACTGCGGGTAGGTCAGCCCCAGCTTGTCGAGCAGCGGGCGGTACAGCCGGGTGATCCGGTTGCTCGCCGAATAGAGCGCGAAGCACAGCTGGCGGTCGAGCCGGAGAAGCTCGCCGCCGGCCGGGCCACCGGAAGCGGGGCCATCGGCAACAGGGGGATCGGAAGCGGGGGACGGGGTCGCCGCCCCCCCGGTGCTGGTCGTGTCGTCGGTCATGCCGCCTGGACGCTGAGAGCCACGTCGATGTTGCCGCGCACGGCGTTGGAATAGGGGCAGACGCGGTGGGCGGTGGCGACCAGCTCGTCGGCGACGTCCTGGGCCAGACCCTTGACCTCGACCGCCAGCGCGACCGAGAGGGCGAAACCGCCTTCCGGCGTCTGATGCAGACCGACCGTGGACGCGACCGAGGCGTCGGTCAACGGCAGTTTTTGCAGGCGGGCGACGTGGCGGACCGCGCTTTCGAAGCAGGCTGCGTAGCCGGCGGCGAAAAGCTGCTCGGGGTTGGTGGCGCCGCCCTTGCCACCGAGGCTCTTGGGCATGGCAAGGTCGATGTTCAGCAGGCCGTCGTCGGTCTGGACATGGCCGTCGCGGCCACCGGAGGTGCGGGCGTTGGCGGTGTAGAGAGCGGACATCGGTTGGTCTCCTTGGGTTCGGTTTGGTTTGGTGCGTGTTCGATGAAACGGACAATAGCGTTCAATTTAATTGTGCGCAATATAATTGATCGCTTTATACCCTTGCGTTTCGGGCGCGGCGGCTCTGCGCGGGACGTTCGAAATCAGGCCCGTATTTTGCCGAGCCTCCGGCCTCCCCCCGCTGCACGCAGGGACAAGCCACACGCACCACCGAGGAGACCGACGGAACGGCGCCTCAAAGAAAAAGGGGCCGCCTCGCGGCAGCCCCCCTTCCCTCACGCGACGGCTCTGGCGGTTAGCCGATGCGCCAGACGTCCGGGCTTTCCTCCAGACGCTTGAGCAGGGCGAGGCGCTGCTGCTCGATCTCCGTCGGCAGGCGGCTGCCGAAGCGGTTGAACAGCTCCTCCTGGTCCCTGGCTTCCGCCTCGGCTTCCTTGCGGTCGATGTCCATGATCTTGCTGAACTTCTCCTGCCCGAAGCTCAGCCCGTTCCAGTTCAGATCCTGGTAGCGCGGCGAGTAGCCGAAGGGCGACTCGGCGACCTCCGTGGCGCGGCCGCGCACGCGGTCGACGATCCACTTCAGCACGCGCATGTTGTCGCCGAAGCCCGGCCAGACGAACTTGCCGTTCTCGTCCTTGCGGAACCAGTTGACGCGGTAGATGCGCGGCAGGCTCTCGACCTTGGCTTCCATCGACAGCCAATGGTTCCAGTAATCGGCCATGTTGTAGCCGCAGAAGGGCAGCATGGCGAAGGGGTCGCGGCGGATGGCGGCCTGGCCGACGGCGGCGGCGGTCGCCTCAGAGCCCATGGTCGCCGCCCAGTAGACGCCTTCGCGCCAGTTGTAGGCCTCGAACACCAGCGGGAAGGTCTTCGACAGACGGCCGCCGAAGATGAAGGCACTGATCGGAACGCCGGCCGGGTCCTCCCAGGCCGGGTCGATCGACGGGCACTGCGCCGCCGGGGCGGTGAAGCGCGAGTTCGGGTGCGCCGCCAGACGGCCGGCGCCCGGCGTCCAGTCCTTGCCCTGCCAGTCGATCAGGTGTTCCGGCGGGGTGTCGGTCAGCCCTTCCCACCACACGTCGCCGTCGTCGGTCAGCGCGACGTTGGTGAAGATGACGTTGTGGTCGAGCGTCTTCAGCGCGTTCGGGTTCGACTTGACGCTGGTGCCCGGCGCCACGCCGAAGAAGCCGGCCTCCGGGTTGATGGCGCGCAGGGTGCCGTCGGGCTGCGGCTTGATCCAGGCGATGTCGTCGCCGATGGTGCGGACCTTCCAGCCCTCGAACTCGGCGGGCGGGACCAGCATGGCGAAGTTGGTCTTGCCGCAGGCCGAGGGGAAGGCGGCGCCGACGTAGGTCTTCTCGCCGGTCGGGCTCTCGACGCCCAGGATCAGCATGTGCTCGGCCAGCCAGCCCTGCTCGCGGCCCATCGAGGAGGCGATGCGCAGCGCGAAGCACTTCTTGCCGAGCAGCGCGTTGCCGCCGTAGCCCGAGCCGTAGGAGACGATCGAATGCTCCTCCGGGAAGTGGACGATGTACTTGCTCTCGGCGTTGCACGGCCACGCCACGTCCGCCTGGCCCGGCTCCAGCGGGGCGCCGACCGAGTGCAGGCAGGGCACGAAATCGCCGTCGCCCAGCACGTCGAGCACCTTCTGGCCCATGCGGGTCATCAGGCGCATGTTGACGGCGACGTAGGGGCTGTCGGAGAGCTGGACGCCGATGTGGGCGATGTCGGAGCCGAGCGGCCCCATGCTGAACGGCACCACGTATAGGGTGCGGCCCCGCATGCAGCCCTCGAACAGGCCGTCCAGCTTGGCCTTCATCGCGGCCGGGTCCATCCAGTTGTTGGTCGGACCGGCTTCCTCACGGGTCTTGGAGCAGATGTATGTGCTGTCCTCGACGCGCGCGACGTCGCCCGGATCGGACCGGCAGAGGAAGGAGTTCCGGCGCTTGGCCTCGTTCAGGCGGATGAAGGTGCCGGCCTCGACCATCTCGTTGCAGAGACGGTCGTATTCCTCCTGCGAGCCGTCGCACCAGTGGATGCGCTCCGGCTTGCATTTCAGCGCGATCTCCTCGACCCAGGCCAGGAGCTTCTTGTTCCGCGTCCGCGTGTTTGCAGTCATCGTCTTCCTCTCGAATGCGTCGCCGGTTCGGGGGCCATCATGAAGACGCCGGCCTGGACCGCCCGATCGGGCGCTTCAGGCGAAGGCGGATGGTCGCCAGCCGTTCCGGTCTGCTCTTGTCCGTTGTCGTGGTCAGTAAAGCGGCGGTTGGCGCCGCGCCGGACGGGCGCCGCGACGAAGCGGGGCAAAAGGCGGTCCAAGGGCGAGAGGCCCGGACGGGAAACGGGTCGATCCGTTATGGTCCACTGACGTTTTCTCCTGGTTGCGCTGGTCGTGCGCCGCTTTTTTGTTTTTGGTGCGGCGCCCGCTGGGGTCGTACACGGTCCTCGGGCGGATGCTTCGCTCTGCCGTAAGGCTTTGCCTGTTGCTCTTCTTGGGCGGCGACGCTTCTGCGAGCGTTCGTTCCGCCAGGGATCCGGACCCCGGTCAACGGGGGCCGCCGGTGCCGCCGGGTCGGGCGGCACGCTGGACCAGAGCGGCCAAGGCCAGTCTAGCCGATTCGGGATGGTTTGTTCTCTCATCAAAATCGACGCGGGCGACGTACCCCCCGCACCGAAGGTCGCACCCCTCCGGATCCAGCCCGGTCAGGGTCCAGCCTTCCCCGCGTTCGGCGCTTCCGGGCGGAAGCGGGACGAGGAGCGGCAAGGCGGCGGCGTGCGCGGCGTTCAGGGCCGCCAGCGTGTCGGATTCGGCCTCGGCCAGCGCGGACGGCACCCCCGGCAGTCCCAGCGCGTCCTTCGACAGCCAGTGGATGCGCCCGAAGCCGGCGACCAGATGCGCCCGCTCCACCGCGACGCGGTAGACCGCGAAGTCGGCGAAACCGGCGTAGAAGGCGGCGTCCGGGTGGCGGCGCAGGAAGCGCGCGCGGTGGCGCGGCTCGTCGCTGCGCGCGGCGCGGCCCAGCACCGACAGGCGGGCGCCGGTCAGGGGCTGCGCCAGACCGCCGGTGCCGTCGAACAGCAGGCCGACGCGGGGATCGCGGGCGAGGTTGCGCGTGTGTTCGGCGAGGGTGGAGAGCAGCAGCAGCGGGCTGCCGTCGTGGTCGGAGGCGACCAGCACCAGCGACGGGTAGGGCCAGCCGGCATCGTCCGGGGCGGCGTCCTTCGGCTCCGCCTGGGCGGTCGCCAGGGTGGCGCGGTCGTAGCCGCGCATCAGCCGGCGCGCCTGTCCGGCCGCGTCCGGAGTCGCCGGCAATGGCGACGGGCCGTCCGTCCCACGGGGGGAGGACGCACCAAGGGCTTCGGTGGCACTCATACCGGCAACGCGTGCGTTCTCCCGCGCGACGCCGTTGTTCGGCGCCGCATTGACGCCATATTGGACCATAAAAATGGTGTGGGAAAAGGGAAAACTGCCGCAGAACGCTTGACTCCGCCACAATCAAACGGACTGGCCGTTCGCCCTACCCCGCCTGTCAGAGACCCCGATCTCCGGCCGTGCTACAACCCGGCTGTTCCCGCGCATAAGGACGAGATCCACACCCATGGTCCACACCGTCGCCCTGGTGGATGACGACCGCAACATCCTGGCCTCCGTCTCCATCGCCCTGGAGTCGGAGGGCTTCGAGGTGCGCACCTACACCGACGGGGCCGAGGCCCTGCGCGGCCTGACCCAGCGCCCGCCCGACCTCGCCGTGCTCGACATCAAGATGCCGCGCATGGACGGGATGGAGCTGCTGCAGCGGCTGCGCCAGACCACCCAGCTTCCGGTCATCTTCCTGACCAGCAAGGACGACGAGCTGGACGAGTTGATGGGCCTGCGCATGGGGGCCGACGACTACATCAAGAAGCCCTTCTCGCAGCGCCTGCTGATCGAGCGCATCCGCGCCCTGCTGCGCCGCGAGGCGCTGCGCGGGGAGACCGGCGCGCCCGTCGATCCGGGGCAGGTGGTGACGCGGGGGCCGCTGCTGCTCGACGGCGCGCGGCACGCCTGCACCTGGAAGGGCCAGCCGATCGACCTGACGGTGACCGAATTCCTGCTGGTCAAGGCCTTGGCCCAGCGCCCCGGCCACGTGAAGAACCGCGACCAGCTGATGGACGCGGCCTATGGCGAGCATGTCTATGTCGACGACCGGACCATCGACAGCCACATCAAGCGGCTCCGCAAGAAATTCAAGGCGATCGATGCCGACTTCGCGCAGATCGAAACGCTCTACGGCGTCGGCTACCGCTACCGCGAATAGCGCCGTCCCGGCGCGCGCGAATAGCGCCGTGTCCGCGCGGCGGCGCCCGCCCCGGCGCGGCGTCTCGCCGCTGACCCTGCGCATCCTGGCCGTCAACGTGCTGGCGCTGGCCCTGCTGGTGGTCGGGCTGCTCTACCTCGGCCGCTACCAGGACCGGCTGATCCAGGCCGAGATGGAGGCGCTGGCGACGGAGGCCCGCATCTTCGCCTCGGCGTTGGGCGAGGGCGCGGTGAACCGCATCCTCGTCCCGCCCGCCGACAGCGAGGATGGCGGCCGCGAGCGGTTCGAGCTGGCCCCCGAGCTGGCCCGTCAGATGGTCCGCCGGCTGGCCGAGGCGACCGCCACCCGCACCCGCCTGTTCGACATCGACGGCGCGATGCTGTCCGACAGCCGGGTGCTGACCGGCTCGCAGGGGCGCATCGAGATCCGCGAGCTGCCGCCCCCGCCGGCCGGCGACGCGGTCTCGCGCGCGATCAACACCCTCTACAACCGGCTGATCGACGTGGTGCCGAGCCGCGAGGGGCTGCCGCCCTACCGCGAGGAGGACGGCCAGCCCAACGGCGACGTCGAGCACGCGCTGGCCGGCGAGACCGGGGCGACCGTCTGGCGCATGGAGTCGGCCTCGGACGAGCCGGAGCTGCTGCTGACCGTGGCGGTGCCGGTGCAGCGCTACCGCGAGGTGCTGGGCGCGGTGCTGCTGACGCGCGGCGGCGGCGAGATCGACCGGGCCATCCGCTCGGTCCGCTTCGACATCCTGCGGGTGTTCGCGGTGGCGTTGCTGGTGACGGTGGCCCTGTCCTTCTACCTCGCCGGCACCATCGCGCGGCCGATCCGCCGGCTGGCCCAGGCCGCCGACCGGCTGCGCACCGGCCACGGCCGCCACACCGAGATCCCCGACCTGACCCACCGCGGCGACGAGATCGGCGAGCTGTCGGGCGTGCTGCGCGACATGACCGCCGCGCTGTGGGCGCGGATGGACGCCATCGAACGCTTCGCCGCCGACGTGGCGCACGAGATCAAGAACCCGCTGACCTCGCTGCGCAGCGCGGTGGAGACCGTCGCCCGCATCGAGGATCCCGGCCGCCGCGCCCGGCTGATGGCGATCATCGCCGACGACGTGCAGCGGCTCGACCGGCTGATCAGCGACATCTCCAACGCGTCCCGTCTGGACGCCGAGCTGTCGCGGGCGGAGCTGGAGCCGGTGGACATCGGCGCCATGCTGGCGATGCTGGCCGACATGCACCGCGCCGCCGGGGAAACGGGCGAGGACGGAGACGACGACGGCGAGGCCCCGCGCGTCCTGGTCGACGTGCCCGCCGACGAGCGGCTGGTCGTTCCGGGGCTGGAAGGACGCTTGACGCAAGTGTTCCAGAACCTGATCGCCAACGCCCTGTCCTTCTCGCCGCCGGGCGGAACCGTGCGCGTCGCCGCGCGGCGGGCCGGGAGCATGGTGCGGATCACCGTCTCCGACGACGGTCCCGGCATTCCGGAGGGCAAGGAGCAGGCGATCTTCGAGCGTTTCTACACCGAGCGCCCGGCCGGCGAGAAGTTCGGCACCCACTCCGGCCTCGGCCTTTCGATCTCGCAACAGATTGTTCACGCTCATGATGGTATGGTTGACGTGCAAAACCGGCTTTCAGCCGATGGTCGCATTGACGGAGCAGACTTTAGTGTGACGCTGCCCCTTCTCCGCTGACCTGCGGAAAAGTTGCATCGACATTCGATAAGCGGTGGACAAGCGTCCCGCATACGTCAATCATGTTGACGGTGATTCCTCGCGCGTGCCGTTCGCCGCTTTTCCTTTGCGAGCGCGTCTGATCCTGGGCAACCCTGTGGGGTCTTCATGTCCACATCGGCTCAAGTCATTGATATCCGTCGTTTTCGCTTGGCTCGACTGATCCGCGACGCCGGCCGCCAGCAGGGCGAGCTTGCGCGTCTGATGCGCGATTCCGCGCAGGAACGAACCCAGCTGGCCGAGGCGCTGCAAGGCGCGCAGCACCACCTCGTGCGGATCGCCGACAGCTACAAGCTGCTGCTGGTCCGGCTCAAGCGCGAGAAGGATTTCCGCGACGCCTGCCAGGAGGCGGCGGAACTGGAGGATCTCGACGAAATGATCCGTCGCCGCGACGTTCTGGTGCGCGAACTGGAAAGCATCCGCAGCGCCTCGCGCGGGAGCGCCGGAGCCTGAGTTCCAAAAAACATTCCGAATCCGAAACGACGTCGCGAGGCCGGCAGCGCTTCGGATTGTCGAAACGGCGGCGATAACCTTCGTCCGTTCCGTCCCGGAGGGATGATCCTGTTCAGGATCCCCCGCCTTCCCCACCCTCCCCCTACCCTGATCCCATTGACAGAACCCGCGCCACGTCTCACCTTCGCCTGATCATGGTGACGATGCACGGCACCTGCGTCCTGCTCTCCGGGATCGGCGTGTTGCTGAGAGGGGAGCCGGGAAGCGGAAAATCCGACATGGCTTTGCGATTGATCGACGGCGGCGCGCAACTGGTCGCCGACGATCAGGTCGTGCTGCGCGCCGTGGACGGCCGCCTGACCGCCACCGCCCCGGACACCCTGGCCGGCTTGCTGGAAGTGCGCGGCGTCGGCATCCTGCCGGTGCCGGACGCGGACTCCGCCGAGCTTGGCCTGATCGTCGACCTCGTCCCGTCCGAGCGGGTCGAGCGCCTGCCTGAACCGGCGCGCGAACCGATCCTGGGCGTGTCCCTTCCCCGCCTGGCGCTCGCCGCCTTCGAGGCGTCGGCCCCGGCCAAGCTGCGTCTGGCCGCCGCCGCCGCGCGGGCCGGAACCCTGGGTTCCGTGCCGGCCAAACTCGCGGCCTTTCCCCCGGCCACCCCATGACCGCATCCACCGTGACGACCCAATCCCAAAGCCCCGACTCCACCGCCTTCTCCGCCCCGCGCGGCCGCATCGTGCTGGTCACCGGGATGTCGGGGGCGGGCATGTCGGTCGCGCTGAAGGCGCTGGAGGATCTCGGCTACGAGGCGGTGGACAACCTGCGCCTGTCGCTGGTCCCGGCGCTGCTCCAGCAGGCCGACCCCCGGCGCCGGCCGCTGGCGCTGGTGATCGACAGCCGAACCCGCGATTTCTCCGCCCGCAACTTCCTCGACGAGCTGGACGATCTGCAGGCGCGCGACGACCTCGACGTCAAGCTGGTCTTCCTGGATTGCGGCGACGAGGTGCTGCAGCGCCGCTTCACCGAGACGCGGCGGCGCCACCCGCTGGCGGTCGACCGCACGGTGCCCGACGGCATCGCGCGCGAGCGCGGCCTGCTGTTCCCGCTGAAGGAACGCGCCGACGTCACCATCGACACGACGCAACTGTCCATTCACGATTTGCGGCGCATCCTGTCGGGGCATTTCCAACGCGACGCGCAGGCGGCCCTCCAGGTGTTCGTGACCTCCTTCTCCTTCCGGCTGGGGCTGCCGCGCGAGGCCGATCTGGTCTTCGACGTGCGGTTCCTGACCAACCCGCATTACGACCCGGCGTTGCGCGCGCTGACCGGCCTCGACCCCGCCGTCGCGGCGCGGGTGGAGGGCGACGCCGATTTCCCGGCCTTCTTCCGCAACCTGACGGAGCTGCTGCGGCCCCTGCTGCCGCGCTACAACCAGGAAGGCAAGAGCTACCTGACCATCGCCATCGGCTGCACCGGGGGCAAGCACCGTTCGGTGTTCGTCGCCGAACGGTTGGCGGCCTGGCTGGCGGAGCTGGACATCAAGGTGAATCTCAGCCATCGCGAGCTGAACCGCCTCGGTGCCCGGCCCGGTGGAGCGGGGTGAAGCAATTTGCGTCTTGACGGCCATGCGCCCATGCCACCATCCAAAAGCAGTCCATGACGAAGCCCAGCAATCCCACGGGGAGGCCCAACCTTGAAGGATGTCCCATGATCGGCATGGTACTTGTGACCCACGGGCGACTCGCCGAAGAGTTCATCGCCGCGCTGTTCCACGTGGTGGGCGAGCAGACCCAGGTGCGCGCGGTGTGCATCGGCCCCGACGACGACATGGAGCAGCGGCGCCAGGACATCCTGAATTCGGTCGCCGAGGTGGACGACGGGTCGGGCGTGGTGGTGCTGACCGACATGTTCGGCGGCACGCCCTCGAACCTCGCCATCTCCATCATGGACAAGGCGAAGGTCGAGGTGATCGCCGGCGTCAATCTGCCGATGCTGATCAAACTGGCCAGCGTCCGCAAGACCGAGCCGCTCGACAAGTCGGTGATCGCCGCCCGCGACGCCGGGCAGAAATACATCAACGTCGCCTCTTCCCTGCTGTCGGACTGACCCCGCGATGAGCCTGAGCGACCAAAACCCCGATGGCCAGACCCCGGTGCCGGGCGAACTCCGCAGCACCGCCGCCATCACCAACCAGCGCGGCCTGCACGCCAGAGCCTCGGCCAAGTTCGTCAAGCTGGTCGCCACCTTCGAGGCCGAGATCACGGTGCGCCGCGGCGAGTCGGTGGTGTCGGGCGAGTCGATCATGGGCCTGATGATGCTGGCCGCCGGCCCCGGCACCACGGTGGAGCTGCGCGCGCGCGGCAACCAGGCCGAAGAGGCCATGGCCGCCCTGCTCGACCTGATCAATCGTAAGTTCGATGAAGAATGACACGCCGCCCTCCGCCCTGAACGCCGCCGCACCAGCCGCCGTCCAGGCCGCCGCCGCTCCTCCCCCTGTCCAGGCGCCCGCCGCCCCTGTCGCCGCCCTCCCCGCCGCCGGCCAGAGCCGCAGCCTGCGCGGCCTGGGCGTGTCGCCCGGCGTGGCCATCGGCCCGGCCCATGTGGTGGAAAGCGGCGCCGTCGCCATCCCGGAATACGCGATCCCGCCGGATGGGGTCGAGGCCGAGGTCCTGCGCTTCAACGAGGCCGCCGCCAAGGCGCGGCGCCAGATCAAGAAGCTCAAGAGCAAGGCGCTGGTGCTGCCCGACTCGGCGTCGGAGGAGATCGGCTTCCTGCTCGACGCCCATCTGTCGATGGTGACCAACTCGCGCCTGACGCGCGGGGTCGAGCGCCGCATCAAGGAGGAGCGCCTCAACGCCGAGGCCGCCATCCAGGCGGAAATCGCGACCATCGCCCAGACCTTCGCCGGGATGGACGACGCCTATCTGGCCGCCCGCATCGCCGACATCCGCGAGGTCGGCCGCCGGCTGACCCGCAACCTGCTCAAGCACGAGTACCGCGCCTTCTCCACCCTGCCCCCCGGCAGCATCATCCTGGCCGAGGAGCTGACGCCGGCCGACACCGCGCTGCTCGACCCCAAGGCGGTCGGCGGCTTCGCCACCGTGCTCGGCGGCGCCGAGGGGCACACCGCGATCCTCGCCCGCTCGCTGGGGCTTCCGGCCGTGCTCGGCGCCGCCGGGCTGCTGGCGGGGGTGCGCAACGGCGTGACGGTGATCGTCGACGGCGTGCAGGGCCGCGTCCTGATCGACCCGCCCCCTGAGGTTCTGGAGGACTACCGCGCCCGCCGCGCCGCCCGCGAGCGCGAGCGCGAGCAGCTGAAGAGCCTGCGCAAGCTGCCGGCGGTCACCCGCGACGGCACGGCGATCACGCTGATGGCGAATCTGGAGCTGCCGCGCGACCTCGACCACGCGCTGGAGAACGGCGCGCAGGGCGTCGGGCTGCTGCGCACCGAATTCCTGTTCATGAACCGCGACCAGCTCCCCGACGAGGACGAGCAGTACGGCGTTCTGCGCGCCATCGTCGAGGGCATGGGCGGCCGCCCGGTGACCGCCCGCACCATGGACGTCGGCGGCGAGAAGCTGGCCGGCTGGATGGCCGGGCGCTACGGCGAACCGGCCAACCCGGCCTTGGGCCTGCGCGCCATCCGTCTGGGCCTGCGCGAGCCCAAGCTGCTGGAGACCCAGCTCGCCGCCATGCTGCGGGCGGGCGCGCACGGGCCGCTGCGCATCCTGCTGCCGATGATCACCTCGGTGTCGGAGGTGCAGAAGGTCCGCGAGATCCTGGGGCAGGTGGCGCGCCGCCTGCGCCGGCGCGGCGTCGCCATCGCCGATCCCCTGCCGCCGGTCGGCGTGATGGTCGAGGTGCCCGGCGCCGCGCTGGCGGCCGACGCGCTGGCCTACGCCGCCGATTTCTTCTCCATCGGCACCAACGACCTGACGCAGTACACGCTGGCGATCGACCGGGCGGACGAGCAGGTCGCGACGCTCTACGACCCGCTGCACCCGGCGGTGCTGCGCCTGATCCAGTTCACCATCGAGGCGGCGCTGCGCTCGCGCATCCCCGTGTCGGTGTGCGGCGAGATCGCCGGCGACGCGCGCTACGCCCCGCTGCTGCTGGGTTTGGGCGTGCGCGAGCTGTCGATGTCCCCGCCCTCGGTCCCGACGGTGAAGAAACGGATCCGCTCCCTCGACCTGATGGAGGCGAGCCGCCGCGCCCGCGTCATCATGGACCAGAGCGACAGCGGCCGCATCGCCACCCTGCTGGACGACTTCAACGCGATTATTTGAGAGGGCTCACGCCGGGCGCGAATAGGCGGCGGCGGCGGCGACCTGCGCGTCGGTCGGGCGGACGCCGGTGTAGAGCACGAACTGCTCCAGCGCCTGCAACGCGATGACCTCGGCGCCGGTGATCACCGGCTTCCCAGCCGCACGGGCGGCGCGGATCAGCGGGGTCTCGGCGGGCATCGCAACGACGTCGAACACGTGGCCGGCCGCCACGACCAGCGCCGGGTCGAAGGCCAGCGTCTCGGAGTCGGGGCCTCCGGCCATGCCGAGCGGCGTCACGTTGACCAGCAGGCCGGGGGCGATCCCCGCCGTGTCGGCCTGCCAGGGCAGGCCGTACTCGTCCGCCAGCTTGCGGCCCGTCGCCTCGTTGCGGGCGACCACGACGCCCTCGGCGAAGCCGGCGTCACGCAAGGCGCACAGCACCGCGCGCGCCATGCCGCCGCTGCCGCGCAACGCGAAGCGCAGTTCACGCGGCACGGCGTGGCTGTCCAGCAGCGTGCGCACCGCGAGGTAGTCGGTGTTGTAGCCACGCAGCCGGCCTTGCTCGTTGACGATGGTGTTGACCGACTGCAACCCGGCGGCCGACTCGTCGAGGTCGTCGATAAAGGGGATGCAAGCCTCCTTGAACGGCATCGACACGCCGCAGCCGCGAATGCCGAGCGCCCGGATGCCGCCGATCGCGGCGGGGAGGTCGTCCGTCGTGAACGCCTTGTAGACGTAGTTCAGGCCAAGCGCCGCGTAGAGGTGGTTGTGGAAACGCGTGCCGATGTTGCTCGGACGCCCCGACAGCGAGATGCAGAGGCGGGTGTCCTTGTCGATGGCGTGTGTCATGTGGACCTTTCGTGGGCGAACTTGAACGTCTTCTGGAGTTAAGCAGGATTGTGCAAGTCCAGCCACGGTTGCCCCCACCTCATTCCTCCCCCGCTGGGCGGGGGAGGAGGTCGAACGCTTGTCGGCGTGCGGCGGCAGTCCCCTCCCCCGCTGGGCGGGGGAGGTAAGGGTGGGGGCAACCAAGGGCCGCACGCCCCCATCACGGCAGCGTCACCGTCACCCGCAACCCGCCCTCCGGCCGGTTCACCAGCGCGATGTCGCCGCCATGCCCCCGGATGATCGTCCGCGCCGTGGACAGCCCCAGCCCGACCCCGCCGGTGTCGCGCGAGCGGGAGCGCTCCAGCCGGTAGAACGGCGCGAAGACCTTCTCGAACTCCTCCTCCGGGATGCCGGGGCCGTTGTCGTCGATGTGGACGCGGGCCTGCCCCTCCTCCGGCTCCAGCCGCACGGCGCAGCCGCCGCCATAGGCGATGGCGTTGTCCATCAGGTTGGCGAAGGCCCGGCGCAGCGCCACCGGCCGCCCCTCCGCCACCGCGTGGGCCGGGCCGTCGTAGGTCGCCTCGTGCCCCGCGTCCACCCGGTCGTCGCACAGGCTCTGCAACAGGTCGGCGAGGTCGAGCCGACCGCGCGGCTCGCGCTTGGCGTCGTCGCGGGCGAAGACCATGGTGGCGGAGATCATCGCCTCCATCTCGTCCAGGTCGGAGAGCATCCGCCGCTGCATCTCCGGATCGTCGACCAGCTCCGCCCGAAGCCGCAGCCGGGTCAGCGGCGTGCGCAGATCGTGGCTGATCGCCGCCAGCATCTGCGTGCGGTCGGCGACGAAGCGGGCGAGCCGCGCCTGCATGCGGTTGACGGCGCGGGTGGCGGCGCGCAGCTCGCGCGGGCCAGCCTCGGGCAGCGGGGCGGCCTCGCCGTCCACGCCCAGCCGCTCGGCGGCGGCGGCGAAACCGGCCAGCGGCGCGGTGAAGCGGCGCGACACCCAGAGCGACAGCGCCATGATGACCCCGACCACCGCGCCCATCCACAGCACGAAGCGCAGGGTGCGGAACGGCCCTTCCAGCGGGTCGCCACCGGTGAAGCTCAGCCAGGAGCCGTCGCCGAGCCGCACCGAAAGGCGCACATGCGGCCCCCAGCGCCGGTCGTCGTCCCCGCCCCCGCCGGCGAAGGGCGGCGGCGGGCGCATCCGGTCGCCGCCCCGGTCGTTGTCGCGCGCGTCGCGGCGCTCGACCTCGAAGACGATGGCGCGCGGCGGCAGGTTCAGCGTCTCGCTCAGCCGCCGCCGCAACCCGTCGAAGCGGACGTTGGTGTAGTCGGTCAGCTCCGGCGGCCGGTCGGCGTGCCACTGGACGCGCAGCACCGGGTCGTCGATGGCCTGGACCAGCCGCTCGCGTCCGGGGGGGGGCGTGCTCTCCACCAGTTGCACGATGGCGGTGACGCGCTGGACCAGCACGCCCGGCCCGTGGATCGGCGGCCCCTCGCTGCGGTCGGTCAGATAGACCAGCGCGCTGATCGCCTGGGTGAGGAACAGCGCCAGCACCACGGTCAGCGCCATGCGCGCGGCGAGGCTGTCGGGAACCGCGAGGCGGCGGGGGAGCTTCACGATCCCACGCTCACCGTCGGGGTGAAGAGATAGCCGCCGCCGCGCACCGTCTTGATCAGGGTCGGCTCCGCCGGGTCGGGCTCGATCTTGCGGCGCAGCCGGCTGACCTGCACGTCGACGGAGCGGTCGAAGGGCACCGCCGAACGCCCGCGCGCCAGATCGAGGAGCTGATCGCGGTTCAGCACCCGCTGGGGATGCTCGGCGAAGGCGACCAGCAGGTCGTACTCCCCGGCCGAAAGCTGCACCAGCACGCCGTCCGGCGAGCGCAGCTCCCGCTTGGTCACGTCGAGCGACCAGCCCTCGAAGCGCAGCACCGTGCCGCCGCCGCTGGTCCCGGCCACCGGCGGGGCGGAGACCCGGCGCAGCACCGCCTTGATGCGGGCCAGCAGCTCGCGCGGGCTGAAGGGCTTCGCCAGATAGTCGTCGGCGCCCATCTCCAGCCCGACGATGCGGTCGGTCTCCTCGCCCATGGCGGTCAGCATGATGACCGGGGTCTGGGCGGTGGGGGCGGACGCGCGCAGCCGGCGGCAGAGCGACAACCCGTCCTCCCCCGGCAGCATCAGGTCGAGCACGATCAGGTCGACGCGCGCGCCGTCCAGCGTGCGCATCATCTCGGCCCCGTCCTTGACGCCCGTGACCCGGAAGCCGTGCTTGGTCAGGAACTGCGCCACGAGGGAGCGGATTTCGCGGTCGTCGTCGACGACCAGAAGATGGGGGGTGCGGTCCATGCCGCGCATGATCGGGCGCGAAGGCCTTAGGGTGAAGGGGAAATGTGTAACGGCCGGTTACAGGGCCGAAGGCGGTTACACAGTGTTACCAAGTGACGGGGTTGCGGACATCGTCCGGCAACGTCGGGGGCGCATCGTCTGGTCATCGGGAACGCGAAGACGCGCCTCCCCAACGAGATCGCCTCCTCACCAACCAGGAGTACCCCAATGAAACGCGCCCTTCTGACCTCCGCCCTGCTGGTCGCCGGTTTCGGGCTGGCCGTTCCGGTCTTCGCCCAGCAGGCCCCCGCCGGCCCGGCGGGCGGGCCCGCCGCGGGTGGCCCGGACCGCCACTTCAGCCGCATGTGCGAGGACCAGGACGCCCGTCTGGCCGGCAAGCTGGCCTTCGCCGAGAAGAAGCTGCGCATCACCGAGCCGCAGCGCGCCGCCTGGAACAAGTTCGCCGACAGCGCCCGCGCCAGCCTGAAGCCGACCCAGGACCTCTGCACCAAGGTCAAGGACCAGCCGCGTCCCGCCGCCCTGCCGCAGCGCCTGGAGCGCGCCGAGAGCATGATGCAGGCCCATCTCCAGCAGCTCCAGACCGTCCGCCCGGCCCTGACCGAGCTGTACGCCCAGCTGACGCCGGACCAGCAGAAGACCGCCGACCACCTGCTGAACCAGGGCGGCGGCCCGCGCCACGGCGGCATGGGTCCGGGCAAGGAGCATGGCGGTCCGGGCATGGGTCCGGGCGGCGAGCACGGCCCGCGTCACGGCGGCCCCGGCCCCGACGGCAAGCCGCCGCAGGAGTCGCGTGGCGGCTGACGTATCAGTCACCGACGTATCACCGTTGGATGACGCGTCCGCTTAGCGGCGGTTGATCCCAGCCCCCCAAGCCAACCGCCGCAAAGACGCAGGCCGCCGGATCCCCCCTCCGGCGGCCTGTCTTTTTTTGGGTGCCGGGACGGGCTTATCCTCCACAAAGGCTCAGAGGCGCGGGTTGAAGCCCTTCTCCCCTTGCGGGGCAGGGCTGAAGGGCGCCAAAGGCGACCGCAAGCACTGCTGGTTGGGATGAGGGGGATTCCGCCACAGGCGGAAAGAACAGGAGATTTGCGGCCGGCTGAAGCCGGCGCCCCCTCACCCCAACCCCTCTCCCGCAAGGGGAGAGGGGCTCAGCCGCCGTCGGTCGACCTTCAGCCCCGCCCACCATAAAGAAAGGCGCGCCCCCGTTGGGGAACGCGCCTGTCGAGTGGTCAAGGATTGATCAGTGACGTGCCATCGTCACGAAACAGCGAACAGGGCGGCGGGCCGGTTTATTCCAACGGAAGACCCGCGCCCCTTTTCGGTCACCGCTCCACGAAGGCCTTTTCGATCACGTAGGTGCCCGGCTCGCCGTTGGTGCCCATGACGAAACCCTGGCGGTCCATCATCGCGCTGGTCTCGGTCAGCATGGCGGGGCTGCCGCAGATCATCACGCGGTCGTGCTGCGGGTCGAGCGCCGGCAGGCCGAGGTCGCTGTACAGCTTGCCCGTCTCCATCAGCGTGGTCAGGCGGCCGCTGTTGCGGAACGCCTCGCGCGTCACGGTCGGGTAGTAGAGCAGCTTCTCCTTCACCTGCTCCCCGAAGAACTCGTTCTCCGGCAGAACGGTGCGGATCAGCTCGTCATAGGCCAGCTCGGCGACCGTGCGGGTGCCGTGGGTCAGGATGACGCGGTCGTACTTCTCGTACAGCTCCGGGTCCTTGATGATGCTGAGGAAGGGGGCCAGCCCAGTGCCGGTGCTCAGCAGGTACAGGTTGCGCCCCGGCAGCAGGTTGTCGGAGATCAGCGTGCCGGTCGCCTTGCGGTTGACCAGCAGCGTGTCGCCTTCCTTCAGGTGCTGGAGGCGCGAGGTCAGCGGGCCGTCCTGGACCTTGATGCTGAAGAACTCCAGCGTCTCCTCGTAATGGGCGCTGACGAGGCTGTAGGCGCGCAGCAGCGGGCGCCCCTCGACCTCCAGCCCGATCATGGTGAACTGCCCCGGCAGGAAGCGGAACGACGGGTCGCGCGTCGTCGTGAAGGTGAACAGCGTGTCCGTCCAGTGGTGAACGCGCAGCACGCGCTCCTTGATGAGATTGCTCATTGGAGAATCCAAAACCGTGTCGATGCCGGGGCCGGGTGGGCGCTGCGCACGGATGGCTGTGATCGACCGGCCGGGATCGGGTCCTTGAAGACCATACCGGACAGGATCGGGCTTCCGCGCTGCAACGCCGGGAAACCTAACAAGAATTCGCCCCAAAGGCCATGGCTTTATACCAATGTTCCTGTCGTGGTCATGAAGAAACAACACGACGAACGCCGTGGAACTTGATCCAGATCATTCCGCCGTCATTCGGCGCTGGGCGGCGCGAACAGGTAGGGCGACAGGCCGCGCAGGTTCTCGTCGACGATAAGCCGGTGATTCAGCGGCGGAAACGCCCGCTGCGAACAGTCGAGCCGGGGGCAGAGCCGGCAGTTCACGCCGATCGGCGTCGCCGCTTCGGTGTTGCCCAGGTCGAAGCCGTCCGCATAGGTGACGTGCGCCGCGTGCTGGGCGTCGCACCCCAGCGCGATGGCGAATTGCTGGGGCGGGCTGCGGTGGCCGCCGCCGGCCTTCACCACGGTGCGGGCGATGGAGAAGTAGGTGGTGCCGTCGGGCATCTGCGCCACCTGGCTGTGGACCTTGCCCGGCGTGCGGAACGCCTCGTAGACGATCCAGCGCGGGCAGCCGCCGCCGAACCGCGCGAGGTGGAAGCCGGCGCCGGAGAAGCGTTTCGACACGTTGCCGGCGCTGTCCACCCGCATGAAGAAGAAGGGCACGCCCTTCGCCCCGGTCCGGTGCAGCGTGGTCAGCCGCTGGCAGACCTGCTCGAAGGAGGCGTCGAAGCGCCGGCGCAGGATTTCGATGTCGTAACGAACCTGCGTCGCCGCCTCTTGGAAGCGCTGGTAGGGCATCAGCACGGCGGCGGCGAAGTAGTTGGCGAGACCGATGCGGGCCAACCGCCGCGCCTCGTCGCCCGACAGATTGGCGCCCTCGACGATGCCGTTCAGCAGGTCGCGGTGGCGCAGCAGGGCGATCTGGCAGGCGAGTTGGAAATTCCGCCCCGAGGGCGCCAGCATCTCCGACAGCAGGATGCGGCGGCTGTGCCGGTCGAAGCGGCGCACCGCGTAGCCCATCACCTCCGACGGCAGCAGGCGGACGCGAACGCTGTGCTGCTGGTTCAGCCAGTCCACCAGCCCCCGGTAGAGATCGCCCTTCTCCAGCTTGCCGTCCCGCCACAGGGCGTCGGCGGCCTCCTCCAGCTCGGCGAAATGGTTGGAGTTGGCCTGGAACAGGTCGCGCACCTCGTCCTGCGGGAAGCCGGTGCTCTGCACCAGATGCAGCTTCTCGCGGTCGGCGACCCGCTCGGCCAGCGCCTGGAGGTCGTCGCGCGCGCCCCGGAAGCCCCGGTAGAGCGCCACCACCGCCTGCCCCAGCGTCGGCGCCACGGCGGCGAGTTCGCGGAAATCCTGGTTCTTGATGTCGGAGCCGGCGAAGAGCGGGTCGGCGAACACCTCGCGCAGCCCCGCGACCAGCCGGCTCTCGTCGTCCTCGGCGAAGGTCTGGAGATCGACCCCGAACGTATGCCCGAGCTTGAGGAGCAGCGGCACCGTCACCGGGCGCTGGTTGTGCTCGATCAGGTTCAGGTAGCTGGGCGAGACGCCGAGCTGCTCGGCCATCTGCGCCTGGGTCAAACCCTGGTCGCGGCGCAGGCGGCGGACCTTCGGACCCAGCATCGCCTTCTTGTCCATGGCCCCGAACCACCTCCGGCGAGAACTTTACAAGATTTACCGATTTACAAAAATCCTATGACCATACTTTACAACCGGACCGTTTTACGAACAAGGGCTTATTGCAACGCAAACAGGACCGGTTTACCTCTTGTCTCAAGGACGCACTGTAAAGCCAAACGACACCGCCCAAGGCTCAAGACAAACGAGCGGCGGTGTCGAAGAAGAATACGCCCCGAGATTTCCCACCGCCCCCCGAATGGGGGATATTCGGACAGAAGGACACCCACCATGTCGCTCGACGATAAGACCAAGGCCGCCCTGCGCGCCGCCCGTTACGAAGGCATCCGCCGCGATTACACGATGGACGACGTCAAGCGTCTGAGCGGCTCGGTCAAGATCGAGTACACGCTGGCCGAGCTGGGCGCCCAGCGCCTGTGGGAGCTGCTGAACACCGAACCCTACATCAACACGCTGGGCGCCCTGACCGGCAACCAGGCGATGCAGGCGGTCAAGGCCGGCCTGAAGGCCATCTACCTGTCGGGCTGGCAGGTCGCCGGCGACGCCAACTCGGCCGGCCAGATGTACCCCGACCAGAGCCTGTACCCGGTGAACTCGGTGCCGCAGGTGGTGGAGCGCATCAACAACGCCTTCAAGCGCGCCGACGAGATCCAGACCTCCGAGGGCAAGGGCGACACCTACTGGTTCGCGCCGATCATCGCCGACGCCGAAGCCGGCTTCGGCGGCCCGCTGAACGCCTTCGAGCTGATGAAGGCCATGATCAAGGCCGGCGCGGCCGGCGTCCACTGGGAAGACCAGCTCGCTTCGGAAAAGAAGTGCGGCCATCTCGGCGGCAAGGTGCTGATCCCGACCCAGCAGCACATCCGCACCCTGAACGCCGCCCGTCTCGGCGCCGACGTCTGCGGCACCTCGACCCTGGTGATCGCCCGCACCGACGCCGAGTCGGCGCAGCTCATCACCTCGGACATCGACGAGCGTGACCACCCGTTCATCGACTTCGACAGCGGCCGCACCTCGGAAGGCTTCTACCGCCTGAAGAAGGGCCTGGGCGTCGAGCATTGCATCGCCCGCGGCCTGTCCTACGCGCCGTATTCGGACCTGATGTGGTGGGAGACCTCCAAGCCGAACCTGGACGACGCCCGCCGCTTCGCCGAGGCCGTCCACAAGGAATTCCCCGGCAAGATGCTGGCCTACAACTGCTCGCCCTCCTTCAACTGGAAGGCCAACCTGGACGACGCGACCATCGCCAAGTACCAGCGCGAGCTGGGCGCCATGGGCTACAAGTTCCAGTTCGTGACGCTGGCGGGCTTCCACTCGCTGAACTACTCGGCCTTCACGCTGGCCAAGGGCTACGCCGAGCGCGGCATGGCCGCCTACTCCGAACTCCAGCAGGCCGAGTTCGCGGCCGAGAAGGACGGCTACACCGCCACCAAGCACCAGCGCGAGGTCGGCACCGGCTACTTCGACGCGGTCGCCACGGCGATCTCGGGCGGCCAGTCCTCGACCACCGCGTACAAGGACTCCACCGAGGCTGACCAGTTCCATTGATCTGGTCCGTGATCCGGTGTGCGAGCCGGATCGTTTTGAACGGCTGATGTTTTGACTTGTCGACGGCCGGAGGGAAACCTCCGGCCGCTTTTTTGCGCCCTCCCTCCCCTTCGACCCGGTTGAGTCGGAAATCGCGATTCGCAGCGCGGAAACTGCTTGGCCGTGTCGTTCGCGCCACAACAATGCGTTGTCACTGGGACCTCGTGTGACAATTCTGGTAGATCTGCGTCGCACAACCGTGTGGGGAAGCTCCGGGGGGAAGCGATGCGGTCGATCCTGCGTGCCGTCCGTCGTGCCGTGCCTTACGCCGTTCATCGCGCCGTCCTGCCATGCCTGCTCGCCGCCGGTCTTGCCGGCTGCGCCTCGTCGCCGGGCGGCGACGCCGGGCTGGGGGAAGGGCCGCGCTCCATCGTCCTCAGCCATCCCAGCGGCGAGAGCGTCGCCGTCACCTATTGGCGGAGCGGCGGCTACGACGCCGACGCGCTGCGCGAGATTTCCGTCCTGTTCCGCGACCGCCGCAGCGGCGAGACGATCCCGGTCGATCCGGCGCTGATCGACACGCTGGTCGCGCTGCGCCAGCGCACCGGCGCGCCGCCCGACGCGCCGATCCGCGTCACCTCGGGCTACCGCTCCACCGCGACCAACGCGGCGCTGGCGCGGACCAACGCGAACGTGGCCGAGAACTCTTACCACATGCGTGGGCAGGCGGTGGATTTCTCGATCCCCGGCGTGCCCCCGGCCCGGCTGGCCGAGGAGGCGGCGGCGCTGCAGCGCGGCGGCTACGCGCTCTACCCGCACACCGGCCATGTCCACGTCGACACCGGCCCCTTCCGCACCTGGACGCCGAAGAGCGGCGGCGAGCCGCGCGGCCTGCCGGCGGTGCAGGAAGCCAAGGCGAGGGCGCGGAAGACGGAGCCCGTGCAGGTGGCGGAGGCGCCGAGGCCGGCACCGGTGAAGGCGCAGCCGGCCCAGATCGCGCGGGCGATGGCCAAGCCGGCGACGGGCAAGCCGGCGCTCGCCAAGGCGCCGCTGCCGCCCGATTTGTCGAAGGTGCGGACCGTGCTGGCCCAGTTGAAGGAACAGCCGGTGCCGGGCGCGAAGGAGCGGAAGAGAAACTGAGCAGGGGTGTGGAGGTAAGGATAACCGTTTGCCCCCTCCCCATCCCTCCCCCGCTTGCGCGGGAGAGGGGGCCGGATGCTTGTCGGCGTTCAGCGGCAGTCCCCTCTCCCGCGCAAGCGGGGGAGGGTTAGGGAGGGGGCACGCGACGCCCCCCATCCTTACACGTCGAGGTCCACGATCACCGGCACATGGTCGGACGGCTTCGGCTCCCAGCTTCGCGCGTCGCGCAGCACCTTCTGGCCGCGCAAGGCGTCCTTCAGGGGCGGCGTGACCCAGACATGGTCGAGGCGGCGGCCGCGATTCGACGCCGCCCAGTCCTTCGCCCGGTAGCTCCACCATGTGTAGAGCTTCTCGTCCGGCGGCACGAAGTGGCGCATCGCGTCGACCCAGCCGACCGACGCCTGCATCGCCGCCAGCTTCTCCACCTCGATCGGCGTGTGGGAGACGACCGACAGCAGTTCCTTGTGGCTCCACACGTCCTGTTCCAGCGGCGCGATGTTCAGGTCGCCGACCAGCACCATCCGCCGGTCGGGCGAGCGCTGCGTGCGCAGCCAGTCGGTCATCTCGTCGAGGAACTGGAGCTTGTGGGCGAACTTCTCGTTCACCACCGGGTCGGGAATGTCGCCGCCGGCCGGGATGTAGACGCTGTGCAGTTCGACCCCGCCCGGCAGATGGGCCAGCGCGTGGCGGCAATCCTGCTTGCCGCACCAGTGCTGCACGTCCTGCGACTCGAAGGGAAGCCGCGACAGGATGGCGACGCCGTTGTAGCCCTTCATGCCGTGGATGTGGGTGTGGGCGTAGCCGCGCTCGACGATGGGCGCCAGCGGGAAGTCGGCGTCCACCACCTTGGTTTCCTGAAGGCAGATCACGTCCGGCGCCTCCTCTTCCATCAGGCGGAAGAGGAGGTCCAGACGCATGCGGACGGAATTGATGTTCCAGGTCGCGATGCGCATGGGAAACCGGTCAGCCGATGGTCAGGGTCAGGGTGCCGACGCCCTCGACGGCGCCGGTCAGCACGTCGCCGGCCACCACCGGGCCGACGCCTTCGGGCGTGCCGGTGTAGATCAGGTCGCCCGGCTGAAGCTCGACGAGGCCCGACAGGTAGGCGATCGTCTCGGCCACCGACCAGATCAGGTCGGACAGGTCGCCCTTCTGGCGCAGCGCGCCGTTGACCGACACGGTGATGGCGCCCTTGTCGGGATGCCCGATGTCGGCGACGGTGCGGATGGCGCCGCAGGGCGCCGATTGGTCGAAGCCCTTGCCCATGTCCCAGGGCTTGCCTTCCTTCTTCGCCGCGTTCTGAAGGTCACGCCGGGTCATGTCGAGGCCGACGGCGTAGCCGAACACGTGCTCCAGGGCCGACTCCACCGGGATGTCGCGCCCGCCGCGGCCGATGGCGACGACCAGCTCGATCTCGTGGTGCAGGTTGGCGGTCTTGGGCGGATAGGGGATGGTGGCGCCGTCGGCGACGATGGCGTCGGCCGGCTTCATGAAGAAGAACGGCGGCTCGCGGTCGGGATCGGCGCCCATCTCGCGCGCGTGGGCGGCGTAGTTGCGGCCGACGCAGTAGATGCGGCGCACGGGGAACGGATCCCCGCCCGTCACCGGAACGGAGGGCTGGGTCCACAGGGGAAGGGCGTAGGCCATGGCAGCGGCTCTTTGCGTTGGGGTCGCGTCGGTTCCGACGGTCCCAACACGTAACCCGAAAGCGGACGCCGCACCAAGCCCCTCGGACACCCGGCGGCGGCGCGAATCGGACGCCATGGCCCGGACACGAAGACGCCCGGTCTGGGGGGGACCGGGCGTCGGAAGCTCCGTTTACGGAACCCGCGTGCGGCAGGGGAAACCGTGTTGCGGGCGATCGCTGCCGTATCCGGGTACGATCACTTCTTGACTCTTCAAAGTGGAGTTTGTTCGCCGCTCCACCAATACGCAGAACGCATATCAGCCATGCATTGAGCGTGGACTGTACGGTTCTTGCTGACAAAGATAGGCGGCGGCCTCATTTTATCCGTTCATCCGACAGTATTCAAAGATGGCATAGCGGTGACAGACAACGAGCGTTCCACCCCCGCCGACCGGCGTTCGCGCCTGCGTCCCGGCAAAAACGGCAAGCTCGCCCTTGGCCCTCTTCCCGACCTCGTGGGCTACAACCTGCGCAAGGCTCAGGTCGCGGTGTTCCAAAGCTTCCAGACCGCCGTTTCTCCCCATGACATCACGCCCGGCCAGTTCGGCGTGCTGATCATGATCCGGGAGAACGAGGGCCTGTCCCAGTCCGATCTGGGGACGGCGGTCGGCATCGACCGTTCGACCATGGTCGCGGTGATCGACCGGCTGGAATCGCGGGGCCTCGTGGTCCGCGCGCCCTCGCCGAACGACCGCCGCTCCTACGCGCTGCGCCTGTCGCCGGAAGGCCAGTCCTTGATGGACGAGCTGGTTCCGCGCATCCAGGCGCACGACCAGGGCATGGTCAAGGATCTGAGCCCGGAAGAGCAGGCCCAGTTCAACGACTTCCTCCGCCGGGTCTCCCGCGCGAAGTAAGCCGGAACGGCGGTTCACGACGATCACAGGGAGCTGGGCATGGCCCGGCTCCCTTTTTCGCGTCCGCATGACGGGAAAACCGCCCCTCCCCGTTCAGGGAACCGGCAGCGCCGGCCGGCCGGGCGCGCCGGCGAGGGCGCGGCGCAGCCGCAAGGCCGTGACCAGCGCCAGCACGCCGAACGCGATCAGGTAGGCGGCCACGCCCCAGGCCAGCGCCAGCAAGCCCAGCGCCGGCAGAAGCCAAAGGCTGAGGCCGAACAGGACGGACAGGGCGCCCGCCACGCCCCACGCCCATTTGCCGTGGGTCTCGTGCAGGCGCCACGCGCCCATGATCTCGGCGAAGCCGGTCATCACCGACCACGCGGCGATCAGGAACACCAGCGCGAACAGGCTGGCCTCCGGCCAAAGAGCGGCGACGACGCCCGCGATCAGACTGACCGAGCCTTCCAGGATGAAGGGCAACGCCCGGTCGTGCCGGCGCGAGGCGCGCAGGCCGGCGAGCAGGGCGAAGACCCCGTCCAGCAGCAGATAGGCCGCGAAGGTCAGCGCCAGGGTCGCCACCGTCACCCCCGGCAGCAGCAGCGCCATCACGCCCAGCAGGATGGCGGCGGCGCCGCGCAGCGCCAGCGCCCACCAATTGCGGGCGAGCATCGCGTTCATGCCCTGAAGGCGGGACGCCGGGCTGTCGGGCATGGAAGAGTCCCCACTGCGAATCCTGTAGACAGACAACAGGAACGGAAGGGGTTCGTTTCCGGACGGAGCAGGCTCCGCTCAGTTCCCCCGGCCGAAGTCGGACCCGCTCCTCGGTTCCTTGAAATAGAACATCTCGCTGTCGAAGCTGACGTCGGTGCGCGGGTTCAGCAGCGCCACCTCGGTCGTCAGCCCCTGCCCGTCCAGCACCCGCCATTTGCGCAGTTGGAAGGGCCGGTCCTCGAAGACCAGCGTCAGGGTGCCCTTTCCGGGCTCCTTGCTCTCGACCAGACTGATCTCGACCACGCCGGGAGAACGGTAGACGTCGGTGATGATTACGTCGCCCGACAGCCGGACGGTCTTGCGCAGGATGAAGTCGGCCAGGGTCGAGCCGATCGGCGCGCTCGACTGCTGGCGCATCTCGCCGTCCCAGTAGAAGATGAAGGAGCCGTCGGCGACGACGAAATCCTTGATCGGCTTGTCGTATTCCAGCCGCATCTTGCCCGGCCGCGACAGCGAGAAGGTCCCCGTCGCCTGCCGCCCGTCCGGCGCCACCTGCACGAACTTGGATTGCATGGTGTGGATGCCGTTCAGGTACTCCTCCGCCTGCGCGACGACGGTCTGGTCCTGCGCCGACAGCCTGGCCGCGGCGGGCGCGGCGGCGACGCTGGACGGGGCGGCGGCCAGACCGGCCAGGGACGCGGTGACGAAAAGCGTGGCAATGAGGCGGCGAAGCACGGCGGTCATCCCTGAGAAGTCCAAACCCGGTATCGGACCCGTTGGGGTCTTAAGCGGGCGTTGTGGCGGACATAAGGCGCCGCCGGCCCGGTTCCAAGCGTCTTAAAGGGGAAGCCCGCGAATCATCCGGGGCAGATCGCCGACGACGCCCATCGCGTGCCGCATGAAGAAGCGCTTGACCGGCGGCAGCCGGTTGACCACCGCCATGCCGAGGTCGCGCGCCAGCCGGACCGGCGGAATGTTGTTGGAGAACAGGTGCACCAGACCGTCGCAGACGGCGGCCAGCAGCACCGTGTCGAAGCGGCGCCAGCGCTGGAAGCGGGCCAGCACCTCCGGCCCGCCGACGTCCAGCCCCAGCCGGTGCGCGTCGACCACCACCTCGGCCAGCGCCGCCACGTCGCGCATGCCCAGATTCAGCCCCTGGCCGGCGATGGGGTGGATGGCGTGGGCCGATTCGCCGACCAGCGCGAGGCGGTCGGCGATGAAGCGCTCGGCCAGCAGCACCGACAGCGGCCACGCCTCGCGCCGGGACACCAGCTCGATGTCGCCGAGATAGCCGCCGGAGCGCCGGGTCAACTCCTCCACGAACTCCGCGTCGGACAGGTCGAGGTAGGTCTTCACCAGCGCGGTCTTCTCGCTCCACACGATGGAGCAGCGGTTCCCCGTCATCGGCAGCACGGCGAAGGGGCCGTTGGGGAAGAAATGCTCGACCGCGATCCCTTTGTTGGGCTCCGAGTGGCGGATCGTGCAGATGATGGCGCTCTGGTCGTAGGTCCAGCGCCGCACCTTGATGCCGGCGCTCTCGCGCGCCAGCGACCGGCGACCATCGGCGCCGACCACCAGCCGGGCCCGGACCTTGCGACCGTCCTCCAGCGTCACCGTGGCGCCGGAGCGGTTGCGCTCCACCCCGACCGCCTTGGCCGGGGCGAGATGGACCAGCCCCGGCAGTTCGGCCGCGCGGGTGAACAGGGCGCGGCGGATGTCCTTGTTGTCGAGGATCCAGCCGAAGGGCCGGTTCTGCCCATCCACCGCCAGCTCGGTGTGGTCGTAATGGACGAACAGCGGCGAGAACTGGTCGGCGATGCGGATGTCCAGCATCGGGCCGGCCTGGGCCTCCATGTGGCGCCAGACGCCCGCCCCCTCCAGCACCTTCATCGAGGCGTAGGAGAGCGCCGTGGTGCGGATGTCGAAGCCGTCGCCGCCCTGGCGCTCGGGGCTGTCCTGGTCGATGCAGACCACCGGCACGCCGGCCGTCGCCAGCGCCGCCGCCATGGTCAGCCCCGCCAGACCGCCACCCAGAACCACCACCTCGGTGGCGATGTCGCCCGATTCGGCCATGTCTTTCCGTCCTTCGCTTCGCGGTCCCGTCCGGCGCGGCCAGGAGGCCGCGACCGTCGCGCGGCAACAATTGCGCTCCCTCGGGGCGATGTCCAGCGCCGCCGCCGCGCGCCGTTGCCGGACCGGTTGTCGGTGACCAAAATATAGGCTTATGCCCACGCCTTGAGCGCCTAAACGGAGGGCATATCCATGATGTTGCGGCGCCTTTCAACCGGCACGATTCTTGTAATCGTTGCTTTTTGCGGCGCAGACGAACAGGCTTGGCGCACGAACGGGACCACCCGAATGGGAAGACCCGCGACGGGGCCGGGCACAAGGCTGAGGCCGGAACAACGCTTTAAGGGGAAGCCACATGAAACTGGTTATGGCCATCATCAAGCCGTTCAAGCTCGACGAAGTCCGCGAGGCGCTGACGTCGCTCGGGATCCAGGGCCTGACCGTCAGCGAGGTCAAGGGTTTCGGTCGCCAGAAGGGGCAGACCGAGATCTACCGCGGCGCCGAGTATTCGGTGAGCTTCCTGCCCAAGGTGAAGGTCGAGGTCGCCGTGTCCGACGACCAGTTCGAGCAGGTGGTCGAGGCGATCCAGAAGGCCGCCAACACCGGCCGCATCGGCGATGGCAAGATCTTCGTCCTGGAAATCGCCCAGGCCGTCCGCATCCGCACCGGCGAGACCAACGCCGAGGCGCTGTAAGGGCCTTTCCCGCACGCCCTCTCCCGCCCTGGGCGGGAGATGGGCATGCCGCGCCCGTCCGGTTTTGTGCGCTTGTGCCCTCCGCCCCCCGCCGATAGGATCGTTTCCGATTCGTACGGGTGATCCCGAGCGGGTCCGGAACAGGGTCTGGCAAGGTGTGCGGCGTCATGGTTTCTGCGGATTTCAGCGTTCATCCCGGTGCCGTCTTTGCCGAAGCGATCGGCAACGACCGGCTGGACCTGCTGACCGACTACCCCTTCACCCGGCTGGCCAATCTGCTGGCCGGCGTCACGCCCCGCGCCAACACGGCGCCGGTCATGCTGTCGGTCGGCGAGCCGCAGCACCCGCCCCCCGCCCTGATCGACGAGGCGCTGCGCGCCAACACCGCCGGCTGGGGCAAATACCCGCCGGTCGGCGGGACGCCGGAATTCCGCGCCGCGGCCGGCGACTGGCTGACCCGCCGCTACGCCCTGCCCGCCGGGCTGTTCGAGCCGGACCGCTCGCTGCTGCCGGTGTCGGGCACCCGCGAGGCGCTGTTCATGCTGGCGCTGCTGGCCGTGCCGCCGCGCAAAGCCGGCCGCCAGCCGGCCGTGCTGATGCCCAACCCCTTCTACGCCCCCTACGAGGGCGCCGCCGTGCTGGCCGGGGCCGAGCCGGTGTTCCTGTCCGGCACGCGCGGGACCGGCTTCCTGCCCGACCTCGACGCACTGACGCCGGAGTTGCTGGAACGCACCGCGCTGTTCTACCTCTGCACCCCGGCCAACCCGCAGGGCGCCGCCGCCTCGGCCGCCTATCTGGCGAAGGCCATCGGGCTGGCGCGGCAGTACGGCTTCGTGCTGGCGGTGGACGAGTGCTACGCCGAGATCTACCTCGACACCCCGCCGGTCGGCGCGCTCCAAGTGGCGGCCGGGCTGCCGCGCGGGGAGAACCCCTGGGCGAACATCCTGGTCTTCCACTCCCTGTCCAAGCGGTCGAGCGCCGCCGGGCTGCGCTCCGGCTTCGTCGCGGGCGATCCGGTGCTGATCGGTCGCTTCTCTCGGCTGCGCAGCTACGCCAACGCCGGGATGCCGCTGCCGGTGGTCGCGGCCAGCACCGCGCTGTGGCGCGACGAAGCGCATGTCGAGGAGAACCGCCGCCTCTACCGCGCCAAGTTCGCGGCGGCGGAGGCCGAACTCCAGGGCCGCTACGGCTATTACCGGCCCGACGGCGGTTTCTTCCTGTGGTTGGAGGTCGGCGACGGCGAGGAGGCGGCGCGGCGCCTGTGGGCCGAGGGCGCGCTGCGCGTGCTCCCCGGCGCCTATCTGTCGCGCAACAACCCCGGCGAAGCGAACCCCGGCGAGCGTTTCATCCGGGTCGCCCTGGTGCAGGACGCCGAAACCATCGGCCGGGCCTGCGCCGCCATCGTCCGCATCCTGGGCTGAGCCCCGTCTTTTTTGGCTGACAGCGTCCGCCTCACCTCCGGGGCGGACCGAGAACGAGGTTTCGTCCCATGGCCCGACCCGCCGGCCCTCCCTCCGCGCGCCCCCGGCCCACACTGGGGCGGACCGCCAGCCCGCGTCTGGGCACCAAGGACAAGACCGCCGCCAAGGAGGGCAAGGAGCACGGCCGCATCCGCTCCGCCACCGCGCGCCAGGAAAAGCCGCCCTTCTTCTCGCCCGCCACCCGCGCCTTCGTGGTCGCCCGCGCGCGGGAGGCGATGGGCTTCGTGCTGGGCCTGTTCGGCCTGCTGCTGATGATCCTGCTGGGCAGCTACAACCCGGCCGACCCGTCCTGGAACTCGGTCCCGGCGGCGGCGGTCCGCACCCACAACCTGTTCGGCCTGCCCGGCGCCTACGCCGCCGACCTGCTGATCCAGTCGCTCGGCTGGGCCTCCTTCGTCATCGCGCTGGTGCCGATGTTCTGGGGCTGGCGGCTGGGCGCCCAGCGCGGCCTGGGCAACCCGGTGTTCCGCACCGTGCTGGCGCTGTGGGGCGTCGTGCTGGTTGCCATGGCGCTCGCCGGACTGACCACCGAATCCTCCGACCCGCTGGCGGCCCTGCCCGGCGGCAGCCTGGGTGCGGTGCTGCTGCACGGCGTCGGCAACCTGTTCGGCTCCGAGTCGATGGTCGCCACGGTCGCGGCCTGCGCCGGCGGCTTCGTGCTGTTCCTCGCCGCCGGCCTGTCCATCGCCGAATGGATCGCCAGCCTGAAGGCGCTGGGCGGCGGGACGGCGAAGGCCACGCGCTTCGTCATCCGGGGCGCCCGGAGCGGGGTCGGTTCGCTGGGCCGGCGCGGGGTCGAGGCCGCCCGCACCGCCGCGCAGGCCGCCGCCCACACCGCCAGCGGCGCCGTGGACGACGCGCTGAAGCCCTGCGCGCCCAGCCGCGTGCGCAGCGCCCCCAGCTTCGGCGACACGCCGCGCGCCGCGGAGCCGGGACGCGGCGATTTGGGACGGGCGCCAGCCCTGCAGGTCCATCCGGCCGGGCTCGACGCCGGCCCCATCGTCCCGGAGGAGGCGCGGCCGCCGCGCCCGATCCCCATCGTCGCGCGCCCGGCCCCCGACCCGGAGGCCGACGACGCCCGCGACCCGCGCCAGAGCGCCTTCGACCTGGAGCCGGACGAGCCGAGCGGCTACGAACTGCCGCCGCTCGACCTGCTGCAATCCCCGCCGCTGGGTGTGCGCGGCGAGCAGCTCGACGAGACCGCCCTGCAACGCAACGCCGGGCAGCTGGAAGGCGTGCTCGGCGATTTCGGCGTGCGCGGCGAGGTCCAGAAGGTCCATCCCGGCCCGGTGGTGACGCTCTACGAGCTGGAGCCGGCCCCCGGCACCAAATCCTCGCGCGTCATCGGTCTGGCCGACGACATCGCCCGCTCGATGAGCGCGGTGTCGGTGCGCGTCGCCGTGGTCCCCGGCCGCAACGCCATCGGCATCGAGCTTCCCAACGCTAAACGCGAGACCGTGCTGCTGCGCGAGCTGATCGCGGCGGAGAGCTTCGACAAGGGCGGCGCCAAGCTGGCGCTGGCGCTCGGCAAGGACATCGGCGGCCAGCCGGTGGTCGCCGACCTCGCGCGCTTCCCGCATCTGCTGGTGGCCGGCACGACCGGGTCGGGCAAGTCGGTGGCGATCAACACGATGATCCTGTCGTTGCTCTACCGGCTGCCGCCGGAGCGCTGCCGCTTCATCATGGTCGATCCCAAGATGCTGGAGCTGTCGGTCTACGAGGGCATCCCGCATCTGCTGACTCCCGTGGTCACCGATCCCAAGAAGGCGGTGGTCGCGCTGAAATGGGCGGTGCGGGAGATGGAGGACCGCTACCGCAACATGTCCAAGCTGGGCGTGCGCAACATCGAGGGCTACAACGCCCGCCTGCGCGAGGCGCGCGAGGAGGGCGAGTCGCTGACCCGCCGCGTGCAGACCGGCTTCGACCCCGACACCGGCAAGCCGCTGTTCGAGGAGCAGCCGCTCGACCTGACCGAGCTTCCCTACATCGTGGTGATCGTCGACGAGATGGCCGATCTGATGCTGGTCGCCGGCAAGGACATCGAGGCGGCGATCCAGCGCTTGGCCCAGATGGCGCGCGCCGCCGGCATCCACCTGATCATGGCGACGCAACGCCCCTCGGTGGACGTCATCACCGGCACCATCAAGGCCAACTTCCCGACCCGCATCAGCTTCCAGGTCACCAGCAAGATCGACAGCCGCACCATCCTGGGCGAACAGGGCGCCGAGCAACTGCTGGGCCAGGGCGACATGCTGTACATGCAGGGCGGCGGGCGCGTCACCCGCGTCCATGGGCCGTTCGTCTCCGACCAGGAGGTCGAGCACATCGTCAAATACCTGAAGGCGCAGGGCGAGCCGAACTACATCGACTCGATCACCGAGGACGAGGACGGCGAGAGCACCTTCGACGAAGATGGCGGAACGGGCGGCGGCAACGGCGGCGGGTCGGGCGACGACCTCTACGACAAGGCGGTCGCCGTGGTCTGCCGCGAGCGCAAGGCGTCCACCAGCTTCATCCAGCGCCAGCTGCGCATCGGCTACAACTCCGCTGCCCGCCTGATCGAGCGTATGGAGGCCGAGGGCGTCGTCAGCAAGCCCAACCACTCGGGCAAGCGCGAAGTGCTGGCACGCAACATCGACGAGTGAGGATTGCGTGGGCCGGGGTGGATTGACAGCGGCGGGTGGCGACACCAATATCAGGGGTAGGCGAGTTGGGGACGCCATCCCCAACTCGCCCGCCCGATCTTAGTGCAGAAGGTCAAGCAGCCGCTTGACGATCTCCAGCACCAGGATCAGGAGAGTGAGGATTTGGTTCATCCTCGTGCCCTCCGTTCGTGCAGCGGCGGTGGCGGCCCTCCCGCCACCGCGTCTGCCCCCGGATTATGGTGCAGACGGGAATTTCACACACCCGTTTCCTTTTCCGGTTGTGCAATCCGCCCTTACCCCCGCATCGGCACCGCCGAGCCGATCAGGAACAGCGCCGCCGCCGAGACGACCACGCAAGGTCCTCCCGGCAAATCCCAGTTCAGCGACGCCATCATCCCCGCGACGACCGCGACCACGCCCAGCACCGAGGCCAGCGCCGCCATGGTTTCCGGGGTGCGGGCGAAGCGGCGGGCGGCGGCGGCGGGGATGATCAGCAGCGAGGTGATCAGCAGGATCCCCACCACCTTCATCGCGACCGCGATCACCAGCGCGATCAGCAGCATGAAGGCCAGACGCAGCGCGTCCACCGGCATGCCCTCGACCCGCGCCAGATCCTCGTCCACCGTGACCGCCAGCAGCCGGCGCCACAGCAGCGCCAGCCCCGCCAGCGCCACCACCCCGCCGCCGTAGATCCAGGCGAGGTCGCTCGTCGTCACCGACAGGATGTCGCCGAACAGGTAGGCCATCAGGTCGACGCGCAGGGTCTCCAGGAAGGCCAGCGCCACCAGCCCCAGCGACAGCGAGCCGTGCGACAGGATGCCGAGCAGCGTGTCCGCCGCCAGCGTGCGCCGCCGCTGCAACGCCACCAAGGCGAGCGCCAGCGCCACGCAGACCGCCATCACCCCGATCATCGGGTTGACGCCCAGCAGGAAGCCCAGCGTCACCCCCAGCAGGGCCGAATGGGACAGCGTGTCGCCGAAATAGGCCATGCGCCGCCACACCACGAAGGACCCCAGCGGCCCAGCCAGCGCCGCGATGCCGCAGCCGGCCACCAGCGCGCGGACGACGAAATCATCCATGGCAGCAATCCCCGTCGTGCCCGTCGACGATCTTGCGGGATTCGTCGTGGGCGTGGTCGTGATGGTGCACGTAGACCGCCAGCTCCGCCGCGTGGCGGCCGAACAGGGCGTGGTATTCGGGGTGGCGGCTGACGTCCTCCGGCCGGCCGTGGCAGCAGACATGGCCGTTCATGCAGACCACCCGGTCGGTGCGCGCCATCACCGTGTGCAGGTCGTGGCTGACCAGCAGGATGCCGCAGCCGCGATGCCGCCGCACATGCTCGATGCGGGCGAAGAGTTCGGCCTGCCCGTGCACGTCCACCGCCTGGTCCGGCTCGTCGAGCACCAGCAGGTCCGGGTCGCTCAGCAGCGCGCGGGCCAGCAGCACCCGCTGCATCTCGCCGCCCGAGACCGTCTGCACGGCGGAATCGGCCAGCCGGGCGACCCCGGCCTCCTCCAGCGCGGTCTCGATCCGCTCCGCCGGCACCGGCCGCCACAGCGCCAGGAAGCGGCGCACCGTCAGCGGCAGGGTGGCGTCCACCGTCAAGCGCTGCGGCATGTAGCCGACGCGCAGGCCCGGCCGGCGCCGGACATGGCCGCCGCTGGGTCGCACCAGCCCCAGCACGGCGCGCACCAGCGTGGTCTTTCCGGCGCCGTTGGGGCCGATCAGCGTCACCACCTCGCCGGGGTGGACGGCGACGTCGACGTGGTTCAGCACCGAGCGGCCGCCGAAGCGGACCGACAGATCCTCCGTCCACACCAAGGGGCCGGAATCGGAAGCGGGCATGGACCCGGCGTTTGGAGCGATTGACATGTTACGTTATAACGTGACAAATGGGCGGAGAACGCTCCATATGCGCCCAAACCGACCACCTGTCCAGCCAGACAAGAGGATTGCACCCATGCGCCGTTTTGCGCTGCCCATCGCCATGACCGCCCTGCTGGGCACCCTCGCGAACGCAGGGGCCGCGCTGGCCGACGCGCCGAAGGTCGTCGTCTCGATCAAGCCGATCCATTCGCTGGTGGCGTCGGTGATGCAGGGGGTCGGCGAGCCGGCGCTGTTGGTGCGCGGCGGGGCCTCGCCCCACACCTACACGCTCAAGCCGTCGGACGCGAAGGCCCTGTCCACCGCCGATCTGGTCGTCTGGGTCGGGCCGGAGATGGAGAGCTTCCTGGAAAAGCCTCTCTCCTCCAACGCCGCCAAGGCGACGGTGGTGACGCTGATGACGGTGCCGGGCATGACGCTGCTGGACGCGCGCGAGGGCGGCGCCTGGGAGGCCCACGACCATGGGCACGAGCATAGCCACGACCACGGCAAGAAGGACGCCCACGCGCACGGCCATGACGACGACCACGATCACGACGAGGTGAACACCCACCTCTGGCTCGACCCGGTCAACGCCCGGCGGATCGTGACCGCGACGGCCGAGGCGCTCGCCGCCAAGGACGCCGTCAACGCCGAAGCCTACCGGACCAACGCCGAGCGCGCGCTGCAATCCATCGACGCGCTTGACGCCGAGTTGAAGGCGACCCTGGCCCCGGTGGCGGCCAAGCCCTTCGTCGTCTTCCACGACGCCTACCAGTACTATGAGGCGCGCTACAACCTGTCGGCGGTCGGCTCGATCACCGTCAACCCGGACCGCCGCCCTTCGGCCAAGCGCCTGTCGGCGATCCGCGCCAAGATCGCCGGGCTCGACGCCTCCTGCGTCTTCGCCGAGCCGCAGTTCGAACCCGCCCTGGTCCGCACCGTGACCGAGGGCACCAAGGCCAAGACCGGCGTGCTCGACCCCGAGGGCGCCGACTTGGCGGAGGGCGTGGCGCTCTACCCGGCGCTGATGCGCAATCTGGCGGCGTCCTTGCGCGGCTGCCTTGGGGGCTGAGGCGGGCTGTGCTAAACCCCTGACCATCCATCAGGGGAGGGCGTGATGAAGATCGGTGTCGTCGGGTGCGCGGGGCGCATGGGTCAGATGCTGGTGCGCGAGATCGCGGCGACCGCCGGCTGCACGCTGGCCGGCGGCACCGAACGGGTCGGCGGGCCGGCGCTGGGCAAGGATCTGGGCCTGCTGGCCGGGATCGACGCGCTGGGCGTCGCCGCCATCGACGACGCGGTGGCGCTGTTCGCCCAAAGCGACGCGGTGATCGACTTCACCAGCCCGGAATCCACCGAGCGCCACGCCGCCTTGGCCGCGCAGTCGCAGACCGCGCTGATCGTCGGCACCACCGGCTTGAACCCGGCGCAGCAGGCCGCCATCGCCACCGCCGCCACCCACACCCCCATCGTCCAGTCGCCCAACATGTCGCTGGGCGTCAACCTGCTGCTGGCGCTGGTCGAGCAGGTGGCCGGCGCGCTGGGCGACGACTTCGACATCGACATCCTGGAGATGCACCACCGCAACAAGGTGGACGCGCCGTCGGGCACCGCGCTGGGCCTCGGCCGCGCCGCCGCCGCCGGGCGCAAGGTGGCGCTGGAGGATGTCTGGCAGAAGGTGCGCGACGGCCACACCGGCGCCCGCCCGCGCGGCGAGATCGGCTTCGCCACGCTGCGCGGCGGCGACGTGATCGGCGACCATGTGGTGATGTTCGCCGGGGACGGCGAGCGGGTCGAGTTGACCCACAAGGCGTCGGGCCGGCAGATCTATGCCAAGGGCGCCGTGCGCGCCGCGCTGTGGGCGCGCGACAAGTCGCCCGGCCTCTACAGCATGAAGGACGTGCTGGGGCTGTAACGCCCCCTTACGCACCGGCGGTCGCGGCGGGCAGCGGCACCCCGTCGCGCGCCAGCACGGCCAGGAAGGCGTCGACCACGCGCGGGTCGAAATGCTTGCCCGACTCGGCGCGCAGCAGCTCCAGCACCTCCTCCAGTTCCCACGCCTTCTTGTAGGGGCGGCGGTGCAGCAGCGCGTCGAACACGTCGGCCACCGCGACGATGCGCCCGGCCAGCGGGATGGCCTCGCCGGCCAGCGCGTGCGGGTAGCCGCTGCCGTCGAACTTCTCGTGGTGGCTTTCCGCGATCTCGGCGCCCAGCGTCAGGATGTTGCGCCCGCGCTCGCCGTCCGGGCCGCCCGCGTCGCGCAGGATGGCGCCGCCGATGGCGGCGTGCTCGCGCATGTGGCGCATCTCCTCGGCGTCGAGCCGGCCCGGCTTGCGCAGGATGGCGTCGGGAATGGCCACCTTGCCGACGTCGTGCAGCACGCTCGCCAGCCCGATCATGCCGCAGAAACCGTCGTCGAGTTCCCCGGCGAACAGGCCGCGCGCGCGCAGCTCCAGCGCGACGGCGGTCGCCCAGCGGCCCAGCCGCTTCACGTGGTCGCCGGTGACCTCGTCCTTGTACTCGGCCAGCTTGCCCAGCGCGTGGACGGTGGCGACCTGCGCTTGGTTCAGCCGGTCGTAAAGGTGCAGGTTGTCCAGCCCGGTCCCCGCCTTGTCGCAGAACAGCGCGACCAGCCGGCGCTCGTCCTGGGCAAGCGGCGGCTGGCCCAGGACGCAGAGCGCCAGCGGATCCGCGATGCGGGTGCGCAGGGGAACCACGGCGACGCCGACGCCCCAGCGCGGCTGTCCATCCGCCAGCGCGGCGGTCAAAAGAACGGCGCCGCCTCCGGGCAGTTCCGGCCCGTCGCCGACCCCGCACAGCCGGACCGTCCCGCCCGGTGGCAGCAGCCGCGCCGCCTGCTCGGCCAGAGTGGCGAGGAAGCCCTCGCGGCTGCGCTGTTCGTAAAGCCGGTCGGCGGCTTCCATCACCGTCTCCAGCCCCTGCCGGTTGCGCTCGACCGTCGCGATGTGCCGGTAGGAGCGGAGCGCCGCCACTGTCGCGGTGAACAGCTTCTGCGCGGTGAGTTCGCTCTTGGCCTTGTAGTCGTTGATGTCGTAGGCGGCGATGACGTGGCGTTCGGGCGCCTGCCCCGGCTGGCCGGTGCGCAGGATGATGCGGATCAGGTGGTTGTCCAGCTCCTCTCGGATGTGGCGGACCAAGGTCAGACCGGCGTCGTCGGTCTCCATCACCACGTCCAGCAGGATGGCGGCGATGTCGGCGTGCTGGGCCAGCAACGCCCGCGCCTCCTGCCCCGAATACGCCGACAGGAAGGTCAGCCGCCGGTCCTCGAAGGTCACGCTGCCCAAGACCATGCGGGTGATGGCGTGGACCTCGCGGTCGTCGTCGGCGATCAGGATCAGCCAAGGCGGCGTGGGCTGGGGCGCCGGAGCGCTGCCGTCCGGGGATTCGCTGGCGAACAGCAAGGCGTCCCCCTCCCCTTCGATCTCCGCCGGTCCAGCCATCGCGCCCGCTCCCGCCGGTCGCCCGGCACGTCCAATCTGGATGCTTTGCGTGCAAGCGCACGCATTTTCACAATTTTCGGCTTGAAAACCGCGCATTGTCAACGCCGCCGCGTTGCGGCAAAGCCGCCGGGGATCAGGCGGCCTTCTTCCAAGCGGCGGTCAGCAGCCCGGCGCCGATCAGCAGCGAGCCGCCGGTCCGGTTGACCGCGCGCTGCACCGAGGGCGTGCGCACCGCCTTGCGCGCCGCCGAGGCGGCCAGGGCGTAGAGCGTCGCGTTCAGCGTCGCCAGCACCAGGAAGGTTGCCTCCATCGCCACCATCTGCCCGGCCAGCGGACGGGCGGTGTCGAGGAACTGCGGCAGGAAGGCGACGAAGAAGACGATGCTCTTGGGGTTCAGCGCGGTGACCGCGTAGGTGTGCAGCAGCATCCGCAGGGGGCTGACATCGGGCTCGCCGGCCTGCTCGGTCCCGGCCGTGACCGGCGCCCGCCACAGCTTGACGCCGAGATAGACCAGATAGGCGGCGCCGGCCCATTTCAGTCCGGTGAACAGCGCGGCCGAGGTGGACAGCAGCACCCCCAGCCCCAGCATCGACGCGGTCATCGCGGTGAAGTCGCCAAGCGCCACCCCCGCCACCGTCGCCATGGCGGAGCGCCGGCCATGGCCCAGCGCGTAGGAGACGACGATCAGCACCGTCGGGCCGGGAATGGCGAGCATGACGGCGGACGCGGCGGCGAAGGCCAGCCAGAGTTCGAAGGACATGGGACGGACCTCGGCCAAGCGGGGATCGGGTCCGCCCATCAATCCACAGCCGGCAAGCCCGCGCAACGGCCTCGTTGCGCGGGAGGGCTATCCTTACCTGCGCGCGGCCAGCACCCCGGCGGCGAAGGGAACCGCCAGCACCGCTTGGAGCACCGCCCAGCCGATGGCCTCCCAGTTCGGCAGCGTCCAATCGACCTCGTGCAGCGCCTCCAGGAAGGGAAGCTGCCCGTGGATCAGCGACTCCAGCGGAACGAAGCCCTCGGCCAGCAGGGTCAGAACCGCGCCCAGCAGCAGGCCGGCGGCCAGGATCGACTCGACCGGCATGCGGCGGACGGCGCCGCACAGGCAGCGGGCCGGCGCGTCGGCGACCGGCACCGCCGGGCGGAACAGCGCGGCGATCCCGTAGGCGTCGCGCGCCACGGTGCCGAGTGGGCGGCGGGCGGCGCGGACGGCGCCCAGCGCCAGCAGCCCGACGGCGGGGATCAGCAGGTAAGGGTTGGGGAAGTCGCGGTAACGCCCATCGAACACGATCAGCAGCGCCCAGACCAGCGCCATGGCCCCCAGCGCGACCGCCGACCAGCGCCCGGCCGTCTCGATACGCGACAGCGCCGGGCGCGGGTGGTACAGCCCCGCCAGCGGCTCCCGCGCCAGCCCGCCGGTGGACAGCGCGCGGTGCGCGGCCAGCAGCACCGACAGCGCCAGCACAGCGGTCAGCGCCAGCATGACGGCGGCCAGCGCGGTGTCCTGCCAGTAATGTTTCCCGTGAAACGCGGCGTGCACGGCGTGGACGTAGAGGGTGGACAGCGCCTGCGCCAAGAGGATCACCGCCGCCCAGCCCGAGCCCGGCAGGCGCCGCCGGGTCAGCGCCAGCCCGGCCAGCACCACGACGGCCAGCCCGCTGGAGACGGCGAACAGGCGCGGCCAGTCCCGTGTCTCCACCACCGGCCCAGCCAGCGAGAACTTCGCCACCCGGTCGGAGCCGTAGAGCCCCCAATGGCCGCCGACCGTGCCCTCCAGCTTGGCCTTCCAGCCCTGGTCGAAGGCCTCGATCACGTTGTAGTCGAAGCCTTCCTGCTCGGCCATGCGGACGAAGCCGTTGACGAAGGTCGCCTTGTTGACGAGGCCGGGGACGGCGGCGCCACGCGAGCGGCCGGCGGTCGGCCAGCCGGTCTCGCCGACCAGGATCGGCTTGCCGGGGAAACGCTGGGCGATGGTGCGGTAGGAGGAGCGGATGCGCTCGGTCGCCCCGGCGACGCCGGCCGGCACGTCCTCCCAATAGGGCAGCAGGTGGATGGTCAGGTAATCGACGTGATCCGCGATCTGCGGGTATTTCAGCCACCATTCCCAGACGTCGGCGTAGGACACCGGCTGCTTCACCGCCGCCTTCACGCGGTCGATGTAGCCGGTCACCTGCTCGGGCGTCAGCTCGCGGCGCAGCAGCACCTCGTTGCCGACGATGACGCGGGTGATCACGTCCGGGTAGCGGTTGGCGAGATCGATCAGCGAGGCGATCTCCGCCTCGTTCTTCGTGGTCTTCGACGACAGCCAGGCACCCATGGTGACCTGGAGGCCGTGCTTGCGCGCCAGTTCCGGAACCACCTCCAGCCCCTCCAGGGACGTGTAGGTACGGATCCCGGCCACCTGCGGGGCGAGCGCGGCCAGATCCTCCTCGATCTGCGCGACGGAGGGGAAGACCTGGGTCAGCGGGCTCTGCCCGTCGCGGAAGGGGGCGAAGGACACGCTGCGCAGCTTGCCGCCGGGGGGAGGGTCGAGCGGGATCGGCCGGTTGGGCAGGGACCAGACGGCGAGGTTCGCGAGGCCGGCGACACAAAGCGCGGCGAGGATCAGGATCAGACGCATGGGCGGGATGTCTACACCGGAACGCGGGAGGGACCGTGAGCGGCGGCCGCCGTCACGAGGCGAAGACGTTGGGAGGCGTGCTACGAAAATCCAGGCAATTCGGCTTAAACCTCTTCAAGCCTTCTTTCCTTGGCCTTCAAGCCCTCTTCCCCCCGGGGAGAGGGGTGGGTGAGGGGGACGCATCGCGGATCGCCGAGGGAAAACACCGGCTGAACGATCTTATTCCGCCCTTCCGGGCGCAACGCCCCCTCACCGGCCCTGCGGGCCACCCTCTCCCCAGGGGAGAGAGGGTTGTCGCGATGCCACGCTCACGCCGCGCCCGGCACGCCCTTGGAGGTCGAGTACTCGAAGTGCAGCGCCTCGCCCGGATGGACCATCGGGTGGATGGCGTGGGCCGCCTGCGCCGCCTCGGCGAAGCCGCAGAGGATCAGCTTCAGCTTGCCCGGATAGGTCGCGATGTCGCCGATGGCGAAGACGCCCGGCACGTTGGTGCCGCAACCGGGGAGCGAGACGGCGACGTGGCTGCGCTCCAGCCCCAGCCCCCAATCGGCGATCGGCCCCAGATTCATCGACAGCCCGAAGAAGGCCAGCAGGGCGTCGGCCGGCAGTGCCTTCTCCTCGCCGTCCAGCGTGGCGACGCGCACCGCCGACAGTTTGCCGTCCGCGCCGTCGAGGCCGGAGAGCTGGTAAGGGACCACCATCTCCACGCTGCCCTCGCGCACCAGCGCGTCCAGGCGGGCGACGCTCTCGGGCGCGGCGCGGAACTTCGGCCGGCGGTGGACGACGTAGACCTTCTCGGCCAGACCGGCCAGCGAGATCGCCCAGTCCACGGCGGAATCGCCGCCGCCGGCGATGACCACTTTCTTGCCGGCGAAATCCTGGCGGCGGCGGACCATGTAGAAGACCCCGCTGCCCTCGAACTCGTCGAGCCGCTCCAGCGGCGGGCGGTTGGGGCCGAAGGCGCCGGCGCCGGCGGCGACGATCACCGCCTGGGCGTCGATCTTGGTGCCGATGTTGGTCTCGACCAGCCAGCGCCCCTCGTCGGTGCGGGTCAGCTTCTCGACCTGCTGGTTCAGGTGGTAGGTCGGCGCGAAGGGGGCGGCCTGCTCGGCCAGCTTGTCGATCAGGTCGGCCGCCTCGATGGAGGGGTGGGCCGGGATGTCGTAGATCGGCTTTTCCGGGTAGAGCGCCGTGCACTGCCCGCCCACCATGTCCAGCGCGTCGACGACGTGACAGCGCATTTTCAGCATCCCGCATTCGAACACGGCGAACAGCCCGGTGGGGCCGGCGCCGACGATCACGACATCGGTGCGATGGGCATCGCTCGACTGGACGGTGTGCGACATGGAAGCCAATTCCTTGAAACCGGATGCGGGAGGACAACGGTCTTCCATTGTCCGCATTTCGCCGCCGGGTCAACCCCGACGCGGGGAAAGGTCGCGGGAAAGGGCGACCTGAGGAAAGCCCTGATTGCATCATTTAAGGCGAATTTGCTTAAATTTGTCGATTGTGCGTTGCGGCGGGGCCGCGAACAATGCGTTAGGCTGGGACAACCGGCGGGGGCGATTCCGGCCCCGGTCGCGGCGCAATCGCGGTGGAGACCGTCATGAAGGAACTGCGTTGCCTGGTCTTCACCGATCAGGAGGTCATCAAGGCGGTGCTCGACCGCCGCCGCCGCATGCGCGAACCCCTGCCGGTCGGCACGGTGGAGAGCATCACCCACCGCAACGCGGACGGGATCGAGACGGTGCTGAAGGTCGTCGACGACGACGGCGGCGTCCACGACCTGACCCTGCCGGAGGCCGAGGTCGCCGCCGCCATGGTCGCCTATTGCATGGGCCGGCGGATTCCGCTGCCGGTGGCGTCGGACAAGACGCTGAACCTGATCAACGGCGGGCTGACGCTGATGATCACCATGAACTTCAACAAGGCCCCGCGCCTCGTCGGCGCGCTGACCGGCACCGACGGAAAGCCGGGCGCGGGCCGCCGCAAGCTGGGCATCTGACGGCATCGCGTCCAGCGGCACCGGGGCGGCACCGGAGCAACGGTGGCGGACGGCCTGCAAAGGTCTCCGCTTTCCGGCTTGCGGGCGGCGGGCGCGTTCGATCAGTATCCGGCCCATGCCGGACACCCCTTTTTCCCTCTCCCTGCGCCTGCCCGACGAGGCCGCCACCGGGCGGCTGGCCGAACGGCTCGGCGCGTGGCTGCGGCCGGGCGACCTCGTGGCCCTGCGCGGCGATCTCGGCGCCGGCAAGACGGCCCTGTCGCGGGCGCTCATCCGCAGCGTGACCCACCCGGACGCCGAGGTGCCCTCCCCCACCTTCACGCTGGTGCAGGTCTACGACACCGACCTCGGGCCGCTGTGGCATTTCGACCTCTACCGCCTGTCCGTTCCCGACGAGGTGATCGAGCTGGGCTGGGACGACGCGCGGGCGGAAGCCGTGGCCCTGGTGGAATGGCCCGACCGGCTGGGGCCGCTGCTGCCCGCCGACCGGGTCGAGGTGGACCTCGCCCATGACAGCCCGGACTCCCGCCGCGCCACCCTGACCGGTTACGGCACCATGGCGGCCCGCGTGGCCGCCGCCGACTGGACGCTGTGATGACCGGCCGCGACGCCGAAATCCAAGATTTCCTGGCGGCGAACGGGCTGGCCGACGCCGCGCGCGCGCCGTTGGCCGGCGACGCCTCGGCCCGGCGTTACGAGCGGCTGACCAGGGCGGACGGCTCCACCCTGATCCTGGTCGACACCCCCGCCCCCGCCGAGGATCTGCTGCCCTTCATCGCCATTGGCGAGGCGCTTGCCAATCTCGGCCTGTCGGTGCCGGCGGTCCACGCGGCGGACACCGGGCGCGGGCTTGCCATTCAGGAAGATTTCGGAAGCGAAACGTTTTCCCGCCTGCTGGCCGAGGATGCGGATCCGGCGCCGCTCTACACGCTGGCGACCGACGCGCTGATCACGCTGCACCGGTCCTGGCCGGCGGACAAGGCGGCAGCCTTGGGCCTGCCGGTCTATGACGCCGCGCTGTTCGTCGAGCAGGTCATGCTGTTCCCCGAGGTCTACGGACCGGCCGCGCTTGGCATGCCTTTCTCTGAACAGGATCGTTGCGAGTTCGAAACGGCGTGGCGCGCGGTGGTGGAGCCGGCCTGCGCCGGGCCGTCCTCGCTGCTGCTGCGCGACTACCATGTGGACAACCTGATGCGGCTGCCGCGCGACGGCGTGCGCGCGGCCGGGCTGATCGACTTCCAGGGCGCCGGGACGGGGCCGGTGGCCTACGATCTGGTCTCGCTGCTGGAGGACGCCCGCCGCGACGTGGCGCCCGAACTGGCCGAGGCGATGACCGCCCGCTGGCTCGCCGCCTTTCCCGACCGCGACGCCGCCGCCTTCCGCCGCTCGATGGCCGTGCTGGGGGCGGTGCGCCACACGCGGATCGTCGCCATCTTCGTGCGCTTGGCCCTGCGGGGCCGGCGCGGCTACCTTGTCCACCTGCCGCGCGTCTGGCGCCTGCTGGAGGCCCAACTGGCCAAGCCGGAGCTTGCCCCGGTCGCCGCTTGGTTCGCCCGGCATCTGCCGCCGGAAAAACGCGCCGGCTTCGTCGTTCCGGAGACGGCCTGACATGCTCCCACCCGTCCGCATTCCCCGCACCGCGATGGTGCTCGCCGCCGGGCTCGGCCTGCGCATGCGCCCGCTGACGCTCGACCGCCCCAAGCCCCTGATCCCGGTGCTGGGCAAGCCGATGCTCGACCACGCGCTCGACCGGCTGGCCGAGGCCGGGGTGGAGACGGCGGTGGTGAACAACCACTATCTGGGCGGCATGATCGAGGCGCATCTCGCCGGCCGCGCCGCGCCCGTCATCGTCCATTCGCCGGAGTCCGTGATTCTGGAGACTGGCGGCGGGGTGAAAAAGGCGCTGCCGCTGCTGGGCGGGGCGCCGGTCTACACCGTGAACGCCGACATCCTGTGGCTGGACGGCCCGGTCCCGGCCCTGCGCCGGCTGGCCCGGCAGTGGGACCCGGAGACGATGGACGCCCTGCTCCTGCTGATGGCGACGACCAAATCGGTCGGCTACGAGGGGCGCGGCGACTACCACATGGACCCGCTGGGCGGGCTGACCCGCCGGGCCGAGCGGGAGTTGGCCCCCTTCGTCTTCGCCGGGGTGCAGATCGTCAAGCCGGAGTTGTTCGCGGACGCGACGCCGGACGGCGCCTTCTCCACCAACCTGATCTGGGACCGCGCGCAGGAGGCCGGACGCCTGTTCGGCCTCGCCCATGACGGGCTGTGGTTCCACATCGGCACGCCGGACGGGCTGAGGGAGGCCGAGGATCTGCTCGCCATCGGCGGCGTGCGGGCGGTCGCGCATTGAGGCTGAAGCGCGCTTTGCCCCCTCCCTAACCCTCCCCCGCCTTTGGCGGGAGAGGGGACTGCCGACGAACACCGACAAGCCTTCTGCCCCCTCTCCCGCGAAGCGGGGGAGGGATGGGGAGGGGGCCGACACTTCACACCACCACACGCTCACCCCCGGACCCCCGAATGACCCTCCCCCCGCCCAAGGTCTACAGCATCCCCTCCGGCGCGCCCTTCGTGGACACGCTGGCGGCGGGCATCGTGGCGCGGGTGGGGGAGGATCCCCTGGCGCTCGCCGAGGTCACCGTCCTGCTGCCGACCCGCCGCGCCTGCCGCTCGCTGCAACAGGCGTTCCTGCGGCGGTCCGGCGGCCAGCCGATGCTGCTGCCGCGCTTCAGCCCGCTGGGCGAGCTGGACGCCGGCGACCTCAGCCTGACCGAGGACGAGCTGCCCGAGGTGCCGCTCGACCTGCCGGGCGCGATCTCCGCGCTGAACCGGCAGATGACGCTGGCCCGGCTGATCCTGCACGCGGACGGCATGGCCGCCACCACCGCGCAGGCGGTGCGGCTGGGCGCCGACCTCGGCCGTCTGATCGACGCGGTGTGGACCGAGCGCATCGCCTTCGACCGGCTGGATTCGCTGGTCCCCGCCGACTACGCCGAGCATTGGCAGACCACGCTGAAGTTCCTGACCATCGTCACCGAGGTCTGGCCCGCCATCCTCACCTCCACCACCGAGACCGACCCGGCCCACCGCCGCAACCTCGCGCTGGAGACCCAGGCGGCGCTGTGGCGCGCGGTGCCACCCAAGGGGCTGGTGATCGCCGCCGGCTCCACCGGCTCCATCGCGGCGGCGACCGACCTGTTGGGCGTCATCGCCCGGCTGCCGAACGGCGCGGTGGTGCTGCCCGGCCTCGACCAGGACGCCGACGACGTCCTCTGGGACCACATCGAGGTCGACGAGGCCCACCCCCAATACGGCCTCTCCCAACTCATCCGCGCGCTGGCGGTCACCCGCGCCGAGGTCGCCCCCTGGGCCGAGGTTCCGGAGCCGCGCGGCGCCCGCGCCCGGCTGATCGCCGAGTCCCTGCGCCCGGCCGCCACCACCGAGGGCTGGCGCGGGCTGGAGGGACTTGACGCAACCGCGCTCGACGGCCTGACCCGCATCGACGCCGCGACCTCGGAGGAGGAGGCGCAGGCCATCGCCCTGCTGATGCGCCACGCGCTGGAAACCCCCACCCGCACGGCGGCGCTGATCACGCCCGACCGCAACCTCGGCCGCCGGGTCGCCATGGCGCTGGCCCGCTGGGGCATCCTGGTCAACGATTCCGGCGGCCAGCCGCTCGCCCACACCGCCGTCGGCACCTATCTGCGGATGACGGCGGAGCTGGCGGCGACCCGCGTCCACCCGCTGGCGCTGCTGGCGCTGGCCAAGCACCCGATGGCGGCGGGCGGGCGCGACTCGGCGGATTTCCGCGCCGCCGCCCGCGCGCTGGAGCGCGTCGTCCTGCGCGGCCCCCGCCCGGCGGAAGGCTTCGCCGGCGTGATGAGCGCGCTGAATTCGGCCAAGCGCTTCGACCACGAGGACCAGCAGGCGATCCTGCGCGACTGGCTCGACGATTTGTCGCGCCGCGCCGCGCCCTTCCTGCGGGTGATGGAGGGGGAGGCGCCGCTGGCCGAGCTGCTGCGCGCCCACATCGACTTCGCCGAGTCGCTGGCCGCCGACCACGACACCGAAGGACCCAAGCGCCTGTGGCGCCAGGACGACGGCGAGGAGGCCGCGCGCTTCGTCCACGACCTGCTCGACGCCGCCGAGGACTTCCCCAGCATCCCGGCGACCGAATACCCCGCCCTGCTCGACGCGCTGATGAGCGCGCGGGCGGTGCGCCCGCGCTTTGGTTTGCACCCGCGCCTGTTCATCCTGGGTCCGATGGAGGCGCGGCTCCAGCACCTCGACCTGACCATCCTGGGCGGCCTGAACGAAGGCACATGGCCGCCCAACCCCTCGGCCGACCCGTGGATGTCGCGGCCGATGCGCCGCGACTTCGGCCTGCCCAGCCCGGAACGGCTGGTCGGCATGTCGGCCCACGACTTCGCCCACGCCTGCGGCGCGCCCGAGGTGGTGCTGACCCGGGCCGCCCGCGTGGAGGGCACGCCGACCGTGCCGTCACGCTGGCTGCTGCGGCTGGAGACCGTGCTGAAGGCCCTCAACCTCGACGGCCGCATCGAGGAGCGCGGCGCCTGCTGGCTCGCCTGGGCGCAACGCTTGGACGAGCCCGACCAGGTGCGCCCGGTGCTGGCGCCCGAGCCGCGCCCGCCGCTGGCCGCCCGGCCGCGCAAGCTGTCGGTGACGGCGGTCGAGACCTGGATGCGCGATCCCTACGCGATCTACGCCCGCTACGTGCTGGGCCTGGGCAAGCTCGATCCCATCGCCGCCGATCCGGGCGCCTCGGACCGTGGCCAGATCATCCACGCGACGCTCGACGCCTTCGTCCGGGAATTCCCCGACGCCCTACCGCCCGACGCCCTGCCCCGCCTGCTGGAGCTCGGCCGCGCCGCCTTCGGCCCGCTGCTGCGCACGCACCCCGACGTCTGGGCCTTCTGGTGGCCGCGCTTCGAGCGGGTCGCCGAATGGTTCGTCACGCTGGAGCGCGGGCGCCGCCCCCGCCTGCGCCCGCTGGCGACCGAGGTGACCGGCACGCTGACGCTCTACGGTCCCGGCGGCCCCTTCACCCTGACTGCCAAGGCCGACCGCATCGACAAGGGGCCGGAGGGGCTGGTGGTGATCGACTACAAGACCGGCACCCCGCCCTCGACCCGCGAGATCGAACTGGGCTTCGCCCCCCAATTGCCCTTGGAGGCCGCCATCGCCGAGGCCGGCGGCTTCAACGGCATCGACCAGGGGGCCGTCGCCGAACTCGCCTTCTGGCGTCTGGCCGGCGGCGACCCGGCCGGCGAGGAGAAGCCGGTCAAGGGCGACCCCGCCACCCTCGCCGCCGAGGCGCGTGCCGGGCTGGAGGCGCTGATCCGCCAGTTCGACGACCCGGCCACCCCCTACCGGTCCTGCCCGCGCCCGGCGATGGCGCCCCGCTACACCGATTATGCCCATCTGGCCCGCATCCAGGAATGGTCGGCCGGCGGCGGAGAGGGCGAATCATGAGCCTGAGCATCGAAAACCCCGTGCGCGGCCTCGATCCCAACGTCGCCCAACGCCGGGCGTCGGACCCCGCCGCCTCGGTCTGGGTGGGGGCGTCGGCCGGATCGGGGAAGACCAAGGTCCTGACCGACCGCGTGCTGCGCCAGATGCTGGCCGGCACCCCGCCCGCCCGCATCCTCTGCCTGACCTTCACCAAGGCGGCGGCGGCGGAGATGGCGATCCGCGTCAACAACACGCTGGGCCTCTGGGCCACCCTGCCCGATGCCGAGCTGGAGGACCGCCTCGCCGACCTCTGCGGCGAGCGCCCCTCGCCGGAGACCCGCACCAACGCGCGGCGCCTGTTCGCGCAGGTGGTGGATTGCCCCGGCGGCATGAAGATCCAGACGATCCACGCCTTCTGCCAGTCGCTGCTGCGCCGCTTCCCGCTGGAGGCCCAACTCGCCCCGCATTTCGAGGTGATGGACGAGCGCACCGCCGCCGCCCTGCTGACCGAATCGCGCGATCAGGTGCTGCACGCCGGCCGCATGGCCCCGGACAGCCGGCTCGGCCGCGCCATGAACCGGCTGACCGCCGACCTGAACGCCGAGGAGTTCGCCGACCTGCTGGCCGAGCTGGCGTCCGAGCGCGGCCGCGTCCAGCGCCTGTTCGAGGAGTTCCACGGCTTGGATGGCGTCGTGGCGATGGTCCACCGCCGCCTCGACGTCGCCCCCGGCACGACCGAGGCGTCGATCCTCACCGACGCCTGCCACGACGATTTCCTCGACGCGCCGACCCTGCGCGAAGCCTGCCGGGCGCTGTCGGGCGGCAGCGCCGCCGACCAGGAGCGCGGCATCGGCATCCAGAACTGGCTCGACGCCGCCGACAGCCGGGTCAAGGCGTTCCAGGCTTACCAGCGGCTCTACCTGACCGCCGAGGGCACGCCGCGCAAGACGCTGATCACCAAGAAACCGGCCACCGCCTACCCCGCCGCCCTGCTCGGCCTGCAACGCGAGGCCGAACGGCTGGTCGAGATCGCCGCCCGCGTGAAGGCCGCCGGGGTCGCCGCCTCCACCGCCGCCCTGCTGACGTTGGCGCAGGCGATGCTGGAGACCTACCGCGCCCGCAAGGCGGCGCGCGCGCTGCTCGACTACGACGATCTGATCCTGAGCGCCATGGCGCTGCTGCGCGGCAAGAACGGCGTGCCGGCGGTGCCCTGGGTGCTGTTCAAGCTCGACGGCGGCCTCGACCACATCCTGATCGACGAGGCGCAGGACACCAACCCCGACCAGTGGGCGATCGTCGCCGCCATCGCCGGGGAGTTCTTCAGCGAACTGACCGCCAGCGCCGGAGACGGCACGACCCGCACCGTCTTCGCCGTGGGCGACGAGAAGCAGTCGATCTTCAGCTTCCAGCGCGCCGACCCCGCCGAGTTCGCCAAGATGCGCCGCCACTTCCAGGAGCGCGCCGAGGCGGCGGAGCGGGTCTGGGCGGCGGTGGACCTCGACATCTCCTTCCGCTCGACCGCCGCCGTGCTGGAGGCGGTAGACGCCGTCTTCGCCAGCGAGGCCGCCCGCGACGGCGTCGCGTCGGACCGCATCCGCCACCGCGCCTTCCGGCGCGGCCACGCCGGGCTGGTCGAGCTGTGGCCGCCGGTCAAGCCGGCCGAGGCGATGGAGACCCCCGCCTGGGCGCCGCCGGTGGCGCGCGAGGCCGCCGACTCGCCGTCGGCCCGGCTCGCCGCCGTCATCGCCGGCACGGTCGGCGGCTGGCTGGAGCGGGGCGAGACGCTGGAGGCCAAGGGCCGCCCGGTGCGCCCCGGCGACGTGATGGTGCTGGTCCGCCGCCGCACCGCCTTCGTCACCGAGTTGGTGCGCGCGCTGAAGGACCGCGGCGTGCCGGTGGCCGGCGTCGACCGCATGGTGCTGACCGAGCAGCTCTCGGTCATGGACCTGATGGCGCTGGCCGATTTCCTGCTGCTGCCCGACGACGACCTGACGCTGGCCACCGTGCTGAAGGGGCCGCTGATCGGCCTGACCGAGGAGGAGCTGTTCAAGCTGGCCCACAAGCGGCGCGGCACGCTGTGGCGCTCGCTGGTCGCGCAGGCGGAGACGGAGCCGTCGGTCCGCCCGGCGCGGCGCTATCTGGGCGACCTGCTGGCCCGCACCGACTTCTCCGCCCCCTACGAGCTGTTCGCCGGGCTGCTCAACCGTCCCTGCCCCGCCGACACCCGGTCGGGCCGCCGCGCCATCCTGAAGCGGCTCGGCCCCGACGCGCAGGATCCGCTCGACGAGTTCCTGGCGGTCTGCCTGGCCTTCGAGAAGACCGAGCCGCCCTCGCTCCAGAACTTCCTCGCCTGGCTGGCGGCCAGCGAGGCGGAGATCAAGCGCGAGCTGGAACAGGGCGGCGGCACCGTGCGGATCATGACGGTGCACGGCTCCAAGGGGTTGCAGGCGCCCATCGTCTTCCTGCCCGACACGCTGGGCAGCCCGACCCAGAGCCCGCCGATCCTGTGGCCCGACGACGACTGCCCCGTGCCGCTCTTCGCCGCCCGCCGCGCCCAGGAGGACACGCTGAGCGCCCAGGCGCGCGAGCGGGCCAACCGGCGGCGCGACCAGGAGTACCGCCGGCTGCTTTACGTCGCCCTGACCCGCGCCGAGGACCGGCTCTACGTCTGCGGCTACCAGGGCAAGCGCGAGCCGGCCGAGGGCTGCTGGTACCGCTTGGTCGAGGAGGCCCTGCGCGAGAACGGTGTTCCCCAGGAGTTCGACTTCACCCACCACGGGCCGGAGGGCTGGGCCGGATCCGGCTGGCGCCTGACCAGCCCGCAGACCGCCGTCCCGCCCCGCCACGTTGCGGAGGAGGATCTGGCGGCCGACCACGGCGCGCCGCCTTGGCTGACCGCGCCGGCCCCGGTCGAGCCGGAGCCCTCGCGCCCGCTCACGCCATCGCGCCCGGATGGGGAGGAGCCGGCGGTCCGTTCACCGCTGGGCGAGGACGACGGGCAGCGCTTCAAGCGCGGGCTGCTGGTCCATCGGCTGTTGCAGACCCTGCCCGAGCTGGATCCGGCGGCGCGGGAGGCCGCCTGCCGCCGCTTCCTCGCTCGCCCGGCGCACAAGCTCGACGAGGCCCAGCAGGACGCCATCGCGACCGAGACCTTGGCGGTGTTGAGCCATGCGGAGTTCGCGCATCTGTTCGGCGCGGGATCGCGGGCGGAGGTGCCGCTGGTCGGCGTCGTCGGCGGCCGCGCGCTGTCCGGGCGCATCGACCGGCTGACCGTGGTGGGGGACACGGTGTGGATCGTCGACTACAAGACGAACCGGCCGCCGCCCCGGATTTTGGACGATGTTCCATCGGTTTACCGGCGCCAGATGGCCGCCTACCGGGCGGCGCTGACCGCCGTCTACCCCGGCAGGGAGGTGCGCTGCGTGCTGCTGTGGACCGACGGTCCCTTCGTCATGGAGCTGCCGGCGGAACTTCTCGACGCGGCCGGCGTTTCGGCAGGAACGGGCGGCGGGACGCCTGCGGGCGGGTAACCCGAAAGATGGGGCGACTTGACCGGCACGACGGGTCCGCCCTACATTTTGCTCAATTCCACTGTCGGAGCCGTGTTCGCCGTCCCGCTCTTGCGGCCGGTCGAGGGCTCCGAGTTCAGGCAAGAGGTCCCATGAGCGCCACCATCAAGGTTACCGACGACAACTTCGACCAGGACGTCCTGCAGGCCGCCGGCCCGGTTCTGGTCGATTTCTGGGCGGAATGGTGCGGCCCCTGCAAGATGATCGCCCCGGCGCTGGACGAGCTGGCGACCGAATTGCAGGGCAAGGTGAGCGTTGCCAAGCTGAACATCGACGAGAACCCCAACACCCCGACCAAGTACGGCGTGCGCGGCATCCCGACGCTGATGCTGTTCAAGGACGGCAAGCTCGCCGCCACCAAGATCGGCGCGCTGCCCAAGGGCGCGCTGTTCCAGTGGGTCGAGTCGGTCCTCTGAGAGTCCGCCGGTGACGGCGTGAGGAAAGCCCCGTCGCAGTCCGCTGCGGCGGGGTTTTTGTTGGAGGGTGCGGGCGTGGATGCCCCCTCCCCATCCCTCCCCCGCTTTGCGGGAGAGGGGGCCGGACGCTTGTCGAAGGGCGGCGGCAGTCCCCCTCTCCCGCCAAAGGCGGGGGAGGGATGGGGAGGGGGCAACACGCTTGGCGCGCTCCTACCGCCCCTCCTCCACCCACCACGTCTCGATCAACGGCCCGTACAGCGGCGTGATCTCCGGCCGCTTCAGCCGCGACCAGCGCGCCAGCCGGTCCACCGGGCTGTGGAACAGCGGCACCATGTAGTGCCCCCACAGCAGCACCCGGTCGAGCGCCCGCACCCGCGCCACCAGATCGGCCCGCGTCGTCGCCTCGGCGATGGAGCGGGCGATGGCGTCCACCACCGGATCGCGGATGCCGGCGAGGTTGCGGCTGCCCTCCTGCCCGGCGGCCTCGGAGCCGTAGTAATAGAGCTGCTCGTTGCCCGGCGACAACGTGGACGCCCACCAGCGCAGCGTCACGTCGAAGTCGAACCGTTCCACCCGCGCCTGGAACTGCGCGCTGTCCACCGCCCGGACCGACACCGTCATCCCCAGCCGGTCGAGCGACCGGGCGAACTCCAGCGCCACCTTCTCCTCCGATGGGTCGGCCAGCAGGACCTCGAAGGCGAAGAGCCGGCCCTCGGCGTCCGCCAGCCGACCGTCGCGGATCCGCCAGCCGGCCTCGGCCAGCAGCCGCAGCGCCTCGCGCAGGTTGTTGCGTGACCCGGCCGGGCCAGTCCCGTCGGTCTGCGGCAGAGCGAAGGGTTGCGTGAACAGCTCCGGCGGCAGACGGTCGCGGAAGGCGTCGAGGACGCGCAGCTCCTCCCCCTCCGGCAGCCCCTGCGCGGCGAGTTCGGAGTTCGGGTAGAAGCTGGCGGTCCGGGTCAGCGCCCCGTGGAACAGCGTGCGCCCCATCCAGGCGAAGTCGGTCGCCATCCCCAGCGCCCGGCGCACGCGAAGATCGGCGAACAGCGGCCGGCGGGTGTTGAGGATCAGACCGCGCGACGCGTCGGGCCGGCGGTGCGGCAGTTCCTCGCGCAGGATGCGGCCGTCGCGCAGGGCCGGGCCGTCGTAGCCGTTGGCCCATTTGGCCGGGTCGATCTCGCGCCTGACATCGCCCTCCCCGGCCTTGAAGGCCTCCAGCGCCACCGCGTCGTCACGGTAATAGACGTAGTCCACCCGGTCGGCGTTGTACTGGCCGAGCCGGATCGGCAGGTCGCGGCCCCAATAGTCGGGCACCCGCTCGTAGGTGATGCGGCGACCGGGATCGACGGTGGCCACCCGGTAGGGGCCGCTGCCGAGGACCGGCTCCAGCGTGGTGCGCTCGAAGGGCTTGCCGGCCCACCACGCCTTGGAATGGATCGGCATCAGCCCCATCAGCAGCGGCATCTCGCGGTCGACGCTGCCGTCCGGGTTGGGCGCGAAGACGAAGCGAACGGTCCGCGCGTCGGGCGCCTCGGCGGTCACGACCTTGGCGTAGAACAGGCGGCGGTTGGGGGTGCCGTGCTCCCGCTGCACCGCCAGGGAGAACAGCACGTCGTCGGCCGTCAGCGGCGTTCCGTCGTGCCAGCGCGCCTTCGGGTTCAGGTGGAAGATCACGGCCGATCGGTCCTCGGCGACCTCCAGGCTCTCCGCCAGCAGGCCGTAGAGCGAGAAAGGCTCGTCCCACGAGCGCGTCAGCAGGCTCTCGAAGGTCAGCCCCAGCCCCAGCGCCGGCACGCCCTTCACCACATGCGGGTTCAGCGTGTCGAAGCCGCCGGTGGCGGCCTGCCGGATGGTGCCGCCCTTGGGCGCGGCCGGGTTGACGTAGGGCAGCGCCGCGAAGCCCGGCGGAAGCCGCAGGTCCCCGTGCATGGCGATGCCGTGGGTGGGCGCAACGGGCGTGTCGGCCCCGGCGGCGACGGCCGGCAGCAGGGCGAGAAGAACGAGAAGGGCGCGGATCATCCGCGCACCCTTGCCGCTTTGCCGCACCCGCGCAAGAGCCCGCGCAAGCGGCTTGGCCTTGGAGACGCTTCTCGCCTACACTCCCGCCGCGCATGGCGCCGGTGTAGGCCGGCGTCGAATGAGGGAACGTGCCCTAGTTACGCCAGTCGAAGGACGTAAGATCATGGATCTGAGCAAGGTTGCGGTGGGCAAGAACCCGCCCTGGGATGTGAACGTCGTCATCGAGATCCCGCGCGGCGGCGATCCGGTGAAGTACGAGGTCGACAAGGAGTCCGGCGCGATGTTCGTCGACCGTTTCCTGCACACCGCGATGTTCTACCCGTGCAACTACGGCTTCATCCCGCACACCCTGTCGGGCGACGGCGATCCGGTCGACGTCTGCGTCGTCGGCAACACCCCGGTCATCCCGGGCGCCGTGCTGCGCTCGCGCCCGATCGGCGTGCTGTACATGGAGGACGAGGGCGGCGAGGACGAGAAGCTGCTCGCCGTGCCGGTGGACAAGCTCCACCCCTTCTACACCGACATCAAGGAATACTCCGACCTGCCGTCGATCCTGACCGAGCAGATCGCCCACTTCTTCGAGCACTACAAGGATCTCGAAAAGAACAAGTGGGTGAAGATCCTGGGCTGGGGTGGCGCCGAGGAGGCCGCGAAGAAGATCGAGGAAGGTCTTGCCCGCGCCGCCGAGGCCAACAAGGGCAAGCCGGGCGTCATCGTCTGAGCATAGTTTAAGCACGGCCATCCATCGACCGGTTCGGGCGTTGGCGCCCGGGTCGGTTGGTGGGGGTCAATCCTGGAGCGAAGCGGCCTCGTCGAGCCCCAGGACAAGGCCTGCGAAACGGCCACCAAGCACGTTGCGTGTCTTGCGGAGCAACCGCTCGTCGGCGGTGACGAACGGCATCTCTGCCGCCTCAGCCATGGCCAGATAGACGCAATCATAGGCGGGATGGTCGAGAGCGACCGCGATTGCGGTGGCCGCCTCCAGATACGAGCGCATAGGGGCCAATTCGACTTCGGCACGGGCCAGGAGACGGGCGGCCAGCACCGCCTCATCGCCGGACAACTCTCCCCGTCGCACCTTCTTCCACAAGATGTTGGCGCATTCCGCCACCCACAGATCGGGCGCGGCCAAGCGGTGCCGGCGCAAGGCCAGGGCGGCCGGGCTGCCTTCCTCGTCGATGATCCATTTGATGGCGACGCTGGCATCGACGACCAGCGCCCTCACCGCTCCTCGCGCCCCTCGCGCAGCAGGGCTTCGGCGGGGGTGTGGCGGCGCCCTTTGGTCAGCGCGCGGAACTCCGCGGCCAAGTCGTCGAAGCCCGCCTCCTCCTCGGTCATCAGCGCTTGGCGCAGGATTTCACGGTGCTCGGCTTCGGTGGAGCGTCCATGACGCGCCGCGCGACGCTTCAGGCGCGCAATCAGATCGTCGTCCAGATCGCGGACGTTCAGACTGCCGGGCATGAACGCTCCTTTCCGATTAAATCTCCGTCAGTCTAACACGAAACTCAGGCGCCCCACCCCATGCGCCGCTCCACCCCGTCCGCCGCTTCCTTCAGGATCTCGGCGCTGCGCCGCAGCGCGCTTTCCTCCTCGGGCGCCAGATCGGGCAGGATGGTGTCCAGCACGCCGCCGGCCCCGATCACGCGCGGCAGCGACAGCACCACCTCGGGCACGCCCACCACCGTGTCGTTCAGCATCGCGCAGGTCGTCACCATGCGCTCGTCCCCGGCGATGGCGGCGACCAGACGCGCCAGACCGCCGCCGATCCCGTAGGCGGTGTGGCCCTTGCCGGCGATGATGCGGTAGGCGGCGCGGCGCACGCCCTCGTCGATGGCGGCGCGGTCCTCGGCCGTCAGCGGGCGGCCGAGCTGGGCGGCGGCGCGCTCCACCGGCACCCCGGCGACGGCGGCGACCGACCACAGCAGGACCTCCGAATCGCCGTGCTCGCCGACCACATGGGCGTGGACCGACTTGGGCGTCACGCCGAGCCGGTCGGCCAGCAGGGCGCGGAAGCGCGCGGTGTCCAGCACCGTGCCCGAGCCGATCACCCGATGGCGCGGCAGACCGCTGATGCGGGCGGCGATCTGGGTCATCACGTCCACCGGGTTGGTGGCGATCAGCAGCACCGCGTCGGGGGCGGCGGCCAGCACGGCGGGGATGATGGCGGAGAAGACGCGGGCGTTGCGCTCCAGCAGGTCGAGCCGGGTCTCGCCCGGCTTCTGCGCGACCCCGGCCGACAGCACCACGACCCCCGCCCCCTCCAGCGCGGCGTAGGAGCCGGCGCGGACGGCGGTCGCGCTGGCGAAGGGCACGGCGTGGGCGATGTCCTGCGCCTGGGCCTGAGCCAGCGCCTCGTTGGCGTCGACCAGCACGACCTCGTTCGCGGCCCCGGTCATCACCATGGCGAAGGCCGCGGTGCTGCCGACGAAGCCCGCCCCGACGATTCCCACCTTCATGCCCGTTTCTCCTTTTGGTTGCTTCTGTGTCCAACCACAGCCTGCGACCGGCGGCCCGCGCGCGCAAGCCCGCATCGGGGTTGTCATGCCTTTCGGCAAGGCGCGACGAAACGCCACCTGTCCAATGGTCATACCAGCCTTTAATGTTGCGACGCAGCAAACAGGTTGGAAGAAAGTCCGGCCCGCCGCTGTTCGTCATCAAAACCACTGGCGAGGCGCGCTATGCTGACGCCCGTGGTGCTCCCTCCCGCTCCCCAACTCTGCCCTCCGGATCCGGTCATGACCGTTCGTAACCTCGACAAGCTGTTCAAGCCCGCCTCGATCGCGCTGATCGGGGCCAGCCGCAAGCCCGGAACGGTGGGGGCGGTGGTCGCCCGCAACCTGTTCCAGGCCGGCTTCGACGGGCCGGTGATGCCGGTCAACGCGACCGAGCGGGCGGTTGAGGGGGTGCTGACCTACAAGACGGTGGACAGCCTGCCGATCACCCCGGATCTGGCGGTGATCTGCACCCCGGCGGACGGTGTCGCCGCGACCATCGACGCGCTGGGCAAGCGCGGCACCAAGGCCGCCATCGTCATGACCAACGGGATGAGCGCCGAGCAGACCCAAGCGATGCTCGACGCCGCCAAGCCCTATCTGATGCGGGTGCTCGGCCCCAACAGCCTGGGCGCCATGGTGCCGGGACGCGGCATGAACGCCAGCTTCGCGCCGGTGGCGCCCAAGAAGGGCGACGTGGCGCTGGTGGCGCAGTCGTCGATGGTGGTGACCTCGATCGCGGACTGGGCGACCTCGCGCGGGATCGGCTTCTCGCATCTGGTGTCGCTGGGCGACCGGGGCGACGTGGATTTCGGCGACCTGCTGGACTACCTCGCCTCCGACGTCACCGTCCGCGCCATCCTGCTCTACATCGAGAGCATCAGCCACGCCCGCAAGTTCATGTCGGCGGCGCGCTCCGCCGCCCGGCAGAAGCCGATCATCGTCATCAAGGCCGGCCGCTCCGACGAGGCGCAGGAGGCGGCGGCCTCCCACACCGGGGCGCTGGCGGTCTCCGACGCGGTCTACGACGCGGTGTTCCGCCGCGCCGGCATCCTGCGGGTGAACGATCTGGCCGAGCTGTTCGACGCGGCGGGCACGCTGGGCACCGGCGTGCCGATCACCGGCGACCGGCTGGCGATCCTGACCAACGGCGGCGGCATGGGGGTGATGGCGACCGACAAGCTGATCCACGCCGGCGGCCGCCTCGCCGCGATCCCGCCCGAAACGCAGGAGGCGCTGACCGCCGCGCTCGGGGCGAATCCCGGCGGAGCCCCACGCGGCAACCCGCTGCGCATCGGCGCCGACGCCACGCCCAAGCGCTACGCCGACGCGCTGAACGCGCTGATGCAGGACACCAGCAACGACGCGGTGCTGGTGCTGCACTGCCCCTCGGCCCTGACCGACAGCGCCGCCATCGCCAAGGCGGTGACCGACACCGTGCTGGCCAACAAGGCGCGCCGCCATCCGGTGCTGACCAGCTGGATCGGCGACCAGTCGGCGGCCGAGGCACGCCAGCTCTTCGCCGCCAACCGCATCCCGACCTACAACGGGCCGTCGGACGCGGTGCGCGCCTTCCTGCATCTGGTCCGCTACCGCCGCAGCCAGGAGCTGCTGATGGAAACCCCGCCCTCGGTGGCGGAGGATTTCCAGCCCGACGGCATCACGGTCAAGCGCGTGATCGCCCGCGCCATCGCCGAGAAGCGCGACTGGCTCAGCGAATACGAGGCCAAGCGGGTGCTGGCCGCCTATGGCATCCCGGTGGTGGAGACCCGCATCGCCGAGACGCCGGACGACGCCGCCACCGCCGCCCGCGTCATCGGCGGGCCCATCGCGCTGAAGATCCTGTCGCACGACATCACCCACAAATCGGACGTCGGCGGCGTCGCGCTGGGCCTGACCAGCCCCGAGGAGGTCCGGGCCGAGGCCGAGGCGATGCTGGAGCGCGTGCGCGAGCAGGCGCCCGACGCGCGGATCGAGGGCTTCACCGTGCAGGAGATGGCCGTCCGCCCCGACGCCTATGAATTGATCGTCGGCATGACCGAGAACGAGATGTTCGGCCCGGTCCTGCTCTTCGGCGAGGGCGGCATCGGGGTGGAGGTGGTGGAGGACTACGCGCTGGCCCTGCCGCCGCTGAACATGAAGCTGGCGTCGGACCTGATGGGCCGGACGCGCATCTGGCGGCAGTTGCAGGGCTACCGCTCGCGCGCGGCGGTCAACCTCGACGCGGTGGCGGAGACGCTGAACAAGGTGTCGCAGCTGATCGTCGACTTCCCCGAGATCGCCGAGCTGGACATCAACCCGCTGCTGGCCGACGCGGACGGCGTGCTGGCGCTGGACGCGCGCATCAAGGTGGGGGTGGCAGCGCTGCCCGGCGCCAACCGTCTGGCGATCCGCCCCTACCCCAAGGCGCTGGAGGACCGCATCACCATCAAGGACGGCCGCCAGTTCTTCGTCCGCCCGATCCTGCCGGAGGACGAGCCGCTGGTGCATCATCTGGTGGAGAACCAGACCGCCGAGGATCTGCGGCTGCGCTTCTTCGCGCCGCTGAAGCGGCTGTCGCACCAGGCGGCGGCGCGGCTGACCCAGATCGACTACGACCGCGAGATGGGGTTGATCGCCGTCGGGCCGGACGAGGCGACCGGCGAGACCATCATGTACGGCGTGGTCCGCATCAACGCCGACCCCGACAACCGCCGCGCCGAATACGCGGTGATGGTGCGGTCGGACATGAAGGGCCAGGGCCTGGGCTACATCATGATGAACAAGATCCTCGACTACGCCCGCTCGCGCGGCATCAAGGAGGTCTACGGCGAGGTGCTGCGCGAGAACACCAACATGCTGGGCATGTGCCGGGCGCTGGGCTTCGTCCGCAAGGAGAACTTGGACGAGCCGGGCGTGGTGGAGGTAAGGATCGAGCTGGGCGGCGGGTTGGCGGCGGAGTAGCTGAAGCTCCCTCTCCCGCCCCGGGAGAGGGAAGGGGCCCACGAAGTGGGAAGGGTGAGGGGCTGGCGGAACATGGATTCGCACCACGCCCGATAGCCCCTCACCCTCCCCGCCTTGCGGCGGGTCCCCTCCCTCTCCCGGGACGGGAGAGGGCATCCATCCTTACGCGTCGTCGTGGCTGCGGATGAAGTCGCGGATTTGCGGCAGGATGTTCTCGCGCCAGCGCCGGCCGTTGAAGATGCCGTAATGGCCGACCTTTTCCTGGTAGTGGGTCTTGCGCATGGTCTCCGGCAGCGAGGAGCACAGCCGGTGCGCCGCGATGGTCTGGCCGGGGGCGGAGATGTCGTCCAGTTCGCCCTCGACCGTCATCAGCGCGGTCTTGCGGATCGCCGCCGGCTCCACCTTGCGGCCACGCGACACCCAGGTGCCGTTGGGCAGGGCGTGCTTCTGGAAAACCGTCTCGATGGTCTGGAGGTAGAACTCCGCCGACAGATCCATCACCGACAAATATTCGTCGTAGAAGCGGCGGTGCTGCTCGGCCGAATCGCCGTCGCCCTTCACCAGATGGCGGAACAGGTTGACGTGGGCGTCGATGTGGCGGTCGAGGTTCATCGACATGAAGCCCGAGAGCTGGATGAAGCCCGGATAGACCTTGCGGAAGGCGCCGGGGTAGTACATCGGCACCGTGGTGATGACGCTCTGCTCGAACCAGGACAGCGGGCGCTCGACCGCCAGCTTGACCGGGGTGGTCGGGTTCGCCATCGGGTCGATCGGGCCGCCCATCAGGGTCATGCTGCGGGCCTGCACCGGCTCGTCCGCCGCCGCCATCAGCGACACCGCCGCCATCACCGGCACCGCCGGCTGGCACACCGCGACGACGTGGGTGCGCTCGCCCAGGAAGCGGATCAGGCCCGACACCGTCTCGATGTAGTCGTCGAGGTCGAAGGCGCCGGCCGAGGTCGGCACCAGACGGGCGTCGATCCAGTCGGTGACGAACACGTCGTGGTCGGCGATCAGCGCCTCCACCGTGCCGCGCAGCAGCGTGGCGTGGTGGCCCGACATCGGGGCGACCAGCAGCACGCGCGGCTGGGCCGGCGTGCCGTCCGGCTTGGCGAAGTGCAGCAGGTTGCAGAAGGGCGTGCTCGTCACGATCCGTTCGGTGATCGGCACGGTCTGGCCCTGCACGACGGTCTCGCCCAGGCCGAAGGCCGGCTTGCCGAAGCGCCGCGTCGTCCGTTCCAACAGCTCCGCGCCCGCCGCGACCGTGCGGCCGAGCTTGGTGTAGGACAGGGGAACCAGGGGATTCTGGAAGGTGCGCTGGGCGGCTTCGGCCCAGAAACGCATCGGACCCATGGCAGCGTGTTGCATGTCGTACAGGTGATACAGCAAGTCCCGTCCTCGCGTTCCGTTTCGTCCCTGGCGATCAGGACCCGTGGCGCCAAATTGATCGTATGACCAACAGTACAGGTTGATATGGGTTCCGCATAGGGGAAGTGATCCCTCGATTCTTGCAAGGCACTGTTGTGAAAAGCACATTGCACTGCACAAATACCTATGGGAGAGGCCTATATCCCTATGACCTTCGGCAGCGAGTGTCCTCCATACGGTTGGTTCAAGGAAGGGCCAAAGTCGCACGCACCGGCAAATGGTCCGACGCCCTTCGGGTAAGGACGGTGCGGATCACCTCGAAGGACGGGATTTGCAGGCCGCCGGAGACGTAGATGCGGTCCAGCCGCAGCGTCGGCATGCGGGCGTGGAAGCTGCGCGGGTTAGCGACGTCGGCGAAGGACTTGGCCAGCGTCTTCAGCCGGGGGGAGTTCGGCGTCCACTCGTTCAGGTCGCCCATGAACAGGGTCGGCATGTCCGGCTGGGCCAGCGCCCGCGCCACGATCTCGCCGACCTGCTTGGCGCGCTCCCACGGGTCGAGTCCGAGATGGGCGACGATCACCCGCACCGGGCGCCCGCCGACCTCGACCACCGCGTCGATGGCGCCGCGCGGCTCGCGCCGGCCGACCGACAGATCGATGGCGCTGATGGAACGGACCGGCAACCGGGTCAGCAGGGCGTTGCCGTAATGGGCGCGCTCGCTGTGCTTGGTCGGGCCGGCGTGGGCGGTCAGGCCGGTGGCCTTCTCCAGGAAGGCGAACTGGTCGAGCCCGGCCTCGCCGCGATGGTGCCAGCCGACCTCCTGGAGGCCGATCAGGTCGACGTCAAGGTCGCGGATCACCTGGGCCACCCGATCAGGGGCGAAGCGGGCGTCGAGCCCGACGCAGCTGTGGACGTTCCAGGTCGCCACCTTGAACCCGGTCATCCCCTCGGGCACCGGGGCGTTGCGCCCCTCGGCGCGGCGTCTCGGGCGGCGGGCGCGGGCGGCGCGCAGGGCGGCGGCGATGCGCTCCACACGCTCTCGGCTGAATCGAATCACGGTTGTTCCTTTTCTTTGCGCGCGCCGAGAAGCCGGCTGGTCGCCCAGCCCAGCCCCAGCGCCAGGACCGCCAGCCCGACGAGCAGCGCGATGTCGCGGGGACCGGGGTCGGTGACGGTGCGTTCAAGCTGGTGCCCCAGCAGGTTGAAGGCAAGGATTCCCGGCGCCAGCCCGACCGTGGTGCCGATCAGGTAATCGAAGAAGCGCAGCCTGGACGCCCCAGCGACGAGGTTGACCACGGTGAAGGGCGCCACCGGCACCGCGCGCACCCCGGCGACGGTCAGGATGCCGCTGTCCGACAGGCGCTGGTTGGCGCGGGCCGCCAGCGCGCCGCCGTAGCGCCCGATCAGGTCGCGCCCGGCCAGCCGCCCGACCCAGAACAGCGCGCTGGCCGAGGCGAGCGCGCCGGCCATCGCGGTCGGCACCCCCCACCACGGCCCCATCACGATGGCGGTGGCCGCGATCATCAGCGTCAGCGGGAACATGACGAAGCCGCCCGCCACATAGACCAGCACCAGCCACAGCGGCGCCAGCGGCGTCTCGCGCAGGCTCTGGAAGGCCGACAGCACCCCGTCCAGCGTCGCCCATTCGCTGAGCGCGGTGTAGCGCCACATCCCCCACAGCCCGCCGAACACCAGCAGCGCCCCCAGCAGGATCAGCCAGTAATGGTGGCGCGGGATGCGCGAGGGCAGCACGCGGCGCACGATGTCGATGGCGTCGACCGGCCGTTCGGGGTCGAAGACCTGGGCCTCGGCCACGGCGGCGGCCAGCCCCTCGGGTTCCGGTTCGTGCAGCGGCGACAGCGTCCGCCCCTCCGTCCCGCGCAGCGCCTCGATGGCCGCGACCAGCGAGCCGCGCCGCAGGGCCTCGGCGGCGACGGTGTCGGGGGTGGTGCCGAGATGCTCGGCGATCAGGTCGTCGCGGGTGTGGGCGATGGCGCGGCGGGTGGTCGCCTCCTCCGGCGCGGTCGGGTGGGCCTCCAGCACGAGGTCGCACTCGGTGTCGAGCCCCATGGAGCGGTTGTTCATGTTGGCCGAGCCGATGCGCAGCAGCCGGTCGTCCACCACCATCACCTTGGCGTGGACGGTGATGCAGGCCCCGCCGTCGGTCAGCGCGGCGTAGAGCCCGAAGCGCCCGTGCCGGTCGGCGTCGCGCAGCTCGCGGGCGATGCGAGCGCGGGCGCCCAGCATGACGGTGTTCTCCAGCCAACTGGTGGTGCGCACCGGGTTGACGATCACCACCTCCGGGCCGTCCTCCTCGGCCAGCCGCGTCTTGAGCGCCTCGGCGATGGCGGTGGAGGCGAAATACTGGCTCTCCATGTAGATGGAGCGGCGGGCCTGGGCGATGGCCTCCAGATGCAGGGATTCGACCTCGCGCACCTCCTGGCGGCCGTTGCAGGCGGGATCGGTGCGGCAGACGCCGACGCGCACGTCCTTCAGGATCGGCGCGAGGTTCGGCGGCCAGGGATCGGCCGGCGGCCGGCGGACCTGGAACACATGCCGGGACGGGGCGAAGGAGGGCGGGGCCAGCGTCTCGCCGGTGGCGCGCTGCCAGCGCTCGCGGAACAAATCGCCCAGCGCGCGGGCGGCGTCGCCGTCCACCGCCATCATCACGTCGTGGAACGGCTCGTAGCTCTTGCCGTCGGGCTGGCGGCGCAGGGGCTCGTGGGCGCGGTGGGCGCGGGTGTCCCAGCGGTTGGCGGTGATGTCCAGCCCGCCGCAGAAGGCGACGCTGTCGTCGACGATCAGCATCTTCTGGTGATGGCAGGCGCCGGTCGGGTGGTCGCCGTCGAGCCGGTATTGCAGGCGCCGGTGGGTCAGCCAATTGCGCAGCATGAAGGGGTGCGACCAGCGGGCCAGATCGAACAGCTCCGCGTAGTCCCATTTCAGGACGTGGATGTGCAGGTCGGGCCGGCTGGTCGCCAGCCAGTTCAGCAGGTTGCCCAGCCGGTCGGGCCGGCGCGGGCGGCGCATCTGCGGCGTCAGCCGGATGCGCGCGTCGAAATCCCAGGCGGTCAGGTAAACGCTGCGCTTGGCCCGACGCATCGCCGTCTTGGCGATGGTGAAGTAATCCTCCGCGTCCACGATCACGCCGAGCCGCCCGGTGTCCTCGATGCGCCAGCAGGTGCGCCCGGCCTCCAGGATCGGGCGGAACTCCGGAACGGTGTCGCCGGCCGGAGCCGCCGGGACGGATCCCGGAACCGGACGGGGGTCGCGAAGCGGATCGGGGGAACGAGCGAACATGAAGACCCTGGTCTGACTGCCTGTGCCGACTCAACATCTGGGGACGCGATTCCGCCCCTGCCGCTCGCCTTTTGGGAAAATTCATGCCGGAAAGGTCTAGCCCGGTCCAATTTCATTGCCCCGCCGGGGGCGGCGCGCTTACGGTCGGGCCTCGAGCCTTCGCCCTGATCCTCCGCCGGGAAGACCACGCCTCGCCGATGCCGCCGTCCGCCGTCCGCCGCTTGACCGATGCCCTGCCCGCCGCCCTCCTGCCGGTCATCGCCGGGGTGGCTCTGGCCGCCGCGCTGGGGCCGGAACCGGGCGCCGCGACCGGGCTGCTCGCGGGCTTGGCCGTCACGCTTCTCCTGATCCTGCCGGCCCTGGCGGTCGGCACCGCCGTCGGCGCGCTCGCCGGAGCCTGGGCCGGGCTGGCGCCGTTTTCCGCCGCCGGCCGGATCGGGCGCCTGCTCGCCGGCGCCGGCCCGCTGATCCCCGGTTTCCTGCTGGCCGCCGCCGCCGCGCTGGCCGTGCGCGCCGGGGCGTCGTCCTTGCCGCTGGGCTGGGCGGCGCTGGCGCTGCCCGCCGCCTGCCAGGCCGCGACGCTGGCCCGCCCCGCCATGGAGCGCGCCCTTGGCATCGGAAGTGCGGGGATCGGAACCTCGGGCGGCGGCGCCCTGCGGATGGCCCAGGGCTTCGGGCTGGACGACCGCGCGGTGCTGCGCCACCACGTGTTGCCGGCCGCCGTCGCTCCGGCGCTGGGCGGCTTCCAGAACGCGGTGCTGGCGGCGATGGTCGGGGCGACCGCGCTGGAGAGCCTGCTCGGCCTGCCGGGGGCCGGCGGGCTGATGATCGACGCCGCCCGCAACGGATCGGCGGCGGGCGCGCTGCCGCCGCTGGTCGCGCTGTGCGGGCTGACCGCCTTCCTGGCCGCGCTGGGCCATGTTGCGCGCGACTGGATCGACCGGGCGCGATGATGACCCTCTTCACCGGATCCGAGGGCCGCCCGGGCGGACGCGGCGCCGCCGCCGTGGCCGTGCTGGCCGGGCTGGCGCTGGCCTGCGCCGTCGCTCCGCTGATGGCCGACGGCGCGGTCGTCCGCCGCCACGACGCCGACCCGCTGGTCGCCGCTCTGCTCGACGGGCGCGGCAGCCTGTCCTTCGCCCTGTTCGCCGGGCTGCTCGGCGGCGCGCTGGGGGTGGGCTGGGGCGTGCTGGCGACCGCGCTCGGCCGGCGCGCCGAACGCCGGCTGATGAGCACCGCCACCCGCCTGACGGCGCTGCCGCTGGTGCTGCTGGTGCCGCTGGCCGCCGGGCTGCTCGGCGGCGGGGTCGGCATCCTGGCGCTGACGGTGGCGCTGGCCGTCGCGCCCGCCATCGCCGGGCTGACCCACGCCGAGCTGAACGCGCTGATGCGTCGCGAATTCCTCACCGCCGCCCGCGCCGCCGGGCTGTCGGAGGGGGCCATCCTGCGACGCCACCTGATCCCCAACGCCCGGCGTCCCCTGCTGGCGGCCGGCGCGCTCGCCCTGCCCCGCGCCTTGGCGGCGGAGAGCTTCGCCGGGCTGCTCGGCCTCGGCCTGCCGGCCCCGCTGGGAAGCTGGGGGGCGTCGGCCGGGCTGGCCGCGCGGCTGGGCGACCCGGTGGCGCTCGCGGCTCCGGCCCTGCTGCTGGCGGTGAGCCTGTGGGCGCTCTGCGCCTTCGCCGACAGCCTGCGCCCCGGACACCCGCGCCCATGACCGTGCCCATGCCCGCCCCCACGCCCACCCCGCCCATCCAGACCGACGCCCTGACCCTGATGGCCGGCGACCACGCGCTGGTCGACCGCGCCACGCTGCGGGTCGAGGCGGGCGAGGTGGTGGCCGTCACCGGCGGCGCCGGGTCGGGCAAGAGCCTGCTGCTCCGCGCGCTGGCCGGGCTGCCGCTGCCCGGAATCGACGTCGCCGGAAACGCCCGCGTCGACGGGCGCCGGCTGCTGATCGCCCAGGGCGGCGTCCTGGCGCCGCGCCGCCCGCTGGGCGCCCAGGCGGCGGAGATCCTCGGCCACCATCTGGGGCTCGACGCCGGGGGTTCGCTGCGCCGGCTGTCCGACGCGCTCGACCGGCTGGGGGTGCCCGCCGCCGCCCGCCGGCTGGATTTGCCGCCCGACCGCCTGCCCGACGGGCTGCGCTGGACCGCGCTGTTCGCGCTGGCGCTCGCGGTGGGGCCGGCGGTGCTGATGGCCGACGCGCCGGGCGCCGGGCTGGACCCCACGGTGCGGCTGCGGCTGCTGCACCGGCTGGCCGAGTGGGCGCGCGGCGAGGCGGTCGCGCTGATCCTCGCCGGGCGGCCGGAGGACGGCGTCGCCGGCCCGGCGACCCGCGCGCTGGCCCTGCACCGCGGGCGGCTGCTCCCCGCCGTGCCGCATGCCGCCGTCGCGTTCCATCGCGGCCCGGCCGCCGTTCCGCCGGGCGGCCCGTTGCTGACCGGGCGGGGCGTCACCGTGTCCTTCCCGCTCGGCCGCACCGCCAAGGGCGAGGAGCGCCGTCTGACCGTCGTCCACCCGGTCGACCTCGATCTGGCCGAGGGCGAGACCGTCGCCCTGCTCGGCGAGACCGGCAGCGGCAAGGCGATGCTGGCCCGCGCGCTGGCGCATCTGCCGGCCCCGACCGAGGGGCGGGTGGCCTGGAAGGGCCGGGCGCTGGAGTCCGGCGACGCCACCGGGATGCGCCGCACGCGCCGCGACCTGCAAGTCCTGTTTCCCGACCCGGCCGCCGCGCTCGACCCCGCCCAGACCGTCGGCGCGCAACTGGCCGAAACACTGGAGAGCCTACGCCCCGACATCCCCGCCGACCGCCGCGCCCGCCGGGTGGCCGACGCGCTGGAGACGGCCGGGCTGCCCGCCCAGACCGCGCAGCGCTGGCCCGTGTCGCTGAGCGCGGCCGAGGCCGCCCGCGCCGGTCTGGCCCGCGCCCTGCTGCCGGAGCCGCGCGCCCTGGTCTGCGACGAACCCGCGGCGTCCCTGTCCGCCGAGGAGCGCTCCGCCTTCCTCGACGACCTGCTGGCCGTGCGCGACCGCCACCGCCTGTCGCTGCTGCTGGCCACCGAACAGGCGGAGGAGGGTTTGCGCAACGCCGACCGCGCGCTGGTCCTGCTGATGGGCCGGGTGGTCGAGAGCGCGCCCGCCGAGACGCTGCGCCACGGCGCGCGCCACCCCCTGACCCGCGCCATGCTGGCCGCCGCGCGCGGGGGAAGCCCCCGTCTTGAGGGCGAGGCCCCTTCCGCGCTCGCTCTCCGCGACGGCTGCCCGCTGCGCACGCGCTGCCCGAACGAGCGCCCGTTCTGCGCCCAGGCCGTCCCGACGCTGGAGGAAATCGCCCCCGGCCACCGCGTCGCCTGCCATTATTGGGACACGCCCTGATTATCGGGGTATGAACTATTGGGGCGTGCCCCGATTCCCGTCGCCCGTCCATTCGAACATCATTATACGCCGTATGGCTGTGGCGCTTTCATGGTGTTAATGTGACGGCGCCGCTCGAATGATGGGATGTCGATGGCTGTGGCGCAGAGCGAAGACTTGGCGCGAAGCGAAGACTGCGGGCTTACGAACTGCGGGCCTGTGGATTGCGGGCTTGCCGGCCTCGACCTGTTGGCCGGGCTGGCGGCCCCGCTTTGGCTGGCGCGGCCCGACGGCAGGGTGGTGTGGCTGAACGAGGCAGCCCGCGCCCTTCTCGACATGGCGCCGGGGGCCGCCGCCCGCACCGTCCACCTGCTCTGCCCCGACGAGACGATCCAGGCGCTGACCGGCGCGCTCACCGCCGGGCGACGCATCGACCGGACCCTGACCTTCCAGCATGGCCGCGCCGCCGCGCCGCTGGAGATCGACGCGCGTATCGCCCGCGCGCCCCACAGCGACCCGCCGCTGCTGCTGATCGAGGGCACCGCCGACCGCGTGGCGCGCCAGGAGGTGCTGCGGCTGACCGAACAGCTTGTGGCCCTGACCTACGCCTTTCCCGACCTGCGCTTCGAGCTTCGGCTCGACGGCACCATCCTGGACTTCGCGGCGTCCAGCCCCTCCGACCTGAACATTCCGGCCGAGCGCTTCCTGAACGGCCGCGTGCAGGACGTGCTCCCCGAGCCCGCCGCCGGTCTGGTGATGGCCGCGCTGGACAGCCTGCGCGCCGGGGAGACCGTGGCCGGCGCCGACTTCACCCTGCCGGATCCGGAGTCCGGGGTGGAGGGCGACGCCGCCTTCGAGGTCCGGCTGGTCGCCCTGATGGATGGCCAGCGGGCGGTGTGCAGCGTCCGCAACGTCACCGCGCGGGCGCGGGCGGAACACGCGGCCCGGCAGGCCCACGCCCTGCTGCTCGACGCCATCGACAGCGTCACCGAAGGCTTCGTGCTGTACGACGCGCAGGACCGTCTGGTGGTGTGCAACCAGCGTTACCGCGACCTGTTCATCGGCGATCCCGACCTCGCCCAGCCCGGCACCAGCTTCGAATCCGTGCTGCGCGAGGGCGCCCGGCGCGGCCTCTACCGCGTGCCGCCCGAGGGGCTGGAGGCGTGGATCCAGGAGCGTCTCGCCCTGCACCGCACGGGCGGGCCGCCGGCCGAGGTGCAGTTGCGCGACGGCCGCTGGCTGCGCATCGAGGAGCGGCGGACCAGCGGCGGCGGCACCGTCGGCGTGCGCACCGACATCACCGACCTGAAGCAGCGCACCCTGGAACTCGCGACCGCCCGCGATCTGGCGGAGAGCGCCAACCAGCGCAAATCCGACTACGTCCACCACCTGAGCCACGAGCTGCGCACCCCGCTGACCGCCGTGCTGGGCTTCGCGGAGATCCTGCGCGACCAGCTGATGGGGCCGCCCGACAACCCGCGCTACCGCGAGGCGGCCGGGCAGATCGTCACCGCCGGCGACTACATGCTGGAGCTGATCAACAACCTGCTCGACCTCGCCCGGATCGAGGCGGGGCGGATGGAGCTGTACGAGGAGCCCTGCAACCTCTCCCTGCTGGTCGACGCCACCGCCGCCATGATGGCGGAACGCGCGGCGCGCGGGAGCGTGTCGCTGAACTGGGACGTGCCGCCCGAGCTGCCGTGCCTGTTCGGCGATCCCTCGCTGATCCGCCAGATGCTGACCAACCTGATCGGCAACGCGGTGAAGTTCACCCCGGCCGGCGGGCGCATCGCCGTCGAGGCGGCGCTGGAGAGCGACGGTGGGCTGACCTTGAGCGTCCGCGACACCGGGCGCGGCATGGCGACGGACAAGATCCCGCTGGCGCTCGCCGCCTTCTGCCAGGCGCATGACCGGATGACGGTGCCCGAGCACGGCTCGGGCCTCGGCCTGCCGCTGACCTGCGCGCTGATGAGTCTGCACGGCGGGCGCCTGAGCATCGACAGCGCGCCCGGCGAGGGAACCTGCGTCCGCCTGCTCTTCCCGGCGGCGCGGGTCGGGGTGGACGAGGCGGCGTGAGGGCGGACATCCCGATGCGCAGGTAAGGATCGCCCGGCCGAACGGTCAAAATCCAGTCAGCCAAAAACCTGAATAACCAATAAAAATCAATAGCTTAGCGTTTTTTCAAAAAGGCGCCCATTACAGTCCCGGTCTTCGGGACCCCCCTATCCTTACGCCGCCCGCAGCGCCGACAGGAAACCGTCCACCTCGCGGCGCATGCGGTCGGCGTCCTCCGACACCGCCTCCACCGTGCCGACCATCACCGACGAGGCCTGCTCGGCCGAGGCGGCGGCGGCGGTGACCCCGGCGATGTTGCCCGACACGTCGCGGGTGCCGGCGGCGGCGTCGTGGATGTTGCCGGCGATCTCGCCGACGGCGGCGGTCTGCTGCTCCACCGCCGCCGCGACCGCGCCGGCGATCTCGTTGATCCGCGCGATGGTGCGGGCCACGGCGCCGATGGTGTCCACCGCCGTGCCCGACGCGGTCTGAATCTCGGCGATGCGCGCCTGGATCTCGCCGGTGGCCTTGGCGGTCTGGTTGGCCAGAATCTTCACCTCCGACGCCACCACCGCGAAGCCCTTGCCGGCCTCGCCGGCGCGCGCGGCCTCGATGGTGGCGTTCAGCGCCAGCAAATTGGTCTGCCCGGCGATGCCGGCGATCAGGTCCACCACCTTGCCGATCTCCGCCGCCGCCGTGGCGAGTTCGCCCATGACGGCGGTGCCGCGCTCGGCGTCGCGGGTGGCCCCGGCGGCGATGCTGGCCGAGCTGGCGACCAGCCGTTCGATCTCCCCGAAGGAAGCCAAGAGTTCCGCCGTCGCGGCGGCGACGCTGTCCACGTTGGCCGAGGCCCGCCCGGCGGCCGACGACACCGCGTCGGCGTGGGACGCGGTCTCGGCGGCGCTGCCGGCCATGCCGGACGCCGCCGTCGCCATGCCGGCGGTGGAGGCGGCCAGCGCTTCGACCAGCGCCTTCACCGTCGTTTCGAAATTGTCGGCCAGCCCGCGCAGCTCACGGCGGCGCTCCTCGGCGGCGGCGCTCTTCAGGCGCTCCTGCTCGGCCTGGAGCCGGTCAGTTTCCAGCATGTTGTCCTTGAAGACCCGCGCGGCCTGGGCCATCCGGCCGATCTCGTCGCGGCGCCCGGCGTCGAAATCGACCGACACGTCGCGGCGCGCCAGCCGTTCCATCGCCGCCGCCATGTCGAGGATCGGCTTGGAGACGCTGCGCACCAGCGCCGCGCCGAAGGCCAGCGACAGCAGGGTGCAGAGCGCCACCACGCCCAACACCATCCCATGGGCCTCGCGGTAGACGTCGCCGCTGCGGTCGACCACCGTGTCGGCCTCGCGGACCGTGGTCTCGACCAGTGCCGACAAGCTGTCCTGCACGCGGGCGAAGGCGACGGCGCTCGGGCGTTTGAAGACGCTGGCGGCGGACTGGCTCTGGTTGTCGCGCACGAGGCCGCGCACCCGGTCGGCGGCGGCGGCGTAGTCCTTCCAGGCGGCGTCGAAGGCGGCCAGCTTGTCCGCCCCCTCGCCCGCCGCGAAGAGCGGCCCGGCCGCCGCGCGCAGCTTGACGAGGTTGGCCTCGGCGGCGCGCAGGTTGGTCTCGACCTGATCGATCTGCAGGGCGTTGGTTGAGAGCGCGTAGGCCGCCTCGGCGATGCGGTAGCCCTGCGCGGCGGCCATCAGCTGCCCGGCGGTCTGCGTGCTGGGCAGCGAGGTGCCGCGCATCGTCTCCGCCGCGCTGTTTAGAATATCGAGGCGGTTGAGGGTGAACACCCCGAAGCCACCGGCCATCACAACGGCGCCGAGCGCGGCGGCGATGATTTTCGCGCGGATCGAGACGCTGAAGACTGCGTTCATTCTGGCCATGCGCAAACCCCCTGCCCCGTCGGTTGTGAACGGTGCCCGTGCGGTGTCGGTGATGGTTCGGTATCTAATTGTCCTACGGGAAACGTTTAAAATTATCAACATCGATTTTATGCTGCAACGCAAAAAGGCCGCCGCACCCGATGGTGCGGCGGCCTTTTCACGAACGACGTTCCGATGGGCGCGTCAGGCGGCCTTGCGAACCGCGGCGACGTCGCCGAACAGCTTCACGACGGCTTCGACGAAGTCCATCAGCTGCTCCTGGCCGAGCGCGCTGACGGTGGCGTCATCCACCACCAGGGCCTCGTCGCTGATCTTGCCGCCGGCGGCCTGGAGGTCGGCGCGGTAGGCTTCCGGAGCGGCCAGCACGCGGCCACGCAGCTTGCCCGGGATGGCGAGCAGCTGGATTCCGTGGTCGATCGCGGCGATCGGCTTGCCGGCGTCCAGGAAGTGGCCGACGATGCGGCGGGTGTGCGCCGACTGCTGGAGCTTGGCGACGCTGCGCTCGCCGCCCGGCAGCAGCAGCATGTCGAAATCGGCGCCGAGCGCCTCGCCCAGCTGCTTGTCGACCGGGAAGTAATGGCCCCAGGACTTGCCATGCCAGCCGTTCACCAAGCCCGTCTCGGTCGAGATCGTGCGCAGGGTGGCGCCGGTCTTGAGCAAGGCGCGCTGCGGTTCGGTCATCTCCGCTTCTTCGAAGCCGTTGGAGACGAGGATGGCAATGGTCTTTCCCGTGAGCGAATTATCCATACTTGACTGTCCTTTTCATCGTTTCAACCGTAGAACGCCGGGGAAGGCTCCACGCGGGGAATGCGGCGGAGTTGGGTCGGCCAGCGACGCGCCCGAGCATCGGCGCGACGGGCCGGACCCTCCGCCGGAACCCGCAGCGGGCAGCCGGCGTGTGGGACCGTTACGTCCCGGATCGGTTTGTTTTCAGCATGGGACACAAGTGGTCTCGAAGCGTCCCCAAGTCAACAAGGGATTCCGCATCGCAACCGGGAGTGTCCGTGCCGGGAATTCCCGGCCGGATGCCCATTTCGCGGCCCCGTTCAAGACTTTCAGCCGGGTTGACGGGCACCATGGGTGGAGGCCGTGCAAGGCAGCCATACCATGGGGGCGGGGCTATGACCAGCCCCCCGACCGTACTAGCCACTTTACAGCGACAGTTCCATCCCCTCGCGGGCGACCAGCGAACCGGGGCGCATCGCCTCGGCCTCCGCCGCGATGGCGTCCAGTTCGCCGTCGGTGCGGGCGGGGTCGTGGTGGAAGATCACCGCGCGGCCGACCCCGGCCTCCTCGGCCAGACGCAGGCATTCCTGCCACGTCGAATGGCCCCAGCCGACCCGCGCCGGGTATTCCGCGTCGGTGTAGGTGCTGTCGTAGATCATCAGATCGGCGCCGCGCAGCAGCTCCAGGATGACCGGATCGCGGCCCTGGGCCGGGTGCTCGGTGTCGGTCAGCACGCAAACGCTGCGCCCACCGAACTCCACGCGGTAGCCGGTGGCGCCGTCCGGGTGGTTCAGCGGGGCGGTGCGCACCACGACGCCCGGCTTTGGCTCCAGCGTCTGGCCGGCGGTGAAGTCGCGGTAGATGCAGTCGGCGCGGAAGATCTCGACCGGCACCGGGAACAGCGGCGCCGTCATCATGTCCGACAGCACGGTGCGGAACGGCCGGTTCGGCGGCAGATGCCCCGCCCACAGCCGCAGCCGGCTGGCCGGGTCGAAGGCCGGCGCGAAGAAGGGTAGCCCGCAGATGTGGTCGAGGTGGCTGTGGGTCAGCAGAAGATCGATGTCCACCGGCCCGCCGCGCGCCAGCGCCTCGCCCAGCGCGCGGATTCCGGTGCCGCAGTCGAAGACGATGTGGGCCTCGCCGCAGCGCAGCTCGATGCAGGCCGTGTTGCCGCCGTAGCGCACGGTGTCCGGCCCCGGCGACGCGATGCTGCCGCGAACCCCCCAGAAACGGACGGTGAAAGGCGCGGCGGGCGCAGGGGCGGGAACGGAGCGGGGCGGGAAACCGGCGGTCATGAGGCGGCCATGTTGGCGAGGCGCGCGAACGAAGTCGAGCGAAAACCACCCCCTTCGATCGGGTGGAACTTCGGGTCCAACCTGATACGCCTACCGACGATGGGCGTGTGTTCCAACCTATAAGATGTGGTAGCGTGCCGGCGGTCGCGCAAAACGCGGCTTCCTTGCCTGCGGCCCCTCATCGCGTTTGGGGCGTGCCGACGGAACCGACGACCGATGGACCCAGACAAGCTCGCCAAAGTCCTCGCCATGACCGAGTCGGAGCATCCAGGGGAGGCGTTGTCCGCCCTGCGCGCCGCCCGCATCATGCTGTCGCGCGCCGGTCTGTCCTTCCGCGATCTGGCGGAACGCGCCCGCACCGACCGGGTCCTGCCCGAGCCGCCCACCGTCGTCGTCCCGCCCGTCACCCCGGCCCAGCCGCCGCCGCCCGACCAGCTCGTCCAGGGCCTGCGCCGCCAGGTCCGCGACCTGGAGCTGGAGCTGGCCACGCTGCGCCGCCAGCTCGACAAGGCGGCGGGCGACCTCGACCGCCACAAGGACGAGGCCGACCGCTGGCGCCGGCTGGCGCGGGAGACCGCCGAACAGCTGTGGGACGTGGGCAAGGCGCTGGAGCGCAAGCATTCCCGCCACGCCAGCGCCGACAAGCGCCGCGCCGTGCTGGACCTGTTGCAGGATCCCGGCAGCGCCCTGCTGTCCGACCAGGAGATCGCAAGGCGCGCCGGGGTGGCGCCGCAGACCGTCGGCCATTGGCGCCGCCGCCTCGCCATCGTCGGGCGCAAGCTGCGCCTGCTGCCGGTGGTGCCGCGCGGCCGGGGCCTGTGGGGCGCCCCGTTCCAGCAACGCGCCCCGGCGCTCGACCGCGAGCGCCGCCGCTGGCCCGGCTTCGCCCTGGAGGTCACCATCGCCGGCCGGGGCAATTCCGCCGGCGGGAAGGCCGGCGGACCGCCTTACGGCACCAAGCGGTAGCCGCCGGGCTCGGTCACCAGGATTTCCGCGTTGGACGGGTCGCGCTCGATCTTCTGGCGCAGGCGGTAGACGTGGGTTTCCAGCGTGTGGGTGGTGACCCCGGCGTTGTAGCCCCAGACCTCGCCCAGCAACGTCTCGCGTCCGATCACCTGATCCCCCGCCCGGTACAGGTATTTCAGGATCGCCGTCTCCTTTTCGGTCAGGCGGATCTTGCGGTTCGCGGCCTCGTCCAGCAGCAGCTTGGCGGCGGGCTGGAACCGGTAGGGGCCGAGGACGAAGACCGCGTCCTCGGTCTGCTCGAACTGGCGCAGCTGCGCGCGCAGCCGGGCGATCAGCACCCCCAGCCGGAAGGGCTTGGCGATGTAGTCGTTCGCGCCCGATTCCAGCCCCAGGATGGTGTCGGCGTCGGTGGAGGACGCGGTCAGCATGATGATCGGGCAGCGCACCCCGTCGCGCCGCAACAGCTTGCACACGTCGCGCCCGTCGAGGTCGGGCAGCCCGACGTCGAGCAGGATGGCGGAAAAGCCGCCGCCCCGCGCCGCCTCCAGCGCGGCGGCGCCGTCGCCGGCCTCCGCCGTCTCGAACTCCTCCAGCAGGCGGAGCTGTTCGGCCAGCGACTGCCGGAGCGCCGTGTCGTCGTCGACCAGAAGAATGCGTCGGGGGGGCGTCATGGGCGCAGCGAAACCAAGCCGGAAAAAGCGGCCGGGACCTTAGCACGCGGCCCCGGCCCTGTCGTCATGGCTCATCGCCAGACGGCGGAAGGGCTTGCGGGCTGGCTTGCAGGCCGGGACGGAGAGCGGACAGGCGTGTCAGAAGGATCCCGACCGCCTCCGGCGCCGCCTGGACCACCCGCTCCGCCGCCACCTCCAGGGCCGTGACCGTGGCGGCGACCGCCGCGTCCGGGACCACGACGAGGCGCATCAGGGCCAGCGCCCCTTGTTCCAGATGCCAGCGCGCCATGGCCTCTTCCGCGCCCAGCCCCGCGTCGGTCCAGCGCAGCCGTTCGACCAGCGCCACGAAGCGCAGCCGGCGGTCGTCGATGGGCAAAGCGGCGGCGAGGTTGGGCAGGGCGGCGCCGTCCAGCAGCACCGTCGCCCCGTCGGGCAGCCGCGCCAGCGCGATGTCGGCGGCGAGGATGGCGGAGGGATCGACCTGCGGGTGCGGGCCGGGCAGCGCGTGGGCCGTCACCGACCGCCCCGCCGCCCGCAGCGCCTCCACCACGCGCCGGCTGTAGGCGTCGGCCGGCAGGACGGCCGGCAGCAGCGCGTGCAGGACCGGATCGGCAGCATCCGCCGGGGTGTTGCTGGTCATCACGAAACGGCGCTCCTTGGTTGGCTTTTCCGCATCCTAACGCGTCCCGCCACGCGACGGGCAGTGCCTGTTGCTCGGCCCCGCCTGGATCGTGGCGCGGCGCGGCGGCGATCGTTGCGGACCCGGCAACGGAGTGACGCGCGGGAAACGCTGGACAGGGGCGCGCCTCCTGCGCTTTGCTTCGCCCGCCCGCCGCACCATCTCCAGCCTTTCGCCGCGAAGTACCCCGATCGATGCACGCCGAACGCCGCCCCGACACCCGTCCCCTGATCGACGAAGCCGCCGTTCGCGCCGTTGACCGCGCGCTCGCCGCGCTCCGCCGGGGCGAGGTGATCGCCATCGAGACCGCCGATGGCACCGTCGGCGCTGCGGTGTCGGTGGAGTCGGTGCCGCTCGACGCGGTGGAGCGGCTGAAGGCGCTGACCGGCGGCGTCCCGACCCTGGCGGTCACCCGGCGGCGCGCCATCGTGCTGGGGCTGGCGGCCGACACCGACGACACCGCGCCGGGCGTCGTGGCGCTGGGCTGCGCGGGCGGCCTCAGCGCCGACCAGGCGCACGCGTTGGCCGACCCCGAGCACCGCCCCGACAACGCCACCCTGCCTCATGGCCTCACCGCCGCCGTGATGCCGGTGGACACGCGCGAGGCGGCGGCCGTCGACCTCGCCCGGCTCGCCCGGCTGCTGCCCGCCGCCATCACGGCGCAGGTCGTTCCCGAGGATGACGGCGCGGCCCTCGATGCGGCGGCATGGGCGGCGGAGCACGACCTGCTGCTGGTCCGCGCCCGCGACGTGGCCGATTACCGGGTCCACGTGGTGCGCACGCTGCGCCGCGTCGCCGACGCGCGCGTGCCGCTGAGCGGGGCCGAGAACACCCGCATCTACGCCTTCCGCCCGGCCGACGGCGGGCCGGAACACCTCGCCATCGTCATCGGCGACCCGGATCCCGAACAGCCGGTTCTGGCCCGGCTGCATTCGGAATGCTTCACCGGCGACCTGCTGGGCAGCTTGCGCTGCGACTGCGGCGACCAGCTGCGCGGCGCCATCGCCGAGATCGCCCGCCAAGGCAGCGGCGTCCTGCTCTACCTCGCGCAGGAGGGCCGGGGCATCGGTCTGGTCAACAAGCTGCGCGCCTACCGCATCCAGGACCAGGGCTTCGACACGGTGGACGCCAACGAGATCCTAGGCTTCGAGGCCGACGAGCGGGTCTATCTGCCGGCGGCGGAGATGCTGCGGCAGCTGGGCTTCTCGGCCGTGCGCCTGATGACCAACAACCCGGAGAAGCTGCGCCAGCTCACCCGTTGCGGCATCGCGGTGGTGGAGCGCGTCGCCCACATCTTCCCGGCCAACGGCCACAACGAAGGCTATCTCCGCACCAAGGCGGAACGCAGCGGCCACATGTTCTGAAGCGCCGCCGGGAGGCGGGGGCCAGGACGGGGGCAGGAATCGCCACCTTGGCCCGGCAGTTCTTGCCGCCCGTGCTGCAAGGGGAATCGGATTCCGGGTGAAGCGGGCGGAATGGGTCGCCAAAAGCTGGCACATCGCTTGCTTACCTGAGGAACGACCTCAGCGCCGGGAGACTGCCCATGGCCATCGACGCCACCTCCATCGACAGCGGAGCCACGCAACGCGCGGCGGCGCCGCGCGAACGGACGTCGCCGGTGATCAGCGACGGCCACAACGGCGGCCCCGTCGAAATCCGTGGGGAGATGTCCTTCTGGGACTTCCTGGACGTCATCAACCCGCTTCAGCACATCCCCATCGTCAGCACGATCTACCGCAACGTCACCGGCGACACCATCCAGCCGGCCGCCCGCGTGATGGGGGGCATGCTGTACGGCGGCCCGCTAGGCGGCATGGCGGCGATCACCAACGCGGTGGTGGAGGAAGCGCAGGGGAAGGACATCCCCGACCAGATCATGACCGCGCTCGGCTTCGAAGGCGGTGACCATCCCACCGGCTCCGTCGACGTGGCGGACGCCTCGGGGGGATCGGCCGGCGCCGGTTCCCCCGTGGATCCGCTCGCCGCGAAAGCCGCGTTCCAGGCCGCCGAAGGACCGGCCGGGTCGCCGGTCAAGCTCGGCGCCGCGACCTCGGGATCGGCGGCCGGGGCAACCGGAACCGGAGCGGCCGGCGCCGCGGCGTCTCCGTCGCTGGCCGCGCAGCTGGCCGCCGGAGCGGGGCATGGCGGCGGCTTCAGCGGGGGCAAGATGCCGGCGCGCGATACCCCTCTCGCCAGCTCGACCATGGTCAAGCACAGCGTTCCGAAATTCGCGGCCCCCCTGCCCGGCTCCATCCCGGTCAACGCCCAGGCGGCAAAGCCCGGCGCCGCGCAGGCTGGCGCCCAACCGACCGCCCAAGCCGCCAACGCCAACGCGACCCCCGCCGCCAACGCGAACGGAACCACGGCGCCCGAGCCGCTGTCGGAAACCATGATGCGCAATCTGGCGAAATACGAGCAGTCCCGCAAAGCCGCCCAATCCGCCGCTCCCGCTCTCCGCGTGTCGAGTTGAGCGGTCCGGCCGAAACGGCGGCCAAGGCCGCCGTCGCGATCACCGTCGATCCCGACGGCCATCTCCTGTGGCCCGGCGGGCGGGTTCGCTGCGCCCTGGGACGCGGCGGCATTCGGACCGACAAACGCGAGGGCGACGGCGGCACGCCGGTCGGCCGCTTTCCGCTGCGCCGTGTCCTGTGGCGGGCCGACCGCCTGGACGTTCCGGACACCGGCCTTCCCACATCCCCCATTGCCCAAGACGACGGCTGGTGCGACGCGCCGTCCGATCCCGCCTACAACCGCCCGGTCAAGCGCCCCTACCCCGCCAGCCACGAGGCGCTGTGGCGCGAGGACGGGGTCTACGACGTCATCGTGGTGATGGGGCACAACGACGATCCCATCGTCCCCGGCCATGGCAGCGCCGTTTTCCTGCACGTCGCCCGGCCCGGCTGGACGCCGACCGAGGGCTGCGTCGCGCTCGCGCTCGACGACCTGCTGCGCCTGCTGAAGGACTGCGCGCCGGGCAGCGCGCTGACCGTTCCCGATCCCGCCGCTCCCTGAACCCCGGCTCAGGCCGCCGGATAGGGCCGCGACCCGAAAATCGCGGTGCCGACCCGCACATGGGTGGCGCCGAAGCGGACCGCCGTCTCGAAGTCGCCGCTCATCCCCATGCTGATCTCCGCCAGCCCCAGGCGCCGCGCCATCTCCGCCAGCAGCGCGAAATGCATCGCCGGCTCCTCGTCGACCGGCGGGATGCACATCAGTCCCGTCACCGGCAGGCCGAGCCGGTCGCGGCAATCGGCCAGGAACGCTTCAACCTCGGCCGGGGGGATGCCGGCCTTCTGCGGTTCCTCGCCGGTGTTCACCTCGATCAGGCAGCGCGGTCGGCGGCCGGACTTCGCCATCTCCTCGGCCAGCGCCTCGGCCAGCCTGGGGCGGTCGAGGGTCTGGATCACGTCGAACAGGGCGACCGCGTCCTTGACCTTGTTGGTCTGGAGCGGGCCGATCAAATGCAGTTCCAGATCGGGGAAGCGGGCCTTCAGATCGGGAAACTTGCCCCTGGCCTCCTGCACGCGGTTCTCGCCGAACACGCGCTGACCGGCGGCCAGGGCCTCCTCCACGGCGTCCGCCGGGTGGGTCTTGGAGACCGCGACCAGCGTCACCGCGCTCGAGTCGCGGCCGCACGAGGCGCCGGTTTCGGCGATGGAGCGGCGCACCCCGGCGAGGCGCGTCGTGACGGAATCGGCGTGCGGATGGTCGGTGCCCTGCGTCGGCGTCATGGCGGCCCCCTGTCGGATCGGTCCATGTGTACAGCGGACCGTGCGGCGTGTTAGCGGACAGGCTGCGGAAACGCAAGCATCCCCCGTAAGACGCCTGCCCGAGGAGACCTCCGCATGCGGAGTCTGGTTCGCCCCCTGTTGTCCGCCCTGTTCCTCACCCTGGCCGCGACCGGCTCCGCGCCGGCGCAGGATGCCGGGAAAACCGCGCCCCCAAAGGCGGCGGCGCCGGCCAAGCCGGGCAAGGCGAAGGTGATGCCGGGATCGCCGATGGCCCAGGTGAAGTTCGGCGAACCGGCCTACCCGCTGACCGACGACGGCACCTACCGCGACTACATGGGCCGGATCGTCGGCGAATACGGCCGCCGCTGCGTCCGCCAGGAGCAGTTCGGCTGGGAACTGGCGAAGGGCGACCAGGAGCGCCTCGACCGCATCTTCCAGGGCACGATGACCGGCTTCGGTCAGACCGGCTACCTGACGGGCGAGATCAAGCCCAAGGCCGTCACCGACCCCGAAACCATCGTCTTCCTCGCCGACCGCGCCAAGCACCGCCTGCTGATGGTGTGGGTGCCGATGGAAACCTCGGTCCTGCTGATGATGTGCGACACCGACACGGCGACGACGCCCAGAAAGCCCTGATCGCGGCACCGGCCGGACACCAGCGAAGATCGGACGCACGCCCGCGTCCGGACCCGCGCCGGCTTCGTCAAAGAGTCAAAAAAAGAGGCGGCGGATTGCTCCGCCGCCCAATTTTCTGCTGCCGGTTGGAACCTGTCGCTTAGAAAGCGAAGCGGGTGTCCAGCAGGAAGATGTTGGCGTCGTTGTTGACGGTGCCAACCTTGTTGTCGAGGTAGCTGTATTCCAGGCCGGCGGTGAAGCCGGGGGCGACCGTGTAGGTCACACCGGCCTGCCACAGGTGGGCGCGGGCGTTCAGGCCGGCGTAGGCGCTGTCGATGCCCTGGGCGTCGGTGTAGGTCGCCGCCAGGACGACGGGGCCGAGCGTGTAGTTCGCGCCGACGATCCAGACCTGCTGGTCGTCCACGCCACGGGTGCCCGTGGCGTAGCCGCTGTCGCCGCTGAAGGCGTAGCTGCCGCCGATCTTGAAGCCGGCGAAGCCGATGTTGGCGCCGACGTGCACCGAGGACAGGTCTTCGGTGTTGGAGATGTCGGCCTTGCCGAACTGGTAGGCCGCGCTCGCCTCGATGGCGACGGCGCCGAACTCACCCTTGTAGGTGGCCTGGACTTCGCCGATGTCGCGGTACGGCGCGCTGTTCTTCACGCGGTTCACGTTGGTGTTGCTGCTGCCATACACCGGCGTGAAGGCGGCGCCGATCTGGAAGCCGGCGAAGTTCGGGGTCAGGTAGATGACCTTGGTGCTGGCGTCGCCCGACTCCAGCGTGCGCAGGCTGCCCAGGACGTACGGAGCGCCGCTGGCGTTCACGTAATAGTTGATGTACTGGGCGTCCGGCGAACCGGCGATGCCTTCGACGTTCGGGCTGATGATGCCGTATTCGTCCGACAGGCCGTTGATCACGCCGGCCTGGAGGGTACCGAACGAGCCGTTCGCGAAGATGAACGCGCGGTCGTTGTCGGTGCCGCGGCTGTTGCCGGCGCCGTTGTTGGCGCGCAGGCGCAGGCGAGCGCCGTATTCCAGACCGTTGTCGGCCTTGGCCGTCGGGGTGATGGTCAGGCGGAAGCGGTTGGCGAATTCGGTCTCGCGCAGGCCGGTGTCGATGTCCTGGTCGACGTAGGCGGCCTGGAAGTAGGCGTCGCCGCCGACCACGATGTCGAACTTGGATTGGGCGGAGGCGGTGGCGCAACCGGCGGCGAGGGCAACGGCGGCGCAGCCGAGAACGAGAGAACGCTTCATGGATTGTCCATCCTTTTGGCAGGCACCCCTGTTGCGGGGCCAAGCGGTTGTCTTTGTGACTTTGACTTAACCGCGCCGCTCGCCCTCAGGCAAGGGGCAAAGTGTCATCCACTCTCCCCTCGTGTCACATAGTGGCAAGGATGACACAACATTAGTGCGTTGATTTTAAAGAGAATTATCGCCTTGCTGCAAAAACAGCACATCTCCTGCCCAGAGAAAAGGCGATGCGCGCAAAAATTGAGCATAAAAAAAAAAGGCGGTGGCCGAAGCCACCGCCCTTCTTCATCCGAAACCGAACGTTCTATTAGAACGCCAGGATCGTGCGGACGAGGACGACGTTGCCCTTGTCGTCGCGGTCAACGGCCGCGGTCGACAGGTCGCTGTCAGCCTTGAAGTAGTCGTACTGAGCCTGCAGGGTCAGACCCGGAGCGACGGTGTAGCCGACGCCGATTTCGTAGACCTGCAGCTCGCGGTCGCCATTGACGGCCAGCGAACCGGCGTCCTTGCCGTTCTTGTAGTTGGCACCGACCACGATCGGACCGGCGGTGTACTGGACACCGGCCTGCCACATGCGGCTGTTCTCGGTGAAGAAGCCGGGACGCTCGTTCTGGCCCGACTTGCCGAAGTCGGTGTAGTTACCACCGACCACGAAGCCGGCGTAGCCCAGCTGGGCGCCGAGCTGGTAGGCGTTCAGGTCCTTGTAGTTCGAACCGACGACGTTGTCGACGGCCTGACCCCAGAAGTAGCCGGCGCTGGCCTTGACCAACACACCACCGAAGGTGTTGTTGTAGTTCGCACCGACTTCGACCATGTCCTGGAAGATCGGGTTGAACTGGCCGAGGGCGGCGCCGACCGGCTTGGTGCGGTTGACGTCGGTGGCCGAGCTGTCGTTGCGCGGCAGGTAGCTGGCGCCGAACTGGAAGCCGGCGAAGCGCGGCGAGAAGTACACGATCTTCGTCGAGTTGTTCTCAACGACCAGCGACTGGTTGATCATGCTGCCGTTCAGGCTGGCCAGACCACCGGTGATGTCGGCGTTGCCGAGCCAGGCGGTCACGCCGTCATAGATGCCGAGCGGCAGGTAATCCTGCGGCGCCGAGACGTAGGTCTCGTCGTTGAAGGAGTTCTGGACGCCGAGGCGGACCTGACCGAAGCTGCCCTGCGCGTAGATGTACGCACGGTCGGCATCGGTGGTGCGGGCGTTGCCGGCGCCGGCGTTGGCGCGGATACGGATGCGCGCACCGTACTCCAGGCCGTTGTCGGCCTTGGCGGACGGGATGATGTTGATGCGCATGCGGTTACGGAATTCCGTCGAACGGAGGCCCGAGTCGAGATCCTGGTCGACATAGCCCGCTTCGAAGTAGGCGTCGCCGCCCACCTTGACTTCGAACTTGGCCTGGGCGTTGGCAGCGCCAGCACCGAGGGCGAGAGCAACGGCGGCGGAGCCGGCCAGCAGATAACGGTTCATAATAGGTGCCTCCATCCTGGCAGCAGATGTTTTCAGCCTGGTTGACGTCCTGGCTGAGACTTTCGTACGCACCTGGGACCAAGCCAGCAAGCGTCAAATCGGAAGGAATGCAGCATTGAGGGGACAGTGTGTCGCACGGAGCACACTGAGTTCGCCCCCTTCGGCGGTGCACACAGAGCTGTCGGGCAGGGCTGCCCGAACGCTTCCGCTGTTGCGCGGCCCCGTCCAGTTATGGTCTTTACTGCGGCATTCCGCGCGCGGTTCGCGCGTGGCGCCCCCATTCTTGATCCGGGTTCCCGACCATGCGCCGCCTGACCGCCCTTCGCCTTGCTCCCGTCCTGCTCGCGGCCTCCCTCGGCGTCGCCGGTTGCGCCAGCTGGGGTGGCAAGACCGAGACCATGGAAGAGCAGATTAAGAACAAGGACTACAAGTTCGGCAGCCTGCTCGGCACCGAGGGTGGCCTGAACCTGTTCGGCAAGAACAAGCGCGGCGGCGACCAGGACAACGCCAACGGCCTCAGCGTCAACAGCTTCCTGTGGCGCGCCTCGCTCGACACGCTCTCCTTCATGCCGATCGCCTCGGCCGACCCGTTCGGCGGCGTGATCCTGACCGACTGGTACACCCCGCCCGACTCGCCGAACGAGCGCTTCAAGGTGAACCTCTACATCCTGGACCGCCAGCTGCGCGCCGACGGCGTGCGCGTGTCGGTGTTCAAGCAGCAGCGCAGCGGCGCCGACTGGCGCGACACCAACGTCGGGCCGGAAACCGCCGGCACGCTGGAGGACGCGGTGCTGACCCGCGCCCGCCAGCTCCGCGTCGCGCAGAACGCCGCCGCGCGCTAAGGCTGCGGCCGCTCTGAAGTCAAGCTGATCGAACAACGGGAAACGGCGTCTCCTCATGTCGCGTTACAATGTCAAGGAAACCGAGGCGAAATGGCAATCCGCGTGGGAGAGCCAAGGCTGCTTCACCGCGCGTGAGGACGCCTCCCGTCCGAAATACTATGTGCTGGAGATGTTCCCCTATCCGTCGGGGCGCATCCACATGGGCCACGTCCGCAACTACACCATCGGCGACGTGATCGCCCGGTTCAAGCGGGCCAAGGGCTTCAACGTCCTGCACCCGATGGGCTGGGACGCCTTCGGCCTGCCCGCCGAGAACGCGGCGCTGGAGAAGAAGACCCACCCGGCGAGCTGGACCCGCGAGAACATCGCGACCATGCGCGGCCAGTTGAAGACGATGGGCCTGTCCATCGACTGGGAGCGCGAGATCGCCACCTGCGACGTGGAGTATTACCGCCACGAGCAGAAGATGTTCCTGGACTTCCTGAAGGCAGGCCTCGCCTACCGCAAGGAATCCTGGGTCAACTGGGATCCGGTGGACAACACCGTGCTGGCCAACGAGCAGGTGATCGACGGGCGCGGCTGGCGCACCGGCGCGCTGGTCGAGAAGCGCAAGCTGTCCCAGTGGTTCCTCAAGATCACCGCCTTCGCGGAAGACCTGCTGAAGGGGCTGGAGACGCTGGACCGCTGGCCCGAGCGCGTCCGCATCATGCAGGAGAACTGGATCGGCAAGTCGACCGGCCTGCGTTTCCGCTTCGCGCTGAAGGACCGCGCCGATACCCTCGAGGTCTTCACGACCCGGCCCGACACGCTGTTCGGCGCCTCTTTCGCGGCGATCTCGCCCAACCACCCGCTGGCCGGCGAGCTGGCGGCGAACAACCCGGAACTGGCCGAGTTCATCGCCGAGTGCAACCGGCTGGGCACCAGCGAGGAGGCCATCGAGACGGCGGAGAAGCGCGGCTTCGACACCGGTCTCAAGGTGATTCACCCGCTCGACCCGAGCTGGGAGCTGCCGGTCTACGTCGCCAACTTCGTGCTGATGGAATACGGCACGGGCGCGATCTTCGCCTGCCCGGCGCACGACCAGCGCGATCTGGACTTCGCCCGCAAATACGGCCTGCCGGTCCGCCCGGTGGTGATCCCCGAGGACGCCGATCCCGCGACCTTCGACGTCGGCACCGAGGCCTACACCGGCCCCGGCCTGCTGCGGAATTCGTCCTTCCTCGACGGCCTCGACAGCGAGGCGGGCAAGCGGGCGGTCGGCGAGCGGCTCGAGTCGACCGGCCAGGGCGAGCGCACCACGCAGTACCGCCTGCGCGACTGGGGCGTGTCGCGCCAGCGCTATTGGGGCTGCCCGATCCCGGTCATCCACTGCGACGCCTGCGGCATCGTTCCGGTCCCGGCCGAGCAGCTCCCCGTGGTGCTGCCGGAGGACGTGACCTTCGACAAGCCCGGCAACCCGCTGGCGCACCACCCGACCTGGAAGCACACGACCTGCCCGCATTGCGGCAATCCGGCGACGCGCGAGACCGACACCTTCGACACCTTCATCGAGTCGTCCTGGTATTTCGCCCGCTTCTGCTCGCCCAAGGAGGAAGGCACCGCCTTCACCCGCGAGTCGGTGGACTACTGGCTGGGCGTCGACCAGTACATCGGCGGCATCGAACACGCGGTTCTGCACCTGCTCTACTCGCGCTTCTGGACCCGCGCGCTGAAAACCTGCGGCTACCTGAACCTGGACGAGCCGTTCACCGGCCTGTTCACCCAGGGCATGGTCAACCACGAGACCTACAAGGACGCCGACACCAACGCGTGGCTGGCTCCGACCGACCTGACGCGGAACGACAAGGGCGAGTGGGTCCGCGAGGACACCGGCGCGCCGGTCACCGTCGGCCGCGTCGAGAAGATGTCGAAGTCCAAGAAGAACGTGGTGGACCCGGCGCACATCATCGGCACCTACGGGGCCGACGCCGCCCGCCTGTTCATGCTGTCCGACAGCCCGCCGGAACGCGACCTGGAATGGACCGAGGCCGGCATCGACGGCGCGTGGCGTTACATCAACCGCCTGTGGCGGATGATCACGGAAGCCCCGGTCGCCCTGCCCGCCCCCGGCACGCCCAAGCCCGCCGCGTTCAGCCCCAAGGCCGAGGCCGCCCGCCGCCTGGTCCACAAGGCCATCGCCGGCATGTCCGACGACCTCGACAAGTTCCGCTTCAACAAGGCGGTGGCCCGCGTCCGCGAGCTGTCGAACGCGCTGGGCGAACTCGACGGCAAGGGTGACGGCGAGGCCTGGGTTCTGCGCGAGGGCTTCGAGTCGGTGGTCCGCCTGATCGGCCCGATGATGCCGCATCTGGCTGAAGAGCTGTGGGTTCAGCTGGGCCACGACGGCCTGCTGACCGACCAGCCCTGGCCGGAAGCCGACGCCGCGCTGGTGGTCGAGGACAGCGTCACCATGGCCGTGCAGGTCAACGGCAAGCTCCGCGCCACGCTGGAGCTGCCGCGCGACATGGCCAAGGACGCCGCCGAACAGGCGGCGCTCGCCGATCCGAACGTCCAGCGCGCGCTGGAGGGCAAGCCGGTGCGCAAAGTCATCGTCGTCCCGAACCGGGTGATCAATGTCGTCGTCTGACCTCGGCGGGCTCCGCCGCTTCCTCACGCGGGGGCTTCTCGCCCTCGCGGTCTCCGCCACGGCGGCCTGCGGCTTCCAGCCGCTCTACGGCGACCGCGGCGTCGGGGCCGGAGCGGCGGAGAAGCTGAACAGCGTCGAGATCGCCTCGATCCCCGACCGGGAAGGGCAGAAGCTGCGCAACCTGCTGATCGACCGCTTCTACGAGTCGAGCCGGCCGGGCAACCCGCGCTACCGCCTGGACGTCGTCCTGACGGCGACCGAGCAGAAGCTGGCCCTGCAGAAGGACGCCTCGGCGGTCCGTGCCCAGCTTCTGGTCAACGCGCCCTACCGGCTGACCGACACGGCGGACGGCAAGGTGGTGTTCGCGTCGAGCGCCCGGTCGATGATCAGTTACAACATTCTGGAACAGCATTACGCCGGAGTGCTGACGGTGGAGAACGCCTATGACCGGGCGTTGCAGGAGATCTCCAACGACATCACGACCCGCGTCGCGATGCATCTCGGCCGTGGGTCGTAACCCGGCGGAAGGCCGCTTCCGGTGAAGCTGCAAGCCAAGGCCATCGACGGTTTCCTGCGCAAGCCCGACCCCAAGGTGCGGGCGGTGCTGCTCTACGGTCCCGATTCCGGGCTGGTGCGCGACCGTGCCCAGACGCTCGGCCGCACCGTGGTGGAGGATCTGGCCGATCCCTTCCGCGTCGCCGAGTTCCATGGCCGCGCCATCGCCGACGACCCGGCCAAGCTGGCCGACGAGGCGGCGGCGCTGTCCTTCACCGGAGGGCGCCGCCTGATCCGCGTGCGCGACGCCGAGGACAACGCGACCTCCGCCTTCACCGCCTTCCTCGACAACCTGCCGCCCGGCGACAGCCTCGTGGTCGTCGAGGCGGGCGATCTCGGCGCGCGGTCGAAGCTGCGTCTGCTGTTCGAGGGGGAGGATTCCGCCGCCGCCATCCCCTGCTACGTGGAGGAGGAGGCCTCGCTCGGCCGGGTCATCGCCGACATCCTGCACGGCCACGGCCTGACCGCCGATCCCGACGCGCTGACCTTCCTGGCCGGCAACCTCGTCGGCGACCGCATGGTCGCGCGCGGCGAGGCGGAGAAGCTGGCGCTCTACATGGGCACGACCAAGCGCGTGACGCTGGAGGACGCCCAGGCCTGCATCGGCGACAGCGCCGCCCTGTCGATGGACGAACCGGTCTGGGCGGCGGCGGAGGGCGATTTCGCCACGCTCGACCGCTCCCTGGCCCGGCTGTTCGCGGAGGGCACCTCGCCGGTGCCGATCCTGCGCGGGGCGCAGCGCCATTTCCAGCGCCTGCATTTGATCGGCGCCCAAGTCGCGGCCGGAAAATCCGCCGAGGCCGCCATCGAGTCGATCCGCCCGCCGGTCTTCTTCAAGCTGAAAACCCGGTTGGTCGGGCAGACCCGCCGCTGGTCGCCAAACCTCGTCCGTCAGGCGCTGGAGCGGCTGGTGGATGCCGAGGCCGACTGCAAGCGCACCAACATGCCCGATCAGACCATCTGCGCGCGGGTGCTGTTCCAGCTCGCCTCGCTGGCGGCGCGGCGGTAGGGGAAGCCACAACGACGCTGTTGCCCCCTCCCCGACCCTCCCCCGCTTCGCGGGAGAGGGGGCCAGGAGCTTTGTCGAAATCCAGCGGCAGTCCCCTCTCCCGCGCAGCGGGGGAGGGTTAGGGAGGGGGCAAACGCCTCACTGTCCCAGAACGTCGAAGTTCGGCGGCGCCGGATCGACCACGCGCGATCCGGTGGGCGTCACCTCCAGCACCGCCAGACCACGTTCCACCAGACCGTTCGGGCGCAGGCGGAACAGCCCGTCGATGCCCTCGAAGCCGCTGGGGTTGGTCAGCGCCGTGCGGTCGAAGGGCGCCGCCGGTCCGCCGATCCGCGCCAGAACGGCGGCGATCGCCGTCGCGTCGTAGGACAGCGTCGCGATGCGCGGCGGCTTGCGCCCGTAGGTCTGCTCGAATTTCGCCTCGAACTCGGCGCGGGGCTGCGGGGCCGGGGCGGCGTACCACGCGCCGACCAGCGCCGGCTCCTGACCCAGATTGGTGGTCTGGGCGTCGTCCCACAGCCCGGTGCCCAGCAGCTTGACCTGCTGCGGCGCCACGCCATTCGACGCCAGCGCCGACGCGATGCCTTGCGCGCGGGCGCCACCCTCGGCCAGCAGCACCGCCTGCGGCTGGCTCTGGGCCTGCGCCACCTGCTTGGCCGGGATCGACAGATCCGGCACCGCCGGATCGTACCGTTCCACCTGCGCAACGGTCCCGCCCAGCCGCTGGCTGACCGTCTGCAACGCGCTGACCACCGCGTCGCCATAGGGGGTGCGCGGCGCCAGCGCGACGTAGCGGGTGATGCCCTGCGAACGGGCGTAGCCGGCGACGCGCTCCACCTGATAGGCCGGCACGAAGCCCATCACATAGGCGCCGGGACCGCCCTGGGTCCAATCGTTGGTGAAGGCCAGCAGCTCGACGCCGGCGTTCTGGGCCACCGGCTTGACCGCCGCGACCTCCGCCCCGAACAGCGGGCCGAGAATCAGCCGCGCCCCCTCGGCGATGGCCTGACGCGCCGCGTCGGCGGCGCCGTTGGGCGTTCCCTTGGTGTCGCGCGGCAGCAGCTCGAACCCCTCGCCGGCCATGTCGAACAGGGCGAGCTGCGCCGCGTCGAGCATCGGCTGGCCGATCTGGGCGCTCGGCCCGGTCAGCGGCAGCAGAAGCGCCACCTTGACCGTCTGGGGGGCGACCGGCTGCGCCATCGGGGCGGGAAGCGGTTGCGGCGCTTGTGCCACGGGCGGCGGGGCCTTTACAGTCGAGCAGGCCGACAGCCCGGCGACCAACAAGGCTGCCACGCCGTAACGTTTCAGACCTTGTGAGAAAGCTGTTGCCAAGCGTGCCACCGATCGTCTCCACATCCGCTGCGGCCCAAAGTGGCGCTCAAGGTAGCGGCCCGGACGCCGCAAGTAAACTCGCGCCCGGACTTTATGTCGTGGCTACCCCCATCGGAAACGCCGCCGACATCACCCTGCGTGCCTTGGACACCCTGACCCGCGCCACCGCGATCGCCTGCGAGGACACGCGGGTGACGGCGAAGCTGATGGGCATCCACGGCATCCACACGCCCTTCGTCTCCTACCACGAGCACAACGCGGCAAGGATGCGTCCGATCCTGATCGAGCGCATGAAAGCCGGCGAGTCCATCGCGCTGGTCACCGACGCCGGCACGCCGCTGGTCTCCGACCCCGGCTACAAGCTGGTGCGGGAGTGCGTGGCGGAAGGGGTGGCGGTCACCACCCTGCCCGGCGCCTCGGCCCCGCTGGTGGCGCTGGTGCTGTCCGGGCTGCCGACCGACCGCTTCCTGTTCGCGGGCTTCCTGCCCAACAAGAGCAGCGCGCGCCGCGCCACCGCTGGCGAGCTGAAGAACGTCCCGGCCACGCTGGTCTTCTTCGAATCCCCGCAGCGCCTGCCGGAGTCGCTGGCCGACCTCGCCGAGATCCTGGGACCGCGCGAGGCCGCCGTCGCCCGCGAGTTGACCAAATACTACGAGGAGGTCCGGCGCGGCCCCCTGCCCGAGTTGGCCGCCCATTACGCCGAGGCCGGCCCGCCAAAGGGCGAGGTGGTGCTGGTGATCGGCCCGCCCGGCGAGGAGGATACCCCCGGCGAGGCCGACATCGACGCCCTGCTGTGCGAAGCGCTGACCCGGCTGCGGGTGCGCGACGCCGCGGCCGACGTCGCCGCCCGCACCGGCCAGCCCAAGCGCGCGGTCTACGCCCGCGCCCTGGAACTGGCGCGCGAGCAGCCGGCGGATGAAAAGCCGGCGCGCGGCGGAGGGGAGCGCCATGGCTGAGCTGGACGCGCTGCGCCGCCGCGCGGAGTTCTTCGGCCGGCTGGCCGAGGGGCTGTGCCGGCTGTCGCTGCGTCTGAAAGGCTACCGCATCCTCGCCACCCGGCTGCGCACCCCGATGGGCGAGATCGACATCGTGGCCAAGCGCGGCCGCACCATCGCCATCGTCGAGGTCAAGGCGCGCAACGACTGGGACACCGCCAACGAGGCGGTCGGCGCCCGCCAGCGCGGCCGGCTCGCCCGCGCCGCCCACGTCTACCTCGCCGCCAACCCGCGCTACGCGGGCTATGTCTTGCGCTTCGACGTGATGCTCGTTACGCCTTGGGCCTGGCCGCGCCACCTGATCGACGCGTGGCGGATCTGAGAGAGCGACGGGAAGGACAGCCCCCCTTGAGGACAGCCCCTTGACCAGCGATGCCGAAGCCCGCGAGATCCTGCGCCGCACCGGCGACCTGCCGGACGACGAGATCGATCTGGCCGAAGCCGCCCTGGCGCTCGGTGCGCTGGAACGGCCCAACACCGATCTCGGCGGCTACCGCCGGCACATCCAGGCCATCGTCGCGGATCTGGCCGAGCGCGCCGACGCGGACGCCGACGGGCTGGAGGACCGCATCGCGTCGCTGCACGCGGTGATCGGCGAACGGCACGGCTATTCCGGCGACCACGACACCTACGACGACCTCCAGAACGCCAACATGCTGCGCGTGATCGACCGGCGGCGCGGGCTTCCGGTGGCGCTGGGCATCCTCTATCTGCACGCCGCCCGCTCGCGCGGCTGGGCGATGGTCGGGCTGAACTTCCCCGGCCATTTCCTGGTCCGCATCGACAAGGGTCCGGTCCGCGCCATCATCGACCCCTTCAACGAGGGGCAGGTCAGGACGGTCGTCGACCTGCGCGACCTGCTGAAGGCCACCGCCGGCAGCGCCGCCGAGCTGGAGCCCGAGCATTACCAGCCGGTGTCGAACCGCGACGTGCTGCTGCGGCTCCAGAACAACATCAAGCTGCGGCACCTGTCGGCGCACGACGTGCCGAAGGCGCTGGAGGTGCTGTCGGGCATGCGCCTGTTCGCCCCCCACGAGCCGGCGCTGTGGCGCGAGACCGGCCTGCTGGAAGCCCACGCCGGCAACCTCAAGGACGCCATCACGGCGCTGGAAACCTTCATGGCGCTGACCGGCGACGAGCACCACCGGCACCAGACCGCCTCGCTGATCCAGCAGTTGAAGAAGCGCCTGAACTGACGAAGACCCAACCGAATGGCCGATTCACCGGCCGGAGACCCGCCATGAGCCTCGCCGTCGCGTTCCAGATGGACCCCATCGAGTCGATCAACATCGACACCGATTCCAGCTTCATGATGGCGCTGGAGGCGCAGAAGCGCGGCCACCGCCTGTACCACTACCACCCGCGCGACCTCAGCCTGACCGGCAACAAGCTGACCGCCCGCGTGCGGGAGATGACCGTGGTGCGCCAGCGCGGCGCGCATTACACGCTGGGCGAGGCGAAGCTGGTGGATCTGAGCACGATGGACATCATCATGCTGCGCCAGGACCCGCCCTTCGACATGGCCTACATCACCTCCACCCATCTGCTGGAGCATGTGCAGCCCAAGGTGCTGGTGCTGAACGACCCGGCCGAGGTGCGCAACGCGCCGGAGAAGATCTTCATCACCCGCTTCCCCGACCTGATGCCGCCGACGCTGATCACCAGCGACAAGCAGGCCATTTTGGACTTCCGGGCCGAGCACAAGGACATCATCGTCAAGCCGCTGTTCGGCAACGGCGGGGCCGGCGTCTTCCACCTGAAGCCGGACGACGAGAATCTGGGCTCCCTGCTGGAGCTGTTCACCCAGCTCTACCGCGAGCCGGTGATCGTCCAGCGCTACCTGCCGGAAATCCGCCAAGGCGACAAGCGCATCATCCTGATCGACGGCGAGCCGGCCGGCGCCGTCAGCCGCATGCCGCAGGAGGGCGAGGCCCGCGCCAACTTCCACGCCGGCGGCAGCGCCAAGAAGACCGAGCTGACCGAGCGTGAGCGCGCCATCTGCGCCGCCATCGGCCCGGTGCTGCGCGAGAAGGGGCTGGTCTTCGTCGGCATCGACGTGATCGGCGACTACATGACGGAAATCAACGTCACCTCGCCGACCGGCATTCAGGAGATCAACCGGCTGGACGGCGTGCAATTGGAGGCCCAGCTCTGGGACGCCATCGAACGCCGCCGCGCGGCGGCGTGAGGAAGACTTTTACAGCTTCCCCGTGTCTTTCGAGCTGACCCACCCTTGAAGGCGGACGGGCTCGGGCGTATCTTGGTGACCATGGGGACGGCGGTTGCCTCCACCGCCCCCAGGTCCAGTCCTTAGCGGAAGAGATCGAGCAGGCGCTTGATCACTTCCAGCAGCAGGACCAGAAGGGTAAGGATGTCGCGCATCCTTCATCTCCTCCTGTGTGGCGGGGGCGGTCGGTCCGCCCCCTCCAGACCACACCGCGTTGCGGTAGCACACAAAGGCGTTCTTCGCAACCGAAGCGCTTATGTCCACGCTCCAACACACGTCTCTCCTCTCCCGCCACTCCGGTAGCCCTTGCCGCACCCTGGTTTTGCGCGGCGTGCCTTGACCACCGCGCCGGGGGGGGCGATAACTCCGGCCTCCCAGAGTTTTCGAGCGAGACGACCCGTGAACCGCATCTTTTCCGGCATGCAGCCGACCCGGCAGCTTCACCTCGGCAACTATCTGGGGGCGCTGCGCAATTGGGTGCAGCTGCAGAACAGCTACGAATGCATCTTCTGCGTCGTCGATCTGCACGCCCTGACCATCGACCAGGACCCCGAGGTCCTGCGCAACAACATCCGCGAGGTCGCCGCCGCCTACATCGCGGCCGGCATCGACCCGGAGAAGAACATCCTCTTCAACCAGTCCTATGTTTCCGGCCACGCCGAACTGGGGTGGATCCTGTCCTGCCACACGCCGCTCGGCTGGCTGAACCGGATGACCCAGTTCAAGGAGAAGGCCGGCAAGCAGAAGGACATGGCCAACCTCGGCCTCTACGCCTACCCGACGCTGATGGCCGCCGACATCCTGCTCTACAAGGCGACCCACGTCCCGGTCGGCGAGGACCAGAAGCAGCATCTGGAGCTGGCCCGCGACATCGCCGGCGCCTTCAACCGCCGCTACGAGACCGAGTTCTTCCCGCAGCCCGAGCCGCAGATCCTGGGCGAGGCGACCCGCGTGATGAGCCTGCGCGACGGCAAGAAGAAGATGTCGAAGTCGGACGAGTCCGAATACTCGCGCATCAACATGACCGACGACGCCGACACCATCGCGCAGAAGATCCGCAAGGCCAAGACCGACCCGGAACCCCTGCCCGAAACCGTCACCGAGCTGGAGGCGCGGCCCGAGGCCGACAACCTCGTGACGATCTACTCGGCGCTCGCCGGCCAGTCGCGCGAACAGACGCTGGCCCAGTTCGCGGGCGCCCAGTTCTCCGGCTTCAAGGCGGCGCTGGTCGACCTGTCGGTCGCCAAGCTGGCGCCGATGACGACGCGCATGAAGGAACTGCTCGACGACAAGGCGGAAATCGACCGTCTGCTGCGCCAGGGCGGCGAGCGCGCCGCCGCCATCGCCGAGAAGACGCTGAACGACGTCAAGGACACCATCGGCCTGCTGCGCCCGTAAGGACGATCCAGCGATGACGGCCCCCATCCTGCTCACCGGCTTCCAACCCATCGGCGAGGGAACGGTCGATCCGACCGCCTTGCTGATGGAGCGGCTGGCTGGGGAGCCGGGGGTCGTCACCGCCATCCTTACCCCGGTCTACGACCGCTGCGGCGACGAGTTCGCCGAACTGCTCGACCGGCACGCCCCGATGGCGGCGCTGGGCTTCGCCCTCGCGGAGGCGACCGATTACATCCGGGTCGAGCGCATCGCCTGGAACTGCGACGAAAGCCCCCGCCCCGACGAGGCCGGCACGATCCGGGAGCAACAGGCCATCGCTCCGGACGGACCGACCGCCTACGGATCGACGCTGCCGATCCCGCGCGTGATGCGGGAGCTGGCCATGGCCGGGCTGCCGGTGACCTTCGGGGATTTTTCCGGCGGCTTTCTCGGCAACCACCTGTTCTACCGCGCCCGCCACGCCATCGAGACGGCGGGGCTGGACGTGCCGATGGGGTTCTTCCACATGCCGCCGCTGCCCGAGCGGGTGGCGGAGGTGCGGGGCCGGGCCGGCCTGCCGCTGGAGCGCCAGGAACTGGCGGCGCGCGTCCTGCTGGACATGCTGTGGCGCGCGCTGGGCGGACCCCATAAATAAGGATGGGTAAGTAAGGATAGAGGAAGGACCCGTCAGGCCGATTTCGCGGCGCGGCGGCTGTCGGCCGGGTTGACGATGGCGCGCAGGTCGGCGAGGAACGCGCGGCCGGAATCGGTCAGCGTGACGATCTTGCGGCGGCGCTCGCGCGGGTCTTCCTGCGCCTGCACCAGATCCAGCCCGGCCTTGCCGAAGCTGTGCCAGCGACTGAGCGCCGCGACGTTGCGCGACGCCGACGATTGGGCGATGCCCAGGCGTTCCGCCAACTCGCCGATGGAAATGCCTTCGCTCTGCGCGATGGTCATGAAACTCAACGCGTATTGGATCGGCAGGTCGGGGTCGAGCTTGCGGAACGCCTCAAGCACCTGGACGACGGTGGCGACCTCGTCGTGACGCGCGCGGGCCGGCATTAAAGCGCCTCCGCGCCGTTCGGCGCTAGGTCGTGCGCGATGGTGGTCCCCAGCGGGCCGGTGTGTAGATGACGTTCAGGCGTCCAAGCCATAGGATGACTTCCCCGTTTTCCCGCCGCAGGTCGAACGACCCGGCCGGCGATGCCCAGAGGGCGTGTTCAACGAAGAGACGATGGCCGCAAAAGCCCAGAAACACTGACATGGGATCCTCTCGATATCCGGAATTCAAGCTCGCCCAAGGGGTCAAGGGCCGGGGTGCGATGGTTGCGCATGGTGGCGTGATTGGCGGCTTGGGCGGCCGGATCGCCGGATCGGATGATCCAGGTGGCGGGTACGACGGTTTTCATCGTGATGCTCCAGGGGTTGAGGAAGGCTTGAGGGTTGACTGATGCCGGGGGCGGCGCCACCGGCGAATCCGGTATCGCCGGTCAGCGATACGGTTGCAACGTCAAAAATGTCCGCGCGTCCGAAAGGTTCCGATCGCGGATGTGACGCGGCGCGTGGGACCGCTGGTCCTCGGCGCTGAGGGCGATGTCGCGCCGCAGATGCTCGCCGAGGCGATCCATCCCGGCGCCGCCGCCGGAATCGAGCCAGCGGCTCCGCATCGAGGTCCATAAGGTCGGCATGACGGTGCTCCTTCCGATGTCGCGCCGGCCGCGATGGCCGGCGCCCAAGATCGAAATAATTCCGCAGTCGGATGTGTTGCGTCAAGCGCTCATCCGACCTCGGATGGATGGATCGGCTTCCGCCTGTTGCCGTTATGCATCATACCGGCGGCGTTTTGTGGCATGGAAGACAACAGCCCGGCGCGGCTGGACAATTGCGGGTGGCTCGGTCAAACAAAACGGGGCCGCTTGGCCCACCCCGTTCACGCTTCTCCCGAGTGCTTGGCCCGTGTCCGTCTGCGCCCGTCCCGCGCGGCCCTGGTGGTCGCGGATCACCCCGCCGACGCCGGCCGGGACCGCCTTGGCCTGGGCGATGCTGGCCCAGGCGATTTTGGTTGGCGCAGCGCTTGTCGGCGTGCCCGCCCCGGCGGCGGCGGAGGCGCGCTTCACGCCCGGCCCCTGCTGGTTCAGCGTGCCGGAGGGCGAGGCGGCGCTGTGCGGCACCGTCACCGTCCCCGAACGGCGCGACCGCCCGGCGTCCGGCAGCTTCCGGCTTCCCGTCGCCGTGCTGCTGAGCACCGCCCGCCAGCCCGCCGCCGACCCGGTCCTGTTCCTGGAGGGCGGCCCCGGCGCCTCCCCCTTCGGCAGCGGCGAGGCGACGGAGGAGCGGATGGAGGTGTGGTGGGAGCTGTCCGCCCCCTTCCGCCGCTCGCGCAACGTGATCCTGTTCGACCCGCGCGGCGTCGGCCGGGCGGAACCGGACACCGATTGCCCGGAGCTGGACGCGGTCGGCGCCCAGCCCCGCCTCCGACCGCTGTCGCGCGACCAGCGCGCCACGGCGGAACGCACGGCGCTGGGCGCTTGCGTCAACCGGTTCAAGGCGGTCGGGTTGGACGGCGCGTCGTTCTCCACCCCCGTCGCCGCCGACGACGCGCTGGAGGTGGCGACCGCGTTGGGCGCCCAGCGCGTCAACCTGTTCGCGGTGTCCTACGGCACCCGCGTCGCGCTGGAGATCCTTCGCCGCAACGGCGGGCGCGTGCGCAGCGCCGTGCTGGACTCCGTCTACCCGCCCGACGTGAACGCGCAGGAGGAGGCGCCTTGGCTGGCCCAGCGCGCCTTCCGCCGGCTGTTCGACGATTGCGCCGCCAACCGGGCCTGCCGCGCCGCCTACCCCGATCTGGAAAAGCGCTTCCTCGACCTCGTGCAGCGGCTCGACCGCAACCCGGTCGATCTGATCGTCGGCGATTCCGATGGCCGCCACGCCCTGCGCCTGACCGGCGCCTCGGTCGTCTCCGCCGGGCTGGAGGCGATGTCCACCGGGGAGGCGGTGCCCACGGTGCCGGCGATGATCGACCGGGCCGTGCGCGGCCGTTATGACCTGGTGGCGGAATGGGCGCCGGCCAGCTGGCTGGGCGATTTGGAGATCGCCGATGGCTTGGCCTTCTCCGTCGAATGCCGCGAGACGGTGAATCCGGCCGACCCGCTGAAAAGGGCCGAGAGCGCCCGCCGCTTCCCGCCCTACGGCACCATCGCCGCCGACGACCCGTCGCAGCGGGTCTGCCGCCTGTGGCCGGCGGGCCAGCAGGAGCCGCTGGAGCGCCTGCCGGTGGCCAGCGCCGTCCCGGTCCTGCTGCTGTCGGGCGCCTACGACCCGGTGACGCCGCCGGAATGGGGCGAGCGCGCGGCGGCAACCCTGCCCAAGAGCCGCCATCTGGTGTTCCGCAGCGCCGGCCATCTCGTGACGTCGGGCGAGGACTGCGCGATGGCCGCCGCCGTCACCTTCGTGGAAACCGAGGCCCTGCCCGTCAACGCCTGCCCCGGCGCCGCCAAGCCGCCCCAGTTCGACGTGCCTTGAGGGCATCGGCCCGCCTTGCCCCGGCGGGGCCGCCCACCGCGCCATCGGGATGGACCAACGCCGGCGTCAGCCGGCCGGGCCGTCAACCTTGCCGGCTCGCGGAGCGCTGAACTTGAAGCGGCGCTTCCGCGCCGGCTGTTCCGGCGCGGCCGTCGGGGATGGGGCCGTTGAGGGTGCAGCGCTCCGCCGCGCGTTGCGTATGGCGGTAAGAAGCACGTTGGGCAGTTCCTCGGTCCAATCCGAGATGATCTCCAGCTCCCCGGCCATGCCGTTTCCGGCATTGTGCAAGGCAACGCACAGGCTGGCCAAGGCACAACGCCCGTCAGCGGAGAGCCCAGCGCCGTTCCGCCCGATCCAGTCCTTTATCAGCGGGCAAAGACTTTGGGCCTCCACCGCTTGGCCGGGCCAGTGATGCAGCAACCGGTCGATCATGTGCAGGAAAAGGGCGCGCGCCGGTCCTTCCCGCTCGGCGGACGCCAGCGCGGCAAGACCGGACGTCATCGCGACGCTGGAAGCCGCGGCGGCGGGAGCCGATTGTCCATGGACGAAGATGTCGGCCCATTCCCGCACGATGTTCATCCGGTCATGATCGTCGTACCGCTGATCGCCAAGCAGGTCACGGATTTCGATTTCGGCGTCGCGGCTGGTGCGGATGCGTTCGCTGCCATGCTGCTCCCTCCAATCCGCCTTGATCGGAAACGCAGCCTTGAGAAGCGAGCCGCAACGCTTCTCGACCAGTTTCTGAGCCTCTTCGAGCATCAGTCGGTCGCGGTCGAGCCTCAGCTTGCTGTAACGGCCCGAGGCGTTCGTCAGCACCCACGCGTCGCCATCGCCTTCCGGGGGCCGCAGTTCTCCGGAGATGCGCGCGCGGGCGCCTCCGATCAGGGTCGGATGCCCCAGCTTGGGCGACGCGGCGTCGTCCTGGTCCGATGGCGCGTCCTCCCCGATGACCAGATTGCAATACTCGTCGATCAGCCAGATGGCGACCCGATTTTCCGCCCGCAATTCGTCGAGGAAACCCTTCAACCGCTTGGACAGCGGCGTCATGCCGCCCGCCGGCTCGGCGTCCGCGTCCGGCTGGTCGGCCAGCACGAAGCACCGCTCCTTGGTCCAGGGCAGGTTCTGCTGATTGTAGACCATATGGCTGTGCATCTCGTGCGGTTTCAGCCAGCGCGGCGGGTGGGGATGGCCATACCGTTCGTCGGCGTCGATGACCGGGATCATCCGGGGCGGCAGGAAATGGCGCGCCAACCCGTCGATCAGGTCGGAGACCCGGCTGTAGGTCCACCAAGGATCGGAGATGTCCTCCTTCGGAACGAGGAGTTCCTTGAAGGTGAGCAGGACCGTCGTGTCGTAAAAGACCGGCGTCAGCAGCGAGCGCACCTGGATGGTGTCGGTCGCGTCGATGACCAGATCGACCAGAGGCTTGCCGGTTTCCCTCCCATAGGCGGTGGCCCGCCAGACATAGCGCGGCCATCCGGCCGTCATCACCCGAAGCGCCTCGGCGGACAAATTCCCCCGCACCTGCGCATCGCTTCTGTCGGCGAAACGGTCGCACGCGGTCAGCGCGTCGCGAACGGCGCTCTTGACCGCCGTGCTGTCGGCAACATAGACGTCCCACACCAGATGCTCGCCGGACACGCCGAAGAACGGCGTCAGCGACTCGATCGGCTCCGCGCCGGAGGCGAACAGGTAGCGGCCCAGCTCCTCGATGTATGGAATGACGTCCTTCAACTGCACGCGGATCTTATGGTAAGTCGCCAAGGCGACGAGACCGGGAACCTGGACCGTCGTGTCCGGATCGTGACCGCCGACGTTCAGCTTCGTGCCCTTGAATTCTTCCAACGCGTAGGACAGGACGGCGCTGGTCGTGATCGGGGTGCCGTGGATGCGGACCCGCCCCGGTTTCTTCCTGATGGCCATGGCACAGAACGGCCCCACCCGGTCGTCGTGCACAAGGAAGTGGGTTATGGCGTCGGCCCGCATGCGCAGCCCGCCGGACGCATCGGCCGGTGGCAGGCCCCCGCGACTTTCATCGAAGCGGTAGCCGAGAACCGTGATCGCGTGGCGGGCGAACCCCGCCGCCTCGCCGTCCTCCTCGCCGCCGGCCACGTCCTCACAGAGATAAACACCCATGATCGGAGCCGCCACGCCCCCGCGCAGATAGGCGTAGATGGTTCGCTTTGCCTCACAAATTCCATCACCCTCCCCCAGCGCCGTGTCTCCGGGCAAAGGGCGGAAGTCCTGCACCACCACCTCGTACTGCTCCCGTTTGAGGGCGCGGACGATCATGTCCATGTCCAGTCCCCGGTTTGGGAACATCCGCTGCGCGCCGCCTTGATCGGGAGCGGCCCGGCGCGTGATGTTGCCCGGCGACGGAATGAGGTGGTGGTCGCCGTGGGCGTTCAGGGCGAACCAGACCGCGCAGGTCGCACAGGCGGCGACGATGCTGTCCTGCTCCTGAAAGGCCACCGTGCCGCCCACGCTCAGATTGATGCCGAAGAGCCTGGCGGAGTAGCTCTGCAGAAGCGGCGTGGTCCAATCCTCGTCGATGGGTGTCTTCAGGCAGGTGCGGCCGATGAATTTTCCGGGAAGCGGGCGCACGATCATGAAGCCAAGATAGGAGTCCCGCAGCCCATCGATGGACGCCGCGTCCGTGGTCAGGCCGGTGACGATGGACTGGAAGAACGAGGGCGCCAGCGGGCGGTGGAAGAAGTGGAGGCGGGTGCAGAAGCGGTCGTAGGGCTGAAAGCTGCGCGCGTGGAAATGCGTGTAGTCGGACAGATAGTCGCGATCGACGTAGTTGCGCTCCACCACGAGGGTATGGGCGCCGACATCCTCCAGGCGCTTCATCATGAAAAGAAACTGGGCTGTTCCCAAGATGGTCGGAAGGGACAGGCCGGTCGTCTCGGCGATGACTGAAGCGACGGTGTTGTGCTCGTAGTTATAAACGGAAAACGCCTCTGCCATGACCGATCACCCTCTTGGCGGGATTTTCTCTCGCGCCGCTCGCCCAAAATATTCATTGCGGGGCAAAAAAAAATCTGGCAGAGAAATTCTGCCAGACCTCTTAAATTTTGCCCGAAAATAACAATCAGAAGTTGAAAACTTCTTTCATCCTCTCGGGGGAGGGCTCACGTTGTTCAGCGACCCGGTTGTGGCGCGCGCGCGCAAGCTCGGTCTCGGTCTGATAGCGCTTCAGAAATTCTTCGGTCCGCCGCGCCTCGCGCGCCCGCCGAAGATTGAGGATATCCGCTTCGCTTAACGCCCCCGCCTCGCTTAACGCCATCGATCCCTTCTCCCTGGGTGCGCCATGAGCACCGTCTGTGGCCAAGTTCAACCAGCGCCTCGGTGACTGACGCCATGCAAAAAAGCTCGCCCGGTCGCAAGCGACCAGCGTTGGCGGAAGGACTATAAGAATTTCTCTTCCCCTGTCAAGTCCAACATTGTCTCTAGTGGCTCGCAAACAATCCATGGGTCCAAGCCCCGCCTCTCGATCAAGCCAGCCGCTCCGTCGGCTCAAGCCGGCGCTTTGGGGGTGGATTACTCCTGTATTCATTATCCTTTTGGTTATCGGCACCGATGTGAACTCTCGTCATCCCTTGTGACGGCATCTGAAGATTTTCCACCCGCCAACGCCAAGACGTTACAATCGCTCTTCTTTGCGTAAGTTCCTTGCCGATGGAATGGAATCGAGGGCAGGCATGCCCCATGCCCCTCCCTCACCGTCCCGGCGCGATGCGGCGGTAGCTCAGCGCCTCGGCGATGTGGCGGCGGCGGACGCCCTCGGCGCCGTCCAGGTCGGCCAGGGTGCGCGCCACCCGCATCACTCGGTGGTAGCCGCGCGCCGACAGCTTCAACCGTTCCGCCGCTTCGGTCAGCAGGGCGCGGCCGGAGGCGTCGGGGCCGGCGACCCTCTCCAGCAGCTCCCCGTCGGCCTCCGCGTTGGTGCGCAAGGGCCGCGCCCCGCCCTGCCCCGCGTAGCGCTCCGCCTGGATGGCACGGGCCACGGCGACGCGGGCGGCGATCTCGGCGCTGCCCTCCGCCGGGGGCGGTAGGCTGAGGTCGGCCGGGCTGACGGCGGGCACGTCGATGTGCAGGTCGATGCGGTCGAACAGCGGACCGCTGATCTTCGACTGGTAATCGGCGGCGCATTTCGGCGCGCGGGCGCAGGCCAGCGCGGCGTCGTCGAGATGCCCGCAGCGGCACGGGTTCATCGCCGCGACCAGCTGCACCCGCGCCGGGTAGGTGACGTGGTGGTTGGCGCGGCTGACCACCGCCTTGCCGGTCTCCAGCGGTTGACGCAACGCCTCCAGCAGCGGCCGGGGGAACTCCGGCAACTCGTCGAGGAACAGCACGCCCTGATGCGCCAGCGAGATCTCGCCCGGCTTGGCCCGCGACCCGCCACCGACCAGCGCCGGCAGGCTGGCCGACTGGTGCGGCGCCCGGTAGGGCCGCTGGCGCAGCAGCCGGCCGCCCTCCAGCAACCCGCCGACGCTGTGGATCATCGACACCTCCAGCGCCTCCGCCGGGTCGAGCGGCGGCAGCAGGCCGGGCAGCCGCGCCGCCAGCATCGACTTGCCGGATCCGGGCGGCCCGACCATCAATAAATTATGAGAACCGGCCGCCGCCACTTCCAGCGCGCGCTTGGCGGTCTCGTTGCCCTTCACGTCGCGCAGGTCGGGCGGCCGGGCCTCCTCCTCCTGAAGGCGCGGCTTGGGCGGGGTCAGGACCTGGCTGCCCTTGAAGTGGTTGATCAGCGCCAGCAGGTTGACCGGCGCCAGCACGTCCAGCCCCGGCCCGGCCCAAGCCGCCTCCCCGCCACAGGCCGCCGGGCAGATCAGCCCGCGATCCTGGGCCAGCGCGTCGATCGCCGCCGGCAGCACCCCCGCCACCGGGGTCAGCGCGCCGTCCAACGCCAGCTCGCCCAGCGCCACGTAACGGGCCATCTCGACGTCGGGCAGCACGCCCATGACGGTCAGCAGGGCCAGCGCGATGGGAAGGTCGAAATGGCTTCCCTCCTTCAGCACGTCCGCCGGGGCGAGGTTGACGGTGATGCGCTTGGCCGGCAGCGCCAGCCCCAGCGCGTGGAGCGAGGCGCGCACCCGCTCCCGGCTCTCCCCCACCGCCTTGTCCGGCAGCCCGACCACGGTGAAGGCGACGATCCCGCCGGACATCTGGACCTGGACGTCGATGCCCAGAACCTCGATGCCCTGGAACGCCACCGTGTTGACGCGCGCAACCACCGACACTTCCCTTTCGGCCGTAATGCACGCGATTGTATGTCGCGATGACGGAAACCACCAGCGTCGGATGCGGGGAAACGGCCCGGCCCCGACGAAACCGCCGGGCGGACCGTACGATTGAACGATTGCCCGGACCCGCCGACGCTCTAGGATTGCTGGCTCGTGTCTTTCCCCGCATCCCGAAGGATCGTTGACCGTGCAGCTTCACCTGAGCACCTGGGCCGAGGTCGAGACCTACCTGCAATCCTCCAAGGGCGTCATCCTGCCCATCGGATCGACCGAGCAGCACGGTCCGAACGGCCTCGTCGGCACCGACGCCATCTGCGCGGAGGTCATCGCGCGCGGCGTCGGCGACGCGACCGGCGCGCTGGTTGGTCCGACCATCCCGGTCGGCATGGCCGTGCACCACATGGAGTTCCCCGGCTCCATGACGCTGAAGCCCTCCACCCTGATCGCGCTGCTGCGCGACTACGTCGGCTCGCTGGTCGAGCACGGGTTCGAGCGCTTCTTCTTCGTCAACGGCCATGGCGGCAACATCGCCACGGTGCGCGCCGCCTTCTACGAGATCCACGCCGAGCAGCGCGCGCTGAAGGGCCGCAGCGGCCCCGACCTGCGCTTCACCCTGGTCAGCTGGTGGGAGAACGCCGAGATCGGCCGGCTGTCGCGCGAGTTCTACCAGGGCAAGGAGGGCTCGCACGCCACCCCCAGCGAGGTCTCGCTGACGCAATACGCCTACCCCGACGCGATCAAGACCGTGGCGATGGAGCCCGAACAGGCCCCGGCCGGCGGTTTCCACGACGCCCGCGACTTCCGCCGCCGCTACCCGGACGGGCGCATCGGATCGGCGCCGGGCCTCGCCAGCCCGGAGCACGGCAAGCAGCTCTACGACGCGGCGGTCGGCGCCATCGCGGCGCAATACCGCAGCTTCCTGGCCGAGTCCTGACCGGAACCGCAGGCCTCCTTTCGGAAGGCCGGCGCCCGGCACGTTGATTCGGCCGCCCGACCCGCCTAAATTCGGACGCGTCGACGGACTTCCCGTCGATGCGTCCTTTCCTGTCCGGGTCATGATCAACGAGTTGAACCAGCGGTCGCGCGAAATTTTCCGGTTGATCGTCGACGCCTATGTGGCGTCGGGCGAGCCGGTCGGGTCGCGCACGATCTCGCGGCGGCTCGGCATGGCCCTGTCGCCGGCGACCATCCGCAACGTGATGGCCGATCTGGAGGAACAGGGGCTGCTCTACGCCCCCCATGCCTCGGCCGGCCGCATCCCGACCGACGCCGGCCTGCGCATGTTCGTCAACGGCCTGCTGGAGATCGGCTCGCTCAGCGAGGACGAGCGCGTTTCCATCGAGGCGAAATGCTCCGCCTCCGGCCGCGCCCTGCCCGACGTGATGTCGGAGGCCTCGGCGATGCTGGCCGGGCTGTCGCACTGCGCCGGGCTGGTGATGGCGCCCAAGACCGACCGGCCGCTCAAGCACATCGAATTCGTCTCGCTGGGGCCGGGCCGCGCGCTGGTCGTGCTGGTCAACGAGGACGGGCTGGTCGAGAACCGCGTCATCGAGGTGCCGCTCGGCCTGCCCGCCTCCACCTTGCAGATGGTGTCGAACTACCTCAGCGCCCGTCTGGTCGGCCGCACCCTGGACGAGGCGCGCCAGGACGTGCTGCAGGAAATCCAGGAGCAGAAGACCGAGCTGGACGAGCTGTCCCGCCGCGTCGTTGCCGCCGGTCTGGCGACCTGGGCCGGCAGCGGCGGGGCCAAGGCCGGGCAGCTCATCGTGCGCGGCCAGTCCAAGCTGCTGGAGGACGTCACCGCGCTCTCCGACCTGGAGCGCGTGCGCTCCTTGTTCGAGGCGCTGGAGACCAAGGAGGCCATGCTGCGCATGCTGGACGCCACCGGCAAGGGCGACGGCGTCCAGATCTTCATCGGGGCCGAGAATGTGTTGTTCAACCATTCCGGTTGCACGATGATCATCTCGCCCTTCCAGAACAGCCGCGAACAGGTCATCGGCGCCATCGGCGTCATCGGCCCGACGCGCATCAACTACGCCCGCATCATTCCCTTGGTGGATTACACCGCCAAGGTCGTCAGCCGGCTGGTCGGATAGCACCGATCGGCTGAGCTTCCGCCTCACCCCGCCTCAATCGACCGAACGAAGAAGCCGAGAATCCCATGAGCGAAGAGCAGAACAAGCCCGCCGACGCCGAGGTCGAGCCGACCGCCGCCAAAGACGCCGCCGCCGCTCCCGAAGCCGGCTCCACGGACGACCGCACCGCCAAGCTGGAGGCCGAGGTCGCCAGCCTGAAGGACCAGCTTCTCCGCGCCATGGCCGAGACGGAGAACACCCGCCGCCGCGCCCAGCGTGACCGCGAGGACGCCAGCAAATACGCCGTGTCCAGCTTCGCCAAGGAGCTGGTGACGGTGGCCGACAACCTGCGCCGCGCGCTCGACGCCGTTCCGGCCGAGGGCCGCGAGCAGGACGAGATGCTCAAGGGCCTGACCGTCGGCGTCGAGGCGACCGAGCGCCAGCTCTTCGCCGCCTTCGACCGCGCCGGCATCAAGCGCATCGACCCGACCGGCGAGATGTTCGACCCGAACTTCCATCAGGTGATGTTCGAGATCGAGCACACCGGCAAGCCGGCCGGCACCGTCGTGCAGATCCTCCAGCCCGGCTACACCATCCACGGCCGCCTGCTGCGCGAGGCGATGGTCGGTGTCGCCAAGGGCGGCCCGAACGAGCCCGGCGGCCAGCACGTCGATACGAAGGCGTAACGGTTTTTTCCTCCGCAAGCCCCGCACGCCATCGGTGACGGCGGGCGGGGCTTGCGGCCCTGTCTTGACGCGCGCCTTGAAAACCCCTACGCCTTTTGTCCGATTGCCGGTCGCAATCCTCGACGCCGCGCGACCGACCGATGAGAGAGCAGACCGATGCCCAAGAGCGTTCTGACCGTCGACGATTCCAAGACCATCCGCGACATGGTCAGCTTCACGCTGAAAAAGGCCGGCTACGACGTGACCGAGGCGGCGGACGGCAGCGCCGGGCTGACCATCGCCACCCGGCAGAAGTTCGACTGCATCATCACCGACCTGAACATGCCGGGCCTCGACGGGCTGGCCCTGACCAAGGCCATCCGCGCCAACCCGAGCAACCGGGCGACCCCCATCCTGCTGCTGACCACCGAGGCCGACCCGGCCAAGAAGGCCGCCGGCCGCGAGGCCGGGGCGACCGGCTGGCTGGTGAAGCCCTTCAACCCGGAAAAGCTGGTCGAGACGGTCCGCAAGGTCTGCCCGTAAGCGATCCTTACCCGGTTCGCCGGGGGAACAAAAACTCTCCCTCCGGGTCGTGCTCGGCGAAACGCCGTTGCGCGGTCGTCCGGTTCGCCACCGCGTAGCAATAGACGCAGCCGTGCGGGCAGGTGTCGTAATCGCCGATGTCCCGGCTTTCGGCGCAGAAGCAGCCCGGCCGGTTCCCCTTCTCCCGCACCGCCAGCGCCCGCCCGGCCAATTCCGACAGCCGCAGCGCGTCGACGCAGCGCGCCGCGCCCACCCCCGGAACCCCGGCCAATTCCGGCTGGGTGCAGAGCGTGAGCGCCATCCCCTCCCCGGCCGCAATGCCGGCCAGATCGGCCAGCAGCGCCCGCTTCTCGTCGGCCTCCGGGTCGCGCCAGTCGATCCCGGCGGCGGCGAGGTTGCGCGCCGTCTTGCGGTAGGGCTGGAGGAAGGACACCACCACCTCGTCGGTGACGCCGCGCAGCGCGCCGGCCAGCCGCCCGAAGGTCTCGCGGTGCCACGCGGGCGGCGTCGCGTCGGTCACCGCGACGGGGTCGTAGCGCCACACCCCGGCGCGCGGCCCCCAGCGGTCGCGCAAAATCTCCATCTGCGCGACCGAACGCCGCCAGTCGGGAACCGAGCGCTCCAGCGCGGTCGGCAGGCCGGTGATGCTGTACTGGACGATGAAGGGGAAGCCGGCCTCCGACACCGTGCCGAGCCCGTCGAGGAACGGCCCGAGATTCTTCGTCCAGAACACGAAGCCGTCCACCGCCGGCCGCGTCAGGTCGACGCGGTGGGTCTGCCCGCCGTAAGGATTCACCATCCGGCAGTAACCGGCGTCGAGACGGTTCAGGAACCAGCGGCCGTAGAAGGCCGGAATGTCGGTCTTGTAGCTGGCGGAGACGATCATCGCTCAAAGCATGGGAGGGAGGACGCTCCGCATCAAGAGCGGCGGAACGGGAGACTGCCAGGAAGAGGATTGGATCGCTCCGCTCGACCGCCTAAAGTGCGGCCCTCGGACAAGGGCGGGACACGGCATGAACGGCGAGCACAGCCACAGCGACAACGGGCGCGGCGACGACAGCGACGGCCGCATCATCGGCTGGAACGACACCGTTCGGTTCCGCCTGCCGTCCGGCTGGGCCGCCGAGGTGGAGGAGCACGAGGGGCAGCCCGTCGCCACCTTCCGCCCGCCACCGCCGGCCGGCGGCACGCTGCGTCTGGTGACCGACCGGGTGACGCCCAAGCCGGAGGCCGGCGGCGTCGCCGCCACGCTGCGGGAGATGGCGCTGCGCTTCGTGCGACCCCAGGACCAACGCGCGGGCGACCGCACGGTCGAGACCCGGGCCGACGGCGCCCTGGTCGCGCAGGCCGTGATGATGACCGACGAGGACGGCCGGGCCGAGACCCATTACCTCTGGCTGGTCGGGGCGGAACGCGACGGCCAAGCCGCCGTCGCGATGTTCAGCTACGCCCTGCCCGCGATCCTGGACGGGGACGAGTCCTGCGCGGCGATGCTGGGCCGCATCGACGCCGCCATCCAGACCGCGGAGCTTCTTTAAGCAGGCGCCGCCCCCAGCGCCCGCCCGTCAGCAGTGGCCGGCGCCACCCGACATCAGGGCCTTGAGCTGCGCGCTCTTGGCGTCGTTGGCGACCGCCGCTTCCTCGGCGGCCAGCGCGGCGAGGCCGAGAAAGCGCGCGAGATCGTCGAGATCGCAGCGCGACGCATCGTTCAGCAAGCTGTCCAGGCAGGATTTGATGGCCAGGGCCACGTCGCGCCGTTCGTCAATCATCGCGCTTCCCTTTCACGCTGGGCCGCTTGTCCGCTTGTCCGCCACGCCGGCGATGCCGCCCGAAGATGGGAGGGCCGTTTGCCGGCAAGGCAACGGACAGCAACGCCCTCGTACCTCCAAAGGAGATACCATAATCCTTTCTGGGTTTCACTATTAGAATCTCGAAAACGTGAATAAACGGGGCAACTGGCAATTGATTTCTCGCAACCAATCACACCGATGCTTGTTAATGAAAAGTTAATGACCGAGTCTACTTATCGGACTGCCTGTTAAAGACTTGTAACAATGGAAACGATATGATTCAAACGGGGTGAATACGCGGGTATATACTGCCGTGTGCTTGAATACGCGCGTATTCCATTCCGAAGCGAGGCCGCCGCCGCGCCGCCCCTCCGGCGCCCGTCCCGTGCCTTTCCCCGCTTTTGCGGGTTGAAACCGATCAGCGCACCGTTGCAGCCAGAAACCGACCCGCCTATATCTCCGCCAGCAGTGATCCACCCCAACCGTTCCACCGACCCCATGGGGATCGCGGCGGTGCCGGAAGCGACGGGCCGCCACGCATCTGCCGAACACAAGAGGCTGAACATGAGCAAAGTCATCGGTATCGACCTCGGCACCACCAACTCCTGCGTCGCCGTCATGGAAGGCGGCACCGCCAAGGTGATCGAGAACGCGGAGGGTGCGCGCACCACGCCGTCCATGGTCGCCTTCGCCCAGAGCGGCGAGCGTCTGGTCGGCCAGCCCGCCAAGCGTCAGGCCGTGACCAACCCGGAAAACACCCTCTTCGCGATCAAGCGTCTGATCGGCCGCCGCTACGACGATCCGCTGACCAAGAAGGACCAGGGCCTCGTCCCCTACAAGATCATTTCCGGCGACAACGGCGACGCCTGGACCGAGGCGCACGGCAAGAAGTACAGCCCGAGCCAGATCAGCGCCTTCATCCTCGGCAAGATGAAGGAGACGGCCGAGAACTACCTGGGTGAGAAGGTCACCCAGGCGGTCATCACCGTCCCGGCCTACTTCAACGACAGCCAGCGCCAGGCCACCAAGGACGCCGGCAAGATCGCCGGCCTGGAAGTGCTGCGCATCATCAACGAGCCGACGGCCGCCGCGCTCGCCTACGGCATGGAGAAGAAGGGCACCGGCATCGTCGCGGTCTATGACCTCGGCGGCGGCACCTTCGACATCTCGGTGCTGGAGATCGGCGACGGCGTGTTCGAGGTGAAGTCGACCAACGGCGACACCTTCCTGGGCGGCGAGGACTTCGACGCGCGGATCATCGAGTACCTCGCGGAGGAGTTCAACAAGGAGCAGGGCATCGACCTGCGCAAGGACAAGCTCGCCCTCCAGCGGCTGAAGGAAGCCGCCGAGAAGGCGAAGATCGAGCTGTCCTCGACGACGCAGACCGAAGTCAACCTGCCCTTCATCACCGCCGACCAGACCGGTCCGAAGCACCTGAACATCAAGGTGACCCGCGCCAAGCTGGAAGCCCTGGTGGACGATCTGGTCCAGCGCACGATCGAGCCCTGCAAGGCGGCCCTCAAGGACGCCGGGCTGAAGGCGAGCGAGATCGACGAGGTGATCCTGGTCGGCGGCATGACCCGCATGCCCAAGGTCATCGACGCGGTGAAGCAGTTCTTCGGCCGTGAGCCGCACCGCGGCGTCAACCCGGACGAGGTCGTCGCCATCGGCGCCGCCATCCAGGGCGGCGTGCTGAAGGGCGAGGTCAAGGACGTCCTGCTGCTCGACGTGACCCCGCTGTCGCTCGGCATCGAGACGCTGGGCGGCGTGTTCACCCGCCTGATCGACCGCAACACCACGGTGCCGACCAAGAAGGGCCAGACCTTCTCGACCGCCGAGGACAACCAGAACGCCGTCACCATCCGCGTCTTCCAGGGCGAGCGCGAGATGGCGCAGGACAACAAGCCGCTCGGCCAGTTCGACCTGGTCGGCATCCCGCCGGCCCCGCGCGGCGTGCCGCAGATCGAGGTGATCTTCGACATCGACGCCAACGGCATCGTCAGCGTCACCGCCAAGGACAAGGCGACCGGCAAGGAGCAGCAGATCCGCATCCAGGCCTCCGGCGGCCTGTCGGACGCCGACATCCAGAAGATGGTGAAGGACGCCGAGGCGCACTCGGCCGACGACAAGAAGCGCCGTGAGCTGGTCGACGCCCGCAACCACGCGGACGCGCTGATCCACACCACGGAGCGGACCATCAAGGAGAACGCGGACAAGATCCCGGCCTCCGACAAGTCCGCCGCCGAGGCCGCCGTCACCGAGCTGAAGGGCGTGCTCGACAGCGAGGATCTGGAGACGCTGAAGGCGAAGACCGAGGCTCTGGCCCAGGTCTCGATGAAGCTGGGCGAGGCGATGTACAAGGCCGGCCAGGGCGAGGCCCCGGCGGCCGGCGGCGACGCCGGTCCCGACGCCCAGAAGCCCAACGAGTCGGGCGTCGTCGACGCCGACTTCGAGGAAGTGCACGACGACAAGAAGAAGTCGGCCTGACCCGGCCCTCTTCTTTTTGACACGGACCTGACGCGAGCATCGACGGCCCGCCGCCTTTTCCCGGCGGCGGGCTTTCGGTATGCTGGGGTCGAGGTCCAGCGTGACCCGGACAGTTTGGACCAGATGTAAGGCGGTCGGCCCCCATGGCGAAACAGGATTATTACGAGCTGCTCGGCGTGGAAAAGGGCGCCAGCGCGGATGAGCTGAAAAAGGCTTATCGCAAGATGGCGATGCAGTACCACCCGGACCGCAACCAGGGTGACAAGGACGCCGAGCACAAGTTCAAGGAAGTCAGCGAAGCCTACGAGATTCTCAAGGACGACCAGAAGCGCGCGGCCTACGACCGCTTCGGCCACGCCGCCTTCGAGAACGGCGGCGGTCGCGGCGGACCGGGCGCCGGGGGCGGCGGCTTCAACTTCGACTTCGGCGGTGGGGGCGGCGGCTTCGCCGACATCTTCGACGAGATGTTCGGGGAGTTCATGGGCGGCCGGCGCGGCGGTGGCGGCGGGGCGTCCGGCCGTGGCCAGGATCTGCGCTACAACCTGGAGATCGGGCTGGAGGAGGCCTTCAAGGGCACCCAGACCAACGTCCGCGTGCCGACGTCGGTCCAGTGCGACGGCTGCAACGGCTCGGGCGCCGCGGCCGGGACCCAGCCGATCACCTGCCCGACCTGCCAGGGCCACGGCAAGATCCGCGCCCAGCAGGGCTTCTTCACCATCGAGCGCACCTGCCCCGGCTGCCACGGCGCCGGCAAGGTGATCAAGGACGCCTGCAAGACCTGCGGCGGCGCCGGACGGCTGCGCAAGGAGAAGACCCTCCAGGTCAACATCCCGGCGGGCGTCGAGGACGGCACCCGCATCCGTCTGGCCGGCGAGGGCGAGGCGGGGCTCAGAGGCGCGCCGGCGGGAGATCTCTACATCTTCCTCGCCATCGCGCCGCACCCGATCTTCCAGCGCGACGGGGCCAACATCCAGTGCCGCGTGCCGATCCCGATGACCACGGCGGCGCTGGGCGGCACGGTGGAGGTGCCGACCATCGACGGCACCCGCACCAAGGTGACGGTGCCGCCCGGCACCCAGTCCGGCCACCAGTTCCGCATCAAGAGCAAGGGCATGTCGGTGCTGCGCAGCGCCCAGCGCGGCGACATGTACATCCAGGCGGTTGTGGAGACCCCGGTCAACCTCACCAAGCGCCAGCAGGAATTGCTGCGCGAATTCGAGAGCGGCGGGAAGGAAGGCTCCAACCCGCAATCGGAAGGTTTCTTCGCCAAGGTCAAGGAACTCTGGGAAGACCTGAAGGACTGATATATCGGATCGGCAGGAAACATTGTGGAGGCGGCCCCTGGCCGCCTCTTTTTTTGCATGTTGTTTGTCCCAGCCAACCTATCCTGATAGGGTACCATCTTTGGCGAGGAACACCCCGCCGGGCGCCAGCGTCCGCGTGACCCGCCGCCGTGCTTCCTCCATTCAGCTCTGTCGGGAACTGCCGCGTCATGCTCGGTGCCTCGTCCTTTGCGGATTTCATCCGTGGCGACCAGATCGGGGATCTGATCCTTCCGGGCGGGCATTCGCCCATCCTGAACCGGCGGCGTGCCGCGATGATCCATTCGCGCGTGCGGATGGTGGCGATGGTCTTCGGGCTGTTGACCCCGCTGTGGATCATCATCGACGTGACGGTGTTCACGTGGCCGCTGTCCGCCGGTCTGGCGGTGCTGCGGCTGATCGCCAGCGCCGCCTTCCTGGCGCTCGCGCTCGACCGCCGCCCTTGCGAGGACATCGTGGGCGCGTGGTGGCGGCTGGCCGCGCTGCTGGCGATCCCGACGCTGTTCTTCTGCGTCTCGCACCCGCTGCTGTACGAGCAGGGGGTGGACGATCTGCGGATCGCCGTCACCGCCGGCTATGGCTATCTGCCCTTCGTCATGGTGGCGGGCCTCAGCGTGTTCCCGCTGACGGCCACCGAGGGGGCGGCCTTCGCCACGCCGATGCTGCTGGCGCATCTGGGCGCCGGCTTCTACGGCTCGCTGGTGCTGCCCTTCCCGTCCTACCTCAGCGCGCTCTGGCTGCTGGTGCTGATCGCGGTGGTGGCGACGCTGGCCGCCATCAGCCAGCTGCATTTCATGATCGCCCTGCTGGAGCAGGCGGCCCACGACGTGCTGACCGGCGCGCTGTCGCGCCGCATCGGCGAGGAGCTGCTGAAGCTCCAGGTGGCGCACGCCCAGCGGGTCGAGCAGCCGCTCTCGGCGATCTTCGTCGACCTCGACGACTTCAAGGCGGTGAACGACCGCTTCGGCCACGACGAGGGCGACCGCGTGCTGCGCCACGCCGCCAACACGATCCGCAGCCTGCTGCGGGAGTCCGACGCGCTGGTCCGCTGGGGCGGCGAGGAGTTCCTGGTCATCATGCCCGACACCCCGGTCGGCGGCGCGATGGTCGCGGTGGAGCGGATGCGCAAGGCCGGCTTCGGCAAGCGCCCGGACGGCGCCTTCCAGACCGCCAGCATCGGCGTCGCCGAGCAGGGCGCCGACCGGTCCATCGGTTGGGAAGCCCTGGTCGAGCTGGCCGACCAGCGGATGTACCAGGCCAAGCAGGCCGGCAAGAACCGCGTGGTCGGCGTCGGGTTGGACGCCGCCGCGGCACCCCCCTGACGGGCACACCGGTGACCGGCACACCAGCGGCGTGGTAGCTTCAGGCTTGCACCCGTCACGACGGCGGGTCTGCCTCCCGGAGACGATTCGTGCCCTTCAGCAGCATGCTCGGCAAGTCCCTGACCGTCCTGACCGCCCATCGGTTCAACGCGCAGCGACCGGTTTCGCAAGTCATCGATGTCGGACCGGGGCTCGGGACCTATGGGCGCCTGCTGCGCCCCGTCCTTCCCGACGCCCGCTTCGTCGCGGTCGAGATCTGGGGGCCCTACGTCAAGGAATACGGTCTGGCTGAGATTTACGACGCCGTTCACGTCGCCGATGCGCGTGTCTTCGACTACCGCCATCTCGACCGTGGCGGCATCGCCGTGCTGGGCGACGTCCTGGAACACATGACCAAGGACGAGGCGCAGCGTGTGGTGCTGGCGCTGCTGGAACGCTGCGACATGGTCATCCTGTCGATCCCCATCGGGAATTGGCCGCAGGACGAGTATATGGGAAACCCTTGGGAAGCCCATGTCGCCAGCTACGGCCCGGGCGACGTGCGGCGTGTGTTCCCCTACAACGTCGCGGAAATAACCTTCAACATCAACGATGACGCCAGCGCCGGCATCGGTGTCTTCGTGCTGTCCCAGAAGCTCGGCTTGCAGGATTCGATCTCTTCCTGCTTCATAGAGTCCATCGATCTGGTCAAGGCCAACCCCGGTTTGATGTTCTGCGGCCTGCCGAACATGACCGATCTCTCGGACCCGGCGCTGGTCGCGCGCTTCTTCGAGGAACTCTCCCCCTTCCTGGACGCCTTCCCCGGCCAGCCCGCCTGAGCCAAAGAAAAACCGCCCGGAAGCGGCTGCTTCCGGGCGGTTCGTCATGTGTCGGAGCCCTACGCGACGGGCGGTGGCTCAGTCGTTGTTGCGCACGCCCAGGAACTGAAGCAGGAACTGGAACAGGTTGACGAAGTCCAGGTACAGCGTCAGGGCGCCCATCAGGGCCAGCTTGCCGGTGCTCTCGTGGTCGTAGCCCTCGGCGTAGCTTTCCTTGATCGCCTGGGTGTCGTAGGCGGTCAGGCCGGTGAAGATCAGCACGCCGATGGCCGAGATCGCGAAGTGCAGGGCCGGCGACTGGAAGAAAATGTTCGCCAAGCCGGCGATCACCAGACCGATCACGCCCATCATCAGGAACGAGCCCATCTTCGACAGGTCGGCCTTCGTCGTGTAGCCGTAGAGGCTCATCGACAGGAAGGTCGCGGCGGTGACGAAGAAGGTCAGCGCGATCGAGGCCCCGGTGAAGACCAGGAAGATCGCCGACATCGACAGGCCCATCGCGCCGCAATAGGCCCAGAAGATCATCTGCGCCGAGGCGAAGGACAGGCGTTGGATGCCGAACGACAGCACCATGACGAAGGCCAGCGGGGCCAGCATGACGACCCACTTCAGCGGCGTGCCGAAGATGGCGGCCATCATCGCCGGGCTGGACGACACGAGCGCCGCCACCAGACCCGTCAGGACCAGGCCGGCGCCCATGTAGTTGTACACGCGCAGCATGTGCTGCCGCAGGCCCTCGTCGAAGTATCCCCGATCTGTCGCGCGGCCTGCGGTCGCGAAGCGGTTGAAGGTCGGGTCAGCCATGGTGGTTTCCTCTTAGGTCAAAAGAAGGTTGTCCCGTCGACCTGACATATTGGCGAGTCCGCCAAGCCGTTCAATAGGAATCGCGGCGGAGTCCGCAGGATGAAAAAGCTTTCACGATTCGGTCAAGACACCGCTTCGTCCCGGCCTCGTCATTCGTTGCGAAGCAAAGGCGCCGACGGCTGTCCCAAGGCCCGCCAAGTACCATAGAACCCGAAGGCCAACGTGATCGCCGTGCTGAGCAGCGCCGTCGTCAGCACCGAGGACGGCAGGAAGGTCCACTCCCAGCGCATCAGGAAGCGCATCACCGCCCAGGCGGTCAGCGTGCCGATGGCCCCGGCGATGATCGCGGTCAGCACCCCCAGCAACCCGTATTCCAGCAGGAAGGCGCGCAACACGTCGGCCCGCGTCGCCCCCAGCACCTTCAGCACCACCGCGTCGTAGACCCGGCGGCGGTGCCCGGCGGCGACGGCCCCGGCCAGCACCAGCGTGCCGGCGATCAGCGTGATGCCGGCGACGATGCGCACCGCCGTGCCGATGTGCGACAGCATGTCGCCCACCGTGTCGAGCGCGTCCTTCACCCGCACCAGCGTGATGTTGGGAAAGCGGTGCAACACCGCGCGCTGGACCGCCTCCTCGGCCTCAGGGGCGGAACGGATCGTGGCGATCCAGGTCTGGGGGGCGCCTTCCAGCGCGCCGGGGGCGAAGACCATGGTGAAGTTGATCGCCATGGTGCTGAAATCGGCGGCGCGGACGTTGGCCACCGTCGCCTCGATGGTCCGGCCCAGGATGTTGACCGCCAGCTTGGCGCCGGGACCGATGTTGAACGCCTCGGCGACGCTCTGGTGGATCGAGATCAGCGGCGGCCCGGCGTAGTCCGCCGCCCACCACGACCCGGCCACCACCTGCGAGCGCTCCGGCAGCTTGGCGGCGTAGGTGATGCCGCGGTCGCCGGCCAGGATCCAGGCCTGCTCGGGGTTGGCCAGCGCCTTTTCGGCCTCCACCCCGTTGACGCTCTCGATCCGGCCACGCAGGCTCGGCACCGCCTCGAAGGCGCTCGTGCCGGGCACCTCGGTGACGGTGGCCTTCAGCGGCTCGAACTGGTCGCGCTGGATGTCCACGAAGAAGAAGCTGGGCGCGTCCTTGGGGATCGTCTCCGACACCCGGCGGGCGAAGTTGCCCTGCACCAGCGCGATGGCGACCAGCACGGTCAGCCCCAGCCCCAGCGACAGCACCACCGCCGCCGTCGGGTTGCCCGGCCGGTGCAGATTGGCGAGCGCCAGCCGCAGCCCCGGCCGCCGCACCCGCCCGATCCTGGCGGCGCCCCACGTCACCAGCCCGGCCGCCGCGCGGAAGGCGCCGAAGGTGGCGATGGAGCCGCCGACGAACCACAGCGCGAACAGCTTGTTGTCGGCCGTCGCCACCGCCAGCCCGGCCAGCGCCAGCGCCGACAGCCCCATGGCGGCGAGGTACGGCGCCTTCGGCCGTCCCTGCGCCGGGGCGATCACGTCGCGGAACAGGGCGCCGGCCGGGACCTCGCGCGCCCGGCCCAGCGGCCACAGCGAGAAGGTCAGCGCGGTCAGCACGCCGTAGAGCGCCGCCAGCGCCAGCGCGCCCGGATAGACGCCGATGTGCGCCGACACCGGCAGCACGTCCTCCAGCAAACGGCTCAGCGCCAGCGGCGCCACGGCGCCCAGCGCCAGCCCGAACAGGATGCCGACCAGCGCCAGCGCCAGGATCTGCGCCAGATAGAGCTGGAACACCAGGGCGCCCGGCGCGCCGATGCACTTCATCATGGCGATGGTGCGGGCGCGGGAGTCGAGATGGCTGCGCACCGCGTTGCCCACCCCGACCCCGCCGACCAGCAGCGCGGTCAGCCCGACCAGCGTCAGGAACAGCGTCATCCGGTCGATGAAGCGCTCGATTTGCGGCGAGGCGTTGGTGAAGTCGCGGACGCGCCAAGCGGCGTCGGGGAAGCGGGCCTTCACCCCCTCCTGCCACGCCAGCCGGTCGGTGCCGTCGGGCAGCGCCACCTTGGCGCTCCACCATGTCAGGCTGCCCGGTTGCAGCAGCCCCGTCTCCGGCAACGAGTCCAGCGCCACCAGCAGGCGCGGCCCGAGCGAAAAGGCGTTGGAGGAGGCGCGATCGGGCTCGCGGTCGAGGATGCCGGCCAGACGGTAGACGCTGTCGCCCAGATGGACCGGGTCGCCCAGCTTGACGCCCAGCCGGTCCACGAGGCTGGCCTCGACCACCGCGCCCCAGCGCCCGTCGCGCTTGGCCAGCGCCGCCTTGACGTCGCCGCCGTCGCGCAGGGTCACGGCACCATAGAGCGGGTAGACATCGTCCACCGCCTTCAGCTCGACCAGCGAGGCGCGGACCTCGTCGTCGGCCCGCGCCATCGCCCGCATCTCGGCGGAGTTGGAGACGCGTCCGCCGCCCTCGGCCAGCGCCGCCTTCTGCTCGTCGGTCGGCGGGGTGTAGAGCTGGCGGAAGGCCACGTCGCCGCCCAGGATGGCGCGCCCGTCGCTGGCCAGCCCGTCGAGCAGCCCACTCGACACCGACTGGACCGAGGCGATGGCCGCGACCCCCAGCGTCAGGCAGGCCAGGAAGATCCAGAACCCCTTCAACCCGCCCCGCAGCTCGCGGCGGGCCAGTCGCAAGGCGAGCGGCAGATTGGCGAAAAACCCGTTGGCGGCGCCCATCCCCCTTATTCCCCCGCCAGCCGGACGCGCTCGCGGCGCGACGACTGGCCGTCGTCGGCGATCCGCCCGTCGGCCAGCCGCACCGTGCGGTCGCAACGCGCCGCCAGCGCCGGGTCGTGGGTGATCAGCACCAGCGTGGTGCCGCGCCGCTCGGCCAGATCGAACAGCAGCTTGACGATGGTGGCGCCGGTGTCGATGTCGAGGTTGCCGGTCGGCTCGTCGGCCAGCAGCAGGGCCGGCTCGGCGACGAAGGCGCGGGCCAGCGCGGTGCGCTGCTGCTCGCCGCCCGAGAGCTGCCCCGGGTAATGGTGGATGCGGTGGCCCAGCCCGACCGCCTCCAGCCCCAGCCGGGCGCGGTCGAAGGCGTCGGACACCCCGGCGAACTCCAGCGGGATCGCCACGTTCTCCAGCGCCGTCATGGTCGGCACCAGATGGAAGGCCTGGAAGACGATGCCGACATGGTCGCGGCGGAAGCGCGCCAAGCCATCCTCGTTCAACGACCCCAGATCCCGACCGGCGACCCGGATCCGGCCGGCGCTGGGGCGTTCCAGCCCGGCCATCACCATCATCATGGTGGACTTGCCCGAGCCGCTGGGGCCGACCACGCCGACCCGCTCGCCACGACCGACCTGAAGATTAACGCCCCTCAGGATGTTGACGGGTCCGGCCCCGCTGTCCAATCTCAAGTGGACGTCGTCGAGATCGACAATGATTTGATCGGCGATGGTTTTGGACGACGTTGCATCGGATTGGACCTTGGACATGCGTCTCTCGATCATGCGGAACGGACCTTCGCCATATGGCATGACCCGCCGCGCTTTCAACACGGGGCTGGCGCTGCTGGCCGCCCTGGGGGTGTCGATGACGATTCTTCCGGCCGCGCAAGCCGCCAACGCCCCGGTCAAGCTTCTGGCGCTGGGCGACAGCCTGACCGCCGGCTACGGCCTGCCCGAGCCGCAGGGCTTCGCCAGCCAGTTGCAGAAGGCGCTGACCGCCAAGGGCTACGCCGTCACGGTGGTCAACGCCGGCGTGTCGGGCGACACCACGGCGGGCGGTCTCGCCCGGCTCGACTGGGCGCTCGCCGACAAGCCGGACGCGGCGCTCGTCGAACTCGGCGCCAACGACATGCTGCGCGGGCTGGATCCGGGGGCGGCGAAGGCCAATCTGGACGCCATCCTGGCCAAGCTTGGGGAGCGCAGGATCCCGACCCTGCTGGCCGGCATGCTGGCCTCGCCCAGCCTCGGCCGCCCCTACACGGAGCGCTTCAACGGAATGTATCCCGATCTGGCGAAGAGCCACGACGTGCCGCTCTACCCCTTCTTCCTCGACGGGGTGGCGACCGAGCGGACGCTGGTCCAGCCGGACGGCCTGCACCCCAACGCCCAGGGCGTCGCCATCATCGTCGAGCGCATCCTGCCCCACGTCACCCGCCTGCTCGATTCCCTGCCCACCAAGACCGGAGGCTGACCCCATCATGACCAGCGCAACGGCCACCAGCTCCTTAGCCGGGGAGCCGTTCTTCCGCGCGGCCAGCGCCGCCGGCAACGATTGGGGACCGACGGTGAAGGCCTGCCTCGACCGGCTGGGGCCGGTGGAGGGCTGCAACCTCGGCATCCTCTACATCACCGACGGGCTGGCGGAGCACGCCACCAGCATCGTCACGCTGCTGCGCGGCGTCACCGGCATCCGCGACTGGACCGGAACGGTCGGCATCGGCGTCTGCGCCAACGGCGACGTCCTGTTCGACGAGCCGGGGCTTGCGATCATGGTCGCCCGGCTGCCCGAAGACGGCTTCCGTCCCTTCCCGCCGGTCAAGGCCGGGCTGGAGCCGTTGCGCGACGCGGCCGGCGGCTGGCTCGACAAGCACGGCGCGGCGCTCGCGCTCGTCCACGCCGACCCGCGCGTCCAGGGGCTGGCCGGGCTGGTCGCCAGCCTGTCGGAAACCACCGGCGCCTTCCTGGTCGGCGGCACCAGCGCGTCGCGCGCCGAGTACCCGCAATTCACCACCCCCGGCGGCTCCAGCGGGCCGGTCGAGGAGGGCGGCGTGTCGGGCGTGCTGTTCGCGCCCTCGGTCGCGGTCGCCACGGCGCGCACCCAGGGCTGCCTGCCCATCGGGCCGAAGCGGACCATCACCGCCAGCGACGACAACGTCGTGTTGGAGATCGACGGCCGCCCCGCGCTCGACGTGTTCAAGGAGGACATCGGACCGGATCTGGCCGCCGACTTGCGTCAAGTGGCCGGGCTGATCAGCGCCGGACTGCCCATCGCCGGGTCCGACACGCAGGATTACCTGGTGCGCGACCTCGTCGCCATCGACCCGCGCGCCGGCTGGCTCTCCATCGCCGAGCCGGTGACGACCGGCCAGCCCATCCTGTTCACCCGCCGCGACCGCGACAGCGCCACCGCCGATCTGCGCCGGATGCTCGACGGGCTGAAGAAGCGGGTGAAGACCCCGCCCAAGGGCGCCGTCTACGTCAGCTGCATCGCGCGCGGCCCCAGCCTGTTCGGCGAAGCCAACGCCGAGCTGACGATGATCCGCGAGACCTTCGGCGAGGTGCCGCTGGTCGGCTTCTTCGCCTCGGGCGAGATTTCCCACAACCGCCTGTATGGTTACACAGGCGTACTGACCCTTTTCCTGTAAGGATCGTTTCGGATGCAATACCGTTCGCTTGGCCGCACCGGCCTGTCGGTCAGCGCCATCGGCCTGGGCACCATGACCTGGGGAAGCCAGAACACGGAGGCCGAGGGCCACGCCCAGATGGACGCGGCGCTCGACCGCGGCATCAATTTCTGGGACACGGCGGAGATGTACGCCATCCCGCCGACCGCCGAAAGCTACGGCCGGACCGAATCCATCATCGGCTCCTGGTTCCAGGCGCGCGGCGGGCGCGACAAGGTGATCCTCGCCTCCAAGATCATCGGGGCGCCGGCCGGTGGCTTCGGCTGGGTGCGCGAGGGCAAGTCGCGGCTCGACCGCGCCAACCTGTTCGCGGCGGTCGAGGCCAGCCTGTCGCGGCTGAAGACCGACTACATCGACCTCTACCAGCTCCACTGGCCCGACCGCGTTTCCAACCGCTTCGGCAACCGCGTCTACACCCACAAACCCGAGAAGGACGGCGTTCCCATCGAGGAGACGCTGGCCGCGCTGGGCGAACTGGTCGCCGCCGGCAAGATCCGCCACGTCGGCCTGTCGAACGACACGCCCTGGGGCGTCATGCGCTTCCTACGCGCCGCCGAAATGGCCGGGCTGCCGCGCGTCGCCTCGATCCAGAACGCCTACAACCTGCTGAACCGCACCTTCGAGCAGGGGCTGTCCGAAGTCGCGTTGCGCGAGGAGGTCGGCCTGCTGGCCTACGCGCCGCTGGGCGCCGGCACGCTGACCGGCAAGTACCTGAACGGCGCCATGCCCGCCGGTTCGCGCCGCTCCATCGACCCGCGCCCGTCGCGCTACGTCACCGTCAACGCCGACGCGGCGACCGAGGCCTACCTCGACATCGCGCGGCGCCACGGGCTGTCGCCGTCGCAGATGGCCATCGCCTTCACCCTGCGCCAGCCCTTCGTCGCCTCCTCGCTGATCGGCGCCACGACGATGGAGACGCTGGTCTCCAACATGGACGCCATCGACGTGACCCTGTCCGACGAGGTGCTGGCGGAGATCGACGCGGTGCACAACCGCCTGCCCGACCCCTGCCCGTAACCATGAGGGGGGACGGCGCATGATCCGCCTCTTCGTCGCGCTCGACGTCACCGACGCCGTCCGCCAGCGCCTCGCCGGCCTGTCCGGCGGGGTGCCGGGCGCACGCTGGATGGATCCGGAGAGCCTGCACCTGACCCTGCGCTTCATCGGCGAGGTGCCGGAGGACCAGGCCATCGACATCGACGAGGCGCTCGCGGGTCTGCGCGCGCCGCCCTTCGAGCTGATGCTCGACGGCGTCGGCGTCTTCGGCACCGGCCGCCGCGCCCGCGTGCTGTGGGCCGGGGTGGAGCGGAACGAGGCGCTGAACCACCTCCAGGCCAAGGTCGAATCCGCCCTGGTCCGCTGCGGGCTGCCGGCGGAGGAGCGGAGGTTCACGCCCCACATCACGCTGGCCCGGCTGAAGGACCCGGCGCAGGAACGGCTCGGCCGCTTTCTGACCGACCGGGGGATGTTCCGGGCCGGGCCGATGCCGGTCGACCATGTGACGCTCTACCGCAGCCATCTCGGCAACGGCGGGTCGGTCTACGAGGCGCTCGGCGAATACCCGCTGGGCGCCACGTTGGGCGCCGGGTCGGCCAGCGGAACCTGAGAGGGGGGTTGACCCCCTTTTTCTTCGCGGCGCAGCGACACACATTGACAGCGGGGCGGCGGCGCGTTTTATCCCGGACCGCCCCGCTTCCACATCCAGACGCAGGAAGGTTCCGCGCCGATGACCCGCCGCCGACTGCCCACGCCCGACGAGCGGCGCCTGTGGCGGATCGCCATGCGCGACGCGGAGCCGATGCCGGGCCGGGCGGTGGAACCCGAACCGGATCCGCCCCCCTTCCCCGGCTACGACGAGCCCGTCGCCACCACGCTGGCCCCGCCGCCGACCGTGCCGGCGCGCGGCGCGCCCTCGCCGGCGTCCAGCCGTCCGTCCCTGCCGCCGCTCACCCCCGGTTCGACCGCCAACATCGACCGCCGCACCGGCGACCGTTTCCGGCGCGGCGAGTTGGAGATCGACGGGCGCATCGACCTGCACGGCATGACCCAGGCCCAGGCCCACGGCGCGCTCGCCGCCTTCGTCCACCGCGCCTGGAACGAGGGACGGCGCTGCGTGCTGGTCATCACCGGCAAGGGCAGCTTCACCGGCGGGGCCGGGGTGCTGCGGCAGGCGGCGCCCCGCTGGCTCGGCGACCCGGCGCTGCGCCCGATGGTGTTGGCGATCCAGCCGGCGCGGCCCAAGGACGGCGGCGACGGCGCGCTGTATGTCTTGATCAAACGGCGCCGCGACCGTAAGGACTGAGTCCCAAACCCAAGCCTCGAACCCCAGGGAAAGCCCACTTCCGATGACCCCGTTCGGCGAACGGGTCCGTTCGCTGCGCGACGCCAAGGGCGTGACGCTGAAGCAGATGGCGACGGATCTGTCCATCTCCTCCGCCTATCTGTCGGCCCTGGAGCACGGCAAGCGCGGCCAACCCTCGCCCCAGCTGGTCCGCCAGATCTGCGCCTATTTCGGCATCATCTGGGACGAGGCCGAAGAGCTGGAGCGGCTGGCGGATCTGTCCCACCCGCGCGTGACGGTGGACACGTCGGGCCTCAGCCCCAAGGCGACCGAACTCGCCAACCGCCTGTCGGAACGCATCGCCGGGCTGGACGACGCGGCGCTCGACCGGCTGCTGGAGGTGCTCGACGCGGTTCCCGCTCTGAAGGCAGGCCGCCGCCGGCTGCCCGCGCGGCGACGCTGAAACAGGCTCCCACCCGGCCTGCGACATGTTTGGAGTCGAAATTTCCCGTCATTGGGTCTATGACGTTCGGACAGCTGGGACAGCGCCAGGGCGACCGCAGCATGACCGACCAGACAAACGGGGCGGATCCCGTTCTCTCTCCCGAGGAAGCGCTGCGCCGCAGCGAGGCGCAGAACCGCGCCATCGTCGAGCAGGCGGTGGACGCGATCCTGACCGCCGACGCGACCGGAACGATCCTGTCGGCCAACCGGGCGGCCGAGCGCCTGCTGGGCTACGCGCCCAACGAGCTGGTCGGCCGGCCCATCGACATCCTGATGCCGGTGGGCACGTCGCACGGCGGCTATCTCGGCCGCTACCTGTCCACGTTGAAGCCGCACGTCGTCGGCATCGGCCGCGAGGTGACGGCGCGGCGGCGCGACGGGGTGGAGATTCCGGTCTGGCTGACCCTGTCGGACGTGGACCTGCCCGGTTTCCGCATCTTCGTCGCCATGCTGCGCGACATCGCCGCCGCCAAGGAGGCCGAGCGGGTCCTGCTGGCGGCGAAGACCGCCATCGAGTTGGCCGACCGCGCCAAGACCGTCTTCCTGTCGAACATGAGCCACGAGCTGCGCACGCCGCTGAACGGCATCCTCGGCTTCGCCGATCTGCTGCGGCGGCGGTTGGACGGAAAGCCCGGCGATCCGCTGGCGCTCAACTGCATCGAGGAGATCCGCCAGTCGGGCGAACTTCTGCTCGCCAACGTCAACGACCTGCTGGAGATCGCGACCATCGAGGCCGGGCGCAACGAGCTGGAGGAATCGCTGGTCGACGTCGCCGAGCTGGTGGTGTCCTGCCTGCGCCTGATCGCCAAGCGGGCCGAGCGCGGCCGGCTGACCGTCGCCCTGACCCCGCCCGGCGAGCTGCCGCCGCTGATGGCCGACCCCCGCGCGTTGAAGCAGTCGCTGCTGCATCTGCTGTCGAACGCGGTGAAGTTCACGCCCGAAGGCGGCCGGATCGGCATCGCCACCGGGCTGGACGGCGCCGGCGACCTGTTGATCGAGGTGCAGGACACCGGCTGCGGCATCACGGAGGAGCAGATGGAGACCGTGTTCCAGCCCTTCGTCCAGGGCGAGGAGGGGCTGACCCGCTCCTACGAGGGGATCGGGCTGGGGCTGACGCTGGCCAAGTCGATGGTCGAGCAGCACGGCGGCTCGCTGGCGATCCGCTCGCAAGCCGGAGCCGGAACGGCGGTGACCGTCCGGCTGCCGAAGACGCGGTTCCTGGCGGTGTGATTTTCCCTCTCCCGCCCCGGGAGAGGGCGTTTTACAGAATGAACTTCGACAGGTCGGCGTTCTTCGCCAGACCGCCGACCCGCTCCCGCACATAGGCCGCGTCGACGGTGATCGTCTCCCCCGCGCGGTCGTTGGCGGCGAAGCTGACCTCCTCCAGCAGGCGTTCCAGCACGGTGTGCAGACGCCGCGCGCCGATGTTCTCGACCGAGGCGTTGATCTCCGTCGCCAGCAGGGCCAGCTCGTCGATGCTGTCGTCGGTGAAGACCAAATCGACCTCCTCCGTCTTCAGCAGCTCGCGGTACTGGCGGATCAGGCTGGCTTCCGGCTCGGTCAGGATGCGCTTGAAGTCGTCGCGGGTCAGCGCCTTCAGCTCCACCCGGATCGGCAGGCGGCCCTGCAGCTCGGGCAGCAGGTCGGACGGCTTGGCGACGTGGAAGGCGCCGGACGCGATGAACAGGATGTGGTCGGTCTTCACCGGGCCGTGCTTGGTCGAGACGGTCGTGCCCTCGATCAGCGGCAGCAGGTCGCGCTGCACGCCCTCGCGGCTGACGTCGGCGCCGCCGCGCGTGTCCGACCGCGCGGTGATCTTGTCGATCTCGTCCAGGAAGACGATGCCGTTCTGCTCGACCGCGCGGATCGCCTCCGAGACCACCTTCTCGTTGTCGAGCAGCTTGTCGGATTCCTCGGCCATCAGCACGGTGTGGCTTTCGGCGACGCTGAGCCGGCGCGTCTTGGTGCGGCCGCCCATCATCTTGCCGAACATGTCGTTCAGGTTCAGCATGCCCATCTGGGCGCCCGGCATGCCGGGAATGTCGAAGGACGGCATCGCCCCGGCGCCGGTGTCGGCGACCTGGATCTCGATCTCCTTGTCGTTCAGCGTGCCCTCGCGCAGCATCTTGCGGAACTTGGCGCGGGTCTCGGCACTGGCGCTCTCACCGCACAGCGCGTCGAGCACGCGCTCCTCCGCGCGCAGCTCGGCCTTGGACTCGACCTCCTTGCGCAGACGCTCGCGGGTCAGGCCGATGGCCGCCTCGACCAGATCGCGGACGATCTGCTCGACGTCACGGCCGACATAGCCGACCTCGGTGAACTTGGTCGCCTCGACCTTCAGGAAGGGCGCCTGCGCCAGCTTGGCCAGACGCCGGGCGATCTCGGTCTTGCCGACGCCGGTCGGGCCGATCATCAGGATGTTCTTGGGCAGGACCTCCTCGCGGAGCGCCTCGGGAAGCTGCTGGCGGCGCCAGCGGTTGCGCAGCGCGATGGCGACGGCGCGCTTGGCGTCGTTCTGCCCGACGATGTAGCGGTCGAGCTCCGAAACGATCTCGCGGGGGGTGAAGGAGGCGGTCATGGCGGTGTCCCGGTCAGAGCTTTTAGCGGTCAGAGCTTTTCGAGGGTGACGTTTTCGTTGGTGTAGACGCAGATGCCGGCGGCGATCCTCATCGCCTTGCGGGCCACCGCCTCGGCGTCCATGCCGTCGATGTCGATCAGCGCGCGCGCCGCCGACAGGGCGTAGGAGCCGCCCGACCCGATGCCGATCAGCCCGTCCTCGGGCTCCAGCACGTCGCCGTTGCCGGTCAGCACGAGGCTGACGTTCTTGTCCGCCACCGCCATCAGCGCCTCCAGCCGGCGCAGGTAGCGGTCGGTCCGCCAGTCCTTGGCCATCTCCACGCAGGCGCGGGTCAACTGGCCGGGGTGCTGCTCCAGCTTGGCTTCCAGCCGTTCGAACAGGGTCATCGCGTCGGCGGTGGCCCCGGCGAAGCCGGCCATCACGGCGCCGCCGGCCAGCCAGCGCACCTTGCGGGCGTTCGACTTCATGACGGTCGGGCCGACCGAGACCTGCCCGTCGCCGGCGATGACCACCTGCCCGTTCTTGCGCACCGACAGGATGGTGGTGCCGTGCCATTGGATCGGGTCATGCGGGTTGGAAGCTGAGGAGGTCATGCGCAACCATGCTGTGGAAAAGGACAGGCCATGCCCACGCCCGTTCCCCCGTGGCGGAGCGGAACGGACGGTCGAACCGTCAAGGTGACACGCGTTCGGGCATGCGGTCTATGTGGGAGGGTCCTCGGCCTCGTCAAGTTCTTCGTCAGGAACCGCCACGCGCGACCGCCGGGGGTGGGATGGAACGCGCGCCGCCGGTTGACGCAAGCGTGGCCCCTCCTCCAACAGATCCACCCCCAGCCGCCCCAGCAGCGGCCCCAGCGGCACGAAGGCGGCCAGCCCCGGCGGGACCGCCGCCGACAGCCCGCCCGGCCCCAGCGCCAGTCCGACCACCGCCCCCGCCTCGTCCAGCAGCGGATCGCCGGCCTCCACCGAGGCGCCGAGCAGCCCCAGCGCCCCCAGATCCGCCTGGATCACGTCGATGCCGCGCGCCGGGTCGGGGCGGATGGCGCCGACGAGGCCGAGCGCGGATTCCGACCCCTGCCGCATCGCCACGCTGACCGGCTCGCTGACCGCGACGGTGCCGCCGCGCACGGGAACGGCGGTCAGCCGCGCCGGAACCCGGACCAGCGCCAGACCGCTGGCGGCGTCCCGCCCCTCGACGATCCCGGTCAGCACCACCCCGCGCGCCGGCCGCACGGCGACGGTGCCGCCGGGCGGGGCATCCGGAACCAGCAGGACGGATTCCCGCCCCGTCTCCCCGTCGACCTCGCCGATGACGAGGCCATGCCCCTGCCCCACCCGCAGCCGGGCGGTGCCGGCCCGCGTCGTCGGGTCCTCCGCCGCGCTGCCGTCCGTCGGCGGCGTCCGGATCGTCAGCGCCGCGTGCAGGCGCGGGGTTTCCGGCCCGTTGTCGTCCGCGAGGGGGGGCGAAGATTGCGTCAACCGGGGCGTCAGGCTCACCGGCGAGGCCCCGCCCGTTGACGACACCCGCGCCGTCACCGCCGCGCCGCGCGCCAGCACCGCCCGAAAGCCCGGATCCGCCGCCAGCCGCTCCGTTGCCGCCGCGAAGGCCTCCTCGACCAGCAGCGTGTCGCCCTGGGGAACGCCGCGCTCCTGGCGGCCGATGCCGCTGGTGCTGACGCGATGGACCAGCCGGCCGCTGCGCGCGTCGTAGACGGTCCAGTCCACCCGCGCCCTGCCGGTGCCGGACACGCCCTTGTCGGCGCCGGTCAGCCAGTTGGTGCGACGGCACAGCTCCAGCTTCACGTCGCGCAGGTCGCCCTGCACGGTGAAGCGCGCCCGCCCGAGGTTGCCGCCGGGGCTGTCCGGTCCGCCCGGCCGCCCGACCACGTCGAAGCCGGCGCCGGTCATCGCCTCCGCGAAACGCTCGTCGAAGGTCGCGCCGCGCCGCATCCCCGCCCCGCTGGTCCAATAGACCTCGTCGTAGGGCGGCGCGCAGTCGATGTCCCAGACATGCCGCCCGATCTCCATCCCGCGCCGCATCGACCCCAGCGACAGCTCCCCGAAGCGCAGCGGTTCGGTCGTCCCGGCGGTGACCGGCGGCGCCAAGGGCGGGGTCGGCGCGTCGGCCGTGGTCAGGCAGCCGCCCAGCATCGCCACGGCGAGACCGAGCGACAGGACGGCGATGAGGCGGCGCGGAGAAAGGGTCATAATCCCATATGCACGTATCGCGTGTGAAAGACCATAACCCACACACCATCGTACGACAATCGTCGGAATGGACAGGCGACGAAACGCCTTGCCGCCGCTGGCGCGGACAATCGCTTCCTGCTACAAAATCGTCATGGACCAGAGCCCTTCCCCCGGCGCCCGCCGCGCCACGATCGAGCGGAACACGACCGAGACCCGGATCCGGGTGGCGGTGGATTTGGACGGCACCGGCGTCTACGACGTGAAGACCGGCATCGGCTTCCTCGACCACATGCTGGAGCAGCTGTCGCGCCACAGCCTGATGGATCTGATGGTGCGCGCCGACGGCGACCTGCACATCGACTTCCACCACACGACCGAGGACAGCGGCATCGCCATCGGCATGGCGGTGGCCAAGGCGCTGGGCGACCGCAAGGGCATCCAGCGCTACGGCCACGCCTACTTGCCGATGGACGAGACGCTGACCCGCGTGGCTCTGGACTTCTCCAACCGGCCCTACCTGATCTGGAAGGTCGCCTTCACCCGCGACAAGATCGGCGATTTCGACACCGAGCTGTTCCGCGAGTGGTTCCAGGCCTTCGCCATGGCCGCCGGGGTGACGCTGCACGTCGAGACCCTGTACGGCGAGAACAACCACCACATCGTGGAAAGCTGCTACAAGGCGCTCGCCCGCGCGCTGCGCGCCGGGATCGAGATCGACCCGCGCAAACGCGACGCCGTTCCGTCCACCAAGGGCACGCTGGGCGGGTCCCTGTAAGGCGGGCAACGCATCAAGGCGGGACAACCACCGCCGCTTCTGACTGGGGTTCTTGACGTCCATGGAAACGGTCGCGCTGATCGACTACGGCTCCGGCAACCTGCGCTCCGCCGCCAAGGCGATCGAGCGGGCCGCCGGCGAGGCCGAAGCCTCCTACACCATCCTCGTCACCGCCGACGCCGACGCGGTGCGCCGCGCCGACCGCATCGTGCTTCCCGGCGTCGGCGCCTTCGCCGACTGCAAGCGCGGCCTGTCGGAAGTGCCCGGCATGCTCGACGCGCTGGAGGAGGTCGTCCACCGCCGCGCACGCCCCTTCCTGGGCATCTGCGTCGGCATGCAGCTGATGGCCGAGCGCGGCCGCGAATACGGCGTCACCGAGGGGCTGGGCTGGCTGCCCGGCGAGGTGGTCAAGCTGGAACCGGCCGACCCGGCGCTGAAGATCCCGCACATGGGCTGGAACGAGCTGAACATCCGCCACCCCCACCCGGTGCTGGCCGGACTGCCGGAGGGCGCCCACGCCTATTTCGTCCATTCCTACCAGTTCAAGCTGGCCGATCCCGACACGATGATCGCGTCCGCCGAATACGGCGGGCCGTTCGCCGCGGTGGTCGGGCGCGACAATCTGGTCGGCACCCAGTTCCACCCGGAAAAGAGCCAGGCGACCGGCCTCGCTTTGATCGCCAACTTCCTGCGCTGGAAGGCCTGACGATGGCCGACAGCGCCATCGAGCGGGTCGAAACGCTCAAGACCGGCGATCTGCACGATCTGTGCGACGCCGCCGACGACGCCATCAAGGCGGGCGGCGGCTTCGGCTGGGTCGAGCCGCCGCCGCGCGACGTGATGGAACGCTACTGGAAGGGCGTGCTGGTCGTGCCCGAGCGCATCCTGTTCGTCGCCCGGCTGGACGGGGTGATCGCCGGATCCGCCCAGCTGGTCAAGCCGCCGCGCAACAACGAGGCGCAGGCCCACGCCGCGTCGCTGACCACCGCCTTCGTCGCGCCCTGGGCGCGCGGCCACGGTCTGGCCCGTCGGTTGACGCAAGCGGTCGAGGCCGAGGCGCGCGCCTGCGGCTTCCGCACCCTCAACCTGGACGTCCGCGCGACCCAGGAGGCGGCGATCTCGCTCTACGAGACGCTGGGCTTCAAGCGCTGGGGCACCCACCCCTTCTACGCGCTGGTGAAGGGCGCCCCCCTCGCCGGCCACTATTATTCCAAAGACCTCGATCAAGCCACGCCACAGGACGAGACGCCGCGATGATCATCTACCCCGCCATCGACCTCAAGGACGGTGCCTGCGTCCGCCTGCTGCGCGGCGAGATGAGCCAGGCCACGGTCTTCAACACCGACCCCGGCGACCAGGCCCGGCTGTTCCAGAGCCAGGGCTTCGAATGGCTCCATCTGGTCGACCTCAACGGCGCCTTCGAGGGTAAGCCGGTGAACGGCGCCGCCGTGGAGAGCATCCTCAAGGCCGTGACCATCCCGGTCCAGCTCGGCGGCGGCATCCGCGACCTGAAGACCATCGGGATGTGGCTGGAGAAGGGCGTCAGCCGCGTCATCCTCGGCACCGTCGCGCTGCGCGACCCGGAGCTGGTCAAGGCCGCCTGCCGCGAGTTCCCCGGCAAGGTCGCCGTCGGCATCGACGCGCGGGAAGGCTACGTCGCGGTCGCCGGCTGGGCCGAGACCTCGGACATCAAGGCGCTCGACCTGGCGCTGAAATTCGAGGATTGCGGCGTCGCCGCCATCATCTACACCGACATCAACCGCGACGGCGCCATGGGCGGCGTCAACGTGGAATCCACCTCCGACCTCGCCTTCCACCTGACGACGCCGGTCATCGCGTCGGGCGGCGTGTCGTCGATGGAGGATCTGCGCGCGCTGAAGGTCGAGGAGGACACCGGCATCGAGGGCGTCATCTGCGGCCGGGCGCTCTACGATGGGCGGATCGACCCTCGGGAAGCCCTGGAGCTTCTCTCCGCCCCCGCCGTCGAGGACGCCGACTGATGCTGAAGATGCGCGTCATCCCCTGCCTGGACGTCAAGGACGGCCGGGTCGTCAAGGGGGTCAACTTCGTCGATCTGGTGGACGCCGGCGACCCCGTCGAGCAGGCCCGCGTCTACGACCGCGAGGGGGCCGACGAGCTGACCTTCCTCGACATCACCGCCAGCCACGAGAACCGCGACACCATCTACGACGTGGTGCGCCGCACCGCCGAACAGGTGTTCATGCCGCTGACCGTCGGCGGCGGCGTCCGCGTGGTCGAGGACATCCGCAAGCTGCTGCTGGCCGGCGCCGACAAGGTGTCGATCAACACCGCCGCCATCCACCGGCCGGAGTTCGTGCAGGAAGCGGCCGAGAAGTTCGGCGCGCAGTGCATCGTCGTCGCCATCGACGCCAAGCGGGTCGCGCCCGGCCGGTGGGAGGTCTTCACCCATGGCGGCCGCAACGCCACCGGCATCGACGCGGTGGAGTGGGCCAAGCGCATGGAATCGCTGGGAGCCGGCGAGATCCTGCTGACCTCGATGGACCGCGACGGCACCAAGAGCGGCTTCGACCTGGAGCTGACCCGCAAGGTCGCCGATTCCCTGCGGGTGCCGGTGATCGCGTCGGGCGGCGTCGGCACACTCGACCATCTGGTGGAGGGAATCCGCGAGGGCCACGCCACCGCCGTGCTCGCCGCCTCGATTTTCCATTTCGGCACCTACACCATCGGGCAGGCCAAGGCCGCGCTGGGCGCCGCCGGCATCCCGGTGCGCCCGGCCGTTCCGGCTCGGGAGGCCGCGAGCCATGGGTGACGGCAAGTCCGGTAAGGCGCCCGCCGCCTCGGCCGAGGTGCTCGACCGGCTCTACGCCACCGTGCTGTCGCGCAAGGGCGGCGACCCGGAAAGCTCCTACACCGCCAAGCTCTACAGCCGGGGCACCGCCAAGATCGCCCAGAAGGTCGGCGAGGAGGCCGTCGAGGCCATCCTGGAGGCCGTGCGCGGCGACAAGGCGGCGCTCGCGGCGGAGTCGGCCGACCTGCTCTATCACCTGATGGTGCTGTGGGCCGACGCCGGGCTGGATCCGGCCGAGGTGTGGGAAAAGCTGGGCCAGCGCGAGGGAACCAGCGGCATCGACGAAAAGAAGGCCCGCAAGTCCTAAGGACCGGCGCGGCACGACCAAGGAGGACAGCGAACCCCATGGCCAAGAGCTACGACCCGAACAACGTCTTCGCCCGCATCCTGCGCGGGGAAATCCCCTCGAAGAAGGTCCGCGAGACCGAGCACACGCTGGCCTTCCACGACATCCAGCCGCTGGCGCCGACCCACATCCTGGTGATCCCGAAGGGCGCCTATGTGGACATGGACGATTTCACCGCCAACGCCTCGGACGCCGAGGTCACCGATCTGTTCCGCACCGTCGGTAGCATCGCCCGCGAGGTCGGGGCGGCCGAAACGGGTTACCGCGTGCTGTCGAACTGCGGCACGGACGCGAACCAGGACGTGCCGCATCTGCACATCCACATCCTGGCCGGGCGCAACCTGGGCCGGATGATCAATCCGGCGTGATCCACGCGCGGTTCCGATCCACGTGAAACATTGAGGGCGCCGGACACCGGATCCGGCGCCCTTTCCATGTCAGCCCACCCTATTTCTGAGCAACGACCGTCACCGTCTTCGGCAGCAGCAGGAAATAGCCGCCCCGACTCTTCATGACGCCGGCCCGCTGTTCGGCCTCCGCGCCGTGGCCCCAGAACACGTCGCCGCGCACCGGGCCGCGAATGGCACCCCCGGTGTCCTGGGCGATCAGCAGCCGTTGCAGGGGCCGCGCGCTGTCGAGCGGGTCTTCGGCGTCGAGCCAGACCGGCGCGCCGTACGGCAAAAACTTGGAATCCACCGCGAGGCTGCGCCCCGGCGTCAGCGCCACGTTCTGCGCGCCGATGGGTCCGTCGCCCGTCAGGGTCTGGAAAAAGACGAAGGACGGGTTCGTGTTCATCAGGGCCGCCGCTTGATCGGGATGGGCGGCCAGCCACGCGCGGATGGTCTGCAACGAGACCTCCTCCCGTTTCAGCTCGCCCCGGTCGATCAGCGCCTTGCCGATGGCGACGTATTTGTGCCCGTTCTGCCCGGCGTAGCCGACCCGCATCTCGCCGCCGTCGGCAAGGCGGATCCGGCCGGACCCCTGGATGTGCAGGAAGAAGGTGGCGACCGGGTCCTTGAGCCAGACCAGTTCCAGCCCCTTGCCGCGCAGCGCGCCGGCCTCGATGGCGGCGCGGTCCTCGAAGGGCTTCAGCCGGCCGTCGACGACGCGACCGGCGGTGCGCTCGCCCTTCCAGCGCTCGGCGAACTCGCCGAGATCGACCATGACCAGATCCGCCGGGCGCTTGTAGAGCGGCACCGGGTAGGCCGGATCCGGGGCGCGGCTGCCCTCCAGCTCGACCTCGTAATAGCCGGTGAAGAGGCCCTTGCGGTCGTCGTTGTTGGCGGCGGCGTAGGGGGTGAACTGCGCCTGGAAGAAGGCACGGGCGGCACCGTCGTCGCCCTTGGGAACGGCGGCCAGGGCGGCGCAAGGGCCCCGCCAGTCAGCGGCCTTGCCGCCCACCGCGCTCGGCCCGACCGGGCGGTCCGGCGGCAACGCGGCGAACCGGCCGCAGGAGCGGTCCAGAGCTGGAAGCGCCTCGGCCACACGGTCGGCGGTCCAGCCCGGCAGGTCGGTGAAGGCGACGGGGGTGAGGGTCAGCGCCTCGGGCGGCGGAGGGGCCTTGGCCTCCTCCTTGCGGTCGCAGGCGGCAAGGGACAGCGCCAAGACCCCGAAAAGGGCAAGGCCGCGTCCCCGGCTTTGCGCGATCAATTGGTGACGCGCGTCTCGACCAGCGCCCAGTTGGGATCGCGGGCGCGGGTGTTGCGGGCGAAGGTCCAGACGTCGGTCGCCTCGACCACCGCGTCGGGATCGCCGTCGATCACGGCGCCGTTGCGGTCGCGCAGCACGTTCATCTGGTCGGAGACCAGCTTGACCGTGACCCGCGCGGTGTGGTCGGCGCCGAGCTTGGCCTCGACCACGTCGGCCTCGCGGACGAGGTCGACGCGGGTCTCGTACTGCTCGCCGGCGGCTTGGCGGTCACGGATGGCGCGGGCGAAGTTCTCGTAGACGTCGTCAGCCAGCAGTGGACGCAGCGCCGCCGTGTCACCGCGGGCGAAGGCCTCGACGATCATCTGGAAGGCGGCCTTGGCGCCCTCCAGGAAATGCTTCTCGTCGAAGCTGGGGTCGGCGGCCTTGATCTGCTCCAGCGCCACGGCCAGCGAGACCGGCTCGTCCGACAGGGGTGCGGCATCGGGACGCGGGCGGTTGCGGTCGGGCAGCGTCACGACGTTGTCGGGCTGGTTGGGCCGCGCGGTGAAGGGATTCGGCCGCTGCTGCTCCTCGCCGGTGCGGCGGCCGAGGACGCTGCGCAGCCGATAGACGAGGAACGCCGCGATCATCGCGAAAATTATGATCTCGATGAACACGAACCCATCTCCCATCGTCCGATCCTTCCGATTCCAGGCCCGCTTTCATGCGTTCCGGTTCATGAGGCCCATTCGGGACGCGCCGCCCCCTGGACCGACCGGCACGGCCACATTACGTGTAACCCGAGCCACCGAACACGCGGACGTCCAAATCATCGACCGGACGTCCTAGCCCAGTGTAGATAGGGCCTGAAAGCCCGAAGAGCAAGGACAGCCATGAATCCCCTGCTGTTGATCCTCCTCCTGCCGATCCTGGAGATCGTCGGTTTCATCCAGGTCGGCGACTGGATCGGCGCCGGACCGACCATCGGACTCTTGCTCCTGTCCGCCGTGGTCGGCGTTTTTCTGGTGCGTCACCGAGGCCTCGCCGCGCTGACCCGCGCCCAGACCGCCACGGCGGGGGGCCAAGCGCCGATCGGCGCGGTGCTCGACGGCTTCTGCGAGGTCATCGCCGGCATCCTGCTGATCGTTCCGGGGTTCTTGAGCGATCTGGTCGCGATCGCCCTGCTGATCCGCCCGCTGCGCCGGGGCCTGGGCCGCTGGCTGCTGGCCCGGATGGTCGGAAAGGGCGCTTTTCCAATGTTCGGCGGCCCCGGTTTCGGCCGTCCGGCGGCCGGATCCGGGGCCGGATCTGCCCCCGGATCCGGTCCGGGCTTCGGCGGCGGTCCCCGGCCCGGCCAGCCCTTCCCGCCGCCGCCGGGCGTGATCGACGGCGACTACCGCGACGTGTCGGAGGACCCGGCGGCCGACCCCGCCGACACCCGCCGGCTGGAGGATTCCCAGTGGGGAAACCGCCGGCCGGGCGGCCCGGAGCGGGGCTGAGCGCTTTCCGTTGGCAGGGTGGCGGATCCGTGCTAGCCAGCCATTCCGCGAACCCTTTTTCCACCCCGAACCATCACCGCCCGCCGCCGTCTCGACGGCCGGACCGGCGATCCAGGAGTCCGTTATGTCCGATCAGCTGAGCAACGGCGCCGAGCAATCGTCCCAGGCGTCTTCGCTGCCGATGCACGTCCTGGCCCAGTATGTGAAGGACCTGTCCTTCGAGAACCCCAACGCGCCGCAGAGCCTGCTGCCCAACCAGCCGCAGCCCCAGGTCAACATCGGCGTCGACGTCCAGGCCCAGATGGTCGGCGAGGACGTCTACGAGGTGACCCTGCAGCTGCGCTGCGAGGCCCGCCAGGGCGAGGGCGTCGCCTTCATCGTCGAGCTGTCCTACGGCGGCCTGTTCCAGCTGCCGGGCCTGCCGCAGGAGCATCACCGTCCGGTGCTGATGATCGAAGGCCCGCGCATGCTGTTCCCCTTCGCGCGCGCCATCGTGTCCTCGGCGACCCGCGACGGCGGCTACCCGCCGCTGATGGTCAACCCGATCGACTTCGCCGACCTGTACCACCGCCAAGGCGCCGCCGCCGCTCCCCAGGCCGGCGGCACCGAGCCGCAGCAGCCCCCGTTCTAAGGCTGCCGTCTTCCGCTCGGGCGAGGCCGGATCCGGTCCGGCACCGCCCAAGCGGAACAGCGAGCATGAAAAAGGCGAGAGGCCGCAAAGCCCCTCGCCTTTTTCATGCCCGGAGTTTTTACCTCCGGATCCGGGTCGAACTACTGGTTCATGCTTTCGAAGAACTCGCCGTTCGACTTGGTGTGCTTGAGCTTGTCGACCAGGAAGTCGACCGCGTCGGTCACGCCCATCGGCATCAGGATGCGGCGCAGGATCCACATCTTCGACATGGTGCCCTTGTCGACCAGCAGTTCCTCCTTGCGGGTGCCCGACTTGGAGATGTCGATGGCCGGGAAGGTGCGCTTGTCGGAGAGCTTGCGGTCCAGCACGATTTCCGAGTTGCCGGTGCCCTTGAACTCTTCGAAGATCACCTCGTCCATGCGGCTGCCGGTGTCGATCAGCGCGGTGGCGATGATGGTCAGCGACCCGCCCTCCTCCACGTTGCGCGCGGCGCCGAAGAAGCGCTTGGGCCGTTGCAGCGCGTTGGCGTCGACGCCGCCGGTCAGCACCTTGCCCGACGACGGCACGACGGTGTTGTAGGCGCGGGCGAGACGGGTGATCGAGTCCAGCAGGATGACGACGTCGCGCTTGTGCTCGACCAGCCGCTTGGCCTTCTCGATGACCATCTCGGCGACCTGGACGTGGCGGGTCGCCGGTTCGTCGAAGGTCGAGCTGATGACCTCGCCGCGCACCGAGCGGGCCATGTCGGTGACTTCTTCCGGACGCTCGTCGATCAGCAGGACGATCAGGTAGGCTTCCGGGTGGTTGGTGGCGACGGAATGCGCGATGTTCTGCAGCATCACCGTCTTGCCGGTGCGCGGCGGCGCCACGATCAGGCCGCGCTGCCCCTTGCCGAGCGGCGAGACCAGATCGACGATGCGGCCGGTCAGGTTCTTCTTGGTGGGGTCCTCGACCTCCATCCGGATGCGCTCTTCGGGGTAGAGCGGCGTCAGGTTGTCGAAGTTGATGCGGTGACGGACCTTGTCGGGCGCGTCGAAGTTGATCGTGTTGACCTTGAGCAGGGCGAAGTAGCGCTCGCCGTCCTTGGGGGACCGGATCTGCCCCTCCACCGTGTCGCCGGTGCGCAGGCTGAAACGGCGCACTTGGCTCGGGCTGACGTAGATGTCGTCGGGACCCGGCAGGTAATTGGACTCAGGCGAGCGTAGAAAACCGAAACCGTCCTGAAGAACCTCCAACACCCCGTCGCCGAAGATCGGCACGTCGTTTTCGGCCAGCTGCTTGAGGATCGCGAACATCATGTCCTGCTTGCGCAGGGTGCTGGCGTTTTCGATCTGCAGCTCCTCCGCGAACGCCAGAAGTTCGGCGGGGCTTTTGCACTTCAGCTCTTGGAGATGCATGGGAATGCCTGTGGAATCATCGTCGGATGGGGCTTTGCGGGGGAGTGCCTGAAAAATCCGGCCGACCGCGCTTCGCGTGGAAGCGGTCGCGTCGGTTGGGCGGCGGATGGCGTGGTGGACGAGCGGAACGGACTCGCCAGCCACCCTGCCCGGCTCAAGAACAGAGCGTCGGATCGGCAGATGTGGGTGTGGGGTGCCATGGGGCGAAAACCCCGTGGTGTTGAAAGGATTATCGGATCGACGGCATCAAGTCAAACGAAAGCGGAACCGCCCATGCATCTTTCCGCCACGTTTTCAACCCTGTTCGACAAGGCCTGTTCAGAAGGGTTTGACGATGACGAAGACGACGATGCCCATCATCAGCAGCGTCGGCACCTCGTTGACGATGCGATAGAAGCGCTGGGGCCGGGTGTTGCGATCGAGCGCGAAGTCCTTCTGCCAGCGGCCCATCAGGATGTGGCTGGCGGTCAGCAGCAGCACGAACAGGAGCTTGGCGTGCAGCCAGCCCTGCTTCATCCAGGCCGGCTCCAGCACGAGCATCGTGATGCCGAAGACGTAGGCGGCGGTCATCGCCGGGTCCATGATGGCGCGCAGCAGGCGCCGTTCCATGACCTTGAAGGTCTCCGACGCCTCGGATCCGGGGGCGGCCTGGGTGTGGTAGACGAACAGGCGCGGCAAATACAGCAGACCGGCCATCCAGGCGATGATGCTGATGACGTGCAGCGCCTTGATCCACAGATACAGCACCGGAAGCCCCCTCAACCCATGTCTTGCGGTTAGCGGCGGCCCTGCGGGCAGCCGGAGAAATGCGCCGGGCAGATCCGGTCGCCGTACTGGGCGCAGACCGGCCGGTCGTTGGCCACCGATTGCCTCACGAGCCGCGCCAGCCCGTCGATGAAGGGCGGCGCCACCCCCACCGTCGGCACGCGGGCGAAGTGCGGCACCCCGGCTTCCTTGGCGAGGTGGCGGTACTCGATCTCGATCTCGACCAGCGTCTCGGAATGCTCCGACACGAAGGCCATCGGCACCACAAGGATGGGCCGTCCCTCCTGACCTGCCCGGCGGATCTCGGCGTCGGTGCTGGGGCCGATCCACTCCATCGGGCCGACGCGGCTCTGGTAGCAGTTGACCCAGTCGAGGTCGTCGATGCCCAGCGCCGCGGCGATGGACTCCGCCGTCCGCTCGCACTGCCACTGGTAGGGATCGCCGGACGCGACGATCTTCTTCGGCAGCCCATGGGCGGAGAACAGGACGCGCGGGGTGCCGTGGCGCGCCGCCGCCGTGTAGAGCGGGCGGATCCGGTCGGCGGTCGCGTCGATGAAGCCGGCCTCGGTCGGGTAGCAGCAGAGCAGCCGCGTCGGCGCGGTCAGCCCCACCGTGTCGGCCGCCTCGCGCCACGCCTTGGCGCTCGACGCCGTGGTGGTGGTGGAGAATTGCGGGTAGAGCGGCAGAAGCACGACCAGATCCGGGTCGTAGGCCTTCACCTGCGACGCCGTCTCCGCGCTCATCGGGTGCCAGTAGCGCATCGCGACGAAGACGCGCGACTCGACGCCGTCCAGCCCGGCGGATCCGGCACCGGATCCGGGGGCAGATCCGAGCCGCTCCTGCAGCGCCGCCGCCTGCGCCTGGGTGTTTTCCAGCAGCGGCGACTTGCCGCCAAGATGCGCGTAAATCTCCGTCGCCGGCTTGGCCCGCCGCTTGGAGATCAGGCTGGCGACCAGGAACCGGAACGGGTTCGGCAACCGGATGATGGCCGGATCCGCGAACAGGTTGAACAGGAACGGGCGCACCGCCTCGGGGGCGTCGGGGCCGCCGAGGTTGAACAGGACGACGGCGACGCGTCGCGGATGGGGCTGGGAAGCGGACATGGTCCGGTAAACTGGAGCCTCGCCGTGCCCGTGTCCAGCCCCCTCGCCGAGTTTCTGTCGGTCCTTACCCGCGCTCGGGCCAGCGGCGCAGCTGTTCGGCCAGGGCGGCGACGTTCTCCGGCGGGGTCGTCTGGATGACGCCGTGGCCCAGGTTGAACACGAAGGGCCGGGCCGACAGCGCGTCCAGGATCTCGTCGGCCCCGTCGCGCAGCGCCTTGCCGCCGGTCGCCAGCAGGATCGGGTCGAGGTTGCCCTGCACCGGCAGCCGGCTCTGGAGGTTGCGCGCGGCCCACAGCGGCGACACGGTGGTGTCGAGCCCGACGGCGTCCACCCCGCTGTCCGACACGTAGTCCTCGTAGGCGTGCCCCGCCCCGCGCGGGAAGCCGATCACCGGCACGGTCGGGTGGCGTTCCTTGACCAGCGCCACGATGCGGCGCGTCGGCTCGATCACCCAGCGGCGGAACGGACCGATCGGCAGGACCCCCGCCCAGCTGTCGAACAGCTGCACGACCTCCGCCCCGGCGTCGATCTGGGCGCAGAGGTAGTCGGCGGTCACCTCGACCAGCAAATCCATCAACCGGGCGAAGCCGACAGGGTCGCCGTAGGCCCAGCGCTTGACGTGGGCGTACTCCTTCGACCCGCCCCCCTCGACCATGTAGCACGCAATGGTCCAAGGAGCCCCCGCGAAGCCGATCAGCGTGGTGTCGGCGGGGATGGCACCGGACAGCCGGCGGACCGTCTCGTAGACCGGCGCCAGCGTCTCGTGGAAGCGGTCGCGCGACAGGCGGGACAGCTCCTCGACGTTACGGATCGGATCGAGCTTCGGCCCCTCCCCTTCCAGATAGGCCAACGGCTGGCCCAGGGCGTGCGGCACCACCAGGATGTCGGAGAACAGGATGGCCGCGTCCATGCCGTAGCGGCGCAGCGGCTGCAAGGTCACCTCGACGGCGAAGTCGGGCGTGTAGCAGAGGTCGAGGAAGCCGCCCGCCTTGGCCCGCAGCTCGCGGTATTCCGGCAGGTAGCGGCCGGCCTGCCGCATCAGCCAGAAGGGCGGACGCGCGCGCGTCTCGCCCGCCAAGGCGGCGAGCATCGGCTTGAGGGCGGGCTTGGCGGCGGTGTCGGGCAGGCTGGTGACGGACAAGGCGATGCGTTCCCGGATCGGGTTTCTTTGTCCCCCTTCACTATTCTTTTTTTTTTAGGTTGGAAAGGAAGAGGATGTAGTGGGTGCCTGTGGATAACGGTAATCCCCGTCGTCCACGAATCCATCCACAGATCCGGGGCCGGATCCGGGGCTGTGCGGCAGCCTGTGGACGATTCGGAGGGCTACCCCCGGAAACGGCGGAAATGCTATAGGTGGAAGCGCGGGAATCCCGTGGATAACAAGGCGGGGATCCGGGGATTCTCCCGTCTCGCGGACCGTTCGGCGGAGTTGTTCCGCAGGGGGCCGAGAGGGGGAGGGGGAGTCCCGGTTTCCGGATGGAATCGAGGGGGATCCGGTTGTCCACAAAAGACGCCGTTTTCTCCACAGCATGTTGGGGACGGATGAAACAGTTCCATCTACATCTCGTGTCCGATGCGACGGGCGAGACGATCAACAGCGTGGCGCGCGCCTGCGTGATCCAGTTCGACGATGTGCGCCCGGTCGAGCATTTCTGGAACCTCGTGCGGACCGACCGGCAGCTCGATCTCGTGCTGGAGGGGATCAAGGACAACCACGGGCTCGTCATGTTCACGCTGGTGGATGAGACGCTTCGCCGCAGGCTCCAGGATTTCTGCCGCGAGCTGCAGGTTCCCTGCATTCCGGTTCTCGATCCGCTGATCAACGCGCTCGCCGCCTTCCTCGGCGTCGAATCCCAGCGTCAGCCCGGCCGCCAGCACGCGCTGGACGCGGAGTACTTCAGCCGCATGGACGCGGTGGACTTCGCGCTGTCCCACGACGACGGCCAGTCGAACTGGGATTTGCACGAGGCCGACGTGGTGCTGATCGGCGTGTCGCGCACGTCGAAGACGCCGACCTGCATCTATCTGGCGAACCGGGGCATCAAGGCGGCCAACATCCCGCTGGTGCCGGGCACCACCCTGCCGCCGGAAATCAGCCTGCTGACCCGCCCGCTGATCGTCGGGCTGACCAAGGACCCCGACCAGCTGGTCCAGATCCGCCGCAACCGGCTGAAGCTGCTGAACCAGGGCGAGGATTCCGACTACGCCGACCCGGAGATCGTGCGCAACGAGGTGGCCGAGGCGCGCCGCCTGTTCAGCCGCCACAAATGGCCGGTCATCAACGTGTCGCGCCGCTCCATCGAGGAGACGGCCTCGGAGATCATGATGCTGCTCGCCCGCCGCCAGAGCACCGGCCTGATGCCGGACGGGCGCAAGCCCGAAGGCGGCATCTGATGAGCCCGCCAACCCAGCCGGCGCTGGTGCTGGCGTCCGGGTCGCGGACCAGGGCCGCCATGCTGGAACGCGCCGGGCTGACCGCCATCCTCGACAAGCCTCTGGTGGACGAGGAGGAGGTGAAGCTCGCCGGCCGCGCCGAGGGCGTCCCCGCCGACGCCGTGGCCGAGGCCCTGGCCGAGCTGAAGGCGCAGCGCGTGACCCGCCGCCATCCGGGCGCGCTGGTGATCGGCGCCGACCAGATGCTGGATTGCGAGGGAATCTGGTTCGACAAGCCGGCCGACCGCGCCGGCGCCCGCGACCAGTTGCTGAGCCTGCGCGGCAAGACCCACCAGCTTGTGAGCTGCGCGGTGGTCCTGCGCGACGGCCAGCGGCTTTGGCACAAGGTGGACCGCGCCAAGCTGACCATGCGCTGGTTCAGCGAGGCCTTTCTCGACGACTACCTCGACCGGGCCGGCGAGGAGGTGCTGCATTCGGTCGGCGCCTATCAGTTGGAAGGTTTGGGCGCCCAGCTGTTCCAGAAGGTCGAGGGCGACTTCTTCACCATCCTCGGGCTGCCGCTGCTGCCGCTGCTCGGGTTTCTGCGCGTGCACGGAGTGGGAACGGAATGACGATCAGCGGCAAGGCGAGGCTGGCCGGCGTGATGGGCTGGCCGATCGGGCATTCACGCTCCCCCCGGCTGCACGGGCATTGGCTGGAGCGCTACGGAATCGACGGCGCCTATGTGCCGCTGGCGGTGCCGCCCGAGCGCGCCGAACAGGCGATCCGCGCCCTGCCCGCTTTGGGCTTTCGTGGCTGCAACGTCACGGTGCCGTTCAAGGAGATCGCCTTCCGCACCGTCGACCGGCTCGACGCGACGGCCCGGCGCATGGGCGCCGTCAACACCATCGTCGTCCACGCGGACGGCACGCTGGAGGGCGGCAACACCGATGGTTTCGGCTTCCTTGAGAACGTCAAGGCCGGCTGCCGCGACTGGAGCGCCGAACAGGGTCCGGCCGTGGTGATCGGCGCCGGTGGGGCCGCGCGCGCGGTCGCCGTGGCGCTGCTCGACGCCGGTGCGCCGGAGATCCGCCTCGTCAACCGCACCCGCGCGCGGGCCGAGGAACTGGCCGCGGACATCGGCGGTCCGATCGCGGTGGTGGATTGGGTTTCACGTGAAACCGCCCTGGAGGGCGCCGCCCTGCTGGTCAACACCACGACCCAGGGCATGACCGGGCATCCGCCGCTCGATCTCGACCTGCGCGCCCTGCCCGTTGCGGCGGTCGTCAACGACATCGTCTACACGCCGCTCGACACGCCGCTGCTGGTGGCGGCGCGGTCGCGCGGCAACCGGGCGGTGGACGGGCTGGGCATGCTGCTGCATCAGGCCCGTCCTGGCTTCCAGGCGTGGTTCGGCGTCGAGCCGGAGGTGACGCCGGATCTCGCCCGCATCGTCCTGGAAGGCTGAGCCGGCGATGGTGATTGGGCGATGATCGTGCTTGGCCTCACCGGCTCCATCGGCATGGGCAAGAGCACGGCCGCGCGGATGCTGGCGGCGATGGGCGCGCCGGTCTGCGATTCCGACGCGGTCGTCCATGGGCTGCTGGCCAAGGGGGGCCGCGCCGTTCCCGCCATCGACGCCGCCTTTCCCGGTGCCGTCATCGACGGGGCGGTGAGCCGCCCGGCGCTGGGCGCGGCGGTGTTCCGCGACCCGGCGGCGCTGACCCGGCTGGAGGCGATCCTTCACCCCATGGTCCAGGCGACGCAGCGCGACTTCATCGCCCGCGCGGCGCGGCGCGGCGCGAAGGTTGTGGTGCTCGACATCCCGCTGTTGTTCGAGACCGGGGGCGAGCGCCGGGTTGACGCAACCGTCGTGGTCTCCGCCCCCTTCGTCGTGCAGAAGGCCCGCGTCCTCGCCCGCCCCGGCATGACACCGGAGAAGTTCGCCGGAATCCTCGCGCGCCAGACCCCTGACGCCGAGAAGCGGCGGCGCGCCGACCACGTCGTTCCGACCGGAGCCGGTCGGCTGGTGACGCGGCGGGCGCTTGCGTGCATTCTGCGCGCCGTTCGGCACCGTCCCGGCCGGCATTGGCCGGTGCGGGGGTACCAACCCAAATTCGGGAAAATGGGGCAGGTCCATCATGCGTGAAATCGTTCTCGACACCGAAACCACGGGCTTCAAGCCGGAGGAGGGACACCGGTTGGTCGAGATCGGCTGCATCGAGCTGGTCAACCACGTCGCCACCGGCGAGCGCTTCCACGTCTACCTGAACCCCGAGCGCGACATGCCGGCCGAGGCCTTCGCGGTCCACGGCCTGAGTTCCGACTTCCTGGCGGACAAGCCGCTGTTCAACGACGTCGCCGCCGAGTTCGTCGCCTTCATCGGCGACGCGCCGCTGGTCATCCACAACGCCGCCTTCGACATGACCTTCCTGAATTGGGAGCTGAAGATCGCCGGCTACCCGACGATGCCGAAGGAACGCGCCATCGACACGCTGCTGATGGCGCGGCAGAAGTTCCCCGGCTCGCCCGCGTCGCTCGACGCGCTGTGCAAGCGCTTCGGCGTCGACAACGCCGGCCGCACGCTGCACGGCGCCTTGCTCGACGCCCAGCTGCTGGCGGAAGTCTATCTGGAGCTGCGTGGCGGCCGTCAGGCCGGTCTGGCGCTTGCCTCCGGTCCGGTCAATAAGGGCGGCGTTGCCTCGGTCCGCATCGACCGCCCCTTCCGCGAAGCCCGCATCTTCGCCCTCAGCGCGGAGGAGACCGCCGCGCACGGCGAGCTTCTCAAGAAGCTGAAGAGCCCGCTCTGGCTGGCGGAGTAAGATGGAGTGGGTGCAGCCCCGCTTGCTCCCTCCCTAACCCTTCCCCCGCTTGTCAGCGGGAGAGGGTTGGTGAGGAGGCAAACGAGGCAGGACTTTTTACGGCAACAGCACCGTCGAGCCGGTCGTCTCGCGGGCTTCCAGCGCGCGGTGCGCGGCGGCGGCCTCGCGGAGTGGGAAGCTCTGGTTGACCTTGATGCTGACGCCGCCGGCCTTCACCGCGTCGAACAGGTCTGCCGCCGCGCCCATCAAATCCTCGCGCTTGGCGACGTAGGTGTACAGCGTCGGGCGGGTGACGTAGAGCGATCCCTTGGACGCCAGCAGGCCGAGGTCGAACGGCTCCGGCGCGCCGGACGCCGCCCCGAACAGCGCCATCAGCCCGCGCGGGCGCAAGCAGTCCAGACCTTTCAGGAAGGTGGTCTTGCCGACGCCGTCGTAGACGACGGGAACGCCCTGCCCGTCCGTCAAATCCTTCACCCGCGCGACGAAATCCTCGCGGGTGTAGACGATGGTGTGGTCGCAGCCATGCGACTTGGCGAGTTCCGCCTTCTCGTCGGAGCCGACCGTGCCGATGACCGTGGCGCCGAGATGCTTGGCCCATTGGCACAGCAGCAACCCGACCCCGCCGGCGGCGGCCTGGACCAGGATGGTGTCGCCGGGCTGCACCGCGTAGGTCGAGCGCAGCAGATACTGCGCGGTCAGCCCCTGCAACAGCATGGCGGCGGTCGCCTGCTCGTCCATCCAGGACGGCAGCGGCACCAGCCGGTCGACGGGAACCAGCCGGGCTTCGGCGTAGGCGCCGATCAGCGGCGCGTAGCCGACCCGGTCGCCGGCCTTCAGCGTCGTCACGTCCGGGCCGACCGCCTCGACCACGCCGGTCGCGGCGGTGCCGAGGATGGCCGGGAAGCTCGGCAGCTTGTAGGCACCGGAGCGGTGGTAGGTGTCGATGTAGTTCAGCCCGACCGCCGTCTGGCGAATTCGGGCCTGACCGGGGCCGGGCTCCCCGACCTCGATTTCCTCCCAGCGCAGGACGTCCGGTCCGCCCTGTTCGTGGATGCGGATGGCATGAACCATGATGGTGTCGTTCCCTTCGGTTTGGATTTTCTTGTCGGATGCCGCGTGTCAGAGCAGCGCGAACTGGACCGCCGCCTGGGGGACCGGCTTTGCCGCTTCGGGCGCGTGGCGGCGCTCCAGGTCGAGCAGCCACGCCTTGGTCTCCAGCCCGCCCTGTCCCGAATAGCCGCCGGGTGCGCCGCCCCCGCCCAGGATGCGGTGACAGGGGATGATGACCGGGATCGGGTTGGCTCCGCAGGCTCCGCCGACCGCGCGCGGCGCGCTGCCCAAGACACGCGCCACCCCGCCATAGGTCAGGGTGCCGCCATAGGGGATTGCCAGCATCGCCGCCCAGACGCTTTGCCGGAAGGCCGTCCCCGCCGGTTTCAGCGGCAGGTCGAAGCGGTGAAGCCGTCCGGCGAAATACGCCTCCAACTGCCGGGCCGTCTCGTCCAGCACCGCGTCGGAGGCTTCACACTCTGCCTGTCCCCAACCCAGCACGGTCAGGGCGCCGTCCTGGCTGGTCAGCCGCAGAGGCCCGAGCGGGCTGTCTACGGTCAGCTGTCCGGTTCGGCGGTCCATGGGTGTCCTCCTATCTTATCCTTACTTGGCCTTGAGGCTCAGGGCTGGCGGCGCGGCAGCGCCCCGCCCAGATCCGCCGGGCTGGTGACCGGTGCGGAGCAGGTCGTGCCGGTGCAGACATAGGCGGTGGCCCGGCCCTCCTTCATGCCCTTTCCCTGCGCCGGATGACCGGCCGGCAGATCCGCCCCAGGCGGCAGCAGGGTCAGGATACGGTTCGGCAGCGAGCGGTCCAGCACGGCGCGGCGCAGCGCCTCGGTCTCCGGTGCCTTGGGTGGGCCGACGATGACGACCTGCGTCGGCGTGTGCAGGAACTCTACGGCGTTGAGGAAGGTCGTCAGCGGGAAGAAGTTGCGCGTCAACTCGCCGGAAAAGGCGGCGGCCACGGCCTCGGCGCGTTCGCGGTAGGCATCCTCCCCGGTGCGTTGGAACAAGGTCGCCAGCACGGCCAGCATCGTGCCGTTGCCGTTGGGGGTGGCGTTGTCGTAGGCGCTCTTGGTGCGGACGATCAGCCCTTCCGCGTCGTCGGCGGTGAAGAAATAGCCGCCCGCCGCCGCGTCCCAGAAATGGGCGTCGAGCACCGCCGTCCAATCCCGCGCCTGATCGAGCGCCGCCGGATCCCCCGTCGCATCGTGCAGCGCCAGGGCGGCCCGCGCCATGCCGGCGTAGTCGTCCAGCATGCCCGGTGTCCGCAACTGCCCGGCCCGCCAGCTGTGGTGCAGCCGGTTCCCGCCGTCGTTCATCCGGTCGCGCACGAAGGCGAAGGCCCGCCAGGCGGCGTCGATCCATTCCGGTTCGTCCAGCGCCAGCCCGGCGTGGACGAGCGCCGCGATCATCTGCCCGTTCCAGTCGGCCAGCACCTTGTCGTCCCAGCCCGGCCGCACCCGCTTGGCCCGCGCCCGCAGCAGCGTCTCGCGGTTCGCCGCCAGCCGGGCCTCGGCCTCCGGCTCGGCCAGCTCCAGCCGGCCCAGCCGGTTCAGGATCGTGGTTCCCTCCCAGTTGCCGTGCGGCGTGACGTCGTAGACCTGCTTGAAGAAGCCCGCGTCGGGGCCGAGCAGCCGGTCGATCTCCGTCTCGCTCCAGACGTAGAAGCGGCCCTCCTCCCCCTCGCTGTCGGCGTCGAGCGTCGCGGCGAAGCCGCCGCCCTCCGCGATCATCTCGCGCTGCACCCAGCCGACGGTCTCGCGGATGCGTGCCTCCAGCAGCGGGTCGCGCGCGTCCTGCCAGACCAGCGTCATCAAGTCGACCAACGCGGCGTTGTCGTAGAGCATCTTTTCGAAATGCGGCGCCAGCCAGCGTTCGTCCACCGAATAGCGCGCGAAGCCGCCGCCGAGATGGTCGTAGATGCCGCCCTGCGCCATGTTCGCCAGCGTGTTCACCACCGCCTCGCGGTAGGGCGCCTGTCCGGTGCGCTGCCAAGCCCGCCACAGCAGCTCGAACAGCGGCATCTGCGGGAATTTCGGCGCGGAGCCGATGCCGCCATGGACCGGATCGACCTCGCGCGCCAGCCGGGACGCGATCTGGTCGAGCATCGACGGGTCGATCGCCCCGGCGGCGCGGTTCTCGGCCTGGCTTTCCAACGCGGCCTTCAGGGCGGAGACGTTGCGGGTCACCTTGTCGGGTTCCTCCGCATAGCTCTCGGCGACGCCGCGCAGCACGTCGGGAAAGCCGCCCCGGCCGTAGCGCGGGGCGGGCGGGAAATAGGTCCCGCCCCAGAAGGGCTCGGCGTCGGCGGTCAGGAACATGGTCAGCGGCCAGCCGCCCTGCTGCCCGAGCAAGGCCAAGGCCGACTGGTAGATGTGGTCCACGTCCGGCCGTTCTTCGCGGTCGACCTTGATGTTGACGAACAGCTCGTTCATCAGCCCGGCGATGGCCGGGTTCTCGAAGCTCTCATGGGCCATGACGTGGCACCAGTGGCAGGCGGCGTAGCCGACCGACAGCAGGACCGGCTTGTTCTCGGCGCGGGCGCGGGCGAAGGCTTCGGGTCCCCAAGGCATCCAGTGAACGGGGTTGTCCTTGTGCTGGAGCAGGTAGGGGCTGGTTTCCCGGCCCAGCAGGTTGGTTCCCGGCGGAGTGGCCGTCATGGCGGTGTCCCATCGATGAGGCGTTGAAAGCCGTTGTTCCCGGTGAAGCGCTTGGCAACAAGGTGGCACTGTGGTGGCGTTGCGCCAATGCATCCTATCTGTATAGTGGGGCATGAGCCGATGCGGCGCTCAACCCCAAAATTTCCTTCGACGGGCACCCCCGCCCGTCCGCATCGGGAGGGCTCGGGCATGAAGATCACCGTGGACATCGACTGCACGCCTGAGGAGGCCCGGCATTTCCTGGGCCTGCCGGACGTCAAGCCGATGCAGGACGCCATCATGCAGGACATCCAGGAGAGCATGCGCGCCAACCTCCACGCCATGGACCCGGAAACCCTGCTGAAGACCTGGCTTCCCGCCGGCATCCAGGGAATGGAACAGTTGCAGAAGATGTTTTGGTCCCAGATGGCGTCGGCCCTGGGCCAGGAAGGACGAAAGTGAGCGATCCGAAACCTTATTTTGAAGCGCACGTCTTCTGCTGCACGAACCGCCGCCCCGATGGGCACAAGCGCGGATCCTGTGCCGCCCACGGGGCGGAGAAGCTGCGCGATTACATGAAGGCCCGCGCCCGCGAGCTGGGCTTCGACGGCAAGGTCCGGATCAACTCCGCCGGCTGCCTGGACCGCTGCGAACTGGGGCCGACCCTGGTCATCTACCCGGACGGCGTCTGGTACACCTACCGCAGCCCGGCCGACGTGGACGAGATCCTGCAAACCCACATGGTCGAAGGCCGCCGGGTCGACCGCCTGATGCTGACGACCGAGCAGCGCGCCCTTCGCCCCGACCAGCGCGGCTGAGACCGGATCCGACACAGACATGACCGCGACGATTTTCGCGCTCGCCACCGCCCCCGGACGCTCCGGTGTGGCGGTGGTTCGCGTTTCAGGCCCCGGCGCCGGATCCGCCCTCACCGCGCTGAGCGGACGGCCGCTGCCCGAACCGCGCCGTGCCACCCTCGCGACCTTGCGCGATCCCGCGACCGGCGACGCGCTCGACGACGCGCTGGTGTTGCGCTTCACGGCGCCCGCCAGCTTCACCGGCGAGGATGTGGTGGAGCTTCACCTGCATGGCGGACGGGCCGTGGTGACCGGGGTGATCGAGGCCCTGGCCGCCCTGCCCGGCCTGCGCCTTGCCGAGCCCGGCGAGTTCACCCGCCGCGCCTTCGAGAACGGCAAGCTCGACCTGACGGAGGCCGAGGCGGTCGCCGACCTGATCGACGCCGAGACCACCGCCCAACGCCGGCAGGCCCTGCGTCAGATGGACGGCGCGCTGGGGCGACTCTACGACGGCTGGCGGGACCGGCTGACCCGCGCCCTCGCCCACATCGAAGCCGACATCGACTTCGCTGACGAGGATTTGCCGGGCGGTGTCGCCGACGCGGTGCGGCCGGTGGTGGAACGCCTGATCGCGGAGATTGCCGCGCATCTGGACGACGGCGGGCGTGGCGAGCGGCTGCGCGAGGGGCTGCACATCGCCATCGTCGGCGCCCCCAACGCCGGCAAGTCCAGCCTGCTGAACGCGCTCGCCCGGCGGGACGCGGCCATCGTCTCGGCCCGCGCCGGCACCACCCGCGACGTGATCGAAGTGCACCTCGATCTCGGCGGCTATCCCGTGGTGCTGGCCGACACGGCCGGCTTGCGCGAGGCGGCGGCCGACGAGGTCGAGGAGGAAGGCATCCGCCGCGCCCGCGACCGGGCGGCCCGGGCCGACGTGAAGGTCGCCGTGTTCGACGCGACCGCCCTGCCCGACCTCGACCCGGCCACCCTGGCGCTCATCGACGCGGACACGGTGGTGGCGGTCAACAAGCGCGACCTGTCCGACTCCCCGCTTCCGCTGATCGGTGGACAGACTCCTATTCCGGTCTCCGCCCGCAGCGGTGCCGGTCTGGTCGATCTTGAAAAGTGTTTGGCGGCGTTTAGCGCGGAGCGTCTGGCGGTAGGCGGCACCCCGTCCCTGACCCGTGCGCGCCACCGCGCCGCGCTGGAGGAATGCCGAGCTTCGCTGGAACGCGCGTTGTCGGCGCCCTTGCCGGAGCTGGCGGCGGAGGACATCCGCTTGGCCAGCCGGGCGCTAGGCCGCATCACCGGGCGGGTCGATGTGGAAGACCTGCTGGAGATCATCTTCCGGGATTTCTGCATCGGCAAATGAGCCGCAACCGACCGGACCGGGACGCCCGTGTTTCACGTGAAACATCGGTGACCCGCGTCCGGCGTCGGGGAGCAACCCCTTGGCGTCAGGGGACGCTTCGGTTATGGTCCCGCCCATGCGTATATTCGATGTCATCGTTGTCGGCGGCGGTCACGCCGGCTGTGAAGCGGCGGCGGCCTCCGCGCGCATGGGCGCGCGCACGTTGCTGCTGACCCACAAGGTCGAAACCATCGGCGAGATGTCCTGCAACCCCGCCATCGGCGGCTTGGCCAAGGGTCATCTGGTGCGGGAGATCGACGCCCTGGACGGCGTGATGGCCAAGGCCATCGACCGGGGCGGCATCCAGTTCCGCATTCTGAACCGCAGCAAGGGACCGGCCGTGCGCGGCCCGCGCGCCCAGGCCGACCGCAAGCTCTACCGTCAGGCCATGCAGAGCCTGCTGGCCGAACAGCCCAACCTGACCATCGGGGCCGGCGGCGCCGAGGATCTGATCGTCGACGCCGAGGGGCGGATCGCCGGTGTCGTCACCGGGGCCGGCGAGTCCATCGCCGCCGGGGCGGTGGTGCTGACGACCGGCACCTTCCTGCGCGGCCTGATCCACATCGGCGAGGAACGCACCCCCGCCGGCCGCGTCGGCGAGGCGCCCGCGCTCGGGCTGTCGGACACGCTGGCCCGGCTCGGCTTCCCGCTTGGCCGGCTGAAGACCGGCACGCCGCCCCGGCTCGACGGGCGCACCATCGATTGGGACGCGTTGGAGAAGCAGCCGGGCGACACCCCGCCGCCGCCCTTCTCCTATCTGACGGACCGCATCGACACGCCGCAGATCGATTGCGCGATCACCTGGACGACGCCCGAAGCGCACGACCTGATCCGCGCCAACCTGCACCGGGCGCCGATGTATTCCGGCCAGATCACCGGCACCGGCCCGCGCTATTGCCCGTCCATCGAGGACAAGGTGGTGCGCTTCGCCGACAAGGAGCGGCACCAGATCTTCCTGGAGCCCGAGGGGCTGGACGACCCCACCGTCTATCCGAACGGCATCTCGACCTCCCTGCCGCGCGACGTGCAGCTCGGCATTCTCAAGAGCATGCCGGGGCTGGAGCGGACCGTGATGATCCGGCCCGGCTACGCCATCGAATACGACTACGTCGATCCGCGCGAACTGAAGCCGACGCTGGAGACCCGCCGCGCGCCGCGCCTGTTCCTCGCCGGCCAGATCAACGGCACCACCGGCTATGAGGAGGCGGCGGCCCAGGGGCTGATGGCCGGGATCAACGCCGCACTGGTGGCGGGCGGCTCGACTGAAGGCTTCGTGCTCGACCGCGCCGACGCCTACATCGGCGTGCTGATCGACGACCTGATCGGGCGCGGCACCAACGAGCCCTACCGCATGTTCACCTCGCGCGCCGAATACCGGCTGCTGCTGCGCGCCGACAACGCCGACCAGCGGTTGACCGCCAAGGGTGTCGCCATCGGTTGCGTTGGCTCGCACCGCCGCGACGTGTTCGCCGCCAAGAGCGACGCCTTGCAGGCCGGCCGTGCGCTGGTCGGCGCGCTTCAGGCGACGCCGCCGGAGCTGCTGCGCCAGGGCATCGCGGTGAACCAGGACGGTGTCCGCCGCAGCGCCGCCGATCTGCTGCGCTACCCCGACGTGGACCTCGCCGCCCTCGCCCGCCTGTGGCCGGAGCTGTCGGAGATCGCGCCGGACATCGCCGAGCAGCTGGAGATCGACGGCAAATACGCCGGCTATCTCGGCCGCCAGGAGGCCGACATCCGCGCCTTCCGCAAGGACGAGGCGCTGGCCCTTCCCGAGACGCTCGACGTCGACGGCATCGGCAGCCTGTCGGCCGAGATCCGGCAGAAGCTGCGTCAGTCACGCCCGGCGACGCTGGGGGCCGCGGCTCGCATTCCCGGCATGACCCCGGCGGCGCTGGTGGCGCTGCTGCGCCACGTGAAGCGGCGCGACTTGCAGGCGGCGGAATGATGAACCAATTCGACGTGACCGCCTTCCAGGAGGCCACCGGTGTTTCACGTGAAACGCTGGAACGCCTCTCGGCCTACGAGGTTCTGCTGCGCAAGTGGCAGCCGAAGATCAACTTGGTCGGCCCCTCCACCCTGCCGGATCTGTGGCGCCGCCACTTCCTGGATTCCGCCCAGCTCTTCCCGCTGCTGCCGGACGCGACACGGGTGCTGGTCGATCTGGGCAGCGGCGCCGGCTTCCCCGGTCTGGTGCTGGCGATCCTCGGCGTGCCGGAGGTTCACCTGATCGAAAGCGATTCCCGCAAGGCAGTCTTCCTGCGCGAGGCCGCGCGCGCGGCCGGCGTGACGGTGACCGTCCACAACAAGCGGATCGAAACCGTCACCGGCATCGAAGCCGACGTCGTGACGGCCCGCGCCTTGGCCCCACTGGCGGACCTGCTCGGCTGGTCCTTCCCGTTCCTGGGATCGCGCGGCACCGCGCTGTTCCTCAAGGGCCAGGCGCTCGACGACGAACTGACCGCCGTTGCCGGCGGATGGACCCTGCGGAGCGAACGCTTCGACAGCCGCAGCGATCCGACCGGCACCATCCTGCGCGTGAGTGACCTTGACCGTGCCTGACACCGTGAACCCGCCCTCTTCCCGCCCTCCGGCTTCCCAAGAGGCTTCCATGTCCGCCGTCACCAACTCCCTTGCCCGCGTGGTCGCGATCGCGAACCAGAAGGGTGGCGTCGGCAAGACGACGACGACCATCAACCTCGCCACGGCGCTCGCCGTCATCGGCAAGCGGGTGCTGGTCATCGACCTCGACCCGCAGGGCAACGCCTCGACCGGCCTCGGCATTCCGCGTTCGGACCGCCGCGTCGGCATCTACGACGTGCTGTTCGACAACGTCGCGCTGGAGGACGCCGCCATCGACTCCGCCGTGCCGAATCTGTCGATCATCACCTCGTCGGTCGATCTGTCGGGCGCCGAGATCGAGCTGGTTGGCGCCGAGCGCCGCGAGTTCCGCCTGCGCGAGGCGGTCGCCAACAGCGCGCTGGAATACGACTACGTGCTGATCGACTGCCCCCCGGCGCTGGGTCTTCTGACGCTGAACGCGCTGGTGGCGTCGCACGCCGTCATGGTGCCGTTGCAGTGCGAGTTCTACGCGCTGGAAGGCCTCAGCCATCTGGTCCGCACCATCGAGCGGGTCAAGCGGGCGTTCAACCCGAACCTCGACATCCACGGCGTCGTGCTGACCATGTTCGACAAGCGCAACAACCTGTCCGACATGGTGGCCGCCGACGTGCGCGGCTTCTTCGGCGAGAAGGTCTACGACACCGTCATCCCGCGCAACGTCAAGGTCTCGGAGGCGCCGTCGCACGGCAAGCCGGTGCTGATCTACGACATGCGCTGCCCCGGATCCCAGGCTTACATTCATCTGGCCGGCGAGGTGCTGCGCCGCGAAAAGAGGTTGTGCGCATGATCGACGACGCCAAGCGTATGGATGGCGCGGGGGCGCGGCGCGCCAGCCTCGGCCGTGGGCTGTCCGCCCTCTTCGGCGAGACGACGGAGGATTACTCGCAGCTCGACAAGGTGCGCCAGTCCAAACAGGTGCCCATCGAGTTCGTCCACCCCGGCAAGTACCAGCCGCGCCGCAAATTCGACGAGGAGGCCATCCAGGGCCTCGTCGACTCGGTGCGCGACAAGGGCATCCTCCAGCCGCTGCTGGTCCGTCGCGATCCGGAGACGGCGAACTCCTACGAGCTGATCGCCGGCGAGCGCCGCTGGCGCGCGGCGCAGATCGCCGGGCTGCACGAGGTGCCGGTCGTCATCCGCGACCTCAGCGACCGCGAGGCGCTGGAAATCGCGCTGGTCGAGAACATCCAGCGCCAGGATCTGACTCCACTGGAAGAGGCGGAGGGTTATCGCCGTCTGATGGAGGAGTTCGAGCACACCCAGGAGGATCTGGCCCGCGCTGTCGGCAAGAGCCGCAGCCACGTCGCCAACATGATGCGTCTGCTGGCCTTGCCGGATCCGGTCAAGGGCATGGTGCAGGAGGGCGCGCTCTCCGCCGGCCACGCCCGCGCGCTGCTGACCTCGGCGGATCCGGTCTCGGTGGCGCGCGAGGTGGTGAAGCGCGGCCTGAACGTCCGCCAAACCGAAGACCTGATGCGCGGCGACCAACCGGCGAAACCCCGCAAGGGCGCCGCCGGATCCGTCCCCGCTCCGGGGCCGGCGATCAAGGACGTCGACCTGCTCAATCTGGAGGAGGAGATTTCGGCGCGCATCGGGCTGAAGGTCGCCATCGACCCCCAGGGGCAGCGCGGCACCATCACGATCCATTATCAGACGCTCGACCAGCTCGACGATGTGCTGCACCGGCTGGGCGGCGAGGACTGATCAGGCGGAGCGGCGTTCGTAGTCGATGTAACGGAACGGCAGACCGTTTTCCTCGAAGCGGTCGCTGGACCAGCGCTCGACCCACTCCGGTCCGATCGCCGGCATGAATGTGTCGCCCTCCACCGCCCGTTCGACGCGGGTCAGGTGCAGGGCATCGGCCAGCGGCAGCGTTTCCCGGAACAGCGCGGCTCCCCCGATGACGCAGAGTTCGGCGGCGCCGGACTCGCGTGCCCAGGCCAGGGCCTTGTCCAAGGCCGGGAACCAGTGGGCGCCGTCGCGGTCCCCCTCAGGCTGGCTGTGGCTGACGACGAGGTTGTCGCGGCCCGGCAAGGGGCGGCGCGGCAGCGACTCCCAGGTCTTGCGGCCCATCAGGAGGGGTTTGCCGAAGGTCAGTTCCTTGAAGCGCTTCAGGTCGCTCGGCAAGTGCCAAGGAAGGCCGCCATCGCGGCCGATGACGTGGTTGGCGGAGACGGCGACGACGAGGCTGATGAGCATTGGAAAGGCTCCGAAGGGATTGAGTTCCGCCCCCTCCCCATCCCTCCCCCGCCTCCGGCGGGAGAGGGGGCTGGACCCTTGCCGGCGTTCGGCGGAGTTCCCTCTCCCGCAACGCGGGGGAGGGTTAGGGAGGGGGCAAGCGTTGGCCGAACCTTGGAAAGGTTTACGCCAGCAAAGCCCCCAGCACCGCGTTCAACCGCTGACGGCCGTCATGAGTTGCGCGCAGGCGCTCCGCGTCGATTTCCAGGAAGCCGCCCTCGACCAGACGCTTCAGCGCGGCGGGGTCGAGAACGTCCAGCGGAGCCCGCCCGCTTTCCTCGGTCAGCCGGGCGAGGGGAACGCCTTCGGTCAGGCGCAGGCCCATCATCATCAGTTCGGTGCCGCGCGCAGCGCGGTCGATGGGATCGGGGGGCGCGGCGCCATGGCCGTCACGCTCGACCCGCTCCAGCCAGATTTCCGGAGCGCGGTGAGCGCGGGTGGCGAATTTCTCGCCGTCCAAGGTCAGCCGACCATGGGCGCCCGGACCGACGCCGACGTAATCGCCGTAACGCCAGTAAGTCAGGTTGTGACGGCTTTCCTCGCCGGGGCGGGCGTGGTTGGAAATCTCGTAGGCGGGAAGCCCAGCGGTTCCAAGAAGGCTCTGCGTCGCCTCGTAGAGGTCGCCGGCCAGATCCTCGTCGGGCAGCACCAGTTCACCGCGCGCGTGCAGGGGGAAGAAGGCGGTCCCCTCCTCGATCGTCAACTGGTAGACCGACAGATGCCCGACCGCGTGGTCCAGCGCTTGCGTCAACTCCGCCTCCCAGGCGGCGACGCTTTGCCCCGGCCGGGCGTAGATCAGGTCGAAGGAGAAGCGGTCGAAGATCGTCGCCGCCAGCCCGATGGCGCCGGTCGCCTCGGCGGCGTTGTGCTGGCGGCCGAGAAAGCGCAGCGACGTGTCGTCCAGCGCCTGGATGCCGAGCGACACCCGGTTGACCCCGGCGCTGCGGAAGGCGCGGAACTTGTCGGCCTCGATGGAGGTCGGGTTGGCCTCCAGCGACACCTCCAGCCCGGCGGCGACGGGCCAGCGTTCGGCGATGCGGTCCAGCACGGCGCCGACCGTCGCCGGCTCCATCAGCGAGGGCGTGCCGCCGCCGAAGAAGACCGAGGTGACCGTCCGGCCGGCGGTGAGGTCGGCGTAATGATCCAGCTCGCGGATCAGGGCGGCGCGCCACCGCGCGTGATCGACCCGCTCGCGGACATGGCTGTTGAAGTCGCAGTAGGGGCACTTCGACTTGCAGAAGGGCCAGTGGATGTAGATCGCGAAGCCCGGAGCGCCGCCTACGGGAGCAAAGGTCACTGGAAGCACCGCTCCACGAGCTGCTGGAAGGCGTCGGCGCGGTGGCTCATCTCGTGCTTCTTGTGCGGATCCATCTCGCCGAAGGTCATCGCGAAACCGTCGGGCCGGAACATCGGGTCGTAGCCGAAGCCCTGCGGACCCTGCGGCGGCCAGACCAGAGTGCCGTAACAGCGTCCCTCCACCGTCTCGACATGGCCGTCGGGCCAGGCGAGCGACAGGGCGCAGACGAAATAGGCGGAGCGGTCGGCCTTGCCGGCCAGACCGTCCTCCACCTTTCGCATCGCCATGGCGAAGTCCTTCTCCGGACCGGCCCAGCGGGCGGAGTAGATGCCGGGATCGCCGTTCAGCGCCGGCACCACCAGACCGCTGTCGTCGGCGAGCGCCACATGACCGGCCGCCGCCGCCGCTTTCGCCTTCAGCTCGGCGTTGGCGACGAAGGTGCTGCCGGTCTCCTCCGGTTCGGGCAGGCCCAGCTCCCCGGCCGAGGTGAAGGTCGCCACGTAGGGGCCGAGCAGGTCGGCGATCTCGCGGACCTTGCCCTTGTTGTGGCTGGCGATCACGAGCGTGTCGCCGGTGAAGCGGCGGGGAGCGGCCATGGGAGGAACCCTTCCTTATTCAGGCGTCAGGAAATGCCGAGGACGGACTTCTGCAGCGCCACCAGCTCGTTCACGCCCTTGCGGGCGAGCGCCAGCAGCTCCATGAACTGCGGCTCGGAGAAGGGGGTTTCCTCGGCGGTGCCCTGGATCTCGACGATCCCGGCCTTGCCGGTCAGCACGAAGTTGGCGTCGGCCTGGGCGTTCGAATCCTCGGGGTAGTCGAGGTCGAGCACCGCGTTGCCCTTGTAGATGCCGCAGGAGACAGCGGCGACCTGATCGGTCAACGGCATGGTCTTCAGCGCGCCGATCTGCATCAGGTGCTGGAAGGCCAGATGCAGGGCGACGTAGCTGCCGGTGATGGCGGCGGTGCGGGTGCCGCCGTCGGCCTGGATCACGTCGCAGTCGATCTTGATCTGCTTCTCGCCCATCGCCGCGCGGTTGGTGACGGCGCGCAGTGCGCGGCCGATCAGGCGCTGGATCTCCTGGGTGCGGCCGGACTGCTTGCCCTTGGCGGCCTCGCGGTCGGTGCGGCTGTGGGTGGAGCGCGGCAGCATGCCGTATTCCGCCGTGACCCAGCCCAGACCCGTGTTCTTCAGGAAGCGCGGCACCGTCTCGTCCACGCTGGCCGTGCACAGAACATGCGTGTTGCCGAACCGCACCATGCAGGACCCCTCGGCGTATTTGCTGAAGCCGGGTTCGAGCGAAACGGTACGCAATTGGTCGAGGGCGCGGCCGGAGGGGCGCATGGGCATCATCCAGAAAATCGGTTGTGAACGGCCGGCAAGCTACCGGCTATGCCCCGTGGCGTCCAGCCTCGCATCCGGGGCATGCGCGCGCCTGAGAGGATGCCGAGGAAAGCGGCCCAAGTTACCGCTGACATGATGCGATGTGTCGCAGAAGACTGGATTTTTGCATGATTCGTGCGAGAGCGGACTTGGCGACCGCCATCTCCGGGGTCTAACATCCGGCCCCCACCGTCGGCAGCGCAACCGCATCAGGGTCAAAGACGACCGACGGGCATCAATATCCGTTGAGGAACACGACACTCATGTCCGACACCAAGCGCGTCACCGACGAGGAAGCCCTGCTGCTGCATTCCAGCGGGCGCCCCGGCAAGCTGGAAATCACGCCGACCAAGCCGCTGACGACCCAGCGCGACCTGGCGCTCGCCTATTCGCCGGGCGTGGCGGTTCCCTGCCTGCGCATCGCGGAGGACCCGTCGCTCGCCTACGACTACACGGCCAAGGGCAACATCGTCGCCGTCATCTCCAACGGCACGGCGGTGCTGGGGCTGGGCGACTTGGGCGCGCTGGCCAGCAAGCCGGTGATGGAAGGCAAGGCGGTGCTGTTCAAGCGCTTCGCCGACGTGGACGGCTTCGACCTGGAGGTCGACACCAAGAACGTCGACGAGTTCATCAACTGCGTGCGCTTCCTCGGCCCCAGCTTCGGCGGCATCAACCTGGAGGACATCAAGGCGCCCGACTGCTTCATCATCGAGGAGCGGCTGCGCGAACTGCTCGACATCCCGGTCTTCCACGACGACCAGCACGGCACCGCGATCATCGCCGCCGCCGGCCTGATCAACGCCTGCGACATCACCGGGCGCAACATCAAGGACGTGAAGATGGTGGTGAACGGCGCGGGTGCTGCGGGCATCGCCTGCGCCGAGCTGTTCTGCACCATGGGCGTGCCGCGCGAGAACATCGTCCTGTGCGACACCAAGGGCGTGGTCTATCGCGGTCGCACCAGCGGCATGAACCAGTGGAAGTCCTCCTTCGCGGTCGAGACCGACAAGCGGAGCCTGGAGGACGCCGTCGCCGGGTCGGACGTGTTCGTCGGCCTGTCGGCCAAGGGCGCGATGACCCAGGAGATGGTCACGTCGATGGCGGCCAAGCCGATCATCTTCGCGCTGGCCAACCCCGACCCGGAAATCACCCCGGAGGAGGTCAAGGCCGTGCGCAGCGACGCCATCGTCGCCACCGGCCGGTCCGACTACCCCAACCAGGTCAACAACGTCCTGGGCTTCCCCTACCTGTTCCGGGGCGCGCTCGACGTCCGCGCCACCACCATCAACGAGGCGATGAAGGTCGCCGCCGCCAAGGCGCTGGCGGCATTGGCGCGCGAGGACGTGCCGGACGAGGTGGACGCCGCCTATTCCGGCCGACGCCTGCGCTACGGGGCGGAATACATCATTCCGGTGCCCTTCGACCCGCGCCTGATCGTCACCGTGCCGGCCGCCGTGGCGCAGGCCGCGATGGAGAGCGGCGTGGCGCGCAAGCCGATCGTCGACCTGTCGGGCTACCGCCATTCCCTGCGCACCCGCCTGGATCCGACCGCCGACAGCCTGGAGCTGATCCTGGAGAAGGTGCGGACCAACCCGCGCCGCGTCGTCTTCGCCGAGGGCGAGGAGGAGCGCACGATCCGCGCCGCCATGGCCTTCCGCTCCGCCGGCTACGGCACCCCGGTGCTGATCGGCCGGGAGGCGGTGATCAAGGAACAGCTGGTCGCGATGGGGCAGCCGAACGTCACGTTCGAAATCCACAACGCCCGCCTGTCCGACGCCAACCGCCGCTACAGCGATCACCTCTACCGCCGCCTCCAGCGCAAGGGCGCCCTGCTGCGCGACTGCCAGCGGATGGTCAACCAGGACCGCAACGTCTTCGCCGCCTGCATGGTGGCGCAGGGCGACGCCCACGCCATGGTGACCGGCCTGACCCGCAGCTTCGGCGTGGCCTTCGAGGAGGTCCGGCGGGTCATCGACGCCAAGGCGAACGCGCCGGTCTTCGGGCTGCACGTCTTCGTGACGCGCAACCGCACCGTCTTCATCGCCGACACCACGGTGCATGTGCGTCCCGACGGGGCGACTCTGGCCGACATCGCCATCGGCGCCGCCGCCAAGGCCCGCCAGATGGGGCACGAGCCGCGCGTGGCGCTGCTGTCCTTCTCGAATTTCGGGCAGACCCCGCATCCCAACACCGACCCGCTGCGCGAGGCGGCGGCCATCCTCGACCAGCGGCGGGTCGATTTCGAGTATGACGGCGAGATGTCGGCCGACGTGGCGCTGGACTACACGCTGATGAAGCGGGTCTACCCGTTCTCCCGCCTGTCCGGCCCGGCCAACGTGCTGATCATGCCGGGGCTGCACTCCGCCAACATCTCGGCCAAGCTGCTGAACAAGATGGCCGGCGGGCAGATGATCGGCCCGCTGCTGATCGGCTTGGACAAGCCGGCGCAGATCGTCAGCATGGGGTCCTCGGTGAACGACATCGTGACCGCCGCCGCCTTGGCCGCGCACGACTCCCTGCCCTGGTAAGACGCGGGAGCCGGTAAACGGGTGCAACGCCGCTCAACGCGTCCCCGGACGGGTTGGGCGGCGTCCCCGGTGAAAGTTTTGTGAACGCCGCGCAGGGGCCGTGGCGATGGTGTAGAAGGGCTTAACGTCCGTTCCTTCACCAATCCGGTCCCAGCCATGCGCCTCAAGACGCTGCCGCCCGCCCGCCTGATCCTTGCCGCCGCCCTGACGCTGGGGCCGCTGCTGGCGGCGCTGGTGCTGGCGGTGCGGTCGGGCGCCCTGTCCGGTCCGCTCGCGTTCTGCGGGGCGGTGCTGGGGCTGGCCGGCGCGGCGCTGGCGGTGCGGACCTACCACCGCGACGCGGCGGCCGTCGCCCATTACGTCGCCCGGCTGGCCGAGGATGGCGACCCGTCCTCCACCGCGGGCACGCCGGCCGCGTTGGGCGGGCTGGTGGCCTCCATCGCCCGCCTGCACCGCTCGGCGGCGTGGCGGACCGGACGGGTGCAGGCCCAGCTCGACACCAACGAGTCCATTCTCGACGCCCTGCCCGCCCCGCTGCTGCTGATGGACGCCGAGCGGCAGGTGACCCGCGTCAACGCCGCCGGGCGCGGCCTGTTCGGGGACAAGGTGCTGGGGCGGGATCTGGCGTCGACCCTGCGCAATCCGAACGTGCTGGAGGCGGTGGACTCGGTGCTGCGCGGCGGCGCCTCCCGCACCATCGAGTTCACGCTGCCGGTTCCGGTCGAGCGCATCTTCGAAGCGCAGGTGAAGCCCTTCCAGCGCACCCTGCCCGCTCCGGATCTGGCCCCGGATCCGGGTCCCGGCGCGCCGGGCGGGGAAACCCCGGCCGTGGCCACGGTCGTCACCCGCATGGCGATCCTGACGCTGCACGACGTCACCGCCGCCCGCCGGTCGGAGCAGATGCGCGCCGACTTCATCGCCAACGCCAGCCACGAGCTGCGCACGCCGCTCTCCTCGCTGCTGGGCTTCATCGAGACGCTGCGCGGCCCCGCCCGCGACGACGCGGAGGCTCAGGAGCGCTTCCTCTCCATCATGCACGACCAAGCCAGCCGGATGACCCGTCTGGTCAACGACCTGCTGTCGCTGTCGCGGATCGAGCTGGACGAGCACATGCCGCCCAACGGCCGGGTCGACGTGGCGGAGGAGCTGGAGAACGTCATCGCCGCCCTGGAGCTGAAGGCCGCCCAGCGCCGGATCCGCCTGCGGCTGGACGCGCCGGAGGATCTGCCGCGCGTGGTGGGCGATGAGGACCAGTTGACGCAAGTCTTCCAGAACCTCGTCAGCAACGCGATCAAATACACCCGGGAGGACACCGACGTGACGGTGTCGGTGGCGCTGGTCGACGGCGCGACGGTCGGTTTCACCGGCCTGCCCACCTCGGTGCGACGGGGCGGCCAGGGCGGCCGTGGCGGCACCGCCATGGTGTCGGTCTCGGTGCGCGACCGGGGCGAGGGCATCGCCCGTACCCATCTGCCGCGCCTGACCGAGCGCTTCTACCGGGTGGACGCGGCGCGGTCGCGGGCGATGGGCGGCACCGGGCTGGGGCTGGCCATCGTCAAGCACATCCTCAACCGCCACCGGGGCCGGCTGACCATCGAGAGCGAGGTCGGCACCGGCAGCGCCTTCACCGTCTACCTGCCGGCCGCTCCCGAGGCGGTCTCGACGGCCGCTTCCGACGCGGCGGGACAGCGCAAGGCGGGGTGAGTCCGCCCGCTTCGCCCGGCTGGTTACCCCTCCGGCGACGGCGTCATGAAACTGTCATGAAACCGTAATCATTGCGTCGCCCTTGCCGACTAAGGTCCGCCGCAACGCAGCCGGGGGAAACCCGGCCGCATCGGCGCGAGGCCACCGGGCCGCGCCCCCAATCCCTGGCCGACGGCCAATGGTTCATCTGGAGGGTTTACCCGTGATCAGCAGGAAGCACGTCTTCACCGCGGCGGCCGCCGTCGCCCTGTCCGTCGCCGTCACCGGCGGCGCCAACGCACAGTCGCGCGACCAGATCCGCGCGGTCGGCTCCTCGACCGTGTTCCCCTTCACCACCGCCGTCGCCGAGGCCTTCGGCAAGGGCGGCAAGTTCAAGACCCCGGTCGTCGAGTCGACGGGCACCGGCGGCGGCCTGAAGCTGTTCTGCGCCGGCGTCGGCCCGTCCCACCCGGACATCGCCAACGCCTCGCGCCGCATCAAGAAGTCGGAGGTCGAGCAGTGCGCCGCCAACGGCGTCACGCAGATCACCGAGCTGAAGATCGGCTTCGACGGCATCGCGCTGGCCTATTCCAAGAAGGCCCCGGAGGTCGCCCTGACCACCGCCATCCTGTGGAAGGCGCTGGCCAAGGAAGTCCCGGTCGACGGCAAGCTGGTCGCCAACCCCTACAAGAAGTGGTCGGACATCGACCCCAAGCTGCCGAACGCGGAGATCGAGGTCCTCGGCCCGCCCCCGACCTCGGGCACGCGCGACACCTTCAACGAGCTGGCGATGCTCGAAGGCTGCAAGAAGACCCCCGAGGTCAAGGCGGTCGTGGCCGACGAGAAGGCGCGTGAGAAGGTCTGCATGACCATCCGCGAGGACGGCGGCTACGTCGAGGCGGGCGAGAACGACAACCTGATCGTCCAGAAGCTGAACGCCAACCCGGCCGCCTTTGGCGTCTTCGGCTACAGCTACATCGAGCAGAACCGCGACAAGCTGCAGTCGGCCAAGATGGACGGCGTCGACCTGACCGCCCCGAACGTCGCCAGCGGCAAGTACGAGCTGTCGCGTCCGCTCTACGTGTATGTCAAGAACGCCCACGCCGGCGTCATTCCGGGCATCCGCGAGTTCATCGCGGAGTTCACCTCGGAGCGCGCGGTCGGCGACGAGGGTTATCTGGCCGACAAGGGCCTGATCCCGGAGCCCAAGGACGCCCGCGACGCGGCGCGCACCTCGGCCGTCAACCTGACGCCGCTCCAGCTCTGATCCGACGCGATGCGCGCCCGGCGGCCTTGAACGAGGCCGCCGGTTCGCCGTATCGAACAGCGGGCTTTCTCTTTCGCCCACCACGTCGCCCTTGTCCCGGCGGTTCCGCATGCAGATCACCGTTCTTGTCCTGATATTGGCCCTGCTCACCGTGATCGGCTTCCAAATGGGCCGGACGCGGGCGGCCGCCTCCGTTGGCGGGCGCGTCGTGGAGCTTCACTCCGTCCCCTCCTACCACGGCTTCTACGTCGCGCTGTGGGCCGGCCTGCCGGCCCTGTTCCTGTTCGTGCTGTGGACCGCCTCGGAAGGCTGGCTGATCATGCAGATGGTCCTCGCCTCCCTGCCCGCGCGCCTCACGAGCGGCGACCCGCAGGCGCTGAACCTGCTGAAGGCCGACATCCTCAACATCGCCCACGGCATCTCCACCGGCCGCGAGTCCGACCCCGACGTGGTCGCCGCCGCCCAGCATTACGGCACCCTGCGCGACATCGGCGACTGGAGCCTGCTGGCCGTCGGCTCCTGCCTCGCGGTGGTGGGGCTGGCCTACGGGCACCGGCGCATCGGCCCCGATCTGCGCGCCCGCAACCGGGTGGAACGGGTCGTCAGCGTCGCGCTGATCGTCTGCTCTCTGGTCGCCATCCTGACGACGGTCGGCATCGTCCTGTCGCTGCTGTTCGAGGCCCTGCGCTTCTTCGCCGTGGTGTCGCCGCTGGAGTTCCTGTTCGGCACCCACTGGAGCCCCCAGATGGCGATGCGGGCCGACCAGGTCGGCTCCTCGGGCTCCTTCGGCGCCATCCCGCTCTTCGCCGGCACGCTGCTGATCACCGTCATCGCGATGGTGGTCGCGGTGCCGATCGGCCTGATGTCGGCCATCTACATGTCGGAATACGCCAACCCGGCGGTCCGCACTTGGCTGAAGCCGATCCTGGAGATCCTGGCCGGAATTCCGACCGTGGTCTACGGCTTCTTCGCGGCGCTGACCATGGCGCCCTTCGTGCGGGTCATCGGCCAGGATCTGGGGCTCGACGTCAGCTCGGAATCGGCGCTGTCGGCCGGCATCGTCATGGGCGTGATGATCATCCCCTTCGTCAGCTCGCTGTCGGACGACGTCATCAACGCGGTGCCGCAATCCTTGCGCGACGGTTCCTACGGGCTGGGCGCCACCAAGTCGGAGACGATCCGGCAGGTCGTGGTGCCGGCGGCCCTGCCCGGCATCGTCGCCGCGATCATGCTGGCGGTCAGCCGCGCCATCGGCGAGACGATGATCGTGACCATGGCGGCGGGGTTGACGGCCAACCTGACGGCCAACCCGCTGGAGGCGGTCACCACCGTGACGACGCAGATCGCCACGCTGCTGGTCGGCGACCAGGAGTTCGACAGCCCCAAGACGCTGTCGGCCTTCGGCCTCGGGCTGGTGCTGTTCCTCGTCACGCTCTCCCTCAACATGGTCGCCCTGCGGGTGGTCCAGAAGTATCGAGAGAAATATGACTGATCTCGTGCAACAGGATACGCGGGCCATGTCCGTCACCACCGCCAAATCCCATTACCAGAGCGAGGCCTTCGCCCGCCGGCTGCGCGCCCGCTACGCGGCCGAGCGCAACTTCAAGATCGCCGGCATCGCCGCCATCGCCATCGCCTCGCTGATGCTGGTGGTGCTGCTGACCTCGATCGTGAGCAAGGGCTACACCGCCTTCTGGCAGGCGCAGGTGCGGGTCGAGGTGACCTTCGACAAGGCCCAGGTGGAGGAGCGCAACTACGCCGCCATCCTGCGCCAGGGCCTCTACGCCCAGTTCCCGCAGATCACCGAGCGGTCCGGCCGCCGCATGCTCAACGAGCTGCTGTCGTCCGGCGCGCCGTATGAGCTGGAGGCGCTGGTCGCCCGCGATCCGTCCATCGTCGGCACGACGCGGACGGTCTGGGTGCGGGCGGACGACGAGGTCGACCAGTTCGTGAAGGGTTATTTCCCGCGCACCGGCCCCGAGGCCGAGCGCCGGCTGAACGACGCCAAGATCGCCGCCGTCGACGCGATGACGGCCAGCGGGGCGCTGGTCCAGAGCTTCAACACCACCCTGTTCAGCGCCGGCGACAGCCGCGAGGCCGAACAGGCGGGCATCTGGGGCGCGGTCGTCGGCTCGCTGCTGACGCTGCTGATCACCATGGCGCTGTCGGTTCCCATCGGCATCGCCGCGGCGGTCTACCTGGAGGAGTTCGCGCCCAAGAACAAGTGGACCGACCTGATCGAGGTCAACATCAACAACCTGGCCGCCGTGCCGTCGATCATCTTCGGCCTGCTGGGCCTGGCGGTGTTCCTCGGCTTCTTCGGCCTGCCGCGCTCGGCCCCGGTGGTCGGCGGCCTGGTGATGGCGCTGATGACCCTGCCGGTGATCATCATCTCGGCCCGCGTCGCGCTGAAGTCGGTGCCGCCGTCGATCCGCGAGGCCGCGCTGGGCATCGGCGCCTCGCCGCTCCAGACGGTGACGCACCATGTGCTGCCGCTGGCGATGCCGGGCATCCTGACCGGCACCATCATCGGCATGGCGCGTGCCTTGGGCGAGACGGCGCCGCTGCTGATGATCGGCATGGTCGCCTTCATCGTCGACGTGCCGCACGGCCTGACCGACAGCGCCACCGTGCTGCCCGTGCAAATCTACATGTGGGCCGACAGCCCCGAGCGCGCCTTCACCGAACGCACCTCGGCGGCGATCATGATCCTGCTGGGCTTCCTGATCCTGATGAACGGGTTGGCCGTTTTCCTGCGCAAGAAATTCGAGAGGCGGTGGTAAGAGCCATGAACGTCCAGACCCACATCCCCACCAGCGCCCAGGCCGGCGCGCGCTCCGCCCCGGCCGTGCCGAACAAGATGGTCGCCCGCGACGTGAAGGTGTTCTACGGCGCCAAGCAGGCGCTCAAGGGCATCAACGTCGACATCCAGGAAAACAAGGTGCTGGCGCTGATCGGCCCCTCGGGTTGCGGCAAGTCGACCTTCCTGCGCTGCCTGAACCGGATGAACGACACCATCGAGAACTGCCGGGTCGAGGGCCTGATCGCGCTCGACGGCGAGGACGTCTACGGCAAGAGCATCGACGCCGTGCAGCTGCGCGCCCGCGTCGGCATGGTGTTCCAGAAGCCGAACCCCTTCCCCAAGTCGATCTACGACAACATCGCCTACGGCCCGCGCATCCACGGCATGGCGACCGGCCGCGAGGAGCTGGACGAGGTGGTGCAGACCTCGCTCCAGCGCGCCGGCCTGTGGAACGAGGTGAAGGACCGCCTGCGCGAGCCCGGCACCGGCCTGTCCGGCGGCCAGCAACAGCGTCTGTGCATCGCGCGCGCCATCGCCGTCAGCCCCGAGGTGATCCTGATGGACGAGCCGTGCTCCGCGCTCGACCCCATCGCGACCGCCCACATCGAGGAGTTGATCGACGAGCTGCGCGAGAACTTCACGATCGTCATCGTCACCCACAACATGCAGCAGGCGGCGCGCGTGTCGCAGAAGACCGCGTTCTTCCACCTAGGCGACATGGTGGAGTGCGACGACACCGAGGAGATCTTCACCAACCCGCGCGACGAGCGCACCCAGGGCTACATCACCGGCCGCTACGGTTGATGCCGAGCCTGAAGCCCTTCTCCCCTTACGGGAGAAGGGCCACAGAAAGCCTGTCGTGTTGAAGGAATTGAAAATGCTGGGTAACGTCGAAGCGCGCGCAGTGAACGGAGCCACCATGAACGCGGCGCTGAAGCCGCTCGTCCTGATCGTCGAGGACGAGGCCGACATCGTTACCCTCCTGAAGTACAATCTGGAGAAGGACGGCTTCCGCGTGGTCACCGCGACCGACGGCGAGGAGGCCTTGCTGCTGGCCGGGGAGCAGACCCCGCACATCGTGCTGCTCGACTGGATGCTGCCGCTGATGAGCGGGCTGGAGGTCTGCCGCCAGCTCCGCCGCAACGCCAAGACCCGCGACATCCCGATCATCATGCTGACGGCGCGCGGGGAAGAGGGAGACCGGGTGCGCGGCCTGAACTCCGGCGCCGACGACTACATCACCAAGCCCTTCTCGCCGACCGAGCTGGTCGCCCGCATGCGCGCGGTGCTGCGCCGGGCCTCGCCGGGGATGACCGACGAGACGCTGCAATTCGCCGACGTGACGATGGATCTGGCGGCCCACCGCGTGCGGCGCAACGGCCGCGACATCCATCTGGGGCCGACCGAGTTCCGCCTGCTGCGCCACTTCATGCAGCACCCGGGGCGCGTCTTCTCGCGCGAGCAGCTGCTGGATCTGGTCTGGGGCCACGACGTCTACGTCGAGCCGCGCACCGTGGATGTTCACATCCGCCGACTGCGCAAGGCGATGAACGAGGAGACCGAGCTGGACCTGATCCGCACCGTGCGGTCGGCCGGCTACGCGCTCGACACCAAGTCGGTGTGACGGGTGAGGGGGCGGTTTGTCCCCTCATCGCACACGGCCCCCTCCCACCCGCGTCGCGGGCACCCTCCCCCGCCTTTGGCGGTGGAGGGATTTTTGTTGGCGGCGGTCCCCTCTCCCGCGTCAGCGGGGGAGGGTCAGGGAGGGGGCAAGGCTTACTTTAAAAAACGCGGCCCTCAGACCACGTCCGCCGAAGCCAGTTCCGGCACCACCGGCGCCGCGACCGGAGCGGCCGCCTTCGGCGCCGCGACGTAGAGCTGGATGTCGCCGCTCAACTGGCCGCCGGCTTCCACCGCCAACTCGCCGTACTTGATCGAGCCGGTGATCTTGCCGGTCGACCGCACGGTCAGGCGGCCGCGCACGGCGATGTCGCCTTCGAAGCGGCCACCGATGTCGGCCTCCTCGATCTCGACCGAACCCTTGAACAGGCCGCCGTCGGCGATCTCGATGGAGCGGCCGTTGCGCAGCTTGGCCTCGACCGTGCCCTCGACCACCAGCACGTCGCAGGAACCGATCTCGCCCGACAGCGAGATGTCGCGGCCGACCGTCAGGCGGCGCTGTTCCGGCAGGGTCGGCATCGCCGGGGCCACCGGCGCGGCGGGAGCCGTCGCGCCGAGCGGGGACGAGGGGGGCGCGAGGCCGCCCGGCTGGCGCGGGGTCAGGCCGGGCGTGTCGACGACGCGGCGCGGCACGTCGGTCTTGAAACCGGCGCCGGGGATGGAGGGGGCGGTCGGGGGCTTGGGGCTGCTGCTGTTCATCTCGGATCCCTTGGGGGAAGACGTCGGATCGGGAAAGGGCGAACGGGCGCCGGGGCCGGCCATGCTGGGCAGGGAGGAAGCCGGCAGGGAGGAGGCCGGCTGGGCGGGCGCCGTCGCGGGGATGGGGGCGGGCGTCGTCAGCGACGCCAGCGGGGACGCGTGGATGGCCGTCCCGCCGGTTCCGGCACCCGGCGCGGAGGCCGGAGTCGCGGCGGCGCTGTCGGTCTTGGGCGCGTTGGAGGGCGCGGCGGGCGGAGTCTTTCGTCCGAACAGCATGAACGTTGATCCCCAATCAGGAAGCGCGGGTGGTCTCGATAAGGCGACGCCGCGTCACGACACGGCGTTCCGTCGGATCGTCCGGTGAGCCCGGACGCGACCGCGCCGCTAGCGGCGTAACACGGTCATTCGGCCCGCCGCAAGTAGCCTGTCATGGACTGCAGGACATGAACCATGAAAGCGCTGGCGACGACCGGGACCAGCAAGTTGACGAAGGGAATCGACGAAAGAAAGGCGATGATGACCCCGGCCAAAAAAGGTTTCAGCGGGCGCGCCCGCCGCAGAGCCCTGGCTTCCCCCCGGTCCATCCGGCGGTGCGCCACCATCTCGAAATACTCGCGGCCCAGCAGATAGCCGTTGACCGTATAGAAGACGACGAGGTTCAGGCCGGGGGCGGCGATGTAGAGCGGCAGCGCCAGGAGGTTGATCGCCAGCACCAGCGCCAGGAAGCGCAGCGCCGTCCCCAGCTCCGCCAGCCAGCCGTTGCGGCGGGGCGGCGGAAGCTGCGGGTAGTGGCGGGCCTCGACCCGTTCCACCACCTCGTCCAGGAAGAAGCTCGACACCGCGCCGACGGTGGCGGGGAACAGCAGCCAGGCCAGCAGCAGCACGACCAGCCCGCCCAGCAGGTCGATCACGCCGTCGACCCAGGCGTAATCGGTCAGCGGGGTCTGGAACAGCACCGCCCAGACGGTCCCGGCGAGCGCCGCGTAGGCGACGGCGGCGGACAGCACCGCCACCCAGACGACCCGGCGGGCGCGCGGGTCGGAGAGCTGGCCGAAGGCGAGGAACAGGGCGCGGATCATGCGGGGTCCTGGGTGGGGAGAGCGGAAGCCACGGGACGGGCGCCCGCTTATCTACGCTTCCACCCTCCGCGATTCCAGGCCGCTCCGGCGGATTTCCCGCCCCGGTTGACGCAACCGCTCAGGGAGCCGGGCTGAACAGCAGCGCCGCGTTGGTCCCGCCGAAGCCGAAGGAGTTGGACAGGACGTGGCGGATCCGCCGTTCCTTGGGCACCCGTGGCACGAGGTCGAGGTCGCAGCCCTCCGACGGGCTCTCCAGGTTGAGCGTCGGCGGCGCCACCTGGTCGCGCAGCGCCAGGATGCCGTAGATCGCCTCCACCGCCCCGGCCGCCCCCAGCAAATGGCCGGTCGCCGATTTGGTGGAGGACATGGAGACCGCGCTGGCCGAAGGCCCGAACAGCCGTTTGACCGCGACGATCTCCACCGGGTCGCCGGCCGGGGTCGAGGTGGCGTGGGCGTTCACGTAATCGACCGAATCCGCCGCCACGCCCGCGCGCTTCAGCGCGGCGCGCATCGCCCGGAAGGCGCCGTCGCCGTCCTCGGCCGGCGAGGTGATGTGGTAGGCGTCGCCCGACAGGCCGTAGCCGGTCACCTCGGCGTAGATGGCCGCGCCGCGCCGCTTGGCGTGCTCCAGCTCCTCCAGCACCAGCACGCCGGCGCCCTCGCCCATCACGAAGCCGTCGCGGTCGCGGTCCCACGGACGCGAGGCCCGCGCCGGGTCGTCGTTGAAGCCGGTGGACATGGCGCGGGACGCGCAGAAGCCGGCGATGCCGAGCCGGCAGAGCGCCGCCTCCGTGCCGCCGGCCAGCATGACGTCGGCGTCGTCGAAGGCGATCAGCCGCGCCGCGTCGCCGATGGCGTGGGCGCCGGTGGCGCAGGCGGTCACCACCGCGTGGTTGGGTCCCTGGAAGCCGAAGCGGATCGACACGTGGCCCGACGCCAGATTGATCAGGTTCGACGGCACGAAGAAGGGCGAGACGCGGCGCGCCCCCTTCTCGTGCAGGATCAGCGCCGTCTCGGCCATGCCCGGCAGCCCGCCGATGCCCGAGCCGATCAGCACCCCGGTGCGCTCCAGCGCCGGCTGTTCGGTCGGGCGCCACCCGGAATCGGCGACGGCCTCCTCGGCGGCGGCGAGCGCCAGCAGGATGAAGCGGTCCATCTTGCGCTGGTCCTTGGGCGGGACCAGCGCGTCGGCGTCGAAGGCGCCCTCGCCCTCGCTCGGGACGTGCCCGCCGATGCGGCAGGGCAGATCGCCGGTCTCGAAGCCCGACAGGCGGCCGATGCCGCTGTCGCCGTTCAGGATGCGGCGCCAGTTGTGCGCCACGCCGGTCCCCAGCGGGGTGACGGCGCCCAGGCCGGTGACCACCACTCGTCTCATGGAACGTCTTCCCTGTATAGTGTCTCGACGTCTCGTGCGCCGGCGCCGCCCGTCATCTCAGGGGTGACCCGCGCGGCGATGATGGGCCGCCCGCTGTCGCGGTCGACCAGCACCGGATGAAGGGTAGCGCCCGTGTCCTTGCAGACCAGCCGGAAATCCCCCTCCGGCATCAGCCAGCGGTTGCCCCAATCTGCCATCGCCAGCAGCACCGGCAGGAAATCGCGGCCCTTGTCGGTCAGATGGTATTCGTGGCGCGGCGGGCGCGGCTGGTAGAGGCGGCGCTCCAGCAACCCGGCCTCCACCAGCGTCTGGAGGCGGCGCGCCAGCATGTTGGTGGCAAGCCCGATGCCGCGCTGGAACTCGTCGAAGCGGGTGCTGCCGAGCATGGCGTCGCGCAGGATCAGCAGCGACCACCACTCCCCGACCGCGTCGAGGCTGCGGGCGATGGGACAAGGGGCGTCGGCGAGACTGGTGCGTTTCATGGCCGCGACTCTCCCACAGTCACTTTCATGATGCAAGTATCCGGCCGGCCGGCGCGCTTGTGAACGCCGCCGCCGCCGTTATACTCGCGCCGCATTCAACCTCCCCTCCCCCAGCCCTACTCCAAGGAGCGCCCATGGCCTCGGCCGCCTTCGATGTCACCGGCATCGGCAACGCCATCGTGGACGTCATCGCCCACGCCGACGACGCCTTCCTCGCCGCCAACACCATCGAGAAGGGCGCGATGACCCTGATCGATTCGGCCCGCGCGGAGGAGCTGTACAGCCGCATGGGCTCGGGCGTCGAGGTCTCGGGCGGCTCGGCCGGCAACACGATGGCCGGCTTCGCCCTGCTGGGCGGCACCGGCGCCTACATCGGCAAGGTCGCCAGGGACCAGCTGGGCGACGTGTTCGGCCACGACATCCGGGCGGCCGGCGTCCAGTTCGCCAGCGCCCCCCTGCTGGGCGGCGCGCCGACCGCACGCTGCCTGATCCTGGTGACGCCGGACGCCCAGCGCTCGATGAACACCTATCTCGGCGCCTGTGTCGAGCTGGGGCCGGAGGACATCGACGAGACGCTGATCGCGTCCTCGCAGGTGACCTATCTGGAAGGCTATCTGTGGGATCCGCCCCGCGCCAAGGAGGCCTTCCGCAAGGCGGCCGCCATCGCCCACGCCGCCGGGCGCAAGGTGTCGCTGTCGCTGTCGGACAGCTTCTGCGTCCACCGCCACCACGCCGAGTTCCTGGAGCTGGTGGAGAACCACGTCGACATCCTGTTCGCCAACGAGCACGAGATCGGCGCCCTCTACGGCACCGACCGTTTCGAGGACGCGCTGGAGGCGGTGAAGCGGCTGGGCAAGACCGCCGCCCTGACGCGCAGCGAAAAGGGCTCGGTCATCGTGTCGGGCGGCTCGGTGGTCGAGGTTCCGGCGGAGCCGGTGGAGCGCGTGGTCGACACCACCGGGGCCGGCGATCTCTACGCCGCCGGCTTCCTGTTCGGCTTCACCCGCGATCTGGCCCCGGCGGCCTGCGGCCGTCTCGGCGCGCTTGCGGCCGGCGAGATCATCGGCCATGTCGGCGCCCGTCCGGAGGTGAACCTGCGCGAGCTGGCCGCCGCCAAGGGCGCCCTGTAAGCCGCGCCCAAAATCGTCCTGCGTCCCAAATTGCAGTCACAGCCCCGTCGTGACTGCAATTTGCGGGACCGGGACCCCGCGTTCCAAGCCGCTCAGAGCTGCCCCTCCACCGCTGGGGCCGACGCCGCGGTGACCTTTTTCGACAACAGTTCCGCCGCCGTCTGCGCGTCGGGGGCGGCGACGGCCCAGCGCGCCGGCTTGCCGCCCTGGGGCACCGCCAGAAGCCACAGCTTGTCCTTGTCGCCGAAGCGCTCGGTCAGCATCTGGTATTCGGGCAGGCCGTTGCCGCGCAGCGCGGCCAGCGTCGCCTCGGCCGCCTCCAGCTCCTCCTGCTTGGCCGCAAAAGCCTTTTCCACGGTGTGAAGCGCGCTTTCCTGCTGGCGCACCGAGTGCTGGACGGTCTCCAGGTCGCGTTCCAGGGTGTTGTGGCGCTTGGAAAGGCTGGAGCGGCGCCGTTGGACCGCGAGGATGTGGCTGAGGATGCGGACCACCGAGGCCAGCACCCACACGGCGCAGGCCAGCAGCAGCAACGCTTCCATGGTCAGGACCATCAGGTCCGAACGGCCCAGGGCGACGAGCATGGCGCGCACTCCAAAAACAACCCCGAAAACCGGATGACTGGCGACCGGGTGGGGAGGTTCGCCGAGGGTGCCGAATTCGGCACGGTCCTTGCTGATCTCTTCCACACGCACCGCCGAGGCAGCAATCGGCGTGCCAAGCGGAAAGGGAGGCGGACATGGGCGACTCGTTCGGGGCGATCTTCCCCATCGCGGTGGCGATGGGGGTTCTGGCGCAGCTGGCGCTGTGCGCCGTGCGGCGCGGGTGGGAGTCGGTGGCCGGGCTCGACCGTCTGCGCCGGGCGCTGGCCCCGCTACGCGACCGCTGGTCGGTGGAGAACGAGGCCTTCCTCGAAACCCGCCGCCAAGTGGAGGACGCCGAAAAGCGCCTCGCCGCCGCCGAGGCGCGGCTGCGGCAGGTCCAGCGCGAGACCACGGCGCTGGAGCGCACGCCGCCCAGCTTCATCCACACGCTGGGCCAGCCCGGTCCCCGCGTCCGCTCGTTCCGGGGCGAGGTGATGTTCGACCGCAACGGCGCCCACGCGGTCGGCCGCACGGTCAGCCCGGTGTGGCACCGCAACAACCGCATGGTCGTCCACGCCTCCGACCTCGAGGCCGCGCGCCGCGAGGCCGACCGCGTCTTTCCCGAAAAGGGCGGCTTCATGAAGATGTTCGGCACGGCGGCCACGGCGCGCTGACGCGGCTTTCGCCGGCCGGTGGGGTCGGGTAAGCTGCCGCACCTCGATCCAGGCCGGCGCCCCATTCCATGCAAGTCTATCTGCCGATCGCCGAGATGTCGGTCAACGCGCTGCTGGTGCTCGGCATGGGCTGGCTGGTCGGTTTCCTGTCGGGCATGTTCGGGGTGGGCGGCGGCTTCCTGATGACGCCGCTGCTGATCTTCATCGGCGTGCCGCCGGCCATCGCGGTCGGCACCCAGGCCAACCAGCTGGTCGCCGCCAGCGTGTCGGGCGTGCTCGCCCACTGGCGGCGCGGCAACGTCGACGTCAAGCTGGGGGTGGTGATGCTGGGCGGCGGCGTGGTCGGCACCGCCTTCGGCGTCTGGATCTTCGGCATCCTCCAGCGGCTGGGCCAGATCGACATCGCGATCACCCTGTCCTACGTCTTCTTCCTCGGCACCATCGGCGGCATGATGCTGGTGGAGAGCAGCCGCGCCATCGTCCGCCGCCGCGCCCCCACCGCCCGGCGCGGCAAGCTGCACCGCCACATCTGGCTGCATGGCCTGCCCTTCAAGATGCGGTTCCACCGCTCCAAGCTCTACATCTCGGCGCTGCTGCCGGCGGGGATCGGCGCGGTTGGCGGCATGCTGGTGGCGATCATGGGCATCGGCGGCGGCTTCCTGCTGGTGCCGGCGATGATCTACCTGCTGAACATGCCGGCCGGGCTGGTGGCCGGGACCTCGCTGTTCCAGATCATCTTCACCACCGCCGCCGCCACCCTGCTCCAGGCGGCGACCAACCAGACGGTGGACGCCATGCTGGCGCTGCTGCTGCTGATCGGCGGCGTCATCGGCGCCCAGTTCGGCACCAAGGCCGGGACCCGGCTGCGCGGCGAGCAGGCCCGGCTGCTGCTGTCCTGCATCGTCGTCGCGGTGGCGCTGAAGCTGGCCTGGGACCTGTTCTCGCGCCCGGCGGATCTCTTCACCCTGACCATGGGGGCGGGGTGATGGTTTCGGTTGCGAAACGACGCGCCGTCCAGGCCGTGGCGGCGCTGGGCGGGCTGCTGCTGGGCGGTACGGTGGCGGCGAATGTCTGGGCGCAGCAACTCGTCGCCGACCTGTCGAGCCATCTGATCGCCATCACCACCGGCTTCACCGGGACGGAGGTCGTGCTGTTCGGCACCACCGACGGCGCGGGCGACGTCGCCATCGTCGTGACCGGGCCGCGCGGTTCCGCCACCGTCCGCCGCAAGGAGCGGATCGCCGGCATGTGGATCAACACCGACAGCGCCCGGTTCGAGCAGGTGCCGGGATTCTACACGGTGGCGACCAGCCGGCCGCTCGACCAGCTGGTCGGCCGCCCGGTGCTGGAGCGCCACCAGATCGGGCTGCCGCAGTTGCAGCTCGGGCCGCGCGAGACGCTGGACCCGCAGGAGCTGGCGGCCTTCCGCGCCGCGCTGATCCGCAACAAGCAGCGCGCCGGGCTCTACGCGCTGACCTTCGGGCAGGTCGCCTTCCTGGGCGAGCGGCTGTTCCGGACCAACATCTATTTTCCAGCCAACGTGCCGACGGGGTTGTACAATGTCGAAGCCCTGCTGATCCGCGACGGCGAGGTGGTGAGCGCCCAGACCACGCCGCTGGTGGTGTCGAAGATCGGCTTCAGCGCCGAGGTCTACGACATCGCCCGCCACCGGCCGATCACCTACGGGGTGGTGGCGGTGGTCGGCGCGATCGCCGCCGGCTGGGCGGCGGGCGCCGCGTTCCGCCGCGTGTAAAAGGCGGGCCTGTGGGAAGTGGGCCGGCGTCCGAACCGGCCGTGATCCGAACCGAGGGGGGCATGCGATGACCGAGACGACCACGACCGAATCCTCACCGCCGCCGGTGCGCATCTTCCTGGTGGTCGTCGACGACAGCCCGGAACTGAAGGTGGCCCTGCGCTACGCCTGCCTGCGCGCCCGCAAGTCGGGCGGCAAGGTGGCTCTGCTGACCGTGCTGGAGCAGGGCGAGATGCAGCATTGGATGGCGGTGGAGAACCTGATCCGCGAGGAGCAGCGCGGCGAGGCCGAGCAGAAGCTCCAGAAGCTGGCCCGCGAGGTCAACCAGCTGACCGGCACCCTGCCCGCCCTCTACGTCCGCGAGGGCACCGTGCACGAGGAGGTGCTGGCCCTGATCGCGGAGGAGCCCAGCATCTCCATCCTGGTGCTGGCGGCCGGCACCGATCCGGAAGGGCCGGGACCGATGATCTCCTACTACACCGGGCGTGGGCTGGCGCGGCTGCGCATCCCGCTGACCATCGTGCCGGGCGGCCTCAGCACCGAGGCGCTGGACGCGATCACGTAAGTAAGGATAGCGGCGGGGCCATGCCGGGGGCCGCGCCCGTCAGGCGATGATCTTGTCCTTGAAAGCGCAGAGGTCGTTGACCGGGCAGACCGGGCATTCGGGCTTGCGCGCCTTGCAGACGTAGCGGCCGTGCAGGATCAGCCAGTGATGCGCGTGGCGCCGGTAGAGCTTCGGCACCGCCTTCAGCAGCTTGGCCTCCACCGCGTCGGGGGTCTTGCCGGGGGCCAGCCCCGTGCGGTTGCCGACCCGGAAGATGTGGGTGTCGACGGCGATGGTCTCCTCGCCGAAGGCCACGTTCAGCACGACGTTCGCGGTCTTCCGGCCGACGCCGGGAAGCTGCTCCAGCGCCTCGCGGTCCTGGGGGACTTCGCCGCCGTGGCGCTCGATCAGCAGCTCCGACAGGCGGATGACGTTCTTGGCCTTGGTGTTGAACAGGCCGATCGTCTTTATGAAGCCGCGCAGGCCCTCCTCGCCCAGTTCCACCATCCCTTGCGGGGTGGTGACCGTGCGGAACAGCGGCCCGGTGGCCTTGTTGACGCCGACGTCGGTCGCCTGCGCCGACAGCACGACGGCGACCAGCAGCGTGTAGGGGTTGACGTATTCCAGCTCGCTCCGGGGTTCCGGATTGGCGGCGGCGAGGCGGCGGAAGAATTCCTGGACGGCGGCGGGCTTCATGGGCGTCAGCATAGCCGCAAGCGCCCCCTCCGGGCCAGCGTCGCCGCAGGGTTTTGCCCGATGCCCGCGCGGCCGGAAGCCGCACGGTCTCTCAACCATTCGTCGATGCATCGACTTTGGCAGAAATTCGAGGAAATTAAACGAAGAGGGTCAAGAAAACGTCGATTTTCGACAGATTTCGCAAACAGAACGCGCTTTCAACCCTCTCGTCTTTTTGCTATCCGTAGTAGAGACGCCCATTTCGATTGGTCGTTGATTCAGAAACAAGATCGCTTCCGAAACGACCGGGAGCCGGCATGGCGGCGGCAGCGCAGCCGCGACGAGGCGGGAGGCGGACGATGGGGTCTTTTTTTGTCGAGGTGCGGGACTGGGGCCTGCACATCCGCCTTCAGGGCAAGCTGTCCATCGAACGGCGCGACGATCTGGCGCGGCAGATGGAGCATTGGTGCGCCGCCTTCGCTCTCCAGGCGCGGTCCTGGTCCAGCCTGATGGAGTTCGACCATTTCGAGGCCGACGGCTTCCGTTCCGAACGGTTGGTCGAACTGATGCGCCTGGCGCGGGCCTGCGGGCACCAGCGCAGCGCCATCGTGCTGACCGACTGGCGCTGGGCCTCCACCCTGGCCGACGCGATGATCGCCGCCGGCACCGACGACCAGGTCCGCATCTTCGTCCAGCCCGAGGGTTTCGCCGCGCCTTGCGAGAGCGCCATGGACTGGACCCTGCGCGGCGGGGCGTCGTTGCCGCCGCCGTCATCGTCGCGGGCGGCGTAACCGTCCGCGCCTGTTCTCCGCGCGGGCGTTCTCCGCTACCATTCCGGCATGCCCAGCGACGAACCCAAGAGCGATTCCGCAAGCGGCGCGTCCCGCGTGTTCTTCGACGCCATCCTCCACCCGCACCGCAGCCTGGGGCGCGGGGGATTCAAGGTGCTGATGGGCGTGGTCGTCGCGCTCAACCTCGCGGTCGCCGGGGTGCTCGTCGCGTACGGGGCGTGGCCGGTGGCGCCGTTCTGCGGGCTCGACGTGCTGGTGCTGTGGCTGGCCTTCCGCGTCAACTACCGCGCCGCCCGCTCCTATGAACGGGTCCGCCTGACCACGGCCGACCTGACGGTGCAGCGGGTCCACTGGAAGGCGCCGGAACGGCGTTGGACCTTCCATCCTTACTGGCTCCGCGTCAGCCACGACGAGGCGGGCGAGCCGGGACACCCGGTGACGCTGTCGTCGCACGGGCAATCGGTCGGGGTCGGGGCCTTCCTGTCGCCGGAGGAGCGCTCGGCCTTCGCCCGCTCGCTGGACGACGCGTTGCGGGCGTGGCGCCGCCCGCCCTGCCCGCCGGCCCCGGCGGGGTAGAGCGGGTTGTGGAGTCGGCCGTGTCCGCTCAGTCGCGGATGCCCCGTTCGTTCAACTCCTCGTCGACTTCGCGCTCCACCTCGCGTTCCACCGCCCGCTCGACCTTCTCGTCGATCCGGTGGTCGAGGCAATCGGCGGCCTTGGCGAGCTTCTCGAAGCTGCTCTTCACCTTGGCCAGATCCTTGTCCGGCAGGTTCTCCAGATCCATCATCCCGTCGCGGGCGGCCTTGGTGACGCGGATCAACTCGTCGAGCTTCAACTGCATCGCCTGGGTGTCGCGGTTCTGGGCGTTCTGGATCACGAACACCATCAGGAAGGTGACGATGGTGGTGCCGGTGTTGATGACCAGCTGCCACGTGTCGGAGAAATGGAACAGCGGCCCGGTGACGGCCCAGACCAGCACCACGCCGAAGGCCGTGACGAAAGCCCCCGGCCGTCCGGACTGACGCTCCGTCCAGCGGGCGAAACGCGAAAACACTTCAGAACCCATGATGCACTCCGGCCGGCTCGATCCACGGGAACGAAAACACCGTGGACCGCCGAACGTCCCTTTCGGGCGTTCGGCGTAGCCCCGCCAAGCCGGTGTGCGGAATCGGTTTACGAGCCCTGGCTCAGCGCCTCCGCCAGCGCGCGGTCGTGGGCACCCTGCCCGACGACCAGCTGCATCGACTGGGTCGGCATGGTGATGCCCAGCTCGTCGAAACGCTTCTTCATGCGGCGGTTGAACTCGCGCGCCACGCCCCATTGCCGGGTCGGGCGGGTCTTGAACTGGGCCAGGATGATGATGCCGGTGTCCGACAGCTTGTCGACGCCCAGCACCTCCAACGGGTTGAGGATGTCGGCGGCGTAGGGGGCCTCGGCCTGCACCTCGGCGCCGACCTCCTTGAGCACGGCGATGACGCGGTCGGGATCCTCGCGGTTGGCCACCACCACGTTGAAGGCGATCACCGAGAAGTCCTTGCTCATGTTCTTCACCGTGGTCACGGCGCTGAACGGCACGGAATGCACCGCGCCCGACCCGTCGCGCAGGCGGATGGAGCGGATCGAGATCGCCTCCACCGTGCCGGCGTGGCCGCCGCCGACGTCCACCGAATCGCCGACCGACACCGTGTCCTCGAACAGGATGAACAGGCCGGTGATGATGTCCTTGACCAGGGTCTGCGACCCGAAGCCGATGGCCAGACCGACGACGCCGGCGCCGGCCAGCAGGGGGGCTATGTTGACGCCCAGCTCCGACAGGGTGATCAGCGACACCATCGTCACCAGCAGGATCAGGAAGGCGTTGCGCAGCAGCGGCAGCAGGGTCCGCATGCGGGCGCTGCGCTCGATCTTCGTGCCGTTGCGGTCGGTGGAGGCCAGGAAATGCTCGATCATCGCGCTGACCACCTCCCACGCCACCACGGCGCCGGCCAGCAGCAGGCTGATCGAGACCACGCTGCCGACGATGCGCCGGCCGATGGCCGATTCCGCCCAGCCCAGCGTGTCGATGCCCCAGCCGTTCAGCACCACCCCCAGCGCCAGCAGCCAGATCACCGTCTTGCCGAAGCGCTGGACGATGGGCAGGTAGAAATAGGCGCGCTCGTGCAGCTGCGGCATGGTGCCGGTCAGTTCGCGGTTCATGCGCAGGCCGCGCCGCAGCGTGCGGTTCAGCCCGCTGACCAGCAGCCGGGCGACGGCGACCGCCACCACGGTGACGGCGGTGGCGCGGGCCAGATACTCGAACCCGCCATAGACGTTCAGCACCCAGACCCCGAAGGTGACGACCACGTAGAGGATCGCCAGGACGTGCCAGATCTCGGCGAAGCGCCGCCGGGCCGAACGCAGAACGGCGCCCTGCCCTTCCGCCTCGCGTTCCGCGGTGGCGACCGGGTCGCCGTTGCCCGACAGCGGGTTGCCGCGCATCCAGTCGGCGACGTCGGTGCGGTTGCGCAGGATCAGGGTGATCAGCATGCCGGCGATCAGCACGCCCAGCAGCTTCAGGAGCGCCCCGTAGGCCCCCAGCGGCAGGCCCAGCACATAGGCGCCCTCGGCCAGGAAATAGCCGTAGACCGACGCCGCGATCAGCCGGCGGGTCCAGACATAGGCGCGCTTGGCGCCCTCGTCGCTGGTGCGGATCAGCCGCAGGTTGGCGGCTTCGGGCGCGAAGAGCAGGCGCACGCCGATCAGCAGGACCTGCACGATCACCGTGGCGTTGACGACGGCCAGCGCCACCAGCCGCACGCGCGGCCCCGGCTCGGTCACCGACAGGATGGCGTAGGCGACGACGATGAAGGCGACGATCGGCGCCAGCTCCAGCAGGGCGCGACCGAGCAGCAGCGGGATGCGGATCAGCGTCGAGGACACCGGGCGCGAGGCCAGCGCGTGGAGCGGCCGTTTCAGCAGCCACTGGACGCCCCGCCCGACCACCGAGCCGATGGCGAGGATCAGGGCCAGTTGGATGGCGATCTGCACCCAGCGCTCGCGGGCCGAGGAATCCTCGGCCTGCCGCTGCATCCAGGCGATGGCGCCCGGCAGATCGGCGAAGACGTTGGCGACCTGCACCAGCTGGCGGCTGACCACGTCCATGCGCTGGGCCAGGAAGGACAGCGCGCGGGCGCCCAGCGTGTCCGGCAGGGCGGATTCACCCTCCGACGCCTTGGCGATGGTCAGGCCCTTCTGCGCCGCGACCAGGGCGCGAAGCTGTTCGACCAGCCGGGTCCGCGCCTCGGGGTTCTCCAGGGTGGAGACCATGGCTTCCAACTGCTGGATCGTCGGCTCGCCCGCCGCGACCGCCGCCTCGGCGGGGGCCGGCGTGGCGGCCGCGACCGGCGCGGCACCCGCTGCGGGCGCCGCCGCGAAGACGGGCTGGGACAGGCCGCAGAGCGAGGCCAGAAGAAGCAGGGCGGCCAATCCGCCGCGAAGGCGGGCCGACCAGCGGTCTCGTGCGACAGGCATTCCGTACCGATCCATCTACAGCTTCACCAAGGCTCCGGGAAGTTAGTCCTCCTGTCCGCGCTTGCCAACCCGACCGGCCGGTCCTTTTTTAAGCCCTGGGCCTGGAGACGTCCTTTGCTCCGGCCTTCACCGCAGCGAGGACACCCATGGCCGACATTCCCCCCACCACCCCCGACGAGGCGCCCGATCCCGGCAGCGAGGGCGCCGTCCGCCCCAAGCTGGTCGCCGCCAAGGAGCAATGGGCGCGCGACGGCCGGGCGCTGACCGGCCACGCCGCCGACCCGGCCCGCGACCGCCTGCCGCCCGGCCAGAGGCTGGTGGAGGATTGGCCGGTGCTCGACCTCGGCGTCACGCCGGGGGTGACGGAGCGAAGCTGGGGCCTGACCGTGGACGGGCTGGTGGAAAACCCGCTGCGCTGGCGCTGGGACGATTTGCTGGCCCAGCCGCAGGAGCGCTTCGTCTCGGACATCCACTGCGTCACCACATGGTCGCGCTACGACAACGCCTGGGAGGGGGTGGGCGCCCGCCATCTGCTGGCGCTGGCCCGGCCCAAGCCCGACGCGCGTTTCGTCGTCTTCCATTCGTCGGACGGCTACACGACCAACGTGGCGCTGGCGGATTTCGACGCCGACGATGTGCTGCTGGCGACGCGCTGGGAGGGGCGGCCGATCAGCCGCGAGCACGGCGGCCCGGTCCGCGTCGTGCTGCCCAGGCTCTATTTCTGGAAGAGCGCCAAATGGGTGAAGCGGATCGAGCTGCTGGCCGAGGACCGCCCCGGTTACTGGGAGGTTCGCGGCTATCACAACCACGCCGACCCGTGGACCGAGGAGCGCTATTCCGACTGAGTCCGGGTGGCGGCGGCGTGTCTGCACGGTTGGCATCCCGCGTCAAAGCCGCTATGTTCTGCGCAGTGGCCCCGTAGCTCATCTGGATAGAGCACAAGTTTCCTAAACTTGGGGCAGCAGGTTCGAGTCCTGCCGGGGTCACCAGCGCCTTTCAGCGTTCATCCTTACCGCTTCAGGGCCGCCTTGCTCGGGCGGAACACCGCCTCGGCGGCGCGCCCAATCCCTACCCCGCCGTGATCGCGCAGACCGTCGCCTTGGTCGCGCGCGCCAGACCGGCCGGGGCCAGCACGATCTGCAACCCGCGCCGGCCGCCGTTCACCACCATTTCCGGCAGGGCGTCGGCGCTGGAATCGACGAAGGTCGGCAGGGCCTTCTTCTGGCCCAGCGGGCTGATGCCGCCCACCATGTAGCCGGTCGTCTTCTCCGCCAACGCCGGGTCGGCGAGGTCGGCCTTCTTCGCCTTGGCCGCCGCCGCGATGGCCTTCAGGTCCAGCTTTGCCGCCACCGGGATCACCGCGCAGGCCAGCCCCTTCGGCTCCAGCTGGACGATCAGCGTCTTGTAGACGACCGTCGGATCCAGCCCCAGGGCGGAGGCGGCGTGCAGGCCGATGGCGTCGGCCGAGGGGTCGTAGTCGTACTCCATCAGGCGGAAGTCGATGCCCGCCGCCTTCGCGGCGTTGACCGCCGGTGTCACCTTCGCCGCCATGGCCCGGACCAATCCCACGAGAATGCAAGGGGCCGGAAGCTTAGCAGAGGGACCGGCGGCGATGCACCCCGTTCGGTGCCACGATTTTGCCGAAATTGCGCGTCGCCTCATGCCAACGCGCGTTGGACAGCGCGGCCCGCCGCCGTGATTCTTGCGAACCGTTCCTAACCCCCTCGCCTGGGAGCCCCATGGTCCCCCGTATCTTGCTGATCGTCGACGACACGCCCGTTCTGGCCGCAAGGCTGCGCGATGCGGTTCCGGTCAGCCACGCCTACCTCGCCGAGGACCGCGACTCAGCGCTCGACCTCCTGCGCCGGCACAAGCCGCCGGTGATCCTCCTGCCGATCGGAGAGCCGGAGACCGAGGCGCTGGCCACCCTGTCGCGCCTGCTGGCGGAGGCCCCGTCCACCAAGATCGTCGCCCTGACTCCGGCCGACCGGCGGATCCTGGCGGTGCGGGCGGTGGCGCGCGGCGCGCACGACGTGTGCAGCACGCCGCTGGACGTGGAGGAGCTGGTGGCGGCGGTCCGCCGGGCCTTCCAGCGCGCCGATCTGGAGCAGGAGGGCCGCCGGCTGGTCGACCAGGACGCGCCGCCGCCGCTGCGGGTGCTGCGCGACGACATGGAGCGCCGCGCGATGCTCGACGCGCTGGCGCGGGCGGGCGGCAATTTGTCGGCCACGGCGCGGTTGCTGGGCGTCAGCCGGCCGACGCTCTACGCCTTGATGAAGCAGCACGGGGTGCGGACGGAGTGACGCCCGCGTCCCAAGTAAGGATCACTCCGCGCGGGAGACCGGGTTGCCGATCATGGTCAGGAACTCCCGCCGGGTCGACGGGTCGGTGCGGAAGGCGCCCAGCATGCGGCTGGTCACCATGGTGACGCCGGTCTTGTGGATGCCGCGCGTCGTCATGCACTGGTGCTGCGCCTCGATGACCACCGCGACGCCTTCGGGCTGCAACACCTCGTCGATGGTGTTGGCGATCTGGGCCGTCATCTTCTCCTGGATCTGCAGGCGCTTGGCGTAGGCCTCGACCAGCCGGGCCAGCTTGGAGATGCCGACCACCCGGCGCCGCGGCAGATAGGCGACGTGCGCCCGGCCGACGATCGGCACCATGTGGTGCTCGCAGTAGGATTCGACGCGGATGTCGCGCAGGATCACCATCTCGTCGTAGCCGTCGGTCTCCTCGAAGGTGCGCTGGAGGATCGCCACCGGGTCCACGTCGTAGCCGGCGAAGAACTCCTCGTAGGAGCGCACCACCCGGTCCGGCGTGCCGGTCAGCCCCTCGCGCTCGGGGTCGTCGCCGGCCCAGCGCAGCAGGGTGCGGACCGCCTCCTCGGCCTCGGCGCGGGACGGGCGCCGGTCGTCGGGCGCGCGGAGACGCTGGAGGCCGCGAAGCTTGGTCTCGGCGGGCGGAAGCGTGGGAGCCGTCACGGGGAAAAACCTTTCGATGGCGGAAGGACCGGCCGCCGGTTGCGGCCGCGTCCGGTGCCGGGCCTCATGAAAAGGCGGAGATAGCGCCGGTCCGGGGACTGTCAAGCGGTCAGTTCAGCCGCATGGGCTGGTGCGGGCTGTCCAGCGAGAAGGCCGGGATCGCCACGTCGAACGCGCCGCCCTGGACCGACTCCATGCTGTAACTGCCCGCCATGATGCCCGATGGCGTACCGAGCGGCGTGCCGCTGGTGTATTCGAAATGGCCGCCCGGCTCCAGCACCGGCTGCTCGCCGACGACGCCCGGCCCGCGCACCTCCTGCACGCGGCCCATGGCGTCGGTGATGCGCCAATGGCGGCTGCGGAGCTGCACCGTCTCCTTGCCCTCGTTCTCGATGCGGACGTGGTAGGCCCAGACGTAGCGGCCCTCGGCCGGGGCCGACTGGTCCTCCAGGAACACGGGCTGGACGGTGACGCGGATGGCGCGGGTGACGGCGGTGTACATGGATTTGGCTTGCATCGCGAATCGCTGATGCCCACCAGCATAAAGGCGGCAATCGGGCGCTGTCCAGACGCGGCGGGCGACCCGCTCCGGAGAGGATCGTTTTAGGACACGGATGAACACGGATCAGAAATCCTGTGTTCATCCGTGCGCCGGCAAAGCCGGCATCCGTGTTCATCCGTGTCGAAAATTGGTCGCGAAACCCTTTTCGACGCTGGCGGAAACACTGTTGCGCTTCCCCGCCGCCGGTGCCGGAAAACCACGCGCGCAGAGTGATGCAGTCATGCGTTCCCCCCGTGCCAACCCGGTCTTGCCGAGGGGGGGTGTCGATGATATATGCGCAAGTCCCAGCAACGGCCGATGAGCCCACCACATGTCCCGTTCGCACGCCCTTCGCATCCGACGACGGAGCCTCGCACCGCAACACGCGGGTGCGGCCGTCCTTGGGTCGCGTGCGAACGCCGAAGGCACCGAAGGGACCTGATCCCTCGAAGCCCCGGCGACGGCGCGACCCGCTCTGAGAAGACCTTCTTCCGACCGGGAGCCATCGCAGCATGATCATCACCGTCGAACAGCCCAAGCACGCCGCCGCCATCGAAGCCCTGCTGGACGCGTCCTTCGGCCCCGACCGCTTCCAGAAGACCGCCTACCGACTGCGGGACGGCGTCGACTCGATCCCCGAGCTGAACCTCGTCGCCATCGAGCACGACGAGCACGGGAACGAGATCCTGGAAGGCACCATCCGCTACTGGCCGATCACGGTCGGCGGCACGACCTCCCTGCTGCTCGGCCCCATCGCGGTGGCCGGGCGCCTCCAGGGCGGCGGGCTGGGCAGCAAGCTGATCCGGATGAGCCTGAACAAGGCCATCGCCCACGGCCACAAGTCGGTCATCCTGGTCGGCGACGCCCCCTATTACGAGCGGTTCGGCTTCTCCCGGTCGCTGACGCTCGGCATGCAGATGCCGGGTCCGGTGGACATGAACCGGCTGCTGGGTCTGGAACTGGTCGAAGGCGCGCTGGACGGCGTGTCCGGCATGATCGGCCCGGCCGAGGCGACCGCTCCGGTGCTGCCGGGCGTGGCGGAAACGGCGGCGCCGCTGTCTTTTCTCTTCGCCCGGCCCTGGCCTCGGATGGGACGGGAGCGGATGTGGGCCGACGCCACCAACGCCGCGTGACGGCGAAACGGCACCTTAAGAACAGCGGGGCGGACGAACGTTGACTCCGTTCGCCCCGCCCATGCTACCATCGCGAAAGGAGCGGCCCCGGAAGACAGGCGCCGCGCGCGCCACGCCGTGCCGCGTGAGCGCGCTATTCGCTTTTGTGCGGAAGGGAGCGGGTTGAGCAAGACGCTGTTCATCAAGACCTGGGGTTGCCAGATGAACGTCTACGACTCCGCCCGCATGGCGGATGTCCTGGCTCCGCTGGGTTACCGTCCGGTCGAGGAGCCGGACGGCGCCGACATGGTGATCCTCAACACCTGCCACATCCGCGAAAAGGCGGCCGAGAAGGTCTTCTCGGAACTCGGTCGGCTGCGCATCCTGAAGGACGAAAAGGCGACTGCCGGAAACGGCCGGATGATCCTCGCCGTCGCCGGCTGCGTCGCCCAGGCCGAGGGCGAGGAGATCGTCGCCCGCGCCCCCCAGGTCGACATGGTCTTCGGCCCGCAGACCTACCACACCCTTCCGGAGATGGTCGCCAAGGCGACCCGCGCCACCGGCAGCGTGCTGAACACCGATTTCCCGGCCGAGTCCAAGTTCGACCACCTGCCCGAGGAATCGAACAGCCAGGGTGTCTCCGCCTTCCTGGCGGTGCAGGAGGGCTGCGACAAGTTCTGCACCTTCTGCGTCGTCCCCTACACCCGAGGCGCCGAGTTCTCGCGGCCCGCCGCGCAGATCGTTCTGGAAGCGAAACGGCTGGTGGCCGGCGGCACGCGCGAGATCAGCCTGCTGGGCCAGAACGTCAACGCCTGGCACGGCGACGGGCCGGACGGCTCGACCTGGGGCCTCGGCCGGCTGATCCGTGAACTGGCGGAGATCGACGGGCTGGCGCGCATCCGCTACACCACCTCGCACCCGCGCGACATGGACGACGACCTGATCCGCGCCCATGCCGAGGTGCCGCAGCTGATGCCCTACCTGCATCTGCCGGTGCAGGCGGGGTCGGACCGCATCCTGGCGGCGATGAACCGCAAGCACACCGCCGACGACTACCGCCGCGTGGTCGACCGGCTGCGCGCGGTGAATCCGGATCTGGCGCTGTCGGGCGACTTCATCGTCGGCTTCCCCGGCGAGAGCGACGCCGATTTCGCCGCGACGCTGAAGCTGGTGAGCGACGTCGGCTACGCCCAGGCCTACACCTTCAAATACAGCCCGCGCCCCGGCACCCCGGCGGCGCTGGAGGGCAGCCAAGTCGCCGAAGAGGTGAAGGAGGCCCGGCTCGCCGCGCTCCAGCAGCTCATCGCCGCCCAGCAGGCCGCCTTCAACCACGGCTTCGTCGGCCGCACCATACCGGTGCTGTTCGACCGGGTCGGGCGCCGCGACGGGCAATTGCACGGGCGCAGCCCGTGGATGCAGTCGGTCCACGCCGTGGCGGACGAACGGTTGCTGGGCCGCATCGTCGAGGTCCGCATCGACGAGGCGCGGCCCAACAGCCTCGGCGGCACCGTGGTGACCGGCGAACACATTTCGACGCCGCAGGGCATGCGGCGGGTTCCTTCCCTGGAGGCAAGCGCTTGAACGGTCAGCCCGATCGGCGAATCGACGTTCAATTCGACGACAACCGGCTTCTGCCGATGCTGTACGGGGAGCACGACCGCCACCTCGCCCGCATCGAGACTCTGCTGGGCGTCTCCCTGATCTCGCGTGGCAACACGCTGACCGTCTCCGGTCCGCCCGATGCCGCCGACGCGGCCAAGGCGGTGCTGGATTCCCTGTACGAGCGCCTGACCCGCGGCCAGCCCGTCGGCAGCGGCGAGGTGGACGGCGCCGTCCGCATGGCGACCGCCCCCGCCATCGTCGAGGAGACCCGCCCGGCCGGCAACGGCCCCGGCGGCGGCATCCTGCGCGCGGAGATCGCGCTGCGCACCCGCAAGCGCGGGGCGATCACCCCGCGCTCGCCGATGCAGGCGGCCTACCTCCAGGCGCTGTCGGAAAGCGAGCTGGTCTTCGGGCTGGGTCCGGCCGGCACCGGCAAGACCTATCTGGCGGTGGCGCAGGCCGTGGCGCTGCTGACCACCGGCCAGGTCGACCGCATCGTCCTGTCGCGCCCGGCGGTCGAGGCCGGGGAGCGGCTGGGCTTCCTGCCCGGCGACCTCAAGGAGAAGGTCGATCCTTACCTGCGCCCGCTCTACGACGCGCTGCACGACATGCTGCCGGCCGAGCAGGTGAAGAAGCGCCTGGAATCCGGCGAGATCGAGATCGCCCCGCTCGCCTTCATGCGCGGCCGGACCCTGGGCAACGCCTTCGTCATCCTGGACGAGGCGCAGAACACCACGCCGATGCAGATGAAGATGTTCCTGACCCGGTTGGGCGAGGGCGGGCGGATGGCGGTGACCGGCGACATCACGCAGATCGACCTGCCGTCCGGCACCCGGTCGGGGCTGCGCGACGCGCTGGACATCCTCCAGGGGGTCGAGGGCGTGCGCTTCGTCCACTTCACCGACGCCGACGTGGTGCGCCATCCGATGGTCGCCCGCATCATCCGCGCCTACGACCGGGCCGAAGCCCAGCGTCTTGCCCCGCGCAACGGCGCCACTGGGGAAAGGGCGTCGTGATGGCCGTCGACGTCACCGTGTCCCGCGAGGCGGGCGACTGGGCCGAGAACGCCGAGTGGCTGGCGGAAAAGGCCGCGCTGGCGACGCTCGCCGCCATCTACGACGCGGAGGACGGCCCGGCCGAACTCTCGGTCGTGCTGGCCGACGACGCGCTGGTGCAGCAGCTCAACCGCGACTACCGCGGCAAGGACAAGCCGACCAACGTGCTGTCCTTCGCCCTGACCGAAGCCGAGGAGCCGGAGCCGGAGGAGGGCGTGCCCGTCCTGCTGGGCGACGTCATCCTCGCCTTCGAAACGGTGCGGCGCGAGGCCGCCGAACAGAACAAATCCCCCGACGATCACCTGACCCACCTTGTGGTGCATGGCGTTCTGCATCTGCTGGGGTATGATCACGAGACGGACGACGAGGCCGAGGAGATGGAGGCGCTGGAGACCCGGCTGCTCGCCAGCTTCGGCATCGCCGATCCGTACGCAACCAACCGCCTTCCGCCGGACGACCCGGCGGAAACGGAACCGACCAACCACGAACCGCCGGACCGATGAGCGAGATATCCGACAGTCGCACGCCCCGTGAGGACGGGGCCGAAGACCAGCATTCCCTGGGCCACCTGTTCAAGGGGTGGCTCCGCACCGTCTGGGGCGGGCGCGCCGATTCGACGCTCCGCGCCACGATCGAGGAATTGATCGTCGACCTGGGCGAGGACGAGGAATCGGTGGGAGCGGGCGAGCGCGCGCTGCTCACCAACATCTTGAAGCTGAACGGGCGCACCGTGGCCGACGTCATGGTGCCGCGCGTCGACATCGTCGCGGTGGAGATCGACACGCCGCTTCCGGCGCTGGTCCAGAAGGTCGCCGAGGAGGGGCATTCCCGCCTGCCGGTGTACCGCGAGACGCTCGACGACGTCATCGGCGTCATCCACATCAAGGACGTGCTGAGCCTGATGGCGCGCAAGGCGCTGGGACCGGCGTTGGGGGGCCAGGCACTGGACGGCGCTGCGCTGGCCGACGACCTGAAGGGCATCGTCCGCGACGTGAAGATCGTGGCGCCCTCCATGCCGGTGCTCGACCTGCTGGTGCAGATGCGGCAGAGCCGCCGCCATCTGGCTTTGGTGGTGGACGAGTTCGGCGGCATCGACGGCCTCGTCACCATCGAGGATCTGGTCGAGGAGATCGTCGGCGAGATCGAGGACGAGCACGACGAGGACGCCGCACCGCGCCTCTTGGAAAAGCCCGACGGCAGCCTGATCGTTGACGCCCGCCTGCCCATCGAGGAGTTCGAGCGGCGGGTCGGCCCGGTCCTGACCGAGGACGAGCGCGAGGAGATCGACACGCTGGGCGGTCTGGTCGTCTCGCTCGCCGGCCGCGTACCGGCGCTGGGTGAACTGCTGACCCACCCGTCGGGGCTGGAGTTCGAGATCGTCGAGGCGGATTCCCGCCGCCTGAAGCGCCTGCGCGTGCGCAACGCCCCGGCCAACGGCGTGAAGCTGGCCGAGACGGCGTAACGTCGGCTTCGATGCCCCCACCCTGACCCTCCCCCGCTGGGCGGAGGAGGGGATGGACATTGGATGTTCGTGAGGGGCCAACCGTCCCCCTCCCCCGCCCAGCGGGGGAGGGCCGGGTTGGGGGCAACCCGCTTCACCACCTTACCAAACACTTGGCGCCCTCCCCCCGCCGCCCCACCTATGGCGCGCCGTTCCCGCAGCCTGCCGGAGTTCCCTGCTCTTGACCGCCACCGACACGCTGCCCGTTCCGGCCCGGTTGGGCCGTGTTTCCGCGCGCCTTGCCTCCCTCACCGGCTGGCGGCGGTTGGCCGTGGCGGCGGCGCTGGGGGGGCTGGCGACCTTCGCCCTGCCCCCGGCCTACACCCTGCCCGTCCTGCTCGTGGCCTTTCCTGGACTGGTGTGGCTGCTGGACGGCGCCGGCACCGGCCGGCGGGCCTTCGCCATCGGCTGGTTCTTCGGCTTTGGGCATCATGTGCTGGGGCTGTACTGGATCAGCGCCGCGCTGTTCACCGACATCGAGCGCTTCTGGTGGGCGCTGCCGCTGTCGGCGGTCGGATTGCCGATCCTGCTGGCCATGTTCAGCGGCACCGCCGCGTGGCTGTTCCACGCGCTGCGGGCGCGCGGCTTCGGCGGCGGGCTGGCCAAGCCGCTGCTGTTCGCGTTCTGCTGGGCGCTGCTGGAATGGTTGCGCGGGCACGTCCTGACCGGCTTTCCCTGGAACCTGATCGGCTATGGCTGGGTCGGGGTGCTGCCGGTGCTGCAAAGCGTCTCGCTGGTCGGCGTCTACGGCCTGACCCTGCTGACCGTGCTGGTCGCCGCCCTGCCCGCCGCCCTGCCCGATCCCGGCCTCGCGCCGCGCCGCGCCGCGACGGCGCTGGTCGCCGGGCTGGCGCTGTTCGCGGCGCTCGGCGGCTGGGGCGCGTGGCGGCTCGCCGGCGCGTCGGACGAGACGGTCCCCGGCGTGCGGCTGCGTCTGGTCCAGGCCGCCATCGACCAGCGCCTGAAATGGGCGCCGGGCGAGCGCGAGAAGAACGTGCAGCTCCACATGAACCTGTCCGCCGCCCCGCCCGTCTCCCCATCGGCCGAACCGGTCACCCATGTGATCTGGCCGGAGACCGCCGTTCCCTTCTTCGTCGACGGCGACGCGCGGATCCGGCAGGCGCTGGCCTCGGTCATTCCCTCGGGCGGGTTGCTGATCACCGGGGCGCCGCGCAGCGCCGTCGACGCGGAGGGGGAGCGGCGCTACCACAACAGCCTCGTCGCGCTGGACGGCAGCGGCGCCGTGGAGGGGGTTTTCGACAAGTTCCACCTCGTGCCCTTCGGAGAATACATGCCCCTGCGGCGCTGGATGCCGGTCGGCGCCATCGCCGGCAACGGGGCGGAGTTCTCGCCCGGTCCCGGCCCGACCACGCTGCGCCTGAAGGGCCTGCCGCCGGTCAGCCCGCTGATCTGCTACGAGGGCATCTTCCCGGGCGCGGTGGTGGACGAGGCCGATCGTCCGCAGTGGTTGCTCAACCTGACCAACGACGCGTGGTACGGCCGCACCGCCGGCCCCCACCAGCACTTCGCCATCAACCAGGTGCGCGCGGTGGAGGAAGGTCTGCCGCTGGTGCGTGTTGCCAATACGGGTATTTCCGGTCTGGTGGACGCCTACGGACGTGTGACACACTTTCTCAGTCTTGGTGAGCGCGGTTTCATCGATACCTCGTTGCCGAAAGCAACGGATGGCATCACGCCTTACGCCCGTTTCGGCGATAGGATGTTCGGGCTAATGCTTGTTGGTTGTTTGCTTGGATCGTTGATCCCTCGATATCACCGTTGACTAGAAACGGGGCGAAAAGCCCCCCGCGCACGGCGGACGCGCCCCTCACGGGCTTGACTGCATACGTGGATATGTCGTATCTAAGTTGCACAACTGTTACAGGGATAAACGAGATGCAAGCAACAACTGGGGCGCCGCGCGGGCGCCGTGCGGGCGCCGGCCGTCCGAAGACCGGAAAGCCGAACCCGATCGACGTTCACGTCGGGTCGCGGGTCCGTCTGCGCCGGACGCTGCTGGGCATGAGCCAGGAAAAGCTGGGCGAGGCCATCGGCCTGACCTTCCAGCAGGTGCAGAAGTACGAGCGCGGCGCCAACCGCATCGGCGCCTCGCGCCTGTTCGACCTCAGCCGCGTGCTGGACGTTCCGGTCTCCTTCTTCTTCGACGACATGCCCGCCGAAGCCGCCGCCGCCCGCGTGGACGACGACGAGGACGGCACGCCGGGTGAAGAGCGGCCGGTCAACGTCTACGAGCCGGATCCGATGGCCAAGCGCGAGACGCTGGAACTGGTCCGCGCCTATTACAAGATCAACGACCCGTCGGTGCGCAAGCGCCTGTTCGAGTTGACCAAGGCCGTCGCCAACGCCGCCGTGGCCGAAGCCGCCGAGTAACGGCACGGGCCTGTCACACACCGAAGGGGGATGCGCTTCTCGGCCGCATTCCCCTTTCGATGTCTGGAGCGACACCGATTTGGCGGTCTGTGCCATCGCGGGTTTCCATCGGGAGTTTGCTTGACCCCGGTAGAATTCCTTGTCAATAACGGGATTGGGTCGGTGTCCTGCGGGCGCTGTACCGATCTGTCGTTTCGACCTGTGAAATAGCGCGCCGCACAAAGCCGAGGTTCCCCGTGGCTAAGCTGAACTACGTCTTCACCAGCGAGTCCGTGTCGGAAGGCCATCCCGACAAAGTCTGCGACCGTATTTCCGACGCCATCGTCGATCTGTACCTCTCGCACGACCCGCAGGCCCGCGTCGCGGTCGAGACGCTCGCCACCACCAACCAGGTCGTTCTGGCCGGTGAAGTGCGCGGCCCCGACAGCATCAAGGCCGACCAGCTGGTCGAGGTCGCCCGCGCCGCGGTGAAGGACATCGGCTACGAGCAGGACGGCTTCCACTGGGAGAAGATGGACGTCAAGTGCCTCGTCCACTCGCAGTCCGCCGACATCGCGGTCGGCGTCGACGCCGCCGGGAACAAGGACGAGGGCGCGGGCGACCAGGGCATCATGTTCGGCTACGCCTGCCGCGAGACCCCGGCGCTGATGCCGGCCCCGATCTATTACTCCCACGCCATCCTGAAGTCGCTGGCCGAGGCGCGCCATTCCGGCGCCGCCCCCCAGCTCGGCCCCGACGCCAAGAGCCAGGTCACCCTGCGCTACGTCGACGGCAAGCCGGTCGGCGCCACCGCCATCGTGCTGTCGACCCAGCACGCCGAGGGCATCGACCAGGACGCCATGCGCGAGATCGTGCGCCCGCACATCGTCAACTGCCTGCCGCAGGGCTGGATGTGCGACGAGGCGAATCTGTACGTCAACCCGACCGGCCGCTTCGTCATCGGCGGCCCGGACGGCGACGCCGGCCTGACCGGCCGCAAGATCATCGTCGACACCTACGGCGGCGCCGCGCCGCACGGCGGCGGCGCGTTCTCGGGCAAGGATCCGACGAAGGTCGACCGCTCGGCCGCCTACGCCGCCCGCTACCTCGCCAAGAACGTCGTCGCGGCGGAACTGGCGGAGAAGTGCACGATCCAGGTGTCCTACGCCATCGGCGTGTCGAAGCCGCTGTCGGTCTACGTCGACACCCACGGCACCGGCAATGTCGACGAGGATCGTCTGTCGGACATCCTCCAGCAGCTGGTCGACCTCAGCCCGCGCGGCATCCGCACGCATCTGGGCCTGAACAAGCCGATCTACGCCCGCACCTCGTCCTACGGCCATTTCGGCCGTGAGCCGGAGGCGGATGGCGGCTTCTCGTGGGAGAAGACCGATCTGGTCGGCGAGCTGCGGAGCGCGTTCCGCTAAGGCGGCGCCTTCTCAAGCCAAGCTGTGACAGCGGGGGCCGTTCGCGGCCCCTGCTTTGTTTTGAGGCCCTGATTTTTCCGAAAAGCGCGTGTCCACCGCCATGACCGACCAATCCTCCCCCGATTCCTCGACCCGTCTGTTCGGGCGCCGCAAGGGCCGCCCGCTGCGCAAGCGCCGGACGGAGCTGCTCGACACGTTGCTGCCGACGCTGGAAATTCCGGTGCCGCCGCCGGGCGCGCGCGTCGATCCGCACGCCCTGTTCGCCAAGCCGGTGCGCGACGTGTGGATGGAGGTTGGCTTCGGCAGCGGCCACCATCTCGCTTGGCAGGCCGGACAGAACCCGGACATCGGGGTGATCGGCGCCGAGCCCTTCGTCAACGGCGTCGCGGCGCTGCTGGGGCTGGTGGAGGACGATGGGCTGGACAACGTCCGCGTCCTGCCGGACGACGCGCGCCCCCTGCTCGACGCCCTGCCCGACGCCTCGATCGGCCGCGCCTTCGTGCTGTTCGCCGATCCCTGGCCGAAGAAGCGCCACAACGACCGTCGCTTCATCGGACCGGAGAATCTGCCCCGCCTCGCCCGCGTGCTCAAGGACGGCGCCGAGCTGCGGCTGGCCAGCGACGACATGGGCTTGGTGCGCTGGATGCTGGAGCACACGGTCAAGCATCCCGATTTCGAATGGACCGCGCGGGTGCCGTCCGACTGGCGCGTCCGCCCGGCCGATTGGCCGCCGACCCGCTATGAGGAAAAGGCCATCGCCGCCGGCCGCAAACCGGTCTTCCTGCGCTTCGTCCGCAAGGCGCGCGCCTAAGCCTGCGCCGTCCTCGCCGGATCCGGCGTCGGATCCGGCACCGCGACGGCCGGCGCCGCGAAATGCTCGACGACCGGGAATGGGTCGTAGAAGTGGTGGAGAAGGCTCTTCCAGCGGGTGTAGCGCTCCGATCCCCGGAAGCCTTCGGTGTGGTCTTCCAGCCGGTCCCAGCGGACCAGCAGCAGGTAACGGCGGGCGTCCTCCAGACAAGGCCGCAGTTCCAGGCCGCGAAAGCCGGGGGTGGCGGCGATTAGGTGGGTCGCCTGCGCCATCGCCCGCTCGAATTCCTCCTGCCGATCCTTCCCGATCGTCAGCAACGCCGCTTCCAGAATCATCGCGCTCCTCCCCGAAAAACTTCCCCGTTCCACCAGCCTCGCTTGCGACGCGGAGCGATTGCCAGGGAAAAGGCTTGCGGGATCGGGCGGAATGACTATATTCAGCCTTCACGGAACCACATACGGATCGACGGCTCGGGAAACTGGGCCGGCGGGACGCATTGCGGGTGGGCTTAGGCCCACTTATTTTTTTATCAGCCTATGGAAACCTCGTCCGGTTCAATCCCGGCCGCAGGCTCAGGTCGGGTGGAATGGACGCAACAGGTCGCATCGAACAGATCATCTCGCCGTCGGTCGAGGCCATGGGCTACGAAGTCGTGCGCGTCCAGATCTCCGGCGGCCAGCGGTCGGTTCTCCAGATCATGGCGGAACGCGCCGATGGCGCGGCCATGACGGTCGAGGATTGCGCGGACATCAGCCGCTCCGTCTCGGCCCTGCTGGATGTGGAAGACCCCATCCGCGAGGCCTACACACTGGAGGTCAGCTCGCCCGGCATCGACCGGCCGCTGACCCGTTTGAAGGATTTCGAGCGCTTCGCGGGGTTCGAGGCCAAGCTGGACACCCGGCTGGCGTCGTCGGATGGACGCAAGCGCTTCCGGGGCACGCTGAAGGGCGTCGAGGACGGCCTCGTGTGCATCGAAACCGAACAGGGAGCCGCCCGGCTGGAGTTCGACAACATCCTGCGCGCCAAGCTGGTTCTGACGGACGACTTGATCCGTGCCAGCCAGGAAGCGCAGGGTTGATCCTCCGCCAGGGCATTTCGCAAGACCACACGCCGACCCAGGAAGTGTAACGGATGGAACTGCTGCAAGTCGCTGACGCGGTCGCCCGCGAAAAGAACATCGACCGGGACGAAGTCCTGGAGGCGATGGAGCAGGCGATTCAGAAGGCCGGTCGGTCCAAATACGGCCATGAGCACGACATCCGCGCCCGCATCGACCGCAAGACCGGCGACATCCACCTGACCCGCCACCTGGAGGTGGTCGAGACGGTGGAGAACGAGGCGACGCAGGTCACGCTGGCCTACGCCCAGCGTCGCAAGGCCGGCGCCAAGTTCGGCGACTTCCTGGTCGATCCGCTGCCGCCCATCGATTTCGGCCGCATCGCCGCGCAGACCGCCAAGCAGGTCATCGTGCAGAAGGTGCGCGACGCCGAGCGCAAGCGCCAGTTCAACGAGTACAAGGACCGCAACGGCGAGATCGTCAATGGTCTGGTCAAGCGCGTCGAGTACGGCAACGTCACGGTCGATCTCGGCCGCGCCGAGGCGATCCTGCGCCGCGACGAGCTGCTGCCGCGCGAGCACTTCAAGAATGGCGACCGCGTCCGCGCCTACATCTACGACGTCCGCGAGGAAGCCCGCGGCCCGCAGATCTTCCTGTCGCGCACGCACCCCATGTTCATGGCGAAGCTGTTTGCGCAGGAAGTGCCGGAGATCTACGACAACATCATCGAGATCAAGGCCGTCGCCCGCGATCCGGGTTCGCGCGCCAAGATCGCGGTGCTCAGCCACGACAGCTCCATCGACCCGGTCGGCGCCTGCGTCGGCATGCGCGGCAGCCGCGTCCAGGCGGTCGTCGGCGAGCTGCAGGGCGAGAAGATCGACATCATTCCGTGGAACAACGAGGCGCCGACCTTCGTCGTCAACGCGCTGGCCCCGGCGGAAGTCGCCAAGGTCGTGCTCGACGACGAGAACCGCCGCATCGAGGTGGTGGTGCCCGACGACCAGCTGTCGCTGGCCATCGGCCGCCGCGGCCAGAACGTGCGGCTGGCCTCCATGCTGACCGGCTGGGACATCGACATCCTGACCGAGAACGAGGAATCGGAGCGCCGCTCCGAGGAGATCCACAACCGGTCCGGTCTGTTCATGCAGGCGCTGGACGTGGACGACGTGATCGCGCATCTGTTGGTCGCCGAAGGCTTCACCTCGGTCGAGGAGATCGCCTACGCCGAGACCGAGGAGTTGGGCGAGATCGAAGGCTTCGACGACTCGGTCGCCGACGAGCTGAAGCAGCGCGCCCTGGCCTTCCTGGACGTGCGCGAGACCGAGGCGAACGACCGCCGGCTGGAGTTGGGCGTCGAGGACGTGGTGGCCGAACTGACCGGCTGCACCGCCTCGCAACTGGTCAAGCTGGGCGAGAACGGCGTGAAGACGCTGGACGATCTGGCCGATCTGGCGGGCGACGAACTGGTCGAGATTCTCGGCAAGGACGGCCCGACCGAAGAGGAAGCCAACGAGATCATCATGGCCGCGCGCGCCCATTGGTTCGACGGTGAGGATGGCGGCGAGAACGGCGGCGACGCCGAGGGCGCCGAGGCTCCGGCCGGCGGCGCGCCGAAGGCCGGCGAACAGGGCGCCCAGGCCTGACGGCCTGGGTTGCGCGCAAGGATTTATTGGTTTTTCTGGGACCGCGAAGGGCGGATGACGATCGGATGACCGAGCGGAACGACGCAGAGGCACCGGACGCCACCGCCCCCCTGGAGACAGGGGACGGCGCGGTGCCGGAAACGGAGAACGAGACCGGGGAACACCTGCCGGCGGACGACGAGAAGGGGCCTTTGCGCCGCTGCATCGTCAGCCACGCCGTGCAGCCGAAGGACGGCATGATCCGCTTCGTGATCGCGCCGGACGGCGAGGTGGTCCCCGATCTTGAGGAAACGCTGCCCGGCCGGGGCCTTTGGGTCACGGCGGATCGGGCGGCTCTGGCGAAGGCCATGGGGAAGTCCGTCTTCGCCAAGGCTGCCCGCCGGGCGGTGAGGGTGCCGCCGGATCTGGCCGAAAGGCTGGAGCGGCTGCTGGAACGGCGTTGTCTGAACGGTCTGGGCCTTGCCCGCCGTGCGGGCCACGTTCTCGCCGGGTATGAGAAGGTGCGCGAGGCGTTGAAGGTCAACCAGGTCGGTCGCGGCGGTCCCCCGCCAGCCCTTCTGGTCGAGGCCGCCGACGGTTCGCTCGACCAGCGCGGCAAGGTGACGGCGCTCGCGCCGACGCTGCCGGTGATCGACCTCTTCGAGTCGGCCGAGATGGCCGCCGCGTTGGGGCGCGATCACGTGGTGCACGCGGTGGTGGCGCGGGGCAGGCTGGCCAAGGGGCTGGTCCGCGACGTGGCGCGCCTCAGAGGACTTAAGGGCGGGCTTAAGGGTTCGTTTGATAAGGGCTTGGGAGTCGGCGATGGCGCCGGCCGGCCTGCGATGTAACGTCTGACCATTCGGGAACCGATGACCGACAGCAACGACCAGGACCAGAAGAAAGTCTTGCACCTCAACTCCGGCGCCGGCAAAGGAAAGCTGGAGTCGAAGAAGCCGGTCGAGACCCAGGTCCGGCAGAGCTTCTCCCATGGCCGGTCCAAACCGGTGACCGTCGAGGTCAAGCGCAAGCGTCATGTCGAAAAGGGCGCCGTGCCCGGCATCGCCGACGGCGGTGCCGCCGCGCGCCAAGCCGCCCAGGGCCTCCCCATCCGTGGCGGTGCCGGCGGGCAGCGTCCGCGTGGCGGCGGTGGCGCGCCGGTCGCCGGTGGCCGCAAGCTGACCAGCGAGGAGTTGGCGTCCCGCATGCGCGCCCTTCAGGGCGCCGCGCAGGCCGAGGAGCAGCGCCGCACCGACGCCGAGGAAGAGGCCGTCCGCGCCGAAGCCGCCGCCGAAGCGGCGGCGGTCGAGGCCGCGTCGGCCCCGCCCCCCGCGCCCGAGCCGGTCGCCGAGGCCGAGCCCATCATCCTGGACGCCGACACTCTCCGTCAGCGTGAGATGGCCGAGATGCGCGCCATCCAGGAGGAGGAGCGCAAGGTCGCCGAGGCGGCCGAGGCCCGCCGCAAGGAAGAGGAAGCCAAGCGCAAGGAGGCCGAGGAGGCCAAGCGCCGCGACGCCGAGCCGGCCCCGCGCCGCGACGCCGGTGGCCGCGATGGCGGCGGCCGCGACGGTGCGGGTCCCCGCACCGCCGGTGCCGGTCCGTCCCGTTCGGGCACCGACCAGCGTCCCGGCTCGTCCGCCGCTCCGGCCCGTCCGGGCGCCGACGCCGGCCGCACCCTTCCGGGCGCCGCCGTTCCGGCCCGCGCCGAGGACGAGGACGACAACCGCCGCAAGGGCGGTCGTGGCGGCCCCGCCGGCCCGGCGAAGGCCGCGCCCGCTCCGGTCCGTGCCAAGGCCCCCGTCGGCGGCGACCGCCGCAAGGGCGCCAAGATGACCGTGTCGCAGGCGCTCAGCGACGACGGCAGCGACCGCACCCGGTCGCTGGCCGCCGTCCGCCGCGCCCGTGAACGCGAACGTCTGCGCATGATGGGACGTCAGGAGGCCACCAAGGTCACCCGCGACGTCGTGCTGCCGGAAGTCATCACGGTCCAGGAACTTGCCAACCGCATGGCCGAGCGTGGCGTCGATGTCATCAAGGCGTTGATGCGCATGGGCGTCATGGCGACGATCAACCAGGCGATCGACGCGGACACGGCCGAGCTGCTGATCACCGAGTTCGGTCACCGCGTTCGCCGCGTGTCCGAGTCGGACGTCGAGATCGGCCTGCGCGCGATCGAGGAAGAGGGTGCCGTCCTGGTGTCCCGTCCCCCGGTCGTCACCATCATGGGCCACGTCGATCACGGCAAGACCTCGCTGCTCGACGCGCTGCGCCAGACCGACGTGGTGTCGGGCGAGGCCGGCGGCATCACCCAGCACATCGGCGCCTATCAGGTGCAGCTGGAGTCGGGTGCGAAGATCACCTTCATCGACACGCCCGGTCACGCCGCCTTCACCGAGATGCGCGCCCGTGGCGCCAACGTCACGGACGTGGTCGTGCTGGTGGTCGCCGCCAACGACGGCGTCATGCCGCAGACCATCGAGGCGATCCGTCACGCCAAGGCCGCCAAGGTTCCGATCATCGTCGCCATCAACAAGTGCGACCTGCCGGACGCCAAGCCCGAGCGTGTCCGCCAGGAGCTGCTCCAGCACGAGCTGGTGGTGGAAGAGATGGGCGGCGACGTGCTCGACGTCGAGGTGTCGGCCAAGGCCAAGAAGAACCTGCACAAGCTGGAAGAGGCCATCCTGCTCCAGGCCGAAATCCTGGAGCTGCGCGCCAACGCCAACCGCACCGCCGAAGGCGTCGTCATCGAGGCGAAGCTGGAGCGCGGCCGTGGTTCGGTCGCCACCGTGCTGGTCCAGCGCGGCACGCTGAAGGTCGGCGACGTGTTCGTGACCGGCGCCGAATGGGGCCGCGTCCGGGCGCTGATCAACGACCGCGGCCAGACCGTCAACGAGGCCGGCCCCGCCGTCCCCGTCGAGGTTCTGGGCCTGAACGGCACGCCGATGGCGGGCGACGACTTCACCGTGGTGGAATCGGAAGCCCGGGCCCGCGAGATCGCCGAGTTCCGTCAGCGCAAGAAGCGCGAGGCGAGCAACGCGGCCACCGCGCGCGGTTCGCTGCAGGACATGTTCAGCCGCATCCAGGCCGGCGAGGCCAAGGAACTGCCGGTCGTCATCAAGGGCGACGTGCAGGGTTCGATCGAGGCCATCGCCAGCTCGCTGGAGAAGCTCACGGCCACGAACACCGAGGTCAAGGTCCGCGTCCTGCACAACTCGGTCGGTGCGATCAACGAATCCGACATCACGCTCGCCAACGCGTCGAACGCGATGATCATCGGCTTCAACGTCCGCGCCAACCCGCAGGCCCGCGACATGGCCAAGCGCGACGGCGTCGAGATCCGCTACTACTCGATCATCTACAACGTGATCGATGACGTGAAGGCGGCGCTGACCGGTCTGCTGTCTCCGACGCTGCGGGAACGCTTCATCGGCTACGCGACCATCCGCGAGGTGTTCAACATCACGAAGGTCGGCAAGGTCGCCGGCTGCATGGTCACCCAGGGGACCGTCAAGCGTGGTGCGGGTGTCCGCCTGCTGCGCGACAACGTCGTCATCCACGAGGGCACGCTCAAGACGCTCAAGCGCTTCAAGGACGAGGTCAAGGACGTCCGCGAGGGTTACGAGTGCGGCATGGCCTTCGAGAATTACGACAACATCCTGGCCGGCGATCAGATCGAAGCCTTCGAGATCGAGGAAATCGCCCGCGAGCTGTAAGCCGTCCGGACCGCCCGCCCCCTTCCGGTGTTTCACCGGGACGGGGCGGGTTTTCCGCATTCTGAGGAAGGGCGTGCCACCATGGACCGTATTTCCTTGTCGGAGACCATCCTCCGCGATGAGGAGGCGGTGGCGAAGCCGGCACCGTCCTTACCGGAAGAACGCCCGATCCGCTTCGGCCTTGCCAAGGGACAGATTGCGGTCGCCGATGATTTCGACGATCCGCTGCCCGAGGATCTCTTGAAGACCTTCTATGGCCTGGAACCGGACGAGGATTGGCCGGAGTTTCTTCTCTAGGAAGACTGTCATCCCCACGAAGCCGCCGGTTTAGCCCCTCTCCCCTTGCGGGAGAGGGGTTGGGGTGAGGGGGCGCAAATCTTCCGCCTGTGGCGGAATACCCCTCATCCCAACCCTTCTCCCGCAAGGGGAGAAGGGCTTAAATCCATCCTTGCGCAAGGATGGGATACCGATCCCGCCCCAGGCCCAAGCCGACGGCTTGACCCCACCGGGCGACGACCGAACTGTTAGCCTTTACGACGTGCCGGTCCTTTGATCCTGACCCCACCGGCACCGACGACCTTCACGAAAGACAGCGACCATGGCGAACAAGAAGCGCGGCGCGATCAACGCCGGCAAGCCCCCCTCCCAGCGGCAACTGCGCGTCGGCGAGGAGCTTCGCCACGCGCTCGCCGACCTGTTCCGCCGGGGCGATTTCCACGACCCGGAGCTTTCCGCGCTGAACCTGACGGTGACCGAGGTGCGGGTTAGCCCCGACCTCAGCAACGCCACCGTCTTCTTCAGCACGCTGGGTGGCGGCCAGATGGAGGAGGCGAAGGTCGCGCTGCGCCGCGCGTCCGCCTTCCTGCGCGGGCAGGTCGCCCGCCTGGTCAATCTGCGCCACGCGCCGACGCTCAGCTTCGAGATCGACACCTCCTTCGAATACGCCCACCACATCGACAACATCCTGCACAGCCCGGCGGTCGCCCGCGACCTCAGCCGCGTCAACGGCGACGACGACCACGACGAGGATGAGGACGAGGACGACTCCTGGGACGAGGATGAGGACGACGACGCCTCGGCCTCCGACGAGGACGATGCGGAAGACGACGAAACCGGAAACGACGAGCAGGACAAGGGCGGCCGTCGTGGCTCGTAAGCGCAAGGGCGAGCCGATCCATGGCTGGATCATTCTCGACAAGCCCGAAGGCATGAGCTCGACCCAGGCGCTGTCCAAGGTGCGGCGCCTGCTGAACGCGGAGAAGGGCGGCCATGGCGGCACGCTCGACCCGCTCGCCACCGGCATCCTGCCGATCGCGCTGGGCGAGGCGACCAAGACCGTCTCCTACGCCATGGACGGCGCCAAGACCTACCGGTTCAGCGTCCGCTGGGGCGAGCGCACCAGCACCGACGACCGCGAGGGCGAGGTCATCGACCGTTCCGACCATCGCCCCACCACCGAGGCGATCCAGGGCGCCCTGCCCGCCTTCCTGGGCGATCTCGACCAGGTGCCGCCGCAGTTCAGCGCCATCAAGATCGGCGGCGAGCGCGCCTACGACATCGCCCGCGAGGGCGACGTGGTCGATCTGGCCTCGCGCACCGTCCGCATCGACCGTTTCGAACTGGTTGAGCAGCCCGACGCCGACCACGCGGTGTTCGAGGTCGATTGCGGCAAGGGCACCTACGTCCGCTCGCTCGCCCGCGATCTGGCCGAGGCGCTGGGAACGGTCGGGCATGTGGCGCTTCTGCGCCGTCTGCGCGTCGGTCCCTTCACGCTGGACGGCGCGATTTCCCTGGACGAATTGGCAACCTTGGAGCAAGGTGCCGCCGTCGAACGACTTTTGCTGCCGATCGAGACCGCGCTGGACGACATCCCGGCGCTGGCCCTGACGGAAGCGGAAGCGCACCGACTGAGACATGGCCAGACGGTGGCTCTCCTCACCCGGCAGGACCGCGAACGCCTCGAGGCGCTTCGGGGGACTGGCGATGGGGATGGCACCGTCATTGCGCTTTTCGGCGGAAAGCCGGTGGCGCTGGCGCGTGTCGAGGGGGCGGAGGTCCGTCCGGTGCGTGTGCTCAACCTTTGAAGATTTAGGAGACCCCGATGTCGATTACGCCCGAGCGCAAGCAAGAGCTGATCAAGGAATACTCGCGCGGCCAGGCCGACACCGGCTCGCCCGAGGTCCAGGTTTCGATCCTGACCGAGCGGATCAGCAACCTGACCGAACACCTGAAGGGCCACAAGAAGGACTTCCACTCCCGCCGTGGTCTGCTGGTGATGGTCGGTCAGCGTCGTCGTCTGCTCGACTATTTGAAGAAGAAGGACAATTCCCGTTACGCCACGCTCATCGAGCGTCTGGGCCTGCGTCGCTGACCGGCGCGCCGACCCGACCGTGACCGGATACGACGCCCCGACCAGCCACCGCCCCGCCGCCCCTTCGGGTTCCGGCGGGCGCGGCGCGCCGGTCGGGGCGTCGCGTTTTTCAGCACCGCTTCATACTGTGACGCGATTGGTTTTTAGAGCTTTGTGATGGACAGGCCGGCCCGCTTTTTCGCGGGGACCGGCCTTTTTCGCATCAATCTCTGTTGTCGCTTTCAAATCTCTGTCTCTGCGGGGCCTTACGACTGGCGGCCCCGGCCTTGGGCGGCAATCCGGCCGTCCTGGGTGTCGGATGGAAGGAAAAACCCATGTTTACTGTGCATCGTAAAGAAATCGAATGGGGCGGCCGCAAGCTGGTCATGGAGACGGGCAAGATCGCCCGTCAGGCCAACGGCGCCGTGCTGGTGACCTATGGCGACACCACCGTCCTCTGCACCGCCGTCGCCGCCAAGGCGCCGAAGCCGGGCATCGATTTCTTCCCGCTGACGGTTAATTACCAGGAAAAGGCCTTCGCGGCCGGCAAGATTCCCGGCGGCTTCTTCAAGCGTGAAGGCCGCCCGACGGAGAAGGAGACGCTGGTCAGCCGCCTGATCGACCGTCCGATTCGTCCGCTGTTCGCCGAGGGTTTCCGCAACGAGACCCAGGTCGTCTGCACCGTGTTGAGCCACGACCTTGAGAACGATCCCGACATCGTCGCGATGGTCGGCGCGTCCGCCGCGCTGACGATCTCGGGCATCCCCTTCCTCGGTCCGATCGGCGCCGCCCGCGTCGGCTACAAGAACGGCCAGTACATCCTGAACCCGACCGCCGACGAGGTGGCCGATTCCGATCTGAACCTCGTCGTCGCCGGCACCATCGAAGGCGTGCTGATGGTCGAGTCGGAAGCCAAGGAGCTGACCGAGGAGGTCATGCTTGGCGCCGTCATGTTCGGCCACAGCAACTTCCAGCCGGTGATCAACATGATCATCGATCTGGCCGAGGACGCGGCCAAGGAGCCGTGGGATCTGCCGGAGCCGGCCTACGACCGCAAGGCCCTGAAGGCCCGCCTGCGCGACACCGTCGGCGCCGCCGTCGAGGCCGCCTACACCGAGACCGTCAAGCAGTCGCGCTACGAGAAGGTCGGAGCCGCCAAGGCGAAGGCCCTGGAGACGCTGGCCGGCGAGTACGAGGCCCAGCAGATCGGCACCGAGTTCAAGGAACTCGAGGCCGACATCCTGCGTGGCGCCGTGCTGAAGACCGGCCGCCGCATCGACGGCCGCGACACCAAGACGGTCCGCCCGATCGTCTCGGAGGTCGGCGTGCTGCCGCGCGCCCACGGCTCGGCCCTGTTCACCCGCGGCGAGACCCAGGCGCTGGTCGTGACCACGCTCGGCACCAGCCAGGACGAGCAGATCATCGACGCGCTCGAGGGCGAGTACCGCGAGCACTTCATGCTGCACTACAACTTCCCTCCGTACTCGGTGGGTGAGGCGGGCCGCATGGGGTCGCCCGGCCGTCGCGAGATCGGCCACGGCAAGCTGGCGTGGCGCGCCATCCATCCCCTGCTGCCGAAGAAGGAGGACTTCCCCTACACGCTCCGCGTGGTGTCGGAAGTCACCGAGTCGAACGGCTCCTCCTCGATGGCCACCGTCTGCGGCACCTCGCTGTCGCTGATGGACGCCGGCGCGCCGCTGCTGCGTCCGGTCGCCGGCATCGCCATGGGCCTGATCAAGGAAGACACCGGCTTCGCCGTGCTGTCGGACATCCTGGGCGACGAGGATCACCTCGGCGACATGGACTTCAAGGTCGCCGGGACGGAAGTCGGCGTCACCGCGCTCCAGATGGACATCAAGATCACCTCGATCACCGAGGAGATCATGAAGATCGCGCTGGGGCAGGCCAAGGACGGCCGTCTGCACATCCTGACCGAGATGTCGAAGGCGCTGACCGGCGCCCGCGATGGCGTCAACGAGAACGCCCCGCGCATCACCGTGATCAACATCCCCAAGGAGAAGATCCGCGACGTGATCGGCTCCGGCGGCAAGGTGATCCGCGAGATCGTCGAGCAGACCGGCGCCAAGATCGACATCGACGACGACGGCACCGTCAAGGTCTCGGCGGTCGACCAGAAGAAGTCGGACGCCGCCATCGAGTGGATCAAGGGCATCGTCGCCGAGCCCGAGATGAACGTCGTCTACACCGGCAAGGTCGTGAAGGTCGTCGATTTCGGCGCCTTCGTGAACTTCCTGGGCTCGCGCGACGGCCTCGTCCACATCTCCGAGCTGTCGCAGCAGCGCGTCGGCAAGGTGGCCGACGTGGTGTCGCAGGGTGACTCGGTGAAGGTGAAGGTCATCGGCTTCGACGACCGCGGCAAGGTCAAGCTGTCGATGAAGCAGGTCGACCAGGCCACCGGCGAAGACCTGACCAAGAAGGCGGAGTGATCGGGGAAGGGGATACCTTTTTCCTGACGGTCCGGTAGAAAGGGGGCGCTTCCCGCAAGGGGGAGCGCCCTTTTTCGTATCCGCCGGCGGGGAAGCATGGCGCGTGCCGGACGACTTCTCGACCTGATGCAGCTTCTGCGGCGGCACCGCCGGCCGGTCAGCGGACACGCGCTCGCCGCCGAACTGGGCGTCAGCCTGCGCACGCTCTACCGCGACATCGCGACGCTGCAAGGGCAGGGCGCCGGGATCGAGGGGGAGCCGGGCGTCGGCTACATCCTGCGTCCCGGCTTCCTGCTGCCGCCGCTGATGTTCACCGAGGAGGAGGTCGAGGCGCTGGTCCTGGGCTCCCGCTGGGTGGTGGACCGTGGCGACGGACGGCTGGCGGAGGCGGCGCGCAACGCGCTGTCCAAGATCGCGGCGGTGCTGCCGCCCGACCGGCGCGAGGGGCTGGACGGCGCCGCCCTGCTGGTGGGCCCTGGCGAACCGATGGCGGCCGGCGACACGGAACTGGCGGCGATCCGCCACGCCATCCGGGCGGAGCGCAAGCTGGAGATCGCCTACCGCGACCGCGATGGCTCGGAAAGCCGGCGGACGGTCTGGCCCTTCGCGCTCGGCTTCTTCGACCGGGTGCGGGTGATGGTGGCTTGGTGCGAGTTGCGTCAAGCCTTCCGCCACTTCCGCACCGACCGCATCCTCGCCCTGACCGCCACGGACACCCGCTACCCGCGCCGCCGTCCGGCGATGCTGGCGGCGTGGCGCGAGGAGGAAGGCATTCCGCGTCCGTGAGGTCGGCTGCTGACGGAAACTGACAGCATCGGCGCCTAAGCTCCGCGCATCGACACCCCCAGCGGAGCGCACGCCATGCCCGATCTGAACTTCGTCCTTCTCTACGTCGACAGCCCCGCCGCCAGCGCCGCCTTCTACGCCGACCTGCTCGGCAAGCCGCCGGTCGAGCAATCCCCGACCTTTGCCCTGTTCGCCATGGAGTCCGGCGTCATGCTCGGCCTGTGGTCGCGCCACACGGTGGAGCCGGCGGCGACCGCGAGCGGCGGCGGGGCGGAGATCGCCTTCGCCGTGGACAGTGAAACCGTCGTCCGCGCCACCCACGAGGACTGGAGCGGGCGCGGGTTGCCGATCCTCCAAGCCCCGACGGCGATGGATTTCGGTTTTACCTTCGTGGCGCTCGATCCGGACGGTCACCGGCTGCGCGTCTTCGCGCCGTCCGCCCCGCCGGTGGCGTCGTGAGCCGGAACTGGATCGCGGTGGCCTGCGCCGAGCATGTCCGGCGGGGCCGCGCCGGCGGCTTCATGCAGGTCTGCCACGGCAAGGCCGCTCCGTTGCGCCGCATCCGGCCGGGCGACCGCGTCGCCTATTATTCCCCAACCGAAACGTTCCGGGGTCGTGATCGTCTTCAATCCTTCACGGCCATCGGCGTGGTGCGCGCGGGGGAGCCCTACCCCTTCGACATGGGCGGCGGCTTCGTCCCCTTCCGCCGCGACGTGGGCTGGGTGGAGGGGGTGGAGACGCCGATCGCGCCGCTGCTCGACCGGCTGGAGTTCTCCGCCGGGGTCCGGAACTGGGGGGCGCCGTTCCGTTTCGGCCTGTTCGCGGTCAGCGGGCACGACGCGGAGCGGATCGCCGAGGCGATGGGCGTCGCCCTTCCGCTGCCGGGCTGACGGCTTTTTTCGACCGGGAGCGGGATGAAAAGCCGCTCCCGAACGTCCACGGGACGGGCCTGCGGCGTCCGCACCTAAGACCGATGTGACAATCTCATACGATGGTCGGACGGGGCCGCTTCCTGACCGAGATCAAGGCGAAACCCCTCGCGCTCTGGCATCCATGAGCCTATATCCACGCCAAGCGCGACCAAAGGTCATCCGTCCCGAGGCCATCGTTCTATGCACCGTTTCGCCAACCCAGCCCGCTTCCTACGCCTGTCGGCCATGCTGCTGCCATGGAGCGCCGGGGCGACCGTGATCCTGCTGATCGTCGGGCTGTATCTCAGCCTGTTCGGTTCGCCGCCCGACTACCAGCAGGGCGACACGGTGCGCATCATGTACATCCATGTGCCCGCCGCGTGGATGAGCCTGTTCGTCTACACCAACATGGCGGCGGCGGCGGCGGCCGGGCTGGTGTGGAAGCACCCGCTGGCCGACCTGTTCGCCAAGGCCGCCGCGCCCATCGGCGCCGGCTTCACCTTCGTGTGCCTCGTCACCGGCTCGCTGTGGGGCGCGCCGATGTGGGGGACGTGGTGGGTGTGGGACGCGCGGCTGACCAGCGTGCTGATCCTGTTCTTCCTGTATCTGGGCTACATGGCCCTGGTGAACGCCTTCGACGACCCGCAGCGCGGGACGCGGGCCGGCAACGTCTTGCTGCTGGTCGGCATCGTCAACGTGCCGATCATCAAGTTCTCGGTCGACTGGTGGAACACGCTGCACCAGCCGGCCAGCGTCGTGAAGATGGGCGGTCCCAGCATCGACCCCAGCATGCTGGTGCCGCTGCTGGTGATGGCCGCCGGTTTCACCACCTATTTCGTGTCGGTCGTCCTGCTGCGGGTGCGGACCGAGATCGCGCAGCGCAAGATCCAGACGCTGCGCCTGGGCGCCGCCGCAGACGGCGCCGCGCATGGCGCGCCGGGGGTGACGTCATGACCGATTTTCTCGCCATGGGCGGCTACGCCGCCTACGTCTGGCCGGCCTACGCCATCGCGGCGCTCGTGCTGCTGGGGCTGCTGGCCGCCACCTGGAAGGGACTGCGCGACTCCGAGGCGACGTTGAAGGCGCTGGAAAGCGCCCGCCCGGTCCGCCGCCGGGTCCGTCAACAGGCCGAATCCACGCGGGCAGAGACCAAGCCCGACAACGCCGCCGGATCGCCGGCGGGAGCGAGCGAGGGATGACCAAGAAAAAGCGCCGCCTCTACATGCTGGGCCTGGCCCTGCTCGGGCTCGGCACCGCCACCGCCCTGACGCTGACCGCGTTTCAGGACAACATCGTCTTCTTCTATAGCCCCAGCCAGTTGCAGACCCAACAGGTCGGCGACCGCAGCTTCCGCCTGGGCGGGCTGGTGGAGGAGGGCAGCGTCCGCAAATCGACCGACGGGATGGTCACCGAATTCCGCGTCACCGACACCGCCCACACCGTCGGCGTCAGCTACCGTGGCCAGCTTCCCGATTTGTTCCGGGAAGGGCAGGGGGTCGTCGCCGAGGGCAAGCTGACCAAGGGCGTCTTCGTGGCGCGCGAGGTGCTGGCCAAGCACGACGAGACCTACATGCCCCCCGAGGTGTCGGAAGCCCTGAAGCAGGCCGGCGTCTACAAGGAATCCAAAGCCGATTCCGCCAAGACCGAGTCCGCCAAAGTCGCGAAGAAGGAGTAGCGGGACCGTGATCCCCGAACTCGGCCACTACGCGCTGGTGCTGGCGCTGTTCGTGGCGCTGGTGCAGGCCGGCCCGCCGCTGGTCGGCGCCGCCACCCGCAACACCGCCTGGATGAACGTCGCCGGCCCCGCCGCCATCGCCCAGATGCTGCTGGTGCTGATCGCCTACGCGGCGCTGACCTGGGCGCACGTCGTGTCCGATTTCAGCGTGCAGAACGTGGTGCAGAACAGCCACTCGCTGAAGCCCATGCTCTACAAGGTGTCGGGCGTCTGGGGGAACCACGAGGGCTCGATGATCCTGTGGATCGTCATGCTGACGGCGTTCGGCGCCGCCGTGGCGGTCTTCGGCCGCAACCTGCCGCCGACCCTGAAGGCCCGCGTGCTGGCGGTGCAGGGACTGATCGGGATCGGCTTCCTGCTGTTCATCCTCGCCACCTCCAACCCCTTCATCCGGGTCATCCCGCCGCCGCTCGACGGCAACGACCTGAACCCGCTGCTCCAGGATCCGGGGCTGGCCTTCCACCCGCCCTTCCTCTACGCCGGCTATGTCGGCTTCTCCATGGCCTTCTCCTTCGCGGTCGCCGCCCTGATCGAGGGGCGGGTCGATCCCGCCTGGGCGCGCTGGGTGCGGCCGTGGACGCTGGCGGCGTGGTCGACCCTGACCATGGGCATCGCCATGGGCTCCTGGTGGGCCTATTACGAGCTGGGCTGGGGCGGCTGGTGGTATTGGGATCCGGTCGAGAACGCTTCCTTCATGCCGTGGCTGGCCGGCACCGCGCTGCTGCACTCCGCCATCGTGGTGGAGAAGCGCGATGCGCTGAAGAGCTGGACCATCCTGCTCGCCATCGTCACCTTCTCGCTGTCGCTGATGGGCACCTTCCTGGTGCGCTCGGGCATCCTGACCTCGGTCCACGCCTTCGCGGTGGATCCGGCGCGCGGCGCCTTCATCCTGGTGCTGCTGGCCATCGCCACCGGCGGCTCGCTGCTGCTCTACAGCCTGCGCGCCCCCGCGATGAAGGCCGGCGGGCTGTTCGCCCCGGTCAGCCGCGAGGGCGCGCTGGTGCTGAACAACCTGCTGCTGTCCACCGCGACGGCGACGGTGTTCATCGGCACGCTCTACCCGCTGTTCCTCGACGTGCTGAAGCTGGGCAAGGTCTCCGTCGGTCCGCCCTTCTTCAACTCGACCTTCATCCCGGTGGCGATCCCGATGGTCGTCGCCATGGTGGTCGGTCCCTTCCTGTCGTGGAAGCGGGCCGACCTCGGCGCCGCGCTGACCCGGTTGTGGGCGGCGGGCATCGCCGTGGTGGTCGCGGTCGCCGTCGCCGCCTACCTCACGGCGGGCGGCGGGCCGCTGCTGGCGCTGGTCGGCATCGCGCTGGGCGCTTGGGCCTTCGTGGGAGCTCTGGTCGAGTTCGCCGAGCGCATCCGTCTGTTCCGCGTCCCGATGAAGGACAGCTGGAACCGCGCGGTGCATCTGCCGCGCAGCGCCTGGGGCATGACCATCGCCCACGCCTGCGTCGGGCTCGCCATCTTCGGGATGACCGGCACCTCGGCGTGGCAGACCGAATCCATCAGCGCGATGAAGCCGGGCGACACCGCGCGGCTCGCCGGCTACGAGTTCCGCTTCGACAGCGTCGGGACGGTGCCGGGCGCCAACTACCGCGCCGACCGCGCCGTCTTCACCGTGACCCGCGACGGCAGCCCCATCGCCACCCTGACGCCGGAACGCCGCAGCTACCCGGTCACCCGGATGACGACCACCGAGTCCGCCATCCACACCACGGTCTTCTCCGACCTGTACGTGGCGCTGGGCGACCCGACGCAGAACGGCACCGCCTGGATCGTCCGCATCTACCACCACCCGCTGGTGCCGTGGATCTGGATCGGCGGCGTCGGCATGATGCTGGGCGGGTTCGTCAGCCTGACCGACCGCCGGTTCCGCATCGGCGCGCCGGAGCGCCGCCGCGCGGCCAAGCCCGCCGTTCAGCCCGCCGAATGAGGCCGAGCGAGTAAGGATAGACCCCATGCGCCGCCTTCTGTACCTGCTGCCCTTCCTGCTGTTCATCGGCGTGGGCGTGGCTTTTTATATGGGATTTCAACGCGATCCGCGTGATATCCCATCGGCTCTCATCGACAAGCCGGTGCCGTCCTTCACCCTTCCACCCTTACCCGGCCGTCCCGAGGGCCTGTCGGCGGCGGGGTTGAAGGGCGACGTGACGCTGGTCAACGTCTTCGCCTCCTGGTGCATCCCCTGCAAGGCGGAGCACCCGGTCATCACCCGGCTGGCCCGCGAGCAGGGCGTCACCGTCCGCGCCATCAACCACAAGGACAAGGCCGAGGACGCGCTGGCCTGGCTGGCGCGCAACGGCGATCCCTACGCCAGCATCGGCGCCGATCTGGACGGGCGCGTGTCGATCGACTGGGGCGTCTACGGCGTGCCGGAGACCTTCCTGGTCGACCGCCAAGGCCGCATCCGCTTCAAGCACGTCGGCCCGCTGACCCCGCAGGTGGTCGAGGAGCAGATCCTCCCCATGGTCCAGCATCTGAGGACGCAGGGATGAGGGCGCTTCTTCTCGCCGCTTTCCTGGCCGTGTCGGCGCTGCCGGCCCTGGCGGTGCAGCCGGACGAGGTGCTGCGCGACCCGGCGCTGGAATCCCGCGCGCGGGAGATCAGCAAGGAACTGCGCTGCCTCGTCTGCCAGAACCAGTCGATCGACGACAGCAACGCGCCGCTGGCCCGCGACCTGCGGGTGCTGGTGCGCGAACGGCTGACGGCCGGCGACAGCGACACCGGCGTGCTGGCCTACGTCACCGACCGTTACGGCGACTACGTGCTGCTGCGCCCGCCCTTCAAGGCGACGACGCTGCTGCTGTGGGTCGGCCCCTTCGCGATCCTGCTGCTGGGTGGGATCGCCACCGCGCTGTTCCTGCGCGGCCGGCGCGGGGTGGCGGCCGGGGCGGACACGGCCCCCTTGAGCGAGGATGAACGGCGGCGGCTGGACGCGCTGCTGCGGAAAGACGACGCCTGATGCTGTTCTGGATTTTCGCCGCGGCGCTGACCGTGGCCGTGCTTCTGCTGATCGTGCCGCCGCTGCTCAAGCCGGCGGAGACCGCACCGGCGCGCGACGCCTACGACCGCGAGGTCTACCGCGACCAGCTCGACGAACTGGAGCGCGACCGCGCGCGCGGGCTGGTCAACGCCGCGCAGGCCGAGGCCGCGAAGGCGGAGATCGCGCGGCGCATGTTGGCCACCGCGCCGGCCGCTCCCGGTGGCGAAGGCGCTCCCCGCGCCGCCAAGGCGCTGGCCGTGGTGCTGGCGCTGGCCGTGCCGGTGGGCGCGCTCGGCGTCTACGGCGCGGTCGGCCGGCCCGACGAGCCGGCCCGGCCGCTGGCCTCGCGCAACCTGGAGCAGGAGCGCGGCGGCCCGCCGAAATCGGTGCTCGCCGCCATCGACAAGCTCAAGCAGCAGCTGGCCGAGACCCCGGACGACCCGCAGGGCTGGGCGATCCTGGGGCAGGCCTACATCAAGATGAACCGCAATCCGGAAGCCGTCGACGCCCTGCGCCGCGCCACGGCGCTGGCCAAGGACGACACCGAGCTGCTCGGTCTGTTCGGCGAGACGCTGGTCGAGGGCAACGACGGCACCGTTCCGGAGGAGGCCCGCGTCGCTTTCGACGGCGTGCTGGCGAAGGACCCCAAGGACGCCCGCGCCCGCTTCTTCGTGGCGCTTGCCCGTTATCAGGCGGGAGACCGGCGGGACGCGCTGGACCGCTGGCGCGCCCTGCTGGCGGAGTCGCCGGCCAACGCCTCCTGGGTGCCGGTGGTGCGCGACCAGATCCGCGAGGCGGCGGTCGCGCTCGACCTCGACCCCGCCGTCGTGACTCCGGAGCCGCTGCCGCCCAAGGAGGCGCCCGCCGCCGCCGCCGCGCAGGCGCCGCAGCAACCCGCCGTTCCGCCTTCGGCGCAGGAGCGCGACCAGATGGTGCGGGGCATGGTCGACAGCCTCGCGGCCAAGCTGGCGGCCGACCCGTCGGACGTGAACGGCTGGCTGACGCTGGCGCGCTCCTACGGCGTGCTCGGCGAACCGGCCAAGGCGATGGAGGCGGTCCGCAACGCCAAACAACGCGCCCCCGACCGGCCCGATGTGCTGGTCGCCTACGCCAGCGCCGTGCTGCAGGGCCTGCCGCGCAGCGACCCGCCCGCCCCGATGCCGGAGGAGGCGACCGCCGCGTTGCGTCAAGCGCTGGCCGCCGACACCACCAACCGCGACGCGCTGTGGCTGCTCGGGCTCGACGCGGTGACCGTAGGGCGCAAGGCCGAGGCGATGGAGTACTGGACCCGGTTGATCGCCCAGTTCACGCCGAGCGACCCGGAATACGCGCTGTTGAAGACCCGGCTGGAGTCGTTGAAGGCGGGGAGTTGAGGGGGTAATTTGCGTGCCCCCTCCCTGACCCTTCCCCGCCTTTGACGGAGAGGGGGAAGGGTGGGGGGCAAACGGCCCCTACGCCACCGCATCCCTCCCGACCACCATCCGCGCCAGCGTCTCGTGGCGGTCGGCCTCGGCGGCCGGCTTGTCCCAGCGGATGCGGTGAACGCGGGGAAAACGCATCGCCAGCCCGCTCTTGTGCCGGGTGGAGGGGTGGACGCTGTCGAAGGCGACCTCCAGCACCAACCCGGCCGACACCTCGCGCACCGGGCCGTATTTGCGGGTGGTGTGGTTGCGCACCCAGCGGTCCAGCTCCACCAGCTCGGCGTCGGTGAAGCCGAAATAGGCCTTGCCGACCGGAACCAGTTCCGCCCCGCGCCAGACGCCGAAGGTGAAGTCGGAGTAGAAGCTCGACCGCTTGCCATGGCCGCGCTGGGCATACATCAGCACGGTGTCGAGGGTCAGCGCCCCGCGCTTCCACTTGAACCACGGCCCCTTGGGACGCCCGCCGAGATAGGGGCTGTCGCAGCGCTTCAGCATCAGCCCCTCGATGCCGTTCTCGCGGCTGCCCTCGCGCAGCGCCCTCAGCTCCTCCCAGCCGTGGAAGGGCACCATCGGCGACAGATCCATCCGGCGTGGTTGGACGGCCTCGAACCAGCGCTCCAGCCGGGCGCGCCGCTCGGTGAAGGGCAGGCCGCGCAGATCCTCGTCGCCGTCGAACAGGATGTCGTAGAGTCGCACCCAGCCCGGTCCCTCGCGCAGCATCGCCGCCGTCACCGTCTTGCGGTTCAGCCGCTGCTGGAGGTCATTGAAGGGGGCCACCACACCCTCGCGCGCCACCAGCAGCTCGCCGTCCAGCACGGCGTCGAAGACCATGTGATCGACGATGTCGGGGAAGCCGCCGGACACGTCGTCGCCGGTGCGGCTGTAGAGCCGCCGCTGCCCGTCGCGCGCCACCAACTGCACACGGATGCCGTCCCATTTCCATTCCGCGCAGTAGGAGCCGGCGTCGAGCGCCGCCATGTCCTCCTCCTCCAGCGGGTGGGACAGCATCATCGGGCGGAAGCCGGCGCCATGCCCGGCCGAGGGGCGCTCCGCCCGGCCCTCCCCCCAGGCGAACAGTTCGGCGTAGGGCGGAGTCAGGCCGTGCCAGACCTCCTCGACGTCGGCGATGTCCAGCGTGCCCCACTCAGCCAAAGCCGTCTTGGCGAGCCGGGCCGAGACGCCGATGCGCAGCGATCCGGTGATCAGCTTCAGCAGGGCGAAGCGGCCCGACGCATCCAGCGTGTCGAGCCAGCCCTCCACCAGATCCATCACCTGCCCGCGCTTGGCGGATTGCAGCGCCTCCACCACCTCGTTCAGGCTGGGGGGCAGGCTGTTGGAACGCTCCGGACGCTCGGGCCAGATCAGCGCCACGGTTTCCGCCAGATCGCCGACGTAGTCGTAGGACAGGGCGAACAGCTCCGGATCGACGCGGGCCGCGACGAGCTGGCGGATGGCGGCGGGCTTGGCCTCGCGGAAGCTCAAGGATCCCGTCAGCGCCGCCAGCGCCCAGCCGCGCTCCGGGTCGGGGGTGGTGGCGAAATGCTCGGCCAGCAGGCGGATCTTGCCGTTGCGCGACGGCATGAAGACCAACGCATCGATCAGGGCTGCGAAGCGGTTCACGCCTCCTCCTCCTCGAAGCCGATCAGGGCCAGCGCGCGGGCGCGGATGCCGCGCTGCGTGGCGTGGTGGACCAGCGCCTCCTCCCGGCCATGGGTGACCCAGACCTCGGGCGCGGCGACGTCCTCGAGCGTTTGCGTCAACTCGTCCCAGTCGGCGTGGTCGGAGATGATGAGCGGCAGTTCCACCCCGCGCTGCCGCGCCCGCTGGCGCACCCGCATCCAGCCCGAGGCCATGGCGACCACCGGGTCGGTCAGCCGCCGCGCCCAGCGGTCGGTCGCGGCGGCCGGCGGGGCGAGGACCAGCGCGCCCTTCAGCTCCTCCTTCGCCGCGACGGTGGCCGGGCGCAGTTCCCCCAGCGCGACGCCATGGCGTTCGTAGAGGGCGCAGAGCGGCTCCAGCGCGCCGTGCAGGTGAATGGGGCCGTCGTAGCCCGCCGCCCGCAGCAGCGTGATGACGCGCTGGCATTTGCCGAGCGCGTAGACGCCGACGACGTGGCTGCGCTCCGGGAACAGCGTCAGGGAGTGCAGCAGCTTCCCCACCTCGCCCAGGTCGGGCGGGTGGCGGAAGACCGGCAGGCCGAAGGTCGCCTCGGTGACGAACACGTCGCAGGGCACCGGCTCGAAGGGCAGGCAGGTGCGGTCGGCGCGGCGCTTGTAGTCGCCGGAGACGACGACCCGCGACCCGGCGTACTCCATCACCACCTGCGCGCTGCCCAGCACATGGCCGGCGGGCACCAGCCGCACGGTGACCGCGCCGATGCGGATGGTCTCGCCGTAGTCGAGCGGCCGGGTCACGACGGCGGCGGCCTCGCCCATCCGCTGCGCCATGATGGCGAGCGTGCCGGGCGTGGCGAAGACCAGCTGGTTGCCGGGCCGGGCGTGATCGGAATGGCCGTGGGTGATGACGGCGCGCTCGACCCCGCGCACCGGGTCGATGTGGAAGCCGCCCGGCTCCACGTACAGACCTTCGGGAAGGACCTTGATCCAGCGGTCGGGGGGGAGGCGTTCGGGATGGAGTGCGGCGGGCATGCCCCCTAATATAGGACGCGCGACCCTCAGAGACACCGGAGGCCCTCCAGATGCCGAACCACCTCACCCAAGGCCGCCTGACGCTGACGCCCGAGATCGCCGATGCGCTGGCCGGGAACCGCCCGGTGGTGGCGTTGGAATCCACGGTGATCTCGCACGGGATGCCCTATCCCAAGAACCTCGAAACCGCCCGTGCCCTGGAGGCCGAGGTGCGCGGGGCCGGCGCCGTGCCCGCCACCATCGCCGTGATGGACGGGCGCATCCGCGTCGGGCTGGACGACGACGCGCTGGAGCGGCTGGCCTCGGCCGGGCCGGCGGCGTGGAAGCTCAGCCGCCGCGATCTGCCGGTCGCGCTGGCGGTCGGCGCGCTCGGCGCCACCACGGTCGCGGCGACGATGATCGCGGCGCGGATGGCCGGCATCGCCGTCTTCGCCACCGGCGGCATCGGCGGCGTCCATCGCGGGGCGGAGCACAGCTTCGACGTGTCGGCCGATCTGGACGAGCTGGCCCGCACCTCGGTCTGCGTGGTCTGCGCCGGAGCCAAGTCGATTCTCGACCTGCCCAAGACGCTGGAGGTGCTGGAGACGCGCGGCGTCCCGGTGCTGGGCTTCGGCACCGGGGAGTTTCCCGCCTTCTACAGCCGGCGCAGCGGTCTGCCCGTCTCCCACCGCTGTGACAACGTCACCGAGGTCGCAAACATTCTGCGCACGAAATGGGAGCTTGGGCTGGAGGGTGGCGTCCTGCTCGCCAACCCGATCCCGCTCGCCGACGAACTCGACGCCGACGCGATGGAGGACGCCATCGGCCGCGCGCTGGCCGACGCGGACGCCAAGGGAATCAAGGGGAAGGACGTGACTCCGCATCTGCTGGCGGCGCTGGAGCGCCTGACCGGCGGGCGCAGCCTGACCGCCAACATGGCGCTGATCCGTGACAACGCGCGGGTCGCGGCGGGAGTCGCGGCGGCCTACGCGGCTTTGGAAAAACCGAACGGATAGGCGCATCCCGGAGGAAGTAAGGCTTCCGCCCCCCGCCGGCTTAAGACCCCGTTAACCGCCATCGGGCAAATCTTGGGTCGTCACACAGCGGAGGTTCTCATGAGCGCGCCCAACACCTCGACCCTGGTTTCCCGGATGATCGCGATGGCCGGCCAACCCGACGAGGCGATCGCGTCCACCGAGAACCAGGCGGCCACCCGCGTCAAGCGCATCGTGTGGAGCTCTCAGGCCGCCAAGCTGCAAGGCTCGCTGTCGGCCCGCGCGGTCTACGACATCGAAACCGCCGTGACGCTGGATCTCGACAGCATGGAACTGCCCGAAGTGTTCTTCACCTCGGTCGAGGTCGGCGGCCGGGTCATCACCTGCGATCTCGACGCCTCGGGCACCGCGTCGATCTTCGGGCTGATCGAGGCCGGCGAATACGACGATCTGGTGGAGGAGGCCGGCGACGACGCGCTGTTCGGCGTCGATTGGGACGGCGTCTACATCACCCCCGCCCGCACGCGTCATTGAGCTTGCACCGGCCGCTGCATTTTTCCCTGGACAGGCCGCCCGATTTTTCCTACCAAGCGGCCCTCGGCGTGATGCGGCGGCTCGAAGCCACCCAGAGCGTGCGATGCCCAGGTAGCTCAGTTGGTAGAGCAGGGGACTGAAAATCCCCGTGTCGGCGGTTCAATTCCGTCCCTGGGCACCATTCCTTCCGCAGCGTCCTTGGCGCTGCACAAAAAAAGCGGCGAGCGACGGATCACCGGCTCGCCGCTTTTTCTTTGTCGAACGCTCAGCATTGCGCCGATCCCGCCCCAGGGGGGGGCGGGAGGTCATCGCGTCCGTCATTGCAGGCTGCGCTGCATCTCCTCGAAGTTCCGCGAGAAGCCGTTCAGCGGGAAGTCGATGTCGCGCTTGCCGGCGCGCAGGAAGCCGACGCGCACCAGGATCGACGCGCCGTTGCGGAACTGGTCCACCACCTTGCCCGACATGAAGTTCGGGAACATGCACATGTTGAGCGTGGCGATGTGCGTCTCGATGCGCGGCTGGCGGTCCACCCGGATGGCGCAGCTTTCCACCAGACCCTGGCTGGTCGTCAGGAACAGGTGGTAGTCGTTGCCGGTCGGAATCACGCTGAGCGCGATGAAGCCCACATCCTTCCCGTCGTCGAACAGCCGGTAGATCATCAGGCGGCAGACCTTGCCGTCGGTCATGCGGTCGACGTCGCACTGGGTGGACCACGCGCCTTCCGGGCCGAAATCGGCGGCCGACTTCGAGAAATCCACCGCCCCCGCCGGCTGGAGAAGACACGCGGACACCAGCGCCGCCATCACACCGCCCAGAAGACCTCTCCAGCGCATCGTCCCGGTCCTTCCCATTCATCAAACGGATTAGTACTCCCGTATGATAGCCCTGGGGGACCGGGGCGCAAGGCGCGACTTACCGCACCGCAAACCCGCGAGCGGCGTCAGATGCGGCCCGCCTCGTAATCGCGGAAGGCCTGCATCACTTCGTCGCGCGTGTTCATCACGAAGGGACCGCCCCAGGCGATGGGCTCGCCCAGCGGCCGGCCGGACAGCAGCAGGAACCGCGCGCCCTCCGCGCCCGCCACCGCCTCCACCCGGTCGCCCTCGCCCAGCACGATCACGCGCGGGCCGGTCATCGGGCCGTCCGACCCGGCCACCTCGAGACTCCCCTCGAACAGCACGAGGAAGGCCGTGTGGGTGGCCGGAAGCGGCTCGACGAAGCCGGCGCCGGCCGGCAGGGCCACGTCGAAATAGCGCGCGTCGGTCGCCTCGGCCCGCACCGGGCCGGCGGTGCCGCGCGCGGTGTCGCCCGCGATCACGGTGACCGTCGCGCCGCCCTCGCGGCTCTCCACCGGAATGCGGGCGGCCGGGAACTCCTGGTAGCGCGGTTCGGTCATCTTCAGCCGGGCCGGCAGGTTGATCCACAACTGGAAGCCGCGCATCAGCCCCTCGGTCTGTTCGGGCATCTCGGAATGGATCAGGCCGCGCCCGGCGGTCATCCACTGCACGCCGCCGGTCTCGATGACGCCCTCGTGCCCGTGGTTGTCGGCGTGGCGCATGCGGCCGGCCAACATGTAGGTGACGGTCTCGAAGCCCCGGTGCGGGTGGTCGGGGAAGCCGGCGAGATAGTCGGTCGGCTCGTCGGAGCCGAACAGGTCGAGCATCAGGAAGGGGTCGAGCGTGCGCAGGCGCGGCGTGCCCAGCATGCGGGTCATCGAGACGCCAGCTCCGTCGGACGTCGCCATGCCCTCGACGGCGGCGATCACGGGACGAATGGTGGAAGCGATGGTGGCGGTCATGACGGACTCCTCATGGCGTGGCATGGCGCAGAGGTAGTCGGTCGGAGCAGGCCGCGTAAGAGGGGATGGAAGGGAAGAGTGTTGCGGGAGGCGGGACAATCGGACGACCGGCACGCAATCATGCGGCGCTTGCCGGAGGGGCGGGTTGGGTGCGGGTCAGGGCAGAGGCAGCGCCCTCGGCTCGGGATCGCCCTCCAGTCCGGCACCGGGGGCGAGGTCGTTGACCGCGCAGAGGCGCTGGACCACGGCGGCCTTCGGCGCGGCGATTTCCCCCTGCTCGAAGGCGACGACCTGGAGGCGGCCGCGCGCCAGCTCCAGCAATTCGCCGCTGCGCAGCAGGAAATTCGGTGACGAGGGGCGGCCGAACCGCGCGTTGCCGACGGCGAAGGTCTCGTAGAGCAGCACGCCGCCCGGCGCCAGCGCCCCCAGAAGCCGTGGCAGCAGGGGCCGGTGCAGGTAGTTGGTGACGACGATCCCGGCGAAGCGCCGCTCCGCTGGAAAGGGCCACGGGCTTGCGTCCTCCAGATCGGCCTCGACCAGCTCGACGCCTTCGGTTCCCGTCAGGTCGGCGACTCCGCGCGGGTCGCGGTCCAGCCCGACCACCGGATGACCGCGCTCCCGGAACAGGCGCAGATGCCGTCCCGAGCCGCAGGCCAGATCCAGCACGGCCCCGCCCGCCGCGACCAGGGGCGCGAAGCGGACAACCCAGGGCGAGGCCGGCGACGGGGCCAATGGTGGGGCGGCGTGCGGCGGAAGGCTGGGCATGCTTTTGGAATCCTTTCGAGCGGCGTTTGACGGAACGCGTCCGCCGTGCTGAATTACGCCGTTCCCGAGTCGCACCGCAACCCGGCCCGGCCCTTCGCATCACGCCTTTCACATCACGATCGTCAGGAAGTTGGTGGGGACATGATCCTCTTCGCGTTGAGATGCCCGGCCGACCACCGGTTCGAGGCGTGGTTCCGCAACGGCGGCGCCTATGACGAGCAGGCCGCCGCCCACCAGATCGCCTGCCCGGTCTGCGGCGACACCGGCATCGCCAAGGCGCCGATGGCGCCGCGCATCGCCAAGGGCGTCGCCAAGGCCCTGGACAAAGCCGCCGGCAAGGCTGCCGAGCACGACTCCGCCGGGGAGTCCGGCGCGCCCGCCGCCCAGCCCGGCGGCGCTTCGTCTTCCGCGACGGCCACGCCCCCGGCGCCGAAGCTTCCCGTTCCGCTGCCCAGCCCGGCCGACGTCGTCGCCTCCCTGCCGCCGTCGCTCAACGAGGCCCAGCGCGAGGCCGTGGCCGAGGTGATGCGCCAACTGACCGAAGTGCGCCGCACGGTGGAGAAGAACTGCGACTACGTCGGCGACCGCTTCGCCGAGGAGGCCCGCCGCATCCATTACGGCGAGACCGACCCACGCGGGATCTACGGCGAGGCCTCGGCCGACGAGGTCGAGGAGCTGCACGAGGAGGGTGTGACATTTCACCGCATCCCCTGGCTCCCGCGCACGGACTCCTGAGACGGGATTCTTTGATCCCACCCGAAACGATTTGAAAAGCTGACTGTTTGCAAGGCGTCTCCGTTGCCGGAGGCGCCTTTTCGCGTTTCCGCGCAGCCGCCCGTTGCGGGACCGCCCACCGACCATGGTCGGGGGTGTATCCAACAGTGATCTGTATCAAACAATTGGGTGGATCAAGGGCGTACGTAAGGACGGTACAGCCCGAGTGTCTCAAAGGACCGTCGAAAAATCGCTCGGCACTCGCGAGGGGACGCACTATGAGTCAAAGCGCACAGCGGATTGTAAACAATCCGAAATTCCAGGAACTGGTCGCCAAGCGGTCGGCCTTCGCCTGGACGTTGTCGATCGCCATGCTTGTCATCTACTTCGGCTTCATTCTGCTGGTGGCCTTCGGAAAGGGTTTCCTCGGCACGCCCATCGGTTCGGGCGTGACCACCTGGGGCATTCCCATCGGGGTCTTCACCATCGTTTCCGCCTTCATCCTGACCGGCATCTACGTCAACCGGGCGAACGGCGAATTCGACGAACTGAACCGCCAGATCCTGGAGGAGTCGAAGTGATGCGCGCCGTCACCACCCGCATCGCCGCCGCGACCGCCGCGGCCGGCGCCCTGGTTCCCGTCACCGCCTTCGCGGACGCCCTCAGCGGCAACGTGCAGAAGCAGGCGACGAACTGGGAAGCCATCATCATGTTCCTGGCCTTCGTGCTGCTCACGCTGGGCATCACGTTCTGGGCCGCGCGCCGCACCAAGTCGGCCAAGGACTTCTACGCCGCCGGCGGCGGCATCACCGGCTTCCAGAACGGTCTGGCCATCGCCGGCGACTACATGTCGGCGGCGTCCTTCCTGGGCATCGCCGGGCTGGTCTACACCTCGGGCTTCGACGGGCTGATCTATTCGGTCGGCTGGCTGGTCGGCTGGCCCATCGTGCTGTTCCTGATCGCGGAGCGGCTGCGCAACCTCGGCAAGTACACGTTTGCCGACGTCGCCTCCTACCGCTTCCAGCAGACGCCGATCCGCTCGCTGTCGGCCTGCGGCTCGCTGGCGACCGTCACCTTCTACCTGATCGCCCAGATGGTCGGCGCCGGCAAGCTGATCCAGCTGCTGTTCGGCCTCGACTACCTCGTCGCGGTGATCCTGGTCGGCGTGCTGATGATCGGCTACGTCACCTTCGGCGGCATGCTGGCGACGACCTGGGTGCAGATCATCAAGGCGGTGATGCTGCTGTCAGGCGCCTCCTTCATGGCCTTCATGATCCTCGCCAAGTTCGGCTTCAGCCCCGAGGCGATGTTCAAGGCGGCGGTCGAGCTGCACCCCAAGGGTCTGGCGATCATGTCGCCGGGCGCGCTGGTCAGCGACCCCGTCTCGGCGATCTCGCTGGGCATGGCGCTGATGTTCGGCACCGCCGGCCTGCCGCACATCCTGATGCGCTTCTTCACGGTGTCCGACGCCAAGGAAGCCCGCAAGTCGGTCTTCTACGCCACCGGCTTCATCGGCTACTTCTACATCCTGACCTTCATCATCGGCTTCGGCGCCATCCTGATGATCCTGGCCCCCGACGCCACGGGCGCCTATCCCTTCCTGACGGCGGCCCCGGCGGCCGGCGCCAAGGCGGCGGTGACGGCGATCATCGGCGGCACCAACATGGCGGCCATCCACACCGCCAACGCGGTCGGCGGCTCGCTGTTCTACGGCTTCATCTCGGCCGTCGCCTTCGCCACCATCCTGGCGGTGGTCGCCGGTCTGACGCTGGCCGGCGCCTCGGCGGTCTCCCATGACCTCTACGCCTCGGTCTTCGCCAAGGGCCGCGCCACCGAGCGCGACGAGATCCGCGTGTCCAAGATCACCACGGTGGTCATCGGCATCGTCTCGATCATCCTCGGCGTCGCCTTCGAGAACCAGAACGTGGCCTTCATGGTCGGCCTCGCCTTCGTCATCGCGGCCTCGGCGAACTTCCCGATCCTGCTGATGTCGATGTTCTGGGGCAAGATGACCACCCGCGGCGCGGTGCTGGGCGGTGCGCTCGGCCTGATCTCGGCCATCGTGCTGCTGATCCTGGGGCCGACCGTGTGGAAGGCCGTGCTCGGCCATCCGGAAGCGATCTTCCCCTACGACAACCCGGGCGTCTTCACCATCCCGCTGTCCTTCCTGGCGATCTGGTTCTTCTCGATCACCGACAACAGCGAGACCGCCAAGAACGAGCGCCGCGCCTTCGAGGCCCAGTACATCCGGTCGCAGACCGGCCTGGGCGCGGAGGGTGCCTCGGCCCACTAAGGGAGGAAGGGGCGGGACCATCGGTTCCGCCCCCCATCCGCAACGCCAATTGTCGCACCCGCTTCCGCGCCCCGCGGGACGGGTGTAACCTGAGAACGCCCCTGGACCATCCCCAGGGGCGTCTTTTTTTTGCCCGCCGTCCGACACCGCCACGCCACGCGCCAGACCATTCGCCAGACCATTCGCCAGCCCATTCGATGGAGCGGGACGCTTGTTCACCACCACGCCCGACACCGCCCTCCACTCCGCCCCCGCCGATCCGGGAGCCTTCGACTTCACGCGCCCGCCCTTCGACCGGCTGACCGCCGGGGAGCGGGAGGGCCTGTCCGCCGCGCTCGACCTCGCCCTCCACCCCAAGGGCGGCGTCGTGCTGGGCCGCGAGGAGCCGGTGGACGCGCTGTTCGTCGTGCTGCGCGGGGCGGTGCAGGAGCGCCGGGGCGGCGAGGTCGCGGCGGTCCACGGGCCGGGCGACCGGTTCGGGCTGCAGGCGCTCTACGGCGGCGGGCGCAGCCGCGTCTTCATCGCGGCCGAGCCCACGGTCTGCCACCTGATCCCGCGCCCGGCGCTGGAGGCGCTGGCCCGCGACAACCCGGAATTCGGGGCGGCGGTGCTCGGCAACTTCGCCCAGCGCATGACCGAACTCGCCGCCGAGCGCCCGGCCCGCGAGATGGCGGCGCTGACCATGGCGCGCATCCGGCAGGCCTACCTGCACCCGCCGCTGTTCGTCGACGGCGGCGCCAGCTTGCGCGACGCCGCCGACACCATGAAGCGCAACCGGGCGAGCAGCGTGCTGGTCCGCGATCCGGGTCCGGAAGGAGACGGCCGGATCGGCATCCTGACCGGCACCGACCTGCGCGACCTCGTGGTGCTCGACGGCCGGTCGGTCGAGGAGCCGGTCGGGCCGCTCGCCCGCTACGGGCTGCTGACGCTCGACCGCGACGATCTGCTGTTCAACGCGCTGGTGCTGATGACCAAGCACGCGGTCCGCCGGGTGGTCGTCACCGAGAACGGCGCCGTCGTCGGGCTGCTGGGGCAGAGCGACCTGCTGGCGGTGCTGTCCAACCACTCCCAGGTCATCGGCCTCCAGGTGGAGCACGCGACCGATCCGGAGGATCTGCGCCGCGCCAGCCTGTCCATCGTCGAGCTGATCCGCACGCTGCACGCCACCGGGGTGAAGGTCGCCTTCATCGCCGATCTGGTGACCGAGCTGAACCGCCGCATCTTCCGCAAGCTGTTCGAGCTGCTGGCCCCGCCCGAACTGCTGGCGAACTCCTGCCTGATCGTGATGGGCAGCGAGGGGCGCGGCGAGCAGCTGCTCAAGACCGACCAGGACAACGGGCTGATCCTGCGCGACGGCTTCGACTGCCCCGGCCTGGACGCCATCGTCGCCGATTTCAGCCGCCATCTGGTCGCCTTCGGCTACCCGCCCTGTCCCGGCAACATCATGGTGTCGAACCCGGAGTGGACCCGGCCGCTGGCCGGCTACAAGGACGCGATCTTCCACTGGATCCACCGCCCGGACGAGGCGGCGCAGATGAACCTCGCCATCTTCTACGACGCCGCCGCCGTGGCCGGGGACCCGGCGCTGCTCGACGAGGCGCGGGGCTATCTGCTGGGCCGGTTGCAGGACAACCAGATGTTCTTCACCCATTTCGCCCGCCCGACCTTGGCCTTCGACACGCCGTCGGGGCTGTTCGCCACGCTGTTCGAGCGGCGGCGGGCCGAACCGGTGGACATCAAGAAGGCCGGCATCTTCCCCATCGTCCACGGCGTGCGCGCGCTGGCGCTGGAGAAGCGGATGACGGAGACCAACACGGTGGCCCGCATCTGGGCGCTGGCCGAGCTGGGCGCGCTCGACCGCAAGCTGGCGGGGGAGCTGGCGGAGGCCTTCGCCATCCTGTCCACCATCCGGTTGAAGGCCCGCGTCGATTCCCCCCACGGCGAGGCGGACGGCGGGCTGGCCATCGACAACCTCGTCCATCCGGACAGGCTGGGCAAGCTCGACCACGACCAGTTCAAGGACTGTCTGGCGCTGGTGAAGAGCTTCAAGGACACCATCGCCTATCATTTCCGCCTGAACCACTGAGGGGCCGGCGATGCCGACCACCAACCGGGACAACGCCCGGAACGCGGCCGAGCGGGTCGCGCTCCACTGCGAGGCGACCTCCTACGACGCGGCCACCGCCGAGCCGCTGCGCATCGTGGCCTTGCGCATCCGGGGCAACCGCGTCCTGGCCGGCGGCGCGCTGGACCTCTGCCCCGGCGTGGACGGGACCCCGGCCGAGATCGCCGAGCGGCTGCGCCGATTCCTCGGCGACCGGCCGCTGGTCGGCTACATCGTGGAGTTCTCCGCCGCGCTGGTGGAGCGGCTGATCGGAGCGCCGCTGCGCAACGAGCGCGTGGAGGTGTCCAGCCTCTACTACGCCCGCAAGGTGCGGACCGTCTCGAAAAGCGCCATCGACCTGCGGCTGGACAGCCTGATCCGCGACCTCGACCTGCCGGTCCGCGCCGAGGACGCGCACGGCGCGGCGCTGGCCGTCGCGATGGCGTGGCTGCGTCTGACCCAGGACGAGCGCTGAAAGAGACGCCCGCCGAGGCGTGACGGTCTCCACACCTGCGTCAAAAGATTGTCTGGCATGCAATGCGTGCAACGGATAAATTTCCCGGGCCCGCGCGGACCCGCGCGCCGGCGCAATCATCAACAAAGAAAACAACGCTTTACCTGGGGAGTTTCCGTCATGCGCTTCAAGACCGCCCTGACGCTGGGCGCCACCGCCGGCGCCCTGCTGGCCGGTGCCGGCCCCGCTTTGGCCCAGATCTCCGACGACGCGGTGAAGATCGGCCTTCTCACCGACATGAGCGGCGCCTATTCCGACGTCGCCGGGCCGGGCGCCATCGTCGCCGCGAAGCTCGCCATCGAGGACATGGGCGGCAAGGTCGCCGGCAAGCCCATCGTGCTGCTGAGCTCCGACCACCAGAACAAGGCCGACATCGCCGCCAACAAGGCCCGCGAATGGGCCGACACCGAGAAGGTCGACGTCTACGCCGAACTGGTGACGACCTCGGTCGCGCTGGCGGTCAACGAGATCGCCAAGACCAACAACAAGATCAGTCTGATCTCCGGCACCGCCTCGTCGCGCGTCACCAACCAGGACTGCTTCAAGGGCGGCATCCACTGGACCTACGACACCTACGCCATGGCCATCGGCACCGGCCGCGCCGTGGTCGAGGAGGGCGGCAAGAGCTGGTACTTCCTGACCGCCGACTACGCCTTCGGCCAGAACCTCCAGGACGACGTGTCGAAGGTGGTCAAGGCCAACGGCGGCACGGTGGTCGGCTCGGTCAAGCACCCGTTCCCGGCCTCGGATTTCTCATCCTTCCTGCTCCAGGCGCAGGCGTCCAAGGCCAGCGTGATCGGGCTGGCCAACGCCGGGGCCGACACCATCAACGCCATCAAGGCCGCTAAGGAGTTCGGCATCGTCGACGCCGGGCAGCGGCTGGCCGGCCTGCTGGTCTTCATCTCCGACATCCACTCGCTGGGGCTGGACACGGCCAAGGGGCTGAACCTGACGACCGGCTTCTATTGGGACTTCGACGAGAAGACCCGCGCCTGGTCCAAGCGCTTCTTCGAGAAGACCGGCAAGATGCCGACCATGGTGCAGGCGGGCGTCTATTCGTCGCTGATGCACTACTTCAAGGCGGTCGAGGCCACCGGCACCGACGACACCGACAAGGTGGTCGCCAAGATGAAGGAGACCAAGGTCGAGGACTTCTTCGCCCGCAACGGCCGCATCCGCGAGGACGGCCGCATGGTCCACGACATGTATCTCGCCCAGGTGAAGACCCCGGCCGAATCGAAGGCGCCGTGGGACTATTACAAGATCCTGCGCACCATCCCGGCCGAGGAGGCGTTCCTGCCGATCTCCGAAAGCCAGTGCCCGCTGGTCAAGAAGTAAGGATCCGGGCGGGGCGCCGTCACGGCGCCCCCTCTCGGACTCATTCGGTGTTCAGTCCGTTTCGCCGACCGGCTTCGCTTCGCCCCGGATGCGGCGGCGGCGGTCGGCGTTGCGCATGATCTGCTTGCCATGCTTGTGCAGCGACGGGGCCTCCAGCGGGCCGCCGGGCCGCACCGGGCGCTCGGCGAAGCGGCCCAGCGAGATCATGCGATCGTACATCACCAGCGCGCCCGCCACCCCGACGTTGATGCAGAAGGCCATCGGGATCTTCACCACGAAATCGCAGCGGTCGATCAGCGGCTGCGACAGGCTGGCCCGCTCCGGCCCCAGCACATAGGCGGCGCGGGTCGGGTGGCGGAAGCTGGGCAGCTCGACCGCGTCGTCGGTCAGCTCGACCCCGACCAGGGCGCAGTCCTTGGGCAGCGTGAAATCGGCGACCCGGTCGTGGATGTAGAGCGGCAGGTGCATCGTCGCGCCCGACGTGTCCACCAGCTTGGTCTCCCGCAGATCGGGCTCCGGATCGATGGCGAAGAAGAAGGAGGCGCCGAAGGCGTGGGCGGTGCGCATCAGGTTGCCGACGTTGCCGGGCTTGCTGATCCGTTCGACGCCGATGGCGAAATAGCCGCGCATGGAGAGACCGTGCCGAAGAAGAGGGAGGAAACGGGCGGGAGCTTGCCTCGCGTCACCGGCGGAGGCAAGCTCGGCGCCATGACCCACGATCACTCCTCCTGCTGCGGCGGTCACGGCCACCACCATGACCACGATCACTCCCACGGCGCGGACGCCACCGGCGCCGCCGACCTGTCCGGCCCGGCCGAAAGCCCCATCGTCGTCGAGGTGACGCGCGGCGGCATGGTGGAATCCGTCCACCGCGCCCGTGCCTGCATCGTCGACGCCGGCGGCCATGTGCTGGCACGCTGGGGCGACATCGACGCGCCGGTCTACCCGCGCTCCGCCATCAAGGCGCTCCAGGCGATTCCGCTGGTGGAGAGCGGTGCGCTCGACGCCTTCGGGCTGGGCGACGCCGAACTGGCGCTGGCCTGCTCCTCCCACAGCGGCGAGCCGGTCCACACGGAGCGGGTCGCGGCGTGGATCGCGCGGGTCGGGTTGACGGTGGAGGATTTCGAATGCGGGGCGCAGATCCCCTACGATTCCGGGACCGCCGCCGGTCTGGTCCGCGACGGCGTGGCGCCGAGCGCGCTTCACAACAACTGCTCGGGCAAGCACGCCGGCTTCCTGACCACCGCCCGGCACCGGGGCGAGCCGACCAGGGGCTATGTCCGCTTCGACCACCCGGTGCAGCAGCGCATCCTGGGCGTGATGGAGCAGATGACCGGCCAGGACCTGTCCCGCGCGCCCTGGGGCATTGACGGCTGCTCGATCCCGACCGTCGGTGTCCCGCTCGGCGCCATCGCCTACGCCATGGCCCGCATCGCCGACCCGGTCGACCTGCCCGACGCGCGGGCCGAGGCGGTCACCCGGATCGCGGGAGCGTGGCGGGCGCACCCGCATCTGATCGCCGGCCGGAACCGCTTCGACACCGCGATGATGCAGGCGGCCGACGGTCTCGTGCTGGTGAAGGGCGGCGCCGAGGGCGTCGGCTGCGCCGTGCTGCCGGAGGCGGGGATCGGCATCGCGCTGAAGATCGAGGACGGCGGCGACCGCGCCCGCGAGGTCGCGCTGGCCGCCCTGATCCGGTCCACCAAGGTGCTGGGCGAGGAGCATTGGGCGCGTGCCGCCACGCTGCTGGAGGCGCCGATCACCAGCCGTGTCGGCCGCCCGGTGGGCGTGGTCCGCGCCGCCGGAGGGTTCCCGTCGCTCTTGGATCATCCAGACCAAGCGGGAGTGGAACTGTCAAGGCCGTGACAAGGGGGCAAACGTCGCCGCCCCCACGCCGTCCTCCCCAACGATTCAGCGCTTGCGCCGTCCGTCGAGTTCCAGCATCCCGCGCAACGCCGCGATGGTCTTGCTGAGGGGACTGGTGTCGCTGTCCGCTTCCGTCCGCTTCTTGCCAACCGGCGGCGTCACAGGCTCGGCCGGGGGAAACTCTTCGGCAACCTCGTCGCGGATCACGGGACCGGGCTTCGCCTTGCCGCCGGACCGCGTCGGCAGGACCGGTTGCGGGGGCGGCGTGTCGTCCTCGACCAGATCGCGCAGGGCCTTCATCGCCTCTTCGATCTCGCGTTCCTGGGAAGAGCGACGGGGCTTCGCCGCCTTGGCGGGCGTCCTGGCGTCGGGATCGTCCACACGGGGCAGGGGAGGAACCGCCGCCTCCGGCGTGTCCATCGCCTCCGGGGGCGGGACGGCGGCCGGCCTGGTCTTGCGGCGGACGGGGACGACTTTCGGTTCGGTCGCGGCGTCCTCGATCATCGACCGCAGCGCGGCCAGCGTTTTGTCGAAGCCCACATCCTCGTCGGCGGGCGAGGGCGTTGCGGACGCCGCGCGTCCCAGCCGTGGCGGTGGTGGAGCGGGCTTTTCGGGATCGCGGATGGTGAAGGCGAGGATGTCCGCGTCGGCCGGTTCCGCATCGTCATGGTCCTCGGGCTGGTCGTCCTCGGTCGAATCCTCGTCGAAATCGTCGCGGACCAGCGCCCGGTACGAGAAGACCGGGGTTTCGGCGGGGTCGTCTTCCGGCTCGTCGTCCTCTTCCCGGTCCTTCGGGTCGTCCAGCGCTTGCGCGAAGCCGGCGGCACGGGTGTCGTTGGCCGCGCTCCGGACCGGAGGGGCCGGCGGCTCGTCGTCGCCCGCCAGATCGGCGTCGGCGAAGAAGCGGCGCATGGCGGCCAGGGTCTCGTCGAGCGGCGCGTCGTTCTTCAGGAGATCCTCGTCCTGGTCCTCGTCCTGGTCCTCGTCTTCCTCGTCCGCAATGGCGGCTCCCCCTTCCTGCCGGGCGGCCATGTCGGCCAGCGACACCGGTTCCCAGAGAGGGGAGGCGTCCGTGTCGGCGGGACCGTCGGCGGCGAGATCCTCCAGCGGGCGGAAACTTTTGGCGGTAACGGGCGGCGGTGTCCAGGCCGGGGCGGCGGGACGCTCCGGTTCCATGTCCGGCTCGTCCCAGCCGGTGTCGGCCAGTTCGTCGTCGTCGGCATCGCTGTCCGCCGCTCCGGCGTCGGCCCAACTGGTGACGGACGGGCGCGGTTCCGGAGCGACGAAAGGCTTGAAGGCGGGCAAGGGAGGGAAATCGTCCAAGCCCGTTCTATCCAAGCCCGGCTCATCATCATCCGGCCCGTCATCGTCCGGCTTGTCGTCGTCCAGCTTGCCGCCGTCCCACCGGTCATTGACCGGTCTTTTGCCGATCGGCTTGTCTCCCACCTCGTCGTTCGACCGGCTCCAGAGCGGCGGGGGGCGGTACGCCTCCTCGGCCTTGTCCGGGCCGCGCACCGACGCCAACAAGCCTTGCAGGGCGGCCAGGGAAGCGTCGAAGGAGGGTTCGGCGGGAGCTTCCGTCACGCGGTCGCGGTGGACATCCTCCCGTGGCGCCGGGCGGCTCTCGGTGTCGCGGGAATCGCAGCGCGAGCAGCGGTAATGCGGAGCGATCGACAGGACCGGGTAGTTCGGCCCGAAGCGCCGCACCAGCAGGGCGCGCGGCAAGGCGCCGCCATGCCCGCAGGAGCAGCAGCGCAGTTGCACATCGACGTCGATATCGCGGAGGAACAGCATGCGGGCCATGGCCGCAGTATAGGGCTTTCCCAGCCGATTCCCAAGGGGTTGAGCCCATATCCCCGACTTGTCGCAGCGCCGCCGCGCTGGCATGGTCGGCGGCAGCGGCGCGCCCGGCCGCCCACGCCCGGCATCGAGAGAGTTTCCGGCATGACCATCGACGAATCGACGGTCCCGTCGCCCTGCGTGCGCCAATGCACGCTGAACGACGACGACGTCTGCCTGGGCTGCTTCCGCAGCCTGGACGAGATCAAGGACTGGAGCGGGCTGGACGCGCCCGCCAAGCGCGCGGTGCTGGCCGAGGCCGGCCGGCGCCGCGCCGGGATTCCGGCGCCGCGCTGGAACTGGACGGCGCTCAGGCCGCGCGGGTGATCGTCAGGCCGAGGCTGGCGAGGCTGGCGCTGAAGTCCTGGAACTTGCGCAGGTAGCGCTGCCGGTAATCGTTGAAGTCGGCGGCGATGGCCGCGTCGGCGTCCGCCGACTTGGCGAACTCGGCGACGCGGTGCGCGTTTTCCACCCGGTACAGCGCGAAGGCGCCCTGGGTGGTCAGATCGTCGGCAATCATCGGAACGTCCTTCGGAGGAGCGGAAAGCGGTTGAGCCCTCAGCCTACGCCCGCCACCGGAGGACGGCAATGCTGCGCCGCAGCATCAGGCCGCGACCCCGCGCAACGCCGCCATGCGGTCACGGTCGACCCGGATGCGGTCGAGGTGCTGCGCCACCACCGCGACGATGGGCAGCGGGAGATCCTTGGCCAGCGCCACGTCGTAGAGGCGGATGCATTCGTCCTCGCCGCGCTCCACCTCGGTCAGGATGGCCGCGCGGTCGTGGCCCATGACCGCCGCCTTCAGACCCAGGAAGAAGCGGTGCGCGCCGCCCATCATGGTGCCGCCCATGTCCGGGGCGCCGCCCTGCTCGGCGACGAGGCGCTGGACCTCGCGGACGATGGCGCCGCGCTGGGACGCCAGATCGTTGAACAGCGTCTTGAGGTCCTCCTCCTCGGCGCTTTCGGCGGCCTGCCGGTAGCCCTCGTGGCTGTCCTCGACGATCCGGATCAGGTCGTTGAGCGTGTCGACGATCTCGTTCTTTTCCATGACGGCTGCCCTCCCTGCGCGCTGCCCCACCGCAGGCACAACCTCCGTCCCCGGCGAATGTTCCCGGACGGCGCGGAAGCGTCCGGACTGGAAAGCGCGTCTTACGGGACCGGCGCCGCCGGCAGGGAGGCTCGGCTCTCCGTTTGCCGACCGGCGATCCAGGCGCCGACCGCCAGCAGAACGCCGCCCGCGACCACGGCGGCGGCGGCGCCGATCAGGGCGGAATCGAAGCTGCCGGTCCGCGACACCACCATCCCGGCGGGCAGCGGTCCGATGATCTGGCCCAGCCCGTAGACGGCGGTCAGCGTGCCGACGACCCGCGCCGAGGCTCCCCCCGACAGGGCGCGGCCCAGCGCGAAGGACTGCGCGACGATGCCGACGAAGGTCGCCCCGAACAGCAGCGCCGAGACCACCGCCGCCGTCGGCGACCCGGTCATCGGCAGCAGGATGGAGACTGTCTGCGCGGCGTGGGCGAGGATCAGCGCGCCCCACGACCCGATCCGCCTAGCGACCGCCGCCCAGAACACGCCGGCCCCCATGGCGCCCAGCCCGACGACCATCCAGGCGGCCTCGCCCAGCGCCGCCGTGTCCGGGTTGGTCTTCAGGATCGACACCAGGAAGGTGCCCGACACGATGTAGCCGCCGCCCTCCAGGAAATAGGCGGCGGTCAGCAGCAGCAGCGGCGCCGACAGGGCGGCGGCCTTGGCGGGCGGCGCGGCGCCGGCCGTGTGGGCGGTCGGACGGGCGACGGGCGGCGGGTCGGTGACCCAGAGGGCGGGCAGCACCCCCAGCACCGCGCAGATCGCCCCCAGCGCCAGCCAGTCGCCGTCCCAGCCCAGCCGTCCGCCGGCCAGCGCCACGAACAACCCGGAGGAAGCGATGCCGGTCCCGACCCCGGTGTAGAGCCAGCCCGCCCAGCGCTCGCCCTGGGCGCGGGCCAGCGTGTCGAGCGCCATGGCGATGCCGAGGATGAAGATCCCGGCGCTCGCCACGCCCGAGACGAAGCGCAGCACGCTCCAGGCCGGCATGGCCTCTGCGGCGTTGCCGAAATCGAGGCCCATCGCCGCCGTGGTGGCGACGCTGAAGAGCAGGCAGACCCGGAAGACGGTGGTCCGTACAACCCCGTGCGGCACCAGCCCGGCCCCCAGCGCGCCGATGAAATAGCCCAGGTAGTTCAGCGAGGCGAGGAAGCCCGCCCCGTCGGTGCCCAGCCCGGTCGCGGCCTGCATCGCCGGCAGGATCGGGGTGAAGGCGAAGCGCGCCACCCCCATGGCGATGGCGAGCGCGATGACGCCGCCGATCAGCACGCGAAACATGGTCGTCACGCCTCTCGCGAAGAATTCCCGTTTGTTTTGCCAACCATCATGGCCGGGATGGAGCGGTCATTTCCAATGAATTGTCCTGATGCTAAGCTCCACTTCCAGTGATGGGTGCCATGCGCGGCGCGCGGGCGGACAGAGGGGATGGACTCTATGGATCTGGCGGGATTGCGCGTGGTCAAGGCGGTGGCCGACACCGGCAGCGTCAGCCGCGCCGCGGAGACGCTGCACTGCGTCCAGTCCAACGTAACGGCGCGGGTCAAGCGGCTGGAGGAGGATCTGGGCGTCGACCTGTTCCGCCGGATGAGCCGGGGCATGGTGCCGACCCCGGCCGGGCGGGTGCTGGCCGACTACGCCGACCGCGTGCTGCGGCTGGTGGCCCAGGCGCGCGACGCGGTGACGGACGCCGCCGGGCGCGGCGGGCGGCTGACCATCGGCACCATGGAATCGACGGCGGCGGTGCGGCTGCCGCCGATCCTGGCGCGTTTCCACGCCGACCACCCCGACGTGGAACTGACCGTCGCCCCCGGCCCGACCGAGACCCTGCTGACCGATCTGCTGGCCGGACGCCTCGACGGCGCCTTCGTCGGCGGCGCGGTCGACCACCCCGACCTGTCCGGGATCCCCGTCTTCGACGAGGAACTGGTGCTGGTCGAAGCGGCGGGCGGTGCGACCGGCGACGGGGCGCGGCGCACGCTGCTGGGCTTCGCGCGGACCTGCGCCTACCGCGGCCGGGCGGAGGCGGCGATGCGCGAGGCCGGGCGCGTGCCGTTCCGGGTGATGGAATTCGGCGCGCTCGACGCCATATTGGGGTGCGTGGGGGCCGGCATGGGCGTCACCGTCATGCCGCGTTCGGTGGTGGAGCGGGAGCCGTGGCGCGGCCGGCTGTCGTGGAGCGCCCTGCCGGGATCGCTCGGGCGCATGCCGACCCTGTTCGTGCGGCGGACCGACTCCGTCGAGACCGCCAGCCTGCGGGCCTTCCTGGCCGCCGTCTCACGGGATGGCGAGGCGGAGTTCCCCGCGACGCAAGCGCCCACAGAACGCACGGGGTTGAACGGCTTGAAGACGGCGTGCTAGGCAGGCGCGGGTTGGCAATCCGGCTCGGGTGCGGCCATCCGGCGCGAGGCACGCGTCCGGAGAGCGAAGGACCGGCCGGAACAGCGGAGAAGAGAATCATGCCCTACGTCGTCACCGACGAATGCATCAAGTGCAAGTACACCGACTGCGTCGAGGTCTGCCCCGTGGATTGCTTCTACGAGGGTGAGAACATGCTGGTCATCCACCCGGACGAATGCATCGACTGCGGCGTGTGCGAGCCCGAATGCCCGGCCGAGGCGATCTTCCCCGACACCGACGACCGCGCGGCCAAGTGGCTGGAGATGAACCGGGATTACGCCGGCCAATGGCCCAACCTGACGCGCAAGAAGGACGCCATGCCCGACGCCGACAGCTTCAAGGGCATGCCGGGCAAGATGGAGAAATACTTCTCCCCCAAGCCGGGCAAGTGACCCGGCCCCGGTGAAGCGGACTCGGAGTCGCGGCGTTTCCGAGAGCTTGGCCTGAATTTGTTGCCATGCAAAATGGACGGGTCGGCCATGGCCGGGCGGCGGATAAAACCGTCCGCCCCGCCGCGCGTTCCCTTTGTAACTCGACCGTAATATCGGTATACTCGGCGCCCGGAGCCGGCCTTCGCGCCATTGCCGGTACTCCCATCGCTGCAAGGACTCGTGACTGTCGTGATCGTCGTGGACCTCCATCCCACGGCGCCATGGTCGTCTGAGGGTCTTTTTTCGTCCCTTCCACCGGGACGGCAAAATGGCGTGATCGCGAGAAGTGAGAGCCAACCCACATGTCGAACAAGCTTGACTTCGAAGCCGGCGACTTCGTCGTTTACCCGGCTCATGGCGTCGGTCGGGTCGAAGGGATCGAAACCCACAGCATTGCTGGCCTTGAGGTTCAGCTCTACGCGATCACGTTCGAAAAAGAGCGCATGACTCTCAAGGTTCCGGTCGGCAAGGCCAAGAACTCCGGCCTGCGCCGCCTGTCCACCAAGGACCGGATCAAGGTCGCGCTGGAGACGTTGCAGGGCCGTTCGCGCGTGCGCCGCACCATGTGGAGCCGCCGCGCCCAGGAATACGAGGCCAAGATCAATTCGGGCGACCCGGTGTCGATCGCCGAGGTGGTGCGCGACCTGTACCGCGGCGCCGACCAGTCCGACCAGTCCTACAGCGAGCGTCAGATCTACCAGGCCGCGCTGGAGCGTCTGGCCCGCGAACTCGCCGCCGTCGAGAAGATCGACGAGACCAAGGCGACCGAGCGTCTGGAATCGGTCCTGTCCAAGGCCGCCTGATCCGGTCCTCCTGGGTTTATCCTGGAGAAAGCGCGGCCGCATCCTTTGGCCGCGCCCCCGATCCGCCAGCGATCCGGTTTTCAGCTTTGTTTCCCTTGCGTGACACGCCTACACTCCGGCCCCGACCTCGGACCGGAGTGTAGGCGTGCGTTCTCGCGTGGCTGACCAGCAAAAGACCGCCGACAGCCGCTTCGCCGTCCTGGGACGGCCTCGCCATGTCTGGGCCGTCGGGGCGATCCACGCCCAGCCCGACCATCTCGACGCCATGCACCGCGCCATCGCCCAAGGCTTCCGGCCCGGCGACCGGCTGGTCTATCTCGGCAACATGATCGGCCATGGCGACCGGGTGGCGGACACCATCGACCGCCTGCTCGACTTCCGCCGCGCCCTGCTCAGCCTGCGCGGCATGCTGGCCACCGACATCGTCTATCTGCGCGGCGCGCAGGAGGAGATGTGGCAGAAACTGCTGCAACTCCATTTCGCCCCCGATCCCCGGCAGGTTCTCGACTGGATGCTGCGCCAAGGCGTCGGCGCGACGCTGGCCGCCTATGGCGGATTGCCCGAGTCCGGCATGGCGGCGGCGCGCGGCGGCACCATGATGCTGGGGCGCTGGACGCGGGAGCTGCGGCAGGCGGTGCTGGCGCGGCCGGGGCACGAGGCGCTGTTCAACGCGCTGCGCCGCGCCGCCTACACCGGCGACGCCGACGTGGAAACCCGGGAAGGCGGGCTTCTGCTGGTCAGCGCCGGCATCGACCCGGCCCGGCCGCTGGGCCAGCAGGGCGACGCCTTCTGGTGGGGCGGTAGCGGCTTCGCGCGGCTGGCCGAGCCCTACGGGGTCTTCCGGCGGCTGGTGCGCGGGTTCGACCCGGCCCGCCAGGGCGTGGCGTCCGGGCCGGTCGGACTGACGCTGGACGGCGGCTGCGGCTTTGGGGGGCACCTCGTCTGCGCCCGTCTTGATTCTTCCGGGGAGCTTCTGGATCTTTTCCAAGTCTGATCCATATTCTGACCTCAAGCGGACCGAATGGTGTTTTCACCACCTCCGCCCTGATTCCCGTCCTTTCCTGTGATCCGATCGACTCTGATTTGCGTATCTCTACGCAACAGGGCGCGGCGATGCCTGTTGTCTTCCCCGAACACCGATCTTTGGGGGCGGGCGGCAGCCGGCGAAGACCCGATGGAAAACGATCCAAGGAACATGATGCCGCCCAGACGGGAAGGAAGGGACGGATGGCTTACATCGACGATCCGGAGACTCAGCGTGCGAATCTGAGCTTCATCAAGGCGTCCATGCGCGAACCTCTGCTGTCGCGCGATCACGAATTCGATCTCGCCCGCAAATGGCGGGAAGCGGGCGACGAACGCGCCCTGCACGAGCTGGTCCGGGCCTACACCCGGCTGGTCATCGCCACCGCGTCGCGCTTCCGCAATTACGGCCTGCCGATGGGCGATCTGGTCCAGGAGGGCAACGTCGGCCTGATGCAGGCCGCCGCCCGCTTCGAGGCGGACCGCGAGGTGCGCTTCTCCACCTACGCGGCGTGGTGGATCCGCTCGGCCATGCAGGACTACATCCTGCGCAACTGGTCCATCGTGCGGACCGGCACCACCGCCGCGCAGAAATCGCTGTTCTTCAACCTGCGCCGCCTGCGCGCCAAGATCGACGCGGCTTCGCAGAACGGCAGCGGCAACCGCCTGACCCGCGAGGGCCGCGAGTGGATCGCGGGCGAACTCAAGGTCGACGTGACCGAGGTCGAGGCGATGGAGATGCGGCTGTCCGGCTCCGACCAGTCGCTGAACACCCCCGTCGCCGACGGGTCGGACGACGATTGGCAGGATTTCCTGGCCGACCAGCGCCCGTCCCCCGAGGACGTCGTCATCGGCATGCGCGACGCCGACACCCGGTCGCAATGGCTGGCCGAGGCCTTGGGCGAGCTGTCGCCGCGCGAGCGCACCATCATCCGGGAACGCCGCCTCCGCGAGGAGGGCGCCACCCTGGAGGAGCTGGGCCGCGAACTGGGCGTCAGCAAGGAGCGGGTGCGCCAGTTGGAGCACCGCGCGCTTCAGAAGTTGCGTCAATCGATGTTGAAGCGGGTCGAGGATTTCGACGACCTGCTGGTCGAGGCGTAAGCCGCCCGGCCATTCCCACAGGGTCCTTACACAGCCGATGAATCCGCTTCCGACTCCGCCTGCACCCCGGTTCCGGGGCGCGGCGCGGGGCTGGACGCCGGCTCTCCACTCTCCTTCAGCGCTTCCACCACCACGGCCGGGACGACCATGCGCCACAGCTCGGTGGTGCCGGTGCGCCCGCGCAGGGACCGGCCGCCCTGGCGGACGAGCGGCGCCGCGTTGCCGCCCTTGGCGGCGGTGACACCGCTGGTCAGGACGATCACCTCGGCGTCGCCCTGCAGCGCGGCCGACAGCTCCTCGATGCGCGCGGCGACGTTCACCGTGTCGCCGACGATGGTGTAGTTGATCCGGCTGGCCGACCCGATGTTGCCGACCACCACCGTGCCGCTGTGCAGGCCGATCCGCACATGGATCGGCGGCTGTCCGGCGGCGACGCGGCGGCGGTTGTCGGCGCACACCGCGTGGTGGATGGCGTGGGCGGCGCGCAGCGCGCGGGCCGCGTGGTCCTGCTGCGCCTCGGGCGCGCCCCAGAAGGCCATCAGCGAATCGCCGATGAACTTGTCCACCGTGCCGCCCTCCGCCTCGATGCAGGCGGCGAGCAGGGTGAAATGCTCGTTCAGCAAAGCGGCGGTGTCGGCGGCGCTCCTGTGCTCGGCCATGCGGGAGAAGCCGCGGATGTCGGTGAACATCACCGTCACCTCGCGCTGCACCGAGGCCAGCCCGCCGCTGCCCCCACCATCGCCGCCATCGCCGGGCAGCCCCTCGCGCTGGCGCATCAGCCGCAGCACCAGCGCCTTGGGCACATAGGTCTCGAACCAGCGCAGGCCGGCGACCATGGCGTTGAAGGCGCTGGCCGCGCGCGCCATCTCGCGCAGGCGCGAATCGGGTAGGTCGGCGATGTCGCGGAACTCGAAGGCGCGGACGCGGTCGGCGGCCTCGGCCAGCCGCGCGACCTGCCGGCTGATCTTGCGCCCGACGTAGAGCGCCACCGCGACCGAGACCAGCAGGATCGCCAGCCCGACCAGCCCGGTCTTGTAGAGCCGGCGGATCTCGCCGTTGACCTCCCCGTCGCGGAAGCCGATGCCGATGATCCAGTCCTGCTGGCCGTAGCCGGCCATGCTGCGCATCAGGAACAGGTAGTCGTCGCCCATGACGCTGACGGCCTTGCCCTCGACGCGCTTCTTGAGGGACTGCACCGGCGTGCCGGCGGTCCACAGCGCGGCCAGCGCCGGGTCGTCCACCTGATCGACGCGCGGCAGCGGCGGGCCGTCCGGCTTGTTGGAGAAGTCGAAGCTGCGGCCGACCAGAGCCGGGTGGGCCAGCACATGGGTGCGGTCGTAGAGCACGAAGGCGTTCAGCCCCTGCTCGACGTAGAGCAGCGACAGGAAGCGCGACAGGTCGCCCAGCGACACGCCGACCACGACCTGCCCCAGATAGCGCCCGTCGCGCCGCACCGGCTGGTAGAGCGAGATGAAGCTGTTCGACGCCTCCTTGGACCAGCGCGGGTCGATCCAGACGGCGGCGCTGCGGTTGGGGCCGTCGAGCAGCTCGGGCGGGATGTCGCCCTCGCCCTGGAGGTCGAAGGCGCCGGCCTGGAGCCCGCCGTTCAGCCGCGCGGCCCGCACCCCGGTCAGGTCGGGGCGGATGAACGCGACTCCGGTCACGTCGGGCGCCGCCGCCAGCGCGCCGCGCAGCGTGACCGCCAGCATCGCCGGATCGGTGGGGTCGAGGTCGGCGCGCTCGATCAGCCCGGCGACGAAGCGGGCCATGTCGCGGGCGGGATCCAATTGGTGGCGGACGCGGATCTCGACGCTGGCCAGCGCCAGATCGGCCTTGTCGTTCAGCAGGGCGAAGGTGTTGGTCCCGGCGCTGACCAGCCCCAGCACCAGGACGCTGGCCACCGCCAGCAGCATCAGCGACCCGAAGCCGGCGACCAGCACCGCCGCGATCGGCAGCCGCAAGCGTTTCCGGGCCGCCGCCCGTGCGCGGACCGGCGGGGGCGCTGAGGGGGTGTCGAGCATGATGGCCGGCAGGGTACCACGCGCGACGGCGGGAGCAACCGTTCCGCGCCTGAAAAAGCGAAGTCCGCGCGGGGACGATCCGGGGAGGCGGTCAGTCGCCTTCGATCACCTTGACCTTCTGGCCGGGCGCCAGCGGCGTGCCCGGCGGCAGGTCGTTGATGATCCGGAACAACTCCTCGCCGTAGGGTTCCTGTGGCATGCGGCGGACGAAGCCTTCCACGCTGTCGCCGGGCTGGACGGCGACGACGCGGATGCGGCGCGGCTGGAGCTGCGCGGCCTCCTGGCGGGTCAACCGGTGGAAGCTGTTGGCCGTCGCCTGGAACGCGCGGTCGGCGCGGGCCAGCGAGCCGGTCGGCGCCAGGAAGGTGAAGCGGTAGATCGTGTCGTTGTCGAAACGAATGGCGACCAGCCGGATGTCGGCGGTGGATCCGTCGATCTCGCCCCGGGTCACGGCGGTCGCGGCGGGCAGGCCGCCGATGGTGGTGGTCTGGGCATCCCGCAGGGTCGCGCCCTTGGCCCAGACCCGTGTCAGGTAATCGGCGGGGTCGCGCACCCCGGACGCGGGCGCGCCGTCGAAGGACAGCGCGGTGCCGTCGCGGCCCTTGGCGATCACCTGATCGGCCCCGTTCAGCAGGCTGTACCCATCCGGAACCGAAAAGGCGATGCCGAGCCCCGGATGGGCGAAGTTCCGGCCACGGACGAAGCCGTTCTCCGGGCTGTCGCCGTAGATCATGCCGTCCACGGCGGCGAGGTAGGGGTCGCGCGGCCGGGCGCCGGGGGGACGGGCGCGGGCCAGATCGGCGGCGCGGCGCACGCGGTCCTCCGTCTGCGGGTGGCTGGCGAAGAAGTCGAAGCCGTCGTCGCCCCGCTTGCCGGCGCGCAGCCCGTCATACTGGGTGTCGCGGCGCAGGGTCTCCAGAAAGGTCGCCATGGCGAAGGGGTCGTAGCCGGCGCGCTCCAGCGTGGTGACCCCCAACTGGTCGGCCTCCAGCTCCTGCTCGCGCGAATAACCGGCGGTCAGCGCGGTGCCGCCAAGGCCGGCCAACTGCCCCAGCGTCTCGTCGCCCAGCACCAGCCCGACCCCGGCGGCCAGCAGGTCGGTGATGGTCTGCCGGGTCTGGCGGCGGGAGGAATGGCGGGCGGTGACGTGGCCGATCTCGTGGGCCAGCACCCCGGCCACCTCCGCCTCGTCCTTGGCGAGCGCCAGCAGCCCGCGCGTGACGTAGACGTAGCCGCCGGGCAGGGCGAAGGCGTTGACCACCTCGCTGTCCAGCACGGTGAAGGTCCAGGGATCGCGCGCCCGCTCGGTGGTGGCGGCCAGCTTGCGGCCGAGCCGATCGACGTAGCCCTGCACCCGCGCGTCCTTCACCGCCCCGCCGAACTGCGACAGGATCTTGGGGTGCTCCTGGGCGCCGATGGCCTGCTCGTCGCCGTCGAACAGCCCGGCCTGGGCGGGCGCGACGGGCGCCGCCGCCAGCCACAGCGCGGCGAGCGCGGCGGCGGCGGAGCGGCGGAGGGAACGGCCGGGGGTGCGGCCAGGGTTGCGGTTGCGTGTGAAGCTCGGCATACCGGTCAGAACCCCGCCGGACGGCGGTTGTTCCAAGGCTTTGCCCACCCGCCATGCCCGTCCCGTTCCGTTTCCTGTGCCTGCCGCTGTTCGGCCTGCTCCTGTCCGCCGCCGCCCCGGCGGAGCGCTGGCGCGTGGTCGCGGTGCCCGATGGCGACACGCTGGAACTGGAGGACGGTCGGCGCGTCCGGCTGGCCGGAATCGAGGCCGCCAAGCCGCCGCGCAGCGCCGACCCCGGCGACGGCCGGCGCTGGCCGCTGGCCGAGGCGGCGACGGCGGCCCTGTCGGAACTGGCGCTCGGCCGCGTGGTGATGCCGCGCCCCAACGCCGGTGGGGAGGCCATACCGGACCGGCACGGGCGCCCGATGGCGCAGCTGATGCGCGAGGACGGGGTTTGGCTCCAGGGGGAGATGCTGGCGCGCGGCCACGCCCGCGTCCACACCCGGCCCGACGCGCGGGGCTTCGCGCGCGAGATGCTGGCGGCCGAGGAGACGGCGCGGGCGCGGAACCGGGGGCTGTGGCGGACCCGAATCTACGCCGTGCGCGGCACCGACCCGGCCACGCTGGCCCGCGACCGTGACAGCTTCCAGATCGTCGAGGGGCGGGTGCTGCACGTCTCCAAGGCGGGCGGCGAGGCCTATCTGGATTTCGGCGAGGACTGGCGCACCGACACGACGATCCACATCCCGCGCGCGGTGATGCGCGACTTCGGCAAGGCCGGCATCGACCCGCTGTCCTACGAGGGGCGGCGCATCCGCGTGCGGGGCTGGATCGGCCTGCGCAGCGGCCCCATGATCGCCATCACCCACCCCGAACAGATCGAGCGGCTGGAGGACGGGCCGTCTCCCGGCACCGCCGACCCGACGCCGCGTTCCGACCCTCCGGCCCCGGAAGCCGGCCCAGACGACGAGGACGAGTCCGAATGATCGCGCGCCTGTTGACCCTCTTCTGCCTGATCGTCGCCGTTCCGGCCTGGGCCGGCGGGCCGGAGCTGACCGTCTCCATCGGCGGCGTCGAGCGGCGCTTCGACCGCGACGCGCTGCTGGCCCGGCCGGACGCGGTGACGGTGGACATCCCGGCCGACATGTCCTACGGCGGCCCGATGCGCTACCGCGCCGTTCCGCTGGCGAGCCTGATCGGCCGCGACGCCTTCCCGCCCGACGCGGTGCTGGAGGGCGTCGCCTCCGACGGATTCGCCGCGACCCTGCCGCCGGAGCTGTGCCTGCGCACCGGCGAGGACGGGTCGGTCGCCTTCCTGGCGGTGGAGCCGGCCGACCGGCCCTGGCCGCCGCTGCCCGGCAAGGCGGTCTCGGCCGGTCCCTTCTACCTCGTCTGGGTGCGGCCGGAGGCCTCGGGGGTGACCAGCGAGCAATGGCCCTACCAGCTCGCCCGCCTCGTCAGCGCCGACGACCCGCTGAAGCGCTGGCCGCAGCTGGCGGTGGACGCCGCTTTGCCCGCCGACTCGCCGGTCCGGGCCGGTCAGGCGGTGTTCGTCGCCCAATGCCTGGCCTGCCACCGGCTGAACGGCGCCGGCAGCGCCGAGGTCGGGCCGGACCTGAACCGGCCGATGAATCCGACCGAATACCTCACCCCCGCCGGGCTGGAGCGGCTGATCCGCGACCCGCGCGCGGTGCGCTCCTGGCCGGAGCAGCGGATGCCCGGCTTCGACGCGACGATGCTGAGCGACGCCGACCTCGGACGGGTCGTCGCCTATCTCGGGCACATGGCGGGGCGAAAGAGCAACTGAACGTCGTTGAATGGGGTCTTTCCACTCTGGCGCAACGTGGCACCGCTCCCTTACACTTCGCCACCGCACCACAGGACCGACGGCCATGCCCCGCAGCGAATTCTATCCGCCCATCGATCCCTACCAGAGCGGCACCATCGCCGTGGACGGGATCCACACGGTCTATTGGGAGCAGGCGGGCAACCCGCGCGGGGTGCCGGTGATGTTCCTGCACGGGGGGCCTGGGGCCGGCGCCTCGCCGACGCACCGCCGCTTCTTCGATCCCGCCCATTACCGCATCGTCGTGATGGACCAGCGCGGCGCCGGCCGCTCCACCCCGCTGGGCGAAACGCGCGAGAACACCACCGAACGGCTGGTCGAGGACATCGAGACCCTGCGCCGCCATCTGGGGATCGAGCGCTGGCACCTGTTCGGCGGTTCCTGGGGCTCGACCCTGGCGCTGGCCTACGCCCAGACCCACCCGGAGCGCTGCCTGGGGCTGATCCTGCGCGGCATCTTCCTGATGCGGAAGAGCGAGATCGACTGGTTCCTCTATTCGATGCGCGTGCTGTTCCCCGAGGCATGGAGCGCCTTCGCCGCCCACATCCCGGAGGACGAGCGCGGCGATCTGCTGGAAGCCTATTGGAAGCGGCTCGACTCGCCCGACCGCTTCGTCCGCATGGCGGCGGCGCGGGTGTGGAGCGTCTACGAGGGAAGCTGCTCGTCCCTGCTGCCCTCGCCCGAGCTGATCGCGGCCAGCGGCGAGGACACCCACGCGCTGGGGCTGGCGCGGATCGAGGCGCATTACTTCCGCTCCAACCGCTTCGAGCCGGAGGACAAGCTGCTGCGCGACGTCCACCGCATCCGCCACCTGCCGGGCGCCATCGTGCAGGGGCGCTACGACGTGGTGTGCCCGCCGGTCTCGGCCGACGAGCTGCACCGGGCGTGGCCGGAGGCCGATTACCGCATCGTTCCCGATGCCGGCCATTCGGCGATGGAGCCGGGCATCCGCGCCGCCCTGGTCCAGGCGACGGAGCGCTTCAAGGAGTACCGCTGAGCGGTCGCTCGCCTTCCACGCGGAGCCACGTGCGGAAGGCGCGCATAGCGCCGGTGAGCGGCCTGGATTTCAGCCAGGTCAGCCAGTAGCCGCCCAGCCGCACCTCGGCGGCGAAGGGCCGGCGGATGCGGCCGGCCTCCAGATGGCGGGCGAACATCAGGGGCGGCGCCAGCGCGACGCCGTCGCCCTGGACCGCCGTCTCCACCATCATCCAGGACGAATCGAAGACGATCCCCTTGATCGGCGGCGCCGGCAACCCGGCGGCCTCGAACCAGCGCGGCCATTCGTCGGAGCGGTAGGAGCGCAGCAACGTTTCGCGCAGCAGGTCGGCCGGTTCGGACAGCCGCGCGGCGATCTCCGGCGCGCAGAGCGGCGACAGCGGGGCGTCGAACAGCGGGTCGGCGTCCATCCCATGCCACGCCCCGTCGCCGAAGCGGATCGCGCAGTCCAGCCCCTCGGCGGCGAGGTCGACGCGGTTGTTGTTGGTCATCAGCCGCAGATCGATGAAGGGGTGCGTCCCGGTGAAGCCGCGCAGGCGGGGCAGCAGCCAGCCGACCGCGAAGGTCCCGACCACGCCCACCGTCAGCACCTCGCGCACATGGCCGGTCTCGAAGCGGTCGAGCAGCTCGCCGATGCGGTCGAAGGACTCGCGCAGCACCGGCAGCAGCGCCAGCCCCTCGTCGGTCAGGGCGAGGCCGCGAGGCAGGCGGCGGAACAGCACCGCGCCCAGCCGTTGCTCCAGCGTCTTCACCTGATGGCTGACCGCCGCCTGGGTCACGCACAGCTCGATGGCCGCCTTGGTGAAGCTCTGGTGGCGGGCCGACGCCTCGAAGGCGCGCAGCGCGTTCAGCGGCAGATGCGTGCGGACCATCTCGGGGAACGGCTCCTCATGCCCAAATTTTTCTAGGGACTCGCCCGATGTATCATCGTTTGTGAGGCGTCTTCCAGCGCCGTATTCCTGCCGCCAGCCACAAACGAGGAGGAACGGCATGGCGATCGATCGGCGGGTCTTCACAAAAGGAATTTGCATCGGGCTGGGCGCGGCCGCGCTGGGCGGCCCTTTCGGCGCGCTGGCGGCCACCCCGGCTAAACAGGCGGACAAGCAGGCGGGCAAGCAGCCGGATGGGCGGATCGTCTGCTCGGTCGTGCTCGACGCGGCGACGGGCGCGGTGCTGTTCCGCGACGGTCCCTGCGCCGACCGCGTCACCCCCGTCTCGACCTTCAAGATCCCACTGGCCCTGATGGGCTTCGACGCCGGCATCCTGACCGGCGCGCACGAACCGGTGTGGGACCACCCGCGCGACCAGACCCTCAGCGAGCGCGAGCGGCAGGCGACCGACCCGACCATCTGGGAACGCGATTCCATCGTCTGGTACTCGCAGGAACTGACGCGGCGGCTCGGCATGGCGCGGTTCCAGGATTACGTGAACCGGCTCGGCTACGGCAACCGCGACCTGTCCGGCAACCCCGGCAAGAAGGACGGGCTGACCCGGTCCTGGCTGATGTCGTCGCTGGCGATCTCGCCGGACGAGCAGGTGGCGTTCCTGCGGCGGATGCTCGACCGCAAGCTTCCGGTGTCGGCGCGGTCGCAGGAGATGACCGCCGCGATCCTCCCGCAATTCTCCGCCGAGGATGGCTGGACCGTATGGGGCAAGACCGGCAGCGGCTGGCGGCGCAACGCCGACGGCACCCCCGACCGCAGCCGCCCGCAGGGCTGGTTCGTGGGCTGGGCCGAGCGGAGCGGCGGTCGCGTCGTCTTCGCCCGGCTGGAGATCGGCGACCGCCCATCGGACACCCCGAGCGGCATGGCGGCGCGCGCGGCGCTGCTCGCGGAGCTACCGGGGATGGCGCGGCAGTAAGCGGCGATCGGTCGATGGAACTGGATGGGGCGGGGGCAAGCGTCCGTCGATGGAACGCTCAACCGTTCTCCGCCAGCACCGAACCGGCGAGGTAGAGCGACCCGCAGATCAGCACGCGGGCCGGTCCCGTCCGCACTTGCGTCAACCCGGCCAGCGCGGCGGCCACGCTTGGCGTGGCGGCGCTGTCCTGGATGCCGCAGGTGCGCCCGGCCTCGGCCGATTCCTCGGCGGTCAGGGAGGCTTCCTCGCCGGGAATCGCCACGCTGCGCAGGGCGTGGGCGAAGGGCGCCAGCGGGGCCAGGAACTCGTAAGGGTCCTTGCTGGCCAGCATGCCGTAGATCAGCAGCAGCGGACGCTCGCCATCCCTGTCGGCGTCGGCGGCGGACCAGTCCACCGCCTGCCGGGCCAGAACCTCGCCCGCCGAATCGTTGTGCCCGCCGTCCAGCCACAGCTCCCAATCGGGGGGCAGGCCGTCGGCCAGCGGCCCGCGCGTCAGCCGTTGCAGCCGCGCCGGCCATTCGACCGAGGTCAGCCCCCGGCGGATCGCCGCCTCGTCCACCGCCAGGGGCAGATGGTCGAGGCAGGCCAGCGCCAGCCCGGCGTTGCCGATCTGGTGCGCGCCGGCCAATCCCGGCATCGGCAGGTCGAGCCGGCGCTTGGCGCTCTCGAAGCGGAAGCCGCCGGGCTGCGGCGTGGCGGTCCAGGGCCGGATGGGCGCGCCGATGGCGGCGGCGCGCAAAGTCAGCGCGTTGAGCGCCTCGGCGGCGGGCTGCTCGGCCATCACCACGGGCACGCCGGGCTTGAAGATGCCGGCCTTCTCGCCGGCGATCTCGGTCAGCGTCTCGCCGAGGAACTGGCGGTGGTCGGAGGAGATGCGGGTGATCGCGGTGACCGCCGGGCGGTCGATCACGTTGGTCGCGTCCAGCCGCCCGCCCAAGCCCGTCTCCAGCAGCACGACGTCGGCCGGCACGCGCGAGAAGGCGAGGAAGGCGGCGACCGTCGTCACCTCGAAGAAGGTGATCGGGCCGCCGGCGTTGGCGGCCTCGCATTCCTCCAGCAGGGCCGCCAGATGGTCGTCGTCGATCAGCCGCCCGGCCAGCCGGATGCGCTCGTGGAACCGCACCAGATGCGGCGAGGTGTAGACGTGCACCCGGTGCCCCGCCGCCTCCAGGAACGCGCGCAGGAAGGCGACGGTCGAGCCCTTGCCGTTGGTGCCGGCGACGTGGACCACCGGCGGCAGGCGCCGCTCCGGATGGCCGAGCGCCGCCAGCAGCCGGTGGACCCGGTCGAGCGACAGGTCGATGACCTTGGGATGAAGGCCCTTCAACCGCTCCAGCACGGGGTCGGAACGGACGGGGGCGGTCGTCGGGTCGGTCATGCGCGCCATCGCTTCGGCTCGGGGTGTCGGACGGCTTGGGGGATCAGACGGGACCGGGCTGGGCGACGGTCTCCACCTCGGCCACCGGGACGGCGGACAGGTCGAGGTCGTCGGGCTCGGGCTGGCCCCGAGTCGGCTGGGTCAGCAGGTCGATGACGCGGGTCAGCGTGCCGCGCAGGTCGCGGCGGTGGACCACCATGTCGACCATGCCGTGCTCCAGCAGGTATTCGGAGCGCTGGAAGCCTTCCGGCAGGGTCTCGCGGATCGTGCTCTCGATCACGCGGGCGCCGGCGAAGCCGATCTGCGCGCCCTTCTCGGCGATGTGGACGTCGCCCAGCATCGCGAAGGAGGCGGTGACGCCGCCGGTGGTCGGGTCGGTCAGCACGACGATGTAGGGAAGCCCGGCCTCCTTGACCATCTCCACCGCGATGGTGGTGCGCGGCATCTGCATCAGGGACAGGATGCCCTCCTGCATGCGCGCCCCGCCCGAGGCCGGGACGACGATCAGCGGCGCGTTCTTCGCGACGGCCAGCTTGGCGGCGGTCAGCAGCCCCTCGCCGACGGCGATGCCCATCGACCCGCCCATGAAGCCGAAGTCGAAGGCGGCGACCACGGCCGGCAGCCCGCCGATCCGGCCATCGCCGACGACGATGGCGTCGGTGCGGCCGGTCTTGGTCTGCGCCTCCTTCAGGCGGTCGGTGTAGCGCTTCTGATCGCGGAACTTCAGCGGGTCGGCGACCGATTTCGGCAGCTCGACGCCCTCGTAGGCGCCGTCGTCAAAGATCGACTCGAGCCGCTTGATCGGGTCGAGCCGCATGTGGAAGCCGCAGTGCTGGCAGACGTGCAGGTTCTCTTCCAGCTCGCGGTGGAACAGCATCGCCTCGCAGCTCGGGCATTTGTGCCAGAGGTTGTCGGGGACTTCCTTGCGGGCGTAGAGCGCGCGGATCTTCGGACGGACGTAGTTGGTGAGCCAGTTCATGGAACGCCTTTCAACGGCACGGCGATGCGCGGAAGCGCGTTGGCAAGCCCCGCCGCATCCAGCATTCGGTCGGATCGGGTCGCCGTGAGCGATCGTGTTTGCGGGTGTCGTAATGCTCTTTGAGGCGCTTGTAAACCGTCCGGCCCGAATCGGCGCGCGGTTGGGGCCGGACGGTTCGCGTGTTTGCCTAGGCCCGCGCCCCGCGCACGCCCTCGGCCAGCGTGCGGACGAAGCCCAGCACGTCCTCGACCGCGCCGGGCCGCGCCTTGCCGCCTTCGTCCAGCCCATCGGCCAGACGGGTCACGATGGCCGAGCCGACCACCGCCGCGTCGGCGACGCGGGCGACGTCGGCCGCCTGTTCGGGCGTGCGGATGCCGAAGCCGACCGCGACCGGCAGGGCGGTGTGGCGCTTCAGCCGCTCCACCGCCGCGTCGATGGCGGTGTTGGCGGCGCTGGCGGTGCCGGTGATGCCGGCGATCGACACGTAGTAGATGAAGCCGGACGTGTTGGTCAGCACCGCCGGCAGGCGCCGGTCGTCGGTGGTCGGCGTCGTCAGGCGAACGAAGCTGACCCCGGCCTTCAGCGCCGGAATGCACAGCTCGTCATCCTCCTCGGGCGGCAGGTCGACGATGATCAGGCCGTCCACCCCGGCCTCCTTGCCGTCGGCCAGGAAGCGGTCCACCCCGTAGCTGTCGATGGGGTTGAAATAGCCCATCAGGATGATCGGGGTGTCGGAGTCCTTGGCGCGGAAGGTCCGCACCAGCTCCAGCGTCTTGCGCACCGTCATGCCGCCGGCCAGCGCCCGCAGGGAGGAGGCCTGGATCGCCGGGCCGTCGGCCATCGGGTCGGTGAAGGGCACGCCCAGCTCGATCAGGTCGGCGCCCGCCCCCGGCAGCCCGTCGAGCAGGGCCTGGCAGGTCGTGGCGTCGGGGTCACCGGCCGTGACGAAGGCGATCAGGCCGGCGCGGCCCTCCGCCTTCAGCGCGGCGAAGCGGCGGGCGATGCGGCCGTCGGCGATGGGATCGACCGTGCGATCGGCGATGAGGTCGGCACTCACAGGGAAACTCCCAAATGCTGGGCGACGGAGAAGATGTCCTTGTCGCCGCGGCCCGACAGGCACAGCACCATCAGGTGGTCCTTGGGCAGGGTCGGCGCGCGCTTGATGACCTCGGCCAGCCCATGCGCCGATTCCAGCGCCGGGATGATGCCCTCGGTGCGGGCGCAGAGCTGGAAGGCGTCGAGCGCCTCCTGGTCGGTGGCGGCGGAATACTCGACCCGGCCGACGTCGTGCAGCCAGCTGTGCTCCGGACCGACGCCGGGGTAGTCGAGCCCGGCGGAGATCGAGTGGCCCTCCAGGATCTGGCCGTCCTCGTCCTGCAACAGGTAGGTGCGGTTGCCGTGCAGCACGCCGGGGCGCCCGCCGTTGATCGAGGCGGCGTGGTCGAGCGGCCCCTTCTCGATGCCGCGTCCGGCGGCCTCGACCGCGACCATGCCGACGGTCGGCTCGTCGAGGAAGTCGTGGAACAGGCCGATGGCGTTCGACCCGCCGCCGACGCAGGCGACCAGCGAGTCGGGCAGCCGGCCTTCCAGCTCCTGCATCTGCGCGCGGACCTCCTTGCCGATGACCGACTGGAAGTCGCGGACCATGGCGGGGTAGGGGTGCGGGCCGGCGGCGGTGCCGATGATGTAGAAGGTGTCGGCGACGTTGGTGACCCAGTCGCGCAGCGCCTCGTTCATCGCGTCCTTCAGCGTCTTCGCGCCCGAGGTGACGGCGCGCACCTCCGCCCCCAGCAGCTTCATGCGGAAGACGTTGGGCGCCTGCCGGGCGATGTCGGTCTCGCCCATGTAGATGACGCAGGGCATGTTGTAGAGCGCGCAGACGGTCGCGGTCGCCACGCCGTGCTGGCCGGCGCCGGTCTCGGCGATGATGCGGGTCTTGCCCATGCGCCGGGCCAGCAGGATCTGGCCGACGCAGTTGTTGATCTTGTGCGCGCCGGTGTGGTTCAGCTCCTCGCGCTTGAAGTAGATCTTGGCGCCGCCGAGCAGCTCCGTCAGGCGTTCCGCGTGATAGAGCGGGTTCGGGCGGCCGACATACTGCTTGAGCTGCTGGCGCATCTCGCCCTCGAAGGCGGGATCGGCGCGGGCCTCGCGGTAGGCCTTTTCCACGTCGAGGATCAGCGGCATCAGCGTCTCGGCGACGAAGCGCCCGCCATAGATGCCGAAATGCCCGCGTTCGTCGGGACCGGAACGGTAGGTGTTGGGTCTGCTCATCGTCTGCGAACCGCCTGAAGCGAGGGTGACGCGCCGTCAAAGGCGCCACCATAACGGTGGAACGCGGCGATTTGAAGCGTCCGACCGTACGGGTCCTGGAAATGGCCCGCCGCCATTGCCGCCTTGCCCCGGCCTGCCTAGAGTGGTGCGGTCCTCGCACGTCCTCCGGGAAACCCGCCCCATGTCTTCGCCCGACCGCCCCGTGGCCCCGGAGCCGGCCCCCGAGTCGCCCCCCGAGCCGCCCGAGTCCCGCCTTGTCCTGGTGGTGGAGGACAGCCCGTTGAACCAGATGATCGTTGCCGCCGTGCTGGCCCAGGCCGGCTACCGCACCGAGACGGCGAACAACGGGCTGGAGGCGGTGATGGCGGCCCAGGCCGGCGGCTTCGACCTGATCCTGATGGACGTGTCGATGCCGGAGATGGACGGGCTGACCGCCACCCGGCTGCTGCGCGGCCTGCCGGGCGCGGCGGGGCTCGTGCCGGTGGTGGCGATGACCGCCGACACCGGCGACGACGACCGCGCCCGCTGCCTGGAGGCCGGGATGAACGACCACGTCGCCAAGCCGATCGACCGCGCCCAGCTGCTCGACACGGTGGCGCGCTGGCTGCGGCCGGCGGACGGGCCGGCGGGGGTGTCGGCCGCGTCCAGCGCGCCGGACGCGGCCGTGGTGGAGGACGGCGTCCTGGACCGCGAGGTCCTGCCCCAGTTGGAGCGGGATCTGGGCGCCGACCTGCTGGCGGAGGTGCTGCGCCAGTTCGTCGACGAAACGCTGGAGCGGGTGGCGCGGATCGCCGGTCAGGCCGACCTCGCCGCCCTGACGCGCGAGGCGCACACGCTGAAGAGCACGGCCGGCACCTTCGGCGCCCAGGCGCTGTGCGTCGCCGCCCGTGCCCTGGAAATGGCCTGCCGGGACGGCGCGGCGGCCGAGGTGGAGGCGCTGCGCGGCGACATTCCCCGCTTGGCGGGCGAGGCCATCGCCGCCTACCGCGCCGCCGGCCGCCTCGGCTGAGGGCGGGCCGGCAAAAGAACGCTTACCTCACTCGACGACGCTGATGTTGACCGCCGAATCCTTGCCGTTGTCGCCGCGCGCCACCTCGAACTCGACCCGCTGGCCTTCCGCCAGGGCGTGCAGGCCGGACCGCTGGACGGCGGTGATGTGGACGAAGATGTCCTTCGCCCCCGCCTCCGGGGCGATGAATCCGTAGCCCTTGGTGGTGTTGAACCATTTGACGGTGCCGCTGGTCATGGGCTTCTCCCCTGGATGATCGATCGCTGACCGCCGGCAAACCACGCGTCGGGCAGGCGGAACCAAGACGATGTGCGGGGAAGCTAGCCGCAGGCTGCGGTTGCGGGCAATTCCATCTCACGGCATAGGACGATCGACGACGCTTTCGTCTTAGGAAATACCCCGATCGCGACGGCGGTTCATTCGGCGGTGTTTCCGGTGATCTTCGCGCGTTTTTGCCGAAGCGCCGCGAACTCCAGTCAGAGCTTGCCTTCCGCTTGCCAGGCCAGACGCTTGCGGTAGATGGTCGAGGCGCTGATCTGCAACAGGGCGGCGGCGCGCGGGATGTTGCCGTCGCAGGCGGCGATGGCGTCCTCGATGGCGTCCTTCTCGACCTCCCACAGCGGCTTGATGGTTTCCGGGGTCAGCGGCGCCGGAAGGCGGGGCGCCGGGGCGGCCGGGACGGGGGACGGAAGCGCCGCCACCGCCGTCGGCGGCACCGGAACGGCGCCCGGCAGGCCCAGCGGCGCCGGCAGCATGTCCAGCCGGACGGTGTCGCCGTCGTGCAGCACCGCGACGATGCGCACGACGTTCTGCAACTGCCGCACGTTGCCCGGCCAATGGTAGTGGCGCAACGTCTGCTCGGCCTCGGGCGAGAACTGGGTGAAGCCCTTGTGCTCCTCCGCCGCGAACTCCGCGAGGTAGTGGCGGGCGATGTCGAGCACGTCGTCCTCGCGCTCGCGCAAGGGCGGCAGGTGGATCGGGATGACGTGCAGACGGTAATAGAGATCCTCGCGGAACCGTCCCTCCTCCACCTCGCGGAGCGGATCGCGGTTGGTGGCGCAGACGATGCGCAGGTCGACCTTCTCCAGCTTCGACCCGCCGACCGGCGTGTAGGTGCCGGTCTGGATGAAGCGCAGCAGCTTGGTCTGGAGGTCGGGTGCCAGCTCGCAGATCTCGTCCAGGAACAGGGTGCCGCCGTCGGCCCGCGCGGCGGCGCCCTCGCGGTCGGCGACGGCGCCGGTGAAGGAGCCCTTCATGTGCCCGAAGATCTCGCTCTCCATGAGATCCTTGGGGATCGCGCCGCAGTTGATCGCGACGAAGGGCTTGGCCGCGCGCTGGCTTTGCCGGTGGATGGCCTCGGCGCAGACCTCCTTGCCGGTGCCGGACTCGCCGGTGATGAAGACGGTGGCGCGCGAGGAGGCGGCGCTGTCGACGATCCGGTACACCGCCTGCATCGTCAGCGACGAGCCGATGAAGCCGTGATACCGCCCGCGTCCCAGCTCCTTGCCGAAGGTGTCGACGATCTGGGCGAGCCGCAGCCGCTCCACCGCGTTGCGCACGGTGATGACCAGCCGGTCGGCGGAGAAGGGCTTGACCAGGAAATCATAGGCGCCGTAGCGCATCGCCTCGACCGCCGCGTTCACCGACCCGTGGGCGGTGATGACGATGACCGCGCAGGGCAGCGCCTGGGCGGCGATGCGACGCAGCACCTCCATCCCGTTCATGTCGGGAAGCTGGAGGTCGAGCAGCACCACCTTGGGCGCGCCGTCCTTGAGCTGTTCCATCGCTTCGGCGCCGGTCTCCACCGCGATGACGGTGTGGGAGTCCTTCTTCAGGAACTCCGCGTAGACGCGGGCCAGCGAGGGGGTGTCTTCGATGAGAAGAACGGGGATGGAACCGACGGGCATGCTGGGTGGGGCACGCAAGAGGAAGGTGGCGGGAGCGGTGGCTGTCCCATGTCTACCAGATCCGCCCCGGAATCCCACCCCGTACAAACAGCAGTATGTCTTGAAACAGACAAAAACCCTTCGCGAAGCAAAATTGCGCGAAGGGTGCCCCCGGAACCCGCGCTTGTCGCGGCCGACGCGATGGACTATCAGCAGCCGGGCGGGTTTTCCGCTGTCCTAACCGCGCGCGAGGGAGGCGGCCTTGACCGATCACGCCATGACCGATCACGCCATTCTGTCCGGCAAGCGGGTGCTGCTCGTGATCGCGGGCGGCATCGCGGCCTACAAGAGCCTGGACCTGATCCGCCGCCTGCGCGAGCGCGGCGTGACGGTGCGCGCGGTGCTGACCAACGCTGGCGGGCGCTTCGTCACGCCGCTGTCGGTGCAGGCGCTGACCGAGCACACCGTCTACCAGGATCTGTGGTCGCTGACCGACGAATCGGAGATGGGGCACATCCAGCTGTCCCGCGCGGCGGATCTCGTCGTCGTGGCGCCGGCGACCGCCGACCTGCTGGCGCGGATGGCGGCGGGCATGGCCGACGATCTGGCCGCCACCGTGCTGCTGGCGACCGACAAGCCGGTGCTGGTGGCGCCCGCGATGAACGTGCGGATGTGGCAGCACCCGGCGACGCAGGCGAACATGGCTCTCCTGGAGCGGCGCGGCGTGCGGCGCGTCGGTCCCAACGAGGGCGTCATGGCCTGCAACGAGTACGGTCCCGGCCGGATGTCCGAGCCCATGGAGATCGTCGACGCCATCGCCGCGCATTTCGCGGACGCCGCGCACAAGCCGCTGGCCGGCCGCCGCGCGCTCGTCACCAGCGGCCCGACCCACGAGCCGATCGACCCGGTGCGCTACATCGCCAACCGCTCCTCGGGAAAACAGGGCCACGCCATCGCCGGGGCGCTGGCCCGGCTCGGCGCCGCCGTGACGCTGGTCAGCGGTCCGACCCGCCTGCCCGACCCGCCCGGCTGCGCCGTGGTGCCCATCGAGACGGCGCGCGAGATGCTGGCGGCCTGCGAGGCGGCGCTGCCCGCCGACGTGGCGGTCTGCGCGGCGGCGGTCGCCGACTGGCGCGTCGCCGGGGCGTCGGACCGCAAGCTGAAGAAGGACGGCGGCGGCCCGCCGGCCCTGGCGCTGGCCGAGAACCCGGACATCCTCGCCACCCTGTCCAAGGCCGGCGAACGCCGCCCGGCGCTGGTCGTCGGCTTCGCGGCGGAGACCGGCGACGTGGTGGCCACCGCCACCGCCAAGCGCGCCCGCAAGGGCTGCGACTGGATCGTCGCCAACGACGTGTCGCTCGGCACCACCACCTTCGGCGGCGCCGACAACACCGTCCACCTCATCCGCGAAAGCGGCGTCGAGTCCTGGCCGACCATGGGCAAGGACGCCGTCGCCGCCCGGCTGGCCGAGGCGGTCGCCGCGCATTTCCAGACGGTGTAGTCCGCGCCCGTGCCCCCTCCCCATCCCTCCCCCGCTTGTCAGCGGGAGAGGGGGCCGGACCTTTGCCGGCGTTCGGCGGAGTTCCCTCTCCCGCGCAGGCGGGGGAGGGTTAGGGAGGGGGCCATCGCACCCACAAAGACACCCACCCCAGGAGTTCCCCATGCCCACCGTCAAATTCCTGCGCCTGCCCGGCAACGACGACTTGGCCCTGCCGTCCTACGCCACCGCCGGGGCCGCCGGCTTCGACCTGCGCGCCGCCGTTCCGGCCGGCGAGACGCTGGTGCTGGCGCCGGGCAAGCGGGCGCTGGTGCCGACCGGCTTCGCCGTCGGCCTGCCGGAAGGCTGGGAGATGCAGGTCCGCCCGCGCTCCGGCCTCGCGGTGAAGAACGGGGTCACCGTGTTGAACACCCCGGGCACCGTCGATTGCGATTACCGTGGCCCGGTCGCCGTCTGCCTGGTCAACCTCGGCGAGGAGCCCTTCGCCATCGCGCGCGGCGACCGCATCGCCCAGGCGGTGATCGCCCAGGCCCCCCAGGCCGAACTGGTCGAGGTCGCGGATCTCGACGAGACCGCGCGCGGGGCCGGCGGCTTCGGATCCACCGGCGTCGCCTGAACGGCCGGCTCTGGACGCCCGTCCCACCATGCCGCTACCCTCGACGCAACCGGCCCGCCCCACGCCCACCCGCCGAGGTTCCGCCATGCCGCCGCCCGATCCGTCCTTCCCCGCTCCAGCGCCGGTGCTCGACCTCGACCACCTGCGCCTGACCTTCGGGGCGCTCGACGCCGACACCGTCGCCATGATGGATTTCTTCCTGGAGACCACCGCGCCCGCGCTGGCGCAGGCGCGGGCGGCGCTGACGGCCGGCGATGCGGACACGGCGCGGGCCGCCGCCCATTCCGCCGCCGGGGCCGCGCGCACGGCGGGGGCGCGGGCGCTGGCCGTCCATTGCGCCGCGCTGGAGACCGCGCTGGTCGCCCGCCGCCCGGCGGAAGCGGAACACCACGCCCAAGCGCTGGAACCGGCCTTCCAGGCTGTCAAAGACGCCATCGGGGACCTGAGGCGGGCAGTGGAGGCGGCGTCTTGACGCAACTTGACCGCCGGCTTCCACTCTTTGGAGGGGTAGGCCTTGGAAAACCCGCAACGGATGCGCGGCTTGCTTGTCGGTCGGGGATGCCTGGACTACTCTCCCTCGCGTGGATGCGTGTCCCAAGCCACCCCCTCCGATTCCGGCTGCGCTTGGGCGGGGGGTGTGTCTTGACCCTTTCGGCGATGGGTGATCGCCGGCATCGCTGGCGTTGGCGGGGGTGGTGAGCGTGGCCGGCTTTGGCGGATTTTTCTGGAACAAGGAAAGCCGGCGCCAAGCGGAGCGCGCGGCGGCCGACCGCGACCGGCTGGAGGCCATGCTGGCGGCCGCCCCGCATCCCTGGTGCGCCTGGGACCGGACGGGGACCGGCACCCTGTCGGCCGAGGCCCGCGCCCTGCTGGGCATCGTCACCCCCGACGAGTTCGTCGGCGCGCTGGACTCCCCCGGCCTCGCGGAATCGCTCGACCGTCTGCGCCGCGTCGGCGAGGCCTTCCGCTGCAACGCCGGGACCCGCGACGGCCGCCGCCTGATCCTGACCGGACGGCGCGGCAGCGGCCGCAGCGCCGAGCGCTGCGACGTGGTGTGGATCGAGGACGTCACCGCCACCCAGGCCGAAACCCGCGACCGCGAGGCCGCCTGCGACGCCGCCCAGGCCGGGCTCGCCGAGCTGCGCGCCGCCGCCGATGCCCTGCCGATCCCGGTCTGGCTGCGCGACCGCGACCTCGGCCTGTCCTGGTGCAACCGCGCCTACGCCCGCGCGGTGGACGCCGAGCCCGCCGCCGTGGTGTCTGGCCAGAAGGAGCTGGCGGCGGGCGTCGCCGGCCGCGCGCTGGCCGAACGGGCGCGCAGCGGCGGCTTCGCCCAGTCCGAGCGCGTTCCGGTCGTCATCGGCACCGAACGCCGCCTGCTGGAGGTGACCGAGGCCCCGGTTCCCTTCGGCGCCGAGGTCGGCACGCTGGTGGTCGGCTACGCCCTGGACCTCACCCCGCTGGACGAACTGCGCGGCGAACTGAACCGCCACCTCGCCGCCCACGCCGAGGTTCTGGAGCGGCTGGGCACCGCCATCGCCATCTTCGGGGCGGACACGCGGCTGAAATTCTTCAACCAAGCCTACGCCCGGCTGTGGGATCTCGACGAATCCTGGCTGCGCAACGAGCCGACCAACGCCGAACTGCTGGAGGAGCTGCGCGCCCGCCGCCGCCTGCCGGAATACGCCGACTACCAGACCTTCAAGCGCGAGCGGCTGACCCGCTACACCCATCTGGTGGAGCCGATGGAGGAGCTTCTGCACCTCCCCGACGGCGCCACCCTGCGCCATCTGGCGGCGCCCCACCCGCTGGGCGGGCTGATCACCATCCTGGAGGACGTGACCAACACGCTGGCGCTGGAATCCTCCTACAACACGCTGATCGCCGTGCAGCAGGAGACGCTGGACAATCTGGCGGAGGGCATCGCCGTCTTCGGCGGCGACGGTCGGCTGAAGCTGTCCAACCCGGCCTTCGCCCGCGTCTGGGATCTGGCCGACGAGGATCTCCAGGGCGAACCCCACATCGCCGACGTGATCGAGCGCATGCGCCCGCTGCTGGTCAGCGCCCCCCCCGCCGGGACGGAGACCGACGGCGCGGACGGCGTCTGGGACGCGCTGAAGGAGGAGCTGATCGGCGCCACCCTGGAACGCACCGTGCGGTCGGGCCGGGTGGAGCGCAGCGACGGCTCGGTGGTGGAGTTCTCCACCCTGCCGCTGCCCGACGGGGCGGTGCTGAACAGCTACCTCGACGTCACCGACGGCGCCCGGCTGGAGCACGCGCTGCGCGCCTCCAACGCCGCGTTGGAGGCCGCCGACCAGTTGAAGAGCGAGTTCATCGCCAACGTCTCGCACCACCTGCGCACGCCGCTGAACGGCATCATCGGCTTCGCCGAGGTGCTGGCGAACCAGTATTTCGGCGAGTTGAACGCGCGCCAAATGGAATACGTGAAGGGCACGCTGCACGCCGGCGAGCGGCTGCTGGAGCTGATCGACGACGTGGTCGACCTGACCAGCCTGGGCGCCGGGGTGACGACGCTGGAGCGCGGACCGGTCGACGTTCCGGACCTGCTCGACTCGGTCGCCGGGCTGACCCGCGAATGGGCGCGGCGCGAGGGGCTGAAGCTGGAGGTCGTGGCGCCGTCGGCGCTGGGCGAGATGGAAGGGGACGGCAAGCGGCTTAAACAGGCGCTGTTCACGCTGGTGGTCGGCGCCATCCGCAACCCGCCGGCCGACCGCCGCATCCGCCTCTACGGCGAGCGGCTGAACGGCACGGTGACCCTGTCGGTCAGCGGCGCCGCCGCGCCCGGCGACAAGGATCCGCAAGGCGCCGCCGCGCTCGGCCTGTCGCTCGCCCGCAACGTCGTGGAGCTGCACGGCGGCCGGCTGGAAATGGACGAGACCACCGGGCGCGGCGCCCACATCCGCTGCGTCATGCCGGTGCGGGCGCCGGTGAACGGCATCCAGGCCTGACGCAAAAACGCCCGGCGCAAGGCCGGGCGTTCGCGACGGGAAGGGCGCCGTGGACCGCGACGCCCCACCGGAAGTGCCGGTTACTCCAGCCCTTCGAACAGGGCGGTGGACAGGTAGCGCTCGGCGAAGGACGGCAGGATCACGACGATCTGCTTGCCCTCGTTCTCCGGGCGGGCGCCCAGCTCCAGCGCGGCGGCGAGCGCCGCGCCCGACGAGATGCCGACCGGAACGCCTTCCAGGCGGGCGACCTTGCGGGCGGTCTCGAAGGCGCGCTGGTTGGAGATGCGGATCACCTCGTCGATCAGATCCTTGCGCAGGATGTCCGGGACGAAGCCGGCGCCGATGCCCTGGATCTTGTGCGGGCCGGGCATGCCGCCCGACAGGACCGGGCTGTCCTCCGGCTCCACCGCGACGACCTTGAAGCCGGGCTTGCGCTGCTTGAGCACCTCACCGACGCCGGTCAGCGTGCCGCCGGTGCCGACACCCGAGATCAGGATGTCGGCCTGACCGGCGGTGTCGTTCCAGATTTCCTCGGCGGTGGTGACGCGGTGGACCGCCGGGTTGGCGGTGTTCTTGAACTGCTGGAGCAGATAGGCGTTCGGGTCGGCCGCCAGGATTTCCTCGGCCTTGCGGATCGCGCCCTTCATGCCCTCCGAGGCCGGGGTCAGCACCAACTCGGCGCCCAGCAGCTTCAGCATCTTGCGGCGCTCGACCGACATGCTCTCCGGCATGGTCAGGATCAGCTTGTAGCCCTTGGCGGCGGCGACGAAGGCCAGCGCGATGCCGGTGTTGCCCGAGGTCGGCTCGACCAGGGTGGTGCGGCCGGGCGCGATGGTGCCCGCCGCTTCCGCCGCCTCGATCATGGCGTTGCCGATGCGGTCCTTGACGCTGGCGAGCGGGTTGAAGAACTCCAGCTTGCCGAGGATCTGCGCCTTGACCCCGGCCTCGTCCGCCAGACGGCTCAGACGCACCAGCGGCGTGGCGCCGATGGTGTCGAGGATGCTGTCGTAGACCTTGCCGCGGAACTCGGGAGCAGCCATGATTCCACCTCTTTCCTTTGTCTTTCAGACGATTTCAACACCCTGGAGCGAATTTACCCACTCCGACAGGGGGAATCAAATCGTAAAGTCGATGCGGTCTTCCGTTTCGCTCTCCACCCCGGCGGCCCTGGCCCGCATGCACAAATCCTCGATGGTGACGGTGTCGAGCTGCTTCATGGTCTCTTCCTGAAGCTCGCCCCACAGCGGGCGCACCACCTTGTGGCCCAGGATGGAGCCGGCGGGTTCCTCGATGGGATCGGTCGCGGTTTCCATCGAGCGGACGACCTTGACGATCTCACCCAGCGTGATCCGCCGCCGCTCGCGCGCCAGCCGGTAGCCGCCGCGCGGACCGCGCACGCCGGCCAGCACGCCGTCGCGGACGAGCTGCTGGAGCACCTGTTCCAGGTAACGCTTGGGAATGCCCTGACGGCGGGTGATCTCTCCGGACTGCACCGGCTCGGTGCCCGCGTTGTAGGCGATGTCGAGAACCGCCTCGATGGCGAACATCAGCTTCTTGGAGATGCGGAGCATCACGGCCACTCCTGAGGTTCCGTTGGGTTTTCCAGGCGCGGGAGGCCCGGCTGCGGTCCGAGGGCCGGAGGATCGTTCGAGCCTCCCCCAACTCGGACTGTTGGTTGGAAAATGTTTTACATCGGCAAAGCGGTAATTCACAAGATGATTTGTCGCGCTCTGCGTAACGCGTGGGGGGGAGGCCGTGTCGTGGGATGGGGAATTGTGGGAGGGGCACCACGCTTCCGTCCCTCCCCCTCCCGGTCGCCCCGCGCTACACTCCCGCCCATGATCGTCCTCTTCACGGATTTCGGCCTGTCCGGCCCCTACACCGGACAGGTCAAGGCGGTGCTGGCGCAACAGGCGCCGGGCGTGCCGGTGATCGACCTGTTCGCCGACGCGCCGGCCTTCGATCCACAACTTTCCGCCTATCTGCTGGCCGCCTACGCGCCCGCCTTTCCGGCGGGGAGCGTGTTCGTTTGCGTGGTCGATCCCGGCGTCGGCACCGACCGCCGGCCGCTGGTCGTCGAGGCGGACGGGCGGCTGTTCATCGGCCCGGACAACGGCCTGTTCGAGATCGTCGGCCGCCGTGCCGCCGCCGCCCGCGCCTGGACCATCGAGTGGCAGCCGGAACGGCTGTCGGCCAGCTTCCACGGACGCGACCTGTTCGCCCCGGTCGCGGCGCGGCTGGCGACCGGGCAGACCGTGGTGCGTAAGGAGATTCCCGTGTCGGTCATCGCGCGTCCGGACTGGCCGGACGATCTGGCGCGGATCGTCTACGTGGACGTCTACGGCAACGCGATGACCGGCCTGCGGGCGTCGCAACTTCCGCCAGATGCGGTCCTATCCGTTGGGAATCAACAGCTTGAGCGCGGCCGGACCTTCGCGGACGCCGGGCCGGGCGGGGCGCTGTGGTACGGGAATTCGAACGGTCTGGCGGAGATCGCCGTCAACCGGGGCCGCGCCGACACCCGGCTCGGCCTGCGGGTCGGGTCGGCGGTGACGGTCGGGTCGTAAGCCTATCCTTACCTACAGACGCAGCTCGTAGACCGCGACGGTGCCGGAAAGCCCCTTGACCGGATGGTCGCCGATCGAGTCCAGCCAGTGGCGGCCCCCCGGCGCGACCAGCGTGGCGAAGTCGGCGGAGGTCAGCACCGTGCGCTCCAGCCGGCCGCACAACCCCTCGATCCGGCTGACCAGATTGACCGCCGGCCCGATGACGGTGAAGTCCAGCCGCTCGGTCGAGCCGATGTTGCCGTACATGACCTCGCCGACGTGCAGCGCGATTCCGCAGCGCAGGGTCGGCTGGCCCCAGGCGGCGCGCTCCGCGTTCTGGACCGCCATGGTCGCCAGCGCGTCGGCGGCGGCGTCCAGCGCCCGGAGCGCGGTGGCGGTTTCGTCACCCTCCTCGCCGAAGGGGAAGATCGCCAGCATGGCGTCGCCGATGAATTTCAGGATCTCGCCGCCGTGGCGCTCCACCGCGTCGCCCATCGACTCGAAATAGCCGTTCAGCAGGGCGATCAGCTCCTCGCGCGGCAGGCGGTCGGCCAGCGCGGTGAAGCCGCGCAGGTCGCAGTACCACAGCACGGCGCGGACGTTGGCCCCGGTCCCACGCCGGATGTCGCCGGACAGGATCAGCGCGCCGGTCTTGCGCCCGACATAGGTGTCCAGCACCGTCGCCGCCAGCCGGCGCAGCGCCAGCGTCTCCAGCACGGCGCCCAGCGCCGGCAGCAGGGCGTCGAGCAGCGCCAGATCCTCGGTGGAGAAGCCGCCCGCCCGCTCGGTGACGAAGCTGATGGCGTTGCGCCGCCCGCCCGCGAACAGCACGGCCATCGCGGCGTAGTCGGTGGCGCCCTCGGCGCGCAACTCGCCCAGCACCGGGTAGGGCCAGGGCGCGGCCATCCGCTCCAGCGGGTAGCGCATGCCGACCGCCCCCTCCTCGATCAGGGCGGCGAAGGGGCTGGAGAGGTAGGCGTCCGAATGCTCGGAGCCGTGGGGAGCGGTGATGGTCTCCAGCGCCTCGCCGTTCCGGCGCCAGCGGTAGACCATCGAGCGGATCTGCGGGTGCAGCAGTTGCAGCACCAGCACGCAACGCGCCAGCGGCACGCCCATCGCGTTCAGCCGGCGGCAGAAATCCTCCACCAGCGACTCGGCGTCGGGCGCGTGGCGTCCCTCGGCCAGAAGCCAGACGGAGACCGACGCGGCGTCGTGCGGCTCCGGGGTGGGCGGGGACGGGTCGTTCGGTGGCGTTGTCACGACGGAAATAGCCCCAAAGGCGTAACAGGACCGATCCGGTGCTTGATCCGGCCGGGGATTCTGCCCAAATTTCAGAAGCGCCGCCAGTCCAGTTCGGCGCCGATGGAGGATAGCACCATGTTCATTCAAACCGAGCAGACGCCCAACCCGGCGACTCTCAAGTTCCTGCCGGGGCGAGACGTGCTCGGACGCGGCGCCGCCGACTTCACCAGCCGCGAGGACGCCGTCCGCTCGCCGCTCGCCCAGCGCCTGTTCGAGATCGACGGCATCGCGGGCGTGTTCCTGGGCGGCGATTTCGTGACGATCACCAAGACCGACGCCAAGGACTGGTTCCTGCTGAAGCCGTCGATCCTGGGCGTCATCATGGAGCATTTCACGGCCGACCGCCCGGTCCTGCTGAGCGACGCCGGCGACGGCCACGCCGCTGCGGCCAGCGAGGACGACGACGAGATCGTCGAGCAGATCAAGGAGCTGCTGGACACCCGCGTCCGCCCCTCGGTGGCGCAGGACGGCGGCGACATCACCTTCCAGGGCTTCGAGAAGGGCGTGGTCTATCTGGCGATGAAGGGGGCGTGCTCGGGCTGTCCCAGCTCGACCGCGACGCTCAAGCACGGCATCGAGAACATGCTGCGCCACTACATCCCCGAAGTGGTCGAAGTCCGCGCCGTGCAGTGAGGGGATTGAGCCCTTCTCCCCTTGCGGGAGAAGGGTTGGGATGAGGGGTATTCCGCCGGAGGCGGAAAGTTTCCGCCCCCTCACCCCAACCCCTCTCCCACGAGGGGAGAGGGGCTTTCGCGAATGTTGCCTTTGGAGTTGAAAGCTTTAAGGCGGGCTTTTCTCTACGCCCGCGCCCGCAGATAGGGCGTCAGCCGCCATTCCGCGTATTTGATCAGCCGCGAGGCGACGAAGTTCAGGATCAGGTAGATCGCGCCCGCCACGATGAACAGCTCGAACACCGCGAAGGTCTGCGCGATCATCCGCCGCGCGATGCCGGTGATCTCCATCAGCGTGATGGTGCTGGCGAGCGAGCTGGCCTTGACCATCAGGATCACTTCGTTGCCGTAGGCCGGCAGCATCTGGCGGACCGCCACCGGCAGCACGATGCGGCGGAAGGCCAGCGCCCGCGACATGCCGCAGGCCCGCGCCGCCTCGATCTGCCCCTGCGGCACCGACAGGATGGCGCCGCGCAGCACCTCGCTGGTGTAGGCCCCGGTGTTCAGCGTCAGCGCCAGGATCGCGCACCACATCGGCTCGCGCAGGACAGGCCACAGGATGCTGTCGCGCACGAACTCGAACTGGCCCAGCCCGTAGTAGATCAGGAAGATCTGCACCAGCAGCGGCGTGCCGCGGAAGACGAAGACGTAGGCCCCGGCGATCCACTCCACCGGCCGGTTGCCCGACAGGCGCAGCAGCGCGACCGCGAAGGCGACCACCGCCCCCAGCGCCAGCGAGCCGCCGATCAGCTGCAGCGTCAGCCCCATGCCGCCCAGCATCCGGGGCAGGCTGTCCCACATCAATTGCCAGTTCATGGCCTCATGCCCTCCGGACGCCGCGGTTGGCGGTCTGCTCGGCGCGGTCGAACAGGATGGTCGAGACGGTGGTCAGCGCCAGATACAGCACCGCCGCCGCGCTGTAGAACAGGAAGGGCTCGCGCGTCGCGCCGGCCGCCAGATGGGTGGCGCGCATCAACTCGGCCAGCGCCGTCACCGACACCAGCGCCGTGTCCTTCAGCGTGAGCTGCCAGACGTTGCCGAGGCCGGGCAGGGCGAAGCGCATGGTCTGCGGCACCAGCACCCGGCGCAGGATCAGCCAGCGCCCCATGCCGCAGGCGCGCGCCGCCTCGATCTGGCCGAAGGGCACCGAGCGCACGGCGCCCCGGATGACCTCGGTCGAATAGGCGCCGGAGATCAGCCCGACCGCGACGACGCCGATGGTGAAGGCGTTCAGCTCCACCCGCCCGTCGTAGCCGAAGGCCGAGGCGATGGCGCTGACCACCCCGTTGCCGCCGAAGAACAGCAGGTAGATGACCAGCAGTTCGGGAATGCCGCGCACCACCGTGGTGTAGACATCGGCCAGCGCGTTGAGAATCAGGCTGTGGCTCAGCTTCGCCGAGGCGCCCAGCGATCCCATGACGATGCCGAAGGCGAAGGCCGACACGGCGACCGCGACCGTCATCGCGGTGCCCGTCAGAAGCTGCCCGCCCCAGCCGTTGGGACCGAACGAAAGAAGTTCCAGCATGGCGCCCCGGAATTGCCCAGCCCAATCGGCTTGGCTTGAATCATGCCAGCGGCTGTGAAGCCCGGCCTCCGCGTCCGTCATCCCCGCGCAGACGCATGGGCGTTCACGCAAGCCCTTCTCCCCTTGCGGGAGAAGGGTTGGGATGAGGGGTATTCCGCCGCAGGCGGAAAGCTTGCGCCCCCTCACCCCAACCCCTCTCCCGCGAGGGGAGAGGGGCTCAATGAGCGCTTGCGAAGGCTGCGCGGGGACCGGACTCTGTTCCAGCCGATCAATTCGGGGTGATGTCGTACCCGAAATGCTGGGTGCTCAACTTCTTGACGGTGCCGTCCTTCAGGGCCTCGCCGATGGCCGTGTCGAACAGTTTCTTCAGGTCCGCGTCGGCCTTGCGCAGGCCGACGCCCATGCCCTCGCCGATCACGCCGCCGATGATGTTCGGGCCGACGACGACCATCTTGCCGGGCTCGGCCTTGACGATGGCCTCGACCACCGAGCGGTCGCCCAGGATGGCGTCGACGCGGCCCGAGGCGAGGTCGATGCCGGCGTTGTCCATCTTGTCGTAGGACCGCATGGACACCTTCGACAGGTGCTTCTCCATGAAGTCGATGTGGATGGTCGAGACCTGCACGCCGACCGACTTGCCCTTCAGGGCCTCGGCCAGCTTGTCGATGACCGGCTTGGCGGCGGCCTCGTTGTTCAGGTCGCTGCGGTCAACGCCGATGTTCAGGCTCTTGGCCAGCGGCGAGGCGGCGGCCACCGCGAAGACCGACGGCTCGGTGCCGTAGGGGACCGAGAAGTCGATGACGTTCTTGCGCTCGCCCGTGATGGTCATGCCCGACATGATGGCGTCGTACTTGCCCTGCTGGAGCGCCGGGATGATGCCATCCCAGTCCTGCGCCACGAACTCGCAGGTGACCTTCATGCGCTTGCACAGGTCGTTGCCGAGGTCGACCTCGAAGCCGATCAGCTTGCCCGAGGGGTCGGTCGCGTTCCACGGGGGATAGGCGCCCTCGCTGGCGATGCGGACGGTCTTCCATTCCTTGGCCCCGGCGGTGCCGGTGACCGCGAGCAGGGCGCCCAGCGCCAGAGTCGCGACGATCGTCTTCACGGACTGCACTCCTTTGTTCGGATTTGCCCTTGTTTGAATCGGGCTGGTTCGAAGCGTCACGATTTCACACAAACTTTCAAGCGAAAGCGTATCTCAGGCGGCACCCGACAGGTGGCGCGAGAGGAATTGCCGCACCCGGTCCGAGTCGGGGTTGGTCAGCACCTTGTCCGGCGCCCCCTCCTCCTCGATGCGGCCCTGGTGCAGGAAGACGACCTTGGACGCCACCTCGCGGGCGAAGCCCATCTCGTGGGTCACCAGGATCATGGTGTTGCCCTCGTCGGCCAGTTGGCGGATGACGCGCAGCACCTCGCCGACCAGCTCGGGGTCGAGCGCGGAGGTCGGCTCGTCGAACAGCATCACCTTGGGCTGCATCGCCAGCGCCCGCGCGATGGCGGCGCGCTGCTGCTGCCCGCCGGACAGCTGGACCGGGTAGGAATCGGCCTTGGCCAGGATGCCGACTTTGTCGAGCAGCATGCGGGCGCGCTCGACCGCTTCCAGCCGGGGCACGCCCAGCACGTGGATCGGCGCCTCGATGACGTTCTGGAGGATCGTCATGTGGGTCCACAGGTTGAAGCTCTGGAACACCATGCCGAGCTTGGTGCGGATGCGCTCGACCTGCCGGGTGTCGGCGGGAACGGTGACGCGGCCGCCGCGCGCCTTCTTCAGCCCGATCGCCTCGCCGCCGATGACGATGCGGCCCTCGTCGGGGATCTCCAGCATGTTGATGCAGCGGAGCAGCGTGCTCTTGCCCGATCCCGACGAGCCGATCAGCGTGATGACGTCGCCTTCCCGCGCGGTCAGCGACACCCCCTTCAACACCTCCAGCTCGCCGAACCGCTTGTGAAGGTCCTCCACGACGACGGCGGCGGACGCGGTGTCGCTGACGGGCGGGTGTCGATGCATGCGGGGGAACCGGCTCGGTTGTGGACTTGGCGGGTGGCGACTTGACCAATGCGGCACAGGCTAGACCGGGCCGACCGGGTTCCGCAACGCGGATTTCACAATTTCAAGGGGTCACACCCACAGAAGCAGGACGATCACCTGCGGCGCCAGGATGCGCAGGCACATCGACAGCGGGTAGACGGTGGCGTAGGCCAGCGCCGGAGCCTCCGACGCGACCAGCGCGTTGGCGTAGGCCAGACCCGGCGGGTTGGTCTGCGCGCCGGCCAGCACGCCGCAGATGGTCAGGAAGTTCAGCTTCATCACGCCGCGCGCCACCAGCCCGGTGACCAGCAGCGGGACGATCGTCACCAGCACGCCCCACAGCATCCAGGGCCAGCCGGCCCCGCTCGCCAGCGTGTCGACGAAGCGGTCGCCCGACATCACCCCCAGCACCGCCAGGAACAGCACGATGCCGATCTCGCGCAGCGCGAGGTTGGCGGCCGGCGGCATGAACCAGACCAGCGGGCCGATGTGGCCGATTCGCGCCAGGATCAGCGCGACGATCAGCGGTCCGCCCGCCAGTCCCAGGCGCAGCGGCGCCGGCATGCCGGGCAGGAAGATCGGGATGGCGCCCAGCGCCGCGCCCAGCGCGATGCCGAGGAAGACCGGGATCATCTCGACCTGCTGCAACCGGCGTTCGGAGTTGCCGAAGACGCGGCCGACCGCGCGCAGGCTGTCGGGCTTGCCGATCACCGTCAGGATGTCGCCGAACTGGAGTTTGAGCGCGGCGGTCGGCACCAGCTCGATGCCGGCGCGGTTGACCCGGCTGACCACCACGTCGTGCGCGTCCTGAAGGTTCAGCGCGGCGATGGACTTGCCCAGCACGCCGTTGGCGGTCACCACGATGCGCTCCCATCGCAGGTCGGTGCCCTTGGTGGTCAGGGGGATGTCGGACACCTGGCCCAGCAGCAGGCGCGCCTGTTCCAGCTTGGGGCGCGGGCCGACGACGTGCAGCACGTCGCCCAGCCTGAGCCGCGTGTCGCCGTGCGGCACCTGGAGGCAGCCGTCGCGCAGCAGCCGCGAGGCGACCAGCCCGTGGGAATTCAGGATCTCGACCGACCCCAGCGCCACCCCGTCCAGCGCCGGGTTGCGCACCGCCAGATCGAGGGTTTCCAGCGCCGAGACCTCCGACTTGCGGCACTCCTCGAAGGCTCTGGCCTCGGCGTCGGGATCGATGCGGAACAGGATGCGGACGCTGGCCATCGCCAGCAGGTTGCCGGCGATGCCGAAGGGGTAGGTGACGGCGAAGGCCAGACCCGGCAGCGCCATGATCGCGGCGTCGGCCCCGACCTCCTTCAGCACCTGCTGGGTGGCGGCCAGCGCCGGGGCGTTGGTGACGGCGCCGGTGAAGACGCCCAGCGCCGAGCCCAGCGACAGGACGCCGCTCATCGCCAGCAGCGCGGTCAGCGCGACGCTGAGCGTCACCATCAGCAGCGCCAGGAGGTTGAGCGCCAATCCGCTGCGCCGCAGGGCGGCGAAGAAGCCGGGGCCGACCTGGATGCCGATGGTGTAGACGAACAGGATCAGGCCGAAGTCGCGGATGAAGTCCATCATCTCCGCGTTGAAGGCGACGCCGGCCTGCTTGGCGAAATGCCCGCCCGCGATGCCGGCGAACAGCACGCCGCCGATGCCCAGCCCCACGCCCCGGAACTTGATGTGGCCCAAGGCCAGCCCGGCGGCCGAGACCAGCCCCAGCATGAAGACCGCCCGCGCGATGGGGGGCATGGCGAGAAAGATGTCCGCGAGGATCGGCATGGCCTGTCTCTGTCGTCTTCATTTAAGGACCGCAGGGGCGGCGCATCGTCGGCGTCCCCCGCGCCCGTCGAGGTGCCGGGCGGGCGGGATCATGTCCCCATCGGGGGCGGCGGCCATTGATTCAAAACAACTGTTTCACGCGCGGGCGCGGCGGTCACAGGATTTGCCCATCGGGCGCGACGGCGACGGCCCTGGGGCACGATCCATCCAAATTTTGCCACTTTCTTGCTTTACCCATGGGGGCAAGCAATCGGCAGCCGCAAGTGTGCACCGGCGTTCCCCCCTGACGCCCCTGCATCGACAGGCCGCCGTTCGACCGAGCTGACACCAGCCAGACCCCGGCTGGACGCGCGGCCATCGCGGGAACCCCCTCGCGATGGCCGTTTCTTTTTTCCGGTCTTCGCGGGGGGCGCGTGTTATAGCAGCGCCTCCGCCAACACCATGTCCGATCCCTTCCCATGCCAGTCTTCGCCGGATCCGAGCTGACCTGCCTGCGCGGCGACCGGCTGGTCTTCACCGATCTGGACTTCAGCCTCGCCCCCGGCGGCGCGCTGGTCCTGCTCGGTCCCAACGGCAGCGGCAAGTCCAGCCTGCTGCGGGTGATGGCCGGGCTGTTGAAGCCGGTGCGCGGGCGGCTGAGCTGGGACGGCGCGACCGTCGCCGACGATCCCGACGCGCACCGGGCCAAGATTCAATACGTCGGGCATCTCGACGCGGTGAAGCCGGTGCTGACGGCGGCGGAGAACCTCGCCTTCTGGGCCGCGCTGGGCGGGGCCGCCGATCCGGCCGCCAACGCCGCCCGCGCGCTCGACCGGCTGGGCGTGCCGCACATCGCCGGGGTGCCGGGGCGTTATTTGTCGGCCGGACAGAAGCGGCGGCTCAACCTGGCGCGGCTGCTGGCGGCGCCGGCGGTGCTGTGGCTGCTCGACGAGCCGACCGTGGCGCTCGACCGCGCCGCCATCGCGCTGTTCGAGGGGCTGATCGCCGAGCACCGCGCCCAGGGCGGCATGGTGGTGCTGTCCACCCACACCGACATCGCGACGCCGGGCGGCGCGGAGCTGCATCTGGACGACTTCACGCCCTACGCGGACGATGAGCATCCAGACGATCATCACCACGAGGGGGAGGACGCGCCGTGAACCGTTTCCTGCGGATGGTCGGGCGCGACCTGCGGCTGGCGCTGCGCCAGGGGGGGGACGCCACCATCGCGGTGATGTTCTTCGTGCTCTGCGTCGTGCTGTTCCCCTTCGGCGTCGGGCCGGAGCCGAACATCCTCGCCCGCATCGCGGCCGGGGTGATCTGGGTCGCCGCGCTGCTGGCTTCGCTGCTGTCGCTGGAGCGGTTGTTCCAGACCGATTACGAGGACGGCTCGCTGGAGCTTCTGTCGCTCTCCTCGCTGCCGCTGGAGGCGGTGGTGGTGGCGAAGACGCTGGCCCATTGGCTGGTCACCGGGGTGCCGCTCATCGTCGCCGCGCCGCTGCTGGCGGTGCTGCTGAACATGGACGCGGCCGGCTTCGGGACGCTGGTGCTGACGCTGCTGGTCGGCACGCCGATCCTCAGCCTGATCGGCTCCATCGGGGCGGCGCTGACGCTGGGCGCGCGGCGCGGGGGCGTGCTGCTGTCGCTGCTGATCCTGCCGCTCTACATCCCGGTGCTGATCTTCGGGGCGGGCGCCATCGACGCCGCCATCCACGGGCTGACGCCGCGCCCGCATCTGCTGCTGCTGGCGGGCATCCTGGCCGGCACGCTGCCGCTCGCCCCCTGGGCCGGGGCGGCGGCGCTGCGGCAGGCGGTGGAGTAGGCGTTCAGGAACAACGGGTCAGGATTTGGGAAGCAGCGCCTCGATGGCGTCGCGGACCTTGTCCGACTCCGGGTCGGTCATGGTCGAGAACCACGACACCAGCTTGCCGTCCGGCCCGACCAGATATTTGTGGAAGTTCCAGCGCGGCTTGGCGACGAAGCCCAGCTCGTTCGCGGCCCAGCGGTAGAAGGGATGGGCGTCGTCGCCCGACACCACCGTCTTGTCGGCCAACGGGAAGTCGATTCGGTAATTGACCTCGCAGAAGTCCTTGATGACCGCCGCGTTGCCCGGCTCCTGCCCGCCGAAATCGTCGGACGGCACGCCGACCACCACCAGCCCCCGGTCGCGGTAGCGCTCCCACAGCGCCTCCAGCCCCTTGTATTGCGGGGTGAAGCCGCATTGCGAGGCGGTGTTGACCACCAGGATCGCCTTGCCGGTGAACTGCGCCAGCGGCAGCGGCTGGCCGTCGATGCCCTTGAAGGTGAAGTCGTAGGCGCTGGCGGCGAGGGCCGACAGCGGCCCCATCACGACGAGCGAGGCGGCGAGCGCGGCGGAGCGGAGGGCGTTGCGGGTCATCGGCATCATCATGGGCGTCATCGCGGGCGATCCATTCGCGACAGGGTCATCTCTGCGCATCGATACGCGGGAAACACCCGGCCGGATCAACCGGCGCGCCGGAAAGGAGTCTTTTGATGCGGATCGTTCGGGGCGGCCCGAAGCGCGGGCATGAAAAAAGCGGCCGAAGGCCGCTTCATCATCGCTTCCCCCTCGAAGGGGAAAATGGTGGAGCCGAGGAGGATCGAACTCCCGACCTACGCATTGCGAACGCGTCGCTCTCCCAGCTGAGCTACGGCCCCACACCATGCCGCCGTGCGGCGTACCGCCCGGCGTGGCGCGGATATTGTCCATGAGAGGGGTGCCTGTCAAGCGCTTGATTCAGGAAAATGCACGGATTGCAGAACGCGCCGGACACGACCATCTCCAAGGACCCGCAGCACTGGACAGCCTTCGCCGCTTGTGCTTAGGGTGCCCGGAAAAGCTGGCGCCCGGCAGGGGCAGCCGCCAAAAAACCGACTATGGAGCAGGCCCGGAATGATCGCGCTGTACATGCTCATCAACACCATACTGGACCTGTTCTTTTGGGTCCTGATCATCTCGGCGGTGCTGAGCTGGCTGGTCGCCTTCAACGTGGTCAACACGCGCAACCGCGCGGTCTACGTCATCGGCGACTTCCTGTACCGGATCACCGAGCCCGTGCTGGCTCCGATCCGCCGGGTGCTGCCCAGCATGGGCGGGCTGGACCTGTCGCCCATCGTCGTTCTGCTGCTGATCTCCTTCGTCCAGAACCTGATGGCGCAGTACTGGCCGCGCTTCTGATGGTTTCCGGCCCGCTGGAGCTGGCGGACGGCGGCCTGCGGCTGACGTTGCGGGTGACGCCCAAGGCGTCGCGCAACGCCATCGCCGGGCTGGCCGACACCGCCACGGGCGGGCGGGCGCTCAAGGTGACGGTCACGGCCGTGCCGGAAAACGGCAAGGCGAACGAGGCCGTCATCAAACTGTTGTCGAAGGCGTGGAAACTGCCCAAGACCAGCCTGACGGTCGTGGCCGGCGCCACCGACCGCAACAAGATTCTGCATGTGGCCGGCGATCCGGCGGCGCTGATGCCCCGGCTGACGGCCCTGATCGACGGCCTTGACGAGGGTGGAGAGTGAGCATGGCGGACGCAAGGATCATCGACGGCAAGGCCTACGCCGCCGGGTTGCGCGCGCGGGTGGCCGACGGCGTGGCGGCGTTGAAGGCCAGCCACGGCGTCACCCCCGGTCTGGCCGTGGTGATGGTGGGCGAGGATCCGGCGAGTCAGGTCTACGTCCGCTCCAAGGAGCGGGCGCTGGTCGAGCTGGGGATGAACAGCTTCGACCACCACGAGGCCGCCGACCTGCCCGAATCCTCCCTGCTGGCGCTGATCGACCGGCTGAACGCCGACCCGGCGGTCCACGGCATCCTCGTGCAGCTGCCGCTGCCCCGGCACATCGACACCCAGAAGGTTCTGGCCCGCATCGTCCCGGAAAAGGACGCCGACGGCTTTCACGTCGTCAACGCCGGCCTGCTCGCCACCGGCCAGCCGGGCGCCATCGTGCCCTGCACGCCGCTGGGCAGCCTGCTGCTGATCCGCGACACGCTGGGCCGCGACCTGAAGGGCAAGCGGGCGCTGGTGCTCGGCCGTTCCAACATCGTCGGCAAGCCGATGGCGCATCTGCTGCTCCAGGCCGACTGCACGGTGACCGTCGCCCATTCGCGCACCGCCGATCTGCCGGAGGAATGCCGCCGCGCCGACATCCTGGTCGCCGCCGTGGGCCGGCCGGAGATGGTGCGCGGCGACTGGATCAAGCCGGGCGCCACCGTCATCGACGTCGGCATCAACCGCGTGCCCGGTCTGGAAGCCGGCAAGACCCGGCTGGTCGGCGACGTCGCCTTCGACGAGGCGGTCAAGGTCGCGGGCGCCATCACCCCGGTGCCGGGCGGCGTCGGGCCGATGACCATCGCCTGCCTGATGCTGAACACGCTGGCGGCGGCCTGCCGCGCGGCGGGCGCCCCGGTGCCGGAAGAGGCCGGCCTTTGATCACCGTCCACGCGCGCGTCGACGGCCGCGTGGTGCGCCAGCCCCTGGGGCTGGGCGAGCCGCTGCCGGCCGACGCGGTGTGGATCGACCTGCTGCGCCCGGACGAGGCGGAGCGCGCCCATGTCGGCGCGCTGACCGGCTGCGACCTGCCGACGCGCGCGGAGATGAAGGAGATCGAGGCCTCCAGCCAGCTCTACACCGAGGGGGAGGGGATCTACATGACCTCCCCCGTCATCTCGCGCGCCACCTCGCCGCACCCGGAGCAGGGCGAGCTGACCTTCGTTCTGACGCCGCGCCACCTGATCACCCTGCGCTACACCGAGCCGCTGCCGGTCATCACCTTCGCCGCGCGCAGCGTCCGCCAGCCTGAACTGCTGGCTTCGGCCGAGGGGGCGCTGTTCGGGCTGCTCGACGCGGTGATCGATCGGGTCGCCGACGTGCTGGAACTGGTCGGCGGGCGCATCGACGAATTGTCGGCCCGCATCTTCGACGACTCGCTGGACGAAGGCGGCTTCGGCAAGGCGGCCAAGAAGCCCGACGAGTTGCAGGATGTGCTGCGCGGCATCGGCCGGGCGGGCGACCTGACCCACAAGGTGCGCGACAGCCTCGCCGGTCTCGACCGGCTGGTGGTGTTCCTCACCTCGGTCAGCGGCGGGCGGCTGAACAAGGAACAGAAATCCGCGCTGAAGACGATGACGCGCGATCTGCGCTCCCTGAACGAGCACGCCGGCTTCCTGGCACACGAGGCGAACTTCCTGCTCGACGCCACGCTGGGGCTGATCAACATCGAGCAGAACGCCATCATCAAGATCTTCTCGGTGGTGTCCGTCGCCCTGATGCCGCCGACGCTGATCGCGTCGGCCTACGGCATGAACTTCAAGCACATGCCGGAACTCGACTGGGAGTTCGGCTATCCGATGGCGATCGCGTTGATGGTGCTGTCGGCGGTGCTGCCGCTCTGGTACTTCCGCCGGCGCGGCTGGCTGTAAGAAGACCCCGTTCGCAGAAGGAAAGACGCCGATGATCGTCCTGCCCGACTCCGCCCTCGACGCGCTGCTGGCCCAGGACGTTCCCTACGGCGACCTGACCACCGACTCGCTGGGGCTCGCCGGGCGGCCCGCCACGATGCGTTTCGCCGCGCGCGCCGCCATGGTGCTGGCCGGGACCGAGGAGGCCGTTCGCCTGATCGAGAAGGCCGGGGGCCGGTTGACGCAAGTCCTCCCCAGCGGCACGGCGGTCGAGGCCGGGGCGGTGTTCCTGGAGTCGGACGGACCGGCGGACGCGCTGCACCGCGCCTGGAAGGTGGCGCAGACGCTGACCGAATACGCCTCAGGCATCGCCACCCGCGCGCGGCGCATCGTCGACGCCGTCCCCGGCGTGACGGTGGCCTGCACCCGCAAGAACTTTCCCGGCGCCAAGGATCTCAGCGTCAAGGCGGTGATGGCCGGGGGCGCGGTGATGCACCGCATGGGCCTGTCGGAAACGCTGCTGGTCTTCCCCGAGCACCGCGCCTTCCTGTCCGGCCCGCCCGAGGCGTGGATCGCCGAACTGCGGCGCAAGGCTCCGGAAAAGAAGATCGTGGTCGAGGCGGGATCCGTCGAGGAGGCCATCGCGCTGGCCGAAGCCGGGGCCGATGTGATCCAGTTGGAAAAGCTGCCCCCCGAGGCCGCCCGCGCGGTGATCGAGGCGACCCGCCATTTGACGCCCGCCCCGGTGGTCGCGCCGGCCGGCGGGGTGACCGAGGCCAACGCCGCCGCCTATGCCGCCGCCGGCTGCCGCCTGCTGGTGACCTCGGCGCCCTTCTTCGGCCAACCCGCCGACGTCAAGGTGACGCTGCAGCCGGCGTGACCGCCAAATGGCGACGCCATGGCCGCAGCCGTAAGCCGCAACATCCAATTTCTCGAATTCGACGAAAAAATAAACTTCTGAACAGCTTCCGCGCGCGGCACAGTCCAGGTGCGGACGGGATGACGGACTGGCCGTCATCCCCGCCGCTGACTGAGGAGTGGAGAGGATGAAGGAAATCCTCCAGCTCCTGATTCTAATTCTGGAAATCATCAAGCGTGTGCTTGATCTCCTGAATTAGCATCGGGCCGGCGGGCAGGGGGTGATAGCCCCTGCCCGCCTAGCCTCATATTGCTCCATTCCCGTCCGCCGTCAACCCGTGGCCGCGTGTTTTCCGGATAGGTCCACAACCCGGACGGTCAAAGCTCCTGCGGCATGATGACCGTCACGGTCGTGCCTTCGCCGGGCGTGCTGTCGATCGACAGGCGGCCGGCGAGCGGGCCGGTCACGGTGTTGAACACCACGGCCAAGCCCAGCCCCTTGTGGCCACGCCCGCGCGCGGTGGTGAAGAAGGCGTCGGTCAGCGTCGGCAGATGGTCGGGCTGGATGCCGGCGCCCTGGTCTCGGACGGTCAGGCACCAGGCGGGCTTGCCGTCGAGCGTCGCCTCCTCCACCGCCACCTCCACCGCTCCGGTCGTGCCGGGGTAGGCGTGGGCGCCGGCGTTGGCGAACAGTTGGTGCAGCACGCGCTCCAGATGCACGATGTGGCCGATCCAGGGGCAGGGCGCGCCGGGCGCCACCCGGACCGTCAGCGGAGTCGTCGGGTGCAGGATGGCGAAGAGCGCGGCGGCGTTCTCGACCGTCTCGCGCAGTTCCATCGCCTCCAGCGGCTCGGCGTGCTGGCTGGCGGCGATGGCGGTGAAGGCTTCCACCAGATCGACCGCGCGGGTCAGGTTGGATTCCAGCATCGCCGCCGGCTCGCGCAGATCCTCGGCCCCCATGGAGGCCATGTCCTGGATGTGGCTGGCCGCCGTCACGCAGATGCCGAGCGGGGTGTTCAGCTCATGCGCCAGCCCGGTCACCGCGCGGGTGATGGCGCGGTGGCGGGCCAACTCGGATTCGGCGATGCGGGTGCGGCGCTCCAGGTCCTCCTGCACCACCCGCTCCGACACCTCGCGGATCATCCGGCTCAGGTGCCGCAGCAGCTTGGCCAGCAGGTCGGGGGAGGGGGAGATCAGCGCCAGGAAGAGGTCGCGTTCCAGCTCGAACACGATCACCGGGGTGGCGGCGACGACCGAGGCCGAGCGGGTGCCGCCGTCGACCAGGGCCATCTCGCCGAAGCATTCGCCGGCCCGCCGGAAGCCGACCTCGACCTGGGTGCCGTCCGGATCGCCGCGGAAGACGCGGACGGTGCCGTCGATCAGGACGTAGAGCGACTTGGCCTCTTCCCCCTCGTGCATCAGGATCGTGCCGGGCGGAGCCTTGAACACCCGGCCACGTTTTTCCACCGCCGCGCGTTCCTCCGGCGTGAAGGACTCGAACAAGGCGATCCCGTTGAGGATACCGGTCAAGGTGGGCATGGCGGTCAGGGACTCCGGGGGCTTATACCCTTCGAGCATAAACCATCGGTGCCCCCCACGGCGAGACGCGATTGATCCCGCACGGGGTTCGGATCGGACTCGAAGGCCCGGTCAACGGGCCGGCGCCGCTCCCCGCGCGTCGGCGTTGGCGGGGCGGAGCGCGTCCTCGATGCCGCCCGCCAGCGTACGCGCGACGCAGTCGTAGCCGGCGTCGGTCTGATGGACCCCGTCGGGTCCGATCAGGTCGGCGACCCCCATGCGCTGGGTCTGCACCAGATCGCGCATCACGGCGAAGCGGCGGAACAACCCGACATGCTCCTCGTTGGCGAGGTGGGAGATCTGCGTGAGCATGTCGCCCGCGCGGGTCTTCTCCAGCATCTTCGGCGCGTATTGCAGGTCCATCAGCACCACGTCGAGCCCGGCCGCGCGCGCCTGCTCCACGCCCCGGCGGACGGACGCCTCGCTGACCGCGAAGTCACCCTCGCGGAGCACGGTGTTGGCGCCGACCTGCCAGATGAGGAGGTCGGCCTTCTGGGCCAGCACGTCGGTGCCGATGCGCTCCACCGTCTGGTCGTCGGTCTCGCCGTTGATTCCCTTGTTCAGAACGGTGAGGGCGACGCCGGGCATCCGCTGGCCCAGGTAATGGGCGAGGCGGGCCGGGTAGGCGCGGTCCGGCGCGCTGGCCCCGGCCCCGGCGGTGGAGGACGAGCCGAGCGCGACGATCCGCAGCGGCAGGCCGGCCGCGATGCGCTCCGCCACGCGCGGCAGCGTGGAGGACAGGCTGGTGATGGTGCGCGGAACCAGGCATTCGGGGGCGGGGGCGGGGGCGGGGACAGGGACAGGTTCCGCCGCCGGGGACGGGACGGGGCCGGACACCGTCAACAGCAGGGTCAGGGCCGAAAGAAAAGCGCGAGGGATCAAGCCAGAGATCAAGGGGGTGCTCCGTGCATCGTGTCGATCATGGCCGCGATGCTCTCGGCCAGAAGCTGCCCGATGCAGCGGTGGACGAACTCGTAGGCGTCCTGCTTGGCCTGCGGGGACTCGTCTGCGAAATCGACGCGACCCTCCTCCACCCAGTGGCGCATGATCGCGTAGCGCGGGAAATGGAAGACCCCGTCGTTCCGCGACATCCAGGCGACGTAATTGACGTAGGGGGCGAAATCGATCACCTGCGCCGTGTGCGGGCTGTACTGCATGTCCATCACCACGAGGTCGGCGCCCATCCGCTGGACGGCGGCGATCCCGTTCTCCAGCGCGGTGCCGAAACTCTCCGGATCGAGGCTGCGCATGGCGTCCACGGTCCCGGTCTGCCAGACGACCAGCGCCGTCTGCTGCTGGCTGACGGCGTCGAGCAGGGGCGCGACCATGCCCGGTGCCATTTCGCCCGGAAGGCTCAGCACCAGGACATCGACTTGGCGGCCGGGCAGCCGGGCCTTCAACTCCTTGGCCAGCCGCACCGGGTAGCCGACGGTCGCCGGACGGGGGGCCGGCTTGACCGAATTGACGACCAGGATCGACAGCGGGAGTCCCGCGTTCAGCCTCTCGGCCACGCGGGGCAGGGCGGTGTCGACCGTCAGCACCGAGTCGGGCACGGCGCAGGCCGCGTCGACCGGCGGGCCGCTCCACGCCTCGGCGGAGAGCCCCATCAGGAGGGCAGCGGTGACGGTCGCCAGCAGGCGACGCGCGGCTGTCCTCATGCGCCCGAGTTCCGGGTGGTCGCGGTCTGCAGGCGCCGCGCCCGTTCGGCCGACTGGTACCAGATCAGAAGGCGTGCGAGCAGCACCATCGCGGCTATCCCAAGAACGGTGACGAGGAATTGCGCCGAAAGCGAGCCACTGATGTGCACCAGAACGGTCTGCGCGGCAAAGGACAAAAGTACGCCCAGGCAGAAGACGTGCAGCGACTGGCGTCCGCAGGCCACGACCGGCGCCGCCAGCGGGCTCCGCAGCCACGCGGCGCCGGGCGGGACCACCTGCACGACGATGTAGGACAGCGCGAAGAAATGCGCGAGGCGCAACGGGTCGAGGTCGGTCTTGCTGACCGGGTAGAGGATCTCGGTCAGCCAGGGCGGCAGCAGGGCGTGCAGGAAGGCGAACTGCCAGGACAGCACCAGGAACAGGCTCAGCGCCAGGAACACCACGGCCGCCACGGCCACCGGCCGGCGGAAGCGGAGCAGGCCGGCGCGCAGATCCGGCAGATGCTGGAGCGTCGCGCCGACGACGAACAGGAACTGCCAGGCGAAGGGGTTGAAGTACCAGACGCCGCCGTCCGGGTGGGTCGGCAGGTTCCAGCCGAACAGGCGGGCCGCGAGGTACAGCGCGCCGGACCCGGCCAGCACCGCCAGCGGCCGGCGGCGCAGGGCGGGAAGCACGAGCGGAAAGGCCAGCAGAAGCACGATGTAGAGCGGCAGCACGTCGAGGTTGGCCGGCCGGAACTTCAGCAGCAGGGCCTGGGTCAGCGCTGTCACCGGGTCCTGGAAATAGCTGGCGATGCCCATTTCCTCGGTGAACAGCGGGCTGTCGAACACCCGCGCCAGATAGGCGATCTGCGCGGTGAAGGCGAAGAACAGGATGATGTAGGTGGCGTAGAGCGTCCAGCAGCGGTGCAGCACCTGGGCCGCCGCCATGGGCAGGCCGGATTGCCGCAGCGTCTGCCCGTAGACCATGGCCGCCGTGTAGCCGGAGATGAAGACGAAGATCTCCGTCGCGTCGCTCAGCCCGAAATTCCGGGGCGTCAGCCAGGAAATCTGGTTGGCCGGGATATGGTTGACGAAGATGAACCACAACGCCAGACCGCGAAAGAAATCGAGCCGCAGGTCACGGTCGCCGGAGACCCGCGTCCGGCTCTCCCGCATCCCGCTCTCGCCCGCCTGTCGGTTGTTCATGATCGTCCCGCCCGCTGAGTGCCTGCCATCGCCCGAGTCAACAGGTGACGCCCGGCAATGGCCAACCACCTCCCGCGTTTAAAACCACGCTTTCCGCGCGGCCGGACATTAGCGCATCGGTCCATCTCCCGAGAACCCGTCCAATGGGAATGCTGCGTTTCCATGCCCTGCATTGCTTCTCCCCGATTCCGCCGGCTAGGGGGACTTGCAACGCCACAGCTTCAGGCTCATATTTTATGGATGCAGGTCAACCCCGCCATCCCGTCGCTTCCGACGCTCAAGCCACCCTCGGCGATCACGCCGGCGGTGCAGATGGCGTTGTCCCCGGCGGTCCAGGCGGCCCAGCAGACCACCCCGACGGTGCGGACGCAGACGGTGGCGGCCCCGCAGGCGACCGGCAAGGCCGAGCAGCCGCGCGCCACCCAGTCGAGCACCCAGGGCGGGCCGACGCTCGACACCAACGCGGCGGTGCTGTCGGCGCAGGTCAACGGGCAGGGCTACCGGGCGATGCCGCGCGGTTCGTTGCTCGACGTTTCGGTCTGACCGGAAACCTTCGGCAACGCTCGCTTGGGCTGAACCTTGCGGGTGTGTCCAGTTTTGCCTCCACGCTCCGGCACAGCGTGACCCACGCGCATTCCACAGGGCCGCGTCTCGCCGCCGCGCGCGCCCGAACGGTTCTCCCGTCGCCGGAACTTTCCTATAAGCCCCGGCATGCAGGACATCCTTCCGGTCACCGCCCCCATCTTCCTCACCATCGCCATCGGCTACCTGACCGTCCGCCTCGGAGGACTGACAAAGGCCGACGTCGCCGGGCTGGGGAAGTTCGTCATCAATCTGTCCCTGCCTGCTCTGCTGTTCCGAGCGCTGTCGCAGAACCCGTTGGCCGAGATCCTGAACGGTGCTTATTTGGCGGCCTACGCGCTGGGCTCGCTGACGATGCTGCTGCTCGGCACCGCCTTCGCCCGTTTCGTCCGCAAGCAGAGCCTCCAGGCCAGCGCCCTCACCGGCATGGGGATGTCCAGTTCCAACAGCGGCTTCATCGGCTACCCCATCGTGCTTCAGGTGTTGGGGCCGACGGCCGGGATCGGGCTCGCTTTGGCGATGGTGGTCGAGAACCTGCTGGTTCTGCCGGTGTTCCTCGTCCTGGCCGAGAGTAGGGCGGCAGGCGGCGGATCGGTCCGTCACGCGCTGGTGGGCTTGCGGATTCGCGGCCTGCTGGCCGACGTGACGCGGATCGTCGGCGCCAAGCTGCTGCTGCACCCGCTGGCGGTCTTCGCCGCGCTGTCGCTGCTGTCGCCCATCGACCCGAAGCTGCGCATCGCCGCCGTCCTGTTCGCGTCGTCGCCGATGCTGACCGTCTACCCAATCTTCGGCCAGAAATACGGCCGCGAGGACGTCTGCGCGGCGGCCCTGATGACCGCGACCGCGCTGTCCTTCGCCAGCGTCAGCGCCGTGCTTTGGCTGATGGACCGGGGCGGCTGGCTGGCCGTGCTGCGCTGATACAAAAGGACGCAGGGGACTCCCAGCCTCTCCGCCGGGGAGCCGCCGGGGGTATAAGCTCCGGCTATAGCCGCATGCGGAGCGGCTAAAGCCCCGTGGCGGATCGATGAGCGACATCCCCAACATCCGCCACCTGCGCGCCTTCCGGGAGGTCGCGCGGCGGCGCAGCATCAGTCAGGCGGCCGAACAGGTCCACCTGTCGCAACCGGCCATCACCCAGGCCATCGCCAAGCTGGAGGGCCAGCTTGGCACCCCCCTGTTCGAGCGCCGTTTCGACGGCATGCCGACCACCGCCGCCGGCGCCCTGTTCCTCGACCGGGTGGAGCGCATGCTGGAGGGCCTGCGCGTCGGCGCGCGCGAGGCCGCGCGGCTCGGCGACCGCAAGGCGGCGCGCGGCTTCCCCGACTTCGACCAGCTTCTGACCGCCGCCCAGCTTCGCGCGCTGGTCGCCATCGCCAACGCCGGGAACTTCAGCCTCGCCGCCCGCGCGGTGAACATCGCCCAGCCCTCCATCCACCGCGCCGCGCGCGACTTGGAACGGCTGGCGGGGCTGACTCTGTTCACCCGCTCGGCCACCGGCATCGTCCTGACCGGCGCCGCCCGGGTGCTGGTGCAGCACGTGAAGCTGGCGCTGGCCGAGCTGGACCAGGGCTTCGCCGAGCTGGCGGTGCATCTGGGCGTCGACCAGAGCCGCATCGTCGTCGGCAGCATGCCGCTGGCCCGCACGTACATCCTGCCGGCCGCCATCAACGCGCTGACCGCCGAACGGCCCGAGGTGCGGCTCCAGGTGATCGACGGCCCCTACGGCGACCTGCTGCACGGGCTGCGCCACGGCGAGATCGACGTGCTGATCGGCGCGCTCCGCGACCCGGTCCCCATCGAGGACGTGGTGCAGGAGACCCTGTTCACCGACCCGCTGGCCGTCGTCGCCCGCGCCTTCCACCCCTTGAGCCGCCGGCCGACGGTGACGCCCGCCGATCTGGCGGCCTGCCGCTGGGTGGTGCCGCGCCCCGGCACGCCGACCCGCGACCGTTTCGACGCGCTGTTCGCGGAGCACGGCCTGCCCGCCCCCACCGGGCTGATCGAGGCCAGCTCGCTGCAACTGATCCGCGGCCTGCTGCTGGACAGCGACACGCTGACGCTGATCTCGCTGCACCAGATCCGGCACGAGCGCGACCTCGGCCTGCTGGTGCCGCTGCCGGTCGCCCTGCCCGGCGGCGAGCGCCCCATCGGCCTGACCCTGCGGCGCGGCTGGCGTCCGACGGCGACGCAGGAACGCTTCCTCGCCTGCCTGCGCGAGGCCGGGCAGGGTGCCCGCTGACGGGGCTTGCGCAGGCGCACGGCGGCCGGGCGTCGAACACGAAATGAATAGCCCCTCCCGTCATTCAATTTCTGCGGCAGCGGATTGTTTGCTACCCGGTGTGTCCACGGACAAGGGCCGCCGCAAGACCGGCGTCCGGCCAATTCTCCTGGGAGTGGAAGCATGAAAATCTGCGTGGCCGGCGCCGCCGGCGCCTTCGGCGTCAAGCATCTCGACGCCATCGCCGCGATTGACGGGATCGAGGTGGTCTCCGTCGTCGGCGGCGGGCCGGACGACATCGAAGGCTTCGCCCGCCAGCGTGGGATTCCCCACGCGACCAAGGATCTGGCTGAGAGCCTCGCCCGGCCCGACGTCGAGGCGGTGATCCTGGCGACGCCGACGCCGGTCCACGCCTCCCAGGCGATCCAATGCCTGCGGGCCGGCAAGCATGTGATGGTCGAAATCCCGATGGCCGACAGCCTCGCCGACGCCGAGCGGCTGGTCCAGGTCCAGAAGGAGACGGGTCTGGTGGCGATGGCCGGGCACACCCGCCGCTTCAACCCCAGCCATCAGTGGATCCACAACCGCATCCAGGCGGGCGAGCTGAAAATCCAGCAGATGGACGTGCAGACCTATTTCTTCCGCCGCACCAACATGAACGCGCTGGGCCAGCCGCGCAGTTGGACCGACCATCTGCTGTGGCACCACGCCTGCCACACGGTGGATCTGTTCCAGTACCAGACCGGCGAGGTCGCAAGCCGCGTCCAGGCGCTCCAGGGGCCGCCGCACCCCGAACTCGGCATCGCCATGGACATGAGCATCGGCCTGAAGACGCCGTCGGGCGCGCTGTGCACCCTGTCGCTGTCCTTCAACAACAAGGGGCCGCTGGGGACCTTCTTCCGCTACATCTGCGACAACGGCACCTACATCGCCCGCTACGACGACCTCTACGACGGCAACGAGGCCCAGATCGACCTCAGCGGCGTCACCGTGTCAAACAACGGCATCGAACTGATCGACCGCGCGTTCTTCGCCGCCATCCGCGAGGGGCGCGAGCCCAACGCCAGCGTCGCCCAATGCCTGCCGGCCATGCGCACGCTCGACCGGCTGGAGCGCGCCCTGGCCGATTGACGGCCCGCGATCCGGGGCTGGCCGGCGGGCGTCGCGGGTGTAGAGTGGCCGGCCCGGTCCCTTCACAAGGTTTCCCGATGCCCGCCGCCGCTCCCTATTCCCTCTCGGCCGTGATCTTCGATTTCGACGGGGTCATCCTCGACTCCGCCACGATGAAGACCGACGTCTTCGTCGAACTCTACGGCCAGACGGGCGGTCCCTTCGAGGCGGCGATCCGCGAGACGATCTGGCGCAACGGCGGCCTCACCCGCACCGGCATGGTCGCCGTGCTGGACCGCGCCATCCTCGGCCGCGAGGCGACGCCGGAGCGCATCGCCGACATGGCCGGCCGCTACGCCGGGATCGTCGACAAGGCCATCTACGACTGCCCGCTGATCGACGGCGCCCGCGAGCTGCTCGACGCGTTGCGCGGCACGCCCTGCCATCTGGTGTCGGGCACGCCGCACCACGTCCTGCTTGGCATCGTCGCGGCCAAGGGGCTGGACGGTGTCTTCGCCACCCTCACCGGGGCGCCCGACGACGGCACGCCCAACGACAAGTCGGCGATCTTCGCGGGTATCGTCGCGGCCAACGCCCTCGACGCGGCGCGCACCCTGGTGGTCGGGGATTCGATGACCGAGCTGGTCGGCGCCCGGCACATCGGCGCGCCGTTTGCCGGGGTGGTGGCGCCGGGCATCGACGACCCCTTCCCGCCCGGCACCGCCACCGTGCACGACCTGCACGGGCTGGCCGCGCTGATCGGCATCGAGGGAACCGCCAACCTGTGACCCGGCACCAACGAACGGGCCCAAGGGGACCGGATCGTCCCCCAGGTCATACGGCAATGGTCGGCTCCGCACGAATTTGGTTCGACACAACCGCCGTTATGGTATGATGCGCGCCCGCTCTGGGCGGTTCCGGCGGTTTTTCGCCGGGAATCGCGCAGGGCAAGCGCCCGAAACGCCCTTCCGCCCCGAGACGACGACAGCATGAACATCACCATCGAACGCGCCGCCCTTCTTCGTTCCCTGGGTCACGTGCAGAGTGTGGTCGAGCGGCGGAACACCATTCCCATCCTGTCGAACGTCCTGCTGCGCGCGAGCGACGGCGAGCTGTCGCTGGCCGCCACCGACATGGATCTGGAGATCGTCGAGACGGTGCCCGCCACGGTCGGCCGCCCCGGCGGCACCACGGCCCCGGCCCACACCCTTTACGACATCGTCCGCAAGCTGCCCGACGGCAGCCAGGTGGAACTGGACATCCCCGCCGACGGCACCGTGCTGACGCTGCGCGCCGGGCGTTCGCAGTTCAAGCTGTCCTGCCTGCCGGTGGAGGATTTCCCGCAGCTGTCCGGCGGCGAGCTGAAGCACAATTTCGCGGTGAGCGCCGCCGATTTGCGCGGGCTGGTCGACCGCACCCGCTTCGCGATCTCCACCGAGGAGACGCGCTACTACCTGAACGGCATCTACCTGCACGCCGCCAAGTCCAAGACCAACGGCGCGGACCTGCCGGTGCTGCGCGCGGTCGCCACCGACGGCCACCGTCTGGCGCGGGTCGAGATGCCGCTGCCCGAGGGCGCCGAGGGCATCCCCGGCGTCATCGTGCCGCGCAAGACGGTCAACGAGATCCGCAAGCTGATCGACGAGGCCGCCGACCGCATCGAGCTGTCGATGTCGGACAACAAGATCCGCTTCGGCTTCGATTCCGTGACGGTGACCTCCAAGCTGATCGACGGCACCTTCCCCGATTACGAGCGGGTCATCCCGGTCGGCAACGACAAAGTGATGGAGGTGGACGCCAAGCTGTTCGCCGCCGCCGTCGACCGCGTCGCCACCATCTCGACCGAGAAGAGCCGGGCGGTGAAGCTGGCGCTGGTGCGTGGATCCCTGACCCTGTCGGCGACCAGCCCGGAAGCCGGCAGCGCCACCGAGGAACTGGAGGTCAATTACCAGGAAGGCCCCCTGGAAATCGGCTTCAACTCGCGCTACCTGCTCGACATCACGCAGCAGATCGAGGGCGAGGGCGCCCGCTTCACGCTGGCCGACGCCGCTTCGCCGACGATCATCCGCGACGTGGCCGACCAGACCGCGCTCTACGTCCTGATGCCGATGCGCGTGTGACGGGGGCGGGGCTTCCGCTCCGCCCCGAAACAGGATTGTGCAAGTTCCGCCGCGATTGCCCCCTCCCTAACCCTCCCCCGCTTCGCGGGAGAGGGAACTGCCGCTGAACACCGACAAGGGTCCAGCCCCCTCTCTCGCCGAAGGCGGGGGAGGGATGGGGAGGGGGCACGCAGGCCGCACCCACACAACTCTGCACAGCGGAACGGTTTATCCTTGCCCATCCCCTCCCTGCCCTCCCGATGACACCCATCACCCCCGTCCTGGCGGTCCGCCGCCTGACGCTGACGCGCTTTCGCGGCTACGACTCCGCGCGGCTGGAGCCCGACCGCCGCCCGGTCGCGCTGATCGGCCCGAACGGCGCCGGCAAGACCAACCTGCTGGAGGCCGTCAGCTTCCTCGCGCCCGGCCGTGGCCTGCGCGGCGCCAAGCTGGCGGAGATCGAGCGCATCGGCTCGCGCCCCGGCGCCGGCTGGGCGGTCGCCGCGACGCTGGACACGCCGGGCGGCCCGGTGGAGATCGGCACCGGCCGCGAGCCCCATGATGGGATGGTCCCGCGCAAACCCACCGACCGCGACCGCCGCCTCGTCCGCATCGACGGCCACGCCGCCAAGGGCCAGACCGCGCTGGCCGAGCACGTCGCGGTGGTCTGGCTGACCCCGCAGATGGACCGCCTGTTCCTGGAGGGCTCCACCGGACGCCGCCGTTTCCTCGACCGTCTGGTCTTCGGCTTCGACCCGTCCCACGCCGGCCGGCTGTCGCGCTACGAGCACAGCCTGCGCGAACGCGCCCGCCTGCTGCGCGACGGCTGCTTCGACGAGGGCTGGCTCGGCGGGCTGGAGGACCAGATGGCGACCACCGGCGTCGCCGTCGCCGCCGCGCGGCGCGAGGTGGTGCAGCGCCTGCGCGCCGCCTGCGCGCGCGCCGTCGGCCCGTTTCCCGGCGCCGACCTCGCCGTCACCGGCGCGGTGGAGGACTGGCTCGACCAGGGGCCGGCGCTGGCCGCCGAGGACGCGCTGCGCCAATCGTTGCGCGACAGCCGCCGCCCCGACAGCGCCGGCGGCGGGGCCGCGACCGGCCCGCACAAGAGCGACCTGTCGGTCCGCCACACCGCCAAGGACATGCCGGCCGCGCTCTGCTCCACCGGCGAGCAGAAGGCGCTGCTGATCGCCATCGTCCTGGCCAACGCCCGGCTGCTGGCGGCCGAGCGCGGGGCCGCGCCCATCCTGCTGCTGGACGAGGTCGCGGCCCATCTCGACGCCGAGCGGCGGGAGGCCTTGTTCGGCGAAATCCTGGCGCTGGGCGCCCAAGCCTGGATGACCGGCACCGACGAGAGCGTCTTCGCGCCGCTGGGCGACGCCGCCCTGCGCTTCCACATCGAGGAGGCCCGCGTCCGGCTGGGATAGGCGTCCCGGACAGCCGTGTCGGAAGGGCGCAAAAAGCCCAAAAAAATCCAGCCCGGCGCACGCGAAAACGCCGCTTTTTCAACCCGATCTGTTATACTCCGCGCATGGCACAGGAAGCATTGAAGAACGACCTCCCGCAGCAGGACTATGGGGCCGAGTCGATCACCGTTTTGCGCGGGCTCGACGCCGTGCGCAAACGTCCGGGCATGTACATCGGCGACACCGACGACGGGTCGGGGCTGCACCACATGGTGTACGAGGTCGTCGACAACGCCATCGACGAGGCGCTGGCCGGCTACTGCGACAAGGTCGAGGTGCAGCTGAACGCCGACGGGTCGGTAACGGTCCGCGACAACGGCCGCGGCATCCCCACCGACATCCACTCCGAAGAGGGCGTGTCGGCGGCGGAGGTCGTGATGACCCAGCTCCACGCCGGCGGCAAGTTCAACCAGAACAGCTACAAGGTGTCGGGCGGCCTGCACGGCGTCGGCGTCTCGGTGGTCAACGCGCTGTCGGAAACGCTGGATCTGCGCATCTGGCGCAACGGCCGCACCCATCTGATGCGCTTCCGCCACGGCGTCGCCGAGGCGCCGCTGGCCGACATCGGCCCGGCCCCGGCGGTGGACGGCGCCGGCAAGCTCCTGAGCGGCACCGAGGTCACCTTCCTCGCCTCGAAGGAGACCTTCACCAACACCGAATTCGACTACGCGACGCTGGAGCACCGGCTGCGCGAGCTGGCCTTCCTCAACTCCGGTGTCCGGCTGGTCCTGACCGACGCGCGCGGCGTCGAGCCGAAGGTGCAGGACCTGCACTACGAGGGCGGGTTGGAGGCCTTCGTCGGCTATCTCGACCGCTCGAAGGTGCCGCTGCACAAGCCGACGATCACGCTGAAGGCGGAGCGCCCGACCGAGCATGGCGGCACCGTCACGGTGGAATGCGCGTTGCAGTGGAACGACAGCTACCACGAGACGACGCTCTGCTTCACCAACAACATCCCGCAGAAGGACGGCGGCACCCACCTCGCCGGCTTCCGCGCGGCGCTGACCCGCGCGATCAACAACTACGCCAACGAATCCGGCATCGCGAAGCGGGAAAAGGTCAACCTGTCGGGCGACGACGCCCGTGAAGGGCTGACCTGCGTCCTCTCGGTGAAGGTTCCGGATCCGAAATTCTCCAGCCAGACCAAGGACAAGCTGGTCTCGTCGGAGGTCCGCCCGGTGGTCGAGACCATCGTTGGCGAGGCGCTGGCCCAGTATTTCGAGGAACACCCGGCCGACGCCAAGCGCGTCGTCATGAAGGTGGTCGAGGCCGCCGCCGCCCGCGAAGCCGCCCGCAAGGCGCGCGAGCTGACCCGGCGCAAGGGCGCGCTGGACATGGCCTCGCTGCCCGGCAAGCTGGCGGATTGCCAGGAGCGCGACCCGGCCGGCTCCGAGCTGTTCATCGTCGAGGGCGACTCGGCGGGCGGTTCGGCCAAGCAGGGGCGGTCGCGCCAGTTCCAGGCCATTCTGCCGCTGCGCGGCAAGATCCTGAACGTGGAGCGGGCGCGCTTCGACAAGATGCTGTCCTCGGCGGAGATCGGCACGCTGATCGCGGCGCTCGGCACCGGCATCGGCCGCGACGAGTTCAACGTCGAGAAGACGCGCTACCACAAGGTCATCATCATGACCGACGCGGACGTGGACGGCAGCCACATCCGCACCCTGCTGCTGACCTTCTTCTTCCGCCAGATGCCGGAGCTGATCGAGCGCGGCTATCTCTACATCGCCCAGCCGCCGCTCTACCGGATCAAGCGTGGCAACGCCAAGGAACGGTATTTGAAGGACGACCGGGCGCTGGAGGAGTATCTGGTCGAGGCCGCGCTCGGCGACCTGTCGGTCCAGCTGTCCGACGGCACGCTGCTGATCGGCGACCAGCTCTCCGGTCTGGTCGAGCAGGCCCGCGTCGCCCGTCCGGCCATCGACACGCTGTCCCGCAAGGTCGGCAACGCGACGGTGGTGGAGCAGGCGGCGGTGGCCGGCGCCCTGTCGCCCGCGCTCGCCAACGACGCGGAGGCGGCCCTGGCCGCCGCCCAGGCGGTGGCGGAGCGCATGAACGGGCTCGCCGCGGAGGGCGGCTGGCGCGGCGAGGTGCTGCCGCACGGCGGCTACACCGTGCTGCGCACGCGGCGCGGCGTGACCCACCGGCACATGTTCGACACCGACCTGCTGAAGAGCGTCGAGGCCCGCCGCCTGGACGCGCTGGCGCCCGACCTGAAGCGCGTCTTCGGCACCGTCGGCCGCGCCTTCGAGAAGCAGAAGGAAACCCGTGCCCTGACCGGCCCGGTCGCCCTGTTCGACACGGTGATGGAGCTGGGCCGGCGCGGCGTGACGATCCAGCGCTACAAGGGCCTGGGTGAAATGAACCCGGACCAGCTGTGGGAGACCACGCTGGACCCGACCAAGCGCTCGCTGCTGCAGGTCCGCGTCAACCACGCCGACCAGGCGGAGGAGGTCTTCTCCACCCTGATGGGCGACATCGTGGAACCGCGCCGGGAGTTCATCCAGGACAACGCGCTGAAGGTGTCCAACCTGGACGTCTGATCGGTTCGACGGCTTGGTTCGTTTTTGGAACGCATGAAAAACCGGACGGCGCCGCAGGGCTCCGTCCGGTTTTTCATGCGTTCCGGCTCAACCCCGTTCAGCCCTTACGGGGCCTTCGGCTTGGCCGCGTTCGGCGCCTCGGGCGCCTTCTCGACGCCGGTCATCTTCTCCACCCGCTCCAGGTTGACCGCCGCCGCGCGGCCGGACTCGCTGTCGGGGGACAGACGTTTCACCAACGCCCAATCCTCCTTGGCGCCGCCGACGCTGCCGCTCAACGCCTTGACGTTGCCGCGCAGCAGGATCGCCTCCGGGTCGCCGGGCTTCAGCTCCAGCGCGTGGCCGATGTCGGCCAGGGCCTGCCGGTGGTTCGACAGCGCCTTCTGCGCGGTGGCGCGGTAGAGATAGGCGTCGGCCCGCTTGGGATCCCTGGTCAGCGCCTGGTCCAGGTCGGCGATGGCGTCCCAGAAGCGTTCGGCCTCGGCCCTGGCGAAGGCGCGGTCGATCAGCAGGTCGACGTCGCCCGGCTGCTTGGCCAGCGCGGCGGTGTAGAGCTTTTCCGCCCGCGCCTGGTCGCCGGCCCGCAGCCATGCCCAGCCGCCGCGCGCCAGGATCGATGCCGCCGCCTTGGGATCGTCGCGCCCCAGCACGCCCGCCAACTCCTCCAGCCGGCCGCCGGCCGCCTTGAAGTCGCCCTTGTGAAACAGAGCCAAGGCCTGGCAGAGCCGGGCGAAGTCGCCGCCGCCCTGGTCCTGCCAGCGCGCCGCGCTTTCGAAGGCGGCGTCGGGGGCGGTCTCGGCGCGGGTCGCGCACTCCTTCAGTTCCCGGTTGCGGTCCAGGGAGGACGCCGGGGAGGAGGCCGTGGCGGCGGTGGCCGGTGCCGCGCTCAGCAGCGACAGGACGGCCAGCGTGAGGTAAGCGTTGCGTCGGATCATGGTCGCCTTACACTCCGCCATCGATTGGTTCGGCGCAAGCCCCGCCATGCCGGAACGGTCGATGCGACGCAAAGCCTAAGGATGCCGCGATGTCTTCTCCCCGCCTGTTCGTGTTCGGCCTCGGCTACACCGCCCGCGTCTTCGCCGAGCGGGCGCGGGCGGACGGCTGGCGGGTCGCCGCCACCTGCCGCAGCGAGGAGAAGCGCGCCGCGCTGGAGGCCCAGGGGATCGAGGCCTTCCTGTTCGACCGGGGCCGCCCGCTGGCCGACGCCGGCGCGGCGCTGGACGGCACCACCCATCTGCTGGTCAGCGTGCCCCCCGACCAGAAGGGCGATCCCGTGCTGGACCACCACGCCCGGCATCTGGCCGACCTGCGCACGCTGGACTGGGGCGGCTATCTGTCCACCACCGGTGTCTACGGCGACACCAAGGGCGAATGGGTCGGCGAGGCGGCGTGGCTGCGTCCCACCGGCGACCGCCAGAAGCGCCGGGTCGAGGCGGAACGCGGCTGGCTCGGCCTGTACCGGCAATACGGCGTGCCGATGCACCTGTTCCGGCTGGCCGGAATCTACGGTCCCGGCCGCAGCGCGCTCGATTCGGTGCGCGACGGCACCGCCAAGCGGGTGGACAAGCCCGGACAGGTCTTCTGCCGCATCCATGTGGACGACATCGCGACGACCCTGCTGGCCTCGGTGGCGAAGCCGACGCTGGGCGCCGTCTACAACGTGGCGGACGACCTGCCCGGCCCCTCCCACGAGGTGGTCGATTACGCCTGCCGCCTGCTGGGGGTCGAGCCGCCGCCGCTGGTGCCCTTCGAGCAGGCCGACCTGTCGCCGATGGCCGCCAGCTTCTACGCCGATTCCCGGCGGGTGAAGAACGACCGCATCAAGCGGCAGCTCGGCGTGACGCTGGCCTATCCCGACTACCGGGCCGGGCTGGACGCCCAGTTCGCGGCCGAATCCGCGCGTTGAGCGGACAAGCAAAACTCTTCGATCCTGAAGGGAAACGCGGGTACATTCCGGTCGAAAAAAGCTGCGCGACAAAATGACCGCACAACCGGCAAAGATTGCTTAATACTCTGCCCCGATCATGACCGCATTCGCGACGATCATCCTGCGGGGTTGTGGGGCATGACCAGCACGTCACCGGCCGTCCCGTCTGAAGGCGCCCCGCCCGCTGCTGGGGGGGCCGACACCGGCGCTTTCCGCCGGCAGATGGACGAGGTCGTCTCGCGCATCCCAATGCACGCCATCCGCTCCGTGCTGGACGCGGTGGAGGGCGAGGCGCCGGCCAACGGTCCGCGCGCCCGGCACCTGCGCGACGCCCTGGTGGACCATTTCAACCGGCTGCGGCCGATGAAGGCGCGACGCCTGTTCACCGGCCTGTTCGAGCCCTTCCTGGTCGACGACCAGATCCTCTACCGCGCGCCCGAGGCGGTGCCGGCCCTGATCCAGCGCGTCGACATGGGCGGCATCTGGGCCGCGTTGACGCAATTCGCCTTTCCGGGCCTGGCCGCCGAGGTGCAGAGCCGGCTCGACGCGATGGCGCGCGAGGCGATGCTGGACGTCGTGCTCGCCAGCCCGCAGGCGATGGAGCTGCGCGAGGCGATGCGCAAGGAAGCGCTGGAGTTCCTGGTCCGCTTGACCGCCGACCGCAAGGCGATGGACCGTTTCCTGGCGCTGGCCAACGAGGAGGCGCTGCACGACGCCCGCCTGCGCACCCAGTATCTCGGCCGCAAGTCGCCGATCGACGGCGACCTGCTGGGCTTTGTCCGCGCCCTGCTGGAGCACAACGCGCTGCTTGTCCCGCTGACCGAACGCATGCGCCGCGACATCGAGGAGATCCGGGTTGGCGCCGAGTCACACCCCGCCGAGGTCGACGGGCAGTCGGCGCTGATGGTCGGCTTCGTGCGGCGGGTGCGGGACCTGGGCGTGCCGTTCCGCGACGAGGCGCGGGTGCTGGCGTGGTTCGCCCCGCTCTACGGGCTGAACGTGAAGCGGCGCTACGACGTGTTTCTGCGTCATGTCCGTGAGCATGGCGGCCCGGCCGTACGCGAGTCGCACCCGCTGCTGCGCGCCCTGCTGTGCCATTTCCACGCCGCCGGGGCGACCGTGACCGACGTGGTGGAGGGCATGTTCGGCGACATCGACATCCGCGACGGCGGCGTGCTGTCGATCGGCACCGCCACCCGCGAACTGCTCGACGGCGCGGTGGAGCGGTTCGACCGCGCGGCGACCGCGCTGGCTGGAACCGGCTTCCTGGCCAACCGCTCCACCGGCCCGGCGATCCGGGCGCAGTTGGCGGCGGTCGCCCAAGCGCTGACCGGCACCGTCATGCCGGCGCTGGCCGCGCGCCTCCAGGCGGCGATGACCGCCCGCCAGACTCCGGTGCCCGACCAGGGGGACATCGTCTGGCTGCTGGAGCTGGTGTGCCGCTGGGGCCGCTACCTCGGCAACGCCGGCTACGCCAACCCGGAGCTGAAGTCGCTGCGCCTCTACGCGGTGGAGACCGGCCGGGTCGCCTTCGTCCAGGCCATGAAGGCGGAGGAGCACGAGAAGCCGGCCCACCGCATGGCGCATCTGCTGCGCATCCGCCGGCTGATGCGGGCGATGGGCGAGAACGCGGACCCGTGGATCAGCCCGGTCAGCCAGGGACTGCACCGCGTCGTCCACGCCTATCTCGATCAGGTCGAGACCATCGCGGAAGACGAATGGCAGGTCATCGACGCCTTCGTCGCGTCGATCCGCTCGGAGCTGGCCCGCTCCCGCAACTGGCAGAGCGCCGAGTACGTGGCGGTGCTGCGCCTGCACGAGGCGCGGACCCGGTAGGGGCGGCGGTTCCGTATCCCGGCGTCAGCGCGGCTTGCGCTTGGCCGGTTTTCTCGGTTTGGACGGCGGCTTGGGCGGCGTGGTCAGCGCCTTCAGGAAGGCGGACTGGTTGCGCTTGGCCGCGTTGGCGAAGGCGCCGGCCCAAACGCCAGCGGCTTGGTTGGTCATGCGGTTGGCCATGGAAAGCCAGAGACTGCGTGGGCTGCCCCTCATCGTCGGTCCTCCGTGTTCGGGTCGGGCGCAAAGCCCTTCGCTGTTGCAACAGCCCGGCGGCCCGAAGGGTCCAATCCTTTCGCGCTTGCGAGAACCCCGGTTGCGCGGTTGCCCGTCCGGCCCGTCCTTCTAACCTGACGGTTCGGCTTCCAACGACCGCGAGGGGACCCCGCCATGCCGCCCACCGAACGCGCCCGCCGGTTGAGCCGTGCCTTGCAAGCGCGCTTCCGCATTGACCTGTTTTCCGCCCTGGTGGAGCGGGACTTCGAGCGGCAGTTGGCCGAGGTGATCCTCGCCGCCGAACGCGAAGCCTTCCGGCGCGGCCAGGACGCGGCGCTCGGCCGCAGCCCGGCGCCGTCCCGCGTTGCTGCCGACGCTCTCCCCGTTACTCCGCCATGGCCGACGGCATCCGCTGACGCTGCCAACTCAACGACAGCGTGACCCCGGCCCGTTCCGCGCAGCCGTAATGCCAAGCGCGATTCTCGGCGTCGCCGGCCCAATGCGGCTCACCGGCGCGGACCGGCTGCCCGCAGGCGCAACAGACCGGTGAGTCGGTTGCCGTGCGCTTCGCAAGAGTGCTTGATCGCGTGCGTGTCGCTGCGTGAGTCATGATTGTTCATCCCCCTGTGCCGCCGTCCCCCGGCGATGACGGGGCGGAGAATGACGCTGCGATGCAATAAATCCTACGGCACGAAGGGACAGGAAAACACCGCCTCCCGTACCGTGGGGGTATGCCGCAAGGGGTGCCACCTTCCGGAAAGGCGAAGGATTCCATAGTTGTCACCGCCGATAACCAAGATTTGCTTGGTCAACGGTGTTTCGCTCTGTCACTGGAAAGCAACAACGCCGCGCCGGTGCCGCACCATGCCGGTACGGACTCGCCCAACATCAGGGAAACCGGCGCGCCACTGCGCTTTCCACAGGGGCGGCAACGCGGCAATCCGGCCACAGACGGGTGTCGCGGATCGCTCCCGGCCTCTCCCATCGGTGGGTAAGGTCACAAGAAGCGGCGCATTTCGGCCCGGACTTGGTCACGTCCCGCTTCAGAACCGGTTAACCACCTCCGCCTAGGGTCCGACGCCTTTGCTGCATTGCGGCATGACTGTAAGGCGAAGGCGATCCATCATGGTGTTCCTGCTTCATCAGCTGACCTTCCTGTCCGACCTGCTCCAGGCGCTGTCGCTGGTCACGGTGACCGGCTTGGCCGGTCTGGCGTTCGGCACCCTGTCGACCCTGCTCGCCGACCGGCGGGCGATCCTGTCGGCGCAGGCGGCCGCATCCTCCCTGTTCGTGCTCCATTTCCTGTGCCTGGGCGCGCGGACGGGCATGCTGATGTGTCTGCTGGGGCTGGTGCAGATGGCCGCCTCCTACCCCCGCCGGCGGACGTGGCGGCTGAACGCGCTGTTCGCGGCGACCGTCCCGGCGGCGCTGGCGGTGGCGGCGGTGACGTGGCAGGGGCCGATGTCGGGGCTGTCGGCCACCGGCTTCATTCTGGCGACGCTGGGGCGCTGGCAGACCGACGTGGCGCGGATGCGGCTGTTCTTCGTGGTGGCGACCCTGGTCGGGGCCGGTCACAACACGCTGGCCGGGTCGGTGTTCGGGCTGTGCTCGGATGCGATGGGGCTGAGCGGCCATGGCTGGCGGCTGTGGCGCGCCCATGCGGACCGCCGGGTTGTGGCGGAACACCCGGCGTTGGTGGCGGCGTGAAGGGGAATGGCCCTGTTTGCCCCCTCCCCATCCCTCCCCCGCGTTGCGCGGGAGAGGGGCAGGGAGGGAGCAGGCGGGGGTCTTAAGACCGGCTCAATGCCCCGCCGTGCCGGCGGCCTGGGCCGCCCTCTTGCGGCGGCCGGCGGCCATCAGGTTGAGGGCCTCGACCAACGCCGAGAAGGCGATGGCGAAGTACAGGTAGCCCTTGGGAATGTGGAAGCCGAGGCCGTCGGCGATCAGCGCCACGCCGACCAGCAGCAGGAAGGACAGCGCCAGCATCTTCACGGTCGTGTGGCGGTTGACGAAATCGCCGACCGGGCCGGAGGCGAACAGCATCACCGCCATGGCAATGACGACCGCCGCGACCATCACCGGCAGATGGTCGGACATGCCGACCGCCGTGATGACGCTGTCCAGCGAGAACACGATGTCCAGGAACATGATCTGGATGACGACCGAACGGAAGGTCGCGACCTTCGGCGCCGCGCCGCCGTCCTCGTGGCCCTCGACCGTGTGGTGGATCTCCAGCGTGCCCTTGGCGAGCAGGAACAGGCCGCCGCCGATCAGGATCAGGTCGCGTCCCGACACCGGCCAGCCCATCACACTGAACAGCGGTTGCGTCAACTGCGCGATCCAGGCGATGGAAGCCAGCAGGGCCAGCCGGCTCAGCAGCGCCAGCGCCAGACCGACCTGACGGGCCTTCTTCTGCTGGTGCACCGGCAGCTTCGACGCCATGATCGAGATGAAGATGATGTTGTCGATGCCCAGCACGATTTCGAGCGCGGTCAACGTCAAAAGGCTGGCCCAGACGTTCGGATCAGCGAAAAGTTCGAGCATGAAGGGCGTGGCTCCAGGAATTCGGGGCGGCGGGCCGGAAAGCCGGCTCACCGTGACCGCGACCACATGATGCCACGCCCGAGGTCCCACAAGAGGGGGGCCGCCCTTTTTCCGCCCCGGTCTTTCGTTTTACGCCGTGCCCCGTAGGCTATTCGCCCTCGCCGTGCAGCGCGTCGATCGCCCGGCGGTCGCGCTTGGTCGGGCGTCCGGCGCCCGGCGGGCGGTAGGGATCCTCCAGCCGCTCCTCCGGCACCGGGGGGGCGAGATCCTCGTAGAGCGCCTGGGCTTCCGGGGCCGGACCGCGCCGGCTGCCCAGCGCCAGCACCTTCACCACCCGGATGTGGCGCCCCTGCGCGAAGGTCAGCACGTCGCCCGGCCGCACCGCCGCGTGCGCCTTGGTGACCACCGCCCCGGACAACCGGACCCCGCCGTCGTTGCACAGCTTGGCGGCGAGGCTGCGCGTCTTGAAGAAGCGCGCGAACCACAGCCACTTGTCGATGCGCAGGCGGCCGGGGACGGTGTCTTCGGTTTCGGACAGGGTCATTCCTCACATCCCCGGCAGTTGACGCAACTTGGCGAAGGGGTGGTCGGCGTTGGCCGGCGCCTCGCGCCGAGGCCTCGGCGCGGGCGGGCGTCGCCCCCGCCGCCATGTCACCGTCCCGTCCTCCGCCACCGAGCGGGCGTAGCCGAGCCCGGTCAGCACCGCGCCCAGCTCCTCCGCCGACACGCCGATTTTCTGGCCGAGCGCCACCTCGCGGACCACGGCACCCGCCTTGCCGCCCGCCCTGGCGAGCGTCAGCAGCTCCGTCTCCAGCCGGTCGAGCATGTCGACCCGCAGCGCCCGTCCGCCGGCCGGCGGGTAGCCGATGGCCTCCCAGAAGGCCGGCGGCGCGCCCGCGGCCTCGACCGAGACGCGACCCGGCGGCGGCACCGGAACCGGCAGCGGGTGCCCCTTGGCGACCGCCCACAGCAGCCCGCGCAGCGCCACCGCCCCCGGCTTCGCCAGCGCCGTCAAATAGAGATGCGACACGCCGAGCCGGACGCCCAGCGCCCCCAGCGCCTTGCGGTCCTCGCGCTCCAGCCCCTCGACCAGCGGGGCGACCGGCGGGCGCGGCAACACCCCCAGACCCTCCACCAGTTGAAAGGCGAGGCCGCGCGCCGTGCCCGACAGCCCCTTCGCCTCGGCCAGCGCGAACAGCGGCTTCAGCCGCGCGGCGACGTGGTCCTTCAGCCAGCGGTCGAGCCGGGCGCGCACCCGCTCGCGCTGGGCCTGGTCCAGCATGCCCTCGTCGAAGGGCACCACCAGCGGGGCCAGCACCGACGGCCCAGCGGCGAGCTTGGCCACCGGCACCGCGTTGGCGCTCAGCACCCCGTCGGGGGCGAGCGCGAAGGCGCCGTCGGGCTCCTGCTCGAACACACGCAGCCGCTTCACCAGCTCGTCGCGCAGCGCGCGGCGGGCAGCGGTCGCCAGGGCGCGCGCCTCCTCGGAGCGCTCGGGCGCGTCGGGGACGAAGCGGAACCCCTCCAGCCGGCCGACGACGTGTCCCTCCACCACCACCTCGCCGTCGGCGCGCACGCCGCCGATCAGGGCGCGCCCGTCCTTCAGCGTGCGCGACAGCGTGGCGGAGCGGCGGTCGATGAAGCGTTGCGTCAACCGTTCGTGCAGGGCGTCGGACAGCCGGTCCTCGATGGCGCGGGTGCGCTCCTGCCAGTGCAACGGGTCGGCCAGCCAGCTCGGCCGGTTGGAGATGTAGGTCCAGGTGCGGACATGGGCGATGCGGGCGACCAGCGCGTCGATGTCGCCCTCGGTCCGGTCGAGCCGGGCGATCTGCTTGCCGACCCAGTCGGTGTCCAGTCGGCCGAGCCCCGTCCGCAGGGAGCGGTAGACCTGCCCCAGCAGCCGCGTGTGGGCGTCGGACAGCACCTTGCGGAAGTCGGGGACCTGGCAGACCTCCCACAGCAGCCGCACGGCGTCGCGGCCCTTGGCCAGATCCATGACCTCCTGGTCGCGGACCAGCGCCTGGAGCGCCAGATGGTCGTCGGCGTCGCGGGTGCGGCTCAGCTCCGGGATCGGCGCCCGTTCCTCCAGCGATTTCAGCAGGAAGCCCGGCGTGTCGAAGCGCAGCGCGCTGTTGCGCCACGTCAGGGTCTTCAGCGTCTCGAACTCGTGGTTCTCGACGCGGCTGATCAGGTCGGCGTCGAGTTCGCCGACCTCGTCGGTGGTGCCGAAGGTGCCGTCGCGCATGTGGCGCCCGGCCCGCCCGGCGATCTGCGCCACCTCGGCCGGGCGCAGCCGGCGCGGGGCGAAGCCGTCGAACTTGACGATGCGGGCGAAGGCGACATGGTCGACGTCCATGTTCAGCCCCATGCCGATGGCGTCGGTCGCCACCAGATAATCGACCTCGCCGGCCTGATACAGCGCCACCTGGGCGTTGCGGGTGCGGGGGCTCAGCGCCCCCAGCACCACCGCCGTGCCACCGCGCTGGCGCCGGATCAGCTCGGCCATCGCGTAGACGTCGGTCGCCGAGAAGGCCACCACGGCCGAGCGCGGCGGCAGGCGCGTCAGCTTGCGGTGCCCGGCGTAGGTCAACTGCGAGAAGCGCGGCCGGTTGATGAACTCGACGCGCGGCACCAGCTTGCGGATCAACGGCTGCATGGAATCGGAGCCGAGGAACATCGTTTCCACCAGACCGCGCGCGTTCAGCAGCCGGTCGGTGAAGATGTGGCCGCGCTCGGGATCGGCGCAGAGCTGGATCTCGTCCACCGCCAGAAAATCGACGGCGCGGTCGAGCGGCATCGATTCGACGGTGCAGACCCACCAGGACGGGTTGGGGGGCAGGATCTTCTCCTCCCCCGTCACCAGCGCGACGGCGTTCTTTCCCTTGATGGAGACGATGCGGTCGTAGTTCTCCCGCGCGAGCAGGCGCAGGGGAAAACCGATCATGCCGGACCTGTGGCCGAGCATCCGCTCGATGGCCAGATAGGTCTTGCCGGTGTTGGTCGGCCCCAGCACGGCGACCACGCGGCCCCCGAGCCCGAAGCCGCCGCCCGCCGAAGCGTGGGAGGACATCATGAGGCTAAGCTTTGGGGTGCCGCAGGGCGCAATGCAAGCGTCGCCTTGGCGGCTGCGGGCGATCCGCCCGCGCCCCGCCGGAAGAAGCAGCCCCGGAAACGACGGAGGCCGCCCGAAGAAGCCCTTGCGGCCGTGTTTTCCATCGTTTCGAACGATCGAAGCCACGAATTTGGAAATCGAGGGCGGTTGAAGCGGCAATTCCGGTTCGATTCGTCGGTGTCTCGTGCACCACCGGCTTTCGGCCGGCCATCCCGGCAAGAAAGAGGATCGCCACCCGGAGTGACTATGAAATCATCCGGCCGAAATCCCCCTCGGGCTTCTTCGCCTGCTTTTCCCAACAAAGACGATGTCTCGACAGGGTTTTGGAGGATCCATGGTTTTTCCCGCATGGATAAGGTATCCTGCGCCAAGGCTAAAAATTCAGCGCATAAGTGCACGCTCGGAACTTCCAGTCATTTTCAGTGTCGAGCGAACCGGAGAGCGGGACGATCTCCCAAATCGCGCAGGGGGATCGCCATCGTGGACCGCCAGCTTGACGAAGAGCGGATCGACAAGGAGAACGCCGGGCCGGAGCCCTTGGCGATCGTCGCCGTCGGCGCCTCGGCTGGCGGGCTCAAGGCCATCACGGCCCTGCTCGGCGCCGTGCCGGTGGACAGCCGCCTCGCCTTCGTCGTCATCCAGCACCGGACGCCCGACAACGAAGGGCTGCTCATCGGGCTTCTGGCCAGGATCACGCCGCTGCCCGTCCACGCGGCGGCGGACGGCCTCGCGCTGGAAGCGAACCACGTCTACGTCGCCTCGGCCGGCCAGCTGACGTCCCTGGAGGAGGGGCGCCTGCGCGTCCGCGCGCCGCAGTTGCCGGACAACGCGGCGCTGCCCATCGACCTCTTCTTCCGCACGCTGGCGACCGACCAGCGGGAGAAGGCCATCGTCGTCGTGCTGTCGGGCACCGGGGCGGACGGGACCTACGGGCTGCGGGCGGTCAAGGAGTATGGCGGGCTGGTCGTCGTGCAGGATCCCGCGACCGCCGCCTTCGACGGCATGCCGTGCAGCGCCATCGCCACCGGCATGGCCGACTACGTGCTGGCGCCGTCGTCGATCCCGGCCGCCCTGGTCGATTTCGTCCGCCAACCCTATCTCGGCCCCGCGATGGGGCAGAAGGACGTGGAGGGTGGCGACGCGGTCGACGACCCGGCCTTTCATCGCATCCTCGCCCTTCTCGCCGCGCAGACCAAGCGCGACCATCGCGCCTACAAGGCCAAGACCCTCGTCCGCCGGATCGAACGGCGGATGGGCATCCACCAGATCGCCGACATGGCGGAGTATCTCGTCTTCCTGGGCACCCATCCCGCCGAGATCGAACAGCTGTCGCGCGACGTGCTGATCAGCGTGACCCGTTTCTTCCGCGACGCTCCGGCGTTCGCGGCGCTGGCCACGGATCTCGTCGGCCCGCTGGTCGCCGAGCGTGCGGCCGGGCATCCGGTGCGCGTCTGGGTCCCGGCCTGCGCCACCGGCGAGGAGGCCTATTCCATCGCCATCCTGCTGATGGAAGCCTGTGCCAAGTCCGGAAAACCGCTCGACGTCAAGGTGTTCGGCAGCGACGTCGACAGCCGGGCGCTGACCGTCGCCCGCGCCGGTCTGTACCCCGAGACCATCGCCGCCGACGTGTCGGCCGAGCGGCTGGCCCAATTCTTCACGCCGGTCAAGGACGGCTACCGGGTCGCCAAGGCGCTGCGCGACATGGTCACCTTCGCCCAGCACAACCTGCTCAACGATCCGCCCTTCTCCAACCTCGACCTGATCAGTTGCCGCAACGCCCTGATCTACATCGAGCCGGCCGTGCAGAAGGTCATCTTCGGGATGTTCCATTTCGGTCTGGCGGCGGAAGGGGTGCTTTTCCTCGGCTCGGCGGAAACCGTGAACGGGCGGTCCGACCTGTTCGGCCCGCTCTCCCAGAAATGGCGGCTCTACCGCAAGCTCGGGACGGCGCGGGGAACCGCGTTGGCGCTGCCGGCGTCGGTCAGGCTGCCGGCGGCGGTGACGGCGCTTCCGAACATTCCGACGCGCGGCAACAGCCCGGCCGAGGTCACCCGGCAGGCCCTGCTGCTCGAATACGCCCCGGCGGCGGTCCTGATCGATCCGCAGCACCGTGTCCAGTACCTCTTCGGCCCGACCGGGGATTTCCTCGACCTGCCGATGGGGGAACCGCCCTGGGACCTGACGGCGATGACGCGCGGGGAACTGCGCCTGAAGCTGCGCGAGGTCATCGCCCAGGCCGCCGCCACGCGCAGCCGTGTCCGGATCGCCGGCATCCGTCACAAGCACCATGGCGCCTCCCGGATGGTGGCGGTCACGGTGATCCCGGTCCGCTTTCCCAAGGACAAGAGCGACCTGCTGGTGGTGACCTTTGCCGACGCCGCCGACGTCCCGGTCCAGGCCGCGCCGCCCGACGAGGCGCCGGCCCCGCCCTTCGAGAGCGACCAGTTCCAACAGCTCGAATACGAGCTGCGCGTCACCCAGGAGGAGCTGAACGTCAAGGTCGAGGAACTCGGCGCCGCCCACGAGGCCCTGCGGATCGCCGGCGAGGAGATGCTGTCGATCGGCGAGGAGTACCAATCGACCAACGAGGAGCTGGAAACCTCCAAGGAGGAGCTGCAGTCCCTCAACGAGGAACTCAGCACCCTGAACGCCCAGCTTCACGAGAAGGTCGAGGAACTGGAGACGACCACCAACGATCTGACCAACCTGCTGAGCAGCTCCGACATCGCCACGGTCTTCCTGGCGACCGACCTGCGGATCAAGCGCTTCACGCCGACGGCGACGCGGCTGTTTTCCCTGCTGCCACAGGACGCCGGGCGGCCGATCACCGACATCACCCGTCATTTCGCCGACCCGCATCTGGTTGAGGACGTTCACGCCACCCTGGCCTCGCTGGCCCCTCTGGAGCGCGAGGTGGCGGCGGACGGGGACGCCACCTTCCTGCGCCGCATCCAGCCCTACCGCACCCAGAGCGGCCGGATCGAGGGCGCCGTCATCACCTTCAGCGATGTGACGGCGTTGAAGCGCACCAGCTTGGCCCTGGCCCTGCGCGCCCGGCAGCACCAGCTGATCGCTGATCTCGGTCGCATGGATCCGGTCGGACAGAACGATCCGGACACGCTGACGGAAGCCGCGCGGATGATCGCCGAGGCGCTGGAGGTGGACGGGGTCGCGATCCTCGGCCCCAGCGCCTCATCCGGCGCTGCGGCGGAAGGGATGGAGAACCTGGTTCTGCTCGGCGCCGCTGGGTTGTCCGTGACGCCGGAGGAAAGGGTGGGGCTGTCGCCGAACCGGGCCACGCTGGCGGGTCGGGTGTTCCGTTCGCGTCAACCGCTGATCGTCGCGGATTTCACCGGTGGTTCCCCGGTCCGGTCGCTGTGCGAGCGGCCGGATCGCCGGATGGCCGACCCCATGGCGGCCGGATCGGAGATGACCAGCGGGCTGGGCGTCGCGTTCGGCGACCGGGGACGTACGCCCTTCGTTCTCGCGCTGGGCAGTCGGGAGGCCGGCCATTTCTCCGAGAACGACATCGAATTCGCGCAGACCATCGCCAGCGTGCTGGGCGCCGTCCTGGAGCGGGCCCGGATCCTCGACGAGACGCGCGCCGACCGCGATTTTGCCGAAGCCATCGTCAACACGGTGCGCGAACCCCTTCTGGTGCTCGACGACGCGCTGCGGGTGGTGGGCGCCAGCGCCGCCTTCCATCGGACCTTCGGAAGCGTCCCGGCCGACACCATCGGCTATCCCTTGTGGACCGTCGTGGCCGGCGGCCTTGCCGAACCGGCGCTGCGGGAGGCTCTGGAGCGGATCATCCCCGACGATGCCGTGGTCGACGCGCTGGAGATCGCCGTCGATCCCGGAAACGACGAGCGGCGCCTGCTGCTGAACGCGCGCCGCATGAGCCGGGGCAACCTGATCCTTCTCGCCATGGAGGACATCACCGAGCGGGCGCGTGTCCGCCAAGCCCTGGCCGACGCCAAGATGGCCGCGGAACAGGCCAGCGCCAGCAAGACCCGCTTCCTCGCCGCCGCCAGCCACGACCTGCGCCAGCCGGCGCAGGCACTGACGATGTTCCAGCATCTGCTGAACCTGCAACCGATGACCGAGCCTGCCGCCAAGCTGCTGTCGAACATGGGCAGCAGCTTGGGCGCCCTGACCTCCATGCTGGACGACATCCTGGACGTGTCGCGTCTGGACGCTGGCATCATCGAGGTGTCGCCCCGTCCCCATCCGCTCCACGCGACGCTCGCGTCCCTCTACGCCGAAACCGCGCCGCTGGCCGACGTGGCGGGGCTGACCCTGCGTTACGTTCCCACCAGCCTGGTGGTGCGGAGCGACCCGGCGCTGCTGATGCGCATCCTCCGGAACTTCCTCGCAAACGCGATCAAATACACCGACGAGGGGTGCATTCTGATGGGGTGCCGGCGTTCCGGCGACCACCTGCGCGTTCAGGTCTGGGACACCGGGCAAGGCATCCCCCAGGACCAGCTCTCCGCCATCTTCGAGGAGTTCCATCAGGTTGGCAACGTGGAGCGCGACCGCCGGCAAGGACTGGGGCTTGGGCTGGCCATCGTCGAGCGCCTCGCGGGTCTGCTCGGCCACCCGATCCAGGTCCGGTCGAGGCTGGGCGCGGGATCGGTCTTCGAGGTCCTCGTTCCCTTGGCCGATCCGAACGATCCAATGCCGGGGGACGACGAGGCGATGCAGCGCGAGGCCAGCAACGGCGAGCGGGTGCTTGTGATCGACGACGACACGGCCGTTCTCAACGGGATCGAGGCTTTTCTCAAGGACGAAGGCTACGACGTGGTCGCGACCCCGGACGGCGCCACGGCCTTGGAGCGGCTCCGGGGGAACCCGCCGGATCTGGTCATCGCCGATTTTCGGCTGAAAGGTCCGGAGAATGGAGCGGAGACCATCCGCCGCCTGGAACAGCGTCTGGGAACCCGTCTGCCGGGCATTCTCCTGACCGGCGACACCTCGCCCCTGCGCATTCGGGAAGCGATCAACAGCGGCTTCCTCCTCCTGCACAAGCCGCTCAGCCCGGACGACCTGCTGAGAGCCATCCAACGCGCGCTGGATCGGTCCTGATCGGTGTGGAGGGCGTATGTCCCCGCAAAATCAACTTTAAGGACGATCATGGTAAACCCGAAAACGACGAAGGCCGCCCGGAGGCGGCCTTGTCGTCGTCTTGCGTGTGCTTGGAAAGGATGGCGCGCCCGAAGAGATTCGAACTCCTGACCCTCAGATTCGTAGTCCTTGACGGGCATGCACCGCAATTCCCCTCATGCCCTCCCTCATGGGCGCATCTCCGGACAGGTGTGTTTGCTGTATGCCTGTCGCATGACCTCCATGCGCCTGCAATCTCCCTTGCTCCCCCTCATCACGCTTGAGGGGTGACGGAAGGGGAGAGCGTGGGAAGGTGGATGGAGGAGGCATGCTCACAGACCTGAACAAGGGGTCACCAGAGCGGCCGACCGACAGCGATCCTCGTGGACGAGTAACGACCTAAAGGAAAGTCCAGGGGGAGCAAGGAAGAAGAGCGAAGCTTCCCGCCGGCCAACAACGCGCCTCGTGGACGGACAAGGACCTGACGCGAAGTCCAAGGGGAGCAAGGAGGAAGAGCGAAGCTTCCCGCCGGCCAACAACGCACCTCGTGGACGGACAAGGACCTGACGCGAAGTCCAAGGGGAGCA
>NZ_RZIJ01000049.1 GCF_003989665.1 Azospirillum doebereinerae | reverse complement strand
CACAGGATGGCCGGCCGCAGCACCCGGCCGTCCTGCCCCAGCAGCACGGCACCGTGCATCTGGCCGGAAAAGCCGATCCCGCCGACGGCGCCGACGGCGTCCGGCAGCCGCGCCGCCAGCTCGTCCACCGCGGCGACGGCCGCCGCGACCCAGTCCTCCGGCTCCTGCTCCGACCACAGCGGGTGTGGACGCGAGACGGAGCAGGGACGCGACGCGACCGCCGCCACCCCTCCGTCGACGTCGGTCAGCACCGCCTTGGCGCTCGACGTGCCGATGTCGATTCCCAGAAACATGACGGCCGACCTTCCCGATGTGGTGCCGTGCCGGCGGATGCCGGTGTTCGACTTTGCCGGCGGACGCCGGTATCAGCTGCGCCGGCATCCGCCGGTCAGGGCAGATTGTCCCGGAGGATCACCTCGACCCGGATGTGCTCCTGCGCGGCGATGATCTCCTGTCCACTGACCAGGGCGTGCAGCACCCGCGCCATCGACCGCACCTCGTGCCCGGGATCCTGCGCCACCAGCGCGGCGAAGGTGCCGTCCAGCAGCATCCGGCGCGTCGCCGGGGTCAGCTCGTGCCCGACGCACAGGATCCGGCGGGCGAGCCCGGCCTCGGCCAGCGCCTCCCCGATGCCGACCGATCCTTCGCCGGTGTTGTAGATGGCGACCAGATCGGGGGTGTCGGCGATCATCCGTCGCACCAGGGCGCGGTTGCGCTCCGGATCGTCGCGCCCCTCCACCGGAACCAGCCGCGTCAGGTGCGGATACTCCTCCGTCATCACCTGCCCGAAGCCGAAGCGCCGTTCGGCATGGTCGCGCAGGCTGCCGGAGCCGGTGACTATGCCGATGGAGCCACCGGGATCGTCCCCCCGTGGGCGCCCGAGAAAACGGCCGACCAGCGACCCCGCCGTGCGGCCGGCGGCGATGTTGTCGATGCCGACGTAATGGCGGCGGCGCGAGGACGGCGAATCCGACACCAGCGTCACCACCGCCACGCCGGCATCGACCAGATCGTCGATCGCCACCCGAATGCGCGGGTGGTCGAGCGCCACCACCGCCACCCCGTCGAAGCGGCCGGGCAGTCCGGCCAGTTCGGCCGCCAGACGGTCGGCGTCGAACACGTCGGTTTCGATGATCTCGACCGCGATGCGCCGGGCGCGGAACCAGTCGGCTTGGGCGCGGATGTGGTCGGCGATATCCAGCATGAAGCGGTTGCTCCCGCGCGGCAGCACCACGCCGAAGCGCCAGGACCGCGCCCGCGCCAGCTCGGCCGCCGCCGCCAGCGGGCGGAAGCCCAGACGCTGCACCGCCTCGTTCACCTTGCTCGCCGTCTTCTCGCTGACTCCGGGCCGGCCGTTGACCACCCGATCGGCCGTCGCAAGGCTGACGCCCGCGGCCGCCGCCACGTCGCGAAGCGTCAAAGGTCCGCCGTCCTGCTGATTGTTCATCAATCAAACGTATCGCAAGTTTCTTGAGGTGCGCAACTCAAAACGGGAAATGGTTATAGGAAGGACGTTCGTATGCGAAAAATCAGCGAGTGAGCGTTGTCCATCCGCGCCGCTCTAAGGTGCGCGCATCAGAATTGTTGGACAAAGAGACTCACCGCGCGCTGGTCCGGAACCGCAGTTGCATGCGGTGCTCGTACCGTTGACCGGGGTCGAGCCGGGCGGACGGGAAATGGGCGATGTTCGGCGTGCCGGGGAAACGCTGGGTCTCCAGCGCGATCCCGGCGAAGCGGCGGTAAGGCCGACCGCCTTTTCCGATCACGCGGTCGCTGAGGTAGCCGCCGGTGTAGACCTGCAAGCCGGGCTGGTCGCTGGACAGGTCCAGACGGCGGCCCGATGCCGGATCCTCCAGCCAGGCCACCGGGCGCAGTTCCCCGGCCGGCCCTTCCAGGCACCAGTTGTGGTCGAAGCCGAACCCGCCCACCGCCGCCAGCGCATCCCCCAACAGCGGGCCGTCGCGCAGGTCGAAGGGGGTGCCGTCCACCGGCCGCACCTCCCCGGTCGGGATCAGGTCGGCGCCGACCGGGGTAACGAAGCCGCCGCGCACCGCCAGCCGGTGGCCGCGCACGTCGCCCACCGCATGGCCCACCGCATGGCCGGCGAGATTCCAATAGCTGTGATGGACCAGATTGACGACGGTCGGCCGGTCGGTGGTCGCCGTCATCCGGATGTCCAGCACGCCGTCCCCGGTCAGCCGGTAGCGGACGCTGGCCGTCAGCGTGCCGGGATAGCCCTGGTCGCCGTCGGGCGAGCGCAGAGTGAAGGTGACCGCGTTCGCCGCCTCGTCCACCGCCGCGTCCCACAGCCGGCGGTCGAAGCCGTCGCTTCCGCCGTGCAGCTGGTTGGGCGGTTCGTTGGCGGTCAGCCGGTGCCGGACGCCGTCCAGCGTGAAGGCTGCCCCGCCGATCCGGTTGCCGTAGCGCCCGCAGGTCGCCCCGGCATAGGCGTCGCTGCCCAGATAGCCCGCCAGCCGGTCGAAGCCGAGCACGACGTCCGCCGGCCGGCCGTCGCGGTCGGGCATCAGGAAGCGGACCAGCCGGGCGCCATGGGCGATCACCGTCGCCTCCAGCCCGCCGGCGGCAAGCGTGAAGCCCTCCACCGGCCGGCCGTCCAGTTCGTCGAACAGAAAGGAAGTAATCGGCATCAGGCCTCCGCCGGTTCGCCGCCACGGCCGGTCCAGGCCGCCAGCAGACCCTTTTGCAGCAGGATGAAGACGAACAGCAGGGCGCCGATGGCGATCTTGGTCCACCAGCTGCTGAGCGTGCCGTCGAAGGTGATGTAGGTCTGGATCAGCCCCTGGATCAGCACCCCCGCGAAGGTTCCCAGCACATAGCCGTAGCCGCCGGTCAACTGGGCGCCGCCGATCACCACCGCCGTGATGGTGTCCAGTTCCACCCCCGTCGCCGCCAGCGAATAGCCGGCGCCGGTGTAGAGCGAGAAGACGATGCCGGCCAGCCCGGCCAGCAGCCCCGACAGCGTGTAGACCGCCACGGTGGTCCGCGCCACCGGCACCCCCATCAGCTCCGCCGACTGGCGGTTGCCGCCCAGCGCGTAGAGGTTGGCGCCGAAGCGGGTCCAGTGCGCCAGCACCACCGCCAGCGCCAGCACGACCAGCAGGACCATCGCCGGCAGGCTGAGCTTGCCGCCGCCGTCGAACCGCCAGGCGACGTCGTTCAGCTCGCCGTAGAGCGGGTGGTTGATCGGCAGGGAGTCGGTGGTCAGGACGAAGGCCATGCCACGGGCGACGAACATGCCGGCCAGCGTGACGATGAAGGGCGGCATCCGGAACACATGGATGATGGCGCCCATCGCCGCGCCGAACAGGGCGGCGGCCAGCAGCGCCGCCGCGAAAGCGGCCGGCGGATCCCAGCCGCCCTGCTCGATCAGCACCGCCAGCAGCACGGTGGTGAAGCCGATCACCGCCCCGACCGACAGATCGATGCCGCCCGACAGGATGACGAAGGTCATGCCGATCGCGGTGATGCCAAGAAAGGCGTTGTCGGTCAGCAGGTTCCCCACCACCCGCAACGAGGCGAAGTTGGGGAACTGCAGGGCGCACAGCAGGAAGCCGACCACCAGCACGGCGATGGTGACGATGAGGGGAAGGAAACGGTGGATCATGGCTTCACGCTCCCACTCTCGCGCTTGGCCGGCCCCAGGGGCGGCCCCAATGGCGGCCCCAAGGGAGGGCGAGCGCCCTTCGGCCGGGGCAGCAGCAGCGTCAGGGCCGGCGACTGGAGCAGCAGCACGGCCAGCAGGACCGCCGCCTTGACGATCAGGTTGAACTCCGGCTTGAAGCCGCTCAGCAGGATGCCGGTGTTCATCGCCTGGATGATCGCCGCCCCCACCACCGACAGCAGCAGCCCGAACCGCCCGCCGAGCAGCGACGTGCCGCCGATCACCACCGCCAGGATGGCGTCCAGCTCCAGCCACAGGCCGGCGTTGTTGACGTCGGCGCCACGGATGTCGGCGGTGACGATGAGGCCCGCCACCGCGGCGCACAGGCCGCACCAGACATAGACGGCGACCAGCACCACCGGCGTGTTGACGCCGGCCCCGGCGCTGGACAGCCGGTTGACCCCGACCGCCTCGATCATCAGCCCGAGCGCCGTCGCCCGCACCAGCAGCGCGGTGACGGCCAGCAGCGCGGCGGTGATGACGACCGGCATCGGCACGGTCAGGAACGACCCGCTGCCGATCGCCGCCAGACCGGGGCTGACGAAGGTGACGATCTGCCCCTCGGTGATCAGCTGGGCGACGCCGCGCCCGGCGACCATCAGGATCAGCGTGGCGATGATCGGCTGGATGCGCAGCAGCGCCACCAGCAGCCCGTTCCACAACCCGCACAGCAGCCCGGCGCCGAGCGACGCCGCCAGCACCGCCGGCAGGCCCCAGCCGGCCTGGGTCATGGTGGCGGCGACCGCGCCGGCGATCGCCATCACGGCGCCGACCGACAGGTCGATGCCGCGGGTCGCGATGACCATGGTCATGCCGATGGCGAGCAGCGCGACCGGGGCGCCACGGTTCAGCACGTCGATCAGGCTGCCGAACAGCCGGCCGTCCTGGAGACGGATGGAGAAGAAGTCGGGGAACAGCAGCCAGTTGGCCAGCAGCACGGCGGCGAGCGCACCGTATTGCGGCAGGGCGCGCAGCAGGCCGGGGGCCGGGCCGGGAAGCGGCAGGGTCATGCCGGCGCCCCTTCCGGGCCCGCCGGAACCGGTTCCGACGCGATGGCGGACACGATGCGGTCCACGGTGACCTCCCCTCCCCTCAGTTCGGCGACGTGGCGGCGGTCGCGCAGCACCACGACCCGGCGGCTGTAGGCGACGATCTCCTCCAGCTCCGACGAGACGACCAGCAGCGCCATGCCGTCGGCGCACAGCCGTTCGATCAGGCGGATGATCTCGGCATGGGCGCCGACGTCGATGCCGCGCGTCGGCTCGTCCAGGATCAGCAGGCGCGGCTCGGTCGCCAGCCAGCGGGCCAGCAGCGCCTTCTGCTGGTTGCCGCCCGACAGGAGCTGGATCGGCCGTTCGGCGTCGGGCGTGCGGATGTCGAGCAGGCGGATGAAGCGGTCGGCGATCTCCTCCTGGCGGCGGCGCGGGATCGGCCTCAGCCAGCCCTGGCGCGCCTGGAGCGCCAGGACGATGTTCTCGCGCACCGACAGTTCGCCGACGATGCCCTCCTTCTTGCGGTCCTCCGGGCAGAAGCCGAAGCCGAGCCGGATCGCCTCGCGGGGGCCGCGCAGCCGCAAGGTACGCCCGTCCACCGCCGCCTCGCCACGGTCGGCGCGGTCCATGCCGAAGACCAGCCGGACCGTCTCCGTCCGGCCGGAGCCGAGCAGACCGGCCAGCCCGACCACCTCGCCCGGACGGATGTCGAGGTCGAACGGCTCGACGCTGCGCGCCTTGCCGAAGCCGCGGAACCGGACCAGCGGCGGGCGGGCGTCGGTGCCGGCTTGCGTGTCGGCGGCGGGATCGGCGGCGATCCGGTGCGCCGCCGCCTCCAGCTCCCGCCCCAGCATCATGGCGACGAGGTCGAGGCGGGGCAGGTCTTCCGTCCGGCGCTCGCCGACCAGCCGGCCGTTGCGCAGCACGGTGATGCGGTCGCACACCGCGTAGACCTGATCGAGGAAATGGGTGACGAAGACGATGCCGATGCCGCGCCCCTTCAGCGCGCGCAGGACGCCGAACAGCACCGCCACCTCCTGGGCGTCGAGGCTGGCGGTCGGCTCGTCCAGGATCAGCGCCTTGGCCGACATGTCGACCGCGCGGGCGATGGCGACGATCTGCTGGGTCGCCACCGAAAACCGCCCGAGCGGCGCCGTTACGTCGACCGACAGGCCGAAGCCGGACAGCACCGCCCGCGCCCGCCGCCGCATCGCCCCGCGATCGACGAACCCGAATCGCATCGGCTGGCGGCCCAGGAAGAGGTTCTCCGCCACCGACAGGTTGGGCAGCAGGTTCACCTCCTGGTAGACGGTGCCGATGTGCAGGCGCTGCGCCTCCTCCACCCCGCGCGGCGCGATCTCCCGCCCCTCCAGCGCGACGGTGCCGGCGTCCCGCCGGTAGACGCCGGTCAGCGTCTTGATCAGCGTCGACTTGCCGGCGCCGTTCTCGCCGAGCAACGCGTGGATCTCGCCGTGGCGCAGCGTGAAATCGACCCCGTCGAGCGCCTGGACGCCGAGAAAGGCCTTGGACAGACCGCGGATCGCCAGCAGCGGCGCGGACGGTTGGGGACTGTACGGCGTCATCGGAGCCTCGCCAGCAACGCGTCGGCAGAGAGCGCCGGGGCCTTGCCGGAGCAGCGTCCGGCAAAGGCCCCGGCGCCGGATCAGTAGGCGTCCTTGCGGCGCTCGTACTCGGCCTTGGCGGTGTCGGGGGTGAACAGCGCCGACTCCGTCTTGATCCATTTCGGCGGCGCCTTGCCGTCCTTCTTGAAGGCGACCAGCACGTCATAGGCCGGACCGGCCATGTTGGGGGTCAGCTCGACCGTCGCGTTGGCCTCGCCCTCCGCCATCGCCTTGAAGATGTCGGGGACGCCGTCGATCGAGACGACCAGGATGTCCTTGCCCGGCTTCAGCCCGGCTTCCCTGATCGCCTGGATGGCGCCGACCGCCATGTCGTCGTTGTGGGCGTAGACGGCGCAGATCCTCTTGCCGCCGTCCTCGGCCTTGATGAAGCTCTCCATCACCTCCTTGCCCTTGGCGCGGGTGAAGTCGCCGGACTGGGTGCGGATGATCTTCATGCCGGGGGTCTTGGCGACGACCTCGTCGAAGCCCTTCTTGCGGTTGATCGCCGGGGAGGACCCCACCGTGCCCTGCAACTCCACCACGGCGCAGGTGCCACCGGTCTGCTTGGCCAGCCATTCGCCGGCCACCCGGCCCTCGTGCACGGTGTCGGAGGTGACGGCGGTCATGTAGAGGCTCTGGTCCTTGGTGTCGATCTGGCGGTCGAGCAGGACCACCGGGATCTTCGCCTCCTTGGCCTCCTTCAGCACCGCGTCCCAGCCGGTCGCCACCACCGGCGCGATGAAGATGGCGTCGACGCCCTGGGCGACGAAGGAGCGCACCGCCTTGATCTGGTTCTCCTGCTTCTGCTGGGCGTCGGAGATTTTCAGATCGATGCCGCGCTTCTGGGCTTCGGCCTTGGCCGTCTTGGTCTCGGCGGCGCGCCAGCCGGATTCGGAGCCGATCTGCGAGAAACCGACCACCAGCTTGCCGTCGGCGGCCTGGACCGAACCCAGCCCGATGAGCAGGGCCGCCATGGCCGTGGCGGCGGCGGTGGCGGCGGATGTCAGCCAATTCCTGGACATTCGTTTCACTCCCTGGGTTCTGTCGTGTTCTTGGAAACGGGGGCGGATGAGGCTGCGGAGCGTGGAGGCCGGACCGGTGCGGCGGGGCATCGCGGCGTTCCGCCGAATCCCAAACTGTTCGTTATCCCCACTTTATGGGTCTGAAACCATAACTGTCCAATATGTTTATCCGACAGTCCGATACGAAAACCGGCATGGGCGGAGGCGTCGCGGAAAGGCACGGCCGGACTCCGTCCCGACCGCCGCCCTCCCACGCCGAGCAGGCGTCACAAGCAGGGTCACTCCCGGCCCGGCACGCCGTCGACGCGGCGCCACAGCCCCAACGGGTTGCCGTCGCGCAGGGACTCGGGCAGCAGGTCGGCGGGCAGGTCCTGATAGCAGACCGGGCGCAGGAAGCGGCGGATCGCCAGCGTGCCGACCGAGGTCGAACGGCTGTCCGACGTCGCCGGGAACGGGCCGCCATGCACCATCGCGTGGCACACCTCCACCCCGGTCGGCCAGCCGTTCGCCAGGATGCGGCCGGCCTTGCGCTCCAGCGTCGGGATCAGCGCGCCGACCGCCGCCGCGTCGGCCCCGTCCATCTGCACGGTCGCGGTCAATTGGCCCTCCAGCCGCTCCGCCACCACCCGCATCGCCGCCACGTCCGGGCAGCGGATCAGCAGGGAAGCGGCGCCGAACACCTCCTCCTGCAAGCCCGCCTCCGCCAGGAACGTTCGGGCCGTCGTGGCGAAGAAGGCCGCCCGCGCCTGGTTGGGGCCGGAGCAAGCGGTGCCGCGCGCCAGCGTCTCCACCGCCGCCGCGCCGGCCAGCCGGGCGACGCCGGCGTCGTAGGCCGCGTGGATGCCCGGCGTCAGCATCGTCGCCGCCGCGCTGCCGCCGAGCGCCGCCACCGCCGCCGCCACGAAGCGGTCGAGGTCCGGTCCCTCCACCCCCAGCAGGATGCCGGGGTTGGTGCAGAACTGCCCCGCCCCCATGGTCAGCGAGGCGACGAAGCCCGCGCCCAACGCCTCGGCGCGGGCCGCCAGCGCCGCCGGCATCAGGAAGACCGGGTTGATGCTGCTCATCTCGGCATAGACCGGAACCGGTTCCGGCCGCTTGGCCGCCACCTCCATCAGCGCCAGCCCGCCCCGGCGCGAGCCGGTGAAGCCGACCGCCTTGACGCGCGGGTCGGCGACCAGCGCCGTGCCGATGGCGGTGCCGGCGCCGAACAGCAGGGAGAACATGCCCTCCGGCAGGCCGCAGGCCGCGACCGCCGCCTGGATGGCGCGACCGACCAGCTCCGACGTGCCGGGATGGGCGGGGTGCGCCTTGACCACCACCGGGCAGCCGGCGGCAAACGCCGAGGCGGTGTCGCCGCCGGCCACCGAGAAGGCCAGCGGGAAGTTCGAGGCGCCGAACACCGCGACCGGCCCCAGGGCGATGTGGCGCTGGCGCAGGTCGGCGCGGGGCAGAGGGGTTCGGTCGGGCAGCGCCGGGTCGATGCGGGCGTCGAGCCAGCTTCCCTCGCGCACGGTCTGGGCGAACAGGCGGAGCTGGCCGACGGTGCGGCCGCGCTCACCCTCCAACCGTGCGCGCGGCAGGCCGCTTTCGGCCATGGCGCGGGCGATCAGCTCGTCGCCGATGTCCAGGATGTTCCAGGCGACGGTCTCCAGGAAAGTGGCCCGCTGGTCCAGGCCGCTCTCGCGGAAGGCGTCGAAGGCTTGCCAAGCGAGCGCGCAGGCGCGCTCGACCTCGGCCGCCCCGCCGCCACCGAAGGCGGGGTCGAGCCGCTCGCCGGTGGCCGGGTCGACGGCGTGGAAAGCGCCGTCTCCGCCACGGTGGCGCCGCGCGCCGATCAGCATCTCGCCGGTGATGGTCATGGCAACGTCCTGGATTGGGAGGGAGGCGGGCGGAACGCCCTTCACCGCGCCCAGCGCAGGACCAGCGGGTCCAGGCGGCGGGCGGCGTCGAGCAGGCCGGCGCGGGCCGCCGGGTGCGGCGGGGCCATCGGGTGGCGCACCGCGTCCGAGGCGATGACGCCGCCCTCCTTCATCAGCATCTTGGCGGTGGCGATGCCGGTCTGCCGGTTCTCGACGTTGATCAGCGGCAGCCAGCGCCCGTAGGCCGCCACCGCCGCCTCGCGGTCGCCGGCCAGATAGGGATCCATGATCTGGCGGATGCCGTCGGGGTAGCCGCCGCCGGTCATGGCGCCGGTGGCGCCGGCGTCGAGGTCGGCCAGCAGGGTGATGGCCTCCTCGCCGTCCCACGGCCCCTCAATGGCGTCGCCGCCCAGTTCGATCAGCGCGCGCAGCTTGGCGGCGGCCTGCGGCACCTCGATCTTGAAGTAGGAGACGTTGGCGATCGCGCGCGCCATGCGGGCCAGCAGTTGGGCGGACAGCGCGGTGCCGCTCACGGGGGCGTCCTGGATCATGATCGGGATGCCGATGGCGTCGGACACCCGCTGGAAGAACTCCACGATGCCGGGCTCGGCCACGCGGATGGTGGCGCCGTGGTAGGGCGGCATGACCATCACCATGGCGGCGCCGAGATCCTGGGCGCGCCGGCTGCGCTCGGCGCAGGCCCGGGTGCTGAAATGGGTGGTGGTGACGATGACCGGGACGCGCCCGGCGACGTGGCCGAGGATGGTGTCCATCAGCACCGTGCGCTCGTCGTCGGTCAGCACGAACTGCTCGGAGAAGTTGGCGAGGATGCACAGGCCGGTGGAGCCGGCGTCGATCATGAAATCGACGCAGCGCTTCTGCCCGGTGAGGTCCAGCTCCCCCGTCCCGGTGAAGATCGTCGGCACGACGGGGAAGACGCCGCGGTAGGGTCGGGTGGTCGCCGGCATGGCAATCGCGTCCTCTCTCGGAAGGATGTCAGGAAGCGTGCCCGAACCGGCCGCAGGGCAGGCCGCGAACGCCGGGCGCGCACTCGAAGATGGCCCCGGCCAGCGGCTCGTCGGGCCGGCCATGGGCGGCGGTGGTGATGAACAGCCGGTCGAGATCGGGCCCGGCGAAGACGCAGGAGGTGACGCGGGACACCGGCAGCGCGATGGCGCGGTCGAACGACCCGTCGGGCCGGAAGCGGCTGACCCGCCCGCCGTCCCAATGGGCGATCCACAGCCCGCCCTCGGCGTCGCCGGTCATGCCGTCGGGATAGCCGTCCGCCTCGGCGAAACGGATGTGGACGCGCTTGCCGGTCAACCCGCCGTCGGCGCCGACGTCGAAGGCGTAGACGGTCCGCGCCGCGCTGTCGGTGTGGTACAGGACGCGCCCGTCGGGCGACAGCGCCGGGCCGTTGGCGACGGTGTAGCCCTCGTCCACGCGGGCGACCGCGCCGTCCGGGTCGAGCCGGTGCAGGGCGCCGGTGGGCGCCGCCTCCGCGTCGTCCATGCTGCCGATCCACAGGCGGCCCCGCGCGTCGGCCTTGGCGTCGTTCAGCCGGTTGCCCGGCCGGTCGGGGTCGAGCCGCGCCAGTTCGCCGACGATCGCCGGCCGGTCGCCGTCCAGGCGCAGGCGCACCACCCGGCGCGACCGCAGGCCGGCGACGAAGCCGTCGCCGTCGGCGCTCTCGACCAGCCAACAGGCGGCGTCCTCCATCGCCCAGTCCCGGCGCGCGCCGTCGGCCAGCGACAGGCGGAGGATGCGGGAACCCCGGATGTCGACGGCGTAGACCGCGCCCTGTCCCGGCGACCACAGCGGGCCCTCGCCCAGCAGCGCCCCGGCGGGCCACACGCAACGCGCCTCCTGCGTCATCCCGTCTCGCCTCCCCTGCCCTTGAGCCTGTGCGGGTCCCGGCCGGCCGAAGGGTGGGGACCCCTTTTTTAAAATTTGTTGACGCTCCAAACGATAAGGGGCCTTTTGATAATCGTCCAATACGAAGATCGGCGTTGGCGATATCAAATATCGTATGGCCCCGCCCGACCGCCGCGCCCGACCGGAGGCTGAAACCGTGACACCCCAACGCTTTTCCGCCAACTGGTTCCAGCGGGTGCGGCTGAAGCTGCGCCACCTCCAACTCTTCGCGGCGCTGGACGAACACCGCAACCTGCACCGCGCCGCCGCCAGCCTGAACATGTCGCAGCCCGCCGCTTCCAAGCTGCTGGGCGACCTGGAGGAGACGCTGGGCATCGCGCTGTTCGACCGCCATGGCCGGGGGGTCGAGCCGAACTGGTACGGCAGCCTGATGATCCGCCACGCCCGGATGATCCTCAGCGAGCTTCAGGAAACGGGGGAGGAACTGAACGCCCTGCTGGCCGGACACAGCGGCCGGGTGTCGATCGGCACGGTGATGGCCCCGGCGGTGGAGTTGGTGGTGCCGGTGATCAGCGCGCTCACCCGCGACCATCCCGGCCTGAAGATCGCCGTCGCGGTCGAAACCAGCGACGTGCTGGCCGAACGGGTCCACCAGGGCGTGATGGATTTCGCCATCGGCCGCCTGCCGGGACGCTTCGACCCCTCCGCCTTCGATTACCAGGAGATCAACAGCGAGGAACTGTGCTTCGTCGGCCGCGACACCCACCCGCTGCTGCGGCTGAACCGCCCGCTCACCACGGCGGATCTGGCGGACACGACCTGGATCCTCCAGCCGGTGGGCTCGCTGTTGCGCGACCGCGTCGAGGCGCTGTTCCGTGCCGAGGGGGTGCCGCCGCCGCAGCGGGTGATCGAGAGCGCCTCCCCCGTCATCTCGATGGCGATGGTGGCGAAGACCGATTCGGTGACCGTCTTCGCCCGCGCGCTGGCGCAGGTGCTCTCGCCCAGCGGCAGTTGCACGATCCTGCCCTTCCACCGGCGCTTCAGCGTCGAGCCCTACGGGATCTTCTGGCTCAGGGAACGCCCGCTGTCGCCCGGCGCCCGCACCGTGCTGGCTGCGGTGCGGGAGACGGCGTCGGCCCTGCGCCGCGCCGCATCCTCCGCCGGGTCGCCGGCTTCCGCTCCAACCGATATCGAAACCCATATCGGAACATCGAACAATCGTATTTGACAGTTATGATGAAACGGAGGATTGCTGGATACGCAAACCATCGCGGCGCGAGCCATCCGTGCTTGACGCGGCAACGCCGGCGAACGGCGTGTCACGGAACGGGGAGGAAAGCGGTCCATGTCGTCTTTCAAGTCCACATTCGCCGGATTGGCCGTCGGCCTGCTGGCCGTCGCCGGCACCGCCGCCCCGGCCCTGGCGCAGACCAAGCCCACCATCGGCATCTCCATGCCGACCAAATCGTCGGCCCGCTGGATCGACGACGGCAACAACATGGTCCGGTATTTCCAGGAGAAGGGCTACAAGACCGACCTGCAATACGCCGAGGACGACATCCCCAACCAGCTCGCCCAGATCGAGAACATGGTCACCAAGAACGACAAGGTTCTGGTGATCGCCGCCATCGACGGGACGACGCTGACCGACGTGCTGCGCAAGGCGGCGGAACGCGGCGTGAAGGTCGTCGCCTACGACCGCCTGATCCGTGGATCGTCCGACGTCGATTGCTACGCCACCTTCGACAACTTCCAGGTCGGCGTCCTCCAGGCCTCCTACATCGAGACGGCGCTGGGGCTGAAGGACGGCAAGGGGCCGTTCAACATCGAGCTGTTCGGCGGTTCGCCCGACGACAACAACGCCTATTTCTTCTACGACGGCGCCATGTCGGTGCTGCAACCCCACATCGACAGCGGCAAGCTGAAGGTCGGCAGCGGCCAGGTCGGCATGGGCAAGGTGTCCACCCTGCGCTGGGACGGCGCCGTCGCCCAGGCCCGCATGGACAATTTGCTGAGCGCCTACTACTCCGGCAAGCGGGTCGACGCGGTGCTGTCGCCCTACGACGGCCTGAGCATCGGTATCATCTCGTCGCTGAAGGGGGTCGGCTACGGCTCGGCCTCGCTGCCGATGCCGGTGGTGACCGGGCAGGACGCGGAGGTCCCGTCGGTCAAGTCGATCCTGGCCGGGGAGCAGCGTTCCACCGTGTTCAAGGACACCCGCGAGCTGGCGAAGGTCGCGGTCGGCATGGTCGACGACATGCTGAGCGGCCGCGCCCCGCAGGTCAACGACACCAAGACCTACGACAACGGCAAGAAGGTGGTTCCGTCCTACCTGCTGAAGCCGGTCAGCGTGGACGCGTCGAACTGGAAGGAAACCCTGATCGCCAGCGGCTACTACAAGGAATCCCAGATCAAGTGACCGGAAGGGCCGCGGCGGAAACGGCGGGAAGCGGGGCGGAAGGCGGGGCGATCAGGGGGGCATCGGCATGAACACCATCCTTGAGATGCGCGGCATCACCAAGACGTTCCCCGGGGTCAAGGCCCTGGACAACGTCAACCTCTCGGTCCGCGAGGGGGAGATCCACGCGCTGATCGGCGAGAACGGCGCCGGCAAATCCACGCTGATGAAGGTGCTGAGCGGCGTTTATCCGCACGGGTCCTACGAGGGCGACATCCGCTTCCGGGGAGCGCCGGTCGCCGTCCGCGGCATCGCCGACAGCGAGACGCTGGGCATCGTCATCATCCACCAGGAACTGGCGCTGGTGCCGCTGCTGTCGATCACCGAGAACCTCTTCCTCGGCAACGAACGGGCGCGCGGCGGAGTCATCGACTGGACGGCGGCGACGCTGCGGGCGCGCGACCTGCTGCGCACGGTCGGACTGAGCGATCCGCCGGAGACCCCGATCACCGACCTCGGCGTCGGCAAGCAGCAGCTGGTCGAGATCGCCAAGGCGCTGTCGAAGGAGGTCAAGCTGCTGATCCTCGACGAACCGACGGCCAGCCTGAACGAAAGCGACAGCGACGCGCTGCTGGCGCTGCTGCTGCGCTTCAAGGCCCAGGGAATCGCGTCGATCCTGATCTCCCACAAGCTGAACGAGATCGCCAAGGTCGCCGACCGCGTCACCATCCTGCGCGACGGCACGACCGTGGAGACGCTGGACTGCCACGACGCCCCCATCAGCCAGGACCGCATCATCAAGGGCATGGTCGGCCGCGACCTCGCCGACCGCTACCCCCGGCGGGCCGGCACCCCCGGCGAAATCCTGTTCGAGGTCGAGGGCTGGAGCGCCGACCACCCGATCCACCCGGGCCGCCGCGTCGTCAAGGACATCGACCTGCACGTCCGCCGGGGCGAGGTCGTCGGCATCGCCGGGCTGATGGGCGCCGGCCGCACCGAATTCGCCATGAGCCTGTTCGGCCGCTCCTACGGCCGCAACATCCGCGGCACCGCCCGCCTGAACGGGCGCGCGATCGACGTCTCCACCATCCGCCGCGCGATGGACAGCGGGCTGGCCTACGCCACCGAGGACCGCAAGCATTACGGCCTCGTGCTCGACAACGACATCCGCCACAACGTGACGCTGGCCAATCTCGACGGCGTCGCCAAGGCCGGGGTGATCCACCACGAGCGCGAGATCGAGGTCGCCAACGACTTCCGCCGCCGCCTGCGCATCCGCTGCTCCAGCGTGTTCCAGGAGACCGTCAACCTGTCCGGCGGCAACCAGCAGAAGGTCGTGCTGAGCAAATGGCTGTTCGCCGACCCGCAGGTGCTGATCCTGGACGAGCCGACGCGCGGCATCGACGTCGGCGCCAAGTATGAAATCTACACCATCGTCAACCAGCTGGTGGCGGAGGGCCGGGGCGTCATCCTGATCTCGTCGGAGCTGCCGGAACTGCTGGGCGTCGCCGACCGCATCTACGTGATGAACGAGGGCGCGCTGGTGGCCGAGATGCCGGCGGCCGAGGCGAGCCAGGAAAGAATCATGCACGCCATCATGTCGGGCGGCGCGGCGGGCGCCAGACCCGCCGACGGCACGGGCCCGCGGGAGTATCCGCAATGAGCGCCGAGCTCAACCTGCCGGCCCGGCCGCGCGACGCCTCCCCGGCGAAATTCCTCAAGAGCCACATGCGCGATTACGGCATGCTGATCTCGCTGCTGGCGATCGTGGCGTTCTTCCAGTACATGACCGACGGCACGCTGCTGCAGCCGTTGAACCTGACCAATCTGGTGCTGCAGAACAGCTACATCGTCATCATGGCGCTGGGCATGCTGCTGGTGATCGTCGCCGGGCACATCGACCTGTCGGTCGGCTCCATCGTCGGCTTCATCGGCGCGCTGGCCGCCATCCTGATGGTGCAGTTCAACCTGCATTTCCTCCCCACCGCCCTGATCTGTCTGGCGGCCGGCGGCCTCATCGGCGCGGCGCAGGGCTACTGGGTCGCCTATTTCCGCATCCCGTCCTTCATCGTGACGCTGGCCGGCATGCTGGTCTTCCGGGGCTTGAGCCTCGCCCTGCTCGCCGGGCAGTCGGTCGGCCCCTTCCCGGTGGAGTTCCAGCGTCTCAGCTCCGGCTTCATCCCGGACGTCTTCGCGACGGGCGGCTTCCACCTGACGACGCTGCTGCTGTGCGTGGCGACCCCGGCGATCCTGATCGGCCTGAGCGTCGCCACCCGCCTGCGCCGCCACCGTTTCGCCATCGAGCAGGAGCCGCTGCCGCTGTTCGTCGCCAAGAGCGCCGGGCTGTTCGCGGCGATGGCCGGCATCGGCTGGCTGCTGGCCTCCTACAAGGGGCTGCCGAACGTCCTGATCATCATGGCGCTGCTGATCGGCCTGTACGCCTTCGTCACCCGCGACACCACCATCGGCCGCCGCGTCTACGCGCTGGGCGGCAACGAGAAGGCGGCCAAGCTGTCCGGCATCGACACCCGCCGCCTGTCCTTCTACACCTTCGTCAACATGGGCGTCCTCGCCGCGCTGGCCGGGCTGATCTTCGCGGCCCGCCTGAACACCGCCACGCCCAAGGCCGGCGTGTCGTTCGAGCTGGACGTGATCGCCGCCTGCTTCATCGGCGGGGCGTCCGCCTCGGGCGGCGTCGGGCGGGTGACGGGTGCCGTGATCGGCGCCTTCATCATGGGCGTGATGAACAACGGCATGTCGATCCTCGGCATCGGCATCGACTGGCAGCAGGTGATCAAGGGTCTGGTGCTGCTCGCCGCCGTCTGCTTCGACGTCTACAACAAGGGCAAGGCCTGACGGCGGCCCCGCCCCAACCGGACACATCGCCATGACGCTCCCCACCCTCGGCCTCGTCGGGCTGGGAAAGATCGCCCGCGACCAGCACATCCCGGCCATCGCCGCCACCGGCCTGTTCCATCTCGCCGCCGTGGTCAGCCCGGACGGCGCCGCCACGGACGGCGTCCCGACCTTCCGCTCCCAGGCGGAGATGCTGGCGGCGCTGCCCGGCCTCGACGCCGTGGCGCTCTGCACCCCGCCCGCCGTCCGCCACGGCTTGGCGGTCGAGGCGCTCCGCGCCGGCAAGCATGCGCTGATCGAGAAGCCGCCCGCCGCCACCCTGTCGGAGCTTCACGATCTGGAGGCCGAGGCCGAGGCCGCGCGGCGCACCCTGTTCACCGCTTGGCATTCACGGTTCAACCCGGCGGTGGAGGAGACCAGGCGCCGGCTGGCCGACGCCACCATCCGCAGCGTCGCCATCACCTGGAAGGAGGATGTGCGGCGCTGGCATCCGGGCCAGGACTGGATCTTCGCGACCGGCGGCTTCGGCGTCTTCGATCCCGGCATCAACGCGCTGTCGATCCTGACCGACATTCTGCCGGCCCCGGTCTTCGTCCGCTCGGCGGACCTGCACGTCCCGGCCAACCGCGACACCCCCATCGCCGCCACGCTGGCGATGGGGGCGGCCCCCGGCTCCCGCATCGGTCCTGTCACCGCCGACTTCGACTTCCTCCAGCAGGGCGGGCAGACTTGGTCCATCGTCGTCGAGACGGCGGACGGACGCCTCGACCTGACCCATGGCGGAACCCGCCTGATGGTGGACGGCGTGCCGGCCCTGGCCGAGCCCGACACCGAGTATCAGCGCATCTACCGCCACTTCCATCGGTTGATCGATGACGGGGCAAGCGACATCGACCCCCGCCCGCTGTCCCTGGTCGCCGACGCCTGTCTGGTCGGGCGCTGGCACCGCACCGTGTCCTTCGACTGGTAGAAGGCCCCGCAAAGGGTCCGGCAACAGGGAGTTTCCCGGCGGACAAGCGCGCGGCCCGATGCCGACGAACGAGCTTCACCCCACCCCCGGCGCCGGGCCATCCGGTCCGCGCCCCAACCTGAAACCGGTGTCGACATGCCCGAGACGAAGCCCCCCTTCCCCCCCACCCCCTCCGATTCAGGGCGTCGGCTGCGCTCGCGCGCGTGGTTCGACAACCCCGACAACCCCGACATGACCGCGCTCTATCTGGAGCGCTACCTGAATTTCGGGCTGACGCGGGAGGAGCTGCAATCGGGTGCGCCGATCATCGGCATCGCCCAGACCGGCTCCGACCTCAGCCCGTGCAACCGGCACCATCTGGTCCTGGCCGAGCGCCTGCGCGAGGGCATCCGCACCGCCGGCGGCATCGCCATCGAGTTTCCCGTCCACCCGATCCAGGAGACCGGCAAGCGGCCGACCGCCTCGATCGACCGCAACCTCGCCTATCTCGGCCTCGTCGAGGTGCTGCACGGCTATCCGCTGGACGGCGTCGTGCTGACCATCGGCTGCGACAAGACCACGCCGGCCTGCCTGATGGCGGCGGCCACCGTCAACATCCCGGCCATCGCCCTGTCGGTCGGCCCGATGCTGAACGGCTGGTTCCGCGGCGAGCGCACAGGCTCGGGCACCATCGTGTGGAAGGCCCGCCAGCTGATGGCGGCCGGCGAGATCGACTATCAGGGCTTCATCGAGTTGGTGGCCTCGTCCGCCCCCTCGACCGGCTACTGCAACACGATGGGCACCGCCTCCACCATGAATTCGCTGGCGGAGGTGCTGGGCATGCAGCTTCCGGGCTCCGCCGCCATCCCCGCCCCCTACCGCGAGCGCCAGCAGGCTGCCTACGAGACCGGCAAGCGCATCGTCGAGATGGTGCGTCAGGACATCAAGCCGTCGGACATCCTGACCCGCGACGCCTTCCTCAACGCCATCGTCGTGAACTCGGCCATCGGTGGATCGACCAACGCGCCGATCCACATCAACGCCATCGCCAAGCATGTCGGCGTGCCGCTGACGGTGGAGGACTGGCAGACCCATGGGTTGGGCGTGCCGCTGTTGGTCAACCTTCAGCCGGCGGGCGAGTATCTCGGCGAGGACTTCCACCGCGCCGGCGGCGTCCCCGCCGTGGTGGCGCAGTTGATCGGCCAGGGCCTGATCCGCGAGGACGCGCCCAACGTCAACGGCCGGACCATCGGCGAAAACTGCCGCGATCAGCCGATCATGGACAGCCGGGTGATCCTCCCGGTCGACCAGCCGCTGAGGATCAACGCCGGCTTTGTCGTGCTGCGCGGCAACCTGTTCGACGCCGCCATTATGAAGACCAGCGTGATTTCCGAGGAATTCCGCGAACGCTACCTGTCCAACCCCCAGGACCCCGAGGCATTCGAGGGCAAGGTCGTCGTCTTCGACGGGCCGGAGGACTACCACCACCGCATCGACGACCCGGCGCTCGGCATCGACGCCTACACGATCCTGGTCATCCGCGGCACCGGACCGATCGGCTATCCGGGAGCGGCGGAGGTGGTGAACATGCGTCCGCCCGCCGAACTGATCAAGCAGGGTGTCCATTCCCTGCCCTGCATCGGCGACGGCCGCCAGTCCGGCACCTCGGGTTCGCCGTCCATCCTCAACGCATCCCCGGAAGCGGCGGTGGGCGGCGGGCTGGCCCTGCTGCGCAGCGGCGACCGGGTGCGGATCGACCTGCGCCGAGGCTCCGCCGACATCCTGATCCCCGAAGCGGAACTGGCCGACCGCCGTGCCGCCCTGGACGCCGTGGGCGGCTACCCGATGCCGCCGTCGCAGACCCCTTGGCAGGAAATCCAGCGCGGCTTGGTCGGCCAACTGGACGAGGGCATGGTTCTGAAGCCGGCGGTCAAGTACCAGCGCATCGCCCAGACCATGGGAATCCCGCGCGACAATCATTGACGATGGACCAGGGGCGCTGATGGGTCCATTGCTCTACGCCATCTCCCTGCAACACGCTGACATCACGGGCAAATGCATTCCTCATTGCTTCAGGGCAAGCTGATCTGTTCAAAACGGCTTGAAGAAAGGGTCTTCGCCCTCGGACGCGAAATTGACGACCGGCTTCGGGAGGCACTTCAGGTGCTCCGGTTCGAACGGGAGCTGCGGCAGGTGCTGCGTCACGATGGCGGCCACGGTGTGGGCCTGCTCGACATCGGGGGCACGCTTCACCGGGTCGCGGCCGTCGTCCTTCGTCCCGAGCCACAGCTTGTAGAGGGCGAAGGCCCGCGGGTCGGGGCACGCCATCGGCACCGGCTGCCCGTCCTCGCCGACGGCGACCGCCTCGAACTTTAGCGTGTTCGCGACCCACTTCATGTTCATGATCGAGGAGGCGAGGAGTGATCTTGCCCCGGTTGGGTGGACACGGGTTCACGCAGATCTTAGCTCGGCCTGTTCGGGGGTGATGTATCCGATGGCCGAATGGGCGCGTTGGCGATTGTAGTAGGTTTCGATGTAGGCGAACACCTCCCGGCGGGCCTGGTCGCGGGTTTCGAACCGAGTGCGGTGGACCAACTCGACCTTGAGGGTGTGGAGGACGCTTTCCACGGGAGCATTGTCGTAGCAGCAGCCCTTACGCGACATAGACTGCCGCATCGGTGGTCCTCAATGAAGCGGAACCTCATCTCGGCGCTTCCGAGAGGATGCTGATGGCCTTTCTTAAAATGTCGCGTTCCTGCCGGGCGCTCCAGCTCGCGTCGCAGCCGCGCGATCTCCGCCGTCTGCTCGTCCGGCTTCGCCGGCATGGCGGTGCCGGATACGGCAGGGGCTCCGGACCGTGAGCGCGGCGGGTGGCCTTGGGCTACCCGTCGCCAGTTCCGCAGCACCGAGGCCTGGAGGCCCAATTCCCGCGCCACATGCTCCAGCGGCCGGCCGCTCCCTTCCGGCAGCCCAACGGCCTCACGCTTGAACTCGTCCGTGAAGGACCGCCTCGTCTTCGTCATCAGACACCTTCCCGCTCCACGCGGAGCTTAGCTGTGGTGTCCACCCAACCGGGGCAAGATCACGACACCCCCAGCGCGTCACAGAGCACCCGAACCGGGTACTCGTCGCGGCAATCAGAGGTGGCCCCGTTTGTTTGGACAGATTGGCGGCCTGAATAAGCTATTCCCTGTTGTCTGTCATGCCGCCAACTGG
>NZ_RZIJ01000048.1 GCF_003989665.1 Azospirillum doebereinerae | reverse complement strand
CTGGCTTCCGACTTCCAGAAATGGAAGCTGGTGCCGAGCGGGCGCTGGAGGGCGACGCGGACGTTCTCCAGCACGGTTAGATGCGGGAAGACGGCTGAAATCTGGAAGGACCGCACCAGCCCCATCAGCGCGATGTCGGCGGGCTTGGCGCGGGTGATGTCCTTGCCCTTGTAGAGGATCTGGCCGCGCGTCGGGGTCAGGAACTTGGTGAGCAGGTTGAAGACGGTGCTCTTGCCGGCGCCGTTGGGACCGATCAGGGCGTGGATGGTGCCCCGCCTCACCCGCAGGTTCACGTCCTTCACCGCGATGAAGCCCTTGAACTCCTTGGACAGAGCGCGGGCTTCCAGGATGATCCCATCGTCGCTCACGGCTTCTTGACCAGCGGGCAGGTGCTGCGCTCCAGCGGCAGATAGGCGTCGTTGCCGGGGATCGGGCGCAGGACCTTGGCGAGATCCCAGGCCGACTTGGATTCCGCTGGGGTCTTCGCCTCGGCCAGATACATCTCGTGGACCATGCGGCCGTCGTCGCGGATCTTGCCGTCCTTGGCGAAGAAGTCGTTGATCGTCACCGTGCGCAGATGCGCGCGCACCTTGTCGGCGTCGTCGCTGCCGACCGCCTTGACGGCGTTGAGGTAGGTCGTCACCGCCGAATAGGCGCCGGCCTGGATGTCGGTCGGCATGGTGCCGAAACGCTTGAAGAAGCGCTCCGAGAAGGCGCGGGTCTCGTCGTTGTAGTCCCAGTAGAAGCCGGTGGTGAACTTCACGCCCTTGGCGACGTCCGGCCCCAGCGCCTTCAGGTCGCTGAGGAAGACCAGCATCGCCGCGATGGATTGGGTGCCGGACGCCGTCAGGCCGAACTCCTGCGCCTGCTTCAGCGAGGTGCTGAAATCGGTGCCGGCGTTGGCGAGCGCCACCACGTCGGCGCCCGACGATTGCGCCTGGAGCAGGTAGGACGCGAAGTCGTTGGTGTTGAGCGGGTGGCGGACGGCGCCGACCACGGTGCCGCCCATCTCCTTGACGATGTCCGACGTGTTCTTCTCCAGCGAATGGCCGAAGGCGTAGTCGGCGGTCAGGAAGAACCACTTCTTGCCGCCCTCCTGCACCACGGCGCGGCCGGTGCCGGTCGCCAGGGCGTAGGTGTCGTAGACGTAGTGGATGCCGTAGGGCGAGCATTCCGCGTTGGTCAGCGCCGTGGAGGCCGAGCCGGCGGCGATGGTGATGCGCTTGCGGTCGGCGCCCAGCTTCTGGATGGCGATGGCGGACGCGCTGTCGGTGGATTCGACCACCATGTCCACCTTGTCCTGCTCGAACCAGCGGCGCACGGTGGAGGAGGTGATGTCGACCTTGTTCTGGTAGTCGGCGGACACGACCTCGACCGGCTTGCCCAGCACGGTCCCGCCGAAATCCTCCACCGCCATCTGCGAGGCGACGACCACGGCCTTGCCGCCGTTGCCGGAATAGACGCCGGTCATGTCGACGATGACGCCGATCTTCACGACGTCGTCGGAAACGGTCTGGGCCTGGACCGGAACGGAGGCGGACAGCGACGCGGCAAACGCGGCGACGGTGAGCATGAGGCGCTTCTTGGACATCGGTCCTCCCGAATTTTTTGTCAGTGCGGTTGGGTCAGCCGGGCCGCTCTGGGCGTTTCCGCGTCCAAGCCGTCTAGGCGAGGCGGCGCGGTGGCTGACGGATTGTTCGGACCATCAACAGCAAACGCCGTGCCAAGTTGGGAAATGGCAGGATGATGCCGTTGCGCACACAATCGGGAGGGCGGACGGTGTCGTCGGGGAACACAATGTCTTCGGTGAGGACACTCCGCTTGCCCCCTCCCCATCCCTCCCCCGCCTTTGGCGGGAGAGGGGGCAGGACTCTTGTCGGCGTTCGGCGGCAGTCCCCTCTCCCGCGTAGCGGGGGAGGGTTAGGGAGGGGGCAGCGCGGCCAATACCCTCACACCGCCTCCTCGATGCTCCGCAGCCGCTTGTACAGATACGACCGCGAGATCCCCAACTCCTCGGCGACCCGCTTCTTGTTGCCGCCATGGCGTTGCAGCGCCTCGCGGATCAGCGATTCCTCGACGCTTTCCACGGCGGCGCGCATCTCCGTCGCGGCCGGCGGGGCGATCGTGACGGGCGGTGGCGGCGGGGACATGCCGGGCAGCGCCGAGGGGCGGAAATCCTCGACCCGGATCGTCGTACCGTCGGAGAAGATCGCCGCGCGCTCGACCTCGTGCAGAAGCTGGCGGACGTTGCCCGGCCATTTCAACGATTGCAGGTAGCCATAGACCTTGTCGTCCACGAAGCGCACGCTGCTGCGGTTGCGGCTGGACAGGCTGGCGAGGAAGCCTTGCACGATGGCCGGGATGTCCTCCAGCCGCTCGCGCAAGGGCGGGATCTTCAAGGTCACCGGGCTGATTCGGTAGTAGAGATCCAATCGGAACTTCTCGCTCTGGATCATCTGACCGAGGTCGCGGTTGGTCGCCGAGACCAGACGGAAATCGGAGAAGCGCTGCTGCTCGCCGCCGACCCGCTCGAACACGCCGTCCTGCAAAATCCGCAGCAGCTTGACCTGGAGATCCAGCGGCATGTCGCCGACCTCGTCGAGGAACAGCGTGCTCTTGTGCGCGGATTCGAACTTGCCCTTGCGGCCCTTGCGCTCGGCCCCGGTGAAGGCGCCCGGCTCGTAGCCGAACAACTCGCTCTCCGCGAGGCTGGCCGGCAGCGCCGCTGAATTCACCATCACCATCGGGCGTCCGTGGCGGGCGCTGAGGCTGTGCAGGGCGTTGGCCACCAACTCCTTGCCGGTGCCGCTCTCGCCGATCACCAGCACCGGCACGTCGAGCGGCGCCACCTTGGCGAGGTCGGCCTTCAACTGGCGGATGGCGTCGCTGGTCCCGATGATCTGGTCCAGCCCGGTGGAGCGGTTGAGAAGCCCCGAAATCTCGCGCTTGTACTGGGCGACCTCGTCGCGCAGGCGGTTGACCTCCAAACTGAGCTGCTGCAACTGCTCGGGCGCCTTGAACATCACCTGCCCGATGGCGCCGACCACCTTCCGGTTCTCCAGGATGGGGACCCGGCTGACCACGCGGGTGACGCCGCGCATCTGCTGGATCTTGCCGATCTCCGCCTTGCCGGACTGGACGATCTCGTGCAGGCGGGTGTTCTCGATCACCTCGGTCACCGGCTTGCCGACCGCCTCGCCGGTGCCGAGATGGAAGAATCCCTCGTGCACCGGACTGATGAAGCGGATTTTGGCCTTGTCGTCCACCACCGTCATGCCCTCGTAGGGGCTGCTGACGAGGTGGTTCAGGATGGCGTAAGCGAAATCAACGCTGCCCACGAAGTCGAGCAGCGTGTCCTCCCGCTTGCCCGCGTGGATGAGGAAGAGGGCGGCGTCCGGGCCGCGCCAGCCGAGCACGAAGCAATGCGTCCCATCCACATCGATGCCGAACAGCCGGCGCTCCTTCAACTGGCTGCGCAGTCCCAACAACGTGCCCCGCACATCGGCGCGCTCGCCCAGACCAGATTGAAACTTTACATTGCCGCTCTCATCAAGAACCAGCACGCCGGACCGCGTCGCATCGCTTGTCTGCGTCATTCGAACTTCCCTCCCGATCCAGCGCTCTCGCGGCGTCTGGAGGGCAACGTAAGCACAGGCACTGTCTTCTGGGAACACATATCGTTCGCGACGCGGTGTATTTGCAAAACACACCATGCGCCATGCGCACGGTGCGAAGACACATGAAGTATCTCGTATATTCTTTTGATAATAGTATCTTAACTGCAATTTCTCCTCTTGGCATGCCCCTTGCTGCTGTGGCGGTGACCACACAAGCCCGGAACAGCGAGACACCATGCTTCCGATGGACGACCTCCCCGACGCGCCAAGCGGAACGCCGTTTGGAATGCTCTCCGGCGTCAGAATCCTCGACTTGACCACGTCGGTCGCCGGCCCCTACGCGACACAACTCCTGGGCGATCTCGGGGCCGACGTCATCAAGATCGAGCGGCCCGGCGGCGGCGACGACGCCCGCGCCTGGGGGCCGCCCTTCCTCGACGGCGAATCCCTGTGGTTCCTCAGCGTGAACCGCAACAAGCGCAGCGTCACCCTCGACTACACCCGGCCCGAGGGGCTGGCGATCCTGCTCGACCTGACCCGGCAGGCCGACGTGGTCATCGTCAACATGGTCCAGCGCACGCAGGACAAGCTGGGCATCAGCTTCGAGACGCTGTCGGCCGTGAAGCCGGACCTGATCTTCGCCGCGATCACCGGCTTCGGCCTGACCGGCGACCGCGCCGCCCTGCCCTGCTACGACCTGATCGCCGAGGGCTACAGCGGCGTCATGGATTTGACCGGCGAGCCGGACGGCCCGGCGCAGAAGGTCGGCAGCCCGGCCGCCGACATGCTGTCGGGCCAGGACGCCGCGCTGGCGATCTGCGCCGCCCTGCTGGAGCGCACCCGCACCGGCAAAGGCCGCAAGATCGACGTGGCGCTGGTCGAGAGCATGACCCGCTTCATGACCCCGCGCATCGTCACCTATTTGGGCTCCGGCGAGCTGCCGCGCCGCTCGGGCGGGCGCGACAGCGTCATCGCCATCTATCAGGTCTTCGAGACCGCCGACCAGCCGATGACGCTGGGTCTCGGCAACGACGGCATCTGGCGCCGCTTCTGCAACGCGGTCGGGCGGCCGGACTGGGCCGGTGAGGCCCGCTTCTCCGACAACGCCAAGCGCCGCGAGGCCCGGCCGGAGATCGTCGCCGGCATCCAGGAGATCCTGCGCGCCCGCCCCCGCGCCGAATGGCTGGCGCTGTTCGCCGAGGCCAAGATTCCCGCCGGCCCGATCAACCGCCTGGACGAGGTCGCCACGGATCCCGAGCTGCTGGCGCGCGGCACGATCTACGCGCTGCGGGACGGCGAACGGACCGTGCCGCAGATCAACCTGGGCATCCAGGTCGACGGCGCCCCCACCGCGCCCCGCATGCCGCCCCCGCGCCTGGGCCAGCACACCGCAGCCATTCTGAACGAGCTGGGCGGCTGTGCGGAGAAGGACCTCGCGGCCTTGAGCGCAGCCGGTATCATCTGATCGCTGAACGAACGAACAAATGGAAACGCTGACAATGACTTACGAAACCATTCTCTACTCGGAAGACGGCCCTGTCGGCACCCTTACCCTGAACCGTCCCGACGACGGGAACATGTTCAACGCCACGATGTGCCACGAGATCCGCGACTGCATCAACGAGGTGCGGCGCGAGACGCGCACCCGCGTGCTGGTGATCACCGGGGCGGGCGACAAGTTCTTCTGCACCGGCGGCCGCAAGGATGGCATGGAGGATTCGCAGCTCTACGCCGGCGTCCTGCCGACGCTGGAGATGTACGAGAGCATCGAGAAGCTGCAGAAGCCGGTCATCGCCTCGGTCAACGGCTTCGCGGTCGGCGGCGGCAACGTCTTGCAGATGGTCTGCGACCTGACCATCGCCGCCGACACCGCGGTGTTCCGGCAGGTCGGCCCGATGGTCGGCAGCTTCGACGCCGGCTACGGCACTTGGTACCTGGAGGATCTGGTCGGCAAGAAGCGGGCGAAGGACATCTGGTTCCGCAACCCGAAGATGACGGCCGCCAAGGCCGCCGAGATCGGCTTGATCAACGAGGTCGTCCCCGCCGCCGAGCTGAAGGCCGCGACCCGCGCCATGGCGCTGGAGATCGCCGACCGCGGCGCCTTCGCGCTGGCCTCGCTGAAGGCCGCCTTCAACGCCCGCCACAACGGCGTCAGCGGCCTGTCGCGCATGGCGCACGACCTGCTGCTGCGCGGCTACCTGGAAACCGACGAGGCGCACGAGCTGGCCGCCTCCTTCGCCGAGCGCCGCAAGCCGGACGCCGACAAGTTCGGCCACTGATCAGGCAAGGCAAGGGAGACCACCCGTGAACACCGTCCTTACGCTCCACGACCCCGCGCTGGCGGCGGGCTACAAGGCGTCCGGCGTCTGGCGCGGCGAGACGCTGTACGGTCTGCTGGCAAAGCGCGCCGCCGAACGGCCGGGCCGTTTCGCGCTGCGCGACGGCGTCCGACGGCTGACCTGGGCGCAGTTGCTGGCCTGGGTCGACAGCGTCGCCGACGACCTCGACGAGGGGGGCATCCGGCGTGGCCAGCGCGTGTCGGTCTGGCTGCCCAACCGGGTCGAGGCCGTGGTGGTCTTCCTCGCCTGCTCGCGCAACGGCTATGTCTGCAACCCGTCGCTGCACCAGAACTACACGGTCGCCGAGATCGCCGGGCTGTTGGAGCGGATCGACGCCGCGGCCTTCTTCGGCCAGACCGGCTACGGCGCCGACGCCCAGAGCGCCGACGTCTTCGCCGCCGCGCGCAACCTGCCGGCCATGAAGCGCATCCATCGGCTGGAGCCCTACGGCGACCGCTGGAGCGGCGCCGATCTGCCATTCCCGCCGATGGAGCCGCGCCGCCCGGTCCACGCCGAGCCGGTGGGCAACGCCGACAAGGTCGTCTACCTCGCCTTCACCTCCGGCACGACGGGTGCGCCAAAGGCGGTCATGCACTCCGACAACACGCTGATGGCCAACGGCCGGGCGATGGTGGAGGACTGGGGCCACGGGCCGGACACCATCCTGCTCAGTCTCAGCCCGATGAGCCACCACATCGGCACGGTCGCCCTGGAACAGGCGCTCGCCGCCGGCTGCGAGCTGGTGGTGAACGATCCGCCGGCCGGGCTGAAGCCGCTGGATTGGATCGTGGAGACCGGCGCCACCTACATCATGGGCGTGCCGACCCACGCCATCGACATCCTGGCCGACCTGCGCCGCCGGAGCATGGACAAGCTGGGCGCGGTGACGATCTTTTACATGGCCGGCTCGCCGATCCCACAGGAGACCGCGCGCAGCTTCCTGGCGCTCGGCATCCAGCCGCAGAACATCTACGGCATGACGGAGAACGGGTCGCACCAGTACACCCGGCCGGGCGACGACGTGGAGACCATCGTCGGCACCTGCGGGCGCGCCTGCAACGCCTACGAGGTGCGGATCTGGAAACAGGACGCCCCGGACGTCGAGGCCGCCCCCGGCGAGATCGGCGAGATCGGCGGGCGCGGCGGCTGCCTGATGCTGGGCTATTTCGACAACCAGCGCGCCACCGAAAGCTCGTTCAACCGCCAGGGCTGGTTCATGAGCGGCGACCTCGGCCGCATCGACGCCAAGGGCAACCTGGAGATCGTCGGCCGCAAGAAGGACCTCATCATCCGGGGGGGCCACAACATCCACCCCTCGCGCATCGAGGATCTGGCCAAGCGCCACCCGTCGGTGCTGATCGCCGCCGCCATCCCGGTGGCCGACGACCGGCTGGGCGAGAAGGTCTGCCTGATCCTGTCGGTGGAAGGCACGCCGCCGACGCCCAAGGAGATCCTGGACCATCTGTTCGACTCCGGCCTGTCGAAATACGACATGCCCGAGTATCTGGCGATCACCGGCGATTTCCCGATGACGCCGAGCGGCAAGATCCTCAAGCGCGGCCTGATCGACTGGGTCAAGAGCGGCACGCTGCAACCGACCTCGGTGCGCTGGACGGCCTCCGCCGCAACCACGCCCGCCTTCACGAAGGAACCCACCTGATGCCCGTCACCCTGACCCGGCTGGATGAGCTGGCGGTCCTCACGCTGGACCGTCCCGAGGCCCTCAACGCGCTGAGCTTCTCGATCCTGGGGGAGATCGGCCGGGCGCTCGACGAGGTGGCGCAGGGCGACGCCCGCGCCCTGCTGGTGACGGGCGCCGGCCCGAAATCCTTTTGCGCCGGGGCCGACATCAAGGAACTGACCGGCCGCAGCCTCGACGCCCAGAAGAAGGGCGCCGAGTTCGGGCAGGCGGTCTTCGCCAAGCTGGCCGCCTTGCCGATGCCCTCGGTCGCGGTGATCAACGGCTTCGCCTTCGGCGGCGGGCTGGAGATGGCGCTAGCGTGCAGCTTCCGCGTCGCCGGGCGCAACGCCAAGCTGGGCCTGCCGGAGATCAAGCTGGGGCTGATCCCCGGCTACGGCGGGACCCAACGTCTCCCGCGCCTGATCGGCGAGGCGCGCGCGCTGGAGATGATCCTGACCGGCCGCACCGTCGGCGCCGAGGAGGCCGAGCGCATCGGTCTGGTCAACCGGCTGATCGACGAGCCGCTGCTCGACAACGCCGCCGCCTTCGCGCGCGAGTTCACCGTCTACGGCAAGCTGGCCCTGTCCTTCGCGCGCTCCGCCGTGCAGCGGGCCGGCGATCTGCCGATCCACGAGGGGCTGAAGGTCGAGGCCGATCTCTCCACCCTCGCCTTCCAGACCGCCGACGCCGCCGAGGGCATGGCCGCCTTCGCCGAAAAGCGCAAAGCCAGCTTCCAGGATCGCTGACATGACCCAGACTTCCATCAAGAGCGGCATCGTCGCCATCACCGGCGCCGGGCGCGGCATCGGCGCCGACATCGCCGTCGAACTGGCCCGGCGCGGCTTCACCGTCGCCTGCCTGACCCGCAAGGGCAACATCCCGGAACTGTCGGCCGAGGATTCCGGCCTCGCCGAACGGCTGCTGCCCTACCGCTGCGACGTAACCGACGAGACGGCGCTGCGCGACGTGTTCGCCACTCTGGCCGGCATCGGCGGCGGGCTGACCGCGCTGGTCAACAACGCCGGCATCCATCTGGACGGGCGCAGCGACAGCTTCTCCACCGACGATTTCAACGCGGTGATGACGACCAACGCCACCGCCGTCTTCGTCGCCGCGCGGGAAGCCTACCCGCACCTCGCCAAGACCAGGGGCATGATCCTGAACATGGGTTCCTTCTACGACCGTATGGGCGTGAAACGGAACCTCGCCTACTGCGCCTCGAAGGCGGCGGTCGGGGCGATCTCGCGCTGTCTGGCGGTGGAGTGGGCGCCGGCCGGCATCCGCGTCGTCAATCTGGCTCCGGGCTACATCCTGACCGACCTGAACCGCGAGGCGCTATCCGAAGGCCCGCTCAGCGCCTTCCTGCAAAAGCGCATCCCCACCGGCGGCCCCAGCGGCGCCGACGCCGTCGCCAAGCTCTCCGCCATGCTGCTGGAGGAGAACATCCCCTTCCTGACCGGCGAGACCATCTACCTCGACGGCGGCCAAGGCATCGCCCACTAAGCCGGAAAGAAGGACCAGGGAATGAACGTCTTCGACAAGCTCGACGCCCACATCCCGCTCTCCGACGAGGAGGCGATGCTGCTGGAGAGCGTCCAGGCGCTGGCCCGCGACCGAATCGCGCCGAAGGCCGAGCATTACGACGCCGCCGGCAAATTCCCGTGGGACAACGTCCACGGCATCAACGAGCTGGGCCTGAACGCCATGTTCGTGCCGGAGGCCTATGGCGGCGCCCAGCTCTCCTACGTCGCCTACCTCGCCTGCGTGCGCGAGATCAGCAAGGCCTGCGCGTCCACCGGCATCGTCTGGGCGACCAACTTCCACGGCATGAAGCCGCTGATCGACTTCGGCACCGAGGAGCAGAAGCAGCGCCTTCTTCCACGCCTCGCCGAGGGCGCGCTGGGCGCGCTGTGCATCACCGAGGAATCCGCCGGCTCCGATGCCACCGGCATGAAGACGCGCTTCACGCCGGACGGCGACGACATCGTCGTCAACGGAGCCAAGATCTTCATCACCAACGGCGACGTGGCCGACCTCTACCTCGTCTTCGGCAAATGGAGCGAGATCGACGACCCGAAGAAGTCCATCTCCGTCCTGATCCTGGAAAAGGGCGCGCCCGGCCTCAACATCCTCCGCAAGGAGGACAAGATGGGCCACCGGGCGTCGAGCACGGCGGCGCTGTCCTTCGAGAACGTCCGGGTGCCGCGCGCCAACCTGCTGGGCCAGCCGGGCGACGGCCTGCGCATCCTGCTGGCCTCGCTGAACAAGTCGCGGCCCAGCGTCGCGGCGCACGCGCTGGGCATCGCGCGGGCCGCCTTCGAGGATTCCGTCGCCTACATCAACGAGCGCCGCCAGTCCGGCAAGCGCATCATCGAGTTCCAGGGCATCCAGTTCCTGCTGGCCGACATGGCGACCGACCTCGCCATGTGCGAGGCGTGGCTGTGGCAGCTCGGCCGCCGCATTGACGACGGGGAGCAGGATTTCGGCGTCGAGGCGTCGATGCTGAAGATGCGCGCCAGCGACCTCGCCATGCGGATCAGCACGGAGGCGGTGCAGCTTCTCGGCGGCTACGGCTACTGCAAGGACTACCGCGTGGAGCGGCTGATGCGCGACGCCAAGATCACGCAGATCTGGGAAGGGACCAACCAGGTCCACCGCCAACTGATCGGCCGCAGCTTCATCGAAAGGCAGAACTGAACATGAGCAGCATCAAGACGGTCGGCGTCGCGGGCGCCGGCACGATGGGGGCCGGCATCGCCATCGTCGCCGCCCGGGCCGGCTTCCGCACCATCCTCTACGACACCCGCCAGGACACGCTGGACCGCGCCCGCCGTCAGACCGAGGGCTTCTTCGCCAAGTCGGTGCAGCGCGGCAAGCTGACAGCGGAAGCGGTCGAGACGATCCTGGGCAATCTGGTCGGCACCACCGATATCGCCTCGATGGCCGAGTGCGACATGGTGATCGAGGCGATCTTCGAGGATCTGAAGGTCAAGCACGGCCTGTTCTCGGATCTGAACGCCGTCTGCCCGCCGCACACCATCTTCGCGTCCAACACCTCCACGCTCTCGATCACCGAGATCGCCGGCGGGTCGGGGCGGCCCGAGCGCGTCGTCGGCATGCATTTCTGCCTGCCCGCCCAGTTGATGAAGCTGATCGAGATGTCGCCCGGCCTGACCACGGCGCCCGAGGTGTTCGACGCCGCCTGGACATTCGCCGAGGCGCTGGGCCAGCGCCCGGTCAAGACCAAGGACAATCCCGGTTTCATCCTCAATTACTTCCTGGTGCCCTTCAACAACGACGCCATCCGCATGGTCGAGGCGGGCGTCGCCGAGCCGGCGGACATCGACCGCGCCATCAAGGCGGGGCTCGGCTACCCGATGGGGCCGCTGGAGTTGCTGGATCTCGTCGGGCTCGACACCCAGCTCCTGCTCTGCGAGGCGCTGCACGGCGTCACCAACGACCCGCGCGCGGCCTGCCCGCCGCTGGTCAAGCGGATGATCGCCGCGAACCACCTGGGCCGCAAGTCGGGCCGGGGGTTCTACAATTACGACAAAGACGCGATGTTCGGAGGCTGAGCCATGCCCTACCAACTGATCGACACGGGATCCAGCCGCTCCTTCCCCGCCGCCCACGCCCTGCTCGACGGGGGATCGGCCGCCGGTGACGTGGTGATCCTGATCGGCGCCGATGCCGGCTCCGCGCTGAACGACGTGACCGACCGCGCATCCCGCGCCGCGATCCTGGTCGAACTCCGCACCGAGAGCCTCGGCACCCACACCGGCGAGAGCCGGGGGACCGAGGGCTCCAACGTGCTGGGCTTCGCCCGCTTCCGCCTGGGCGACGGTGCGCCATCCGACCTCGTCGAACTGGTGCGCCAGCCGGCCACGCCGGACAGCGCCATCGCCGCCGCCAAGGCCGTGTTGGAGGGCGCCGGGCTGAAGGTCGCGGTGTGCGGCGATTTCGCCGGCCGCATCATCGACCGTCTGGTCCGTCCCTACTACAACGCCTCGCTACGCCGCCTGGATGAACAACTAGCGACGGCCGACGACCTCGACCTGACGCTGAAGCTCGGCCTCGGCTACCCGGAAGGCCCCATCGGCCTGCTGGAGCGCACCGGGCTCGCGCATCATTACGACGTGACCGCCGCCCTGTTCGAGACCATCGGCACCCCCGACTACGCCCCGGCCCGCCGCGCCGTGGTCGCCAAGCGCCGCGCCGAGAAGGGGCTCACGTGATGCGCCCGCTCGACGGAATCCGCGTCCTCGATTTCAGCACCCTGCTGCCCGGTCCGCTCGCTACGCTGATGCTGGTCGAGGCCGGGGCCGAGGTCATCAAGATCGAGCGCCCCGGACGCGGCGACGAGATGCGCAGCTACGAGCCGAAATTCGGTGCCGACGCGGTGAATTTCGGCCTGCTGAACCGGGGCAAGCGCTCCATCGCGCTCGACCTCAAGGAACTGGGCGCGGTGGAGCGGCTGATGCCGCTGATCCGCTCCGCCGACGTGATCGTCGAGCAGTACCGCCCCGGCGTGATGGACCGGCTGGGGCTGGGCTATGAAGCGCTGTCGGCGATCAACCCCGGCTTGATCTACTGCTCGATCACCGGCTACGGGCAGAGCGGGCCGAAGGCGGCCGAGGCCGGGCACGACCTGAACTACGTCGCCGAGACCGGCATGCTGTCGCTGGCGGCAGGCAGCGACGGCGCCCCCGTCCTGCCGGCGGCGCTGGTCGCCGACGTCGGCGGCGGCACCTACCCGGCGGTGGTCAACATCCTGATGGCCCTGCTGGAGCGCAACCGCACCGGCAAGGGCTGCCACCTCGACATCGCCATGGCGGACGGGATGTTCACCTTCCTCTACTGGGCGATGGGCAACGGCTTGGCCGAGGGGCGATGGCCGGTGCCGGGCGGCGATCTGGTCACCGGCGGCACGCCGCGCTACCAGATGTACCGCACCGCCGACGGGCGTTTCCTCGCCGCCGCCCCGCTGGAGGACAAGTTCTGGGCCACCTTCTGCGCCATCATCGGGCTGCCGGAGGAATTCCGTGACGATTCCAAGGATCCGATCGGCACCAAGCAGGCCGTCGCCGAGTTGATCGCGGGCAAGGACTCCACCCATTGGCGCGCCGCCTTCGCCGGCAAGGACGTCTGCTGTGTGGTCATGAGCAGCGTGGAGGAGGCGCTCGCCAACCCACATTTCCGGGAGCGCGGCCTGTTCGCCCGCAGTCTGACGGGACCGGATGGCCGGACCATCACCGCGCTTCCCACCCCGCTTGCCGCCGGTCTGCGGGCCGACGCCCCCGAGGTCGGCTATCCGGCGCTGGGCGAGGCGAACGGGTTGCTCGACGGCTGACGTTTTCCCCCTCCCTAACCCTCCCCCGCTTTGCGGGAGAGGGAACTGCCGCCGGCTCCCGCCAAAGCTCCTGCCCCCTCTCCCGCGCAGCGGGGGAGGGATGGGGAGGGGGCCAGGACGTTCAGAGAAGAAAGACCGACATGAGAGCGATCACCATCCGCCAGTTCGGCGAGCCGGACAGCATGACCGTCGAGGAGCGCCCCACCCCGCAGGCCGGGCCGAACGAGGTGCTGGTCTCGGTCAAGTCGATCGGCGTGAACTACCCCGACCTGCTGGTCATCGGCGGCAAATACCAGATCCTCGCCAAGCCGCCCTTCAGCCCCGGCAAGGACGCGGCCGGCGTGGTGCTGGCGGTTGGCTCGGGCGTGGAGGTGTGCAAGCCCGGCGACCGCGTGGTCTGCCAGCTCGAATACGGCGCCTACGCCGAGGAGATCGTCGTCCCGGCGGCTCAATGCTTCGTGCTGCCGGACGCGATGTCCTTCGACGAGGCGGCGGCGATGGGCCTCGCCTACCAGACGGCGCATTTCGCGCTGGTCGAGCGGGGCATGTACCGGAAGGGCGAGACCGTGCTGGTCAACGGCGCGGCCGGCGGCGTCGGGCTGGCCGCCGTGCAGATCGCCAAGGGCCTCGGCGCCACGGTGATCGCCGGGGTGATCGGCGAGGATCAAGCGGCCATCGCGCGCGAGAACGGCGCCGACCACACGGTCGACCTGACGATGCCGGACCTGCGCAACGCGCTGCGCGACCGCATCAAGGAGTTGACCGGCGGCCACGGGGTGGACGTGGCGCTCGACCCGGTCGGCGGCGAGGCGTTCACGGCGGCGCTTCGGGCGATGGCGTGGCGAGGCCGCATGGTGGTGATCGGCTTCGTCAGCGGCACGATCCCCGAGGTGAAGGTCAACTACCTGCTGGTCAAGAACATCCACGTCAGCGGCCTGCAATGGAGCGACTACCGCGACCGCACCCCCGACTGGGTGCGCCGCGTGCAGACCGAGCTGTTCGACCTCTACGAGAGCGGCGCCATCCGCCCGAAGGTGATGGAAAGCCTGCCCTTCGAGGATTACGCTCGGGCGTTGCAGATGGTCCGCGACGGCAAGGTGACCGGCAAGGTCGTGCTGCGCGTGTGACTGAAAAATCTCCCTCTCCCGCCCTGGGAGAGGGCTTAATAAACAAAGCCGGAGGGGGCGTCAGTGAGCGGGAAAACAGGCAGCGGGGCGGCGGACGCCCTGTCCAAGGATACGGTCGTCGCCGTGGTAGGCGCCGGGACGATGGGAAGCGGAATCGCCCAGGTGGCCGCCGTCGCGGGGCACCAAGTGCTGTTGTTCGACAGCGCCCCGGCGGCGGTCGAACGCGGGGCCGGCGCCATTGCCGCCAATCTGGCGCGGATGGCCACGAAGGGCACCATCACCGAGGAGGCCCGCGCCGCCATCCTCGGCCGCGTCACCACCTGCACCGACATGGCCGCGCTGTCCGAGGCCGGTCTGGTCGTCGAGGCCATCGTCGAGGACCTGTCCGTCAAGCGCGGCCTGTTCGCCGCGCTGGAGGACATCGTCCCGGAGGGCTGCATCCTCGCGACCAACACCTCGTCCATCTCCATCGAATCCATCGGCGCCAAGCTCAAGCGCCCGGAACGCCTCGCCGGCCTGCATTTCTTCAACCCGGCGCCGCTGATGGCGCTGGTCGAGATCGTCCGCGGCAAGGCCACCGATCCCGCCATCGCCGCCACGCTGGAGGCCACGGCCGCCGCCTGGGGCAAGGTGCCGGTGCAGGCGCGCTCGACGCCGGGCTTTATCGTCAACCGCGTCGCCCGCCCCTTCTACGCCGAGGCGCTGCGCGTGCTGGCGGAAGGCGCCGCCTCCCCCGCCACGCTGGACGCGGTGCTGCGCGAGTCCGGCGGCTTCCGCATGGGGCCGTGCGAGTTGATGGACCTGATCGGCCATGACGTGAACTACGCGGTCACCCGCTCGGTGTGGGACGCCTTCCACAACGACCCGCGCTTCCAGCCCTCGCTGGTCCAGCGCGAACTGGTCGAGGCCGGCTGGCTCGGCCGCAAATCGGGGCGCGGCTTCTACGATTACCGCTCCGGTGCGGCCGCTCCGGAACCCGCCATCGCCGTCCCGAACCCGGCACCCACCGCCGTCACCGTCGCCGGCCCGCTCGGCTTCGCGGAGCCGCTGGCCGCCCTGATCCGCGAGGCCGGCATCGCCGTGAGCGAGGAGGACGGCCCCGGCGAATTGCGCCTCGGTTCCGTGATCCTAGCCCCCAGCGACGGCCGCCTCGCCACCGAGCGCGCGGCGTTGACCGGCGCCGAGGTGGTGCTGTTCGATTGGGCGCTGGACTGGACGACGGCCGCCACCGTGGCGCTCGCTCCGGCCCGCCAGACCTCGGCCGCCTCGCTCGCCGCCTGCGCCGGGCTGTTCCAGGCGTTGGGCAAGCGGGTCGCGGTGATCGACGACGTGCCGGGCCTGATCGTCGCCCGCACCGTCGCCATGCTGGCAAACGAGGCCGCCGACGCGCTGAACCAAGGGGTCGCGGACGGCCGCGCCATCGACCTCGCCATGACCAAGGGCGTCAACTACCCCATCGGGCCGCTGGCCTGGGGCGACCGCGTCGGCCCGGCGCTGGTGCTGCGCACGCTGGACAACCTCGCCCGCACCTACGGGGAGGACCGTTACCGCGCCTCGCCCCTGCTGCGCCGCTGCGCGCTGGCGGGGCTTCCGCTGCGCTCCGTCGAAAAGGATCCGTCATGACCGCCGCCTATCTCTGCGATGGCCTCCGCACCCCGTTCGGCCGCTACGGCGGCGCGCTGGCCGGCGTGCGCGCCGACGACCTCGCCGCCGTGCCGATCACCGCGCTGATGGCGCGCAACCCGTCCGTCGACTGGGCGGCGCTGGACGAGGTGATCCTCGGCTGCGCCAACCAAGCCGGCGACGACAACCGCAACGTCGCCCGCATGGCGGCGCTGCTGGCCGGGTTGCCGGTCGAGGTGCCCGGCACCACGGTGAACCGGCTCTGCGGGTCGGGCATGGACGCCATCGGCATCGCCGCCCGCGCCATCCAATCCGGCCAGGCCGACCTGATCCTGGCCGGCGGCGTGGAAAGCATGAGCCGCGCGCCTTTCGTGATGGGCAAGGCCGAGACCGCCTTCTCGCGCTCCGCCGAGATCTTCGACACGACCATCGGCTGGCGCTTCGTCAACCCGCGCATGAAGGCGCTGTACGGCACCGATTCCATGCCGGAGACGGCCGAGAATGTCGCCACCGACTATGAAATCAACCGCGCCGACCAGGACGCCTTCGCCGCCCTCTCCCAGCAGCGCGCCGGCCGCGCCCTGGAAGCCGGGCGCTTCGTGCGCGAGATCGCCCCGGTGACGATCAAGGGCCGCAAGGGCGACACGGTGGTGGACACCGACGAGCACCCGCGCCCCGCCACCACGCTGGAGATGCTGGCGGCGCTGAAGCCGGTGGTGCGCCCCGGCGGCACGGTGACGGCGGGCAACGCCTCGGGCGTCAACGACGGCGCGGTGGCGCTGCTGGTGGCGTCGGAAGCGGCGGTGAAGCGCCACGGCCTGACGCCGCGCGCCCGGCTGACCGGGATGGCGACGGCCGGCGTGGCCCCGCGCGTGATGGGCATCGGCCCGGTCCCGGCCACCCGCAAGCTGCTGGAGCGCCAGGGGCTGAACCTCCGCGACATCGACGTGGTGGAACTGAACGAGGCCTTCGCCGCGCAAGGGCTCGCGGTGCTGCGCCAGCTTGGGTTGCCGGACGACGGCGCGCACGTGAACCCCAATGGCGGCGCCATCGCGCTCGGCCACCCGCTGGGGGCGTCGGGCGCCCGGCTGGTGCTGACCGCGATGCACGAGCTTGAGGAACGACAGGCCAACCGCGCGCTCTGCACCATGTGCATCGGCGTCGGCCAGGGCATCGCCACGCTGATCGAGCGGGTCACGTCCCTGTAAAGGGACGGCGAGGGGTCGAGTCCGGCCGCGATTGGGGAATCGCCGCCGGCCTCGACCTCCGCGTTTCCAATCGATAAGCGGGGAAGTGTTCCCTCCCGGAAACGATCCGGAACCGGCAAGGCCCCGTCGCGTCTCACAATTGTGAAAATTGCCGCCGCTTCCACAACGGAATACCGGCACCTCGCGGTTTGCGCCTATACTCCGACCGTTATTTCCGGAGATCGCGCCGCATCGCATGGACGCACACGCACCACGCCGTCAGGCCATGGCGGAACCGAGCCTCGGCCTGGAACTGGAATTCGCGGTCGTGGAGCGGACCGGCGGGGGCACCCACGACGCCGGGGCGGTCTTCCACACGCTGCGCCAACGCCGGACGGCCCTTGGGGAACCGGTGACCGACATGACCGGGGGCGGCCGGCTGATGGGGCTTTACGGCCCTGATGGCGTCTTTTCGGTCGACAACGGATTCAACAACCTGGAATACGCCTTCGCGCCCATCGGCCGGCAATTCGGCCATGACGGCGGCGGCCACCTGAACCGCCTCGCGCGGATCGTGCGGCGGGAGGTCAACGCGGTCCTCGACGCGCTGGCCGACAACGGCGCCGCCGCCCTGAACCTTGCCGAGCATCCCGCGACCGTCATCGACGAAGCTCTGTACCGGCGGATTCGGGCGCCCAAGCCGATCTACACGCATTGGGTCGAGGATCGCGGCTGGCGCCACGACCAGGGCATCGACGCCAAGGCCCAGAACGGCCCCACCACCGGGGTGACGGCGGACGGCGCGGTGCCGGCGCTGAACCTCATCCTGTGGGCCGCGCCCGCGATGATCGCCCTGTTCGCCAACAGCCCCTTCGAGGCCGGCGCGCCGACCGGCCTGCTGGAGAATCGCCTGACGCTGTGGCCGCGCATGTTCGGGGCCGCGCACGCCCCCGGCGACCGCCGCCTCCACCAGCCGCCGCCCGAGCCCTTCACCGATCTCGCCGGCTATTTCCGCTGGATGCACGGCCCCGGCACCGCCATGCAGGTCATCCCGGCCGGGCGCGGCGGCTACAAGGGTTACGACACCATGCTGCGGATCGAGGGCGATCCGCCGCTGTTCGACTTCCTGGCCGGTCCGCCGCGCATGGCGCGCCCGCTCGGCGGCGGAGAGGCTCGGCTGGTGCGGCCGGACGCCGCCCATGCCGAGCACCAGCAATTCGCCCAGTTCCTCGACGCCCGCATCCGCTTCCGCTTCGAGGAAACGCCGCCGCTGGGCGACTTCCTGGCGGCGCTGGAGGGGGCGGGCGCGCTGGAGGCCCTGTTCGCGCGCTGCGGCGCCGACCTCTACATCGAGGGCCGGGCCTGCGGCGCCAACTTCCCGGACGCCGAGCTTCTGGACCTGCCCGATCCTCGTATCGCCGCCTCGGTCGTGCTGGCGCCGGCCGCCTTGCAGAAAGGGTTGATGGCCAACCCGCAAGCCTGGGCGCGGCTGTCGGCCCTGGCGCCGTGGGAGGCGCTGCCGGCCCTGCGCGACGCCGCCATCCGCGACGGGTTGCGCGGCGAGGGTGCCGGTCTTACGCTCCGCGACTTCGCCAATCGGGTGGTCGAGGAGGCCGCCCTGGGGCTGGCCGACGAGGAACACTGGATGCTCGCCTACCCGCTGCACGCGCTGACCGCCGGCCGCAACGGCGCCGACCGCGCCCTGGCGCGCTACGAGGCGCTGTGCGGCCTCCCGGCAGAGCGCATCCGCAGGGTGGCCGCCGAACGGATCGCGCACCCGATGCCCGCCCTGCCGCAGGAAGCCGGGGAGAGCGTCGCGTGACGGGCTGGCTCGACCGCGTCTTTCCCCGCCCGCTCCCGTCCGCCCGCCAGCGCCCCGAGGAGATGGTCTACGCCATCGAGGACCGCCCGCCCCTGCCGGTGGTGGTCGGCATGGGGGTGCAGCACGCGCTGCTGGCGCTGATCTTCGCGCTCTACGCGGCGATCGCCGCGCAGGGCATCGGGCTCGACGAGCGGCAAATCGTCGCCTACGTCAACGCCACCGTGCTGGTGATGGGCTGCGGCACGCTGTTGCAGGCGCTGTCCAGCCGTTTCGGCGCCGGGCTGCTGCTGGTGACCATTCCCGGCGCCGGGCGGCTGCCGATCCAGATCGCGCTGACCCTACATTACGGGCTGGCCGCCACCATGGGGGCGACCATCGTCAGCGGGCTGCTGGCGGTGGCGATGGCGCGGGTCATCCCCCGGCTGCGCTCGGTCTTCCCACCCGAGGTGATCGGGGTGGTGCTGGTGATGATGGGCATCACGCTGATCACCGGGGGCGTGTCGCGCAGCGTCGGCTTCACGCAGGGCACCTACGAGCTCTCCGTCCCGGCGATGCTGGCGGCGGGCGCCACCGTCGCCTGCATGGTGGGCACCGCCATCTGGGGCTCGCCGGCCCTGCGCCGGGTGGCGATGGTGGCCGGCGCCGTGGTGGGAACGGCGGTCACCGCGCTGACCGGCAACATGCCGGCCGGCAACCCGCTGGACATGCCGTGGATGGCGGTGCCGGTGCTGGGCCTCGACCTGCCGCTGCCCGAGTTCCATCCGGTGCCGATCCTGGTGCTGGCGCTGGCGCAGTTCATCACCATCATGGACCAGTTCGGCAGCACCCTGTCGATGGACCGCATGACCGACGCCCGCTGGCGGCGCGCCGACATGGCGATGGTGGCGCGCTCGGTCACCGGGCTGGGGCTGATCCATGTGCTGTTCGGGCTGACCGGCACCCTGCCCGGCGGCTCGGCCTCGGCCAACATCGGCCTCGCCCACGCCACCGGCGTCGCCGCCCGGCGCGTCGGCGTCGCCGCCGGGCTGACGCTGATGCTGGCGGCCTTCTTCCCGCCGCTGGCCGGGCTGCTGGTGATGACCCCCGCCCCGGTGGTGGGCGGCATCCTGCTCTACACCGCCGCCTACATGATCACGGCGGGCATGGATCTGGTCATGTCCCGCATGATGAACCCCCGGCGCAACTTCACGGTCGGGCTGGCGGTGGTGATCGGCACCTCGGTGATGCTGGTGCCGCAGCTGACCCGCGAGGCGCCCGACTGGCTCCAGGTCATCGTGCAGTCCGGGCTGACCATGGGGGCGCTCGCCGCCGTGGCGCTGAACGCCCTCTTCCGCATCGGCGTCCGCAAGACGGTGCGCCACACGCTCGACCCGGCGCGGGAGGCGCAGGAGGCGGCCGAGGCGATGGAGTACAGCGGCAAGCTGTGGGGCGTCCGCCCCGACACCGTGCTGCGCGCCGGCCACGCCGTGGGCGAGGCGCTGGAGGCCCTGCGCGAGAGCGGGGTGGAGGGGCCGGTCGAACTCAGCGTCAGCTTCGACGAGTTCAATCTGGTCGGCACCCTGTCCTACCAGGGGGTCGCGCTGCGCTTCGGAACCGCCGAGACGCCGGACATGGCGGCGATGCTGGACGCCGGGGACGACGACGACATCGACGCCGCCATGCGGCGGCTCTCCTCGCTTCTGATCGTCAAGCTGGCGGACCGGGTGCGAAGCGCGCAAAAGGGCGCCGTCGCGGAGCTGCGGCTGTCCTTCGCGCATTGAGCCTCATAAGCCCTTCTCCCCTTGCGGGGCAGGGCTGAAGGACGCCAAAGACGACCGTAAGCACTGCTGGTTGGGATGATACCGTTTCGAAGGAACCGCGCCGCCAGCCATTTGGACGGGAAGCAGCCCCTTTGGCTGGTGTAGGGACGGCGC
>NZ_RZIJ01000047.1 GCF_003989665.1 Azospirillum doebereinerae | reverse complement strand
AGCACATCGTGGAGAACGAGATGCTGAACGGCGAGACCATCCGCCTCGACGGCGCCATCCGCATGGCGCCTCAATGACTTAGCTCTCGTTTGATCGGCAGAACGCCCCGCTCTGCGGGGCGTTTCGCGTTTCACGGGTAACAATTGGGTAACACGATGTAACCGAGTTGCGCTTGTTACCCAGGGTTACGCCATGTTATTTCTATCCCACAGAAGCCAAGTGCTTTTGGTTGAGCTGATCACGATCACTGGATTCATTGAGGGGAAAATTGTAATGGCCATGAAGAAAAGCGAAGAACATAAAAAATTTGATGATGATTTCATCATAAGACTAGAAGCAATTCGACTTCATCTAAAACTTCAAAAACAGGAAATGGCCGATTTATTGGGAATAGCAAGCAATACATATTCTTATGCTTTAAGAGGAAGCGCCACACCACCTCCATATAGACTTAGGGCCATTATCGAAAAAGGTATAACTAGCGACTTTATGTTTTTTGGTATAACTAATGGAATGAGCGAAACCCTCGTTAAATCTATTTCGTCATTTTACAATGAAGCCGAGATCGAGATTAATAAGCTCAGAAAGCAATGACTGGATCGATAGATACTATTTAAAGAATGGCGCATATTTAGCGCCAACCTTCTCACGAAAACCTAGCCCCGCTAAGCTCGATGATCGCCCGAAATTCAGCGTGATAGAATTCTAGTTGACAGAATTCTATCACGCTGAAATGATGCCTCGCATAACGTGATCGCACATAGCATCACGCCACCGCAATCACCCAGCGGGCAGGCACATGAGTGTTCCCAATCGCATTCTGCGCTTCAAGGAAGTGCAGAGCCGAATCGGCGGCTACAGCCGAATGCACGTTGACCGGCTGGAGAAGGCCGGCAAGTTCCCCTCGCGCGTCCAGATCGGCTCCAACTCGGTCGGCTGGATGGAAGACGACATCGCCGCCTGGATCGGCGCTCGCACGCGGGGCTCGCACGCCCCGGTCATTCCTGATGTGACCGAATCCCCCGACAACACTGCCACCCCGCCCAAGCCGGCCCGCAAGCGCGGTCGCCCGCCCGGCCCGGCGCACCCGGCGCCCTGAGCGCCCGCACGCCTTCTACAGTTTGACCCGCCATCCCGCGCCCACCATTGGAGCGCGAACGCCAGAGGTTTGCCTCCATGACCGCCAACCCCGACCGCATACTCCGCCCCATGGGCGCCGCAAGCCTCGTGATCGAGCCCGACACCGCGCGGGACCGCATGTTCGCCAGCATCGTGACCGGCGATCCCGAGCGCTGCCACCACATGGCGAGCCTCCCGCACGACGTGGCGGCGACACTCGGTTTCGAGGCGGCGGACCAGCATTTCACCTGCCCGACGCAGGCGATCCTCTGGATGGACTGCCGCGCGGGTGACTTGGGCATGCGCGCCGCACCCGTCTCGCCGCCCTGAGTTTCGCGGCTTCGGCCGCGTCCACCCGCACGGCGCTGCGTTCCTCCCGCGCCGCGCATCCTGGCCTCGCCGCCGGGCATCAACCGCCCGGCGGCACCTTTCCCAGCCCCTTACCCACGCCGTGGGTGGGGCCACAGGCCGTTGCGGACCGCCCTCCCAAATGGGGTAGCCCCGCCGGCAAGCCACCCCCCGAAAGCGTGTGGCGAACTCAGTGCGGCACGCCCGCCCCGGCGCAAACGGACACAGCGCCGGGGCGGGTACTGCCGGAGAGCGAGACACCCCATGGGTTTGCCAGCCCGAATTGCCCGAGACACGCCCCAGCGGAGCGTGGTGAAGGCCCAGGTCAAGAAGGCGCGCACGGCGGCCGACCACGTCGAGCAGATCCGTCAGCTGCCGTGCTGCGCTTGCGGCCTGCCACCGAGATCCGACCCCCATCACCTGATGCGCGGCGGAGACCGCGGCGGGAACCGGACCTCCTCCGGCCGCTACACCATCCCCCTTTGCCGCAAGCACCACGAAGAGATCACGCCGCACGGGAATCCGGAGGCGGTGCTCATGGCTCGCCACGGCATTGAGGCTCGCGCCCTGGCGGATGCCTTGTGGGCCGAACGCGGCAACCTCGACGGCATGATGCGCGCCGTTGTCCGCGAGCACCAGAGCGCCCGTCAGCGCCTTCGCCAGAAGGAGGCGTGCCTGTGACCGACGACGCCACCTTCACCGCGCCGAAGCCGCTCATCAACCTCCAGACCGTCTCCAAGCGCCTGGGCATCTCGGCCGCCTCCAAGTTCATCACCTTCGACGGCCAGACGGTCGGAACCCTGACCTCGGAGACCAAGGACGGCGTCCGTCTCTTCATCGGGCGCATCACCGACTGCCAGGGTCACCGCGCCTACCACGAGAGCCGGTCCCTGTCGGAGGTGGCCTCCCGTCTCGCGATCCTGCTGACCAACAAGCTTCGCCGGTCCAACCCGGACGCCGACTGGGGGCCGCTGACGCTGGACGCCAGCCCCGGCGAGCTGAAGGAGATCGCCTCCGGCACCCGGACCGTCCTCCGCTACCCCTACGCCCACCGCTACAGCCGGGTCGCGTGCCCGTTCGGTCGCCCCATCGTCATCCTGAACATGTCCGGCACCCGCGAGGGCAAGAGTCGCACCGAGGCGACGCTGGTCTCGGTCAAGAAGGTCCCCGCCGCCGTCGCACACGCCGCCGACCCTCGTCTCGATATCCGCTACCACCGCGCGTCCAGCTTCGCGGAGGTGACGTTCGAACTCGTCGCCCCGGCGGCGGACACCTCCACCGCCAGCCCGTGAGGCCGCGATGACCGCCACCACGAATCCCGAGCGGCCCGCCCGCTACGAGACCCAGGCCTCGATCCTGACCTGGGAGCGCCACACCTTCGGCCCCTCCACGCCAATGCAGACCCTCGCCAGAGCCGCCGACGAGCTGGCCGGGCTGTTCGACGCCGTCGCGACCAGCAGCGAGCCCGAGCGGATCGTCGGCAAGGCGACCGCGGCGGCCCTGGCCCTGGTCAGCATCGGCGAGCTGCTGGGCACCACCGACTGGCTGTTCGGCGGGCGCGAGCCGCGCATGTACCGGCCCGCCCGCCTCGTCGGGTACACGCTGACCCAGCTGGGTCTGCTGACCTTCGACGTCGAACTGGTCTCGACCGGCGACCCGGCCCGCAGCCAGTCCGTCGCGCTGCGCAACCTGCGCGCCGTGGTCGGGGCGCTGCGGGAGCTGGTGGGTTGCTATGGCCGCGACCTCACCCACGAGGTGGACCGTGCCATGGCGGCGGCTCGCGCCCTCCAGAAGCGGAGGGCCGCGCCATGAGCCTGCCAATGACCTGCGTCAAGGACGCCTTCTTCTACGGCCATGTCGTCGGACCGCGCGGGCTCGTCTCGCCGGTGCCGCACCTTGAGGGTGCAATCTCCCTCGCTGATTTGCCCCACGGCGCGTTCAGCCGGATGGTCCGAGGCAAGATCGACCCGCTTTGGGGCGCTCAGGATCTCGATCCGGAAGGCTTGCAGGACCTGACGGACCTGTTCGCCGAGCGCGGGTGGGCTTGGGAGGCGGAGACGCTCTGGAATTTCCAACCGGGTGCCCGCGTGAATCGCCTTGCCCGAGCCGCCTACGAGAGCAAGAGCGAGGGCGGGAAAACCAAGCCCCGCATGCAGTCCGTGATGGACGCCCTCTATTCCCACTTCGCCGGTGACGATCCCATCGACGAGGAGGACCGCGCCGCGGAGCGGGCCGGCGAGGACGCGCCAACCGCCGAACTCACGGCGGCCGTCGAGTCCATCGCCGCTGCGATTGCCCAACCCGCGCCGGCCGCCCCAACGCCCGAAGTGTCGCCGCCGCCGAACGCCGTCCCGCTTCGCCCCGCCTATTTCGCGGCTCCGGCGTCGCCCGAACCGGCCACCCCAAACGGCACCAATACCAACGGTTTGGCTAAGGAAATCGCCCCTCAGCCGGCCACCCCCAAGGACTCCCGCATGCAGTTCACCGCCGACAAGGCGCCGCTCCTGGCGGCCCTCCGGAAAGCCGCCGGCTTGGTTCCGAAGAAGACCACCATGCCGATCCTCTCCCACATCCTCCTGGATGTCGGAAACGACCTGACCATCTCCGGCACCGACCTCGCCGTCGACGTGCAGGTCCGGATGTCCGTCTCCATGGGCGCCACCCCCGGCAAGGTGGCCGCCCCCGGCGCCGATCTGGTCTCCGCCATCAGCACGCTGCCCGACGGCGCCCAGGTGACGCTGGAGCGCACCGAGGATGGGCGCTTGCGCATCCTCTCGGGGCGGACGCGCTTCCATCTCCCCATCCGTCAGCCCGACGAGATGCCGGCCTTCGCCGAGGCCGATGGTCATGAGATCCGCGCCCAAGCCCAGGAGTGGCGCAAGGCCATCGACCGCGTCGCCTTCGCCATAGCGACCGACGAGGTCGTCAAGGCCCAGTTGTGCGGGCTGTTCCTCCATGCCCGCCGCGAAGGACTGCGCGCCGTGGGCATGAACGGCAACCTGCTGTCCCGCTCCGACCTCGCCGTAACCGCGCCGGCTCGCGCCTACGTGGCGGCCTACGAGGAGACCGACGGCCCTCCCGGCATCCTGATCCCGCGCGAATCGGTCGGCATCCTGCGCCGCCTGTTGGGCGATGCCGGCGATACCCAGGAGGTGGTGGCGACCGTCAACACCAAGCGCGCCGTGTTCGACCTGGGGCCAGTTCGGTTCGGCACGACCTTGAGCGCGGCGCAGTTCCCGCCCTACGAGGCGATGATCGATCACAACCACCAGGGAGCCGAGCGCAAGCTGGCGGTTCCGCGCGCCGACTTCCTCGCTGTCGTCAACCGCGTCCAGACGCTCGCCACCGACAAGTACAGGGCCGTCACCTTGACCGTCACCGCCGAGGGTATCCGCGTCGCCGTCTCGGGCGACAGCGGGGCCGACGCGGTCGATATCCTGGAGGTGCCCACGCGCTACGAGGACGGCACGCTCCAGATCGGATTCAACGCCGGCATGCTGGTCGCGGGCCTCCAGTCGATGGGCGACCCGGCCCTCCTGTGCGACCTGAGCGGTCCCAACGGTCCGACCTTCTGGCGCGCCATCCAGGAGGAGGACATCGCCGCCGCCGAACACCTCGTCATCGTGCTGCCCTGCCGGGTCAGCGCCCCGGTCGAGGGCGTGTGATGGACAGCCTCTTCCCCTCCGAGGCTTTGCGGCCTGTCACGGATGCGCCGCGCCATCGTCGCCGGGTCCATCAACCACCGCGCCAAAGCCCCAACCAATGGCCGCTCGACGACTCGATCAACGTCGTTCTTTTTGCCGGTCTCGGCGGCGCCTGCCAGGGCCTGGAAGAGGCCGGCTGCCCGGTGCATGTCGCCAACAACCACGACGACATCGCCATCGCCGCCCATGCCGCCCTGAACCCGCACACCAAGCACATCCGGGGCGACATCTTCGACGTGGACCCAATCCAGGCGACCGGCGGTCGGCGGGTCAAGGTGCTGTGGGCCTCGCCGGACTGCCGCGACCACTCCGTCGCGAAGGGCGGCGCCCCGCGCTCGGCCCGCGTCCGCTCGCTGCCGTGGCAGGTCTGCCGGTGGATCGGAAAGACCCGTCCGCAGGTCGTCATGGTCGAGAACGTCCGCGAGATCCGTGGGTGGGGGCCTTTGGTCGCCAAGCGGGACAAGGCCACCGGGCGCGTCCTGAAGCTGGACGGCGCCGTGGCCGCCAAGGGCGAGCGCGTGCCCCGCGATCAGCAGCAGCTCGTCCGCGACAAGATGCGCCTCGGGCGGTCGTTCCGCCGGTTCGTCTCCCACCTGAAGCGACTGGGCGGCGCCTACGATGACCGGGACCTGAACTGCGCCGACTATGGCGTGCCGACCAGCCGCCGCCGGTATTTCGCCGTGATCCGGTTCGACGGTGGCGTGATCCGCTGGCCGGCGCGGACCCACGCCCCGCGCGACGAGGCGACGGCGCTGGGCCTGCTGCCCTGGGTGCCCGCGGCCGACATCATCGACTGGTCGCTGCCGCTGCCCTCGATCTTCGAGCGCAAGAAGCCGCTGGCCGACGCCACGATGAAGCGGATCGCCACCGGTCTGAAGCGCTTCGTGCTGGACAACCCGACGCCCTTCATCATCCCGCTGACCCATCACGGCGAGGGCCGGGTCTACCCGGTCGCCGAGACCCTGCGCACCGTCACCAGTGCGCACCGGGGCGAACTGGCCGTGGTGGCGCCGACCGTTGTCCGGCCGGGCCACACGGGGCCGGGTTACACCGCCCATCGCGGCCAGGATGTCGCCGTCCCGTTGCAGACCATCACCGGGTCGCCCGAGTTCGGCGTCGTCGGAGCAACCATGGTGCAGACCGGCTATGGCGAGCGCGAGGGGCAGGCTCCGCGCGCTCTGGACCTCCAGGCCCCCATCGGAACGCAGGTTGCGGGCGGCGGGAAGCATGCCGTTGTTGGCGCCATGATGGCCCCCGCCATCATGTGCAACAACGAGAACAACGTCGGCGTGGCGCCCACGGAACCGGTGCCGACGCTGACCACGGCCAACCGGAACTATGTGACCGGCGCCTGGATGGCCCAGCACAACACGGGCGTCGTGGGGCACGAGATGACCGACGCGCTCTCCACGATGACGACGGCGGGGACGCAGCAGCAGCTTGCCGCCGCCTACCTGACAAAGTTCCGCGGAACCTGCGCGCACGGACAAACGGTCGAGACGCCGGCGCCGTCCATCTGCGCCAACGGCGGTCACACCGGCTGCGTCGCGGCCTTCCTGACCAAGTATTACGGCGCCGAGGCGGACGGCCAGGACTGCCGGGACGCCCTCCACACCCTGTCCACCCGCGACCGTTTCGGCGTTGTCACCGTCACCATCGACGGCCAGCCCTACGCCGTGACGGACATCGGCATGCGGATGCTGGAGCCGCACGAGGCCGCCGCCGCGCACGAGCTGGCGCTCCCCAAACTGATCACCGTCGCCGGCAAGACGCGCCCGCTGACCAAGACGGAGTCCATGCGGCTGGTCGGCAACAGCGTGCCGAAGCGGATGGCCCGCCTCCTCGCCCAGGCGAACGCCGTCCATGCGCTCCACCCCTCGCTCCAGGCGGCCGAATGATGCGCTACACCCACCCCAACCCCCTGCGCAACGAGCGCGAGGCCAACCACCGCCGCGGCGCTCACGACCTCTCCGCCCTCGCGGCCCAAGCCGCCGCGTCTGGTGTCACCGTCAACCGGGTGACCCCGCAGGAGGTCCGCGAGTCCGCCGAGCAGCGCGCCGCCCTCCTCAAGAAACAGCGCCGGGCCGCTGGCTTGCGCGGCGCCGAGACCAGGGCCGCCGCGAAGCGCGAAGCCGCCCGCCGGACGGAGGCGACGCAATCATGACCAGCACCCCCAGCTACGCCGACGTCCTCGCCCGCAAGGTGGTCTCCGCCCCCATGCGCGGCCTGGATAGCATCCCGACCCTGTCCGCCCGCCACTTCCCCTATCAGCGCGACGTGGTCGAGTTCCTCCTCCGCACCGGCTGCGGGGCCGGCTTTCTCGACACCGGCCTCGGCAAGACCGGCATCGAGCTGGACTATGCCCGCGTCATTGCCGAGCACACCGGCAAGCCGGCCCTTCTGTTCGCGCCCCTGGCCGTCGGCCCCCAGCACGTCGCCGAGGCCCTCAAGATGGGCATGGACGAGGTCCGGGTGGTCCGCTGCCAGGACGACGTCCGGCCAGGCATCAACATCGCCAACTACGAGCGCCTCCACCTGTTCCAGCCCCATGCCTTCGGCGCGCTGGTGCTGGACGAATCCTCCATCCTCAAGTCCTTCAGCGGCGTCACCACCCGCAAGCTGATGGCCTTCGGATCGGCCATCCCCTACCGGACCTGCTTCACGGCCACGCCCGCCCCGAACGACCACACCGAGCTGGGGCAGCACGCGCAGTTCCTGGGCGTGATGGACTCCGTGGAGATGCTGACCCGCTGGTTCATCAACGACCAGAAGCACATGGGCGCGTACCGCCTCAAGCGCTACGCCGCCGCGGACTACTGGAACTGGACCGGCACTTGGGCGCGCTGCCTCTCGGCGCCCTCGGATCTGGGCTATTCCGACGACGGGTTCCGCATGCCCGAGCTGCTGACCTTCAACCATCTGGTCCGCGTCGACCAGACGGAAGGAGCCGGGGAAGACCGGGACGGGCAAATGCGCCTGATCCGCCTGCCGGGCAACTCGGCGACGGAAATCCACAAGGAAAAGCGCCGCACCGCCGATGCTCGCGCCCGCGCGATCGCCGAGGCCGTCATGGGCGAGCCGGACGAGGCCTGGGTCATCTGGTGCGACACCGATTACGAGGAAGAGGCGCTGACCGCCCTCATCCCCGGTTCGGTCGCGGTCCGGGGCTCCATGAAGCCGGATCTGAAGGAGGAGCGGCTGATCCGCTTCGGCCGGGGCGAGATCAAGCGCCTCGTCACCAAGCCCTCCATCGCCGGCTACGGCCTCAACTGGCAGCACTGCGCCCGGACGGCCTTCGTGGGCCTCTCCTACAGCTACGAGGACTACTACCAAGCCATCCGCCGTTTCTGGCGGTTCGGCCAAACCCGCCCGGTCCACGTCCACACCGCCCAGGCGGACACCGAGAGCCACGTCGCCGCCACCGTCGCCCGCAAGGAAGCCGACCACCTCGCCATGAAGCGCGAGATGGCCGCCGCCATGCGCCGGACCGGGGAAGCCCGCGGCGTCAAGCAGACCTACGCCCCCACCGTCGCGCCGATCCTCCCGCCCTGGCTGGCCGGGTCGGGCGCGCCCGTCAACCGCCCGGCGCGCTGAGCGCCCGCCCCGACAAGGAATCCCCCATCGTGACCACCATCGACCTGAATCGGCTCACCGCCGACGCCATGACCAAGGCCGTCAAGAGCGGCGCCCTGCAAACGGCCATCGAACGCGGAGTCTCCAAAGCCATCGAGGAGATCGCCCGCGAGGCCGTCGGCTACGGCTCGCCCTTCCGCAAGGCGCTGGAGGAGGCGGTCAAGAGCATGCTGGAGTTCGATCCCAAGGACCTGGGGCTCTCCGGCTACAACGCCGCCGTGCTGGCCGTCATCAAGGCCAAGCTGGACGCCATCGTGGACGAGCAGCTCCGCGAGCGCTTCTCCAAGGATTTGGATGACCTGCTGGCCCAGCCGCCGAACGAGATCGCGCTCTCCAAGCTGGTGGCGGACTTCAAGCGCTGGGCCATCCGGGATGGTTTGACCGACGGCGACTACTGCACCGTCCGCATCGACCGCACCACCAGCCACAACTCGCGCTGGCTCCGCCTCGATCCCAAGGGCGGCCGGAGCGAATACTCCTGCCGCTTCTCCCTCCTGATCACCGATGACGACAGCGTCTTCAGCATCTCCGACTCCGGCCAGGACCTCAAGAACGCCGTCCTGTCCAAGCGCCTCTACGGCTTCCCGCGCGACCTGTTCCGGCTGATGGCCGCCGGCGCGAAGATCGTGATCGACACAACGGACATCGACGGAAGCCTCATCGACTACGGCGATGACGAGGGCAGCGAAGAGGAGGACCTCTGACCATGTCCGAAGCCCTCAACGTCCTGGTTGCCCGCACCCTGACATCCCAACAGGCCGAGATCGACCGCCTCCAGCAGCGCGTCACCAACCTCCTGAACGCCAACAACACGGAGGTGGAGCGTCGCCGTTCCGCCGAGTTCCAGGTCGGCAAGCTCACCTCGCTCCTGCGCGACTACGAGGCCTGGGAGGCGGATCTCGTCCTCAACGCCGACTGGTCCAACGAGACGCCCCGCCTGACGCAGCCCCAGCTGGACCGGCTCCTCCGCCTCCAAGCCGCCAGGAACATGGCGCTGCGCCCGGCGCTGGTGGCGATGACCGCGAAGGAGATCAGCCGTGGCTAAAAAGCTGTCGCCCTCCCGGCGGCTGGCCGCCTTCCAGGCGCGCCTCAAGCCCATCGAGGACTTGTTCGCCGCCGGGCGGATCGGCCCCGCCCTGCGCCGGGAGCTGCTGATCCACGCCCGCGACCTGACGGGCATTCCCACGATGAGCACGAAGACCAACGAACCCGGCACCACCGTCGGGGCCGGCATGACCGAGGAGGAGTTCCGGGAGCGCCGCCGTGCGGCAGATCGCCGACGCTACGCCCGCCAGATGGCCGCCCAGTCCGGGCAGGCTGGGGAGGCTCCCCATGCGTAACGGATCCAGGCAGACGAAAGCCCAAGCGCAGGCGGTGCCCGAGATCACCATCAGGGAGTTGCGCGAGAGCGGCGTGGACGGGGGCGGCTGGATGGGATGCTGGGCGAAGGGGCATCACGCTCCCGACGCTTTCATGGCCGCCGCCGCGCGGACGGACTTCGAGTGGGACGGCTACGGACGCCGCCCCCTAGTTCATGCCTGGATGATCCAACAGGACTGGTGGAGGTGCGTCCCGATGGCCGGCGAGCCGGGCTGTTGGGAGTACCGGGCTGCCGTGCCGAAATCGCGCGGAGCTTTCCCGGCCACCTATTTCAGCACCAGCGAGCTGGCCGTCTTCCGCTGGAAAGCCGAGCGTAAATGGACCGAGGCGGATGCCTGGCGCGCGGCCGCCGACTACAGCCTCGACCATTCCGTGACCGTTTTCCGCGCCCGGATCGGCAATCGGAAAGTCGGGAGCCTGATCGGCCTGAACCGTGAGGACGTGATCGCCCGCGAGCGCGCCCGTTCGGACGGATCGTATGACCACCTCGCCCTGGAGGTCACGCATGTCCGGTAATCTCATCCCCTTCAACTTCGAGGACGTCGCCGTCCGCGTCATCGACCGGAACGGTGAGCCGTGGTTCGTGCTGACCGACGTGTGCGTGGTGTTGGGGATCGGCTCACCCCATAAGGCGGCGGAGCGGCTGGACGAGGAGGATAAGACAACCCTCGATACCCGGAATACTAATCCGGCAACCCTTGGTATCGAGATCGACCCTCGCGCCCAGTCGCTCACCATCGTCAACGAATCCGGCCTCTGGTCCCTCGTCCTGACCAGCCGTAAGCCCTCGGCCAAGCGGTTCAAGAAGTGGATCACCGCCGAGGTCATCCCGACCATCCGCAAGACCGGCTCCTACGGCACCCCCACTCCCCAGCTGGATCTGAACGACCCGGCCCAGCTCCGTTCCCTGTTGCTGGGCTACTCAGAAAAGCTGGAGACGACACAAGCCGCGCTGGTGGAGGCGGAGAAGGTCGCCGAGGTTGCCACCGGCGCGCTCGACCGGATCGCAGGCGCCGACGGCACGCTCACGGCGACGCAGGCCGCCAAGGATTTGCAGGTCCCCCGACACGTCCTGCTCACCTACATGCGCACCAACCGCTGGGTCTACCGCCCGCGCGGTTGCGCTGACGACATCCCCTATCAGGACAAGATCGAGGCCGGATACCTGACCCTCAAGGTGGAGACCGTCCCTCGCGGCGACGGCACGGAAAAGATCATCCAGCGGGCGCGCATCACGTCCAAGGGCCTGACCAAGCTGGCCCAAGTGGTTCCAGGCGCCCGCAAGCCGGGAGGGAACAACCATGCCCGCTGACCTGAAGGCCCGCCACCTCAAGGTGCTGGAGGCTCTGCCCCACGGCGACCCGGCCGCCGGCGCAAAACCCGCCGACATCGCCGCCCTGCTGAACCTGAAGCCCGGCAACGTCTCCCGCGCACTGTTCGACCTCGTGGAAGCCGGTCGCGCCTCCCACGCCGGCTCGGACGGGCATCGCCGCTACGCTCGCACCGACCAAGGTGCCCGCCGTCTCTCCGGAGAGGAATCCCCCATGCCGCGCCCCGATGCGCCGACCATCCCCGCCGCACCCCCGGCCGAGGACATCCCACCCCTCGTCCTCGATCAGGCCTCGGGCGATGCCTGGAATCTCTACAACGCCGACTGCGTCTCCTTCGCCCGCAACCTGCCGGACAACAGCGTGGACCTCGCGGTCTACAGCCCGCCGTTCAGCAACCTCTACGTCTACTCCGAATCCATCGCCGATCATGGCAACTGCGCTTCGGACGCCGAGTTCTTCGACCATTACCGCTATCTGGTCCGGGAGAAGGCCCGCATCCTGCGTCCCGGCCGGCTGACCGCGATCCACGTCAAGGACCTCGTCTACTACCAGAACAGCAGCGAGGACGGATCTGCAGGCCTGCGCGCCTTCTCCGACGGCTGCACCCGCGTCCACCTGGAGGAGGGCTTCGCCTTCCATTGCCGGATCACGATCTACCGGGACCCCGTGCTGGAGCGTTCGAAGACCAACGCCCACGGACTGCTGTGGAAGACCTTCCAGGGCGACGCCTCGTTCTGCCGGGTGGGCATGCCGGAATACCTGATGGTCTACCGGAAGTGGGCCAAGCCCGGCGAGGAGAGCCTCGTCCGCCCGGTCACCCACCCCAAGGACAAGGTCCCGCTCACCCGGTGGCAGGATCTCGCCACGCCCGTCTGGCGGACCAACGACATCGACCTGTGGCTGCCCTACGGCGACCCCCGGCGCACACCCCATGCCCAGGTCTGGAACCTCCGTGACCCCGGCCAGGGCGACGCCGATCTCCCCTCCACCGACGTGCTGAACGTCGCCATCGCCAAGGACGAGCGGGCCGAGCGCCACCTCTGCCCCATGCCGCTGAACATCACCAAGCGGGCCATCGACCTCTACACCAACAGGGGTGACGTGGTGTGGTCCCCCTACGCCGGCATCGGGTCGGAGGGCGTCTCCGCGCTCTCCATGGGCCGCAAGTTCGTCGGGACCGAGCTGAACCCGACCTACTTCCGCCAGGGCGCCAAGTTCCTCGCCGAGGAGGCCCAGGCGAGCGCCTACGGCTCCCTCCTCGACCTGATGGAGGGCGCATCGTGGTGACGCAGCAACCGGACAGTCGCCCCGGCTTCTACTACGTCTCGATCGTCCGAGACTCACGCGTCGGCCTGTTGGCCGGTCCCTTCATCGACGACCACGCCGCCGCTTTGGCCTGGGTCGAGCGTGCGCGGGCGGAGGCGGAACGTTGCGATCCGTTCGCCGTGTTCGACGCCTTCGGCACCGTCCGCCTGACGAGTAGCGCCAAGCCCGGCGTCCTGAATTCCATCCTCGGACTGCCCTGCCTCTCCAGCGAGCAGGCCAGAGGTGCGTCATGCTGATCAACGGCGCCCTCTCCCTGTGTCCGCCCGTGGTTGGCTTCGATCCCATCCACATCGATGACCTCAATCGGTGCTTGGTCGCCTGGGGGCACAAAATGGGGCCGTGGACGCGGCCGGACTTCGGCGATCAATGGCTCTTTGGAATACGCCACGATGGTCGCCTCGTCGCCGTCACCGCCTCGTGCGCGCTCATGACACCCCGGTGCGCAGCTGGCCTGACGCGAGCGGATGCCTTCGAGCTCGGGCGGGTCTGTGCCGTCGCCCCGGACTGGTGCCGGGTTGCTGTCCGGCTGTGGCGTCTGGCGGTCTATCCGGCTATTTGCTCCGCGCGTGGCTATCAGTGGGGCATCAGCTACCAAGACGCCTTGCGCCACAGCGGCGACCTCTACCGACACGATGGATGGCGGCGCATCGCCTTCGCGCGTGGCGGGGGCTCGACCGATCAGCGGACCGGCCGCAAGGGCTTCGACAAGTGGATTTGGGGCTGGCACCCGGACCCCGAGATCCTCAAGGCCCGCGAACTCCCTCGAGCCACTATCGACGCGATCCAGGCGCGCCTGAAAAGGCGGATGGAGGCCAGTCGTGCAGCTTAATCCGCACTTCCAGTCCATCGCCTCCGACACCTCCGCCCGGATGGTCGACGCCTTCACGGATGCCCAGGCGCGCGGCCTCAGCCCGTCCGAAACCGTCTGCCTCGCGCTTGGCGTCCTGAAGGCCCTGATCAGCGCCACCGGCCCCGACGCCGAGCGCTTGGCCCGAGGCGCCGCCCAGCAATTCGAAGCCCTCGCCGCCGGCCAGCCCCTGCCGACCGAGCCGCTCCACTGAACCCCCGAAACGGCGCTTGAGCGCCGGAGGATGCCCACCATGAACGCCGACAAATTCCCTTCGCTTACCGACGCGCTGGAAACCACCGCCGCCTCGCTCATTCCAGACGGCCCCGCGCGGCCTGACGCCTTCCAGTCCCGCGTCCAACCCTGGATGCTGGCGTGCTTCGGAGAGCTGATCGCCGCCGACACGATGGAGCGCAACCACCGCTTTCTGGAGGAGGCGCTGGAACTGGTGCAGGCGTGCGGCTGCACGCCGAGTGAGGCGCACCAACTCGTGGATTACGTCTTTGGCCGCCCGACCGGCGAGCGCAGCCAGGAAGTCGGCGGCGTCATGGTCACGCTGGCGGCGCTTTGCTTGGCGCAAGGCCTGGACATGCACGCGGCCGGCGAAACCGAACTGGGCCGCATCTGGACCAAGGTCGATGTGATCCGGGCGAAGCAGGCGGCCAAGCCGAAGAACAGCCCGCTCCCCGGCCTCACGGTCCTGCTGCAGCAGGACGCAATGGCGAAGGCCACGCGCCCGCTGCACCGCATCGACCGCCCGGAAGGCCGCTACGAGCCGGCCATGTTCCAGGACATCGAGGAGGCCAACGACCGCGAGTTGAAGCTCATCGCCAAGAGCCACGGCTACGACCTGCGCCTCAAGGTCGGCGAGTGGGACGGTGAAGCGGCCGACATCATCGAAAACCACGGCAGTTTCGGCGACGCGCTGGAGGCCATGGCCCCGCCCGCCACGGACAAGGATGGCTATCGGCTGGTCGGCGCCTGGGACTGCGAGGATGGCGATTTGGTGCTGGCCTACGTCCGCCCGCTGATCCGTGCCTCCAAGACGGAGGAGCAAGGCAATGGCTGAGCCCGTCTGCACCCACATCGTCATCACCCTGATCGTGCATGACGACTGCCCCGGCGGCATGGATGGCTTCGCCGCCATCGGTCGGCTGCCCGCCTCCGACCTGGGGCGGATCAAGGCCGTCGCGTCCCCGACCGAGACGCAGTGGATCGCCGACATCTGGGGCGACTGCGGCCACTATGACGACCACTTCCTCTCCGACGAGACGGTTTCCGAAATCTTCGGCAAGCCGGTTGCCGAACTGGTCAGCCGGGGCCGTCAGCGCCTTGCGGAGATTAACGACGATGCCGCCAACTGGCTCGCCAAGCGCCACCCGTTCGTGAGGCCGTTCCTGCCGACCAACCAGTCAGGAGCGCTAGCCATGAACCTCCGCATCCTCAAGAAGCTGAGCAAGAGGGCCGTGCCGCTGCTCGCCCATTTCAGGATCGGCCCCGACGAACTGTTCCTGGCCGAGCGGCGCGACAACCACCTGGGCGTCCTGCTCATGGACCGCTCGTGCTGGGATCGCGGTCGGTCGCCCCACGCCGACCTCATCCACGAGCGCGAGATCAAGCGCCCGGCGCGCGACGGCAAGGGCTGGGTCTACATGCACCCGCCGGTCCACCCGCTCAAGGGCACGCCCATGATCGGCGGCATGGACGGCGGCGAACAGCCCGAGTGGAGCGAGCAAACCGCATGGGAAGCGCTGCGAGGGTTCGTTCGTTGGAACGACAAGCCCTCCACCATGACGGACGCCGAATGGGCGCTGGCCCAGCGCATCGCCCGCACCACCCCCGTCACCGACGAAGAGATCAACGCCTGGATGGCCGAGGACGAAGCCGCCACCGATCTGGAGGAACTGTTCGCATGAGCCCCGATACCACCAAGCCCATGGACCCCGGCTCCGCCGGCCAGTACCGCGCCGAAGCCCGCGCCGCCCGCGTGGCGCTGGGCTTCGCCACCGACAGCATCGAGGTCGCTCCCACCGACATCACCGCCGCCATCGCCTCTCTGAAGGCCCAGGTGACCACTTTGACCGAAGCGGCCGAGGAGGACGCCGAGTTCGTGAGCGCCATCGTGAAGGCCATCTGCGACCACGTCGGCCTCGATCCGGACCCCGAGGGCTACACGACCGCCGACTTGGAATCCTTGCTGGAGGAGCACAACGACGAGATCGACCGCGTCTATGCCGAGAGCAAGGCGTCCAAGACGCTGGCCACCGACCTCGCTTCGGAGATGGTCCGCGTCCACCGCCACATGGGCGACCTCCTCGCCGCCACAGATCCCGGTGCGGACGCTTTCGCCTCGCATCACTGCGTGGGCCTTTTGCTGGCGCGTGCCCGCTCCGCAGGATTGCTGCCCGCATCCATGGACAGGCCGCCCCTGCCCGAGCCGCTGACCTTCACCTACGCCAACTGGCGCGGGGAAACCGCCGTCCGCCGGGCACGTCCGGTCCGCGTCTATTACGGCTCCACCGAGTGGCACTCCGAACCGCAGTGGCTGATGGAAGCCTACGACGCCGACAAGGGCCTCCTCCGGACGTTCGCCATGCGTGACATGTCCGCTTCGGCAGTCACCCCCGTCGCGGAGATCAGCCCCTCCATGTGCGTCGCCGCCTCCGACGCGGCCGCCTCCATCGGCGTGAACCTGCCGGCCAGCCAAGCGGCTGCGGTAATCTGCGCCGCCCTCACCGAGGTCATCCGCGACGCCGAGATCGCCTGGAAGCCGATAGCCGAGGCAAAGCCCGGAAGCGGCGGCCTCGTACTGGGCAACCCGGACGGCGTCTACGTCAGCGGCAGCATGCCGGACAAGTGGGTGCGCGGCTTCCTCCGCGAGGACGGCACGACCTGGGACGACGAGGGCTTTCCGCTGAAGGCCGGCCACTTTCTTGTGCCGCCGCTGCTCCCGGCCTCCCGCGCGCTGGCGCCAGATTTCCTAATGGAGCGGCCTCGCGACCCGCCTGCTTTCCACGAAGGTGAGCAGTTCGGCCAGATCGTCGGCGTCGATCAATCTCATCCCGATTTGAGGGGCGTCGTTGATGAAGGCGGGGTGCCCGGTCTCCACGTTGAAGACCGTCCAACCAGTTCCTTCGGCGTCGGGGCGAATGTCGTATTGGGCCATGATGGGAAGGTGGATCGCTCGCAGACCGGCGACCATGGTGCAAACGAGGTGGCACCATGACGGGTATGGGGCACAACTCCGGCAGCGCTGGCCCCTCCGATGTGGGTGGGATCGCCGCCGACCGGCTCAAGTCCTTCGTCGAGCGCATCGAGCGTCTCGAAGAGGAGAAGAAGGGCCTCCAGGAGGACGTCAAGGAAGTCTACGCCGAGGCCAAGGGCACCGGGTTCGACACCAAGATCATCCGCCAGATCATCCGCCTGCGGAAGATGGACAAGGCCGACCGCCAGGAGCAGGAAGCGATCCTGGAACTCTACAAGGAAGCTTTGGGGATGGTGGACTGAATGAGCACCACCCCGAACCCCTTGACCGCCTGGAACCGCCTCCGTCGTCAACTGCGTCGGCGCCGCAGCCAGATGGGCCTGACGCAGGCCGAGGTGGCGCTTCGGGGCGCCTTCGGGCAGCGCTCGCTGGAACGGTGGGAAGCCGGTGGTGCGGGCGATGCGGAGCCGGGCGCCTACGCCCTGCTTCGCTGGTGCTCCGTCCTCAAGATCGAACTGAACGCGGTCCCCTTGGACCCGCATGACGCTGAATCCGAAACGGTGCGCGAGACCGCGCCCGAGGGGGTCTGATGGCTCGTATCCGCTCCTGCTTTCCGGGGCAGTGGACCGATGAGGACTTCGTTGAGTGCAGCCCCTTGGCCCGCCTGCTGGTCATTGGGCTGCGCAACGAGGCCGATGACCAGGGCGTGTTCGAATGGAAGCCGCGCGCCCTGAAGATGCGCCTGCTGCCGGCCGACGATATCAACGTCACCGACCTGCTGGGCGAGCTGGCGACTCACCGGCAGGTCATGCCCTACGAGATCGACGGCAAGGCCTACGGCGCGATCCGCAACTTCATGCTGTGGCAGCGCCCGAAGAAGCCGAAGGCGATCCACCCCGTTACCCCAGAGGTGCGGGACTGGGTCGGAATGAACAGGCGCTCACCCCCGGTCGGTTCGGAGCCGGTGGAGGATCGGGGCAGTGCCGGTGCAGAATTGGAAGGCGATGAAGAGGCCCCCGGTTCCGAACCGGTTCCGAACCCCACCGAAACTAACACCACTTCAACGGCGTCCGGTACCGTACCGGTTCCCCACCAGTCCGGCACCGGTACGGATTTCGCCGTTCAGAGGGAGGAGGTAGGAGGAAGGAGGGAGGAGGATCTAAGTTCCAGAGTCGGTGAATCATCGGCTGGCGGTAGCGCGTGCGAGGGCGCGAAGGACCATACCGCCGCCGGTTTGGTTCTGGATTTCGGGGTTGAGGCGGTCGACGCCGTGTTCGTGCTGGTCGAGCGGGGTGTCGAGAACTGGTTCGACGTCGCGCGCTGCGAACGGTCCGCGGGGGATGGCCGGGTCATTCGGGGCTGGCTGGCATCGGCGGAGGCCGCCGGCATGACCGCCCCCGACGCCTTGGAGCTGATCGGCGAGGTGGTGGACCGCCAACTCAAGCGGTTGTCCGAGAAGCCGAAGCAGACCGCCCCGTTCTCGCTGGGCATGCTCACGAAGGACGTGGAGGGCGCCATCACCGCCGCCCGGCGCAAGCCGCCACATGTGGCGGATGCACCCCCCGCTCCGATGGAGGAGCGCGCCCCCGCGCCGTACGACAAGCGGTTTACGGTCGTGCAGTGGGCGAGCTGGATCAAGCCCTGCACGGTCACTGTCGCCGATGGCCGCGCCGTCATCGTGGCCCCCGCCTCGCTGACCGCCGCCCGTCTCCGCGATCACCACGGGCAGGACCTGCGGGATTGCCTGGGGGTCGCGGATGTCGAGATCCAGATCGCGCCCCGCGCCAAATCCGCCAAAGGTGGCGGATCGAAATCGGCGCAGGTCATTCAGCACCCGGCCATGGCGGGTGCGAAGTGAGCGCCCGCAAGCCCCCCGCGTCCATCACGGTCCGGATCGGCGGCCAGCCGGTGGACGCCGAGGCCCGCCCCGACCTCGGCAAGGGCCTCTACGCCGCCTGGGTCGAGATCGACGGCGAGGACGTGGCTCGGTACTACCGGCTTGACGGGTCGGGCAAGGGGGCGGTCCTTGTGGACGTGACGCCCCAGGTCGCCGCCGACCTCGCCGCCCGTCAGCGCCGCGCGGACGAACGGCTGGAGCGGGAGCAGCGCGAGGGCGAAGCCCGGCTCCGGCGCGCCTCGGGCGAGACGCTCAAGGACGCCCGGTCCCGGCATGGGGATGTGATCGAGGAGCACTCGGACAAGGCGGGGGTCAAGCGCCTGCGGTCGCGGTCGCCGATCCAGATCCTCCACGCCAAGCACTGGCTGACCGGGCGGCAGTTCAGTGCCGGCCAAGCCTTGCACGAGGACTACATGCGGGCGCAGATGGTCCACCAACCGCTCGAAGCTGGGTCGGCGCCGGACTCCGGGGACGGGGGCGGCGGGTGTTTCGAGACCGCCGCCTTGGAAGCCGCCGCTCGGGTGGAGCGGGTGCGGGCCTGCTGCGACCAGCTTGACGGCCGGCTGTGGCCGGTGGTGCGGGCCGTGGTGCTGCGCGAGCGCACCGCGACGGAGGTCGCCAGTAGCGCCCGGTCGGAAGACCGGCGCGCAATCCTCGTTTCCCTGCGGGCTGGGCTGGATGTGACGGGGGATTGCTACGGCTTGCAGTCGGGCTACGCCCGGACCCAGGTTCGCGTCGGGGTCTTCTGGGTGCCGGTGGAACTGGCGCAGGATTTCAACGAGGTCCAGGGCAAGCACGGAGAGTTGTGGCGCTCCCGCACGCTGAACGGCTGGCCCTGGATCGTGGAGGCCCGTACAGCCAGCGAGGTCTACGCCCAAGCCCGCGCGGAGGTGGATCGTCGCGTGACGGACCGGCTGGGGCCAGGACCGCACGCCTCGGCGGCGATGGGGGTTGTGCTGGCTGAGGACCGGAAGGCGGCCAGCAACGCAGCGGCGCAGCGGGCGGCAAGCGCGCGAATAGCGGAGGATCGGCGCGCCAAGGCGGCGGCAGCCGAGCGCGCGAGGGTGGTAAGACGTTAAGGTATCGGTAATACTTTCGCGCTTGCCAAGGGACCCTTCTTCGGGCACCTTGGCTCAAGCTGCAATTGCTGCGCAGCGAACGGTTTCACGCCCCGCCAGACCTGCCTGTGCGGGGTTTTTCGTGTCTGCCCTCAACCGCTCCACCCACCACCCGCCCGGTCCTGACCGAGGCGGGTTTTCGCGTTTCCGGAGACCCGCCCATGGCCGACCGAACCCTCCAGTGGCTTCCCCACGGCAAGGACATGCCCGTGGGTTGGCGCGCTGCCCAGCAAGCCGCCAGCCACCACAACGCCCACGCCATCCTGATCGAGCCCGATCCGGACAACGCCGTGGCGCTCTACGCCGCCGAGGTCGCGGCCACGCGCCCGACCGCCATCGTGATGGGGGATTGATCCATGGACGCCCTGTCCCCGCTGCCCGACATGGGCAACACCCTGATGCAGATCGCCGGCCTGTCGCCCAACGCTCAGGTCGCCGCCGTCATCATGATCGGGCTCATCGGGCTGGCCTGGGTCTGGACCCGCCGCCCTCTGCCCGGCCCCGGCAACGAGACGTTCAACCTCGTGATCGCGGCGCTGACCGAACAGGCCAAGGCCACCTCCACCCTGGCCGAACAGGTCGAGCGTGTGGTCGAGCAGAACGCGGTGATCATCGCCCGCCTGCCGGTCAAGACGATGGAGCCGGCCTGATGCTGGACGCCCCCGCCGACCGCATCGCCCTGGCCACCGCGCAGCTCGACGCCGTGGCCGCCGCCTACGCCCAGGCCACCGAGATCGTCCGGCCCCTGATGGAGGCCGCCCCCGATGGGCATGTCGCCGTCGGCGCCATGGACGGCTGGACGGCGGTCATCCCGAAGCCCGGTTTCCCGCCCGCCGATGGGCTTGAGCTTCGCGGCGACTCCATCGCCACCGACGCGGCAGACCTACGCCACGGGGCAGCCTGCGGGCAGCCAGGGGCGGTCTGACCGGCCCGGCCCGAGGGGGTGGGGTCGCGGGTCCTTCCCGGCGGGGAGGGAATACGGGTGGCGAAGTTGCGATCACTGTC
>NZ_RZIJ01000046.1 GCF_003989665.1 Azospirillum doebereinerae | reverse complement strand
AGCCGCTTCCGCCGCCTGACCGTCCGCTATGAACGACGCGCTGATATCCACCAAGCCTTCTCAACACTCGCCTGCGCACTCATCGCCTGTAGACGGCTCGAAAGGTTCTGTTAGGCGCTCTTATGATCAAGATTTGAATATCCTGTTGACGAACCGTCGTCGCAGGAGGCCTCATGTCTTACAGACTAACACTGCGCGTTTCGGGCGCGCGCGCTTGCTTTTCCCGAGCGGAGTTCAAAGCTGAACGTGCCTCCTACGAGGTGATCACGCCCTCCGCCGCCCGTGGTATTTTTGAAAGCGTGTACTGGCGCCCCGGTCTGCGCTGGGTCATCGACCGCATCCATGTGCTCAACCCCATCCGCTTCCAGTCGCTCAGCCGTAACGAGATCGGGGAGCGCGTCCCGGTCGCCACCGTGCGCCACGCCATGCGCACCGGTGCCCTTCACACCCTGCCGCGCGCCGCGACCGAGATCCGCCAGCGACGCGCCAACACCATCCGGACCGCCCGCTCACGGACCTCAGGAGAATATCTCAGTGGTGCCTGTTTCGTCATGAGGACCCTAGCTTCTCAAGAAGTGGGGCCTCCGACAATCTCGGCGCGGTTCAATCCGAGTTTTCAGCGGTCCAGATGACTTTGGAGTCGAGAATGCTGCTCTGATTTGGTTCATCTACTAATTAACAATCACAGCCTATCTACCTCTCGATAAACCCCCTAAATTGTTAATCAAATACGGTATCATTTGTTTTAATTTATCGCGGATCGCCATGATGCCTAACTAATAAATAATGAGCGTTGATTCTAATTTATGCGATTTATTTATCTCTCTGCTATGGGTTGATACGGCCAGGACAATGTGAATTGTGCACCCCCCTTGGAGGCAGGGGCGTAACCGACGTGCCCTCCATGCGCCCGGGCAATGGCGGAAACGACGGCCAATCCCAGCCCGCTTCCTTTGCGTCCGCTTGAGCGCGTCGAGTCGGCGCGCCGGAACGCCTTGAACAGGTGCGGTGTGAAGCCAGCCGGAATGCCGGGCCCCTCATCCTCGACGATCAGGTGGCACCACCCCCTGTCCAGGCGCGTCCGGATATGGAGCGATCCCGGCGCCGCATGCTGGCGGGCGTTTTCAAGCAGGACCAGCAACGCTTGCCGGATCCGAACCGCATCGCAGCGGACGGGCCGTTCGTCCAAATCCAGGACCGGCTGTTGCCCGGCCGACTGGAGGGAGCTTTTGAAGACGTCCACGACCGCCGTGATCTCCGCGGCAAGGTCGGCCACTTGGATCTGGAGCTCCAGATGGCGGCTCTCGGCCAAGCTGACCACCCGCAAATCCTCAATCAGCCGGGCCAAGCCTTCGACCTGGGTCAGCAGGCTTCTGAACTGGGCCTCGTCCGCTGGGAAGATGCCTTCGGCCAAGCCCTGCAAACGGCCGCGCAGAATGGTCACCGGTGTGCGGAGCTCATGGGCGATCGCCGCGTTCCAGAACCGTTGCTCCTCGGTCACGCGTTGCAGTTCGGCCGCCAGCGCGTTGAAATTGTCAGCAAGCAAGGACGCTTCGCCCAGCGAGCGGTCGCCCGCAATGGCGCGGGCGCCGAGGTCCCCTTCGGCGACGCGGCGGATGCCGTCCGCCACCGAGTTCAGCGGAACGAGAATGCGGCGCGCCAGGTTGACGGCAACCGCGATGGCGATCACCAGACCGGCCAGGGTGGTCGCGATCAGCCAAACCCACTCCGCACCGTTCGGCATCCAAGCCGCTGGATCGAAATGCTCGGGCCAATAGGTGAATGCAACGTAGTAGAACGCGTAAGACGTCAGCACTACCAGCATTGTGACACCGAGCGCTATCGCCGCCATGGACAGAACGATCTGCCGGCTGAGACCGACCAGCTTCATTCGCCGCTCCACAGTTTGTAGCCGACGCCCCGAATCCCGACGGGAACACCGGCGAGGCCGACATCCTCCAATTTCCTGCGCAGCTTGCTGATGTGGCTGTCTACCGTTCGCTCCAGGGCGTCGCCTTCCGGCAGGCAGGTGGTCAGCAGCTCGGCACGGCTGAACACGCGCCTGGGAGCGCGCACCAACTGCGCCAGCAGATTGAATTCGGTCAGCGTCAGGTTCAGGGACTGACGGCGATCGTCGATCTCCACCGTGGCTTCATGGGTATCCAGGTCGATCTGGAACGGAGCGGCGCGCAGGACACGCTGGTCCTGGCGCCCGGGGCCTGGTGTCGACCGGCGCAGCACCGCCTGGGTGCGCGCGACCACCTCCGCCGGATTGAACGGCTTGACCACATAGTCGTCGGCGCCGATGCGCAGCCCCGTCAGCTTATCGATGTCCTGGTCCAACGCCGTCAGCATGATAACGGGGGTCGTGCCTCGGTGCCGGATCTCGGAGAGAACCTGCCAGCCATCGACGTGGGGCATTTGCACGTCCAGCAGCACGAGGTCGGGTCTGAGGGATCGGTGGAGTTCCAAGGCCCGGCGACCATCGGCGGCGTGGACGCTTCGCAAGCCGCTGCGGGCCAGATAGGCGGCAAGGATGTCGGCGATCTCCGGTTCGTCCTCGGCGATGAGGATCAGGGCCTGGGAAGCCGGGGCCGGGCTCAGGGCAGGATCTGGCGGAGGCATCATCGGCATCGCGGCGGCTCGCTGTAAATTTTCACTCTCCATCGAATCTCCACACTACCTCGAACCAAACGCAATCGGGTGCGGTCAGAGTGCCGGCGTTTTTGCCGACACCGGCCTGCGCCCGAAGGAAAGTGGATGAGGATCGACCCCTTGCGCCGCCATGGCGGCGCCTATGCCTTGATGGCCGTGATGCTGATGGGGTGTGAACAATCCGAACCGGTCGCGGTCCCCCCGGCCCCGCAGGTTTCCGTTCTCACCGTTGCGCCATCCCCACTGGAACTGACCGACGATTTGCCGGGCCGCGTCGCCGCGTTGCGGGTTGCCGAGATACGGCCGCAGGTCGGCGGCATCGTGTTGCGCCAAAGCTTTGAGCAGGGCAGCGAGGTGCGGGCCGGCCAGCCCCTGTTCCAGATCGACCCGGCGCCGTTCAAGTCCGAGGTGGACATGGCCGCCGCCGCCCTGCAGCGGGCAACGGTGGGGCTGGAGCGTGCCAGGGTGCAGGTGGCGAGGCTACAACCCCTGGTCAAGGCCGATGCCGTCAGCCGCCAAATCTACGACGACACGGTGTTCCAGCGCGATCAGGCCGTGGCCGACGTGGCGCAGGCCCGCGCGACCCTGGCCCGCTGCGAACTCGACCTGAAGTTCTCCACGGTGGAGGCACCGATTCCGGGACGCATCGACCAGGCGCTGGTGACCGAGGGGACGCTGGTCGGCGGCAGCGACGGCGGTTCGATGGCGCGTATACAGCAGATCGACCGGGTCTATGTGGATGTGCGCCAACCGGCATCCTCGCTCGCTTCCCTGCGCAAGGCCATGGCCCTGCGCAAGGCGGAGTCCGGGGATGGCCTGCCGGTCGCCATTCTGCGCGACGACGGCGAACCGTACGAGGCGACCGGGCGCGTGCTGTTCTCTGGCATCTCCGTCGATCCCGGCACGGGCGACGTGCTGCTCCGCATCCTCGTCGACAACCCGCGGCGCGACCTGCTCCCGGGCATGTTCGTTCGTGCGCGGGTGCCGCGCACGAGCTACGCCGACGCCCTGACCCTTCCTCAGCAGGCGGTGGTGCGCGTCGGCGGCCAGCCGCAGGTGTGGACGCTCGACGGGAACGATCGGGCTTCCCTCAAGCCGGTGGAACTCGGCGAACTGGTGTACCGCCGCTATCGCGTCAGCGCCGGCCTCGAAGCCGGGCAGAAGATCGTGGTCGAGGGCATGGAACGTCTGTCCGAGGGCATCCCGGTGACCGCGCGTGACTGGCCGGTTTTCAAACCGACCGCCACCACCATGCGCTGAGCGAACAGGACGATTCCGCCATGCCTCACTTCTTCATCCGTCGCCCGGTGTTCGCCTGGGTCATCGCCCTGTTCATCATCCTGTTCGGCGTGATCGCCATTCCGCAGCTGCCGATCGCCCGCTACCCCTCGGTGGCGCCGCCGACCGTCAGCATTTCGGTAACCTACCCCGGAGCCACGCCGCAGACGATGAACGACGGGGTGATCAGCCTCATCGAGCGCGAACTGTCGAGCGTCAAGAACCTGCTCTATTTCGAATCGGTTTCCGATGCCTCCGGATCGGCAACCGTCACGGCCACCTTCAAGCCCGGCACCGACCCGGACATGGCCCAGGTCGATGTGCAGAACAAGCTCAAGTCCATTGAGCTGCGGCTGCCGCAGACGGTGCGCCAGAACGGGCTGACCGTGGAATCATCGTCGTCGGGCTTCCTGATGATCGTCGGGCTGAAGTCCGATGACGGTCGGTTCGACGAAACCGCGCTCAGCGACTACATGGCGCGCAACGTCGTCGAGGAGTTGCGGCGCATCGACGGTGTCGGCCGGGTGCAGCTGTTCGGTTCCGAGCAGGCGATGCGCGTCTGGGCCGATCCGGCCAGGCTGATGGCCCATAGGCTGTCGATGGGCGACCTGACGGCGGCCATCGGTCAGCAGAATGTTCAGATCGCTCCCGGCAGCGTCGGCGCGTCGCCGGCGCTGCCGGGGCAGGCCGTAACGGTGCCGCTCACCGTCCAGGGACAGCTGACCACACCGGAGGCGTTCGCCGGCATCGTGCTCCGCGCGGGCTCCGACGGCTCGAAGGTGACGCTCGGCGATGTCGCGCGCGTCGAACTCGGCGCCCAGTCCTACAGCTTCATCAACCGGGAAAACGGCAAGGCCACCACCGCCGCGGCCGTGCAGCTCACGCCCGGTGGCAACGCGGTGAGAACCGCCGATGGCGTGCAGGCCCGCATGGAGGAGCTGAGCCGGCCCCTGCCCGCCGGCATGAGCCATTCGATTCCCTTCAACACCGCTCCCTTCGTGAAGGTGTCGATCGAGAAGGTCATCCATACGCTGGCCGAGGCGATGCTGCTGGTCTTCCTGGTGATGTACCTGTTCCTCCAGAACGTGCGCTGCACGCTCATCCCCGCCATCGTCGCGCCGATCGCGCTGCTCGGCACCTTCGCCGTGATGCTGGCCGCGGGCTTTTCAATCAACGTCCTGACCATGTTCGGCATGGTGCTCGCCATCGGCATCATCGTCGACGACGCCATCGTCGTGGTCGAGAACGTCGAGCGCATCATGGCCCGCGAGGGGCTGGCGCCCAGGGAGGCGACGGTCAAGGCGATGAAGGAGATCACCGGCGCGGTGATCGGCATCACGCTGGTCCTGACCGCCGTGTTCATCCCCATGGCGTTGGCGAGCGGGTCCGTCGGTGTGATCTACCAGCAGTTCACGCTGTCGATGGCGGTGGCGATCCTGTTCTCCGCCTTCCTCGCCCTCACCCTGACGCCGGCGCTTTGCGCGACGCTCCTGCGGCCGATCGATCCCGCGCATCACGGGAAGCGCGGCTTCTTCGGCTGGTTCAATCGCGGCTTCGACCGTCTGACGCACCGTTACGAGCGGCGCATCGCCGGGCTGGTGACGCGCACCGGGCGCGTGATGCTGGTGTTCGCGGCGCTGGTCGCGATCCTGGCACTGGCTTTCCGGCAACTGCCCTCGTCCTTCCTGCCCGAGGAGGATCAGGGCTACTTCATGACCTCCATCCAGCTTCCCGCCGACGCCACCACCGAACGCACGCTGAGGATCGTCAAAACGTTCGAGGAGCATGTCGCCTCGCGCCCCTCGATCCGGTCCAACCTGTCCATTGTCGGGTTCGGCTTCTCGGGCTCCGGCACGAACGCCGCGATGGGGTTCACCATGCTTAAGGACTGGGGTGAACGCGACGGCGCCACACCCCAGACCGAGGCGGAGCTCGCGCAGCAGGCCATGGCCGACACGACGGAAGGCACGGTGATGAACCTGCTGCCGCCCGCCATCGAGGAGCTGGGCACAAGTTCCGGCTTCACGCTGCGCCTTCAGGACCGCGCCAACCAAGGCTATGCCGCGCTCAAGGCCGCGGAGGCGCGACTGCTGGAACTGGCGGCGCACAGCGGGGCCGTGACCGGCATCTATCCCGACGGTCTGCCCGCCGGCACCAGCGTCCGCCTGGACATCGACCGGGAGAAGGCCGAGGCGCTGGGCGTGTCGTTCAGCAGCGTCAGCAACACGCTGTCCACGGCGATGGGATCGACCTATGTCAACGACTTTCCCAACGCCGGGCGCATGCAGCAGGTCATCGTCCAGGCCGACGCGTCGGCGCGCATGCAGATCGACGACGTGCTCGGGCTCCACGTCCGCAACGCGGCGGGCGGGATGGTGCCGCTGTCGGAGATCGTCCGGCCGGTGTGGAGCGAGACGCCGTTGCAGCTCGTCCGCTACCAGGGGTTCCCGGCCGCGCGCATCTCCGGCAGCGCCGCGCCCGGCGTCTCCAGCGGCGGTGCCATGGCCGAGATGGAGCGGCTGGCCGCGCAACTGTCGTCCGGCTTCGCCATCGCCTGGACCGGACAGTCGCTGCAGGAGCGGCAGTCCGCCGCCCAGGCCCCGATGCTGATGGCGCTGTCGATGCTGGTGGTGTTCCTCGTGCTCGCCGCGCTGTACGAGAGCTGGGCCATTCCGCTGTCGGTCATGCTGGTGGTGCCGCTCGGCCTCCTGGGGGCGGTGCTGGCGGTGACGCTGCGCGGCCTGCCCGACGACGTGTACTTCAAGGTCGGCATGATCACCGTGATCGGCCTGTCGGCCAAGAACGCCATCCTGATCGTCGAGTTCGCCAAGCAGCTGCACGGGGAGGGCATGGGGCTGAAGGAGGCCGCCGTGGCCGCGGCCCGCCTGCGCCTGCGTCCGATCCTGATGACCTCCCTGGCCTTCGGCCTCGGCGTCGTGCCGCTGATGGTCGCCATGGGCGCCAGCGCCGAAACGCAGCACGCCATCGGCACCGGCGTGTTCGGCGGCATGGTCAGCGCGACCCTGCTGGCGATCGTCTTCGTTCCCGTCTTCTTCGTGCTCGTGATGGGCTGGAGGGAACGCCTGGAAGCTTGGCGGATGAACCGCCGAACCGCCCCTGCGCCTCATCAGGCGGAAGAGAAATGACACCGATGCGATCGTTCACCATCCCCATCCTCCTCACGCTGTCCGCCTGTTCCCTCTCTCCCGCCCTCGACAAGCCGGCTCTGCCGGTGCCGGCGGTCGTGTCGGCCATCGCCGGGCTCGGGACACAGGATTCCGCGGTCGAGCTCGAATGGCGCACGCTGTTCGGCGATCGCCGCCTGCGGCGGCTGATCGAACTGGCGCTCGCCAACAACCGCGACCTGCGGCTGGCGACCCTGAACGCCGAGACGGTCCAGGCCCAGTACGGGATTCAGCGCGCCGCGCGGTTCCCCGCCATCGACGCGACCGGCAGCGCCGCCCGCCAGCGGACGGCCGCCAACGCCGAGACCAGCCCGGCCGTGTCGGCAACCGTGCAGAACCAGTACGGACTCAGCCTCGGGCTGAGCGCGTTCGAGATCGACCTGTTCGGTCGCGTGCGGTCGCTCTCCGACACCGCCCTGGCGCGCTACCTCGCCAGCGACCAGGGACGCCGGTCGGCACGGATCGCCCTGGTCGGGGCGGTCGCCGATGCCCATTTCGCCGAGCGGCTGGCTCAGGAGCAGCGGCAGCTGGCCGAACGCACCCTGGCCGACTGGCAGCAGTCGCTCGATCTGGCGCGGCGCTTGAAGGAGCGCAGCCAGACCAGCGGCCTGGACGTGGTCCAGGCCGAAGGGCAGCTCGCCACGGCCAAGGTCGACCTGGAGGCGCGGATACGCGCCATGGCGCAAGCGCGCAACGCGCTGCAGCTCCTGATCGGCGTGGAACAGCCCGGCGACCTGCCGGACCCCCTGCCGCTCGAAGGGCAGGCCGTCACGCTTGGTCCGCCGGCTGGTCTGCCGTCGGAGCTGCTGCTTCGCCGGCCCGACATCCTCCAGGCGGAACAGGCCTTGATTGCGGCCAACGCCGACATCGGCGCGGCGCGGGCGGCCTTCTTCCCCCGCCTGTCGCTGACCACCTCGCTGGGCTACGTCAGCCCGGCCATGGCCGGCCTGTTCGGCGCCGATCAAGGCACCTGGAGCTTCGCGCCGCAGATCACCCTGCCGCTGTTCCAGGGCGGACGGCTGGACGCGGAACTGCGTTTGGCCGAACTCCGGAAATCGGCCGCCGTCGCCGAGTACGAGCGGGCCATCCAGATCGCGTTTCGCGAGGTCGCCGACGGTCTGGCTGGACAGGCGACCTTCGGTCGCCAGCTCGAAGCGCAGACGCTCGTGGTCGCCAGCGCGGAGCGCCGTGCCGCGCTGTCCGGCCAGCGTTACCGCGCGGGTGTCGAAGGGCGGCTGGAATTGCTGGATTCCCAGCGGCAGCTTTATGCGGCGCGGCAGGCCTTGCTGAACCTGCGCCGCGACGCGCTGAGCAACGCGGTCGCGCTCTACAAGGCGCTGGGAGGCGCGATGGACGACGAGCCCGCCGCTCCGTCCCTTGGGCACCGTGTCACCGTCGAACCGTGGCTGAGCAGCGATCCATGACCGAGCACGAAACGATCAAAACGGAAAGCACGCGGCCATCGGCGGAATGGGCACCGGCGGGATGGGTGAAGGATGATGGAGGCTGGCGTGTGCGGTTTTATACCATTCTCGGGGGGCAGGCGCTGTCCTTGATCGGGTCGGCCTTGACCCAGTTCGTGCTGATCTGGTGGATCACCGACACCACCGGCAGCATCACGGCGCTCACCGCCGCCGGAATGGCGGCGCTACTGCCGCAGGCTGTGCTCGGCCCGCTTGGCGGGATTTTCGCCGATCGTTACAGCCGCCGCTTGCTGATGATCACGGCTGACGGCGTATCTGCCCTGTGCATGCTGGTGCTGATCGCGCTGTTCCTGACCGATCGGATCGAACTGTGGCACGCCCTGGTGATGATGGCGATCCGCAGTGCGATGCAGGGCTTTCAGGAGCCGGCCATGGTGGCCAGCACACCCATGCTGGTGCCGGGCGGGTTCTTGGTTCGTGCGGTCGGCCTGGAACAGTCCGTGCATAGTCTAACGCTGGTCGCCGCCGCCCCGCTGGGGGCGCTCGCCATCGCCGTGATGCCGCTCGGCTGGGCTCTGGCGATCGATGTCGTCACGGCCGTTCTCGGCATCGCGCCGTTGCTGCTCTTCCGCATTCCGCAAGCCTTCGCCCCGGACGGCGGGAAGGCCGGCCTCTGGTGGGAGTTTCGCGAGGGGGTGGAGGTGGTCTGGGGGACTCCCGGCCTGCGTCAGCTCTTTCTCCTGCTTGGCGGGGTCGTGCTGGCTTTCATGCCGGTCTTCACGCTGGTACCGCTGCTGGTGAAGGAGCATTTCGGCGGCGACACCGTTCAACTGGCCCTGATGGAGAGCCTGTCGGGCATCGGCATGGGGGCGGGCGGCTTGCTGGTGGTCGTACTGGCGCCGCGCCGGCGGATGCCGTGGATCCTGTGCGGCTTTGCCGTCTCCTGTGGCGCGATGGCTCTCACGGCTCTGGCGCCGCGCGGTCTTTTCGGTGTGGCCGTGGCGTGGTGGGTGGTCAGCGGTCTCGCCTTCGTGGTCGCCGATGCACCGTTGACCACGGTGCTTCAGACCATCGTGCCGAATCATCTGCTCGGGCGCGTGATGTCCCTGATGAACACCGTCATGGGACTGGCCGCGCCCGTGGGATTGGGGCTTCTCACTCCGCTCGGCGAACTGTTCGGAGTGCGCGGGATGTTCATCGTTGCCGGGATGTTTGGCGTCGCCATCAGTGTGTCCGGGTTTCTCTCCCGGCCGTTGATGGCCCTGGATCGGCACCGTCTGGAAACGGACCAGGAGTGTCAGGCCAACTTACCGATAAAATGATCGTTAAGCCGGATTAGCCTTCCAAGCCTTCGGTGTCGGTTAGGGCACCATTGGTTTTTGGTATGGCTCGATTTGACTTCAGACCTGCCTGCCATCACCTCACAGAACATGTTACAATTCAAAATGTTCATGGATGCAAAATGTTGATCATAAATGATCTATGGCAAGAGGCGCCGCTCTGGATACTCGATTTTACTTCATTTGACGCTGATAGCTTTCAATGAAAATTTCGAGGAGCAAGCGACACCCGCATTGACCGCTTGGCGCGCTCCCTCTCCCACCTGCTGGAGGTGATCGAGAGGGTGGAGGCCGTCGGTGCCCATTTCAAGTCGCTGCGCGATCCGATCGACACCTCGACGCCACAGGGGAAGTTCGCCCTCCAGGTGCTCGGGGCCGCCGCCGAGCTGGAACGCGCCTTGATCCGTGAGCGGACAAAGGCTGGCCTGCGGGCGGCCAAGGCCCGCGGCCGGGTGGGCGGGAACCCGGCGCTCAAACGGCACGATCCGGAGGCGATCGCCCAGCTCTCCGCCATCCGCGACCGGCGGTACATGGCGGACCTGCTGGCCAGCATGGCGGCGTGGCTGCCCAAGGTGCGGGCGCTGCGCCCGACCAGTTCCTGGGGCAAGGTGGCCAATTCCCTCGGGCGGCTGGGCTCGCCCGATCGGCCTTGGACGGCCGACCGGTTGTCGCGGGCGGTGCGACGCCTCGTCGCGGAGGGGCTGGCTGAACCGGCCCTGATCGATCCGGCACCGCGCAAGCCGCCCAAAGACGACATCCTGCTGGTGATCGCCGGCATCAAGGGAGCCGATCCCGAGATCAGCCTGCGGACCATTGCCGCGCGCCTGGAGGACCTGCGCATCCGCACGCCGCGTGGCGGCACGACGTGGTCGGCCTCCTCGGTGAAGAACCTGCTGGACCGCGCCAAGGAGCAGGGGCTGATGCAAGAAGCGGAGGCCACATAGCGGCTGATCAGCCGCCCACGGCGTGGGCTGGTGGGAAGACCGTCATCATGCTTGGTCTCAACCCCGACCACCTCCGAAGTAATCGGGGCGGTTCAGAGGAACGACGTATGGCAGCCCAGAGCGCACTCTCAACCGCTGTTTGGGCACGCGACCATCAGGAATCCACCGTTCCAAGCCGATGCGCGGTCACCACCTGGATTCCCAACGCGGCCATCTCGGCCATACTGCCGGCGTACACGGCCTCCACCTCCTCGATCAGTTGCTCCAGTTCGATTAACGGCGCCACGCCATTGGCCGCCTTCTCCAGCGCCAGGGACGTTGAAGCCAAGGCGGGCAGGCAGACGTTCGCGGCCGCTCCCCGGAGGGTGTGCGCCAGCTTGGCCAGTTCCCGATGATCGCGGCATGTCTGCATGGCACGCCGCCGGCCGCCGCTGTCGATGATGAACACACCCACGACTTCCTCGATGCCATCGTCACCCAGGGCGTCGCGCAGCTCATTGAGGGCGGCGTGGTCGACGAAGCCCGCCGACACCGGCTGTGCGGGTTCCCTGGCCGATGGCGGCGTGGCAACGGCCTGCCCCATCGACAGACGGGTGCTCCACACATCCAGGACCGTGACCAGCTTCTCGCAGCTCACCGGCTTGGCGACATAGTCGTTCATCCCGGCGGCCAGACAGGTTTCGGCGTCGCCCCGCATGGCGTTGGCGGTCATCGCGACAATGATGACGTTCCGTTGATCGCCCGGCAGTTTGCGGATGGCCGCCGTGGCCTCCAGCCCGTCCATCTCGGGCATTTGAACGTCCATCAGCACGATGTCGTAGGGAATGCGCCGCACGGCCTCGACCGCCTCGCGGCCGTCGCCGACCACATCCACCCTGTGCCCGTACTTCTGGAGAATCCGCGCCGCCACCTGCTGGTTGACCGGGTTGTCCTCCGCCACGAGAAGGCGCAGCCGTTTTCCTCCGCAGGTTTCCGGTTCGGGCGTCCAAAGCGGCGCTTGGGAAACCTCCACCGTGTTGCACTGTTCTCCGGCCAGCAGCCTGGACAGGCACTCCAGCAGAACGCTCTGCCGCAGCGGCTTGGTCAACACTGCGTCGATCCCGGCATCCCGGGCTTCACCGCGCAGCGGCCCCATCCCGACCGACGACGCCAACACCAGCCGGAGGGTCTCCGGCGCGAAACGGGCGCGGATGTCGCGCGCCAGGGAGAGGCCGGTGCAGGAATGGAACTGTTGGTCCAGAATGACGGCCTGGACGGGCTTCCCGCTCTTCCTGGCCGCGCTCAGCACCGGCAGCACCTCGTCCGGCGACGAGCATTCCATCGTGGTCACGCCCCAAGGATGGAGTTGACGGCGGAAACCATCGCGGCTCGGGCCGAGGCTGTCCGCAATCAGCACGCGGGCCCCCTTCAGCGCATCCAGACCATGCGGCGACCGGTCCTTCACGAACTCGAAGGGGGCCTCGATCCAGAAGGTGCTGCCGTGCCCGGCGGCACTGCGCACCCCGATGCCGCCATTCATGATCTGGATCAGGCGCTTGCAGATCGCCAGCCCGAGGCCGCTGCCGCCGAAGCGGCGTGCCATCGACGCGTCGACTTGGGAGAACATCGAGAACAAGCGCGATTGCGCCTCTTCGGGGATGCCGATGCCCGTGTCCGCGACTTCGATGCGCAGACGTCCATCGCCATCCGGGGCCGGCATGGCCTCGACCGTGACCGAAACGCTTCCCGCGGCGGTGAACTTGACGGCGTTCCCGACAAGATTGACCAGAACTTGGCGCAGACGGCCCGGATCGCCACGCACCAACGCCGGAACGTTCGGCATCATCTGGGCGGCCAGCACCAATCCCTTGGCCTCGGCGCGCGGGCTCAGAATGTCCGTCACGCTCTCGACCAGGGCCGCGACGTCGAACTCCATCACCTCCAGGTCGAGCTTGCCGGCCTCCAACTTGGAGAAGTCCAGGATGTCGTTGATGATGGTGAGCAGCGATTCCGCCGATTCCCGGATCGTGCGTGTGAAATAAAGCTGCTCCTCGTTCAGCGCGCTGTCGAGCAGCAAGCCCGTCATGCCGATCACCCCGTTCATCGGTGTGCGGATCTCATGGCTCATGGTGGCGAGAAACTCCATTTTGGCCCGTTCGCTGGCCTCCGCCCGTTCCTTGGCCTGCCAAAGCGCCCTCTCCCCGGCCCGCCGTTCGGAGATGTCGTGAAAGCACACCACCATCCCGGCCCTGCCATGGCGCTCGGTCACCGGCGTGACGACGAAGCGCACCGGCAACCTGCGCCCCCCCTTGAGGTGGAACTCGACCTCGTTGGACGTGGGGCCGCACAACAGCGCCGGCGCGGCCGGAGGCTCGGCATTGCCGCCGCCCAGTCCGACCAGGGACAGGAAGTTCCGCCCGATCGCCTCGTCCACGGTCACCTCCAGCAAGGCGGCGGCGGTCCGGTTGATGACCGTGATCGTCCCGTCGGAATCCAGTCGGCAGACTCCTTCGGGCATTGCTTCCAGGATCTGCCGGTTTTCCTCGTAAAGTCGGCTGACCGTGCTTTCCGCCTCCCAGCGGTCGGTGATGTCGCGTTCGGACACCAGCAGCATCGACCGGCCCGTGACGGGATCGCAGGTGCACCGCACGTCCATGCCGTGACGCCGTGGCCCGGCAAGGGTCTGCACCATCGCGTCGCCGGTGTAGCCGCCGCCCGTGGCAACGGCGGCGGCGATGGCTTCGGCACGCTCCCCGTCCAGCAGCACGCCGGCCAGGGTCTTTGCCCCGTCCTGCATGGACTCGCCGTAGACCCGCGCCGCCGCGGGGTTGCGCAGAACCGGGCGGCCGTCCAGTTCATAGAGGGACACCAGCAGGCTGGTGTGGCGCAAGGCCTCGACCATGCGCAGGGCGTTGCGGTCGATCTGCTCGGCGGGCACCTCCTGCCCCTGCACCAGCATGGCCAACCGCCCGCCATCGATGAGCACGCCGCGGCAGAGGCACCGGACCAGCACCGGCTCGCCACGGGGATAGAGGGTCCAGGTGTCCTCTACCGCGCGGCCGGCCCGGAACTCCGCCAAACAGCCGTTCAGCCGCGTCACCGTCGCGGTCGACATCTGCGAGAAGTCCCGGAGGAACAGCGTCTCACGGTCATCGGCGCTCCACAGCCGCAAGGCCGCGTCGTTCGCTTCCCAGATGCGCGAGCGCTCGATGTCGAACACCCATATGGGCGCCGGCAAAAGATTGAAAATGGAGAACCGCGCACGATCCATGGTGGGCATGTCAAACGGCAGAGTGGTCATGCGGTACCTCATCCTTGAAGCGTTCCCGGATTTCCAGAACCCGGTCCCAAACGGCGAACATCGCGTCCACGCAAGCCGGGTCGAAATGCCGGCCGGCCTGCTCCGCCAACAGGCTGCGGGCCCTCTCCACGCTCCAGGCTAGCTTGTAAGGTCGTACGCTGATCAGCGCGTCGAAAACGTCGGCCACGGCGACGATGCGGCCCGGCAGGGGGATGGCTGTTCCCGCCAACCGGTCGGGATAGCCCGTGCCGTCCCACTTCTCGTGATGGGTCAAGGCAATGTCGGCTCCCATGGCGATCAGCGCGGAATCGCTGCTCTTCAGGATCTCCCAGCCGATGCGGGGGTGCCCGTGCATGATCGCCATCTCGTCGGGGTCGAGGCGGCCGGGCTTGCACAGGATGTGGTCCGGCACCCCGATCTTGCCGATGTCGTGCATCGGTGCCGCGCGATGGATGTGGGTCACCTCCTCCGGCGCCAAGCCCAGCCCCTCGGCGATCAGGCGGGAGTAGTGCGCCATGCGCCGGATGTGGTTGCCGGTCTCCGGATCCCGGAATTCGGCGGCCCTGGACAGGCGGAGGATCAGCTCCTCCTCGCGCGCCACCACGTCCCGGGTCGCCTGCTCGACCGTGCCGGTCAGCCAGACGGCGCGGTCGCGCGCCTCGTTCTGATGCCGCCGCAGGCTCAGCAGATTGCGCAGGCGCGCGGTGAATTCCGACGGATCCACCGGCTTGCCCAGAAAGTCCGTCGCTCCGGCGTCCAGCGCCTGCAACCGGATGTCCTTGGCGTCGGCGGTGGTGATCATGACGATGGGGACGTCCTGGTTGCCGGCGCGCTTGCGAAAGCGGCGGATGAACTCCGCTCCGTCGAGGTCGGGCATCATGTTGTCGACCAGCACGATGTCGGCTTGGTTCTCGTCGGCCCAGGCAAGCGCCTCAGGGGAGGCGAGGAAGGTCGCGGGGCGGCAATCGCCCAGACGCATGACCAAGTGCTTCAGCAGCATCACATTGGTCTGGTTGTCGTCGACGATCAGGATGTTCACAGCGGTTCCACCCCGTCCAAAGGTTTCACGTCGCTCAGCCCGAGTTCGCTCAGCACGCCCTCGAGGCTGGCGCGGCTGATGGGCTTGACCAGGATGGCGTCGAAGCCACCGGTCAGGAACTGTTCGCGCTCCTCCGGCATGGCGTGGGCGGTGTAGGCGACGAGCCGGATGCCCGGCCCGCCGAGCCCGCCCTCGCGGATGCGTCGGCAGACCTCCTGGCCGCTCAGCGTCGGCATGCTGATGTCGAGCAGCACCAGTTCGACGGCGTTCTCCGCGAGCCAGGCGAGCGCCTGCTCTCCGCCCTCCATCTGCAGAACGGTCCATCCCGCCTTGCCGAGCAGGCGGCTGACCAGGAGGCGGTTGACCGCTTGATCGTCGACGACGAGGAGCTGACGGCTTGCGTGCATGATGTCCCTCAGACAACGGGGGAGGCTGGCGCGGGACGGCCCGCACGCTTGATGGGAAGGGTGAAGTGGAAGGTCGCTCCGTGACCGGCGGACGAGGTGACCCCGATCCGGCCGCCCATCAGTTCGACCAAGTGCCGGGCGAGTGTCAGTCCCAGGCCGGTCCCGCCATGGGCCCGGGTCAGGAAGGCGTCGCCCTGCCGGAATTTCTCGAACACCGCTTCCTGCAGGTCCTCGGGAATGCCCGGGCCGGTGTCCTGCACGCGAACGATCATGACCGCCCCCTCGCGCGTCGCGCTCAGGCGGATTTCGCCGGCTTGGGTGAACTTCACCGCGTTGCTCAGCAGGTTGTGCAGCACCTGACGCAACCGGGTGATGTCCGCCGGCACGCTGTCGGGCGCGCCCTCGGCCAGATCGACGGCGAACCCGACCCCTTTGCCCGCCGCGACCGCCTGGTGGACGTTGGCAACCTCGGCCAGGACCGCGCGCAGGTTCACCGGTTCGATCCGCAGCACCATGGCGCCGGCCTCGATCTTGGCGATGTCCAGGATCGAGTTGACGAGTTCCAGCAGGTGGCGGCTGCTCGTCTCGATGACGACCGCGTTCTCGCGCGCTTCGTCGTTCCCGGCCTCGTCGCGGAGAATTTCGGCGAAACCGATGATGCCGTTGAGCGGCGTGCGCAGTTCGTGGCTCATGCTGGCCAGGAACTCGCTCTTCATGCGGCTGGCTTCCTCCGCCTTGTGCTTGGCGTCCCGCAGACGGACGACCGATTCCTGGACCCGGTCCGCCATGTGGTTGAAGGACTGCTCGAGGCTGGCCATTTCATCGCGGCCATGCACCGGCAAACGATGGCTCAGATCGCCGTTGCGGAAGCGGTGGATGCCCTCCACCATGGAGGTGATGCGACGGGTGAGGAACGAAGCCATCCACACGGCGACGCCGATCACCAGCACGGTCATCACCGCGGTGGAGCCGCTGAGCTGCCGGGCCATGGCCGCGACATGGGACGCGATCTGCGCCACCGCATCGTCAAGATAAGCCTGCAACTCCTTCTCGCGCTGAGCGACCAGCTCGGCGGCGCGCCGCTTCGAATCCGTCGCGGCGCGATGGAAGTCGTCCACGTTCGCGCCGATCGTGACGAAGCCGAATCCGCGTGGCGACCGCCCATAGGGACCGGTGTGGTAGGGAATGGCCGCCGCCGTGGTCAGCTTCCACAACCCGGACCAATAAATCTCGAACGAGCCCGAGCCGCCGTGCTGCGTCAGGTCCATCCAGCCCGCGCATTGCGGCGCATGATTCAGGTACCGGCAGTCCAGCCCGATCGACCCCTCCTTGACCAGTTCGGGCGCTCCCTTCTTTCTCAGTGTCTGCTGATGGAAGGCCGGGGTCTGCTCAAGGAAGGCGCGGATCGGCTGGCCGCTTTCCCGCCAGCTTTGATAGAGCCCGGCTTCCAGCCAAGGCACCGCCGGTTCTCCGGTGGTCGGATCGTAGCCAACGATCGAATGATGACGCGGGTGGGCGATCGAGCGGCCCGCATAGTCCCAGAGAAAGGCGTAATTGCCCGAAGCGGCGTCGGGAATGGACGAATAGCGGTCGACCGTCGGCCGGATGTGGTCGGTGAACTCCATAATGTGGGTGTGGTCGAGCGCCAGGGTGATCCAACCGGTGATCGCCCCGTTGCGCTCGACCGGCGTGGCCCAGCGGACCAACCCCTGGAATCGCTTGCCGACCGGATTCTCGTTGCCGGCAAAGGCCGCCTGTTCCGGTTCGAAGCCGAGGCCCCGTGCTCGGGCCGCCTCGGGCGTGTAGGGGCCGATGATCGGGGAAGGGACATACGCGCCGATGACATCCGACACATGAACCTCCCCTGGCTTCAGCGTCCGAAGTTCGGCGAAATAGGCTTCGGCTTTCACGAAGGTGTTGCGGCGGTCCGACACGTCGCGCAGCGCGGGCGTCATTAATGGTGATGTCGTCACCTTCACGCGTTCGCGCCCGTCGAGCCCGACGAAGCTCATTTCCAGGAACAGCGGCCGCTGCTCGATCGCCGCGTCGACGTCCGGATGCCGGTAATGGAAGTTGCGGCGGTTGTCCTCGTTGGTCGAGCGCACGTCGGATCGATCGTCGCGCGGCGCGGAGTCCGGCTCTGGAACCCATCCGCCGCCATCCGGGGCGAGTCTCCATGGATGACCGCGCTCGACGGCCTTTGTGCGAGCCGCCAGGAAACGCCGGTAGTTGTCCTCGGTTGGCTCCAGCAAGGCGGCGGACAGGACATCGCGGTCGCGGTCATGCAGGAAGGCGGCAATGGCGCGCGCCGTGTCGGTGGTCAGCCGCTCCAGGGATTCGCGGGCGGCGGTGTCCAAAGCCTTGATGGCCGCATCCGTGGTGCTGTCGGCGACGATTTCGACGGTGCCGCGCATGCTCTCGGCCATGTGGACGATGTTTTCGGAAACCCGTTCCGCGAGCCACGTCTGGCCGGTCCAGGCAAAGGCGGCCAGGACAAACAGAGGCACGACCTTGATGGCCACGAAGATCAGGATCAGTTTGGCGCGGATGCCGTGCCGGCTCATGCCCGGTGCTCCCCGCCATGGCAACCGGTCCCGTCGCTCCGGCAAGCGGCTCGGAAAGACGGCACCATGCCTGGAGCCGAGCCTGCGGGCCTTGCCCGCTCACGGTGATGATTGCACGGGTGGGCACCGACCAGCGGCACGGGACGGCCGTCGTCGGCGTTCCAGCCGGGACCGTCCGGCAAGCGGGGCGGCTTCATCCCAGCCCGCGCGGCTTGCCCGTTTCGGGCCATGCGACCGCCAAGCCACACGACCGCTGACCACGGCGCCGTGTCGCTGGATGCCACCCGGCCTTGCGACGGTTTGTTATCCATAGCCTTTCCCTCCTCTGAAGCGGGCTGCCTCGTCAGTGGGCAAGCCAGTCGGCATTCAGCGGGTTGCTTGCGGAAGCGGTGCCAAGTTGACCGTCTCTGGACGGCGTGCCAGCGGTGGGTGTCAGGCGGCACGAATGTCGGCGAGAAAGCTTTCGACAGCGGAGCGGAGAGTTTCCGATTGTTCGGACAATTCCCTGGTGGCGCCCAGAACCTGCGTGGCGGCAACTCCGGTCTGGGCCGACGCTTCCATCACTTGGCCGATGTTGGACGACACCTCTTGTGTGCCTGCGGCGGCCTGACCCACGTTGCGGGTGATCTCGCCCGTGGCGGCGTTCTGCTCCTCCACCGCCGATGCGATCGCCGTGGTGATCCCATTCATCTGGCGGATCGTGGTCCCGATGGAGCGGATGGCCCCGACCACCCCGCCCGTGGCGCTCTGGATCGCGTTGATCTGGGCGGTGATCTCCTCCGTCGCCTTGCCGGTCTTGGAAGCGAGCTGCTTGACTTCGGAGGCGACGACGGCGAAGCCCTTGCCATGTTCGCCGGCGCGGGCCGCCTCGATGGTCGCGTTCAGCGCCAGCAGGTTCGTCTGCCCGGCAATGGTCGAGATCAGCGTCACCACCTCGTTGATCTTCTGGGCGGCGTTGGCCAGTCCCTGCACCGTGGCATCGGTCTCTTCGGCCTGCGCCACGGCTTCGTTGGCAATGCCGGACGAGCGGCTGACCTGACGTGTGATCTCATTCAGCGAGGCCGCCATCTCCTCGGCCGCCGCTGCCACTGTCTGTACATTGGCCGCGGTTTGCTCCGCCGCGCCAGCCGAAGCCGTGGCTTGCCGGCTGGTTTCCTCCGCGGTGGCGTTCATCGATTGCGCTGTGCTGTCAAGCTCGGTGGAGGCCGCCGCGACGGCGCGCAGAATGCCCGCGACGGTGTTGTCGAAGCCGACGATCAAACGGTCCAGCGTTATTGCACGCACCTGCTTGCGCTCCTGCTCGGCCTGCTGCTCGGTCGTAAGCCGGCGGGTCACCAGGGCGTTCTCCCTGAACACGTTCACCGCGTCAGCCATGGCGCCGATCTCGTCCCGACGCCCGAGGCCGGGGATCGCCACGTTCAGATTGCCGGCTGCCAAGTCGCCCATGGCGCCGGTCATGGCGGCGATGGGCCGAGTGATCGCTCGGCCGATCACGCCGGCGAACAGCAGGCTGGCCAGCAGGGCTCCGCTGGACAGCACGATGATCAGGAGCTTGACCTCATCGATGACCGAAAGGGTTTCCTTCTGGATCCGCTCCTCCTCCTCCGATGCGCTGTTGCTGATCGCCATGGTCAGGTCGGTGATGCTGGTTCCGGCAAGCGCCATCTCACCGTTGACCGTGGAGTCGATCAGGTGGCTGAGTTCGGCCGCACGCTTGAAGGCGGTGCTGTAACGGGCAACCACGGTCTGGACCTCGTGCACCCGAGGGGCGTAAGCATGCCCAGCCGATTCCGCTGCCAAATGCCGGAGGGACTGCTCCAGGGCGTTGAAAGCTCCGTTGGCCACCTTGCCCGACTCATCGTCATAGCGGGCCAACATCTTGTTGGCGGACAGGCGGCCCAGCATAAGCTGCTCCATGCTTTCCCAGCTGTGCTGAACCGCCACGGCATTGCCGTCGGCGATCGCCTCCGAACGAGTCCGATCGAGGGCGGTGCGGGCCTGCAACCCCAGGGGATCCAGGCTTTCCAGCACGAGGGCTCTCAACTCGTGCTGCATCGGCGCCATGTGCGAGAAGCCCGAGACATAATGGTCGAACTGCTCGCGCGCATGGCGCAGCTTGGCAAGGCTATTGGGAGCGTGAACAAGACCGTCGGCCTTGTCGAAGTTGCCGCGCAGCCGGTCCATGGCTTCGCGCGCCTTGGCCTCACGGTCGGCGTTGCCGCTGAGCGCGAACTCCCGGACGGCGCCGCGCATGGTCAAAACGTCACGTTCGATGTCGGCCGAGACGTCCACGACCTCCACACGGTGCGTGTAGATGCTGAGCTGCTCCGAGATTTCAAAAAAAGAAAAGTAGCTCCGCGTCGACAACCCCAACATAATTGTTAGAGAGAAGCCAAATCCGATGATTATTTTTTTTGATATGCTGACATTGGTCAGTAATTCTGTTGCTATCATTGTAGCTTCTCTCTGAACCAAGGCAGTTTCTCCCTGCGTTATTTTTCGATCCGTGTATGAGCGAACGTGGCAATTGCTTTCCTATCTCCAATGCATCGTTGGTGCCAGTTTGCTGGGTAATAGGCAAAAAGTGTCATGCGCAGGCATGGAGTCCGATTGCTTGGTTTTGAGCGTCATAAAGACTGAAGATTGAAATATTCTATTTTTACGAGATCAATCTGCACTATTGGCATATCAAATGAACTCGGAACGCAAGAAAGACACTATGCTTTATAAGAAAATTTTCCTCAGGAGAATTTCTATAATCATTTAACCTTGTAAGATTATTTAAAATATTATAATTTCATAAAATTTATAATGGAAGACAAGCGGAGATGATCTCATATTCCATCTCTCTTGAATCCGGGATTTCGCTTTTGCAAAAATTTAATTCGCAAAATGGGAAAAGGTTCAATCAATTTGCAGACTTCCAAGGGTATAGGGAGTTGCAAAAAGCAGAGCGGCCTGTGCGTCTTTTACTGGTCTTGCCATGACAAGGCGGGGCCCGCCTTAGCACTACTCCGCCACCCCGGTCGTTTGAGGTATTCGGCTGACGGCGCCAGGTTGCCACCTGATAGGGTGTCTTTGAGCGAAGGCATCGAGGTAGGGCCGTGGAAAGTCATTCCCGTTCGTCCGATTGGCAGAGCGAGTTGAACGTGTGGGCGCAGCCGTTCCTGGAGCGGCTTGCCCACCCCTCGCAGCAGCATTGGGCCGAGGTGTACCTCTGGGGGCTGCTCGGCCCTGGGGATCGCAAGAGCGTAGAGGCGATGGCGAGCCGGGTGGCGCCGGGCGCTACGCAGCAGCTTCACCACTTCCTGTCGACCTCCTCGTGGGATCCTGGGCCGTTGGAGACCATGTTGGTCGAACAGGCCCAGCGGCTGGTCGGCGGGGCGGACACCGTGCTGTGCGTCGATGACACCGCCTTGGTCAAGAAGGGCGAGCACTCGGTGGGTGTCGCCCCGCAGTACTGCGGGCAGTTGGGCAAGAAGGCGAACTGCCAAGCCCTGGTGTCGCTCACCTTGGCCCGCCGCGAGGTTCCGGTGTGCATCGGCTTGCGGCTCTATCTGCCGGACATCTGGGTGCAGGATGCGGGGCGCCGGCTCCAGGCGCGCATCCCACTCCACATGAGCGGCCACCCCAAATGGCGTCTGGCCCTGGACGAGATCGACCGCGTCCGGGCCGCGGGGGCCGTGTTCGGCTGTGTCACGGCCGACGCCGAGTACGGCAAGGCGGCCGACTTCCGCGCCGGCTTGGCCGAGCGGGGGCTGACCTACGCGGTGGGGGTTGGACCGACGCAGAAGGTCTACCCGGCCGATGTCCGGCTGGAGGAGGCGCCGGACCGGGCCACCGGGCGCCCGACCAAGCACCCGGCCCCCTCGGTGGACAGCCGCAGCATCGCCGACACCATCGCCGCGCTGCCGGAAGCGGCGTTCCGGCGGCTGTCCTGGCGCCAGGGCACCAAGGGCCCGCTGCAAGCTGACTTCGCGGCCGTACGGGTGCGGGTCGGTGATGGTCCGCTGATGAGCAAGAACCGTCACCTGCCCGGTTCGGCGGCGTGGCTGGTGTGCGAGCGGCGGCTGTCGGGCGAGCGCAAGTACTATCTGACCAGCCACGCCGAGGCCACGACGCTGGAGCACCTCGCGGCGGCGATCAAGGCGCGGTGGGTGGGCGAGAGCAGGCGCACCAGCAGATGAAGGAGGAGCTTGGCCTCGATCATCTGGAATGCCGCAACTGGCTGGCGCTGCGCCACCATGCCGTACTCACCATGATGGCGCTGTGTTTCCTCCAGCAGCGGCGGCTTGGGGGAAAAAAAGCAGCGCGGCCCATACCGAACCCGGTCCGCCGCCGCAGCCCAGCGTGCCGGAAATCCGGCGCCAGCTCTTTCAAACCACCTTCGGTAGCCGTATCCGTTGCCCGTGCTGCCGAGCCCTCTTCTCCTACCATCCACGTCTATAGAGGTGGCAGAGTAGTGGTAGAGCGCCGATCAAAACCCCGGTCTGGCATGCTGAAGCCGTTGATATGCCTTGATCGCAGACCGGTTCCGATCTGCACTCTTAAAGCGTCGGGAATTTACAACGAAGTTTGCCGAGCTGGAACCGTTTTCACAGCGGTCCCGCGTCCTCGCCCGTTGCGTTGGAGTGCGGTTGTGGACGGATCATTTTATCTGTCCACTGTGACAGGTTATGGGGGCTGGCGGAACAGGTTATGGTTCCATCCAGACTCTGCAAGGAACCATAAAGTGCATCTGGCGCTTCTTGATTCCATTGAGGAATTCGGAAAAGTTGGAACCATAAAGTGCCTTACTGGAACCATAAAATGGTCCCCAAAGGCGGTTTTGGAACCATAAAATGGTTCTGTGAAAAATACTTCATCGACATAAGCTGCTCGTCAACAAGGCACGTTTTTTTGCGCGCCCAGCGAGAAGCTTCACCTTTCGGATAGCGACCTTGATTGCCCCCCTGCCCCAGTCTGCTCGCAGGCAGGAAAAAAGCGGGGAAGGCATCATGCCGTTCCCCGCCGAGGGTTTCACACGGTCACAAACCAGGAAGCCGACACCACGGAAGCCTGAACGCCGACCAGCGTCAGAACATCCGAGGTTCCAAAGACGATGCGCGCATCGCCGTTGACGTCGCTGGTCACAGTGTAGGTCTGGTCGGTTGCCACTCCGATCCGATCGCCCAGCGAAGCATCGAAATCGGTGATGATGTCCTGGCCGTCACCAGCAGCGAAAACGAACAGATCAGCCCCCTCGCCACCGGTCAGAAGGTCGTTGCTCGGACAGCCGGACAGGGTGTCATTGCCGAACCCACCCTCCAGAGTGTCGTTTCCCGATCCTCCGATCAGGGCATTGTCCAAGGCGTTGCCGATTCCGAAACCGTTACCGCCTTGCAGCACCCACCGCTCCACGTCGTCGCCCAACGTGAAGAACGACAGCGTCGTCCGCACCTCGTCGATGCCACCATCGGCCGTTTCGAGCACCACGTCGCCAACGCTGTCGATCCGGTAGACGTCATCGCCGAGGCCACCGATCAGCGTATCGTTGCCGGCTCCGCCATCCAGCGTGTCGGCACATGCTCCACCCTGCAGCCGGTTGTCGAGATCATTGCCGGTGCCGACAAAGGTGCCCATCCCGGTAAAGGTCAGCGCTTCGACATTGGCGCTCAAGCTGTGGGAGGACAAGCGTACCCCTCCGCCGAGGGCCACCTTGTGACCGAGCGGGGAAGCTGAATCATGGGGCCTGTCCCTATGGCTATCCCTATGGCAGTCCCTATGACTATCCAACGCGTCGAGGTGATCACGGGCCTGGAGCGGCGGCGGCAGTTCAGCGACGAGGAGAAGCTGCGGCTGGTCGAAGAGGCGTTCCAGCCGGGCGTCAAGGCGACCGAAGTTGCCCGGCGCCTTGGCGTGGACGTCAGCCTGCTGTACCGCTGGCGCCGCCAGTTCTTCGGTCAGCAGCCCCGGCTGCCCGCCTTCCTGCCGATCACCGTCGCCACCGACGCTCCGGCACCGGAGGAGGTGGCGGAGCCGACAGCGGCGCCAGCGGCCCCACCAGCCGGTCTCATCGAGGTCGAATTCGCGACGGCGCGCTTGCGCATCACCGGCCCGGTCGATCCGGCCCTGGTCGGCACGGTGATCGCCGCGCTGTCGGGACGGTCGGCATGATCCCGGTCCCCTCGGGCGTTCGGGTCTGGCTGGCTGGCGGGGTCACCGACATGCGCTGCGGGATGAACTCGCTGGCGCTGAGGGTCCAGGAGGGTCTTGGCCGCGATCCTCATGCCGGCGATTTATACGTCTTCCGTGGACGTCGCGGCGACATGGTGAAGTGCCTGTGGCATGACGGGCTCGGCATGTCGCTTTACGCCAAGAGGCTTGAGCGGGGCCGTTTCATCTGGCCCAGCCCGGCCAGCGGAGCCGTGGCCATTTCCGCGTCCCAGTTCGCGTATCTGCTCGACGCCATCGACTGGCGCAACCCGCAGCAAACCTGGAGGCCGCGCTCGGCCGGATAGGCTGCGGCACAGTGAATCAACCCGCCGCTCTCCGGCGGGAAGAGCGAGGATTGGTGCGGGTTTCCGGGTACAATCCGGCCCTATGGACGCCCTGCCCGACGACATCGACGCCCTGCGCGCCGCGCTGATCGAAGCGCGTGGCCGAGCTGCGTTGGCCGAGGCGGACGCCGCCCAGGCGCGGGCCGAACGGTCCGGCGACCAGGCGCTGATCGCCACCCTGAAGCTCCAGATCGAGAAGCTCCAGCGCGACCTCTACGGCCGTCGCTCCGAACGGACCTCCCGACTGCTCGACCAACTCGAATTCCAGTTGGAGGAGGCGGAGGCAAGCGTCGGCGAGGACGATCTGGCGGTGGAGCGGGCGACCGAGGTGACCGGCGCGGCCCGCATCACCCGCAAGGCGCCGTCGCGCAAGCCGTTCCCGGCGCACCTGCCGCGCGAGCGCGTCGTGATCCCGGCGCCGGCGGTGTGCCCATGCTGCGGCTCGACCCGGCTGTGCAAGCTGGGTGAAAGCGTGACCGAGACGGCCGAGCGCATCCCCGCGCGGTGGAAAATCATCCAGACGGTGCGCGAGAAATTCTCCTGCCGGGACTGCGAGACGATCAGCCAGCCGCCGGCACCGTTCCACACCACGCCGCGCGGCTGGGCGGGGCCGAACCTGCTGGCCACGCTGCTGTTCGAGAAGTTCGGCCAGCATCAGCCGCTGAACCGCCAGTGCGAGCGCTTCGCCAAGGAGGGCATGGAGATCAGCCTGTCCACCGCGGCCGACCAGGTGGGGGCGGCCTGCGGCGTGCTGAAACCGCTGCTCGACCGGCTCGCAGCGCATGTGCTGGCGGCGGAGCGGTTGCACGGCGACGACACGACCGTGCCGGTGCTGGCGAAGGGTAAGACCGACACCGGCCGCATCTGGGTCTATGTGCGCGACGATCGCCCCTTCGCGGGCGCGGCGGCACCGGCGGCGCCGGCGGCGCTGTTCCACTACTCCCGCGACCGTGGCGGTGGGCATCCCGAGGCGCATCTGGCCGGGTGGGCGGGGGTGCTGCAGGCCGACGCCTATGCCGGGTACAACCGCCTCTACGACGCGAGCCGCCAGCCGGAGCCCGTGGCCGAGGCCCTGTGTTGGGCGCACGCGCGTCGGAAATTCTTCGAGTTGGCCGACATCGCCGCCAACAAGCGGCGCGGCAAGGGAGCGCCGCCGATCTCCCCGCTGGCGCTGGAGGCGGTGCGGCGCATCGACCCGCTGTTCGACATCGAGCGCGAGGCGCTGGGGCGTTCGGCGGCCGACCGTCTGGCGCTGCGCACCGAGCTGTCCAAGCCCCGGATCGAGGAACTGGAGACCTGGATGCGGGCGGCCCGGGCCGGGATGTCGAAGCACGCGCCGGTGGCCAAGGCGATGGACTACATGCTGACCCGCTGGGAAGGCTTCACCCGCTTCCTGCGTGACGGACGGGTCTGCCTGACCAACAATGCCGCCGAACGAGCGTTGCGCGGCATCGCTCTGGGCAGACGGGCATGGCTGTTCTGCGGCTCGGATCGAGGCGGGCAGCGCGCTGCCGCCATGTACAGCTTGATCGTGACCGCCAAGATGAACGACATCGATCCCCAGGCGTGGCTGGCCGACGTCCTGGCCCGCATCAACGATCTGCCGCAGACCAAGCTGCACGAGTTGCTACCCTGGGAATGGAAGCGGCTGCACGAGACGACCACGGCGATCTGAGGAACCATGGCCAGAACCCGCAACCTCGTGACCATGGAGCGCGTCGCCGAGATCCTCGGCGAGGACGTCGAATGGCTGATTGAACCGCCCCGAGTTTGTCGGAGGCCGATTTGGTTGAGTCACGCCGCGATGGCGACGTCCTCGATTTGAGCATAA
>NZ_RZIJ01000045.1 GCF_003989665.1 Azospirillum doebereinerae | reverse complement strand
ATTATGCTCAAATCGAGGACGTCGCCATCGCGGCGTGACTCAACCAAATCGGCCTCCGACAAACTCGGGGCGGTTCAGGCCGTCGGTGGTGACGCCGATGGCGAGTATGGCGGCGACCGACACGATGCGGCCGTCCTGGCGCACCTTGACATAGGTGGCGTCCAGCCACACGAAGGGCCAGTCGCCCTCCAGCGGCCGGTTCAAGAACGCCTGCACCCGCTCGTCGATGTCCTGGCACAGGCGGCTGACCTGGCTCTTCGAGATGCCGGTCATGCCCATCGCCTTGACCAGGTCATCGACGTTGCGCGTCGAGATGCCCTGCACGTAGGCTTCCTGGATCACCGCGACCAGCGCCTTCTCCGCTGTGCGCCGTGGCTCCAGGAAGGCCGGGAAGTAGGAGCCGCGCCGAAGCTTGGGGATCCGAAGGTCAATGGCGCCGGCTCGAGTTTCCCAGGTCCGCTCGCGATACCCGTTGCGCTTGGTCTGCCGCTCGTCCGTGCGCTCGCCGTAACCGGCGCCGCACAGGCTCTCCACCTCCAGTTCCATCAGCCGCTGGGCGGCAAAGCCGACCATCTCGCGCAGAAAATCGGCGTCGGCGCTCTTCCCAATCAGGTCCTGAAGAGCGATCCTGTCCTCGGTCATCGTGGTCTCCGTTTCGGTTGATGGTCGTCAAGCAACCTCAACTTACCGAAGACACACGGTGACCGCCTGCTTCCGAACGGCTGGCCCGCCTGCGCCAGCTAGGGGGGAGCGCTCCGGCGGGCCAGCCTCACGTTCGGACACCACTCACTGGGACGCGATCGTGCGCCCGGCTGAACCTGTCGAAGCAGAAGACGCGGCCCTGTCACCCGCAGTCGGACGCCAAGGCCCAGGCCGCCTTTCAGAAAAAGGGCTGCGCGAAGCCCTGAAGGGGGCGGCCGCGGCGCATCCTGAACGCCGCCTCCAACTCTGGTTTCAGGACGAAGCGCACATCGGCCAGAAGGGCCGCACCGCCCATCGCTGGTGGGAACGCGGGCAGCGTCCGGTCGGGCTGTGCGACAAGCGCTTCACCTCGGCCTATCTCTACGCCGCCCTTTGCTTGGCCAGCGGCGCCGACTTCGCGCTGGTGATGCCCACCGTCTCCACCACCGCCATGAGCCTGTTCCTGGATGGCTTCTCCCGGAGCCTGGAGCCGGACGTCCAGGCCGTGCTCGTGCTCGATCAGGCGGGATGGCACGGATCGCGGGCGCTGGCCGTGCCGGACAACGTCACGCTGGTGCCGTTGCCGCCCTACAGTCCCGAGTTGAACCCGGTCGAGCGCGTCTGGCTGTACCTGCGGGAACGCTTTCTCTCCCACCGGCTTCTCGATGACTACGACGCCGTCGTCGAAGCCTGCTGCGACGCCTGGAACGCCCTCACCGCCACACCCGACCGCCTCCGCTCCCTCACCAGCTACCCGTGGCTCCCATGTGTCAATGCTTAGGCTCAGAGGTATGAGTTCGTCAGGCGGTTACGTTGCGACGCACGTTGCGACGGGTTGCGACGCTCGTAGCGACGCGGTGCCACGCTGGTAGCAACGTTCCAAGAGACGGAGGTTGCAACGTTGCGACGTCGTTGCGACCCCCCTGCAACGATGTTGCGACGCCGTTGCGACCCCTCTGCAACGATGTTGCGACGCTGATGCAACGCGTTTCCCACGGGGGCGAGACGGCGAGCGACTTGCTCCCCCTCATCCCGTCGCGGGCCCATTCAGTCAACGGCGTGAAAGTGGAATTTTCTCTCTTAAGCTGTAACAGACCGCTCGCCTGAGCCGAGCGGCACGGTGCCTTCGCCGCGGGGCTCTTGCGACAAATCACACCCGTCCATCCATAGAAAATATATATTGATCAATAATTATGCTTGGTGACGTGGCTGTTCTCTGCAGCTGTTATCTTGTGGAGACGCGCATGTTTACGGAGCCTCACCGTCTACTCCAGAAGGGCTCGCGTCACGGGGCTTTCAAACAATAGAGGTCGCCTTATCACATTGACAGGGCTCGACCTTTGCTTGGCTTTGGCAAGTGTCGTGACGAGCGCATGGTGTGTGGTTGGGCGTCACCTTCTGTGAACGGGCAGTGGTCGGTTCGGCCGTCCTGGGTAAACGCGTTATCGACTGAAGGTTGTCCGGCGATAGGGGGCTTCGGACGGTGGCAAGACTGCGGCAGTGATCATCACACCTGTGCATCAAAATGCCCGGTAATTCCGGGTAGGAAAGTTTAATTTTATTATATATCAATATACTAGATCAATTTTTGTTGTTCGGAAGACCGTCTCATCGCGCTGACAGGGGGCATTCACAGCTTTTCGGAAGGCGTATCTCCCAGTGATGCCGGATCGGTTGCCGCTTGTTCGATCAAAAACAAGGTCGTCAGGAGGATGAAAACAGAGAGACTGTTGACAGCCAAGGCGGTCTCGGGTCAGGTGGTATGAGCAGCCACGTGCTATCCGTTCAGGCGAGGGTTCTCATGAGCGGCAGCCCTTCCAACTCGCCGGCCGCCGCACCGAAGCGATGGCGGGCAGAGACAATCGAATGGGCGGCGATGGCATTTCAGATGTCGGCGCCGATCTCGGACGCAGCCAATTCGTTGCTGCCGCCCAAGGGATCGGCCTGCCAACTCTGTGCCCATGCCATGGGGATTGGGACGCTGTGTACTGGGTTGTGCGATCTCTCCGACAAAGAAGCTCTGGCCGCCTTGAACCTGTACAGTCCCGTTCGGCCACGCGAAGCCAAGGAAAGACTTTTCTCGTGGTTCACCAACCAACCCACCAAACTTGTGCAGACCTCAGGGCCGAATGGTGCGTTGCAAACCAGGATCATGACGCCGATGCGTCGGGAATGGCTCGAGCGGCAATTGGACTTGGTGGAACTGGGGTTAACCAACGCTGATCACGATACGGTCACGGCAGCGATGGTGATCCTCCGCAAATTATCCTTTGACGTTATTGATCTCGAGCAAATGCTGGGTGGGAGAGCCGCAGAGAACGGACAGGCGATCGGGCAGGGCGACGATGCGGCGCGCCAAAGGAGGCCGGCTGGGCCGGACTGACCACGGCTCCGCAGCACGGCGCCGTCAGGTCGAGGCCGCGATGGCTCTGCTGCAGGACCGCCCAGTCCTCCGAATTGATTTTCCACAAGAGCGTGGCCACCATCGGTCGCGCAAACCGCTCGGTGGCTTGTCTGGTAGGGCCGAGCGTCTTCAAATTGGCGTTGTCTCCAACAGGGTGTCGGCGGCCATCATCGCGCCGTTTACCCGTGCCGAAAGGTCGCAACGCAAGAACGGCGTTGTGACGATTCATTCGCACGCTGTAGAAGATTTTCATCCGGCCCTATCCTCTTTGAAGTGAAGGTCTTCCTTGCGACCGCACCTCTTCGACGCGCTTTCCCGGAACCGGCAAGCGGGAGCCGGGCCATCCGATGCAACCCTCGACGCCTGGCTGACGACCACGCTGTTCATCGACGTCGAAGCCGATCGGGGTGGGAACCCGAGGGTGGTGGGCGCGGTGCTCGGCGAGGACATGTTTCGTTGGGAAAAAGGCGCGGCCGGCTCCCTGGCCGCCGCCGGGTTGGGCAACTTCGCACGGAAAGCCGTGCGGATCGCCGGCCACAACATCCTGGCGCACGACCTCGTGATCCTGCGCGACGCGTTGCCGGGGCTGGACGTCTGGGCCTTGCCGGTGGTGGACACGCTGGTGCTGTCGCCCCTGGCCTTTCCCGCCAATCCCTACCACCGGCTCATCAAGGGCTACAAGATCGCGAAGGACACGGTAAACGATCCGGTTGCCGACGCCCGGCTGTGCCGGATGGTGCTGCGCGATGAGATCGCCGCCTTCACCCGTCTGGCGCGGCGAATGCCGGACGTCGCCGCGTTCCATCGCTTCGCGTTGTCCGGCCCGGGGCACGGCGGCATGGCCGATCTGTTCGGCCTGTGCGGTGCGGCCCTGCCGCCTTCGGCATCGGCGGCCTTTGCGCTGTGGCGGCGGTGCGTGGCGACGCGGGTCTGCGCAACCGCAGCCGATCGTCTCGTTGCGACGGAGCTGGAACCGGCGGACGCTCGCCTTGCGTTCGCCCACGCGTTGGCTTGGCTCGGTGTGGCCGGTGGCTCCTCGGTCCTGCCGGCCTGGGTGAGGCACCGCCATCCGGCGGTGGCGCCGCTGCTGCGAAGCCTGCGCGACACGCCCTGCGCCGACCCGTCCTGCGCCTGGTGCCGTACCGCCTTCAGCGCGTTTCACTGGCTGCGGGAAACCTTCGGCTTCGATGCCTTCCGGGCCAGTCCAGCGGCTGCCGATGGCGGCAGCCTGCAGCAGCGGATCGTCGAGGCCGGGCTTGCCGGGCAGCCGACGCTGGCGGTGCTTCCCACCGGCGGCGGCAAGTCCCTGTGCTTCCAAGTGCCTGCTCTGGCCCGCCATCAACGCAGCGGGGCGTTGACGGTGGTGGTGTCGCCACTGCAGGCCCTGATGAGGGATCAGGTCGATAATTTCCGCAGCAAGACCGGCCGCCCGGCCGCCGCGGCCGCGCTCTACGGCTCGCTCACCCTGCCCGAGCGCGGGTCGGTGATGGAGCGGGTGCGGCAGGGCGATGTCGCCTTGCTGTACGTGTCGCCCGAGCAGCTGCGCAACCCGTCCGTCGTTCGCACCCTCGAACAGCGCGAGATCGGCGCCTGGGTGTTCGACGAGGCCCACTGCCTGTCCAAATGGGGCCACGACTTCCGTCCCGATTATCTCTACACGGCGCGCTTCATCGCCGAACTGGCGGAGCGTCAGGACGCCCCGCCACCGCCGGTCACCTGCCTGACCGCCACCGCCAAGCACGAGGTGGTGGACGAGATCCGCAGCCACATCCGAGACCGGCTCGGCCAGGAGTTGGAGCTGCACGCCGGCGGCGTCGAGCGCTCCAACCTGACCCTCGCCGTGGAGGCGGTCGTCCCGGCCGAAAAGATCGAGCGCATCGCTCTGCTGCTGGAGCAGCATGTGCAGCGGGAAGGAGCGCCGGCCTGTGCCGTGGTCTACGCCGCCACCCGACGGCGGACCGAGGAGCTGCGCGACGCGCTGGTCGGGTATGGCTGGCCGGCCGCCGCCTTCCACGCCGGCATGAAGGCGGCCGACAAGGAGGAGGTGTTGGCGGGCTTCATCGCCGGCAGCGTTCCCGTGGTCTGCGCCACCAACGCTTTCGGGATGGGCATCGACAAGGACAGCGTGCGATTGGTGGTGCATGCCGATGTGCCCGGCTCGCTGGAGGCCTACACCCAGGAGGCCGGGCGGGCCGGGCGGGACGGCTTGCCGGCGGCCTGCGTGCTGCTGTTCGATCCCGACGAACTGGAGGCGCAGTTTCGCCTGGCGGCCCGGTCGGAGTTGCGGCGGCGGGACGTGGGGCAGATCCTGCGCAGCGTGCGGCGGCTGTCCCAGCGCCTGGAGAGGGACGAGGTGGTGGCGACGGTGGGCGAACTGGTCGCCGATCCCGAACTTGACCTCGGCTTCGCGCCGGACGACGCCGCTGCCGACACCAAGGTGAAGACGGCGCTGTCCTGGCTGGAACGCGCCGGCTTGGTGATCCGGTCGGAGAACCGGACCTCCGTCATCACCGCGCGGCCGAAACCGCTGTCGCTGGAGCAGGCGCGCGCCACCATCGAGCGGCTGGGCCTGCCCGCCAGAACGGTGGCGCAGTGGATGGCCATTTTCCGCACGCTGGTGGCCGTCGCCGCCGATCCCAGCGAGGAACACCCGCTGACCGTCGACAGCTTGGCAGCCCTGGACCCCTTGGCGGCGGACACTGCCGGGCCGCCGCAGGAGGCGACCGCCAAGGTTCTGACGGTTCTGGCGGCGATGGCCGGCCACGGCCTGATCGAGAGCGGAACGGTTCTGACGGCGCAGGTGCGGCCATCGGGCGTCAACGCGTCGCGCCGTGTCCTCGCCCAATTTGCCGGCGCCGCCCGCACCCTTCTGGCCGTGTTGCGGGAGGAGGCGCCCGACGGCGAGGAGGTTCGCCTGTCGCTGTCGGCGGCCACCCAGCGCCTGCGTGACGGCGGGTGCGCCGAGTGCCAGCCCGAGATGGTCCTGCGGCTGCTGAAGACGCTGGCCGACACCAACCGCGGCGACGGCGCGCGGCTGCGTCTCGCCATGGTGGGGCGCCGGCGCTACAGCCTGAAGCTGTCGGGAGGCTGGGACGTCCTGGAGGACGGCCTTCGCCGTCAGGAAGCCGTCGCCGCCATGATCCTGGAGCGTCTGCTGGCCGCCGGCCGGGCGACCGACGGGGCGGGCAAGGCGGTGGTGCCCTTTGCCGTCGAGGATTTGGCCCAGGCGGTGACCGGCGACACGCTTCTGGCCGCCGAGATCGCCGACCCGGTCGCCGCGGTGCAGGCGGCCTTGCTGATGCTGCACGACTGGAAGGTAATCCTGCTGCAAGGCGGCCTGTCGGTGTTCCGCCAGGGGCTGAGCCTGCGCTTGCCGGCGGAGGCGCGCGGGCGGCGCTACACCAAGGACGATCATGAGCCGCTGGCCCGCCATTACGCCGGCCGCACCTTCCAGATCCACGCCATGGGCGAATACGCCCGCCTGGGGCTCGCCAGCCCCGATCGGGCGGCGGGCTTCCTCGCCGACTATTTCACCCTGCCGGAGGACCGGCTCCTGGCCCGGCATTTTCCGGGGCGGCGCAGCGAGCTGGCCCGGCCGGTGTCGGCGGACACCTACGCGCGCATCGTCACCGACCTTGCCAACCCGGCGCAGGAGGCGATCGTCACCGCACCGGTCGGGCGCAACCTGCTGGTTCTCGCCGGGCCGGGATCGGGGAAGACCCGGGTCATCGTTCATCGCTGCGCCTACCTGATGCGCGTGCTGCGGGTGCCGGCGCAGGCGATCCTGGTGCTGTGCTTCAACCATACGGCCGCGCTGTCGATCCGACGCCGGCTGCGCGCCCTGCTTGGGGACGAGGCCGGCTGGATCGACGCCCATACCTACCACGCGCTCGCCATGCGGTTGGTCGGGGCGAGCATCGCCGAACGGCTGGACCATGGAACGGATGCGAAAGCGTCCGATCCCTTCAAGACGGTGATCCAGGACGCCACGGCGCTTCTGCGTGGGGATAGTGCCTGTCCCGGTCTTGACGCCGACGAGGTTCGGGAGCGGCTGCTGGCGCGGTACCGCTACATCCTGATCGACGAGTACCAGGACATCAACGGGGAGCAGTATGATTTCGTCTCCGTAATCGCTGGCCGTCAGGAAAAGGATGTCGAGACCCGGATCGCCCTGATGGCCGTCGGCGACGACGACCAGTCCGTGTATCGCTTCCGCGACGCCGACGTCGCGTTCATCCGCCGCTACCAAGCGGATTACGTGGCGGATGTTCGCCATCTGGTCGAGAACTACCGCTCCAAGGCTGCGGTGATCGCCGCCTCGAACACGTTGATCCGCCACAACACCGACCGGATGAAGGCGGAGCACCCGATCCGTATCGACCGGGGCCGGGCTGACGCGCCGATGGGCGACCCGGTGCGGGTACTGGCGATCGACGACACGGCCCATCAGGTCGGCGCGGTGCTGGCGGCCATCGAACGGCAGCGCGCCCGGCACCCCGGCACGCCATGGAGCGCCTTCGCTGTGCTGGCGCGGCAGCGCCCTGACCTGGAGCCGTTCCACGCGTTGTGCGACCATGCCGGCGTGCCCTGCGATCCCGCCTATGACGACACGTCGGATCGGTTTCCCCTACACCGGCTGCGCGAGGTTCTGGCCTTCCTCGACCGGCTGCGGGCGGCGCCCGCGCGCGTCGACGAAGCATGGCTGCGGGGGCAGCTTGCGGCCTTGCGGCGCGAACGGGGAGACTCGCCCTGGTGGGAGCTGGTGGAGCAGCTGCTCGACGGCTGGACGGCAACGAGCGGCGGCCGTGCCATGGAACCGGAGGCGGTGCGCGAGGCGTTGTACGAAGGGCTGGCCCAGCTCCGCCGCGAGCGCTCGACCGGAGACGGCGTCCACATCGGCACGCTGCACGGGGCGAAGGGGCTGGAGTTTCCGCACGTCATCGTCCTTGACGGAGGATGGGCCGCTTGGCAATCGACGCGAACCGCCGCCGACACCGAGGAGGAGCGCCGGCTGTTCTATGTCGGGATGACGCGGGCGCGCGAGACGCTGACCCTGATGCGCCGTGCGGATGTGAAGAACCCGCATTTGCCGCTGATCGACGGCGTGGAGCGCGTGACCGCCGCCGCCACGGAGCGGGCCGATCCGCGTCTTTACCAACGCCGGCGCACCGTGCTCGGGCTTGGTGAGCTGTACATCGACTTCGCTGCCCGCCAGCCCGCGACGGCGCCCGTGCATCGGGCCTTGAGCACGCTGCGGCCGGGTGAGGCGGTTGTGTTGCGGGCTCCGCGGACACCGAACGAACGGGTGTCGGTGCTGGCCGGGGACGGTACGGTGATTGGGTGCCTGTCGGGAGCGGCCAGCCAGGAGTGGTCGCCGCTGATTCCGTTTATTGAGCGGGCCAGCGTGCATGCGATCGTCCGGCGCCACGCGCGGGATGGTGCGGAAACGCGGCGAGGAGCGATCCACACCGAGAGCTGGGAGCTTCCGGTGATTGCGGTTTGGCGGCGTACGGTTTGCTGACCGGAGCGTCCATGGTTTCCACACCGTGACGTGTCTCACACGGTGCCAAGTCCAATCGTTGCCTCCAATCGCCTGTGGAGGCGGGTGGAAGGCTTGCGATGCGTAGCAGGACCGGTCGGCCCAAAACGACTTGGCCACCGCCTTCGGGTACGGGGTCAGATCGCCGCCACCGCTTTGCAGATGACGTTGACCACCGACAACCCATCTGCTTTGTGTGACGAGAAAGACCGGAGTTGCTGCTCTGAACTGATGCGGCTGACGGCGCCCGTGCTGTCGGTCTCTTGCCCTTTTGAAGAGGACCTTATGGCTGAGCTTCCTGCCCCGGTTGGATACACGGAGTGGTTGGTGGGCTTGAAGGCTCGGATCAGGCAGGCGCAGGCCCGCGCCATGCAAGCCGTGAATGCCGAGCAGACCCTGTTGTACTGGGAAATCGGCCGGGATATCCTGGACCGGCAGGAGAAGCAGGGGTGGGGCGCGAAGGTCATCGACCGGCTGGCCATCGATCTCAAGGGCGAGTTCCCCGGTGAGAGGGGCTTCTCCCCACGGAACCTCAAATATATGAGGTCCTTCGCCGACGCGTGGCCGGACCGTCGGTTTGTGCAAGGCGTCCTTGCACGAATGCCATGGTGGACGCAGATTGCCTTGCTCGACAAGCTGAAGGACCAGGAACTTCGGATCTGGTACGCAAAGGCGGCGATCCAGAACGGCTGGACGCGGAATGTCCTCGTACTTCAAATAGAATCCGAGCTTCATAAACGCCAAGGCGGTGCCGTTACCAACTTCACCCGCACGCTCCCGCCGCCGGACTCGGAAATGGCTCAGCAGGCGTTGAAGGACCCCTATAATTTCGAATTCATGTCGATCAGCGCCATGGCCCACGAGCGGCACTTGGAGGCGGGGCTGATCGAGAATCTCAAGCGGTTCCTAATCGAACTTGGCATGGGCTTTGCCTTCGTCGGCAGCCAATATCACCTGGAGGTCGGAGGCCAAGACTACTACCTCGACCTGGTATTCTTCCATCTCAAGCTCAAGCGCTACGTCGTCATTGACTTGAAGATGGATGATTTCGCACCGGAGTATGTGGGGAAGATGAATTTCTACTTGGCCGTCCTGGACGATTTGAAGCGAGAGCCTTACATGGCACCGAGCATCGGCCTGATCCTGTGCAAGTCCCGCAACCGGACAGTCGTCGAGTACGCCCTGCGCGATGCTGCGAAGCCGATCGGTGTGGCCGAGTACACGGTTCAGGTTCGCCTTGCGGAAGAACTCCCTCCGGATCTGGCCAGGGATCTGCCGACTGTCGAGCAGATCGAACAGGTTCTGGTGCTGGAGGAATCTCCATTGGATGACGGCGCTCTCCCTGAGAACTGACGTTTGCCTTCATGCAGCGCGGCGGGCGACCGTGCGCGCAACCAGTTCCGGCGCTTCTTCGATTACGAACAGCAGGGGCCGGGTGAGTGCATCCGGGGTGCTGCGGCCTTGCTCCCAATCGCACAGCGTGACAATCGCGAAGCCGAAGCGGGCTGCGAATTCAGCCTGGGTCAGATCGAGCTTGGCGCGGATGCCGCGGACATTGACGCCGCCAAGGGGATGAATCACCCGCACGGTGGAGGGTGGGCCGTCGGACAGGTCGGGGGGAGCGTCGGGGTTCTCGGCGATCTGACGAGCGATGTCCTCGTCCATCATCGCATCGATCGCCTCCCAGTCGATAGCGGCCATGGCGGCGGCGTGTTCGGCGTCGGTAAGGGGGGTGGTTTTGTTCATGGTGTTTGGCCTTTCGCTTGCTGTCCTTTCGTGGGCTGTGAGATGGTCCCATTCATAACGAGGGCTTGGCAGCGGACAGGGTTAAGACGCCTACCGGCGCCTTTCCGGTGGGCCGCTGTGGAGCCAGACATCGGATTTCATTCGCAACAGCTTTCGGTGGGATGGCGGTCCAGGATCCGCTGCAGAGCCGATTGGCCGGCCAGCGTGTCGAACAGAACGAAACGGTCGGTTTCCGGTACCGACATCACGTCCGCCACCATCTCAGGGTCCTCTTTCATCAGTTCGGAGATGAAGTGCTCCCAGCTCTGAAAATTAAAGATGGTGTCGCACTCTGTCACGGCTTCTCCAGCTTCCAATTGACGAATTTTCTCAAGGAACATTTCTCTCAATTGCTTGTCTTTCAGGCCAATGCTGAGCTTGATTTTGGTTTCATGTTCCATAGCGCTGATCCTTCCTACATCTGACATGGATGTGTGAACCGCCCTGGGTTTGTCGGGGGCTGATTTGGTTGAGTCACGCCGCGATGGTGATGTCCCCAGCTTGGGCATAGTAGCGTGCTTTGGCCTCTGCGGGGGAACGTTGCCGATGGGCTCGAGCAGACACCGGTGATTGAACCAGTCGATCCATTCCAGAGTGGCGAACTCGACGGCTTCCAGGGTTGGGCCAAGGCCTGCGGCGCCGGAGATCACCTCGGTCTTGTAGAGGCCGTTGATCGTCTCGGCCAAAGCGTTGTCGTAGCTGTCGCCAACGCTGGGGTGACGCCATAGAACGGGCGGAAATATACGCCGCCATTATCAACCAAACACAGTAAAGCGTATCCTCCCCAGCGCTTACGTGCGACTCTCAGCCATCAAGCACGGAGGGGACGATGGGATCGGTACTCGAAGAGCTGACGGCCATTCGGACCGTGTCGGAGATGACCGAAGCATTCCACGACGAGGCGCGGTGCCGCCGGCTGGTTGAGGCGATGGTGTGGCCGAATGGACGGCTCTGTCCTGCCTGCGGCTCGCGGCGCTCAATCACTTTGGCGGGGCGCGACACGGGACGACGGTGCCGGCCGGGACTTTATCAGTGCTGCAATCCAGACTGCCGCTTCCAGTTCACCGTGACGACACGAACCCCGCTACATGGAACGAAGCTGCCGTTGCGGACCTGGCTCACGGGGCTGTGGTTCATCCTGCAATCGGACAAGGGCATCTCGTCTATCCGTCTGGCTGAAGCACTCGGCGTCAGCCAGCCGACGGCATGGCGGATGGGCCATGTTCTGCGGCTCCTGGTGTTGCGCGACCATCCGCTGGGCGGAACGGTGGAGATCGACGAATTCCATTTCGGCGCCAAGCCGCGCCGAGATCCCAATCCTCCTAAGCTGGGGCGAGGACGCAAGGGCCAGCCCCGCACGACGAAGACACCAGCACTCGCGGTCGTTCAGCGGCCAAGCGGTCGGGAGCCGGGCACACCGGCGGGCGAGGCTCGTGCCGCTGTGGTTGCTGATCTGTCGCTCGACGAGGCCGAGCGCGTGCTGGAAGCCGCTGTCGATCCCGACGCGCACCTGATGAGCGACGAATGGAAGGCGTTTGTCGTAAGCGGTGTGCTGGTCCCACCTTTCGGCGGGATCAAGGCGGAGCGAATCTCCCGGATCGCATGATCGGGAGAACGGTTTGTGTCTACGCTTGACCTTACGCTTGACCAGGAGCCCGTGCTGGTGCGCCGCATGGAGGTGATCACGGGCGATGTAGGGCGCCGGACCTGGTCGCCAGAGGAGAAGGCGCGGATCCTGGCTGAGGCGGCGGTACCCGGGGTCGTGGTCTCCGAAGTGGCCCGTCGTCACGGATTGCGGCCCCAGCAGGTGTTCGGCTGGCGTCGGGAAGCGCGCACCGCCAGCCGCTCCCAGGAGGGCATGGTGTTCGCCCCAGTGGTGCTGGACACCACGCCGTCCTCCGCCACGCCGATGCCGAAGGAGCCCCCGGCCATCGAAGTGCAGATCGGCGATGCGATGGTGCGCGTGCCGGCTGGCATGGATGGCGCCACCGTCAAGGCGGTGCTGCGCGCGGTGAGGGCGTTGCGGTGATCGGCATCGAGGGCGCGGTGCGAGTCCTGGTCGCCGCCAAGCCGGTCGATTTCCGCAAGGGCATGGATGGGTTGGCCGCCTTGGTGCAGCAGCAACTGGGGGCGGATCCCTTCAGCGGGGTCGTCTACGTCTTCCGCTCCAAGCGAGCCGATCGGGTCAAGCTCTTGCATTGGGACGGCACCGGACTGGTTCTCATCGCGAAGAGATTGGAGGTCGGCCAGTTCCGCTGGCCAGCGATCCGCGACGGCGTGATCCGGCTGACCCCGGCTCAGCTCTCAGCGCTCGTCGAGGGTCTGGACTGGACCCGTGTGCGGAGCGTGCGGGTGCCGTGGCCAACGTCCGCCGGCTGAACTGCGACACAGCGACTCGCTTGCCGCTTCGCAGGCGAGGACGGCGCAAGCCGCCGCTATACTGGTGGACGTGACGACCGCGCCTGAACCCCTTCCCAGCGATCCTGACGAACTGCGTGCCCTGCTGCTGGCCGAACGGCTCCGGCATGCCGCGGAGTTGACGGCGGCCCGCTCCTCGGCCGAGGAGGAAATCGCCCGGTTGCGCCAGATCATCCGGGAATTGCAGCGCCATCGCTTCGGCCGCCGGGCCGAGCGCCTTGATCCGGACCAGCTGGCCTTGGCCTTGGAAGACCTGGAGCAGACGCTGGCCGCCAAGGAAGCCGAGCCCACCGGCACCGCCGCGGCCAAGCCAGCCCCTTCGGAGCCCCGGCGTCGGGTGAACCGCGGCAACCTGCCAGCCGATCTGCCACGCGAGGAGATCCTCATCGATGTCGCCGACAAGACCTGCCCGTGTTGCGGCGGCACGCTGCATCCCATCGGCGAGGATGTCTCGCAGCGTCTCGACCTCGTCCCGGCCCGCTTCCGGGTGCTGGTGACCCGCCGGCCGAAATACGCCTGCCGCCAGTGCGAGGAGGGCGTCGTGCAGGCCGCGGCGCCGGCGCGCATCGTGGACGCCGGCATCCCCACCGAGGCGCTGATCGCCCACGTGCTGGTGTCCAAGTACGCCGATCACCTGCCGCTCTACCGCCAAGCCCAGATCTACGCACGCCAGGGTGTCGATCTCGACCGCTCCACCCTGGCCGACTGGGTTGGGCGGGCGGCGTGGTACCTGCGACCTCTGCATGAGCGGTTGCTGGCCAGCCTGAAGGCATCGGGCAAGCTGTTCGCCGACGAAACGACGGCGCCGGTGCTCGACCCCGGACGGGGCAGCACGAAGACCGGCCAGCTCTGGGCCTACGCGCGCGACGATCGCCCCTGGAACGGACCGGAGCCGCCGGCGGTGGCCTACGTCTATGCTCCCGATCGCAAGGCGGAACGGCCGGTGGCGCATCTGCAAGGGTTCACCGGCGTGCTCCAGGTCGATGGCTATGCCGGCTATCGCAAGCTGGCCGAGGGCGGAGCCGTGCGCCTCGCCTTCTGCTGGGCGCACGTCCGCCGCGGCTTCTATGATCTCCAGACCGGCGGCTCGGCGCCGATCGCCAGCGAAGCCTTGCGGCGCATCGCCCAGTTGTACGCAGTGGAGGCCGAGATCCGCGGTATCTATCCGGCGAGGACCGCCTTGAAGGCGTCGCGGTTCGCTGTCTTGTCTGGGGTGTTTTGGCGAAGCACCTCTTACGAGCGCACTTATGACGGGATCGGTATCGAAGGCTGAGATTTTGCCGGGGCCGGAGCGGCGTCGGCGCTGGAGCGTCGACCAGAAGCTGGCGATCGTGGCAGAGATGGAGCGGGCGGGATCCTCGGGCAGCGCGGTGGCGCGGCGCTACGGGATTTCCACCGGGCTGCTCTACACGTGGCGTCGGCAATCGCAGGGGCTGGCCACGCGCAGCCGGACGCGAACGTCCAAAGCGGCGCCGGCCAGCTTCCTACCGGTGGTCGTCCGGCCGGAGGAAGAGTTGGCGATGGTCACGCTGTCGCCGCCAACGGAGGCTTCCATCGCTCTGCCCGCCATCCCGGCCCCGGCGGCCGCGGTGGAAGGCGGGCCGGTGCCGGCGGATGGCGTGATCGAGATCGAACTGTCGGGCGGGCACCGTCTGCGGGTTGACCGTCATGTCGACGCCGAGGCGCTCCGGCGGGTTCTGTCGGTGTTGGGGGCGTGATGGTGCCGACGGCGCCCGGAACGCGGGTGTGGCTGGCGGCGGGCTTTTCGGACATGCGCCGGGGCTGGGCCGGTCTGGCGCTCCAGGTCCAGGAGGTCCTCGGGCACGATCCGCACAGTGGGCATCTGTTCATTTTCCGGGGGCGCCGCAGTGACCTGATCAAGGTGATCTGGCACGACGGCCAAGGCATGTGCCTGTTTTCCAAGAGGCTGGAGCGTGGCCGGTTCCTCTGGCCCTCGCCAGCCGACGGGGTGGTGGCGATCAGCCTGGGACAGATGGGTTATCTCCTGGAGGGGATCGACTGGCGCATGCCCCAGAAGACCTGGCGTCCGGAAGCCGCCGGATGACTGCGGCACGATGAATCAGGCGGCGGGTCCAAGGCAGCCGACAGACGACGCTTACCGACGAGCGGCATGGCTGGTGGTCGCTGGCGAGACCGAGATCGACGCGACCGAGCAGGCCTTCGTCGTAAGCATCCGCTGAGTGCCGCGGTCAGGCAGCTTTCGTCTGCTCGCGGATTGCCTTCCATTCCCAGGGCAGGAGTTCGCGCAGGCGGGTTTGTGGCATGTCGTTGATGCGCGCCAGCACATCAGCAAGCCACGCCTGGGGATCGACGTCGTTGAGCTTGGCCGTGGTGATCAGGCCGTACATGATCGCCGCCCGCTGGCCGCCGCGATCGGAGCCGCAGAACAGCCACGCTTTCCTCCCGAGGGCGATCCCGCGCAGGCCGCGTTCGGCGGCATTGTTGGTCAGGCACAGCCGGCCGTCGCCGAGGAAGCGGGTGAAGCCGTTCCAGCGGGTCAGCATGTAGTCCATCGCCTTGGCCACGGGGGCATGGCGGGAGAGCCGGGCGCGCTCCGTCCGCATCCAGTTCTCCAGTTCGGCTACCAGGGCAACGCCGTGCTCCTGGCGGGCCGCCAACCGCTCGGCCGCCGGCTTGCCGTTCAGCGCGCGTTCGAGATCGAAGAGGACGTCGATGCGCCTCACAGCCTCCAGCGCCAGCGGTGAGATCGGCGGGGCGTCCTTGCCGCGCCTGGTGTTCGCGGCGATATCAGCCAGCTTGAAGAAGCCGCGCCGGGCATGCGCCCAGCACAGCACGTCGCGGATCGGCCCCGGCCGGCGGTCGGGTTCGTACAGCCGATTGTAGCCGGCGAACGCATCGGCCTGCAGCCAGCCCGTGAAGCCGGTTAGGTGCCGTTCGGGATGTTCGCCCTTGCGGTCTCGCGAATAGTGGAACAGCGCCGCTGGTGGGGCTTGGCCGGCGAACGGCCGGTCGTCGCGCACATACACCCACAGCCGCCCGGTGTCGGTCTTGCCCTTGGCCAGCACCGGCACCGGCGTGTCGTCGCCATGCAGCCGCCCGGCTGCCATCACATGCGCGGCGATCAGGTCGTGCAGCGGCTTCAGCACCGCGGCGGCGGTGCCCACTTGGTCGGCCAGGGTGGACAGGCTGAGCGGCACGCCCTCCCGCGCGAAGCGTTCGGCCTGCCGGTTCAGCGGCTGGTGCTGGCCGAACTTCTCGAACAGCAGGGTGGCCAGCAGGTTGGGGCCGGCCCAGCCGCGCGGGGTGGTGTGGAACGGTGCCGGCGGCTGGCTGATCGTCTCGCAGGCCCGGCAGGAGAACCGCTCGCGCACCGTCTGGATCACCTTCCAGTGGCGCGGGATCACTTCCAGCGTCTCGGTGATCGTCTCGCCCAGCTTGCACAGCTTGTCCGAGCCGCAGCACGGGCAGTTCGCCGGAGCCGGCACAACGACGCGCTCGCGCGGCAGATGCTCGGGAAAGGGATGGCGCGATGGCCGCTTGCGGGTGAAGGCCGCCACCGCGGTGCTTTTGGCGGCAGCCTGCTCAGCCGCCAGCTCGTCCTCGCTGGCTGTCGCTTCCAGCTCTTCGAGCTGGAACTCCAACTGGTCCAGCAGACGCGCCTTGCGTTCGGAGCGCGTGCCATAGAGTTCGCGCCGGAGTTTCTCGATTTCCAGCTTGAGGCCGGCGATCAGCGCCTCGGTATTCGACGCTATCGCCCTGGCCCGCGCCGCTTCGGCTTCGGCCGCGTCCGCCCGCGCCTCGGCCTGCGCCAAGGCGGCGCGCAAGTTTGCGACATCGTCGGACGAGGTGGAGGGGAGCGGGGCGGAGGTCATGGCGCCAGTTTACCCGGGAACGCGCCGTCGAGCCGCCGCAATCTCCCCTGAACCGGTGCGTCGATTCACCGTGTCGCAGTCACCCCGCGGTTTCGGGGCGCCATGTCTTCTGCGGGTTGCGCCAGTCGATGCCTTCGAGCAAATAGCCCATCTGCCCGACCGAGATCGAAACCGCGCCGTCCGCCGGCGTCGGCCAGATGAAGCGCCCCCGCTCCAGCCTCTTCATGAACAGGCAACTGCCCTGGCCGTCATACCAGATGATCTTCACCAGATCGCCCCGGCGCCCGCGGAAGAGGAAGAGATGGCCGCTGTGCGGGTCCTGGGCGAAGCGTTCCTGCACCAGCAGCGCCAAACTCGCCCAGCCCTTGCGCATGTCCGTGTGCCCGCTGGCCAGCCATACCCGCACGCCACTCGGCACCGGGATCATGCCAGGGCACCGACGACGGCCGCCGCCAGGGCCGGATCCACCGCCCCTTCCAGACGCAGGCGTGCCCCGCTGGGCAGGATGACCTCGACGACTGCAGGGCGCGTGGCCGGCGTGGCCGGAAGCGGCAATGGCTCAGGGGGCTCCACGACCGGCGGTTCGGTTACGCTCGGCTCCGGCGTGATGGTCACCGCGACAAAGCTGGGCGGTTCGGCCACGGAGGTCCCGCCGACCTTCGTCAGGTCCCGCCAGCGATACAGCAGGCTTTCATGCACGCCCAACCGACGGGCCGCCTCCGTCACCACCACGCCGGGCCGGAACGCCTCCTCCACCATCCGCACCTTCTCCGCCGGCGTGTAGCTCCGCCGCCGTTCCCGGCCCGTCAAAACCTCGATACGCTGGTAAGCCATGACGTTTGCAACTCGTTTGCGTCAGCGCGATGACGCGCAACGCAAAACTCAGACATCAAACCCTGTTTTGCCAAGGCGGCTCTCACCGGAGGCGTACGCCGGCGCCGCTCCTTGCCGGTAATGATCTCGACCCTCTGCATCAAGCGAGCCTCCTTCTGGACTCCAATGGAGCCTCCGTAGACCCGCTCTTCACCTATTTCCTCACCCCCAACAAGGCGGCGTTCGGCAGACGCTTACATGCTACCCGCCCCACCTGAATATTGTGGCTCATCCTTGGTCTCCTTATGGATATGGGCCTTTCCGGTTGGGAAAGGCCCATATCCATAAGGGTTGGCTGAGACCGTTGAAGCTCCGTGGATGAGCGAGACTACAGGCTGAGGCGTATCAGAAGCTGCCATATAAGAGGCAACAAAAAGAGGCAGATTTTATTTCAATTCTGCCTTTATCCGCCGATCAGGCGGCCCGGATGTTAGCGAGAAACGTCTCGACCTCGCGACGCAACCCTTCTGCCTGCTGTGACAGTTCGTTTGAAGCGCTGAGAACCTGTGTTGCCGCAGTCTCTGTCTCCCTTGCGGCTTGGTTCACTTGGACGATGGTACCGCTGACCTCTTCCGTACCTTGGGCGGCCTGCTGGACATTACGGGTAATCTCGCCAGTCGTGGCGTTCTGTTCTTCAATGGCAGCTGCGATGGCCGAAGAAATCTCATTCATCGTGGTGATGGTGTTGCCAATGCCTTCAATCGCTCTCACCGTGCTCTGGGTCGCGGTCTGCACCGATGCGATTTGCAATGCGATTTCCTCCGTGGCCTTCGCCGTCTGGTTGGCGAGCGCCTTCACCTCGCTGGCGACGACCGCGAACCCCTTTCCGGCCTCGCCCGCGCGTGCCGCTTCGATAGTGGCGTTCAGTGCCAGCAGGTTGGTCTGGCTGGCGATGTCCTGGATCAGTTTCACCACATCGTTGATGCATCCGGCCGCATCCGCGAGGCGACGCACGGTGTCGGTCGTCTCCTCCGCCTGGGCAACCGCCACCGCAGCGATCTCATTGGATTTGCCGACTTGGCGACTGATCTCATGGATTGACGCGCTCATCTCCTCCGTAGCAGCCGCTACGGTCTGTACATTTGCCGAAGTTTGTTCAGCCGCTGCGGCCGAAGCTGTCGCCTGCTGGTTGGTCTGATCGGCAAGTGTGGCCATGCTGTCGGCCGTCTGGCTGAGTTCGGTCGAGGCGGACGCTACACTGCTCAACGTGTTGGAAACGGTACGTTCGAAGGTCACAAGCAATCGTTCCGTGGTTGCAGCGCGCTTGTCCTTGGCAATCTGTTCCGCGGCTTGTTTGGCCTCCAGTCGAGCTCGTTCCTGTGCGTTCTCCTTGAAGACTTGTACCGCCTTGGCCATGCCGGCGATTTCATCACGGCGCTCGCTGCCCTCGACGAGGATGTCGATCTTACCGGCGGCCAGCTCGCCCATGGTATGGGTGATCCGTTCAATCGGCGTAGCGATGGTTCGGCGTGTGATCGCTACCGCCACGCCAAGGCAGATGATCAGACCGACCATCGCGATGGCCAGCGTCCAATAGACCGCCGACTGGGCTGAGGCCTCTGTCGCATCCGCAGCCGCTTGTGATTGGCGATCGACCCGACCAATCAAGTTACGCATTTCAGTACGGACGTCCGCATAAGCTGGATCAAAACTTTGGACAACGATATCACGCGCTGCTCTATCATTATTTCTTATCGCCTCCGACTTTAAGATGTCCGAAATTTGGATCATCCCTTCAAGCTTCCTCTGCACCGCTTTGATTTCGGAAGCGAGCGGCGGCAGGGCCTTTGCCGCTTTGGCGCTCCGCTCCAGGGCACTTTTGCCTTCCTCATCAAGCATAGCTGCCGCTTGGCGAATCCTAGGCTCGTCCTCTTCGGCTATCATTTGATAAACGTTGCCCCGCACGGCGTTGAGTGCCGAGTTGGCGCGTGCCAACCAGAGAGAAGCCTGCATTTCCTGATTGGTCAGATCTGAATATTCATCACTGACATTTTGCAAGTTAATCAGGGCTGTACCTGCGAGGCCGATGGCGAGAGCTGCCATAAGCAGCAGCATCAGAAGGACTTTGTTCACGATGCGCAGGTTTCTCATGGTTCGGGCACCGATTGATTTTGGGGGTGGGTACGCTGTCGGCCTGCGTCCCAATAGGTCATCCCAAGCAATAACGGGGCCATTGACGCACTTGATAGATATCCCGATATCGCAACGCGATGGACGCTGTATGTCCACCGGGTATCTGTTCTGTCAAAGCTTTTGGCGTCGCATTTTGCATCAACCCTGCAAGATGCAAAGTAAATGAAATTGAAGAAGTGAACGAACATCGACAACTAAGTGTTCTTAGCCAATTATATGCACAGAATTGAAAAATCACCGAATCGCTCTCTTTGGTTGCTGTCGCGGCAGAATGTTACGAGATTGGCTGCGACTACGGAAAAGGTGGGATGGCGCACAATGGACACGTCTGCTTTGGGTCAGATTCGGACGTTCGAGACTGCCTCGAAAGCGAGGGCCATGTCACCGCCCATTGGGTCGAGACGGAACCCCAGGAACTTGGTGTTCGCGCTGAAGGGTCGACCCGATGGTGTCGTCGTGGTGGATGGACGATTCGCGCCCCGCTGTCTCGGTCAGGTGCTTGGCGGCTGCCGCGGACAGCTTGCGAAGCAGAGCCCGGCGCTCACGGGCGCGGAGCTTCTTCGGCAACGGCCCATGAGCCTCCAGAACCTGCCGGACGGCATCCAGGATGTGCGGGCTGATCGTCAGTGACGGGGCTGTCCGGCTCGGGAGCGACGTGGAGCGCCCTCGGGCGCGCCGCATCGCCTTCTCGGGAAACCGTGGCAACCCCGGCCGCTTGCCAAGAGTGAGGTTCCGCTCGTCCCATGCCGCCTGACGCGCGGCGCCGATCCGCGACGCGGCCTGGGTGTTGGCCGCCACGGGGCGGTAATGGAAGGTGCCGACCGACGGAAAGCGCGAAACGTGGTGGTTCCCCGTGACCGGAGGCCGGTCGGCCAGCAGCGCCCTGGCCCAGGCCATGTGATTCCAATGCGCCTCGGCCAGCCGCTCGGTGTAGCTGGGGTGGTTGCTCCACGGCTTGGCGAGGGTCTGGGCCGTGTGCGTGGCGACCGTGTCCTTCGACTGCCACCCGACCGACCGAGCCCGGCCCATCATCGGCATCGCCAGCATCTCGCCCGGCCAGACCTCCAGGAGAAGCCGGATCATGGCCGTGAACTGCGCCTAGTCGCGGTCCGTCTTGCGGCCGGCCCGGTTGCTCGTGCGCAGGCCGGCGAACAGGGTGGTGAAGGGCGCCGTGACGAGCTGCCAAGCCAGGACCAGCGACACGGTCAGCCCATTGCGCTCCTCCATGGGCAAGCGGTACCGGCCGGAGGTCGGCGCTCGTGTCGTAGGCATTCAGGATGCGGAACTCGCAGCGCTCGCGCATCGTGTCGATGTCGGCGATCTCGACCTTGAGGAAGCTGTTGAGCAGGTGGACGAACCACAGGAAGACGTCGACAGAGTAGGCGGGCGCCAAGCGCATGCCGAGCACCTCCTGGAAGACGGAGCGGTCGAAGGCCGCCCGATCGAGGAACCCGATGACATGCCGCACCTGATCGTAGAAAGCCGGCAGCGGCACCCCGGCCACGACCTCCCGCGGGTCCAGGTCGGGGGGATGGAGCGGACAGACCACGCGCCAGGCGGCGCGCGCGAACAGCAGCTCGACCGGCGATCCGCCCGGCGCTCGGCCTCGTAGGCGCACTCCGGACAGGGGACGTGATGGTTCAGGCAGGCGTCCTCCAGCGGGCGGTCGAGCCCCGCGAAGGTCATGCCCCGCAGCACCTCCCCGGCGATCCCCGTGTCGACCTGCAGCCGCGCCATCACGGTGGGCAGCGGCCGGAACACGAGGTCCCGGTTGATTGCCTCGGTCACCCAGCGGCGCGGCACGCCGAGCCGCTCCAGGTAGTCGGCCCGGCTCAGGCCGTAGAGGTTGGCGATCGTCTCCACCCAACCGCCCAGCGCCTCGCCCGGCGCCGGCCGGGGGACAACGGGCAAGTCCGGGATGGAGGCGAACAGCCGCATCCCAGTCACGCCATCCCGGGTCGGCCGATGAGGTCGTTGACCATGTCAGCCGTGATCCGCTCCTCGCCGACCTGGATCGCGTCGATGCCGAGGTCGATGAGCGTCTCGAAGAGCTTGGCGGTGGTTCCCCCGCAGTGGGACAGCAGCGCCCGGATCGAGCGCGTGGTGAGAGTCGAGGGCCGGCGCAGCGGCAGGGTGCGCACGACGCTGCCGACCATCGTCTGGAACTCCTCCCCGGCCTCCCAGACCGGCAGCTCGACGAAGCGGAAGCGGCGGGTGAGCTGATGGTCGTGCATCAGCGCCTCGCGGGCGTCCTGGGTGCCGAAGAGGACGAGCGGGATGCCCAGCACGTTGCTCAGGTGGCGGATCACCGTCAGCATGATCCCCTGCTGGCGCAGCGTGCCCATCAGCATGTTGTGCGACTCATCAATCAGGATCTGGCGCACCCCGGTCAGGCGGTAGAGGGTGACGACGCGGTCCGCGATGACCGGGATGTTGACGCGGCTCTCGTTGACCGGGGCGTCGATCGCCCGCAGCAGTTGGGTGTAGAACCATTTCACGTCGCACATCGGCGGCATCTCCAGCCCGACCACGCTGGTGCGCCGCACGCCGGAGCTCCGGTCGAACACCGCAGGGTGGTCGCGCAGATGCTTGCGCATGATCGTCGACTTGCCCTGGCCGGATTCGCCCCAGATCAGCAGGTTGGGCTTGATCGTGCCGGCCGGCTGCTCGAACTGGTCGAGCATGAGGTCGAGGACGAAGCGGCAGCGCGGGTATTCGGTGAAGCGGCGGCCCTGCATGCGGACGATCCGCTCCTCCGGAGACAGGGCGATCACCTCCAGCGCCGACGGTCCGAGATGCCGGTAGGCGTCGTCAGTCATCCCAGGTCTCCGTGTCGTAGAAGGGCAGGTCGAGCGGGGCGTCGTCCGCGCCGCCGTCGGGCACGACCCGATACGCCGCGTCGATGATCGGCGCGGTGGGAGCCGTCGGCAGGGCCGGTGTCGACCGTGGACCGGCGCCCCGGGCCCGTTCCAGGCGCGCCCGCCGGCTGCGGCCGCTGGCCTCCTCCACCAGCTTGCGCCGGGCCAGCACCATGTCGAAGATCATGGCCTCGTCGACGCCGGCGCGTCCCTGGCGGCGCAGCGCCCGGCTCGCGGCCTTGTGCTCCCACAGGGAAATGGCCGGACGCCGCAGGTTGCGGTAGGGAACCTCCAGGTACTCGCCCGACACGCCGCGGATGAAGACCTTGGAGAGGTCGGCAGGGTTGTAGTGGGCGGTGACCTTGCGCTTGTCGTGGAGGAAGGGCGTCAGCGCGTCGTGCCAGTAGGAGATGTTGAACAGGTGGACGCCGTCGCGCTGCACCGTCCGCTCCTCGAACGGCAGGAAGTCGCGGTGGAAGGTCCGCAGGTCGGCCGGCATCCGGAAGACCCTGCCCTCGGTGTCGGCCGCCCACTTGGCGTTGGGCGACGTGCCGATGCCTTCGTGGAAGGAGGCGTGGTGCTCCAGGATGATGCTGGCCACCAGCCACTCGATCTCGGTGATGGTGAGGCAGGCGTTGCCGGCGGCGTCGTAGATGCCGCGCGCCTTGATGTTGGAGAAGGTGGTGCCGGGCAGCAGATGCAGTTCCTGGCTCAGATGGCCGATGCGGCGCTCGACATGCCCGCCCATGTGCGGCGTGCCGGGCGGCCGGTAGCGCAGCTCGATGCCGTAATCCTCGCAGGCGCGGGTGAAGGCCTTGGAGTGGAACTCCTTGCCGTTGTCGGTGTGGACGACCTCGCACAGGCCCATGACCGGCCAGCGGGCCGGCAACCCCCGCGACGCCAGCCATTCGCTCTTGTCCATCACGGCGTGGGCGATGCAGGCAGCGACGCTGGTCGCCGAGGGCGGATCGAAGGTCAGGTAGAAGCCGCAGTACATGCGGGTCCGGATGTCGACGGCCAAGGTGATGAACGGGCGACCGATCACCTCCAGGCTGTCGGGCTCGACGGCCATGAGGTCGGCCGGGGTGTGGTCGATCTGGATAATCTCCAGCGCGCGCTCGGCTTCCAGCGATCCCCGGATCGGGTTGAATTCGTTCCGCGCCCTCTTGCGTCCATGGCGGCGCTTGGTCTGTTCCCGCTTGCTGATCGCCGCCAGCCGGGTGTCCACGGTCTGGCGGGCCGGCTTGGTCAGGCCCTCCGCCGCGCACCGGGCGTGGATGCCCTTCATCAGCAGCGATTTCTTGGGGTGGAGGAGGGTGAGGTAGGTGCCCTTGATCTCCTCCTCGATGATGGCCTCGACCCGGTCGTCCAGGCGCCTTTCGCCACTGGCGGGACCCGGCACCTTCAGCAGCAGGGAGCGGGTCCGGGGGTCGGCTTCGTAGGCCTTGAGCAAACGGTAGAGATGGTTGGGGGTGAGGGCGAGCTCGCTGGCCGCCGCCGCCATCGCTTCCGCCCGGGCGCCATAGGTGGGAGGGTTTTGCACCAAGTCACGAACGATGGGTTCGCGCTCGCGGGCAAGAGCCCAGTCCTCTTCGGAGACGGTCGTCAGCGCCTGGGAGCTGTGCGGATGCCGTGGCACTTTTCACCCGATCCACTTTCTGCTTTTCGCAGCATCCTCTCTGCTTTTGCATCAAATGGATGACGGAGACGCGAAGAATCTCTTACATTTCCTCGCTAGAATTTTGCGTGAACTACTTTGCGGCGACACCCAGGCATGATCTCCCGCGCGGAGGTGACGTCTTGGCTGGCTCTGGACGAGGCTGGCAAGAGCGCTGGTCTGAAGCAATTCCATGAGGAGGGTCGGCTGGAGGCCTTCATGAACCGCCTGCTCGCCGCCTATCCAGATCTGCAGGATCCAGCACCGGAACAAACTCTTTGGACCTTTAGTATGGCACCGCTGTTGGTGCCGGCCGGCGCGGAGATTGACGTTCGGCAAGCGTTGTCAGCCTGCAATAAATTCGATCAGCTTTGCCACTTGGTGACCAGAGGCGCGCCGGCGAACGCAACGCCGATCGGGAGACGATGGTTCGCATACTCTTGGGGAAGTTGATTGCAGCCGGGTCTTATGATGCTCCGTCCTTGCTGCTGCATCGGTTCAGCTTCCCTTCCGGTGGAGGGTTTCACAAGGGTGATCACGGTGAAGATTTTCTGACGCCTACGGATGCATCCTCCCTTTCTGACCAGATCCGCGAGACGATTTGCCAGTCGGTGACGGAAGGGCGATGGCGTGCAGAGGTCCGCACCGGTTGGCCACTGATTGTGGCGTCCGGTCATAGCCAGTGGAATGACTCGCGGGAGCGTCTGACCGAAGAACTGGCACGGGACGAGCACGCGCTGCGCGCTTGGACCATCCTCCTTTACGTCGGCATGAGAGGGGAAAAGAAGCGGATTGACAGGATTGTTGATGCCGAGGTGGTAGGTGAAAAGCTGCGGTCCACTACCCCATCCCTGTGGTCGAGTCCTGCTGCGGCCTATGCGCTCAGAAATGCGCTCGAGGGTTTGCGGGTGTGATGGTTGTGCGCCGGCCCATGGCGATGCCTCCCCGAACCGCTGAGTCCTCTCCTGGTAAGGTGTCCAGCCACGTCGATGACGAGGCTACAGAAGCGGGGTCTCCCGCGATCCCATTCGCCTACGTTCCGTCGCTGACGGCCGTCGACGTCGACCGTCTGCGCGAAGCCTTTGCCGACCGGGTAATGGCGCTCTCGACCCGGCGGGCGCTGCGTGGCGACGCCAAACTGTTTGTGACGTGGTGCGGGCAGACCAAGCGTCAGGCGATGCCGGCCAGCCGGGAGACGGTGGCGGCCTTCTTGGAGGCCGCGGCGGCCGACGGCCGGTCGGCCGCCACCCTGCGACGCTACCGCAGCTCGCTGGCGTGGTGGCACGCCGCCGGCGGCTTCCCCAACCCGTGCGCCGGCTCGGCCGTCACCATGGCGGTTCCCAAGCCGGACCTCACCGACACCGCCATGGCAAGCCTGCACACCTTCATGGACGTGGCTCAGCGCGCCTACGCGCCAGCGACGCTGCGCGCCACCGAGGCCGACATCCGCTTGTTCGCGGTCTGGTGCGACCAGCAGGGGGTGTCCTGGCTGCCGGCGGAGCCGGCGACCGTGGGGAGCTACATCCGGGCGATCGGCTCGTCCCGGAAACCGGCGACGGTGGCCCGTTACCTCGCCTCGATTGCCCTGATCCACCGCTCTGCGAACGAGCCCAACCCCTGTCTGCACTGGATGGTGAACGCTGGAGCGACGCGGGCACGCACGCAAGCTCGGGTCGAAGCAACGGCAGGCGGCGGCCCTGACCGACGCGGTGCTGGCGCCGATCTTCGACCGTCTCGATCCCGACCAGCCCGGTCGGAAGAAGCCGCTGAAGCCGATCGATTTCCGTGATCGCGCGCTGCTGCTGGTCGGCCGCGACACCCTGGCCCGCGCCGACGAGCTGGTGGCGCTGCGCTGGGCCGACCTGCACCCGGTCGATCCCGTCCTGAATCCGGACGCTCACCCGGGCGAGGCGACGATCCGGATCAGCCGCTCGAAGACCGACCAGGACGGGCAGGGCGCCGAGGTCTGGCTGTCGGCCGAGACGGCGGCGGCGCTCGCCGCCTGGCGCAAGGTGGCGCCGCGGTGGCCCGCCGAACCGGACGGTCCGGGGCCGCTCACCAGGGAGGGGGGCTACCTGTTCTGTCACTTGGCGCGCAGCGGCGCCGGCGAGCGGATGAGCACCGAGGCCGTGCGGGAGGTGGTGGCGCGGCGCACCGGCGAGGCCGACCCGTGCGCCATCGGCTTCAGCGGGCATTCCTTGCGCGTCGGCGCCGCGCAGGACTTGCTGGCCGCCGGCGTCGACCTGCCCGGGCTGATGCAGGCGGGGCGGTGGTCGACGCCAGCTATGCCGGCCCGCTACACGGAGCGCCTGCGGGCGACGCGTGGATAGCGTCCACGCTCGTGGTGGAAATTCGCTGATCGCCCTGGGGGTGGGGCATGCCCCACCCCCAGGGCGGCCTGTGCGCAAGAGGTGGTCATTGGGTTCGTCCTTCGGTTCGAGCTGAAGCGTTGCAACTCTACTCTAGAGCATCGCGCTTGAAATCTGAATCGGCGGTTGCGCTTGGGCCGCTGACGTGATTCACCATTGTTGGAGGTGGATCATGGGGCGCAGCT
>NZ_RZIJ01000044.1 GCF_003989665.1 Azospirillum doebereinerae | reverse complement strand
CCTCTACACACCCGACGAATGCTGGAACTACCTCAGACACGCTGGGTACGTATCAGATTAAACGCTCGAAACTCTAAGCCTGGCCGTCCGCCGGCGGAGCCACATGGGTCAGCTTGTGCGGGTTGGCGATCTTGTACAGCCGCGTGACCCGCCCGTCGGCGATGTCCAGCGCCCACACCCCCATGAACGCCCCGGCGAAGCGGACGAGAAAGCCCGGCCCGCCGTTGACCCGGACGGGGTCGAAGTCGAAGCGCGTGTTCTTCTTGCGCTGGACTCCGATGATGAAGCGGGCGATGCGGTCCGGCCCGCGGATCGGGTTGAGCGCGGTCAGCGTGTAGCCGCCGCCGTCGCTCAGCCACAGCGCGTCGTCGGACAGCAGCGCGACGATCCCGGCGTAATCCCGCCGCACGCTGGCCTCGGCGAAGGCAGCGGCCAGCTTGCGCCCGGCCTCGGGCGCGGCGCTGGTCGCCGACGGCTCGCTCAGGCGGGAGCGGGCGCGCCGCATGATCTGGCGGCAGGCCTCGGCGGATTTGCCGAGGATCGCGGCGATCTCCGCGTAATCGAGATCCATCGCCTCGCGCAGCACGAAGACGGCGCGCTGGTCCGGCGCCAGACGCTCCAGAAGCAGCATCATCGCCATCGGCGCCGATCCGGACGGATCCTCCTCCTCATCCCAGGGACTGACCTCGGGTTCCGGCAGCCACAGGCCGTAATAGCGCTCCCGCACCGCGCGGGCCGAGCGCAGCCGGTCGAGCGCCAACCGGGTCACCACCGTGGTCAGGAAGGCGGCGGCCGAGTCCACGGAGGCCGCATCGACCGCGCTCCAGCGCAGCCACGCGTCCTGGAGCACGTCCTCGGCCTCGGCCACCGAACCCAGCAGGCGGTAGGCCAGCGCGCGGAGCCGTCCCCGCTCGGCCGCGAAGACGGCAAGCGGGTCGCGCTGCGTGGTGTCGGCGAAGGCGGTCACGCCGCCTCGTGCACGACGATGTGCTGGGCGATGCCGATCCGGTTCCAGGCGTTGATCGTCGCCACCGCCATGGTCAGCGCGCCGATCTGATCGGTGTCGAAATGCCGTTGCAGGTCGCGGTGCGCGCCGTCGATCCGGTCGTGCAGGCTGCGGGTCAGCGTTTCGGCCCAGGCGAAGGCGGCGCGCTCGGCGGGGTCGAAGCGGTCGGAGCGCTCCCAATCGGCAAGATCCGCAATGCGCTCCGCCGATTCGCCGGCGTGGCGGGCCTCCTTGCCGTGCATGTCGATGCAGAAGGCGCAGCCGTTGATCTGCGACACGCGCAGGTCGATCAGGTGCTGGAGCAGAACCGGCAGGCTGGAGGAGCGGATCGTGTTGGTCACCGCGTAAAGGGCCTTGTAGGAGGCCGGGGCGGCGGTGGCGACGGAGAGGCGGCTTTCCATGATCGTGTCGTCCTTGGCGATTGGTGTCATCGCCCCCGTGACGGGACGGACGCCGAAGGCGTGACGCATGGCTGCCCCGCGCGTCACTCAGGGCGCCGGCTCACTCCTCGGCCAGCATCGCGATGGCCTCGTCCAGGATCGCGGTCTTGGCGGCGAAACGGCTGGTCGGGTCGCTCTCGCCGATCAGCCGGATCATGATCCCCAGCGCGTGGGCCACGCGCGGCGCCACCCCCGCCCGCGCCCGCACCCGCCCGGCGAGAGCGGCCAGCGCGTCCCGGTAGGGCTTGCCCTCGAACCCGTCGGCGGCGATGGCCTCGAAGCGGTTGGCGAGGTCGAGGATGGCGGCGTTGCCGTCGTCGGAGTCGGAAGCGGTCATCGGGGGATCACACGAACAGGGTGGAAGCGCCCTTCGGCGCCTCGTTGAGGAAGGTGACGACGCCGCCGCCGGTCACCGGCACGTCCGCCCGCAGCGCCACGCCGGCCGGCAGGCCGAGCGCCCGCAACCCCATCTCGCAAGCCATCACCGTCACGCCCATCAGGACGCAGGCCTCCAGCAACTCCTCGAAGGTGGCGACGCCGTTGGCGGCGAAGAAACGGTCGCGCTCCGCCGGCGCGCTGCCGTCGTCGGCGGGGTCGAGCGCGTGCCAGCCCAGCGTGCCCGGCTCCTCCGGCTGGAGCAGCGCGCGCAACGCCCGGCCGGTGAAGAACAGGGTGACGGGGCGGTTGGTGGCCGCCGCCGCGCTCGCCATCACCAACGCGTAATGGACCCGGTCGAAGCCGCCGGCGAACAGCACGATGGCGAGGCCGGAGATCGAAGGAGCGGCCGGCGTCTCGGATGGGGGCATGGTCGTCGTCCTCGGACGCTCGATGGCAAAATCAATGGGCGGGGTCAATGGGCGGAAAGGTCGTGGATCGTCGGGTGGTCGCCGCAGAGCGGACAGTCGGGATCCCGCTTCACGCCGATGCGCTGGAAGGAGGCGTGCAGCGTGTCCATCAGCAGCAGGCTGCCCGACAGGCTCTCGCCCAGCCCCAGCAGTTCCTTCAGCACCTCGGTCGCCTGGAGCGAGCCGACGAAGCCGGCCAGCGCCCCCAGCACCCCGCCCTCGGAGCAGGACGGCACCATGCCCTTGGGCGGCGGTTCCGGGAACAGGCAGCGGTAGCAGGGGTGCGGGGGACCCAGATGCGCCTTGAAGCAGCTCAGTTGCCCGTCGAAGCGCAGGATCGCCGCCGACACCAGCGGCTTCCTCGCGAAGAAGCAGGCGTCGTTCAGCAGGAAACGCGTGGCGAAATTGTCCGACCCGTCGGCGACGAGGTCGTAGCGCCCGATCAGCTCCAGCGCGTTGTCGCGGGTCAGCCGGGTCCTGTGGGCCTCGACCCGCACGTCCGGGTTCAGGGCGTGGATGCGGGCGGCGGCGCTCTCCACCTTCGGCTGGCCGAGGGAGGATTCGTCGTGGATGACCTGGCGTTGCAGGTTGGACAAATCGACCGTGTCGTCGTCGATGACACCGATGGTGCCGACCCCGGCGGCGGCCAGATAGAGCAGCAGGGGCGCGCCCAGCCCCCCGGCGCCCACCACCAGCACCTTGGATCGCAGGAGCCGTTCCTGCCCGATCCCGCCGACTTCCGGCAGGACGATGTGGCGGGAATAGCGGTGAAGCTGAGCGTCGGTGAAGTCCATGGCGCCAAGCATAGCGCAACCCGCCCCACCCGGCGCAAGGCCCGCGCACCGCTTTTCCGGCTTGGGCGTCCCGAAGCCCGGTCGGGCGACGGCGAGCGCCCAGCCGAACGCCGGGTCAAGCCGAGGTGGAGGTCGAGGAGCCTTGCGCCGCCCATTGCTGGAGACGCGCCTCGCGCTCCCGCAGCGTCTTGGAAATCGCGCTTTCCTGGTTCGTGCCCGCCGCTTGCAGCGTCGGGTCGCGTGGCACGAAGCTCATCTGGAACGGCGTTGCGGCTGCCAGCTTGGACGACGGGACGATGATCATCTGGTACTCGCCCGGCTCGATCTTGTAGGTGGGCTTCTTGAAGAAATCGACCTGCTCGTCCGGGGTGGTGGTCTCGCTGGACGCGACCACTTTGCCGTCCTTGCCCATCAGCGCCCAGCGCGAATTGGGAAGCGTCATGTTGGCGGTGAAGGTGCCGCCCTGGACGACGTTGAAGGTATGTTTCTGCACGCCGGAATCGCCGTTCGCCGGAGGCTGTGCCGTGGCGCTCAGCACCGCGCCGCCGGACGTCATCAGGACGTTCTTCTTTTCCGAGACGTCGAGCGAGTAGTCGCGCACCCCGGCCGCCTTGTTGGCCTGGGAAATCACCGCCGTGTAGGTGCCCGGCCCCAGCCGCGCGCTAGTGTCCGCCACGTCGGTCTGGGACTTGATCTGGGCGACGACCTTGTTCGACTGGTCGAGAATTTGAACGTCGGTGAAGGTGTTGTTGATCTTGAAATTGAACTCGGTCGCCTTGGAGACCGAGAAGGATTGATAGGCCGCGTTGGTTCCGCTGGGCGCGACCTTGTCGGTCTTGCCCTTGAACTGTGAAAAGTTCGCGTTCGAAATGTTCGGTACGGAAATACCCATGGCGGCCACTCCCCATCGGCACGGACGGCGCTCGGGCAAGGCTCCGCCAGAGCGATAACGGCAACTCGAATTTACTAAAATACGGCCCGCCTGTCAAACCGGCCGCACATCCCATCGGGGACGATCCCGGCACCCGCCACAACGCTGGATGGAACCGATACCCGGAAACGGCGAAGGGCCGCCGGGGAAAGCCCCGGCGGCCCTTCGTGCGTCGCGTGGAAGCCGGTATAAGGCCTCCCGCCGTCCTTAGTGGATGCTCTCGCCGTGCAGGGCGAGGTCCAGGCCGTCGCGCTCGACGTCCTCGTCGACGCGCAGGCCCATCACCACGTCGATGACCTTCAGCAGGATGAAGGTGGCGACGCCCGAGTACAGGACCGTGGCGCCGATGCCGTAGAGCTGCGTCACGACCTGGGCGGCGTTGCCTTCCAGGAGACCGGCGGTGCCGCCGATGGCTTCCTGGGCGAAGACGCCGGTCAGGACGGCGCCGACGATGCCGCCGATGCCGTGCACGCCGAACGCGTCCAGCGAGTCGTCATAGCCCAGCGTGCGCTTCAGGCCGGTGGCGCCCCAGTAGCAGACCACGCCGGCGACCACGCCGATGACCAGCGCGCCCATCGGGCCGACGAAGCCCGAGGCCGGGGTGATGGCGACCAGGCCGCCGACGGCGCCCGAGATGATGCCGAGGATCGACGGCTTGCCCTTGATGACCCACTCCGCGAACATCCAGCTCATCGCGGCGGAGGCGGCGGCGATCTGCGTGACCAGCATGGCCATGCCCGCACGGCCGTCGGCGGCGGCGGCCGAACCGGCGTTGAAGCCGAACCAGCCCACCCACAGCATGGCCGCGCCGACGAGGCTCAGCACCAGGTTGTGGGGCGCGAAGTTCTCCTTCGGGTAGCCCTTGCGCTTGCCGAGCACCAGCGCGGCGACCAGGCCGGCCACGCCCGCGTTGATGTGCACGACGGTGCCGCCGGCGTAGTCCAGCACGCCGTCGCCCATCAGGTAGCCGCCGGGGCCCCACACCCAGTGGGTGATCGGCGCGTAGACGGCCAGCGACCAGATCGCCGTGAAGACCAGCAGGGACGAGAACTTCATGCGGTCGGCGAAGGCGCCGGCGATCAGGGCCGGGGTGATGATCGCGAAGGTCATCTGGAAGGTGATGAAGACCGTCTCCGGGATCACGCCCGACAGGCTGTCCTTGGTCAGCCCGTTCAGCAGCATCTTGCTGAGGCCGCCGAAATACGGGGTTCCTTCGGTGAAGGCGATGCTGTAGCCGGCGACGATCCACAGGATCGACACGAGGCAGCAGATCGCGAAGCTCTGCATGACCGTGGCCAGCACGTTCATCTTACGGACCATGCCGCCGTAGAACAGGGCCAGGCCGGGAATCGTCATGAACAGGACCAGGACCGTCGACATCAGCATCCAGGCGGTGTCGCCGGGGCTGAGCGTCGGCGCCGGCGTCGCCGCAGCGGCGGCCGCATCCTGGGCGAGGGCGTCGGTGGGCATGCCGGCCACCAGGCCCAGGGCAACCGCCATCATGGGTGCGGCCAGAAGGAACAGACGGTTCATCGAGGCTCCTCATTTCTTCAAAATCGCTCCCGCCCGTCGCGGCCGATCCGGTGCCGTAGGCTTGCCGGATGGACGCCGCGAGGGGCGACCCCGTCCCGGTCGCCCCGTCCCCGGCAAAGACGGGGCGGCGGACGGGACCAAGGACGCCCCAACCTCTACAAGAAGCGTGCCAGCCGAAAACGGCGGGGAATCGTCAGGGTTGTCGGAGGCAAGGGGGTCCGAACGGGCAACCCCTTTCGAGTCGGACCGGTGTTTTGCCCATAAAGAAGGCAGGTCCGAACCCTGCCGATCGAAAGCAATTTTCGGGCTTTCGATCCTTGAAATGCTGTCGAAGCGATACGGCGAGGCGGCTTCTGGCTCCGTTTGATGCAGGTGGCGCAAAAATAGGCATTGTGTGCGCCGCACCCTTGCGCATCGTCATGCCTCGCGAGGCCGTTCGGCCCCCATTCGGCCTAGGACCGCGCCCTTGGCGGAACTATGCCGCACCGTCCGCTGCGCCTATTGGCCGAGCCCGCGAGATGTGGCACCGTCTTCGCCTTCCACCGGAACGTTCGCACACCTTCCGTGGCACCAAGAACCGCATCAAGACGTAGGGGTAAGGGGAGTGACGGCCATGCTCGACAAACGGGATTTGCGTCTGGCGCCGCGCCGCGCGGTGGCGCTGGTGCTGGCCGGCGGACGGGGCAGCCGTCTCAAGCAGCTGACCGACCGGCGGGCCAAGCCGGCGACCTATTTCGGCGGCAAGTTCCGCATCATCGACTTCGCGCTGTCGAATTGCGTCAACTCCGGCTTCCGCCGCATCGGCGTGATCACGCAGTACAAGTCGCACAGCCTGCTGCGCCACCTGCAGCGCGGCTGGAACTTCTTCCGCGGCGAGATGAACGAGTTCTGCGACCTGCTGCCGGCCCAGCAGCGCATCAACGAAACCGAGTGGTACCAGGGCACTGCCGACGCGGTGTACCAGAACCTCGACATCCTGCGCGACCACGAGCCGGAATACGTCCTGATCCTGGCCGGCGACCACATCTACAAGATGGATTACGGCGCGCTGCTGCTCGACCACATCGCCCGCAAGGCCGACGTGACGGTGCCCTGTGTCGAGGTCCCGCGCGACCAAGCCTCGGCCTTCGGCGTCATGCACATCGACGAGGAGCGCCGCATCATCGACTTCGTCGAGAAGCCGGCCGACCCGCCGGCCATGCCGGGCAAGCCCGACGTGGCGCTGGCCAGCATGGGCATCTATGTCTTCAACGCCCAGTTCCTCTACGAGCAGTTGGAGCGCGACGTGGCGACGCCGGGGTCGAGCCGCGACTTCGGCAAGGACATCATCCCGCATCTGGTCAAGAGCGGCGCCCGCATCATGGCGCACAACTACGCCGACAGCGCGGTGATCGACGCCCCGGACGACGCCCCCTACTGGCGCGACGTCGGCACCATCGACGCCTATTGGGAGGCCAACCTCGACCTCTGCCACGTCACGCCGCAGTTGAACATGTACAACCGCGACTGGCCTATCTTCACCTACCAGGAGCAGCTTCCCCCCGCCAAATTCGTCTTCGACGACGAGAACCGGCGCGGCATGGCGGTGGACAGCCTGGTGTCGGGCGGCTGCATCATCTCCGGCTCGACGGTGCGGCGCTCGCTGCTGTTCAGCTCGGTGCGCGTCAATTCCTACAGCGAGCTGTACGAGGCGGTGGTCCTGCCGGAATGCGACATTGGCCGCCATTGCCGCCTGAAGAAGGTCGTCATCGACCGCGGCGTCACCATCCCCAACGGGCTGGTGGTCGGCGAGGATCCGGAGCTGGACGCCAAGCGCTTCCACCGCAGCGAGGGCGGCGTCTGCCTGATCACCAGCGAGATGATCGACAAGCTGCCCAAGGACTGAGGCCGGCCTCCTTCCCCGCCTGCGTCGTCCCGTCATTCCCGCCGCGCGCGGGAATGACGCTATAAGGGCTGTGCCTTCCGCCCCCTCCTTGCCGCCGAGTGCCTCCCCGATGCGCGTCCTCTACGCAACGTCCGAATGCTACCCGTTGGTCAAGACGGGGGGGCTGGCCGACGTGTCCGCCGCCCTGCCCCCGGCGCTGAACGCCGCCGGGGCCGACGTCCGCCTGCTGCTGCCCGGCTACCCGGCCGTGCTGAACGGGTTGTCGAACCTGCACGAGGTCGGCGACCTGATCACCGACCTGCCGGGCTGCGACCGCGCCCGCCTGCTGATCGGCCGCACGGCGGACGGGGTGCTGGCCTACGCGCTCGACGCGCCGTCGCTTTACAACCGGCCGGGCAACCCCTATCTGGGGCCGGACGGGCAGGACTGGCCGGACAACGCGCTCCGCTTCGCGGCGCTCGCCTGGGCCGCCGCCGGCTTCGCGGCGGAGAACAGCTACGACCCCTGGTGGCGCCCCGACGTGCTGCACGGCCACGACTGGCAGGCCGGGCTGATCCCCGCCTACCTCGCGCTGCGCCCCGACCGCTTCGCCGGCCCCTTCCGCCCCGGCACGGTGCTGACCATCCACAACATCGCCTATCAGGGGCTGGTCGGCGCCTGGATGATGGGCGACCTCGGCCTGCCGTCCACCGCGTTCCGGGTCGACGGCGTGGAGTTCTATGGGCAGATCGGCTACCTGAAGGCCGGCTGCTACTACGCCGACCGCCTGACCACGGTCAGCCCGACCTACGCCCACGAGATCCAGACCCCCGAGCACGGAACCGGCCTGCAAGGGCTGCTCGCCACCCGCTCCGACGACCTGTCGGGCATCCTGAACGGGGTGGATTACGGCATCTGGGATCCGTCCCGCGACCCGCACATCGCCGCCCGCTACACCCCCGACGACCTGGGTGGGAAGGACGCCTGCAAGGCCGACCTGCAATCCGCCTTCGGTCTGGAGCGCCGCCCCGACGCGCCGCTGGCCGCCGTGGTCAGCCGGCTGACCTGGCACAAGGGCCTCGACCTCGTGCTGGAGGCCGCGGCGCAATGGGTCGCCTGGGGCGGGCAGCTGGTGGTGCTGGGCAGCGGCGATCCGGCCAGCGAGGCCGGCTTCCGCCACCTCGCGCAATGGCACCCGCACTCGGTCGGCGTCCGCATCGGCTACGACGAGCCGCTGTCCCACCGCATCCAGGCCGGCTCCGACCTGTTCCTGGTGCCGTCGCGCTCGGAGCCCTGCGGCCTGACGCAGATGTACGCGCTGAAGTACGGCACCCTGCCGCTGGTCCGCCGCACCGGCGGGCTGGCCGACACGGTGATCGACGCCAACCCGGCCGCCGCCAACGACGGCAGCGCCACCGGCTTCCAGTTCGTCAACGCCAGCGCCCAGGAGCTGCTGTGGTCGCTGCGCCGGGCGATGAACCTCTACCGCAAGCCGGAGCGCTGGCAGGCCATGCAGCGGCGAGCGATGACGAGGGACTTCGGCTGGAGCGGGCCGGCGGAGGAGTACATGGAGCTGTACCGGAGCATCGCCGGCAGGGATTGAGAAAGGCGGCAACTCCGACAGGCGCGCAGTAAGACACGGATGAACACGGATGCGGGCTTCGCCAGCTCATGGATGGGCAAAATCCGTGTTCATCCGTGGATATCCGTGTTCATCCGTGTCTTACTGTGCGCTTCCGATCCGACATTGCGCCCCCCGCCCAGAACACCAGCGTTGCGCCCATCCCCCGTCCGCCCTATGTTCCCCGGCAAACTCTAAAGTCCCGGGCCCCGATGACTGACCTCTCGCACATCCGCAATTTCTCGATCATCGCGCACATCGACCACGGCAAGTCGACGCTCGCCGATCGGCTGATCCAGCAATGCGGCGGCCTCGACGCGCGCGAGATGCGCGAGCAGGTACTCGACAGCATGGACATCGAGCGCGAGCGCGGGATCACCATCAAGGCCCAGACCGTCCGCCTGCTCTACAAGGCCGAGGACGGCAAGCAGTACACGCTCAACCTGATGGACACCCCCGGCCACGTCGATTTCGCCTACGAGGTCAGCCGGTCGTTGTCAGCCTGCGAGGGCTCGATCCTGGTGGTCGACGCCTCCCAGGGGGTTGAGGCGCAGACGCTGGCCAACGTCTACCAGGCGATCGACAACAGCCACGAGATCATCCCGGTCCTCAACAAGATCGACCTGCCCGCCGCCGAGCCCGAGCGGATCAAGCAGCAGATCGAGGACGTGATCGGCCTGGACGCTTCCGACGCCGTCGAGATCTCGGCCAAGACCGGCCTGAACATCGCCGCCGTGCTGGAGGCCGTCGTCAAGCGCCTGCCGCCGCCCAAGGGCGACGCCGACGCGCCGCTGAAGGCGCTGCTGGTCGATTCCTGGTACGACCCCTACCTCGGCGTCGTCATTCTGGTGCGCGTGGTGGACGGCGTCCTCAAGGTGAACCAGAAGGTCCGCTTCATGGCGGCGGGCAGCGCCCACGACGTGGAGCGCGTCGGCGTCTTCACGCCCAAGGCCCTGCTGACCGGCGAGCTGCGGCCCGGCGAGATGGGCTTCATCACGGCGGCCATCAAGGACATCACCCAGACCAAGGTCGGCGACACCATCACCGAAGAGCGCAAGCCGGCCGCCGAGCCGCTGGCCGGCTTCAAGCCCTCGGTCCCCGTGGTGTGGTGCGGCCTGTTCCCGGTGGACGCCGCCGACTTCGAGCGGCTGCGCGATTCCCTGGGCAAGCTCAAGCTGAACGACGCCAGCTTCCATTACGAGGCCGAGACCTCGGCGGCGCTGGGCTTCGGCTTCCGCTGCGGCTTCCTCGGTCTGCTGCATCTGGAGATCATCCAGGAGCGGCTGGAGCGCGAGTTCAACCTCGACCTCATCACCACCGCGCCATCGGTGGTCTACAAGCTGACCATGAACGACGGGTCGGTGCAGGACCTGCACAACCCGGCCGACATGCCCGACGTGGTGAGGATCGACCACATCGAGGAGCCGTGGATCAAGGCCACCATCATGCTGCCCGACGAGTATCTCGGCGGCATCCTCCAGCTCTGCACCGAGCGCCGGGGCCAGCAGATCGAGCTGACCTACGCCGGCGCCCGCGCCATGCTGGTCTACCGCCTGCCGCTGAACGAGGTGGTGTTCGACTTCTACGACCGGCTGAAGTCGATCAGCCGGGGCTACGCCAGCTTCGACTACCAGATGGACAGCTACGAGGAAGGCGACCTTGTCAAGCTGGCGATCCTGGTGAACGCCGAGCCGGTCGATGCCCTGTCGATGATCGTCCACCGCGGCCAGTCGGAGCGCCGCGGCCGCATGATGTGCGAACGCCTGAAGGAGCTGATCCCGCGCCAGCTGTTCAAGATCGCCGTGCAGGCCGCCATCGGCGGCAAGGTCATCGCCCGCGAGAGCATCAGCGCCATGCGCAAGGACGTGCTCGCCAAGTGCTACGGCGGCGACATCAGCCGCAAGCGCAAGCTGCTGGACAAGCAGAAGGAAGGCAAGAAGCGCATGCGCCAGTTCGGCCAAGTGGAGATCCCGCAGAGCGCCTTCATCGCCGCGCTCAAGATGGGCGACGAGTAAAAACTCCTTCTTCGACCGCATCGCCGCATCGTGACGAGGCCGGGCTTACGCCCGGCCTTTCGCGTTTCAGGGCTAAATCCCAGAATTCGGTTGGTCTTCGCACGTGCGAAAGCCTTACCCCGATCCGGGCGCGTTTTTCCCCGCCCTACCCCGAAAACCGTCATTATTGGTACACAAACGCATTATTTCCGGCAATTTCCGGAATCTTTTTTATTCGCACCTGCGAGATGAAGTTGAAAAACCCCTGTTGTGGATGCAGGGAAGCGGACGCTCCGGCGCCCTGCCCCGTTGGACTTTTCCCAAACCATCTCGCGGGACAATCATGGAAACCGGACCGACCGAGGAACGGGTGATCGTTCCTCTCGCCGAAGAACACGTCACCGTCCACAAGACCGTCCGCGCCTCCGGCGGGGTGCGGGTGCGCAAGACGGTGCAGGAGACCTTTCAGGACATCGACGAGACGGTGACCGTCCAGGACGTCACCGTGGAGCGCGTTCCGATCGGCCGCTGGATCGACCAGCCCGTGCCCGAGCGCCAGGAAGGCGACACGACGGTGATCCCGATCATCGAGGAGGTCGCCGTCATCGAGACGCGGCTCCGCCTCGTCGAGGAGATCCGCGTGACGCGGAGCGAATCGACCCGTCCCCTGCGGACCGCCGTTCCCGTGCGCCGGGAGCAGGTGGTCGTCGAGGACGTGTCCGCCGACGGCACCGTCACCAACCGACCGGCCATCCCTCGACCGGACCCTCCCCAACCGGCCCCTCCCCAATCGAACGACAGCCGCGCCATTCCGACGCCGGCCCCCGCCCTCAGGAGAACACCCATGACGACCATCATCGGCCTTTTCACCGAATCGAACGCCGCGTCGAAGGCCCACAAGGCAATCCTCGCGCTTGGCGGCCAGAAGGCGGACGTCCGCGTCTTCGAGTCCGGTTCCAAAGCTTCGGCGGAGGATCTGCGCTACGCCCTCTCCGGTCTTGAGATCGAGGACAAGGACATCAAGGCCCTGACCGGCGCGCTCGAACGCGGGGCGCTGATCGTCTCCGCCCTGGTCTCGGCCGACCAGACCGACGCGGTCACCGAGGCGATGACCGACAACGGCGCGCAAGGCACCGACGTCTTCGAAAACCCGGAAACGGACACGCTCGTCCTGCCGGAAGTCGAGGAAACCATGGGCGTGGCGAAGACGGCCGTCACCAGCGGCATCCGCGCCACCACCAAGGTCACCGAGCGTCCGGTCCAGCAGACCGTCACCCTGACAGAGGAGACCGTGCAGGCCCGCCGCCGCGAGGTCGACCGCGACCTGAGCCCCCAGGAGGCCGAGACCGCGTTCCAGGAAAAGACGATCGAGGTGACCGGCGTCTCCGAGGAGGCCGAAATCCGCAAGGCCGCCCGCCTGATCGGCGAGGTCGAGATCACCAAGAACTCGCAGCAGCGCAAGGAGACCGTCCGCGACACGGTCCGCAAGACCGAGGTCGAGACGCACAAGACCGGACCGCGCCGCTGATCCGGTAAAAGGCCGGCACGGCGTCCTCGTCCGCTTTGGAGGAGGGCGCCCGTGCCGTCACGCCCGGTCGAGCTTTTGCTGAATCGTCGCGACCCGCTCCCGCAGATCGTTGACGCAGGTCGTCCGGACCCAGCGGGCCAGATCGTCGGGGTGGCGGGTGGGTGCGTTCCGTTCCACGTAGCGCTCCACCGGCAGGCCGTCCCGCGCGCTGCGCGCCTGGAGCAGTTCCCAGTAGATCGGTTCCAGCCTGAGCGCGACGGGCGTCCCGTCGAGGGTCAAAGCGCGGCTTACCATGCAACGTCTCCTGCATCGTTCGCCGCTACTTTTAGCATCTGAAGTCGCTAATCATCAATTACGTAATTGATTGAAAATTGTAAAAGCTTATTCGCTAATAAGCTAAATAGTTAGATAGCAAATGAATTGATTTGCGCAGTTACGCAGGGCATGTTTCGCGCATGTCCGACAAACCCGTCTCTCTGACCATCAAGCTTGAACGCGACGACTGGAAAACCGTGCACGAGCACGCGCTCGCGCTGAAAATGGGCGGCGATGCCGCGCGAGGATCGATACAGGGCGTGGTCACGGCGGCGCTCGCCGATTATTTCCAAGCACACGGGCTCGGCGAACTCAAGACAAAGCCGGTCGGTCATGGCGGTCCGCGAAACCGGAACCGTGGCTGATCGCCTGCTTTCAAGTTTTTAAGACGTGCGGCATCCCCCTCTCTGGAGGGGAAAAGCCAAGTCTAAGCAGATTGTGCACATCCTGCTACGAGTGCCCCCACCTCATTCCTCCCCCGCTGGGCAGGGGAGGAGGCAGGATGCTTGTCGATGTTCAGCGGCAGTCCCCTCCCCCGCCCAGCGGGGGAGGGTTAGGGTGGGGGCATGCTCAGCCGAACTCACGCACATCCGCTCAGCGCCCTCTCCGGACCACCGCGCCGCAAGGGAAAACGACTCCGCCCCTGCAACGAATCGGACTTTGGCGTGTCTATGCCTTGGCAAAGGGCCAGCCGCCGTGCGGCGCCCCCCATCCGACCGACAAGGGAGCATGACATGCGCACGCTTTTCGCCGCCGCCGTTCCGGCGCTCCTCCTGATGGCCGCCGCGGTGCCGGGTCAGGCGCAGACGACCGCCACGCCCGCCGGGAAGGCCGAGGCCGTCGCCAACGGCACGATGGACACCGGCGCCCGCGAACTCACCCCCTCGCGCGACCTGATCGGCAAGCAGGTGGTCCACCGCCACGGCGGTCCGGTCGCCGGCACCATCCAGGACGTCACCAGCGGTTCCGACGGCCGGCCGGTCATCGCCCTGAAGGTGCCGAACAGCGACCGTCCGGTGATGCTCCACGCCTCCGATTTCGAGCGGCGCGGCGACAGCGTCGTCATCATGCACGACCCGGCCGCGGTCGATCAGTTCGCACGCTACGGCCAGCCGGGCGTCGGGTCCGGCAGCTCCACGGGAACCGCGCCGGGCACGGGGCAGTAACGGACCGTCGCGGTCAGGCGCCGCCGACGGTCAGCTCGCCAGCCAGCGCCTCGGCCATCAGCGCCTTGACGGCGTCCGGGCCGAGGCCGGAGGCGATCAGGCAGACCAGCTTGGCGAAGGACGCCTCGGGCGTCAGGTCGTAGGCGCCGACCGCGCCGACCGCCCCCAGCCCGGTGGCGTAGGCGCCGGGCAGGACGGAGCCGCCCTGGGCCTGGGTGTTGTCCATCACGATGACCCCCTTCCGGTTGGCGTCGGACAGCGCCGCCAGGAATTCCGGGTCGGTCGGGCCGTTGCCCTCGCCGAAGGCCAGCAGCACCAGCCCCTTCACCGGCGGGGTGGTGCCGGCCAGCACGGCCTTCACCGTGCTGGCCCGGAGGCCCGGATGCAGCCAGAGCATCGCCACGGAGAATTCGGCCAGCGCCGTCGCCTTGGTCGCCAGCGCCCGCTTGCGGGCGGCGAGGTTGGCCGGCACGGCGAGGGAGAAATCCTCCTCCGGCATCGGCAGCCACAGCGCGCGGTTCGCCGCGACGAAACTGCCCACCGTCGCCAGCGGCGGGAAATTGGGAGAGCCGAAGCCGGCGAAGCGGTTGGCGTCGACCTTGCGCGCGCGGTTGCCGCGCAGCAGCAGCGTGTCGAAATAGACGCAGACCTCCGGCAGCTCCAGCGTCCCGGCCAGCACCAGGGCGCCGACCAGATTGGGCAGCGCGTCGCTCAGCGTGAAGGACAGCGGCACCTGCGAGCCACCGAGGATCACCGGCTTGGACAGGCCGGGCAGCAGGAAGGACAGCGCCGAGGCCGTGTAGGCCATGGTGTCGGTGCCGTGCAGCACGACGAAGCCGTCGTAGTCCCCGTAGACGTCCAGGATGCGCTGCGCGATGAGCAGCCAGTCGGCCGGCGTCATCGCCGCGCTGTCGAGCGTCCGGTCGAGCCAGCCCATCGTCCAGCCCAGCTCCGGATGATCGGCGACCGTGTGGCCGGACAGGCCGGGCATGGACAGGACGAGCCGTTCGAAGGCCGGGCCGGGGATCGGGGCGAGCGCCCCTTGCGAGTCGGGTTCGCACCCGATGGTGCCGCCGGTGTACAGGACATAGACCTTCGCCATCGCTCGCCCCCAGTCGTTGCAGGGGAAACGATACGATGGGGCGGGGTCATTCCTCAACGAGCAAGCGACCGAACAACCGCACCGGCGCCAGGGAGGCCGGAGTTGAGACTGGAGTCGAGACCGGAGTCGCGGCGCGCGGGGCCGGCGGCACCGGGTTGTGGCTGAGCCGGAAGGGCCTGGGCTCCGCCGCCGCGACCGGCTTGGGACACGGCCGGTCGAGGCGGGCGGCCTCCAGGACCACGCTGGCCAGGGCATTGTACAGCAGCATGTTCGTCGTCCTCTCTCTTGGAGACGGAACATGGGCGCGCGCACATTCCCCTGGAAACGAATAGGCATTATGAGGTCATCACGATCCGTGATGACCGCCCGTTGCGGCCGCCCGTCGCCTCTGCTTGAATGGGAGGCAACTTCCGGTTCCCCATCCCCATGCCCGCCAACCTCGACACCGACCTGCTGCGCGCCTTCGTCGCGGTCGCCGAACAGCTCAGCTTCACCCGCGCGGGCGAGCGGCTGGGCCGCACCCAGGCGGCGGTCAGCCAGCAGGTCCGCCGGCTGGAGGACACCGTCGCCAAGCGGGTGTTCGAACGCGACACCCACGGCGTCCGCCTGACCCGCGACGGCGAGGTGCTGCTGGCCTACGCCCGGCGCATGCTGACCCTGAACGACGAGGTGATGTCGCTGATGCGCCGGACCACCACCGTCGCCAGCGTCCGCATCGGCACGCCCGACGACTACGCCACCATGCTGCTGCCCGAGGTGCTGGCCCGCTTCAACGCCGCCTACCCCGACGTGATGGTCGAGGTGATCTGCGACAACAGCCCCGATCTGGTCGCCGAGATCGACAAGGGCCGCTACGACCTCGCCCTGGTCACCCGCCGCTCCGACGACCGGGCCGGCGAGCTGGTGCGGCGCGAGCCGGTCTGTTGGGTGGCGCCGCCGCACGATCCCGCCGTCCGGCCGGTGGAGCTGTGCGATCCTTTGCCGCTGGCGTTGTTTCCCAAGGGCTGCGTGGTGCGCGACCTCGCCGTCGCCGCGCTGGAGCGGACGGGGCGCGACTGGCGCGTCGCCTTCACCAGCAAGAGCGTCGTCGCGGTGCACGGCGCGATCCTCGGCGGGCTGGGGGTGACGGCGATGGAGGACTGCACGATTCCGCCCAGCCTGCGCCGGCTGGGCGAGGCGGACGGCTTCCCGGCCTTGCCGGACATCGACATCGCCCTGCACCGGGCGCCCGGCCAGTTGCCCAAGCCCGTGCGGCTGCTGGCCGACGCCATCCACGATCTGGTGGGAGAAACCGCGCGATGACGACACGCTGGACCATCCCGGCCTCCCTGCTGGCCGCCGCCCTGTTGTGCCTGCCGGCGGCCCTGCCCGCGCGGGCGCAGAGCCCGGTCGCCATCGGCGCGCCCTTGACCGGCGAGGTGGTGCTGAACCGCGACATCGAGGTGCGGATCAGCCCCAACGAGGACGCCCGCATCGTCATGACCCTGAAGCAGGGCAAGGCGCTGAACGCGCTGGGCACGCCGCGCGGCACCTTCTGGACGGAGGTCGCCATCGGCGGCCAGCCGATCGGCTACGTCCCCGCCGACAGCCTGGACCCGGCCCTGATGGTCACCGGCCGCCCGGCGGTCGGCGGCGAGGGGCCGAAGCCGGCCAAGCCCGCCGCCGGCAAGGCCCCCCTTGGCAATCCGGCCGAGCCGAACCCCAGCACCCGCAGCGCCGCCGTGGTGCCGCGCGCGGCCTGGGACAAGGCGGCGCAGGCGCCGGGCCAGGGCTACGTCGTCGCCGCCAAGCCGGTCAGCGCCACCGAGTTCCTCAACACCCGCAAGCGGCGCGGCTTCACCCTGCGCAAGGGCGACGTGCTGGGCGTCATCAGCGTCGCCGACGGGCAGGCGACGCTGGCCCTGCCGGCGGGCACCCGCGCGACGGCGCCGGTGGACGGGCTGGTCGGGGTGGTGGCGCCCTACCCGCTGCCCGGCATGCCGCCGATCGAGCCGGGCATGCTCTACGCCGCCAAGCTCGGCGAATACGTCAGCTACGGCGAGGGGCTGCGCGCTTGGCAGCAGTTCACCGCCGGCCCCGGCAGCGCCTACCGCGACCTGCCGCCGATGGTCTGGCCGGTGTTCAAGAGCGCCCGCACGCTCTACGACGTCGGCATCGGCCCCTTCACGCGGTTGCAGGTGGACAACGCCTGCGGCACCCTGGCGCAGCGCGGGCTCGACTGCACGGTGATCGAACTCGACACATTCTGATATTCGTTAAGCTTTCATCGCCATTGTGTGGCGGCCCTTGCGCAACGGCCATTGGTGGCCGCCCCGCTGACCCGGACGATCCCGCGATGACCAACGCCGACCTGCCCGCCCCCGACGACGACGGCGACGACCTGTTCTTCCTGGACGAGCGGGACGAGGCGGAGTCCGCCGCCGGAACCGTCGAGACCGTCCACCGCTGGAAGATGCTGATCGTCGACGACGAGCCGGAGGTCCATTCGATCACCAAGCTCGTGCTGTCCGATTTCGCCTACAAGGGACGCCCGGCGCACTTCATCTCCGCCCATTCGGCGGCGGAGGCGCGGGAGATCCTGGCGCGCGAGAGCGACATCGCCATGATCCTGCTCGACGTGGTGATGGAGACCGAGGACGCCGGGCTGACGCTGGTCCACCACATCCGCGAGGAGCTGAAGAACCGCCACGTCCGCATCATCCTGCGCACCGGCCAGCCGGGGCAGGCGCCGGAGCGGGCGGTCATCCTCGACTACGACATCAACGACTACAAGGCGAAGACGCAGCTCACCGCCCAGCAGCTCTTCACCACCACCGTCGCGGCGCTGCGGTCCTACGAGGACATCATGGCCATCGAGGCCAACCGCCGGGGGCTGGAGAAGATCATCGAGGCATCCTCCTCGCTGTTCCGGGCGCGCTCGATGAAGCTGTTCGCGGCGGGGGTGTTGACTCAACTCTCCGGCCTGCTCGGCGTCGGCCCCGACGCGATCCTCTGCGTGCAGCGCGGGCCGATCCTGGGCGGGCAGAGCGACGGGCTCTACGTGCTGGCCGGGTCGGGCCGCTTCGAGGCGCTGATCAACGAATCGGCGACCGAGCATGTTGAGCCCGCCGTGATGGGCGCGGTGGTCGCCTGCCTGGAAAGCCGCAACCACCATTACTCCGCCGACCACTGCACGCTCTACATCCGCACGCCCAACAACCGCGAGAACGTCGTCTACCTGCGCTCCGACCGGCCGTTGTCCGACCTGGACCGCGAGCTGATCGAGGTGTTCTGCGGCAAGATCTCGGTCGGCTTCGACAATCTGCACCTCTACGAGCAACTCCACCGCGCGCAGCAAGGCACCCTGGCGGTGCTGGCCGACCTCGCCGAGAACCGGCCCGGCCCGGTGGAGGATGCCGCGACGGCCGCGACGGACGGCGATTCCCGCGTCGCGCGCACGCTCCGCATCGCCACGGTGGCGGAGCGGATCGCCCGGCAACTGCACGCGGCGCACCGCTTTCCCACGGACATCGACGAGTCCTTCCTGGCGATCATCGGCCTCGCGGCGGTGCTGCACGACGTCGGCAACGCCAGCGTCGATCCGGCGATCCTGGGCAAGACCGGCCCGCTGGACGCGGCGGAGCGCGCCACCATGCAGCGCCACACCGTCGCCGGGGGCGACCTGCTGGACCGGGCCAGCCGCCTGACGGAGGGGCACACCCATCTGCATCTGGGCGCCGAAGTGGCGCGCCGCCATCACGAGAACTGGGACGGCACCGGCTACCCCGACGGTCTGGCCGGACCGGCCATCCCGGTCGGCGCCCGGATCGTCGCGGTCGCCGACGCCTACGACGCGATGACCCGCGAACGGCCCTACCGCGCGGCGCTGGGGCATGAGGGCGCGGTTGCCGAGATCCGCCGCCAATCGGGGACGCGCTTCGATCCTGTGGTTGTGGAGGCGTTTCTGGCCGTGGCGCCGGAGCTGCCGGCCGGCTGAGCGGGGCGCCCAGCGTCCTGGAGAGCGTGCGCTCAGCCGCGTGTCAGCAATTCCACCGCCGCGCGCAACGGGGCGACCTGCACCGGTTTGTGCAGCAACATGCAGCCCAGCGCCTGGGCCTCCTCCTGCCGCTCCGGCGTCGTGTCGCCGGTCAGGATGATGGCCGGGACCGGCTTTCCGGCGAAGCCGCGCAGCCGCTCCACCGCTTCGGCCCCGGTGCGTCCGGCCGGCAGGTAATGATCGGCGATGATCAGGCTCGGCGGTCGGGTCAGCGTCGACAGGGATTGCTCCAGCGCCGCGAGGCTCAAGGCCGTCACCACCTCGAAACCCCAACTGTCCAGCAGCAGCGACAAGCCCTCGACGATCGCCCGGTCGTCGTCCAACACGACGATCAGCGGCGTGGCATTGGGTTGATCGTCCACGTCGCACATCCCCCCGTCTTCCATCGTTCCGGTCATGGCTTGGATTTCCCGCTCCATCCAGCAACTTTTAGATTAAGGCAAGAGAAGATGAGCAATCGGCCTCAAGGCTGTGCCTTTGCCGTGACATAATCCTTATTCGAGCAGTGCCCTACAAAAACACATCAAAATCAAGATAACTCTTGATCAAGAGTCGCTAATCTTCCGATTCTTTTACACAGAGACATACTCCAGTCCTCAGTTATAAACTCGTGGGTGAAACGCTCAATCCTGAAAAATTGCATATGCATGTTCTCTTGATTGGCCAAGCGATTGATAAAAAGAAGCCCCCGCCGAGGCGGAGGCTTCTTTTTAAAAAGGCCTGTCGAAAGAAAGTTATGTGCGGAGATTACCGCCCGTCGCCTTGATCACGGCCGCGACGACCTTTTGCCCGACCGCTTCGATGGCCTCGTCGGTCAGGGTGGCGGTGGTCGGCTGGTAGGTGACCGAGACCGCGACCGACTTGCGCCCCTCGCCCACGCCCGGCCCCTGGTAGACGTCGAACACGGCGACGTCCTTGACCAGCGCCTTGTCGGCGCTCTTCACCGCGCGCAGGATCTTGTCGGCCTCGACCTCCTGACCCACGACGAAGGCGAAGTCGCGCTCGACCGGCTGGAAGGCGGAGAGCTGGACCATCGGCTTGGCGGTGCCGCCCTTCTTCTTGGGCAGCGGGACGGCGTCCAGCAGCACCTCGAAGCCGACGACCGGCCCCTTGACGCCCAGAGTGTCCAGCACCGACGGGTGGATTTCGCCGAAACGCGCCATCACCGTGGGGCCGAGCCGCAGCACGCCCGAGCGGCCGGGGTGGTACCAGCCCGGCGCGTCGGTGGTGGCCTGCAGGTTGGCGGTCGGCGCGCCGGCCGCCTCCAGCACCGCCAGCGCGTCGGCCTTGGCGTCGTAGAGATCCACGGCCCGCGCCTTCTCCGACCAGTGGCGCGGCACCGCCGCGCCGGCGCGGATGCCGGCGGCGACCGTGTCCTGCCCGTCCGGGGTGGGGCTGCGGAAGGCGGCGCCGACCTCGAACAGCCGCACGTCGGCGTAGCCGCGGTCGGCGTTGCGGCCGGCGGCCTGGATCAGGTTCGGCAGAACGGACGGGCGCATCACGTCGAGGTCGCTGCTGATCGGGTTGACCAGCCGCAGCCCCTCGTTGGTGGCTCCGAACAGCGCCGCGACCGGCGACGCCAGGAACGACCACGTCACCGCCTCCGACAACCCGCGCGCCGCCAGCGTGCGGCGGGCCTGCGCCACCCGGCGCTGCTTGAGCGTCAGGGCCGGGCGGGTCAGCACGGTCTCGCGCGGCAGCGGCGTCGCCGGAATGGCGTCGAAGCCGTGGACGCGCAGCACCTCCTCCACCAGATCGGCCTCGCCGTGGACGTCGGCGCGCCAGGACGGGACGCCGACGTGCAGGGAGCCGTTGTCGTCCTCGCTCTCAATGGTGAAGCCGAGGTCGGTCAGGATGCGGATCTGCCGGTCCTGGTCGAGATCGACGCCGCCCAGGGTCTTGACCCGGCCGGGACGCAGGGTCAGCGTGCGGCGCCATTGCGGCTCGGAGCCGGCGATCACCAGTTCCGAGGCCTCGCCGCCGCAGATCTCCAGGATCAGGCGGGTGGCGCGCTCGACACCGGAGACGACCGCCGCCGGATCGACGCCGCGCTCAAGGCGATAGCGCGCGTCCGACTCGACGCCCAGCCGGCGGCCGGTCTGCGCGGTGCGGACCGTGTCGAAGATCGCGGCTTCGAGGAACAGGGTGGTGGTCGATTCGGTGCAGCCCGACGGCTCGCCGCCGACGATGCCGGCCAGCGCCTCGGCCCGCTCATGGTCGGCGATGACCGTCATGGCGGGATCGAGCGCGTACTCCTTGCCGTTCAGCGCGGCCAGCGTCTCGCCCTCGCGCGCCATGCGCACGACGATGCCGCCCTTGACCTTGTCGGCGTCGAAGACGTGCAGCGGCCGCGACAGGTCGAAGGTGATGTAGTTGGTGATGTCCACCAGCGCCGAGATCGGGCGCAGGCCGATGGCGGTCAGCTTGTCCTGCATCCACTGCGGCGACGGACCGTTCCTGACGCCCCGGATGGTGCGGCCGACGTAGAGCGGGCAGGCGTCGGGCGCCTCGATGGTCACGCCGATCGGGCTGGGGAAGGAGCCGGCCACCGGGGTGGCGTCCAGCCGGCCCTCGGTCTGCGGCTTCAGCGTGCCGAGCCCGGCCGCCGCGAGATCGCGGGCGATGCCGCGCACCCCGGCGCAATCGGCGCGGTCGGGGGTGAGGTTGATGTCGATGACCGGGTCGTTCAGCCCGGCGTAGTCGGCGAAGCTCGCCCCCACCGGCGCGTCGTCCGGCAGCTCGATGATGCCGTCATGCTCGTCGGAGAGCTTCAGCTCGCGCTTGGAGCACATCATGCCGTTCGACTCGACGCCGCGGATGACGCCCTTCTTCAGCGTGATGTCGGAGCCGGGGATGTAGGCCCCCTCCGCCGCGAAGACGCCCTTCATGCCGGCGCGCGCGTTGGGCGCGCCGCAGACGACCTGGAGCGTCTTGGTGCCGGTGTCGACCATCAGCACGCGCAGCTTGTCGGCGTCGGGGTGCTTCTCCGCCGAGACGACGTAAGCGACGTGGAAGGGCGCCAACTCCTTGGAGCGGTCGTGGATTCCTTCGACCTCCAGCCCGAGGGCGGTGAGCTTTTCGGTGATCTGGTCGAGCGTGGCGCCGGTATCCAGATGGTCCTTCAGCCAGGACAGCGTGAACTTCATGGAACCGGCTCCTTACCGCGTCAGCCCTTGGGCGATGTTGGGAATGTCGAGCGGCACGAAGCCGTAATGCTTCAGCCAGCGCAGGTCGGCCTCGAAGAAGGTGCGCAAATCGGGGATGCCGTATTTCAGCATCGCCACGCGCTCCACCCCCATGCCGAAGGCGAAGCCCTGGTACTTGGTGCTGTCGATGCCGCAGGCTTCCAGCACGTTGGGGTGCACCATGCCGCAGCCGAGGATCTCCAGCCAGTCGCCGTAATTCCCCAGCTTCAGCTCGCCGCCCTTGCGCGAGCAGCCGATGTCGACCTCCGCCGAGGGCTCGGTGAAGGGGAAGAAGCTGGGGCGGAAGCGCAGCGGCAGGTCGTCCACGTCGAAGAAGGCGCGGCAGAACTCCACGAGGCAGCCCTTCAGGTGCCCCATGTTGGTCGCCTCGTCGATGACCAGCCCCTCGATCTGGTGGAACATCGGGGTGTGGGTCATGTCGTAGTCGGAGCGGTAGGTCCGCCCCGGCGCGATGATGCGGATCGGCGGCTTCTGGTTCAGCATGGTGCGGACCTGCACCGGGCTGGTGTGGGTGCGCAGCAGCATCTTCTTGTCCCCGTTGTCGGGGAGATAGAAGGTGTCGTGCATGTCGCGCGCCGGGTGGCCTGGTGGGAAGTTCAGGGCGGTGAAGTTGTGGAAATCGTCCTCGATGTCCGGCCCTTCCGCCACCGCGAAACCCATTTCGGCGAAGATGGCGACCATCTCGTCCATGGTCTGGGTGATCGGGTGGATGCGGCCCTCGGCCTCCGGGCGGACCGGCAGGGTGATGTCCAGGCGCTCCGCCTCCAGCCGCGCCTTCATGTGGGCGCTGGCGAGGTCGGCCTTGCGGGCGTCGAGGGCTGCGGCGATCTCGTCCTTCAGGGCGTTCAGCGCCTGGCCGCGCTCCTTGCGCTCCTCGGGGCTGAGCCCGCCCAGCTCCTTCATGAAACCGGTGATGCGTCCCTTCTTGCCGAGCGCGTTGACGCGCACCTCGTCCAGCGCCGGCAGATCGGCGGCGGCGTTGACCAGCGACAGAAGTTCGTCTTTCAGCGCGTCGAGCATGGCGGTTCCCGGCAAGCGAGGAGAAGAAATAAGGGGCAAAACGAAAAGGGAGCCGGCCCCAGCGGCCCGGCTCCCTTCTCTTGCAACTGGCGCCTTCGTGGAAGCGTCCGTGACCTTAGGTCACGAATGCCTTACGCGGCGGCCTTGGAGGCGAGCGCGGCCTGGGCCTGATCCACCAAGGTCTTGAAGGCCTCCGGCTCGCGCGCGGCCAGATCGGAGAGGACCTTGCGGTCGATCTCGATGCCGGCGAGCTTGATGCCGTTGATGAAGCGCGAGTAGGTCAGGCCGTACTGACGGACGCCGGCGTTGATGCGCTGGATCCACAGGGCGCGGAAATCGCGCTTCTTGTTGCGACGGTCGCGGTAGGCGTAACGAAGCGCCTTTTCGACCTTCTCGATCGCAATGCGGAAGTTCTTGGAATTGCGACCCCGATAGCCCTTGGCGAGCTTCAGAATCTTGCGGTGACGGGCGTGCGTGGTGACGCCGCGCTTAACACGAGCCATGAGTTCAGATCCTTACCAGTATCAGGCGTTGCGCAGCCAGTTCTTCAACACCGTGCGGGCGTTGGAGTCGCACAGGGTCATCATGCCGCGCGCGTTGCGCTTCATGCTCGGGGACTTCTGCTCGAGGCAGTGGCGCTTGAACGCCGCCTGGGCGCGGACCTTGCCGGACGCGGTCACCTTGAAACGCTTCTTGGCGCCGCTCTTGGTCTTCAGCTTGGGCATTTTGGGTTCCTATCGGATAGGGTCGACTTCCATCGGACGGGTGGGCATGCCCTGGGCCTCTCGGTCCAGCCTCGCCGCCCGTGGAAGGATCGCCTTATACGCGCGAGGGCGCCGCGACGCAAGAGGGCGTTCATGGGCGGGGGCGGATTGCGGAGGTGCGGCTGCGCGGTTGCCCCCACCCTGCCTTCCCCGCTGGGCGGGGGAGGGGAACGTTCCTGAACGCCGACAAGGCTCCTACCCCCTCCCCCGCTCAGCGGGGGAGGGATGGGGTGGGGGCAACCGGGGCCGGAGCCAAGCCATTACGATTCGAAAAGCCATCTGATGGAAAAGGGCAAGACGCGGTAGGATTGCCATCATCGGAGTTGAGCTTTTCCACAGGAGTCCACCCCCATGCCCGATGTCGTCCTCCGCGATTTGCCGGCGCTTCGCCTGACCGGCTTCCAGCATCGTGGCCCCTACCAGCAGATCGGCGCCACCTTCGACCGGCTGATGGCCTGGGCCGGCGAGCACGGTCTGGTCGGGCCGCAGACCCGCTGCTTCGGCGTCTATTACGACAACCCGCGCGTGGTGGCGCCGGAGTCGCTGCGCGCCTTCGCCGGCCTGTCGCTGGATTCGTCGGCCGTTCCGGACGGCGGCGCCGTCACCGTGGACCTCCCGGCCGGGCGCCACGCCGTCCTGACCCACAAGGGACCGTACGCGGGCCTCCAGGCCACCTACCTGTGGTTCTACGACACCTGGATTCCCCAGAGCGGCGAAAAGCCCGACCCCGAGCGCCCCTCCTACGAGGAGTATCTCAACAACCCGCGCGACCTTCCGCCGGAGGAGTGGTTGACGCACATCGCGGCGCCGCTGCGGTAGAGCCGGGGACGGGTGCGGTGGTAAGGTCCGCCCGACCCGTCCTCCCCAAGCCCGAGCAGCCTTCCATGAGCATCGACGACCTGCGCGCCCAGTACGAGGCCTACCCCTACCCGGCGCGCGACCCGGCCGACGAGAAGAAGCGGCTGGTCACCGGCTCGCCCAGCCATCTCGACGAAGTCGTCCACTACGTCTTCGGCGGGCGGCTCGACCGCGACCGGCCGCTGCGCGTCCTGGTGGCCGGCGGCGGCACGGGCGACGGCACCATCATGCTCGCCCAGCAGTTGGCCGATTCCGGCAACGCGGGCCATGTCACCTATCTGGATCTGTCGGAAGCCAGCCAAGCCGTCGCCCGCGCGCGGGCCGAGGCGCGCGGCCTGACCAACATCGACTTCCGGCGCGGCTCGCTGCTGGAGTTGGAGGGGCTGGGGCCGTTCGACTACATCGACTGCTGCGGCGTGCTGCACCATCTGGACGACCCGGCGGCGGGGCTGCGCTCGTTGGCCGGAGCCCTGGCGCCCGGCGGCGGCATCGGTCTGATGGTCTACGCGCCGCTCGGCCGCACCGGCGTTTACCCGATGCAGGCGGCGCTGCGCGCCATGACCGAGGGCCTGCCCCCGGCGGAGAAGGTGGCTCTGGCCCGCCGGCTGGTGCAGCAGCTTCCCCCGTCCAACTGGCTGCTCGCCAACCCCTTCGTCACCGACCACCGGCAGGCCGACGCCAACCTCTACGACCTGTTGCTGCACTCCAGCGACCGCCCCTACAGCGTCGGCGAACTGGCCGAACTGGCGGAGAGCGCCGGGCTGGCCATCGGCGCGTTGATCGACCCGGCGCGCTACGACCCGGCAACCTGGATCAAGGATCCCCGCCTGCTGAAGCGGCTGGAGGGCCTGTCCTGGCTGGAGCGCGCCGCCTGGACCGAGCGGGTGACCGGCGGCATGACCAAGCACGTCGCCTATCTGCTGCGCCCCGCCGACCTCGACGGCGCCGTCGCCCGCCCGGACGGGCCGGAGGTGATACCGGTGCTGCGCGACCTCGACGGCCCGGCGCTGGCGAAGAGCCTGCCCCCCGGCGGCAGCCTGGAGGTGGAGCTGCTGGGCAGCCTGATCCCGATCCCGCTGCCGCGTCTGGCCGGCCCGATCCTGGCGCGGGCGGACGGCAAGGCGACGCTGGGCGACATCCACGCCGCCATCGCCGCGACCTCGGGCGCCAGCTGGGACCAGTTCCTCACCCAGTTCCAGCAGCTGTTCAAGGCGCTGGGCGGCGTCGGCAAGATGCACCTGCGCCGCTGAAGACGGAGGATGGCGGGCCGGATCAGTCCGCCATCCCTCCTTCCGGCTGCGGCCCGGCGCTGAGGAAGCCGCGATAGGCCGGGTTGTCGGTCTCGTCCCAGTACGGGTAGCCGAGATCGTCCAGGCTGCGCTTCAACTGCGCCCGCTCCTCCACCGGCACCTGGATGCCGGCCAGCACCCGCCCGTAATCGGCCCCGTGGTTGCGGTAGTGGAACAGCGAAATGTTCCAGTGGCCCGACAGCCCGTCGAGGAACTTCAGCAAAGCGCCGGGGCGCTCGGGGAACTGGAAGCGGTGGATCACCTCGTCCTGCAAGCCCGGAACCCGGCCGCCGACCATGTAGCGGACGTGCAGCTTGGCCATCTCGTTGTCGCTCATGTCGAGCACGGGATAGCCGTTCCCGCGCAGCATCGCGATGATCTGCGCCTTCTCGCGCTCGCCGTCGGACAATCGGACGCCGACGAAGATGCGGGCGGCCGAGGGATCGGCGTAGCGGTAATTGAACTCGGTGATCGAGCGGGTGCCCAGCAGCCGGATGAAGGCACGGTAGCTGTCCGGCTTCTCCGGGATGGTGACGGCCAGCAGGGCCTCGCGATGCTCGCCGATCTCGGCCCGCTCCGCGATGTGGCGGAGCCGGTCGAAGTTCATGTTGGCGCCGCTGTTGATCGCGATCAGGGCGCCGCCGGGCGCCGCCCCCGCTTCCGTCCGCGTCTCCGCGTATTTCTTCAGCCCGGCGAGGCTGACGGCGCCGGACGGCTCGGCGATGGCGCGGGTGTCCTCGAAGAGATCCTTCACGGCGGCGCAGATCTCGTCGGTTCCGACGGTGATCACGCCGTCGAGCAGGTCGCGGCACAGCCGGAAGGTCTCCTCGCCCGCCTGCCGCACGGCGACGCCGTCGGCGAACAGGCCCACTTGGTTGAGGATGACCCGGTCGCCGGCCGCGATGGCGGCGGCCATGCTCGCCGCCTCCTCCGGCTCGACGCCGATGACCTTCACGTCGGGGCGCAGGAACTTGATGTAGACGGCGACCCCGGCGGCCAGCCCGCCGCCGCCGACCGGCACGAACACCGCCTCGATGGGGTCGGGGTGCTGGCGCAGGATCTCCATCCCGACCGTGCCCTGGCCGGCGATCACGTCGGGGTCGTCGTAGGGGTGGATGAAGGTCAGTCCCTGCTCGGCTTCGAGCTGGCGGGCGTGGGCATAGGCCTCGTCGAAGCTCTCGCCGTGCAGCACGACCTCGCCGCCCCGGCTCCGGACCGCCTGGATCTTGATGTCCGGGGTGGTGCGCGGCATGACGATGATCGCCGACGCCTTCAACGCCTGCGCGGCCAGGGCCACGCCCTGGGCGTGGTTGCCGGCCGAGGCGCAGATCACGCCCTTGTCGAGTTGCTCGCGCGCCAGCCCGGCCATCTTGTTGTAGGCGCCGCGCAGCTTGAACGAGAACACCGGCTGAAGGTCTTCCCGCTTGACGCGGACCGCGCATCCCAGGCGCTGCGACAGGCGCGGCATGGCATCGAGCGGGCTTTCCATCGCAACGTCGTAGACACGGGCCGCGAGAATTTTCCGGATGTAGTCCTGCACGTCTGGTCAACCTGTCTGGATCGCGGGTTTGCGGTCACGCTGGCAAGAACAGGCGGCTTGCGGACCGACAAGGAGGTCTGGTCTAAAGACACGGGTCTCCGTGTCAAGATCAAACACGAAAAAGCCCCTGAAAGCGTTTTGCTTTCAAGGGCTTTTTGATTTGGTTGCGGGGGCAGGATTTGAACCTGCGGCCTTCAGGTTATGAGCCTGACGAGCTACCGGGCTGCTCCACCCCGC
>NZ_RZIJ01000043.1 GCF_003989665.1 Azospirillum doebereinerae | reverse complement strand
GCGCCGTCCCTACACCAGCCAAAGGGGCTGCTTCCCGTCCAAATGGCTGGCGGCGCGGTTCCTTCGAAACGGTATCACTCGGCACCGAGCTGGATTTTGACCAATTTGGAGATTGGTGGATCAGGGGTGGATCCAGAAGCTCGGCTCGCTGGCGACGCAGTCGAAAGCGCGATCAAAGGTCATTGTTGCGATTCCGAAAGGACCTGAGGCTCGCCAGCCTTGGCCGTTCCGCCACAGCACATGAACCGTGTCGCCGTCGCCAAGCGGATCGCAAAATGCCCCGACATCGTGCTCAACCGCCTCATTCAAGCCGCTTGCTTTCCAGCCTGAACGGGCAAAGTCCAGGTAAGAGAAGGAGTGGAAAACCGCAGGTCCACTGTCGTCGGGCGCGGCGTTGCTGCTCTTGACGCCGTGGGGCGTTCCGGTGTGCCTTCCGGCATATGGAATCGGCAACGGTGATCGAGGGCGGTTGATGGACACGGAAACGGCCCGCAGCTTTCTTGAGGTCGTGGCGGCGGGAAGCTTCGTCGCGGCGGCGGAGCGGCTGCACGTCACCCAGTCGACGGTCAGCACGCGCATCCGACAGTTGGAGGAGCAACTCGGCTGCCGGCTCTTTCTGCGGACCAAGAGCGGGACGACGCTGACCGCCGAGGGCCTCCGCTTCCAGCGTCACGCCATCGCCATCCTGCGCCTGTGGGAGCAGGCCCGTCAGGAGGCGGCGTTGCCGCCCGGACACCGCGCGCTGCTGCGCATCGGCGGCGAGGCCGGGCTGTGGAACCGCCTGCTGCACCGCTGGATCCCCTGGATGCGCCGCAACGCCGCCGACATCGCCCTGCGCTGCGAGGTCGGTCTGCCCGACGGTCTGCTGCAAGGCTTGCGCGAAGGGACGCTCGACCTCGGCGTGATGTACTCCCCGCGCAGCACGCCGGGGCTGACGGTGAGCCTGCTGATCGAGGAGGAACTGGTGCTGCTGCGCATCCCCGGCGAGTCGGGCGGCGGGGATTACGTCCACATCGACTGGAGCGACGATTTCCGGCGGAAGATCCGCCTGCGCCACCCGGAGGCGCAGACGACGCCGCTGTCCATCGGCGTGGGAACGTTGGGGCTGGATTACCTGAAGCAGTGCGGAGGAACCGGCCATTTCCCACGCGGTCTCGTCCAACCGCTGGTGGACGCCGGTATCGCCGAAATCCTGCCCGAGGCCCACCCGTTCAACCTGCCCATCTACGCCGTCCATCCGGTGGAGGCCGACGCCGATGTGGTGGACGCCGCGCTCACGGGGCTGCGGAGGATCCTGTCGGGCGACCCGGAAACCGCGCCTTCTTCGGATTTGCCGATGGCATCCATCGAATAGTTTCGTTTTGCCGGCCGTCATGACGACCGTAAGTTCCTCCAGGTCCATCGCTGCCAGCAACCAAGCCGAAATCCGGCGGTCCCGAGGCGGTGGCCAATCATTCTCAAAAGGAACGTCGTCGTGACTTCATTGCGCGTGCTTCTCCTGGCTTGTGCCGTTTCCATGGGGAGTGTCTCCGGCACCGCCCATGCCGCCGATGGCGATGCCGAGGCTGGGCAGAAGGTGTTCAACACATGCAAGGCCTGCCACAGCGTCGAGGCGGGCGGACCCAACCGGGTCGGACCGAACCTGCACGGTGTCGTCGGCCGCAAGGTTGGAAGCGCGGCCGGCTTCAACTATTCCCCGGCCCTCAAGGACGGCGATTTCTCTTGGGACGAGCAGCGGCTCGACGGCTATCTGAAGGATCCGAAGACCGCCCTTCCCGGCAACAAGATGGCCTTCGCGGGCATCAAGAACGACACCCAGCGCGCCGACCTCGTTGCGTTCCTGAAAAGCCAGTCCCAGTAAACGTTCTTCCCACCATGACGTCGTTCTCAGAGCGTTCCGGCCGCTGGTGCCGGAGCTTCATGCCCGCCCCGCTGGGCGTGGATTGGGTGGAACGGCTGCGTGGCTGCGGCGGGGCGTTCCTCGGCATCCTGGCGACCGGCATCGTCTGCCGGTCGATGGTCGGGACGGCGGGCGACCTGCCCCTGCTGATCGCTCCGATGGGGGCGTCCGCCGTGCTGCTCTTCGCGGCGCCGGCCAGCCCGCTGGCGCAGCCCTGGTCGGTGCTGGGGGGGAACGTGGTCGCGGCGCTGGTCGGCGTCGCCTGCGCCCAGTGGATCGGGGCGTCCGGCATTGGGTTTGCCGGCGTCGGACCGCTAACGCTGGCCGCCGCGCTGGCGGTGTGCGGCGCGATCGCGGCGATGATGGCCTTGCGCTGCCTCCACCCGCCGGGCGGCGCCGTGGCGTTGATGGCCGTGCTCGGCGGGCCGGCCATCCAGGCCGAGGGGTTCCGCTACGTCCTGCTGCCGGTCGGGCTGAACGCGCTGATCCTGCTGGCCATCGCGCTGATCTTCAACAACGCCACCCGACGCCGTTACCCGCACGCGATGCGGGTGGAGCATGCCGCCCTCCACGACACCGCCGATCCCCCGCCCGGAGACCGGCTGGGCTTCACCCCCGCCGACTTGGATGCGGTGCTGAAGGAGCACAACGAGTTCCTCGACATCAGCCGCGACGATCTCGACACCCTGTTCCGGGAGGCGGAGCTGCGCGGACACCAGCGGCGCTTCGGGACCGTCACCTGCGCCGACATCATGTCGCGCGACGTGATCGGCGTGGCGCCGGATGCCACGCCGGGGCGGGTCTGGGACCTGATGCATCGGCATCGGTTGAGCGCCGTTCCCGTTCTCGGCGCCCGGCGCAAGGTCGTCGGCGTCGTCACCCAGGCCGATCTGCTGACGCATGCGATGGGGAATCGCCGTGGGGGCTTGAGACGCCTTCCGCACCGGCTGTTCGGCCGGCGGTCCGAGGCTCGCGCCGCCGACATGATGGGCACGGGATTCACCACGGTGTCTGGCGGCACGCCGGTCACGACGCTCGTCCCGCTGATGTCCGATGGCGGACTGCATCACATGCCCGTGGTCGACGACGGCGGATGCCTGATCGGCGTCGTCACGCAAACCGATCTGGTGGCTGGCCTCCACCGGGGGTGGTCGGATCATCCCACGGCCGTGCGTTCCATTCACGGTCTCACGTCCCGTGCAATCTGATCGCTTGCTCTTGCCTTGCTGGGAAAACTGGCTCGGCAAGAAATCTCTTCCGCTCCCCCTCACCGGCTTCGGCCAACGCTGACGAGCGGACCGGGCTTGTCCAACGGTCCGGCCGAGGGGGCTCAACGCGGCCTGCGTCCGACATGCCGGCATCCCACCCCTGCGCTTTGCCCGTCTTGCCAAGAGCTTGCCGGACCCGCTAGCGTCCTTGGTCATACGAATGAACCATCCAAACGAACACCGACCGGGGAGAGCAACGCCCATGACCGCCATCGCCACCACCCGCCCGCGCGCGGCCCTGACCGAGGAGGCCCGGGCCGAGCTGACGGCCCTGCTCGGCGAGCGGTTCAGCACCTCCGGCCCGGTGCGCGACCACCACGGCAAGGACGAATCCTACCACGCCGCCTTCCCGCCGGACGGGGTCGCCTTCGCCCAGACCACCGAGGAGGTCAGCGCGATCGTGACGATCTGCGCCAAGCACGACCTGCCGATCATCCCGTTCGGCACCGGCACCTCGCTGGAGGGCGGCATCGCGGCGGTGTCCGGCGGCATCACCATCGACCTGTCGGGCATGAACGCCATCCTGCGCGTCAGCCCGGAGGATTTGGACGTCACCGTCCAGGCCGGCGTCACCCGCAAGCGGCTGAACGAGCATCTGCGCGACACCGGCCTGTTCTTCCCCATCGATCCCGGCGCCGACGCCTCGCTCGGCGGCATGACGGCGACGCGGGCCAGCGGCACCAACGCGGTGCGCTACGGCACGATGCGCGAGAACGTGCTGGGGCTGACCGTGGTGCTGGCCGACGGGCGTATCATCAAGACCGGCGGGCGGGCGCGCAAATCGGCCGCCGGCTACGACCTGACCCGGCTGTTCGTGGGATCGGAAGGCACGCTCGGCATCGTCACCGAGGTGACGCTGAAGCTCTACGGCATCCCGGAGGCGGTCTCCTCGGCGGTCTGCGCCTTCAACGACATCCACGGCGCGGTGAACACGGTCATCCAGACCATCCAGACCGGCATCCCCATCGCCCGCATCGAGCTGCTGGACGAGGTCCAGATGGACGCGGTGAACAAGTATTCCAAGCTGGACTACGCGGTCGCCCCGACCCTGTTCTTCGAGTTCCACGGCACCGAGGCCGGGGTGAAGGAGCAGGCGGAGATGGCGGCGGCCATCGCGTTGGAGCATGGCGGCGTGGAATTCGCCTGGGCGACCAGGGCCGAGGACCGCTCCAAGCTGTGGCAGGCGCGGCACGACGGCTACTACGCGGCGCTGGCCCTGCGGCCGGGCTCGAAGGGCTGGCCGACCGACGTCTGCGTGCCGATCTCGCGGCTGGCCGACTGCATCCTGGAGACCAAGAAGGATCTGGCCGAGTCCAACATGCTGGCCCCGATGGTCGGCCATGTCGGCGACGGCAACTTCCACCTCGTCTACGTCATCGACCCCGACAAGCCCGAGGAGATGGCCGAGGCCCAGCGCCTGAACGACAAGATGGTGGCGCGCGCGCTGGCGATGGGCGGCACCTGCACCGGGGAGCACGGCATCGGCTACGGCAAGATGGCCTTCCTGGAGCAGGAGGCCGGCGACGCCTACGCGGTGATGGGCGAGATCAAGCTGGCGCTCGACCCCAAGAACATCATGAACCCCGGAAAGGTCGTGCGGGTCTGACCGCAGTCCCTACCGGAACTTCGGCCGCCGTCCGGCCTTCAGAGCCTGGACGGCCTGGTCGAGCGTCTGCAGGAACTTGGACTTGTCCTGCTGGCTCATCGGGGCGTTGCCGCCGCCGACCACGCCCATGTCGCGCAGATCCTGCATCAACGCGCGGGTCGCCAGCGCCGAACCGATGCTGTCGGGGGTGAAGGGCCGTCCGGTCGGGCCGATCACCACGGCGTTGTGCTTCACGCAGCGGTCGGCCAGCTGGATGTCGGCGGTCACCACGACGTCGGTCGCCCCGGCCCGCTCGGCGATCCAGTCGTCGGCGGCGTCGAAGCCGTCGCTGACCACCACCAGCTCCGACACGCAGTCGGTGGGCAGCCGCAGCGGGCTGTTGGCGACGATCCACACCTTGCAGCCGGTGCGGCCGGCGACCTTGTAGATTTCGGCCTTCACCGGGCAGGCGTCGGCGTCCACGTAGATTTCGACCACCGGCTGTCCCCCACCTTTCCCCAGGTTCAACATGGTTTCGTCGGGCGCCCTTATGCGCTAAAACCTGATGCTAGCGAAGTGGCGCCGTTCGGCGGCGCTTTATTTTCTTACCCGGTGCAGAAGGTCGGAGCGGCGCATGGCGTCCTATCAGTATGTTTACGTCATGAAGGACCTGACCAAGGTCTATCCTGGCGGCAAGAAGACCCTCGACAGCGTTTGGCTCTCGTTCCTGCCGGGCGTGAAGATCGGCGTCCTCGGCGTCAACGGCGCCGGTAAATCGACGCTGCTCAAGATCATGGCCGGAATCGACAAGGACTACTCCGGCGAGGCCTGGGCCGCCGAAGGCGCCAAGGTCGGCTACCTGCCGCAGGAACCCCAACTCGACCCGACCAAGAACGTTCAGGAAAACGTCCTGGAGGCTCTGGCCGACACCAAGGCCCTGATCGACCGCTTCAACGAAGTGTCGAACATGATGGCCGACCCCGACGCCGATTTCGACGCGCTGCTGACCGAGCAGGCCGATCTTCAGGAGAAGATCGACCACGCCGACGCCTGGGATCTGGACCGCACGGTCGAGATCGCCATGGACGCGCTGCGCTGCCCCCCGGGCGAGTCCAGCGTCGAGAAGCTGTCGGGCGGCGAGAAGCGCCGCGTGGCGCTGTGCAAGCTGCTGCTGGAAAAGCCCGACCTGCTGCTGCTCGACGAGCCGACCAACCATCTGGACGCCGAGTCCGTGGCGTGGCTCCAGAAGCACCTTGAGGATTACAAGGGCACCGTCGTCCTGGTCACCCACGACCGCTACTTCCTGGACAACGTGACCGGCTGGATTCTCGAACTCGACCGTGGATCGGGAATCCCCTACGAGGGCAACTACTCGTCCTGGCTGGAGCAGAAGCAGAAGCGCCTGGAGCAGGAAGGCCGCCAGGAGGAATCGCGCCAGAAGCAGCTCGCCACCGAGCTGGAATGGATCCGCCAGTCCCCGCGCGCCCGTCAGGCCAAGAGCAAGGCCCGCATCTCCGCCTACGAGACCATGCTGGCGGAGAGCGGCAAGGAGACGGCCGGCGAGACCAAGATCGTCATCCCGGTGCCGCCGCGCCTGGGCAACGTGGTCATCGAGGCCGAGAACATCGCCAAGGGCTTCGGCGAACGCCTGCTGATCGACGGGTTGTCCTTCCGGCTGCCGCCGGGCGGCATCGTCGGCGTGATCGGCCCGAACGGCGCCGGCAAGACCACGCTGTTCCGCATGATCACCGGGCAGGACGGGCCGGACGCCGGCACCTTCCGCGTCGGCGACACGGTGAAGCTGGGCTACGTCGACCAGAGCCGCGATTCGCTGAACCCGAAGAAGAACGTCTGGGAGGAGATCTCCGACGGGCTGGATCTGGTCGAGCTGGGCAAGAAGACCATGCCGAGCCGCGCCTACGTCTCCAGCTTCAACTTCCGGGGGCCGGACCAGCAGAAGAAGGTCGGCCAGTTGTCGGGCGGTGAGCGCAACCGCGTCCACCTCGCCAAGATGCTGAAGTCCGGCGCGAACGTCCTGCTGCTCGACGAACCGACCAACGATCTCGACGTCGACACGCTGCGCGCCCTGGAAGACGCGCTGGAGAGCTTCGCCGGCTGCGCCGTGGTCATCAGCCACGATCGCTGGTTCCTCGACCGCATCGCCACCCACATCCTGGCCTTCGAGGGCGACAGCCACGTCGAATGGTTCGAAGGCAACTTCCAGGACTACGAGGCGGACAAGAAGCGCCGCCTGGGCGCGGACGCCGACCAGCCGCACCGCATCAAGTACAAGCCGCTGGTTCGCGGCTGATCGACACCGGGCGCCGCGTCCGTCCCGGTTTTGGGGCGGATGCGGCATCCGGAATGGGAAAGGGCACGCCGCGATTCGGTCGCGGCGTGCCCTTTTTTCATGCGCGGTGGCGCGCCGACAGCAGCCGCAGGGCGTTGGCGGTGACCAGCACGGTCGCCCCGGTGTCGGCCAGGATCGCCGGCCATAGCCCGGTGACGCCGAGGATGGTCGTCACCAGGAACACCGCCTTCAGCCCCAGCGCCACGGCGATGTTCTGCCGGATGTTGGCCATCGTCCGCCGCGACAGGGCGACCATCGCCGCCACGTCGCCGACCCGGCCGTGCAGCGCCGCCGCGTCCGCCGTCTCCAGCGCCACGTCGGTGCCGCCGCCCATGGCGATGCCGATGTCGGCCGCCGCCAGGGCCGGCGCGTCGTTGATGCCGTCGCCCACCTTCGCCACCCGCTCGCCGCGCGCCTGGAGGTCGCGGACGATGCGCTGCTTGTCCTCCGGCAGCAGTTCGGCGTGGGCGGGGATGCCGAGCGCCCCGGCGGCGGCCTGCGCCGTGCGGGCGTTGTCACCGGTCAGCATGAACGAACGGATGCCGATGGCCTGCAGCGCGGCGACCCCGCTCGCGGCGTCGGCGCGGAGTTCGTCGCGCATCGCCAGCAGCCCGGCCGGCCGTCCGTCCACCAGCAGCACCGACACCGTCTTCCCGGCCCCGTTCAGGGCGGCGACGCGCTCGGCTTGCGCCGCGTCGAGCGGGCCGGCGGTCTGCGGCGAGGTGAGCGTCACCGCGCGCCCGTCCACCGTGCCGCCCACCCCCTTGCCGGCGAGCGCGGTCATCCCGGTCGCGGCCGGGACCGGCACGGCGCGCTCCGACGCGGCGGCGAGGATCGCCTTGGCCAGCGGGTGGCTCGACCCGCTTTCCAGCGCGGCGGCGAGGCCCAGGATGTCGGCCTCGGTTCGGGAAGCGTCGAAGGCGACGACGTCGGTCACCTTCGGCTTGCCCTCGGTCAGGGTGCCGGTCTTGTCGAAGGCCACGGTGGTGATGCGGGCCAGAACCTCCAGCGCGGCGCCGCCCTTCAACAACAGCCCCTGCCGGGCTCCGTTCGATAGGCCGGCGGCGATGGCTGCCGGAGTCGAGATCACCAGGGCGCAGGGGCAGCCGATCAGCAGGATGGCGAGGCCCTTGTAGATCCACGCGTCCCAGGAAGCGCCGGCCATCAGAGGCGGCAGAACCGCGACCAGCGTCGCCAGCGCCACCACCCCCGGCGTGTAGTAGCGGGAGAAGCGGTCGATGAAGCGCTCGGTCGGGGCCTTGCTCTCCTGCGCCTCCTCGACCAGACGGACGACCCGCGCGATGGTGTTGTCGCGCGCGGCGCTGGCCACCCGCACGCGCAGCGCGCCATCGGCGTTGATCGTGCCGGCGAAGACGGAGTCGCCCTCGCTTTTGCGCTTGGGAACGCTTTCGCCGGTGACGGGCGCCTCGTCGAGCGCGCTGCTGCCGGACAGGATCACGCCGTCGGCCGCGACGCGGTCGCCGGGGCGGACCAGGATCACCGACCCGACCGTCAGGCTCGTGGCCGGGACGGTCTCGGTGGCTTGCCCCCCGGCTTCCTGCCCGCCGCGCTCCAGCAGGGCGGTGTCGGGCACCAGCTTGGTGAGGCCTCGGATGTTGGCTCGCGCCCGGCCGGCGGCCAGACCTTCCAGCAACTCGCCGACCAGGAACAGGAAGACGACCATCGCCGCCTCCTCGGCGGCGCCGATGACGACGGCGCCGATGGCGGCGATGGTCATCAGCGTCTCGATGGAAAAGGGTGTGCCGCTCCGCGCCGCCGCGAAGGCCCGCCGCGCCGTGGGCACCAGACCGACCAGCATGGCGAGCGGGAAGGCCCAGGGCTCCGCCGCCGGTACGGCCAGACCCAACGCGTAGGCCAGGGCCAGCGCCACGCCCGAGGCGATGGTCAGGCGCGCCTTCGGCCCCGTCCACCAGGAGGCGCCGTCCAGGGCATCGCCGTGGCTGTGGTCATGCCCATGGCCGTGGTTGTGCTCGGGCTCGCCATGGCCGCCGTGGGCGTCGTGATTCCCATGCGCGCAGCACCCGCTTTTGGCGCTTTCCGGCGCGGTCCCGGCACCGCCCAGGCTCTCGCCCGGCCCGACGCCGTAACCGAGCGCGGCCATGGGCTGGGTGACGGCCTTGGCGGCGACGGAAGGCTCATGGGTCACGGTGACGGTCCCGGCCGGCACCGACACGGCGACCGCGTGGACGCCCTCCACCCGCTTCAGGGCCGTCTCGACCTTGGCGGCGCAGGACCCGCAGTCCATGCCGGTCACGCGGTAGCGGGTGCGGGTGTGGGGGGATTCGACGCCGGTGTCGGTCGCGGCCATGGCGGGCTCCTTGTCTCAGTCGAGACACGACCGTACATTCTCCAGTGACTGGAGGATCAAGAGGGATTTTCGACGCGATGAAGAACCTGAGCATCGGCGCGCTCGCCACCCGGACCGGGGTGAAGATCCCGACCATCCGCTACTATGAGAGCATCGGCCTGCTGCCGGAGGCGCCGCGCACGGACAGTAACCGCCGCCTCTACGACGACGCCATGGTGAAGCGCCTGCGCTTCATCCGCCACGCCCGCGACCTGGGCTTCGAGGTGGAGGCGATCCGGCAGTTGCTGACCCTGACCGACGACCCCGGCCAGTCCTGTCACGAGGCCGATGCCCTGGCGCAGGCGCATCTGGCCGACATCGAATCCAAGATTGTCCGCCTCCAGGCGCTTCAGGAGGAGGTGCGGGAGATGGTGGCGCAGTGCGGGCAGGGGCAGGTGCGGACCTGCCACGTGATCGAGGTGCTGGCCGACCACGCCCACTGCCTGCACGAAACCCACTGAGGCGAGGTCAGCCCACCACCTTCTCGTCGTGCAGCCTGCCGATCTCCGCCGAGGACAAACCCAGCAGGTCGCCCAGCACCGCATCGGTGTCCTGGCCCAGGGTCGGGGCCGGGCGGTGGTCGGCGCGCTCGCCCAGCGCGGGGAAGCTCAGTGGCGAGCCCGGCACCAGCAGCGGCCCGACCCCCGGCTGGTCGATCTCGCGGAACAGCGGGTTGGCGGTGGTGCAGCGCGGATCCTCGGCCACCAGTTGCCCGAAGTCGCGGTAAGGGCCCCACAGCACGCCCGATCCGGCGAAGGCGGCCTCGACCTCCGCCAGCGTGCGGGCCGCGAACCACGGGGCCAGCACGGCGGAGATGGCGTCGCGCGCCTGGAAGCGCCCGCCCTCGTCGTCCATGTCCACGCCCATCAGCGGGCCGATCATCGCCAGCTTGTCGGCCAGCCCGGTCGCCTTGCCCAGCGCCCGCCATTGCCGGTTGGAGATGGCGACCGCCATCGCGCGCCGCCCTTCCTTGGTGGGGAAGTCGTGGCCGTAGGCGCCGTACAGGTCGTTGCCGATGGGTTGGCGCACCGCGCCGTTGACCCGGACGTCGGCGAAGTAGCCGAGGTTGCCGACCGTCGCCAGCATCACGTCGGCCAGCGCCACCGTCACCTCCTGGCCCTTGCCGGTGCGGCGGCGGTGCCGCTCGGCGGCGAGCAGGCCGGTGGCGAGATACAGCCCGGCGGCCACGTCCCAGGCCGGCAGCACATGGTTGACCGGCTCGCCCCCGCGCCCGGTCGCCATCGGGAAGCCGCTGGCGCAGTTGACGGTGTAGTCCACCGCCGCCGAGCCGTCCGGGTTGCCGGTCAGCCGCAGCATGATCAGGTCGTCGCGCTTGGCGGACAGCGCGTCGTAGCCCATCCAGCCGCTGGCCGGCAGGTTGCTCAGCAGAATGCCGGCGTTCTCGCCCGACGCGGTGATGATGGCCTGGGCGATCTCCCGCCCCTGCTGGGTGTCGAGCGCCAGCGTCACCGAGCGTTTGCCCTTGTTCAGCGCGGTCCAGTAGAGGCTGGTCCCGTTGGCGTCGCTGACCGGCCAGCGGCGGTAGTCGATGTTGCCGCCGATGGGGTCGATGCGGATCACGTCGGCGCCGAGCTGCGCCAGCGTCATGCCGCCGAGCGGCGCCGCGATGAAGGCCGACACCTCGATCACGCGCAGGTCGGACAGGAGCTGGGACATGGGGGAGAATCCATTCTTCTCCCTCTCCCCCCTGGGGAGAGGGTCGGGGTGAGGGGGATGCATGGCGACACGCCACACGTCACGCTGGCGCGCCTGTCATCCCCGTTCATCACGCGCTGCCTCCCCCTCACCCTAACCCTCTCCCCAGGGGGGAGAGGGGATTGGCCTGGAGGAGAGGGCGTTTTACACGCAGCGGCCGCCGTCGATCTCAAGCACCACGCCGGTCATGAACTCGGCCTCGTCGGAGGCGAGGTAGAGCGCGGCGTTCGCCACGTCGCTCGGCTTGCCGAGGCGGCCGAGCGGGACGATGCCCATCATGCGGGCGCGCTTCTCCGGCGTGTCGCCGCCCATGAAAGTGGAGAGCAGCGGCGTCTCGGTGGCGACCGGGGCCAGCGCGCAGACGCGGATGTGGTCGGGGGCCAGCTCCAGGGCCAGCGACTTGGTGATGTTGTGAACGGCACCCTTGGTGGCGTTGTACCAGACCAAGCCGGGGCGCGGGCGCAGGCCGGCGGTGGAGCCGAGGTTCAGGATCACGCCCGACTGTTGCGCGCGCATCTGGCCGACCACGGCCTTGGCGTAGAGGTAGATCGACTTCACGTTGAGGGCGAAGACGCGGTCGAACTCCTCCTCGGTCACGTCCTCGAACGGGCCGTTGGCGTGGGTCGAGCCGGCGTTGTTGACCAGAATGTCGAGGCGGCCGAACTTCTCTACCGTGGCCGCGATGGTCATCTCGACGTCGGCCGTCCTGGTGACGTTGGCGGCGATGCCGATGGCGTTGTCGCCCAAGCTCTTGGCGACCGACTGGGCGGCGTCGCCGTTGATGTCCACCACGGCGACGCGGGCGCCCTCGCGCACGAAGGTTTCGGCCATGGCGAGGCCCAGCCCCTGCGCGGCCCCGGTGATCAGGGCCACTTTGCCGTCCAGGCGCTTCGTCATTCTCGGTTCCTCCCCAGGGGGTTATCGGTTGGTGGGAGGACTTTAGGTCGCGCCGGACCGCTCGTGCTATGGACCATCCGTCATAGCTGCTATCAGCGCTTGCCGCCGAGCCTCAGGCCACCGGCTCCGTCGTGCCGGTGTGGGCAACGACCTTGCCTTTCAGCACGCCGTTGGCGACGCATTTCGCCACCTCGGCGTGGATCAGGCGCAGCAGGGCGCGCGTCGCCTTCGACACCGGCTGGTGCAGCGGCGTCGCGGTGACGAGCATGGCGTGCATGTCCTTGGAATCGATCTCGCGGGCGATCAGCCGGCCCTGCCGCACCTCGCGGTGGACGGCGCCGAAGGGCAGGATGGTGGAGCCCATGCCCTCCTCGACCAACTGCTTGATGGCGGTGACGGAATCGATCTCCATGTCGACCTGGAGGTCGATGTCGGCGCGGCGCACGGCGGCGTCCACCACCCGGCGCAGACCGTTCTCCAATCCCGGAAGCACCAGCGTCAGGTCGCCCAGCATCGCGACGGGGACCGGGCCGTCGTCGACGATGCCGCTTTCGTTGCCTTCGGCGTCCTTGGCCGACTGGATCAGCATCAGGTTCTCGACCAGCAGCGGCGAGGACAGCATGCTGCGCCCGCGCCGGGCGTCGTAGAGCACGGCCAGATCGAGCCGCCCGCTCTCCACCCATTCCAGCAGGGTGCCGCTGAACACCTCGTGGATGCGCAGCGTCGCGTCGGGGTAGTTCTCGTGGAAGCGCCGGGCGAGCGGGGCGCCCAGCGTGGCGCAGATCGACGGAGGCAGGCCCAGGGTCACGCTGCCGGTCAGGCGTTCGGACTGGTCCTGGATCTCCTCCTTGATCTCGGCGAGCGCGCCCAGAAGATGGCGCACCACGTCGTAGAGCTTGCGCCCCGGCTGGGTCAGCGAGACGCCGCGTCCATGGCGGTAGAACAGGCTGGTGCGCAGTTCGTGCTCCAGCTTCTGCACCTGACGGCTCAGCGCCGGCTGGGTGATGCCCAGCTTGACCGACGCCTTGGAGAAGCTGCCGAGGTCGGCGACCTGCACGAAATACCGCAGTTCCAGAAGTTCCATGGAAGACCAGTCTCGCCCGTGGCGTTGTTCCCGAGCCGCGCAGAGTACGGGAATATGATTCCAAGGGCGAGCGTGGCGGTCAGTTGCGGCGGCCGAGAAGACCGCGCGCGACGACCTGGGCCTGGATTTCGGCGGCGCCCTCGAAGATGTTCAGGATGCGGGCGTCGCACAGCACGCGGCTGATCGGGTATTCCTCGGCGTAACCGTTGCCGCCGTGGATCTGCACCGCGTTGTCGGCGTTCGACCACGCGACGCGGGCGGCCAGCAGCTTGGCCATGCCGGCCTCGATGTCGCAGCGCCGCTCGCTGTCCTTCTCGCGGGCGGCGAAATAGGTGAGCTGGCGGGCCACCATCGTCTCCACCGCCATCCAGGCCAGCTTGCCGGCGACGCGCGGGAAGGCGGCCAGCGGCTTGCCGAACTGCACGCGCTCCTGGGCGTAGCGCAGGCCCAGTTCCATGGCGTTCTGCGCGACGCCGACCGCGCGGGCGGCGGTCTGCACGCGGGCGGATTCGAAGGTCGCCATCAACTGCTTGAAGCCCTGGCCCTCGACGCCGCCCAGCAGGTTGCCGGCGGGGACCTCGAAGCCGTCGAAGCCCAGCTCGTACTCCTTCATGCCGCGATAACCCAGAACGCGGATCTCGCCGCCGGTCATGCCGTCGGCGGGGAAGGGGGTGTCCTCGGTTCCGCGCGGCTTCTCGGCCAGCAGCATGGACAGGCCTCGATAGCCGGGCGCGTTCGCGTCGGTGCGGACCAGCAGCGTCATCAGATCCGACCGCGCGGCGTGGGTGATCCAGGTCTTGTTGCCGGTGACGCGGTAGGTACCGCCCTCCAGCACCGCTCGGGTCCGCAGGGAACCCAGGTCGGAGCCGGTGTTGGGCTCGGTGAAGACGGCGGTCGGCAGGATCTCGCCCGACGCGATGCGGGGCAGCCAGCGCTCCTTCTGTTCGGCCGTGCCGCCGGAGCGGATCAGCTCGGCGGCGATCTCCGCGCGGGTGCCGAGCGAGCCGACGCCGATGTAGCCGCGCGACAGCTCCTCCGTCACCACGCACATGGCGAGCTTGCCCATGCCGAGCCCGCCGTCCTCCTCCGGGATGGTCAGGCCGAAGACGCCCATCTCGGCCATCCGGTTCAGGACATCGATGGGGATCAGCTCGTCCTTCAGGTGCCACTCGTGGGCATAAGGCGCGACCGCGTCGGCGACGAAGCGGCGGAACTGCTCGCGCACCATGTCAAGGGACTCGTCCTCCAGCGCGCTCTCGCCGAAGCCACCGCCGTGCAGGGCGTCGGTCAGCAGCTCGGCGATGCGCAGGCGCAGGGCGGACGCGTTGCCGGCAGCGATCAGCCGGGCGACGGCGGTGCTGCGGAAAGCGGCGCGGTCCTCGTCCGACAGGCCGAAATCGGCGGGGCGGACGATCTCGCCCTGGCTCATGGCGAGGCCGCCGTCGAGCTGGGCGAGGTATTCGCCGAAGGCCGCCTGGAGGATGGCGGATTCCAGCTCGCCCAGCCGGCCGGCGCGGTCGAGCCGTTCGGCCCAGCCCTGCATCTGGCGCAACGCCTCGGCGTAGGTGGCGACCCAGGCGAAGCCGTGCGCCGCGACTTGATGGCGGTCGAGCAGGGCGGCGTCCGGCTTGCCGTCCGGCGCGACGAGCGCCATGACGCCCCGCTCGGCGGCCTCGGTCAGTCGCGTCACCGCGACGAGCGCCGCCGTCGTCGTGGCCAGCAGGTCGGGGAGCAGGAGGGAGGGGGTGTCGGACAGGGTCGTGGTCATGGCGTCGCCTTCGCGTTTCCTCGGGTGTTGGTTCTTGCCGCCTTGTAGCCCTCTCCCCTCCGGGGAGAGGGTTGGGTGAGGGGGATGCATGATGACCGGCTGACGGAACCAAGCACGGACGCGAGTCTTTTCCGCCCTGCCGGGCGTAACGCCCCCTCACCGGCCCTGCGGGCCACCCTCTCCCCAGGGGGGAGAGGGTTGTATGTGGAGAGGTTCAGGCCATCATGCATCATTCGGCTGCTCCCACCGCAAGGCGAGGCGCCGGAGTGGCAGCCGCGACCGCCCCGGCAAACGCCTGCTCCACGATGTGGCGCTGGTCGGCGTCGTGGTCGCCGTGGAAGCTGCCAGCGGGGGAGCCGGCCTCGTCGCGGGCGACGCAGGCGACGCGCGGGTGCGGGGCACCCGCCGCTTCGCGCAATGCCTCCAGCCGTCGGTCGAGGAAGCCCCAGGCGCCGAGGTTGCGCGGTTCCTCCTGCACCCAGACGCAACGGGCGCCGGGCCAGCGGTGGAACAACGCCGACAGCTCGGCCGCCGGGAGCGGATACAGCATCTCCAGCCGGACCACCGCCACGTCGTCGGCGCCGCGCGCGGCGCGTTCTCGTTCCAGCTCGTAGGCCAGCTTGCCGCTGCACAGCAGGAGAGTGCGGACGTCGGCATCCTCGCCGCCGGTGACGATCACCGGGCGGAACGCCGTGCCGAGCGCGAACTCCTCCAGCGGCGAGACGGCGGCGGGCAGGCGCAGCAACGTCTTTGGGCTGAGCACCACCAGCGGCTTGCGGACCGCCCGGTGGATCTGCCGGCGCAGCAGGTGGAAGCAGTTGGCTGGGGTGGAGGGGTGCGCGATCTGCATGTTGTCGCGCGCCGCCATCTGCAGGAAGCGCTCCGGCCGGGCGGAGGAATGCTCCGGTCCCTGGCCCTCCAGCCCGTGCGGCAGGAGCAGGACGAGGCCGGAGGGCTGGCGCCACTTATCCTCGGCGCTGGCGAGGAACTGGTCGATGACGATCTGCGCGCCGTTGGCGAAATCGCCGAACTGCGCCTCCCAGATCACCAGCGCGTCGGGCCGTTCCAGGCTGTAGCCGTATTCGAAGCCGAGCACCGCGTGTTCCGACAGCGGGCTGTTGACCACGTCGAAGCGGGCCTGCGGCACGCCAAGGTTGTTCAGGCTGACGTGGCGTCGGCCGCTCGCCGTGTCGGTCAGGGCGAAGTGGCGGTGCGAAAAGGCGCCGCGCGTCACGTCCTGCCCGGTCAGGCGGACCGGCGTGCCCTCGGCCAGCAGGGTGGCGATGGCCAGCGCCTCGCCGGTCGCCCAGACCAGATCGCCCTCGGCGCGCTGGCGGACGACGCGCTCGACCTTGCGATCCACCGTCAGCCCGTCCGGGATGGCGGCGAGGCTGGCGAGCAGGGCACGCAGGCGGTCGGGCGGCAGGCCGGTCTTCGGCTCCGCCGGGGGCGTGGCGGTCGGGGCGAAGGGCGCCCAGCGCCCGGCCGGGAAGCCGTCGTGGTTGGGCCGGTGGTCGGCGGCGGCGGCCAGCGCCTCCTGGAAGCGGGCCTTGTGCTTGGCGGCCAGTGCCGGTGCCGCGTCGGCGGCGAGCAGGCCGTCGGCGCTCAAGCGCTTGGCGTAGAGGTCGCGCACGCCCGGATGGGCGTCGATGGCGCGGTACTCGACCGGCTGGGTGAAGCGCGGCTCGTCGATCTCGTTGTGGCCGTTGCGGCGGTAGCCGACGAGGTCGATCACCGCGTCGCGCCCGTGCTCCTGCCGGAAGGCGACGGCGAGGTCGGCGGCGCGCAGCGCCGCGTCGGGATCGTCGGCGTTGACGTGCAGGATGGGGCTGTCCACCGCCTTCCACAGGCCGGTGCAGTGGCGGGAGGTCCGCGCCTCGTCCGGGTTGGTGGTGAAGCCGATCTGGTTGTTGACGACGATGTGGATGGTCCCGGCGACGCTGAATCCGGGAACGCCGGACAGTTGCAGGGCCTCGGTCACGCTGCCCTGGCCGATCACGCTGGCGTCGGTGTGCAGCAGCACGCAGAGCACGCGTTTCGGCTCCCCGGCCAGATCCTGGCGGGCGCGGGCGCGGCCCAGCGTGACCGGGTTGATCGCCTCCAGATGCGACGGGTTGGGCGACAGGGTCAGCGCCAAAGTGCGCTCGCCGAAGGTCAGCGTGCCGTCGATGCCCATGTGGTAGGGCACGTCGGCGGGGACCGGCGGGTCGGACAGGAAGGGGTGCATGCCCTTGATGCCGGCGAACAGCTCGACCAGGGGCTTGCCCAGCACGTTCGCCATCAGGCTGAGCCGGCCCCGGTGCATGGTGCCCACCTGCACCTCGGTCACCCCGGCGGCGGCGGCGCTGCCCAGGATGCGGTCGAGCAGAGGGATCAGCGTCTCCATCCCCTCGGCGCCGAAGCGCTTCTTGGTGGGGTAGCGGACGCCCAGCAGCCGCTCGAACTCCTCGGCCGCCGTCAGCAGGGCGAAGGCGCGCTGCCGGGCGTCCGGCGGTGGGGTGGTGGCGTCGGTGGACTCGTAGGCGTCGCGCAGCCAAGCCCGCAGGTCCGCGTCGTCGATGTGCGCGGTCTCCAGCGTCAGCGTGCCTTCGTAGAGGCGGCGCAGCCGGGCGGTTTCGGCGTCCTCCCCGGCGGGGGTCGGCGGGGGTGGCGCGCGGCGCAGCGGGTCAAGGTCGGCGGACAGATGCCCGCGCTCCCGGATCGCCTCGCGCAGCAGCGCCGCCGGATCGGCCGATGGGTCGGCCCATCCGGCGGGGGAGGAGGGGGCGCCCAGCTCGTCCAGGACCTGGAAGACGGTGCGCCAGCTGACGTCCACCTGATCCGGATCCTCGCGGTAGCGCTCGTGAAGCGCTTCGAGATAGGCGGCCCCGGCGGCGTTGAGCGGGGAGGACAGCCTAGACATGGCGCGCACCGATCATGCGAATGAACGTCCGTTGCGTTGGTGGAAGAGGGTCGTCCCAACAGTAGCGAGACCCTTCGCGCGGCGTACCGTACGGCGTGCCTGTACCAGATATTCATTGCGGGCATAGCCAACCGTCCGCCGGGCCGTCGTTCCTGCGGCATCCGGCAAACAATCAGCGTCACTGACAGCCAGTGTCGCTTATGGCTGGTATGTCCGAAAGCGGCATTCCCCTGGGCAACTCCATGCCGCACTGTCACGGTCACCGCACCGTCCCTAAACGGTTGCGGCCAATGAAAATTCCGGGAGGATAGAGTCCATGCAGCGCCGTCAGTTCTTCAAGGGTGCCGCCGTCGCGGCCGGTGCCTCGACCCTGGCCGCCCCGGCCATCGCGCAGTCCGAGCCGACGATCCGCTGGCGCTGCGTGTCCAGCTTCCCCAAAAACATCGAGGTCCTGTACGGCAGCGCCGAGGTGCTGGCGAAGAACGTCGCCGAGGCCACCGACGGCAAGTTCCAGATCCAGGTCTTCGCCGCCGGTGAAGTGGTTCCGGCGCTCCAGGCGCTCGACGCCGCCAGCAACGACACGGTGGAGATGTGCCACACCGCGTCCTACTACTACGTCGGCAAGGATCCGTCCTTCGCGTTCGGTTGCTGCCTGCCCTTCGGCCTGAACACCCGCCAGCAGAACGCGTGGTTCTACCACGGCGAGGGCGGCAAGCTGCTGGAGGAGTTCTACGCCGGCTACAACCTGAAGGCGCTGGCCGGCGGCAACACCGGCTCGCAGATGGGCGGCTGGTTCCGCAAGGAGGTCAACTCGGTCGAGGACATGAAGGGGCTGAAGTTCCGCATCTCGGGCTTGGGCGGGCAGATTCTCGCGAAGCTCGGCGTCATCGCCCAGCAGGTCAGCGGCGGCGACATCTACCCGGCGCTGGAGCGCGGCACCATCGACGCCGCCGAGTTCAACGGCCCCTACGACGACGAGAAGCTCGGCCTCTACAAGATCGCGCCGAACTACTACTACCCCGGCTGGTGGGACGGCACCTCGCTCCAGCATTTCTTCATCAACACCAAGCGCTGGGAAGGCCTGCCCAAGCATTACCAGGCGGCCCTGACCGCCGCGGCGGCGCTGGCCAACGTGGACAGCGTGGCGCGCTACGACGTGCTGAACCCGCAGGCGCTCAAGCGCGTGGTCGAGAAGGGCGCCAAGCTGCGCGCCTTCCCGCAGGACGTCATGCAGGCCAGCCACAAGGCGGCGCTCGACCTCTACGACGAGCTGTCGGGCAAGAACCCGGCCTTCAAGAAGTTCTACGAGAGCTACCGCAAGTTCCAGACCGACTCCAACCTGTGGCTCCAGGCCTCGGACTACGCCTACGACAACGCGGTGCTGCGCCTGAGCCGGCGCTCGTAATCAGGGCGATCGCTTGAAGCCCCCCTCTCCCCTTGCGGGAGAGGGGGTGGGGTGAGGGGTGCGCAAATTTTTTCGCCTTCGGCGAATACCCCTCATCCCAACCCTTCTCCCGCAAGGGGAGAAGGGCTTCCCGCTCCTTAAAGCGATTGCCTTGGCGACAACCTCCGCCACCCGCGTCCGGTCTTTTTGGGAGGGCTCGTCCCTTGTCGTTCCTCATCCTCCTCAGCCGCGGCATCGACGCGGTCAACGCCCGGCTGGGCAAGGGCATCGCTTGGCTGATCCTGCTGGCGATCGTCGTCTCGGCGGTCAACGCCATCATCCGCAAGGTCTTCGACACCAGCTCCAACTCCTGGCTGGAGCTGCAATGGGTGCTGTTCGCGGCGGTGTTCCTGTTGTGCTCGCCCTGGACCCTGAAGGACGACGAGCACATCCGCATCGACATCGTGAACGCCGCCCTGTCCAAGCGGGCGCGCGACGGCATCGACGTGCTGGGCCATGTGGCCTTCCTGCTGCCCTTCAGCCTGGTGATGCTGGTCACCTCCTGGCCGTTCTTCTTCGCCTCCTTCGCCATCGAGGAGCAGTCGATGAACGCCGGCGGCCTGCCGCAATGGCCGGCGAAGCTGCTGATCCCGGTCGGCTTCACCGTCCTGTTCATCCAGGGCCTGTCGGAGCTGATCAAGCGCGTCGCCATCATGACCGGCCGTATGAAGGACCCCAACGCGCGGGCCGTCGGCCATCAGGCCGCCGCCGAAGCCGAGGCCGAGCGCCTTCTCGCCGTCGCCGCCGTACCGCATAAGGACCGAGTGCCGTCATGACCACGACTTCCCCCTCCCTGTCGCCGAAGGCGGTCCGGCTGTCGGTCATCTCGGCGGTCCTGCTGATCGCCGTGGCGGTGGCGCTCTACGTGCTGCCGGTGCCGGGCGCCGGCGCGCTCGCCGAGCATGACGGCTGGCGCGGCTGGTTCGGCCACAACATGGCGCCGATCATGTTCGCGACGCTGGTGGTCCTGCTGCTGCTGGGCTACCCGGTCGCCTTCGCGCTGGCTGCCAACGGGCTGATCTTCGGCCTGATCGGCATCGAGTTGGGCCTGTTCCGCCCCGACCTGTTCCAGGCGTTGCCGGAGCGCGTCTACGGCACGATGAACAACGACGTGCTGCTGGCCGTCCCCTTCTTCACCTTCATGGGGCTGGTGCTGGAGCGCTCCGGCATGGCCGAGGATCTGCTCGACACCATCGGGCAGCTGTTCGGCACCATCCGGGGCGGGCTGGCCTACGCGGTCATCTTCGTCGGCGCGCTGCTGGCGGCGACGACGGGCGTGGTCGCGGCCTCGGTCATCTCGATGGGGCTGATCTCGCTGCCGATCATGCTGCGCTACGGCTACGACCGCCGTCTGGCGTCGGGCATCATCGCGGCCTCGGGCACGTTGGCCCAGATCATCCCGCCCTCGCTGGTGCTGATCGTCATGGCCGACCAGCTCGGCCGCTCGGTCGGCGACATGTACGAGGGCGCCTTCATCCCCGGCCTGACGCTGGCCGGTCTCTACGCGCTCTACGTCTTCCTCGTGTCGATGATCTGGCCCAAGGCCGCCCCCGGCCTGCCGCTGGAGGCCATCGGCTACCGCGAGCCGAACGGCGCGCGCGGCATCTGGAACCTGGGCGTGCTGGCGGTCTTCTCCGGCGTCGTCGCCTATGGCGTGATGGCGCAGACCGAGGTGAAGGCCGGCGCCGACTTCGTCGTGCTGATGATGTCGGTCGGCGTCACCGTGGCCTTCATGTCGGCGGTCTTCAACCGCTTCCTGGGCAGCCGCCGCCTCGTCGCCAATCTGGCGCTCACCGCCGTCATGGTCGCCGCCTATCTGGGGCTGAAGTCCGGCGGCCACGGCGCGCTGTCCCTGCTGGCCGAGGCGCTGGCGGCCGGCGCCCTTTATTCGGCGGTCGCCGCCGTGCTGGAGCGCGCCACCGGCCTGCGCCTGATTTCCAGCATGGCGGAGCAGGTGACCTTCGTGATGGTCCCGCCGCTGGCGCTGATCTTCCTGGTTCTGGGCACCATCTTCATCGGCCTCGCCACGCCCACCGAGGGCGGCGCCATGGGGGCCGTCGGCGCGATGCTGCTGGCCGCGACGAAGAAGCGGCTGAGCATGGATCTGGTGCGTCAGGCGACCTATTCGACGGCGAAGCTGGCGTCCTTCGTGCTGTTCATCCTGATCGGCGCGCGGGTGTTCTCGCTGACCTTCTACGGCGTCAACGGCCATGTCTGGGTCGAGGAGCTGATGGTCTCGTTGCCAGGCGGGCAGATGGGCTTCCTGATCGCCGTCAGCGTCATGGTCTTCCTGCTGGCCTTCTTCCTCGACTTCTTCGAACTGGCCTTCATCATCATCCCGCTGCTGGCCCCGGCGGCGGACCGGCTGGGCATCGATCTGGTGTGGTTCGGCGTCATCCTGGCGGTGAACATGCAGACCAGCTTCATGCACCCGCCCTTCGGTTTCTCGCTGTTCTTCCTGCGGTCGGTGGCGCCCAAGGAGCCCTACGTCGACCGGGTGACGGGCAAGACGATGGAGCCGGTGCAGACCAGCCAGATCTACTGGGGCGCCGTGCCGTTCGTCGTGATCCAGCTGGTCATGGTGGCGCTGGTGATCGCCTTCCCGCAGATGGTCATGCACTACAAGTCCTCCGCCGTTAAGATGGACCAGCAGCAGATCGAGGAGCAGTTCAAGGGCCTGGGCAACGATCTGGACGACGCGCCCATGCCGCTGGACTTCAAGTGAGCCGGGAAGGGAAGGCAAGCATGCGGATCGCGATCGTCGGGGCCGGGGCCGTGGGTGGCGCCTTGGCCGGGTTCCTAGCCTCCACCGGCCGGCACGAGCTGTCGCTGCTGGCGCGGGGCGCCCATCTGGCGGCGATCCGGGACAGGGGCCTGACGGTCCGCACGCCCAAGGGCGAGCTGTTCTGCCGGCCGCAGGCCAGCGACAACGCCGCTCACCTCGGGGTGCAGGACGTGGTGATCGTCACGGTGAAGGGGCATGGGCTGACCGCGCTGGCGCCTTCGCTGCCGGCGCTGATCGGGCCGGACACGCTGGTGGTGGCGGCGCAGAACGGCGTTCCCTGGTGGTATCTGCACGGCGCCGACCCCTCGGTCGTGCCGGAGCCTCTGGAGGTCGTCGATCCCGGCGGGGCGATCTGGTCGGCCATCGGGCCGGAGCGGGTCGCCGCCTGCGTCATCGAGGTGCTGCCGGCCCGCGTGGTGGAGCCGGGAATCGTCGCCCACAGCGCCATGCCGGTGCTGGCCTTCGGCGCGCCGATCCCCGGCGCCCATGCCGGGACGTTGGCCGCGCTGGCGGACGCCTTCACCGAGGCCGGGGCCAGGGCGTCGGTGTCGCCGGACATCCGGATCGCGCTGTGGCGCAAGCTGATGCTGAACATGGCGGTCGGGCCGACCAGCGTGCTGACCGGCGCCACCATGGGCGCCATGGAGGAGGCGCCGGGCCTGCGCGCCGTCCAGGGCCGCCTGATGCGCGAATGCCTGGAGGTCGCCCGCGCCTGGGGCGTCGCGCTGGAGGACGACATCGAGGCGCGGCTGGCGCGCGGCAGCGGCGTGCCGGGCCACAAGCCGTCCATGCTCCAGGATTACGAGGCGGGACGGACGATGGAGATCGACCCCATCGTCACCGCCGTCATCGAGCTGGCCAACCGGCGCGGCGTGCCCGTGCCGACCATCGAAACGCTGTGGGCGCTGACCGCGCTCAAGGAGCGGGTGGCGCGGGGGTGAGGGGGAAGACTCGGCTTCGATCGCCCCCTCCCTAACCCTCCCCCGCCTGCGGCGGGAGAGGGGACTGCCGCCGAACGCCGACAAGCATCCGGCCCCCTCTCCCGCGAAGCGGGGGAGGGATGGGGAGGGGGCAACCGCACCTCGTCACTCGCCAACCAACAACAAGACGTTCTTTCCGGAGTAATCGACCATGCGTCTCGACACGAACTTCGTCGCCGGCTCCTGGCGCCGCGGCACCGACCGGCTGGACATCGCGAACCCGTCGGATCTCGACCAGATCGCCGGCTCCTACACGCTGGCGACGGCGGACGACGTGCGCGACGCCTTCGCCGCCGCCCGTGCCGCCCAGCCGGCGTGGCGCGACGCCACGGTGGAGCAGCGCTCCCTGGTGCTGGAGGCGATCTCCCGCGCCATCTTCGACAACAAGGACGAACTGGCCCGCATTTCGGCGACCGAGGGCGGCAAGACCATCCCCGACGCGCTGGGCGAGGTCGTCCGCGCCGGCCACCTCGCCCGCTTCTTCGCCGCCGAGGCGCTGCGCGTTCCGGGCGAGACCGTCGGCTCGGTGCGGGCCGGGGTGGACGTGGACGTGACGTGCGAGCCGGTCGGCGTCGTCGCCCTGATCACGCCGTGGAACTTCCCGGTCGCGACGCCGATGTGGAAGATCGCCCCGGCGCTGGCCTTCGGCAATGCCATCGTCTGGAAGCCGTCGGAGAAGACCCCCGGCATCTCCATGGCGATCACCCGCATCATCGCCGAGGCGCTGGCCGCCAACAACATGCCGACCGGCCTGTTCAACCTGGTGGTCGGCGCCGGCCCGACCGTGGGCGCCGCCGTGGCGGACGAGGCCGACGCGGTGTCCTTCACCGGCTCGCTCAACACCGGGCGCCGCATCGCGGTGCGCTGCGCCGAGCGGATGGTGCGCTGCCAGCTCGAACTCGGCGGGCAGAACCCGCTGGTGGTGCTGGCCGACGCCGACCCGGATCGGGCCGCCGACCTTGCCGTCAACAGCGCCTATTTCCACGCCGGCCAGCGCTGCACGGCGGCCGGCCGCCTGATTGTCGAGGAGGGCATCCACGACGCCTTCGTCGCGGCGGTGACCGAACGGATGGCGGCGCTCCGCGTCGGCCATTCCCTGCTGCCGGAGACCCAGATCGGCCCGGTCATCGACGAGTTCCAGATGACCAAGAACCTCGGCTACATCGAGACCGGCCTGCGCGAGAACGCCAAGCTCGCGGCCGGCGGCGAGCGCCTGACCCGCCCGACGCGCGGCTGGTTCCTGGCGCCGACCCTGTTCACCGAGACCACCAACGCGATGACCATCAACCGCGAGGAGGTCTTCGGCCCGGTCGCCAGCGTGATCCGCGTCGCCAATTACGAGGAGGCGCTCGCCACCGCCAACGACACGGTCTACGGCCTGTCGTCGGGCATCGTCACCAACTCGATGAAGCACGCGCGGCATTTCCAGGCCAACGTCCAGTCGGGCATGACCATGCTGAACCTGCCGACGGCGGGCGTGGACTACCACGTGCCGTTCGGCGGCCGGAAGATGTCCAGCTACGGCCCGCGCGAGCAGGGGCGCTACGCCATCGACTTCTACACCATCGTCAAGACGGCCTACCGCTCGCTCTGACGCCACGCCCAGCCGGAGGGAGGAAGCCTTGACCACCACCAGTTCGACCACCAGCTTCGCGGCGTCGGTCCTCGACCCGATCCGCGCCATCGTCGGCGAGCGCGGGATCATCACCGACCCCGGCACCATGCAGCCCTTCATGGAATCCTGGCGCGACGGCTGGGTCGGCCGCTCCCCGGCGGTCGTCCTGCCCGACAGCGCGCAAGCGCTGGCGGCGGTGGTGCGCATCTGCGCCGAAACGCGCACGCCCATCGTCCCGCAGGGCGGCAACACCGGTTTGACCGGGGCCAGCCAGCCGCACGCCGACGGATCGGAGATCGTGCTCTCCACCAACCGCCTGAACCGCATCCGCGAGATCGACCTCGACAACGACACGATGACGGTCGAGGCCGGCTGCATCCTCGCCAACATTCAGAACGCCGCGCGGGACGTGGGGCGGCTGTTCCCGATGAGCTTGGCCGCGGAGGGGAGTTGCCAGATCGGCGGCAACATCGCCACCAACGCGGGCGGCGTTCAAGTGGTGCGCTACGGCAACATGCGCAATCTGGTGGCCGGGCTGGAGGTGGTGCTGCCCGACGGCCGGATCTGGGACGGGCTGCGGGGCCTGCGCAAGGACAACGCCGGCTACGACATGAAGCAGATCTTCATCGGATCCGAAGGGACGCTGGGGATCGTCACGGCGGCGGTGCTGAAGCTGTCGCCGCTGCCGCGCGCCACCGCCACCGCGCTGGTCGCGGTGTCGTCGCCGAGCGACGCGGTCGATCTGCTGACCCGCGCCAAGGGCAAGGTCGGCGACCGCATCATCACCTTCGAGTTGATCCAGCGCTTCTGCATCGACATCGCCCGCCGCCACGTCCCCGACGTGCCCGACCCGCTGAACGACGTGTACCCGTGGTACGTGCTGGTCGAGTTGGCCGACCAGGACTCCGGCGAGCGGCTGGCCGGCATGTTGGAGGGCATCCTGGAGGCGGCGATGGAGGCCGGCGAGGTGCTGGACGGCGTCGTCGCCGCCTCCAAGGCGCAGGCCGATTCCCTGTGGCGCATCCGCGAGGGCATCCCCGAGGGCCAGAAGCGCGAGGGCGTGTCCTACAAGCACGACGTGTCGGTGCCGATCTCCAAGGTGGCGCTGTTCCTCGACCGCGCCAACGCGGCGCTGGAGCGGGAATTCCCCGGCATCCGGCCCTTCTCCTTCGGGCATCTGGGCGACGGCAACATCCACTACAACCCGATCCAGGGCGAGGACGGCGACCCGGCGGAGTGGAAGGCGCGGCTGGGGGCGGTCAACGCCATCGTCCACGACATCGTGGTCGATCTGGGCGGCTCGATCTCCGCCGAGCACGGCATCGGCCGCCTGCGCATCGACGAGCTGCCGCGCTACAAGTCGCCGGTCGAGCTGGACATGATGGTGGCCTTGAAGATGGCCTTCGACCCGCACAACATCATGAATCCCGGTAAGATCCTGCGACTGAACGGGAACGCGCGATGAGCCTCGACCATCTGAAGGACTGGATCGGCGGGCGCGAGGAGCGCGCCGACACGGCCACCGCCGCCCCGCTCGCCGGTCTGGCGGCGACGCTGGACCACGAGAATCCGCCCTGGCCGGCGGGGGAGGTGCCGCCGCTCGGCCATTGGCTGTACTTCCTGCCCAAGGCGCCCCAGCGCGAGATCGCCGAGGACGGCCACCCGCACAAGGGCGGCTTCCTGCCGCCGGTGCCGCTGCCGCGCCGCATGTGGGCCGGCGGCGACCTGCGCTTCCTGGCGCCGATCCCGGTGGGGGCGAGCGTGCGCCGTACGTCCACCATCGAATCGGTGGAGCACAAGCCGGGCCGCTCCGGCGACATGGTGTTCGTCAAGGTGATGCACGAGATCGCCACCGACGCCGGAGTCGCCGTCCGCGAGCGGCACGACATCGTCTACCGAGAGGCCGCCAAGCCGGGGGAGGAGGCCGCAACGCCGCTGCCGGCCGATCCGGCGCCCTTCGACTGGAGCCGAACGGTCACGCCGGACCCCGTGCTGCTGTTCCGCTATTCGGCGCTGACCTTCAACGGACACCGCATCCATTACGACCGCCCCTATTGCCGCGAGGTGGAGGGCTATCCGGGACTGATCGTGCACGGCCCGCTGACCGCGACGCTGCTGATGGACCTGTTCCTGCGCAATGCGGGAGGCCGGCGCGTGACCGGTTTCCGCTTCCGCGCCCGTCGCCCGCTGTTCGACACGCGGCCCTTCACGTTGTGTGCCGCCAATAGGCCGGACGGGGCGGAGGCTTGGGCGCTCGATCCCGACGGGCAGGTCGCGATGACCGCCGATATCCTGGCCGAATAACCTATTTCCGAGAGGGCCTGTTCCGTGAAGATCCTTGTGCCCGTGAAGCGGGTCGTCGACTACAACGTGAAGATCCGCGTGAAGGCGGACGGCAGCGGCGTCGAGACCGCCAACGTGAAGATGAGCATGAACCCCTTCGACGAGATCGCCGTCGAGGAGGCCGTCCGCCTCAAGGAAGCCGGCAAGGCGACCGAGATCATCGCCGTGTCGGTCGGCCCGGCCCAGGCCCAGGAGACGCTGCGCACCGCGCTGGCGATGGGCGCCGACCGTGCCATCCTGGTGCAGACCGACGCCGAGACCCAGCCGCTGGCCGTCGCCAAGGTGCTCAAGGCCCTGGTCGAGAAGGAAGGCCCGACGCTGGTCGTCCTCGGCAAGCAAGCCATCGACGACGACTGCAACCAGACCGGCCAGATGCTGGCGGCGCTGCTCGGCTGGGGCCAGGGCACCTTCGCCTCCAAGATCGTTGCCGGTGAGGGCTCCATCGCGGTGACCCGCGAGATCGACGGCGGGCTGGAGACGGTGGACCTCAAGCTGCCGGCCATCGTCACGGCCGATCTGCGCCTGAACGAGCCGCGCTACGCGAGCTTGCCGAACATCATGAAGGCGAAGAAGAAGCCGCTGGAGACCGTCACCCCGGACAGCCTGGGCGTGGACGTGGCGTCGCGGCTGACGACGCTGAAGGTGGTCGAGCCGGCCAAGCGCAAGGCCGGCGTGAAGGTGGCGGACGTGGCCGCCCTGGTGGACAAGCTGAAGAGCGAGGCGCGGGTGATCTGAACTCGTCGGCTCCGAGGCCCCCTCCCTAACCCTCCCCCGCTTCGCGGGAGAGGGAACTCCGCCGAACGCCGTCAAGGGTCCGGCCCCCTCTCCCGCCAAAGGCGGGGGAGGGATGGGGTGGGGGCAAACCGCTCGACAACGTCCCCGCTTCGATCCCAAGATAAGGCACTCCAAATCATGGCCGACATTCTCGTTCTCGCCGAACACGACAACGCGGCGCTCAAGCCCGCGACGCTGAACGCCATCACCGCCGCGACCAGGATCGGCGGCGACATTCATGTCCTGGTCGCCGGCAAGGGCGCCCAGCCCGTCGCCGAGGCCGCTGCCAAGATCGCCGGCGTGGCGAAGGTCCTGCTGGCCGACGATGCCGCCTATGAGCACGCGCTGGCCGAACCGCTGGCGGCGCTGCTGGTCGAAATTGGCCGCACCTACGGCCACATCCTGGCTCCGGCCACCTCGGTGGGTAAGAACGCGCTGCCCCGCGTCGCCGCCCTGCTCGACGTGGCGGCGATCTCCGACATCAC
>NZ_RZIJ01000042.1 GCF_003989665.1 Azospirillum doebereinerae | reverse complement strand
TCTACGTGATGCCGCTTTCGTCATGATAACCCCATCTTCTCAAGAAATGGGGCCTCCGACAAACCCGGCGCGGTTCAATCGTCATGCGGCGCGCTCCTCGGTCAGGTCGGCCAGCCGCTTCCATCCCACTTCGTGGAAGCGCTGGTCACGCTCCACGCCGATGAAGCGTCGGCCGGTGGACACGGCCGCGTGGCCGGTGGAACAGCTGCCGAAGAACGGGTCCAGCACCGTGCCGCCGGGCGGGCAATGCAGCTCGATCAGTTCGGCCAGCAGCCCGACCGGCTTCTCGGTCGGATGCAAGCCGAGGCGCACCGGCTTGTGCGACAGGACGGAGCCGGTGCGGTGATTGAAGCCGTCACGCCCGGTGCCCTTGCTGAACACCATGATGTTCTCGTGCTGGCGCCGGGCCTGCCGGCCCAGGCCCATCACCATCTTGTTCCAAACGATCTCGGTGGAGCGCTTCAGGTCGGCGCTCTCCACCGCGTCATAGGCGGGGCCTTCCAGGTCCATCCACCGCCGCTCCGCCGCCGCTTCCTCGACCGCGTCCATCAGGTCGTGCTTCATGCGCCAGTCGATGAAGCTCAGGACGAAGCCGCCCGGCACCAGCACCCGCTGCCACTCCAAGGCACAGCTGCGCAGCAGCTCCTTGAAACCGCGCGTGCCCAGGCAGTCGGAGCCGAACCAGCGCTCCCGCCCCCCGGCCTTGGTCGACCGCGTCATCGTCTTGTTGAAGGCGGTCTTGCCGGCTTCCCGCGTGGCGCCGCTGGAGTAGGGCACGTCGGTCAACACGAGGTCGATCGAAGCGTCGGGCACCTCCCGCATCCGCTCGATGCAGTCGCCCAGCATCAGCGTCGCGGCGCCGATCGTCACGGAGTCGGTGGACATGGGAATTCCATACTTACTGAGGGTTGATGCCGTCACAGGCCGAGGACAAAAAAGTGACAGCGGGTACGATCCGTCCGCTCGGCGGTTTTCAGGCTTCGAAAATCTCCAACCCACCCCGAACCTGGATGAGGTCACGCCGTGCCGGAAATCAAAGGGAACACCATCGTTGTCCTGGAGCAAAACGCGGTTCTGCGCCTTGGCATTGAAGCCCTTTTGGAGTCTTGGGAATGCCAAGTGATCGCCGGCGACAATCTGGAAGACATCCTCGCAAGCATGAGAGAGGATCAACTCCGCCCAACCGTGTTGCTTCTGCCGCCGACGAACGGCCAGCAAACCGGTGACGAATTGGCCCGCCGCTTCGAAGCCGAGGTCGGCGCCTCCATCCCATGGATCGGAATCACCGGAGACTGTAGTTTGCTCCAGCGCTGGAGGGCGGGAGCGTTCGGCGGGCTCCTTCTGGAAATGCCCTGCTCCCCGGACACCCTTCGAGCGGCCCTGTCCGAGGCCTTGCGGCAGGAATGATGCGGCAGACAAGCCTTTGATTTTCATCGCTTCTGAAACCGAGCTTGCGATAATGCTTATTTTCGCAAGCTCGGTTTCAGGTCGCCGACAACATCAGCGGCTTGACGAAGAAGGCATCGTCCCCGCCGCCGATCAACACGCCCTTGATGGTGATGGCCACCGCCGACTCCTTCAGCAGGGCCTGGAGGTCCGGCTCGCGCTTGATCCGGACGAAGCGCTTCAGCTTGCGGTCGGTTTCCAGCGCCTCCAGCAGGTTGATGCCCTCGGCCACCACCACCCGCTCCGCCGCCTTGCGGAACCCGGCGGTGCCGGTGGTGAAATCGAGCGACCTCTTCTTGCCGGGCAGCAGCTCGGCACGGTTGGCCTCGATCCAGCCGCGCAAGCGGTCGGTGTCGGCCTCGATCGCCGCGCGCAGCGGCGCCGCTGCCGTTTCGAAGTCCAGCTTCAGCGACGCGATCCCAACGTCCCGCGCCGTCTCCAGCCGGACGAGCTGCGCCTGTGCAGCGCCGATCCGGCCCAGCGCGGCGGTGGCCTCGTCCCGGTTGCGCACCCTCGGCGCCGCCGGCCGGCGGGCCGGGGCGGTGGCGATGTCCGGCATCGTCAATCCTCCGTGATGAGCGCCGCCATCTCCCCGGCGAAGTCGCTCCGGTTGTCGTCGTAGGTCTGCAAGACCCGCACGTCCCGGTGTCGGCTGAAGCGCTGCACCTTGCGAACGTCGCCGTTGCTGGCGTCCAGCGCAGCGGTGATGGCCGAATGCCGCAGTCCGTGCGGCCGGGTCACCAGCCCCACCTTGGCGCCGAGCTTCGCGACGAGCTCATAGACGGCGGCACCGGTCAGCCGTCCCTCTCCGGTGCCGGCTTGGTCGAGCCGGTGGAACAGCGGGCCGGCGCGGCTGCCGCGCGCAGCGACCCAGGCATCGAGCGCCGTCCTGGTCGGCGCCGGCAAGGTGACCCGCTCGCGCTGGGTCCGCCCCTTGCCGAGGATCGACAGGGCGCTCCGGCGGGCGTCGTAATGCTCCAGGTCCAGCGAGACCACCTCGCCCCGCCGCAGCGCGACATCGTGCATCAGCCGGACGATGGCGGTGTCGCGCAGGCCCTTGGCGTCGCTCCGTTCCTTGGCCTGGGCGATGATTGCCTTGACGCCGTCCCGCCCCGGCCCCCGCGTGTCGCGGTAGGCGGCGGCGTCGATGTTCTCGACCTCCAGCGACCAAACGACCAAGCCCAGCGTGTTGCCGAGCTTCACGACGGACCGCAGGGCGGCCAGCCGGCGGTTGATCGTCGCCGGCTGAAGCCGACGGGCGGTCAGGTCGTTGCGGTAGCCCAGCGCCAGGGCGTTGGCCGGACCGTGGTCGATCGCCAGCAGCAGCCGGACCGCCCGCTCGGCGCTGTCGCCGAAGCTCTCGAACCCCTTCTGCCGGGCGACGAAGGCCCGAAAATCTTCGTGGTCTTGCCGGTAGGCCCGGACGGTGTTGGCGCCGCGTCCAGCGTAGAACGCATCGAGGAGGTGTTCCTGGATGCGGTCCAGCAGCAGCACCGCCGCGTGGCGGGCGTCGGCGAGGTCCTGCGCGCCGGTCGTGGCGGTGTCCGGCAGAGCCGGAAGGTTCACCCCTCCAGCGCGTCGCGCAGCTCCGCGACGGTCATGTCCTCCGGCAGCTCGCGCAACGTCGCCGCAACCTTCTGCCGAAACCGTTCGACCTCGGCCGAGGACGGGTAGGCCGCCGCCGGTCGGCTGGCGTCGCCATGCGTGATTCCTGCCCCGGCGGCCAAGGCTTCGCCGATCAAGCCGTCCATGTCCTCGGTCTCCGTATCAAAGTCGGCGCGCGACGCACCGTGCGTCGGCTATCCGCCCACAAGCGTGATCGCGCAGCGCGTCGAACAGGGCCGGGCTTTCCTCGACCAGCGCGATCAGCGTCGGCACCGGGATCCAGCCCTGTCCGGTCCGGACCTCGACCGCCTCGATGTCGGCCTGGAAGCGTCCGCCCTGGTAGGTGATGCGCGTGTCGAACTCCAGATCGACCGGGCCGAGCTGAAGGCACAGGACGGCCTCGAAGACGTGCCGAACCATGCCAACCCCCAGACAGCAAAAAGCCCACCCCGGCTCATCACCGGGGCGGGCTTTCGTTCGCGCGCAATGCGTCCCGCTCACCCTGTCAAGAGATTGATCCCATGTCAAGGACTATCATCCCATGGACGGGCCGGTGCGGTAAACCCGGTGAGGCGGTGATCCCGCAGCGCCTTGCCGCACAGCCGCTCGTGCAGGGCCTCCATGGCGCCGTGCCAGAACCGATAGTCCTCGTTGGCCTCGGCGATCTCCTCGGCGCTGTGCTTCGGCTCCAGCGGGCACCACTCCGCCAACACCTGCCGGGTGCCGTCGCCCAGGACGCGGAACTGGAAACCGCGTTCCTCTTCGACGATCCGGCGTCGGCCCAGGCGATCGAACAGCGAGACGCCGCGAGCGAAATAGCGCTGGGCGATCTCCGACTGCTTGGGCGAGGCCTCCCACCCCACATCGGCGACGACATGGCGGTACCGGCCCGGCTTGTGCCCCGGCCGCATCTTGGCGACCAGCGGCGCCCCCAGCGGCAGCCAGACCGGCCGGTCGGTGTGGCGGGCGTGGTCCTGGATGACCCGGCGCTCGCTGGCGGGCAGCCACTCCAGAGCCTCGGCGACCAGCTCGGCGTCGGGATGGACGCGCGGCGGGATTCCCCGGATCGCTCCGCCCCCGTCGATGTCGGCGCCAACCTCGAAGCGGTTGGCGATGGTGGCGCAGCCGTCGGCGCTGATGCCGGTGCGGTAAACCCCCGCGCCGGCCGGCAGCCCGTGCAGCAGGCCGTAATGGGCGATGGCCTCGGCCGGGTGGAGCGCGGCGCCGGTGCGGTCGGCCTGCTGGTCGCGGATCGCCCAGACCAGCAGGGCCTCCAGGTCGAGGGCGAGGCGGTGGTCGGCGGGCTGAGCAAGCGCAACGGCCATGACAGTCAGGCCGCGACGGCGAACGGCGCCAACGGCTCACTCAGCGCCGGTCCGTGGAGACGCAGGACGCCAGCTACCAACGTGTCCACCGCCTCCATGCTGATGAGGCCCGGATCGATCCGGGCGGTGTCGCGTAGATAGAGGGCCTTGGCGTAGAGATCGGACCCATCGGCGATTTCCCCGCGCGCCAGCAGGCTTTCCTGCTTGCTTCGCAGGTCGTCCACCGCCTCCGCGTCCGCGTGTGGCGCCAGCCCCTGATAAGCCAGCAGGATCGGCATGAGGGGCGCGGCAGTGGACATGGATCAACCTCCGAAGACGGCCCGGCACGGAGAAGAAGGCCAGAATCTAGGATTGTTTACCCAAAAAATTACCAATTCCTTGCCGATTGTTGCGGGTTCGCAGATTTTTTCAGTTTTCTCCACACTGTCGTTCGGAAATGCGCCGACCTTCACGTCGCATCGCCTCGTTCATCGAGCTTGCGGACGGACTCAAAGCGCCTCCCGTTGCTCTCGGGTGCATCAACTCCGATAACTACGTATCGCATCTCGGTCGAGTTCGGAGGCTGGCACCAGCTTGTAATGACGCTCCTCCACAACCTTCACCTCATCGTCCTGCAAGGTCAGTTCGAACAAGGCCACGATCCCATCTTCCATGAATTGTGCAGAAATAGCTCTGCACCGCATTCCAGGAAATTTCTGTTCCACGAAGCGGATGTCCTGCGTCGTCTGGACGACGCCGATTTGATCCGTCCCGCCTTTCGCTTGGACAGGAATGACGTAATGGCATCCATGCTTGTCGAGACCGACGTACAGTTCGTCGATCTCGATCTGCCCGATCCCTTTCACCGTCGTTCGCAGGTGGTTCTGCAAGCTGTAGGTCGTGAGGCCGAGAAAGGTGTCGATCAGCCGGTTGTAACGGACAATGGCGAGCAGGGCCTGTTCGTCGTCGAGTGCGTAGGCCCGGATCAGTTCCGGCGTCGCGTCCGGGATCGAGATGCGCGCCAGATCCTCGCGCGGCAGGATGCGCGTCTTCTTGACCAGGCGAAAACGGTAGCGCGACCGTCCCGCGCCCTCGATGATCCACTCGAGTTCGTCCGGTTGAGTGTCGATAATTCTGTCGGGAAAGCCGATCCGATAGCGCAGCGCGTACATCACGTCGCCTTGGTTTTTCGGAAGCTTGATATCCAGCTTTGCCGCAACGGTCTCGAACTCGGTCCTTTCGAACTCGAACTCCGTGCTTCCTTCCTCCCAATGATTGAAGAAAATCGACTCGATCAAGAGCTTGTAGCGGTTCGGCCGCTCCGCTTTCTTAGCCATTTGCAACCTTCGACCGGATTTGTTCGGCCTCGATTTCGTGTTGCTTCCGCTTCTTCGCTCCGCTCTTGCGGTCCCGTCGGCCGTTCGGTCGCGCGACAGCGAAATAATCCGCGGCGTCCGACATATCCATATAAAGCAGGGCCGGGTCGCCCAACCGGATCGCCTTCTCGGGCCGCGTCGGCGCGCCCCCCAAGGCCGCCGTTATCGCTTGGCCGATGGCCCGAGCGAGAGGCGCCGGAACGGCGTTCCCCACTTGGCGGGCGCCGTGCCATTTGGTGGCCTGAAGTCGGAACCAGTCCGGAAAGCCGTGCAGGCGTGCCATCTCGCGGACGGTGATGCAGCGCTCCAGCGCGTAATGGATGGGCCGCGGGCTGGTGAACGCCCCGCGCGCACCGTCGGTGCCGGCCCGCAACGTGTTGCACAGCCCTCCCGGAGCCAACTTGAAAAAGCGGCTGATGGGTTCGACCGAGCCGGGTTCGGTTTCGCCGAACCGCCGGCGCGAAATGCCGGTGTGGACGGTGCGAGCGCTGGATGTGAGAAGGCTCGGATCCCACTCCCTGGCATACCCTCGATGCCAAGCCTCATTCGTCAGGCAGCGCAGTTCGGCCGCATAGGCGGACGGCTTCCCGAAGCCGCCCGCTCGCACGCTGTCGCTTTCGACGAGATCGGCGAAGCTGTCCGCGTCGGGCAGGTCGCCGATCGCCTCCGCACAGTTCGGCCCGCTCGGCAGCCCCGGCACAGGCTTGCGTGCATCGGCGGGGTTGACGGTAGGCAGCGGGTAATCGGGGATCGCCAAGCCTTTCTTCGCGCCCATCAGAATCAGACGCTGGCGACGCTGCGGTGTGCCGTAGCTGGCCGCGTCCAGCACCTTCCAGGGGAGCCGCACCGCATACCCCGCCTTGTCGAAGGCCTGGACCAACTCCTCCAGAAAAGCTTTGTGCTTCCCGACCGTAAGGCCCTTCACGTTCTCGAAAACGAAGGTCTTTGCCTCCAATTCGGCAACGAGCCGAACGAACTCCAGCACCAAGCCGTTCCGAGGGTCTTCGAGGGCCCGCTGGCCCATGAGCGAAAACCCCTGGCACGGCGGCCCGCCGAACACGCAATCGACAGAGCGGTTGCCGATGCCCGCGGCCAGCCGGATTTCCGCGGCAGTCAGGCCAACGACCGACCGCGGGATGACGGCGGTTTCGGGAAAGTTGAACTTGTGGACGGCGCAATGGATCGGGTCGACCTCGACCGCGGCCACCACGTCGAAGCCTGCCTGTTCGAATCCGAGCGACAAGCCGCCGGCCCCTGCGAACAAGTCGATACCGATGGGTCTCACGCGCATAGCTCTCTAAACCGGGTGCAACACGCTGCACGTTAGCCGGTTTCGGGGGCCTTGTCGATCGGGTTTTTGCCATCCTCAAGAACGGGCAGCAGGGCGGCAGCAAGTGTCGCCTCGTCTTTGATTTCGCACTGCCAGATCGTAAGAACCTTCCAACCGAGCGCTTCCAGCTCTGCCGCTTTGGACGCATCTCGCTGGCGATTCGCCTCCAGCTTCGGCCCCCAATACTCCAACCGCGATTTCGGAGCGCGGCCTTTCTCGCACCCGTGGCTGTGCCAGAAACACCCATGAACGAAGATCGCCAGCCGGCGGCCGGAAAGTACGATGTCCGGGCGGCCGGGCAGATCCTTGCGATGGAGACGGTAGCGGTAGCCACGCGCGTGCAACCATCGCCGGACAACCCATTCCGGGCCGGTGTCTTTGGTCTTGACCGCCTGCATGATACGGCGGCGTTGCTCGGGCGTGCGGGTGTCGGTCATGGAAGGGAATATAGAGCGTTCGTGCGCCGCCCCAGGGCGGGGCGGCCGGACCTTGCAGAAAAAGCGGCGACGGCCTTCGGTCCGTCGCCTTTGCCCCGGATCGTCGGGGACGTCCTCATAATCGGTCGCTTCGGCCGGGGGCTCCGGATCGGTCGGCGATGGCGTGGCGGATGACGAGGGCCTCACGTTCCAGGATCTCGGCGACCACCTCAAGGGGGGAGTGAATGGCCTGGACGGCGGCTTTCAGTCCCTTGAGTGCCTCGCTGTGGGCCTTGATGGCGTGCATCAGGTGGAAGCCCTCCTCGCGCAGTTCGGGCGGCAGGGCGCGGAGGTGGGCAACGGCGAGATCGACGCTCTGCGCGTGGGTTCGGCGGGGCGGCGGTGGCGGAGGCAGAACGGCGGATCCAGCGGGGCCGACGGTGACTTGGTCAACGTCGATCGGCTCGCCCCGGCGCAGCCGGTCGAGCGCCCGCGCGATCAAGGCCGAGCGCGCCCGCCGTTCCTCCTCCTGGCCGATCCGGCGGGCGCGGCGGTCGATGGCGTCGAGGTCGGCGTGAGTCAGCACCGATGACGGGGCGGGAGGAGCGGCTCCGCTGGTCACGGCGTCGAACAGTTCGACCATCTGGATCGTCACCAGGGCCGCGCGTTCGGTGTCCGATTTCGCCGTGATGTAGAGCGCCTGCTTTTTGGTGAGGTAGAAGCTCTTGGATGGACGGCCTCGACCGATTTTCCGATCAGCGTCGGAAATTACCTCAGCAAATGTCTGGAGCGCGTCCATGTGCCGCTCGATCAATCGGCGAATAGCATGACGATCCGCCATTCCCAATGCTTCGGCAAGTCGAAGATCACGGATGCGGGGTTCGTGATTGATCGTGGTGTCGATGTCGGTCGGTGATAACGCGGGCAAGACCTGCCCGTTGTCGCCCATGCTGTCCATGGCGATAGCCCCCTTGTCGGCATTGCCGGCGGAGGACCACTTCTTAAGGCAGCCCTGGCGCCGGGGGCTAAGAACCTGACAAGGACAGGCCGGAATATTTCCCTTGCGGGTATTGTATTATCCGACCCCCGGCAAAGGGGCATGCTCCGGACAGAATCCGGGCATGAAAATAGCCGCATCGCGAAAAACGCGCGGGCGGCCTGCCGCCTTGATGGAGGTTCTTAAGCTCCGGCCCGAAACATCGCTCCGCCGGGGCGGAGCGTCAAGGGGGATGGCCCCACAACCGTTAGCGGGTGATGGTGATGGTGCTCCCGCTGCCCACCACTTGGCCGACGTTGTTGTTGTCGCCCTTCACGGTCTGGCTCACCCCATGAATGCCCGGCGCCGCCTCGGCCAGCAGCTTGCGCAGCTCATCGAGCAGAGCAGGGTTTTCCTCCAGGAAGTCAGCCAGTTGGAACTTGAACGCCCCCTGCCGATTTTGGTTCTCGGGCTTCTCCTCCAGCGCCGCCAGCGTCCCGGTCGCCGTGCCGGTCAGCTTGTCGCGCAACCAGCCCAACACCTTGAACCCCTGCGACGCCGCCTCCTTCCCCGCCGCCTTGGCCACCTCCTTCCCGGCCTCGGTCAGATAAGGCGAAAGAACCGAAACAGTCGCCGCGGCGACCTCGGCGGCGGTGACAAGCGCGGTGCTCATGCCTCTGGCTCCCCGGATTTGTTTCGAAGGCGTTGGAAGGCTTCCAGGATCGGGATCGGTATGAGTAGGTTTTTATCAGACCCCCGCTCCAGCCGCTCGCACCGCTGGATGTACTGCCGGGCAATTGCTCTCATCAAATCGGCAAAGGCTGGCGGAAATTGAAGAAATGGGGCTGAAAGCGTGGCAATCGCCTCCCGATCTGCCTCAAGCGCGGCGGCACCATCCCCCAAGCCATCCCAACAATTCGCCAACACAGCCAAGGATCGGGCGAGGTCGGGGGTGGAGGCGTCGGGACGCTGTTTGGCCAGCTGGCGGTAATGATCCACAGCCTCGGTCGCAGCGGCCAGCGCATCCTCACGACGGCCCAACTGGCTCAAGCGGTTCGCCAGATTGTTCAGGCTCATGGCGAAATTGGGGGTAAAGGCGTCGGGACGCTGTTTGGCCAGCTGGCGGTAATGGTCCGCAGCATCGGTCGCAGCAGCCAGCGCATCCTCACGACGGCCCAACTCGCTCAGAAAACCCGCCAGATTGTTCAGGCTCATGGCGAGATCGGGGGTGAAAGCGTCGGGATGCCGTTTGGCCAGCTGGCGGTAATGGTCCGCAGCATCGGTCGCAGCGGCCAGCGCATCCTCATGACGGCCCAACTCGCTCAAGCAGTTCGCAAGAGTGTTCAGACTCAGGGCGAGATCGGGAGTGAAGGCATCGGGATGCTGTTCGGTCAGCTGGCGACAATGGTCCGCAGCCTCGGTCGCAACGGCCAGCGCATCCTCACGACGTCCCAACTCGCTCAGGAAATTCGCCAGATTGTTCAGGCTCATGGCGAAATTGGGAGTGAAGGCGTCGGGATGCCGTTTGGCCAGCTGGCGGTAATGGCCCGTAGCCTCGGTCGCAGCGGCCAGCGCATCCTCACAACGGCCCAACTCGCTCAAGCGGTTCGCAAGAGTGTTCAGACTCCTTGCGAGATCGGGGGTGAAGGCGTCGGGATACTGTTTGGCCAGCTGGCGGCGCAAGGTGACTGCCTCGGTCGCAGCGGCAAGCGCTTTCTCACGACGGCCCAAAGCGCTCAGGAAACTCGCCAGATTGTTCAGGCCGGCTGCAAGTCTTACGACCTTCTTAGGATTATCATTGATGTCCAGTCGCCAAAGATCAACCAGCCGTTCGTTGGCAACACACGCGCATTCCCGCAGTGCCACAGTCTGTTTCGGGATTGCATCCGCTATGGCCATGAGAACATCGTCCGACTCCGCGCGCCCGATCAGATGATCCAGCCATTTCAGACTGTCATGCTTCGGATCATGACCGGCATGGTCCATGGCGGTTCGGATGATGGTCTGGGCTACTGCAACACCGGCCCGTCTCCACGCCCGTTCAACGATCTCGACCGTTTCCTCAAACAAGGCGCCGTTCCGCCGCAGAACACTCAGGACAAAGGCGCCACCGATCAGATCGGGGCGGATCGCGTCCACCCCGCCAGCCGCGCCAGGCACCCCGTCAGCCAGCCAAACGACAGCTCTCTTGGGCGAGACGCTGGACCAAGCTGGATCGGTGATCTGCTCCTCGCCGATCAACCGAAGCGCCCATGTCCGGTCGCATCCGCCCTGAAGGGTGACGCAGGCCGCCAGATGGCTGAACAGCGCCTCGGGGGCACCATGCGCCTTCGCGATCCTCTCCAGCCGCGCCACCTCCTTCGCGGCGATGTTGCCGGCCAACTCCGTCCGCGACCGAGACAGGGCAGTGCTGACACCCACATCCAACGCCACGATGGCCGCCATCATGAGATACAGCGGTTCATTGTCGAGACTGTCCGCCGACAGGTCGCGGTCGAACACCGGGTCGGCCCCAGCCGCCGGCGGGTGTGGCGCCGGGGAGACCTCCTCCAGACGCGCCGCCTGCTCCATGATCTCGGCCATCAAGCTGCGGCGGTCTTCCACATCCGCAAGCGTTGGTAGGGCGAACGGCTCCACCCCTTCCAGAAAATAGTCGCCTCGGCGGCCGGACAGACTGCCTTGCTGCGCCAGATCGGCCCACCAACCGAAGCCGCGGTCGGCGTGACGTTCCAGCAGAAGGATGCGCAGGGGATGCTTCTTCGCGTCAGGGTCCGGGCGGAGGGCCAGTTCGTCCAACCAATTCCGCAGAATGGCCGTATTCGCTGCGGCATAGTCGATGACCAGCAGGGTCGGACCTTTCCACAGCCAAGTTGATAGGTTCTGTTCGTTATAAAAGGTGATCAGTCTATCGGAAGTGATGAAGCCAGCGATCCAGCCAGCGGCCTCGGCCCGTTCGCACAGCTCGATGCCGAACCGCGTCTTGCCCGCCCCGCCCCGCCCGATCACGCAATCCACCGCGATCGGTGCGGGAGAGGTCAGCCACTGACCGAACCGTTCCAGGGCATCATCCCTCCCGACCAGCTTGGTAGTCCGGAAATCGGCAAACAGCAGTTCGCGGTTCGACCTGGGCACGGTCCCTTTCCGCTTGTGCGCTTGGTAAACGGTAAGGGACGCGCGGCCCAGCGTGATCGTTACGGTGTTGTTGTTTCCATCCACGGAAACGAGAACGTTGTCATGACCGTTGGCAGTCTGCTCTGACACGGGCGACCTCTCCGATTTTTCTCAATCTTATGGAGAGAACTGGAGATCGTCACGCACTGAACGAACGGTAGACGGCGACAAAAACACGCGATCGGGCTTTTCTTGGCGACAGGGTCGCCGCTACCCCCGCAGCCCCGCGTTATGCAACTCCACCACATGCCGAACCACGTCCGCCGCTGCCGGGTCGGGCGCGACCATCACCAGCAGGTAGCGGCGCACGCCGTCCAGCTCGACGGTGATGGCGCCCGGATCGGCCGGGTCCGTGCTCCAGGGGCGCGAAAGCGCCGCCGCGAAGCGTGACTCGCGCGGCGGCGCCGGGGGCAGAGTGGCCTCTCTCACCGGCCGGGCCGGCGCGACCGTCGGCACCTTCAACCCCTCCACCTGGGCGCGGGTCACGGAGGGGTGGATGGTGCCGTCGTCCAGGGCTTGCTGGCGGGTGGCGTCGGGGAGGGTCGCGATGGCGTAGAGGGTGCTCATCGCCTCGGGGAGGCGGTCCAGCGGCACCTGGCCGCCGTCCACGAAGGCGGCGATCTCGCGCAGCTTGCGGGCGGTCGAGGCGCTGAAGGGCAAGTCGGCCTCCACCATCGCCTCGTACTCGCCGTGGGGCAGAGCGGCCTTGGCTTCGGTCAGGCGGCGGCCGACGGCGACGGTGGCCTCCAGCGCGTTGGTCCATTCGCGGCGGATGTCGGCGGCGAACTCGGCGCGGGTGGTCAGCGGGCGGGGACGGGCCAGCATGGACAGGCGGGCGTCGCCCAGGGCGCGGCGGGTCGGGGGCATGGGTCAGGTCTCCAGCGCGGCGGACAGGTGGAGCCACAGGTCGCGGAACAGAGGGCCGGTGCGGGTGCCGGGGATCTCGGCGGTGCCCAGACCGGCGATGAAGCTGCGCGGCACCTCCTGGAGCCGTGGGATCTCCACCGGCGCCACGGCGCCCATGGCGGCGACGAGGGCGCGGGCGTCGGCGGTTTCGCGCAGGCGCGGGTCGACCTGGCTCAGCAGCAGGCGCAGCGGCCGGCGCCGGGCGCGCAGGTAGGGCAGCATGGCCTGCGTGCTGACCAGATCCTCCGGGCCGGGGCGAACCGGGACCAGCACGAGATCGGCGGAGTCGAACAGCAGGGCGATGGACTCGGGGAAGGCCTCCAGCGCGGTGGGGGTGTCGATCACCAGCAGGTCGAGGCCCTGGGGAGTCGGCCGCTCCGTCACCGCGCCCAGCACGCGGTGTTCGTGGGCGATGGGGACGGCGTCGGCCGGGCGCAGGCCGTGCCAGTGGGTCAGCGAGCCTTGCGGGTCGGTGTCGAGCGTGCCCACCCGCCGGCCGGCGACGGCGGCGGCGACCGCCAGATTGCGGACGGTGGCGGTCTTGGGACCGCCGCCCTTCCCCTGGACCACCAGGATCGTCCTCATGGGCGGCCCCCCTGCCCCGCCGCTTCGGCGAGGGAGCGGCGGATGGCGATGGCCTCGCGTTCCAGGATTTCGGCGACGGTGTCGAGGGGGGAGTGGATGGCCTGGGCGGCGACCTTGAGTTCCTTCAGGTGATTGCTCACGGGGCTGGCTGAGCGCACGCTGCTGGCCGGGCCACCCGCGCATTGGGGGTGGCTGGCAATCGGGTTGTTGCGCGGCGACTCGGGATATGAGTCAACATCTCCATGACGGTTCCGCCGCGCTATCGCCTGAGTGACGCCGAGAAGGACGCCCTGCTGCTCGAGCAGGCGGCGTTGATCGAACGCTTGGCGGCGCGGGTGGCCGAACTGGAAGCCTTGATCGGCAAGCCGAAGAAGACCTCGGCGAACTCGCATATCCCGCCGTCCCAGGATGGCCCCGGGGGCAAGGCCCGCAAGGCGAAGCGGGGGCGCAAACCACGGCCATCGCGCCCCGGTGTCGCGCGGCCGCTGGCGCCTGATCCCGATCGCACCGAGCGCTGCCTGGCTGATAGCTGTCCGCATTGCCAAGCGGCATTGGCGCCGGCGGCACAGCGCTGTCGACACCGCTACGATCACATCGACCTGCCGGAGGTTCGCCCGGTGGTGACGCGGGTGGAGCTGTTCGGCGGTCGCTGTGGGCAGTGCGGTCGGCGCTACCGGGCCGAGCCGCCCGCCGCCATGCCGCCGGGAACGCCGTTCGGTCCGGGGATCCGCTCGCTGCTGGCCTACCTGCATCACAGCCATCATGTCGGCTTCGAGCGGCTGTCACGCCTGCTGAAGGAGGTGTTCGGGCTGACCATCTCCGAAGGCGCCATCGCCAATGCCTTCCGCCGCATGGGCTCTGCGTTCGACACCGCCTGCGCGGCGATCAAAGCCAAGCTCCTGACGGCCCCCGTCATCGCCTCGGACGAGACGACGACACGGGTCAACGGCGTGACCCATTGGCAGTGGGTGTTCCAGTCCGACGATGCTGTGCTGCACACCATCGCGCCGAGCCGGGGACGGGCGGTCGCCGCCGCAGTCTTGGGCGACCACCAGCCCGAGGTCTGGATCTCCGACCGCTACGCCGGCCAGCAGGAACTTGGGCGGGTCCACCAAGTGTGTTTGGCGCACGTCTTGAGGGACGTGCAATACGCCATCGACTGCGGCGACAGCGTGGTGGCGCCGAAGATCCGCGATCACCTGCGTTGGGCGATCCGCGTCGGCAAGCGAAGACCGGGCCTGAGGGACAGCACGCTGGCTGCCTACGCCGCCAAGGCCGAGCGCCGCCTCGATGCCCTGCTTGGGGTGCCCGCCGCCCATCCGGCCGGACGCGAGTTGCAGCGCCAGGTCAAGGCGTGGCGCGGCAAGTTCTTCGTCTTCCTCAGCGACCGCCGCGTGCCGCCCACCAACAACGGCAGTGAGCAGGAAATCCGCCCGTCCGTGATCTTCCGCAAGGTCACCAACGGCTTCCGCTCCGACTGGGGGCCGGGTATTCACGCCAGCTATCGCTCCGTCACCGGAACCGCGCGCCGCCAAGGCCAGTCCGCCTGGACCGCCATCCGCCACCTGATCGACGGCACTTTCGTCGTCGCTTAACGGCTCAGCTGCCGCCACCCGGGTGAGCAATCACTCCTTCAGGGCCTCGCTGTGGGACTTGATGGCGTGCATCAGGCGAAAGCCCTCCTGGCGCAGTTCGGGCGGCAGGGCGCGCAGGAGGGCGACGGCGCGGTCGATGCGCTCCTCGCGGGCGTGGGACGGGGGTGGCGGCAGGGCGGCAGGCGCGGAGGGGCGGCCGGCGGTCAGGGTGTCGATGTCGATCCGCTCGCCACGGCGCAGGCGGTCGAGGGCTTGGCCGGTCAGCGCGGCGCGGGCCCTGCCCTCCTCCTCCAGCCCGATCCGGCGGGCCTGACGGTCGATGGCATCGAGGTCGGCCCGCGTGAGGACCGGCGCCAGGGCGGGATGCGCGCCGGAGCCGGTCACCGCGTCGAACAGCTCGACGATCTGGATGGTGACGGTGATGGCGCGTTCGGTCTCGGCCTTGGTGCAGAGATAGACGGCCTGCTTCTTCGTCAGCCAGAACTCGGTGGCGGGCCGGCCGCCCTTCCGGGAGGTTTGCGCCACCGTGGCGCAAACCTCCCCCAGCCGTTCCAGCACCTCGCGGTGGCGCTCGATGAGCTTGCGGATATCGCGAACTTGGGCGAAGCCCAGAACCTCGGCAAGGCGCAGGTCGAGGATGCGCGGCTCACCGTTTTTGGTGGTGTCGATATCAGCCAGAGATAACGTGGGCATGACTTGCCCGTTGTCGCCCATGGTGTCCATGGCGAAGCCCTCCATTGCGGCATTGCCGGCAACAGGAAGGCTTCTGAGGACCGCCCTGGCGCCGGGGGCTCAGAACCTGCAATGGTCAGGCCGGACTATTCCCCTTGCGGGTGTTGTATTATCCGACCCCCGGCAAAGGGGCATGCTACGGACAGAGTCCGGGCATGAAAAGGGCCGCATCGCGAAAAACGCGCGGGCGGCCTGCCGCCATTGAGGAGGTTCTGAGGCTCCGGGAGGAATGGTCGCTCCGTTGGGGGTGGGGCGTCAAGAACATTTACCGCGCAATAATTGTGCAAAATCAATTAGATCTTATGTAACTAATTGAATATTGATGAAACTAATTCTTCAAAATGAGGGCATTTCTCAACTACCTTCCCAATATGAGGAGATGCAATTTGAACGAATTTCTTGTATTTTTTCTCAGACTTCTTGAGACTTTTCCCATTCGCTGGAGGCTGAACGCCCCTTAATTCAGCATCCACTTCAAGAAGCCTCCTTAATATGTTCCTATCTTCTTCTGGAGATAAATCCTCTGAAAGCGCTGCGACAAGCCAAGCTTCAGTAGACTCGACAGCAGGCGCAGGGAAATGCCTATTGTCAGACACTGATCCGACTGGCCAAAGCCATTCTTCTATAGTCGAATATATATATAGCCCTCGCTCCCGCGAGTCAGAGGCGGTAACAGGAACGGGAACGATTGTAGACTTATCTCCAATTCTCTCGCAAATATCAGCATCCAAATGAACAACAATTACATCACACGTTAATCCGCTCATCCCTTCATCAAACAATCCTCCCCCAAAAAATTGCCCGTCCCTAACACCGGGAGGGTTGTTTAAACACCATTTATACACCAACTCCCAACCACCGTTATTTCCACCTGAAGTCCTGTCAAATCTTGGCTGAAGGTTTTCGAAAGACAAAACAACATCAGTGGCATTTTCCTTACAATACGAGGAAATAAATTCCTGTATTATTATCAAATCAGTTATTCCTTCGGCCACTAAGCCAATGCGTAATTCGCTCATAGCCCTAATGCACCCGTAATTTTGCCTTCAATCCACAACTCAGACATCAATTTCCCTGATTTCTGCTTTATCCAATCTGCTCTTGTCATGCCTTTTTTTGGCTTCAATGGCTTTATGTTTGTTTCTCCAGTGTTTTTATCTCTGAACACAACAAATATTCTCTGATCCGGGTCAAAGATGTCAAAAGCATCAAGCGCTGTTGGATTGTGGCTAGTCAGAAAAACTTGGTCAGGTCCAATATTTTCGTTACGGAAATCTTGATTGCAAATCACCCTAATCAGGGTCTCCAACATTCCCGTAGTCATGGCAGGATTCAAGGCGTTGTCCACATTATCAAGGGCAAATATCTTCGGAGACTCGGGATGAATTAAGAGAAGAGCAATGAATAGAAGATACAGAGTCCCCTCGCTGCTATCATATGCCGATAGCCTATTTCTTTTCAATCTCATGAATTTATCGATGAAATATAAAGTGCTATCGCCAGTACGAACTTGGCTAGGCACTTGTTGGGCATTGAAACGAGAAACTGCAAACCGATCAGTCCATCCCGGAGCTTTTGGTAGCTCAAGAACATTATTAATTAATTCATATCTTTTTAGCTTCTTCGCTAGAAAAAGCTGATTGCGATGATGTATAATGTTCAAGGCAGCTTGAGGTAGACCTCCACCTTGTAGCCCAATAGGCTTTATAGGCACAGATTCAATATCTGTACCTCGCAAGAAAGCCGTCTGTGGAGCATAGATGGCAAATGTGGCCATACGATTAAGCTCCGCCTCAAGGCTCTCAGGAATATCGATAGTCTCGCGAAATCTATCCCAAAGTCCTCTGGTAGGATCCATATCCTTTTTAGCTGCGCTTACGCCAAGAATTCTCACCCCAGCAGGGCCACGCCCCATATAGGTAGTGCCTGCATGATGAATGTGCTCAGTAAAGAAGCGAAGACTGTCAGAATGCAGTCCCGCTTTAATTGAAACATCATAATGGACATCATTCTCAAACTCCGCCTTAAAGCTAAAGTTTGACTTCAAATGGGTATTTTTGAACGCAGACTTAAATAAAGTTGGTACAGAAAGACGAACCCCACGCTTTTGCAATTCCAGTACACTTATATCCTTAAGGGCTGCGCTTAAAACCCCCATCGCCTCTAGAATATTTGATTTTCCAGAGCCGTTCCCACCAATAAATATATTAACTCGGCCAAACTCCAGTTCAGCTTGCCGTATGGTTTTGAAGCCATTTATTTCAAGTTTTTTTAGCACAGCAACCTTTTATCTTTCATTTATCGTTGATTTACTTGATTACAGACTTACGCCCCGCATCACCCGTGAGAAGATTGAGGCGTTCACTTAGAACTGTATACTCATGAAGTTTGGTTCCTATAGCTTAACGTTCCCCCAAGCAGCACGAGCCTAACCTGTTCAAGTTCACCCCTACGCCAGCGAAGCATGCGAAACCAGCGTCGTCCTGGCAATTACAAAAGAAGAATCCATAGAAAAATGAGGGGAATGGCCTGGATGGAAAATAGTTTCCGAACCCAACCCCGGCGCAGCGAAACGGAATAAAAATTTACCTTGGTCAGCAGACGCTCATCCACCCGGTGGGGCGTACCGCAGTAATAGACGCGGTGGCCGGCAGCATGCAGTGCCTGGACGGCGCGGTAGAGGGGGCGACCTCGCGCTGAGGCTGCACCGGCCGATGACGCGCAGTGCGGGCCCAATCGCCCAAATCCAGAGGGAGTTGCTGGCTGTCAGGCGACACCTGGAACTCTGCCCCCCTTGGCGACACGAAGGCTGCCCCTGGCTGCCCCGGTGGGCCCACAGGCTTGATCATTCTCGGAGTGGAAATTGCCCGTCGGATCAAGCCTATGGACCCACCGGGACAACCTGAAGCCCACGCTGCGGTAACGCTGGCAGAGGGGGCAGCGCTCGTGTCGCCAGGGGGCAAATTGGGATGTCGCCTGACATCGCTGCCAGCAGTGCGGTCGGCGCTATAGGGCCAAGCATCCACGCCGCCTGTCGCTCCGTTACCAGAACCGCACGCCGGCAGGGTCAGTCCACCTGGGCCGCTATCCAGGCCCTCATCGGCAGAACTTTCGCCGTCGCCTGACCGCTCATCAGCCGCCAGACCGGTGAGCAATCACAAATTCACAGCTGATGATAGATTATCTTTCTCCTGTCTTCTTCAGAAAGACGCACGGGAGGAACAAGAGAATGAATGCTGAATGTTTCAGTATGCTTTTTCCCATTCTTCATCCATGAACAAGTAGCCTGATCCCCATCAATAGAGTCTATTATCATAGGCTGCTTAGGGTCAGTCTTATGGTACGCTTCTTTCCCAACTTCTAAAGTCATAGCGGAGCACTCCAACATAGCTTAATTTAGCGTAATAGCAAAAACTGCCAAAGTCAGCAAGATGTGGATGCCAAAAAGAGATAATTTTAAAGATTGCATACAGTGATATGCGTCAACGCAGAACACCGCAGCATTCGGATCAACGACCAACGGCGCATCGTCTTCTTCTGGCGCAACGGCGGCGCGCACGAGGTCGAAATCGTCGATTACCACTGACCGGCCGACGCCAAGGAGGGCGCCATGCGGATCAAGACCCACCCCGGCGAGGTTCTGCGCGAAGAGTTCCTCGTCCCGCTCGATCTCTCGGCCCATGCGCTGGCCTTGGCTCTGCGCGTACCGGCGACCCGCATCGGGGAAATCGTCAATGAACGGCGCGGAATCACCGCCGACACCGCCTTGCGGTTGGCGCGCTATTTCGGCACCACGCCGAAGTTCTGGCTGAACCTTCAGATGGCGCATGACCTGTCCGTCACCGCCGCCGACCATGGCGAGGAAATCCAGCGCAGCGTTGCCCCACGCGCGGCGTGACGCGACGATCAGCCTCGGCGCGCCCATAACCGCTTCCCCTCGAACCGCCCGCAACGCGGATCGGCGTGGCGCAGGCGGATCAGGTCCGCCGTGGTCAACAGGCGCTCGTCCACCTGGTGCAGCGCGCCGCAGCCATAGACCCGATGGCCGGCGGCGCGCAAGATCTGAACGGCGCGATAGAGAGCGTCGGCCTCGCGCTGGGGCTGCGCCGGACGGTGGCGCGCGGTGCGGGGCGGATCGCCCAGATCCAGGCGAAGCTGCCGGTAGGGCCGGCGGCGCAACAGGGTGCCGGGCTGGACGGGCATGGCTCACGCCCTCCCCTCGACGCTGGCGCCGAGCTGGGAGCGGACGGCGACGATGGCGGCGGACGGAATCTCGCAGTCCGGGCTGTCGGGCGGATCGCCCCAGAAGCTGTTCCAGCCCAGGCGGCCCCGGCTGAACCATTGGTCGAGTTGCTGGGCAAAGTCGCGGATTCGCATCGGGTGCAGGCGGGGGCAGCGCTCCGCGAGGATGGCCTCGATGGCCGCCCTCGACGGGGGGTGCGCGCCCATCGTCGCCGGTTCCGGTGAGCGGCCGCAGGCCTTGATCCGCGAATCGGGAACCGGCGGCATGGGCTCATCCGTCCAGCGCTCCTGCGCCAGCCAGGTCGCCGGGTTGCAGGGCCGGGGCGCCTCCGGATGGGCCAGCCGCTCGCGGTAGCGGATCGCCCCGGCCAGCAGATCCTCCCGCGTCGCTCCGCGCTTTCGGGCGGCGCGGTAGGCCCGCTCGGCGGCGGGGCGGCCGATCCGGTGCGGGTAGTGGCCGTACCACTCGGCGAAATCCGCCGCCAGCGACGGCCGGTCGGGCGGCGGATCGTCCGGCGGCGGGGGGCTTTGGGGGGATTCTTGTCTTTCTGTAATCTGGAGTCTGGAGTCTGTCGCGCGCAGAGGGCGTGACGTCACGGCCGGCGGCGCGGCCTCCCCCGATTCCCCGGCGGCGATCTTGCGGGCGCGGTGGTCGCGCATCCGCTCGGCCCCGCTGTGGTCGCTCTTGAACTGGCGCTTGTCCCAGGCGCTGAGGCGGTCGCCGTCCAGCGTGACGCCCTGCATCGCGGCGCGGATCGCCGCGACGGCCGCCGCCGGCAGATCGAGCGCCGCGCCGATCAGGCGGTCGCTCCACCCCAGCAGCGTGCCGCGCGGCTCGATGCCCGAGGCGTGGCACAGCATGGCGGCCCAGACCGCAAGCACGGCGAACACCGGCTGGCCGCTGTCGGCGGCGACCAGCCGCCATTTCGGGTCCATGGCGGTCTCGTTATAGAGGCGAACCCATCTCATGGCGCGCCCTCCCCCACCAGCGGTCGGCCGATTCGGGCGATGGTCGCGCGGGGCCGTCGCGCGGAGTCGCGCGTGTCGGGCTGCGGTCTTGCGGTGCTCATGGCGCACACCTGTCCTATCCCCGGCGGCGGTCGGGCCAGCCGGCGGCAAGGCCGTTCCATGCGGGCGCACGATTCCGTGGCTGCAAGAAACAGCGGATTTCATTCCTGTTTGCTGATACCCTCTTGGGCACAGATCGGCGCATTCCCGCTGTTGGCACAGCGGGTCCGGGTCGGCAGCGACGATCGGAGTCCTAGCGGGGCGGCCTCGGCGGGGCCGTCCCGATTCAGGGCGGCGCGCGCGGCATCATGGCAAAGCTCCAGGGTTCACCGGCGCCAGGGGGCGCGATGTTGGGGGCGAAGACGCGCATCGCTTCCGGCCGTGGGGCGACCGAAAGCGGCGCGGTCCTCAATGTCGGTGGAACGGCCGACGGACGGCCGATTCGCGGCGCGGCGGCGGGCCACGCGCCATCGCCCAGCCCGCGCGGTGGCGGGCCGGGAGGCGGAAGCCTTTGTTTTTCAGGATGGATCTGGGATCCGAAGATGAGCGGACTGTCGGGCGACGCCCGATCATGCCGATCCTCGGTGCGGGGATGCCGGCCGCAGGGCGCGGACGGCGGGCGCCCTGGGGCGCTCCAGCTTGCGCAGGCGGGCGGTGGCGCGTTGCATCAGCGCCAGCAGCTCGGCCGCGTCGTCGTCGGGCAGATCGGACAGGGAGTCGCGGTGGCAGAGCGTCCGCACCAGACGGTCGACGCTGCACCAGGTCACCGAGGCCGCGGCCTCGAACGCCGGCCATGCGGTCAGCACGGCGCGCTGGGCGGCGGTGAGGGCCGGGTCAGCGGGGGGCATGGCGGGCTCCCGGTGGGGGAAGCGGCCGGAGTCGGTGGAAGACTCCGGCCGCCGCCGTTCCGCCGGTACGGACAAGGGACCCGGCGGAGCGGTTGAGGGAGCGCCGGGCGCCGGATTCGGTGGGCGATTCGGGCGGCTGGGCGGTTCGACCTTCGCTGTTGCCGGATCGCGCAAAGCGAGCGATGTTTCCCGAAGCAACAACCGTGGGTCCAGAGGCGTGCCGTTCGATCCTTTTCATGCCAATGCTCCGGCACGCTTCCGGCCTCGCCGGCGAATCGGGAACTCGATGGCGGCGTCCGGATCGGGCGCGAAGTCGGGGGGAATGACCGCTTCCATGGCCCGCAAGGTCATGGCGGTCGGGTTGCCTCGTTGCCACAGCACGTCACGGGCGGTGCTGGGCGGGACAGCCGCCTCCAGGCCGTATCGCACGACGCTCCACCCCTTGTGTATGGCGAAGGCGCAGATCCGATGAATCGAGGCATCGATGTGCATGACGGGCTTCATAACACACAAAATTCAACGGTATACCGGCAACGTCAAGAGGATCTTTCGCCTTCTGGACAAGAAAGTTCAGCGGCAGAGCGTTCTCGCGCTTTTTCGCGGGGTTCGCATAATGCCGGCATGGATACGCCGCCCAAGACCGACATCACCGCCGCGCTCAACCGGGTTCTGGCGACGCACAAGGAGCGCCTGCGCTCCAAGAACCATTGGGCCGGTCTGGCGAAGATCCCGGCCACAACGGTTCTCGATGCGTTCAAGGGCGCGAACAGCACGATCGACACCCTGACCAAGCTGGCGGAAGGCGCCGGGCTGACGCTGGCCGAATTGCTGGCCTACGGCGATCCGGACTGGCAAGTCCAGGTGAAGACCCGGAACACCTTCCGCTCCTGGACTATCGACGAAGTCGAAGGGTTGATTCGGGCTCTTGAGCGGCGCAGCGGGCCGCAAGATGCCGGCGCATCCTGATCCAGCGGTCGATCAGCGGCAAAATCTTGTCGGCGCCCTCGCGGCGGCAGAGCTGCGTCACCAGCTCGACCGCGCGGTCCTCGCGCGCTTGCCGGTGCGATAAGGCGTTCGTCTGTTCGTTCTTCGGTGTATTTGGCACCGCCAACCCCCCATAAATCGACACCCTACCGGGGCCGGCCCCGGTAGGCGGACAGGTGTGCAGGCTGGGCACGGGTGCGCGCCCCAGCTCAGCACGGCTCATCGGTGCGGTTGGCAGCCGCATGGGTGGGGAGATGGCGTCTCCCTGCCTCCGGCTCCCCAGGCGGGGAGACGAAGGCCGCCGCATCCTATGGCAGAGCCATCGGGACGCAAACAATAAGTTGCAGCATACCTCATCCCCTCCCCAGTGGTTGCACGAAGTTCGTGCATGGTTGGCGCCGGACACGCTTGTCTTTCGATCCAAAATCACACGATATACCGTGATTTTTTGGATTGACGGAACAACGGTATACCGCGCATCCTAATACAGGGCAAGGCGCGAACGCCAGAGCCCAAGGACGGGAATTTTTCGGGGAGACAAGCGATGAAGGGGGCAGTCAAGGTCCCGTTGCAGCGCCGGGGCGGGCCGCAGAACGTGCCGATGGACCGGAGTTTCGGGGCTCTCTCGGGGAAGATGGAGCGCACGCTGAGCCACATGGCGCCGGCGCTGCCGAAGGACGGCTCGACGCCGCTGGTCACCTACAACGTCGTGGTCGACAACCGCTGGACCTCGCACCGGACCTCGATGCGGCTGGACGTGACGTCGTGGCTGCTGCTCGACCACGTCGCCGAAAGCGAGGGCTACGCGAACCGCGACGTGCTGATCAGCGCGGTGCATGAACGGTTCTGCGCCAGCGAACTGCCACTGACGGCGATGATCCGGCTGTTCCTGCAAACCTACACGGCGCCCGACGCAGTGCTGGGATTCCTCGGTCAGGCGCCGAGGGCGCACGGGCGCGGCTTCACCGCCAGTACGCTGGGGAACTGACATGGACGGGGATGAGCAGGCCGGCGTCGTCGCCCGCCTCGTCCAATGGAACCTGGAGGAAGCCCGGTCCGCTGAACAGAAGGCCGCGCAAACGGCGTTGCCCAAGCTGCGACAGCGCTTGTTGGACGCGGGCCGGATGTACCGGGAATGCGCGGAGCTGGCGCGGATGGGTCTGTCATGAGGGAGATCGACTGGCGGGAGTGCCATGCCGTCCGCTTCGACCGGCCGGGCGACGTGCGGCGGTTCCAACTCCGGCGCGACCAATGGATGGTGCTGTTGGCCGTCGGGGAGGTGCCGCAGGCCTCGCCGTTGGCGGGACCCGGAGTCTACGGCGTCAATGTTCCGGCGACGCTGCACCGGGGGCCCTTTCCCATTCTGGCGGTCGCGATGCCGGCCATGGTCGCCGTGCTGTTGGCGAGGCGCGGGGAAAAGGTCCGCGATCTGCCAGTCATCCCCCTCGCCGACCCGGCGACAGGGGCGCCCTCATGAAACGCGTGTTCGAGGAGAGCCGACTTGGCCGCGAAAGTCTCTGACCTCGAAGGTCTTCCGAACTGGCCGCGCATGCTCAGCCGGGCGCAGGCCGCGCGCTACGTCGGCGTTTCGACGACGCAGTTCGACAAGGAAGTGGGGGAAGGCCGGTGGCCGCGTCCGGAACGCCGGGGTTCGCGCATCACCTGGGATCGCGCCTTGATCGACATGGTGCAGGACAGAAGCAGCGGGATCGTGGCACCGTCGCACGCTCTGGCCAACGGGCCGGCGGCGGATCCGTGGGCGTAGCGGTGGGAAAGATCGCGGTCGAACTCCCCCGGTACGTCATCGCCAAGTGGCGGAACGACCGGTGGGCCTTCTATTTCCAGGTGCCCAAACGCCTTCAGCCGGAAGGCTGGCCATCCGGCGCCATGCGGCTGAAGAACGAACGCGGCGTCGCCATCGAGGATCCCAGCGCCGCGGTGGTTCGCGGGCGCGAGTTGAACGCGATGTTGGACCGGGCGCGGGCCCAGCTCGCCGCCGGCCCGATCGAGGGGACCCTGCCCTGGCTGATTTCCGAGTACCAGCACTCCGACAAATACCGTCGGAAGGCCAAGCAGACCCGCTACCAGTACGACCTTCTCGCCCGGATGATGATCGCCTGGTCCAAGGAGAAGAATCACCCGCAGGTCGGGCAGATGACCGTGCCGTCGGCGCTGAAGTTCCTGGCGCAGTTCGACGACCGCCCAACCTACCGGATGCGCGCGGCAGCGTTCGGCTCGATCCTCTGGAATTTCGGTCGGCGGCGCGGCGTCGTCACCACGAATGTCTGGAAGGATCTGGGGCTGGAGGCGCCGACTCCGGACGTTCACATCTGGACCGAGGCGGAAGTCGTGGCGATGGTCGCCAAGGCCGATGAGAGGAAGCGGGCGAGCATCGGCACCGCCATCCGGCTGGCGGCGGAGACCGGGCAGCGCTTGAGCGACATCCTCGACATGCGGCGTGGACGGGATTGGGATGGGAAGGTGCTGCGCCGCGACCAGAACAAGACCGGGGCCTATGTGACGATCCCGGCGACGCAGCGGTTGCTGGACCGGCTGGCATTGCTGCCGGTGGAGAACATCCTGCTGGTGGTCAGCGAGACGACTCGAACGCAATGGCGGCAGCAAGCCTTCAGCCGGGCCTTCCGCGAGATCGCCATCGCGGCGGAACTGCCGGATCTGGAATTCCGGTCGTTGCGCGCGACCTGCGTGTGCCGCTTGGCCTCGGCCGGCTGTACGATCCCGGAAATCGCCAGCATCACCGGTCACACGCTGGTCAGCGTCCACCACATCCTGAAGCACTACTGGCGGCCGGACAGCGAGCAGGCGCGGAACGCGATTTTGAAGGTCGAAGCCTATTGGCGGGAGCAGGAAAAAGGCACGCCCGAGGAACAGGCAGTTTGACACGCGAATTGGCGGGAGTTTGACACCCCCGCCAAAACAAGTGCTAAGTCTTTGAAATAATGGTGATCCGGGTGGGATTCGAACCCACGGCCACATGATTAAAAGTCACGTGCTCTACCAACTGAGCTACCGGATCGCAACTCGTGCGAGGGAGAGAAACCAGCCTCCCGCTCGGGTGGGCGCACCATAGGGAGACGCGCCGCGAAGGTCAACCATGGGCTTCGAGGACGCTCAAGAAAACGTCGCCAAGCCCATGGAACTCCCCATGAACGCCGATCGCCCGTTTACGACAGGGTCTGCACCGAGGTTGAATCGCTCGGCCCGCGGGCTTCCTGCGCAAAGCGTTCCGCCAAACGTTCCGCCACGCGCGGCGAGACGAAGTGGCGGATGTCGCCACCCAGACGCCCGATCTCCTTCACAAAGCGGGAGGAGATGAACTGGTGCTTCTCCGATGACATCAGGAAGATTGTCTCGACCTTCGGGTTCAGCCGCGCGTTCATCCCCGCCATCTGGAATTCGTATTCGAAATCCGAGACGGCGCGCAGGCCGCGGATGATGACGCCGGCGTTCATCTCGACGGCGAAATGCATCAGCAGCGTGTCGAAGGCGCGGACCTCGATGCTGGTGCCGTTGGTGTTCAACGCCGCCACATCCTCCCGCACCATCGCGACCCGCTCGTCGGTCGAGTAGAGCGGTCCCTTGCCGGCGTTGCGGGCAACGCCGACGATGAGGTGGTCCACCTGACGGGAGGCGCGCTGGATGATGTCCAGATGACCGTTGGTGATCGGGTCGAAGGTGCCGGGATAGACACCGATCCGACGCTTGCTGGCGCTGGTCTCGGACACGCTCATGGGAGTTCCCTTCTCCGCCCTGCCGTTACTCGTTCGACCCGCCGGGGGTGCCGGCGCTGTCGGCTTGGTCATCCAAAGGAAGTTCGGATTCGTTGGCTTGACCGGCCTCCGGGCCGGCCTCGGCCTCGTCCTCGGCGATGGAGGCGACCGACACCACGCGCTCGTCCGCTCCCACGCGGAACAGCGTGACGCCCAGCGTTTTCCGGCCCGCCGCCCGCACATCGTGCAGCGGCATGCGGATGACCTGACCGCCGTTGGTCACCATCATCACCTGATGGCTCGCCTCCACCGGGAAGGTGGCGACGATGGAGCCGTTGCGCTCGCCCATCTCCATGTTCCAGATGCCCTGGCCGCCACGGCCCGCCACCCGGTATTCATAAGAGGAGGAGCGCTTGCCGTAACCCTTGTCGGAAACCGTCAGGATGTACTGCTCGCGCCGCTTCAACTCCTCATAGCGCTCGGGCGACAGGGTCACCGCGTCGGTCGGAACCTCGTCGGCCTCGGGGGCGGCCTCGCCCTCCATCTCGACGCCTTCCTCGCGGCGCATCTTGAAGAAGGCGGCGCGCTCCTCCGCCGACGCCTCGACGTGGTCGAGCATCGACATCGACACGACCTCGTCCCCGTCGGCCAGCTTGATGCCGCGCACGCCGGTCGAGGTGCGGCCGGCGAAGACGCGCACGTCGTCGACCTGGAAGCGGATGCACTTGCCGCCGCTGGTCGCCAGCAGCACGTCGTCGGTCTCGGAGCAGGTGCGCACCGCGATCAGGCGCTCGCCCTCCTCCTCCAGCTTCATGGCGATCAGGCCGTTGGAGCGGATGTTGGCGAAGTCCGACATGCGGTTGCGCCGCACGTTGCCCTTCGAGGTCGCGAAGACGACGTGCAGATCGGCCCAGGCGGCCTCGTCCTCGGGCAGCGGCAGCACGGTGGTGATGGTCTCGCCGTCGATCAGCGGCAGCAGGTTCACGAAAGCCTTTCCGCGCGCCTGCGGGTTCCCCAGCGGCAGGCGGTAGACCTTCAGCTTATAGACCATGCCCCGGTTCGAGAAGAGCAGCAGCGGCGTGTGGGTGTTGGCGACGAACAGGTCGCTGACCGCGTCCTCCGCCTTCATCGACATGCCCGAGCGGCCCTTGCCGCCGCGGCGTTGCGCCCGATAGGTCGAGAGCGGCACCCGCTTCACGTAGCCGGACTGGCTGACGGTGACGACCATGTCCTCGCGCTGGATCAGGTCCTCGATGTCGGACTCGAACTCCAGCTCCTGGATCTCGGTGCGGCGCGGGTTGCCGAAGCGCTCCTTCATCTCGACGAGTTCGTCGCGCAGGATTCCCAGCAATTTCGGCCGGTTCGCCAGGGTCTCCAGGAAATCGGCGATCTGGTCGGTCACGTCGGTCAGCTCGGCGCCGATCCGGTCGCGCTCCAGCCCGGTCAAGCGGTGCAGGCGCAGATCGAGAATGGCGCGGGCCTGCTGGTCGGACAGGCGGTAGGTGCCCTGCTCGCTGACGCCGCGGCCCGGCTCGTCGATCAGCTCGATCAGCGGACCGACGTCGTGGACCGGCCACTCGCGCTCCATCATCGTCTCGCGCGCCCAGACGGGGTCGGGGGCGCTGCGGATCAACTGGATCATCGCGTCGAGGTTGGCGACCGCCACCGCGAGGCCGACCAAGGTGTGGGCCCGCTCGCGCGCCTTGCCCAGCAGGAACTCGGTCCGCCGGGTGATGACCTGCTCGCGGAAGCGCAGGAAGGCGCGGATGATGTCCTGCAGGTTCATCAACTGCGGACGGCCGCCGTTCAACGCCAGCATGTTGACGCCGAAGCTGGTCTGGAGCTGGGTGTGGCGGAACAACTGGGCCAGCACCACCTCGGGCACCGCGTCGCGCTTGAGCTCCACCACCACGCGCACGCCGTCGCGGTCGGATTCGTCGCGCAGGTCGGCGATGCCCTCGATGGTCTTGTCGTTGACCACCTCGCCGATGCGCTCCATCAGCTTGGACTTGTTGACCTGATAGGGGATCTCGGTGGCGACGATGGCGAAGCGGTCCTTGCGGATCTCCTCGATCTCGGTCTTCGCCCGCAGGATCACCGAGCCGCGCCCGATCTGGAGGCCCGAGCGGCTGCCCGAACGGCCCAGGATCAGCCCGCCCGTGGGGAAATCGGGACCGGGCACGAACTCCATCAGCTCGTCGAGGGTGATGTCGGGGTTGTCGATGCTGGCGCAGCAGGCGTCGATCACCTCGCCCAGATTGTGCGGCGGGATGTTGGTCGCCATGCCGACGGCGATGCCGCCGGCGCCGTTCACCAGCAGGTTCGGGAAGCGCGCCGGGACGACGGTGGGCTCGCGGCCCGAATCGTCGTAGCTCGCCTGGAAGTCGATGGTGTCCTTGTCGATGTCGTCGAGCAGCGCCTCGGCCGACTTGGCGAGACGCGCCTCGGTGTAGCGCATGGCCGCCGCCGGGTCGCCGTCCATCGAGCCGAAGTTGCCCTGCCCGTCGATCAGGGGCAGCCGCATCGAGAAGTCCTGCGCCATGCGGACCATGGCGTCGTAGATCGCGCTGTCACCGTGCGGGTGGTATTTACCCATCACGTCGCCGACGATGCGCGCCGACTTCTTGTAGGGCTTGGTCGAGTCGTACCCGCCCTCCTTCATCGCGTAGAGGATGCGCCGGTGCACCGGCTTCAGCCCGTCGCGGACGTCGGGCAGCGCGCGGCTCACGATCACGCTCATCGCGTAGTCGAGATACGATTTCCGCATCTCGTCTTCGATGTTGATCGGCGCGATGTCGGAGGCGGGAGGAAGGGGGGTGGTGCTCAAGCAGGACACTCAATTCTGCGGTCGGCGCGTCCGCGTCGGGCGGGCGCGCTGGCCCTGCGGGCCGGCTGTTGCGGTGGCCCTGCGGGCCGACGATTAACGCCTGGAAATATACCAGCTTTCGCAAATGCACACAACCGCTGGGGCCGTTTCCGGTCGCTCAGCGGCGACTCAAATGCGCGAAACGCAGCGACAGGATGGTCACGGACACCACGCTGGCGATGAGAATTCCCTCGAAAAGCCCCTTCGCCCCCCGGTCGAGGCCGAAGACGAGCAGGGCGGAGACCGGAATCATCACCACGGCGTAGGACACGAAATGCAGCGCCGTCGGCACCCAGGCGTCGTGACGGCCGCGCAAGGCGTTGGCCATCACCGTCTGGCCGCCGTCGGCGATCAGGATCCAGGCGCCGAACGCGATCAGCGGCGCGACGCTGGCCAGCAGCGCGTCGTCGGTGGTGTAGATGGCGCCGATCGCTTCGGGCAGCGTGTAATACAGCACCCCGACCACGGCGAGGATGGCGCTGGTCACCCCCAGGCCGGTCCAGCCGGCCATCGCCATGTCGCGGCGGTCACCCTGGCCGAAGGCGACTCCGACCCGCACCGCCGTCGCCGAGGCCAAGCCCACCGCCGCCATGAAGGGCAGCGCGATCAGGTTGAGCCCGACCGTGTAGGCGGCCAGCGCCAACGGCGAGATCATGCCGGCGAACAGCCCGAGCGCGGCGAAGGCGCCGCTCTCCAGCCCGATGCTGAGCCCGGCGGCGTAGCCGAGATGGCGCTGCTTCCCGGCGCCCGCCCACCAGTCGCGCACCGGCACGCGGACGTGCCAGCGGGCGTGGTCATGCATCCACCAGACATAGGCGACCAGCCCCAGCCCCATCGCCCAGCGCACCGCCGTGGTCGCCCAGGCCGAGCCGACCGCGCCCATCGCGGGGAATCCCAGATGCCCCCAGACCAGAGCCCAGGCCAGCAGCCCGTTGACGAGGTTGCCGATGACCATCGCGATCATGCCGGGCATCGGGCGCTTGATGCCTTCCAGGAAGAAGCCGGTGGTGATGTAGAGCATCATACCGGGCGACCCCAGCCCCAGCACGGCCAGCACCGCGGCGCCGCCCCGGGCCAGGTCGTCGCTCTGCCCGCCCAGCCGGAACAGCGGAGCGCCAAGGAGAGAGATCAGCGCGAACAGCACGCCCAGCAGCAGCGCGTAGGGGATCGAGCGGCGCCAGGACCGCCCGCACTCCGCCTCGTTTCCGGAGCCCAGCGCGTGGGCGGTGATCATCACCGTGCCCATCAGCAGGCCGACTCCGGTGCCGACCATGATGTTGGCCGGCAGATGGGCCAGCCCGTAATAGGCCAGTTCCTGCGCGGCGTAGCGGCCGACGATGGCGGTGTCGACCGCCATCATCACCATCAGCCCGGCGCGCGACACGATGACCGGCGCCGCCAGCCGCAGCAGTTCGCCGACATGGGCGCGCAGACGGTCGGAATCGGAGAGGGCGGCGGAGGTCATGACGGATCACACACAGGAGTTGGTTGGGGACTGTCGAGGGGCTGGATGGTCGAAAAGCGGGCAGACTGTCCAAAAGCCGGTCATCTTGACCGCCGGGCGTACCACGTCAAGCCTTTGGTGCCGACCGGAAGGACGGTTGCGCGCCACGCATGACGCGGTGGAACCAAGCTGGTTCGGCCTGCGTTGAAAAAGGTGAAGACCCCGCCTGCCCCATTCCCCCGGTGAAGGAGACGACGATGACCCGTGCAACGACTCGTGCGATCCGGTTTCCCCTGCGTGAAACGACGCTGGTCACCTTCGCTGTGGCCTTCGCCGCCCTGCTCTCGGGCTGCAACACCGTCGAGGGCGCCGGGCAGGACATCAAGGCGGGTGGGCGCGCGGTCGAACGCGCCGCCGAATAAACGTCAATCGCCAAACCAACAAGGAGGCACCGCATGCCCGCACCGCAGAAGCCCGACAATCCCGGCGAAATTCCCGCCCCGGCCAACCCCGGCGCCCCGGAACCGGTCCGGCCGGCGACGCCCGATCCCTACCCGATTCCGGCCAACCCGGACGTGCCGCCGGAGATGCCGCCGCCGGCCGACGAACCGATGCCCGGCATGCCCAACCCGACCACCGCCTGAGACACGGCACCGAACGGGCCGGAGCCGTGTGTCCTCCGGAACCGTGACAGCGTCATCCATGGCATGCCCTTGTGCGGGAGTGGTTGTCCGGGGATAGTTCCGGCAACTTTTCCCGTCGCAAGGGCACCCGCACATGACCGAAGACTCGATCGATCTTCCCGCCGGCTGCGCCCGCGTCCGGGACTGCCGGCACGGGCGCCTGATGTAGAATCCGAACGACGTCTATGTCGGCCGATCGCTCGACCTGTACGGCGAGTATTCGGAGGCCGAGGCGTCCTTTCTGCGTTTCCTGGTCCGCCCCGGCGACATCGTGGTGGAGGCCGGGGCGAACATCGGCTCGCTGACCGTGGTGCTGGCCCAATCCGCCGGCCCCACCGGCTGGGTCGTGGCCTTCGAGCCCCAACGCATCGCCTTCCAGATGCTGTGCGCCAACGCCTTGCTCTGCGGTCTGACCAACGTCGAAGCCCGCCCCACGGCGTCGGGAGCGACACCCGGCACGATCATCGTTCCGGAACTCGACCCGGCCAAACCGAACAATTTCGGCGGTCTCAGCCTGACGACGCCGCACGCCCAGGGAACACAGGTCGCGGTGGAAACCATCGACGGCTTGGCCCTGCCCCGCTGCCGACTGATCAAGGCGGACGTGGAGGGCCTGGAGACCGACGTGCTTATCGGCGCGCGGGAGACCATCGCCCGGCATCGGCCGATGCTGTACCTGGAAAACGACCAGCGCGACCGCTCGCCCGGCCTGATCCGGCATGTGCAAGGGCTCGGCTACCGTTTGTGGTGGCACACGCCCGTCTATTTCAGCGCGGGGAATTTCCGCGGCGCGACCGGGAACGTCTTTCCCGGCGAAGGTGCCTTCAATGTGTTCTGCGCACCGAAAGAGTTGTCGCTCTCGATTAGAGCATCGCGCCTGAAATCTGAATCGGCGGTTGCGCTTGGGCCGCTGACGTGATTCACCATTGTTGGAGGTGGA
>NZ_RZIJ01000041.1 GCF_003989665.1 Azospirillum doebereinerae | reverse complement strand
TGCTCCATTACATGGGATCTCCCGACGGCGCCGGCACCAGCGTGGTCAGCTTTTCCACGCAAAGTGCGGGAGAACCATCGATCTGGGGGAAGCTCAGCCCAAGCGTACTTGATCGCCACCTTCGAGTGCGGGTTCGACGCCGCCGCGTTGCAGACGATGTTGACCACCGGCAATCCCGCTGCGCTGGGCGCGACAACGGTCGCGCCGTCAGTCTTTGCGCCTCGCCGCCTCCATGCACCAATACCGTTCAACGTGGTGTTCGTTCGTGTATAGTGCATCCAAAGCACCTCGGTCGATGGCTCTGTTGTCCGACGTGCCACCCTCTCTCGGGTTGTGGACGGGTGGCATGCTTGGCATGGGAAATGGCAGGAATGGAGACGGCGGGTTATGATTGCACCGGCTGAAGGCTCGTCACCTATTGTCATCCAGGCGATCCAATGAAAAGCGCGATGCTGTTGGACGAGCGTTCCGAAGGCAGCGACAAGACGGTATCGCGGCAGGAGCGGGCGTATCGGCTGCTGAAATCCTTGATCGCGGAGGGCCGGATCGTTCCCGGCGAACGTCTGCAGGAAGCACAGGTTGCCAAGGCTTTCGGGATCAGCCGTTCGCCGGCCCGGCATGCCTTGCGATCGCTTTGCGCCGATCGGGTTCTCAACGAGCATGATGGCAAAGGGTATGTGGTCGCGGGCAACGACGAAACCGGTGGCGACGGACCGCTTGCCACCCTGGATCCGATCAAAATCCAGGCGACACCCCAATGGGAGCGAATCTACAAGGAGGTCGAACAGGAGCTTTTCATCCGCATCCTGTTCGGCGCGGTGAGGATCAACGAGAAGCAGTTGGCGCTGCATTTCGATGTCAGCCGCACGGTGACGCGCGATCTCTTGGCTCGCATGCACGGCATGGGGCTGATCGAAAAGGATAGCGCCGGCCATTGGCTGGCACGGCGCGTCACACCGGAACACATCCGCGATCTCTACGAAATGCGCCGTCTTCTCGAACCCAAGGCGCTGCTGAAGGCGCTGCCGCACATCGCGGCGGCGCAATTGCGGACGGTGCGTGGCAACATCCGGCACGCGCTGGACCAGTCAAGCCTTGGCAGTTCCGCCTTCGACGCTGTCGAGCGCGATCTGCACGTCGACATCCTCGGCTTCTGCCCCAACAAGGAGATGTTGCGGGCGCTGGAGCGGACCCATATGGTCTTCGGGCCGACGCGCTATCTGTTCCATCCGTTTCTGGGCGTTCCCGTCGAAATGATCGAGGGCGCGCTGAAGGAGCATCTGGACATCGTCGAGCGCGCTTTGCGCGGCGACGCGGACGGCGCTGCCCAGGCTCTTCACGATCACCTGAAAATGGCCGACGACCGCTGGCTGAAGCGCTTCGCCGTCATCGCCCAAACCACCCAGCTGCAGTTTCCCCCCTATCTCACGCCCGCCGACCCGCGTCAGGCTTCTGTCCAGTCCTGAGCCTTCCGGCGCCGAGCCCGGCACGGAGGGTGCCGGGCCGAACGCGTGTCCGGAACCGTCATCCGGGCCAGGACACGACGCGCTGGCGCTGCTGGCCGAGGCGTTCGATGCCGAGCGCGACCTCATCGCCCGGCTTCAGCCAGACCGGCTCCGGCTTCATTCCCATGCCGACCCCCGGCGGGGTTCCGGTGGCGATGACGTCGCCGGGACGCAGGGTCATGTAGGCGCTGCAATAGGACACCAACGTCGCCACGCCGAAGATCATGGTGCGCGTGTTGCCGGACTGCATCCGCCGGCCGTTCACGTCCAGCCACATGTCGAGAGCCTGCGGGTCCGGAACCTCGTCCGCCGTCACCAGCCACGGGCCGATGGGCGCGAAGCTGTCGCACCCCTTGCCCTTGTCCCATTGGGAGGACTGCATCTGGAACGCGCGCTCCGACACGTCGTTCATCACGCAATAGCCGGCGACGTGGTCGAGAGCCCGCTCCTCGCTCACGCAGCGCGCTTGGCTGCCGATCACGACGGCGAGTTCCACCTCCCAGTCGAGCTTGGTCGAGTGGCGCGGTTGAACGGTGTCGTCGTTCGGCCCGCAGATCGCGGTGGTCGGTTTCAGGAAGATGATCGGTTCGGAGGGACTGGGAAGCCCGGTTTCCGCCGCATGGTCGGAGTAGTTGAGCCCGATGCAGACCACCTTGGAGATGCCCTGGTACGGCACGCCGAGGCGCGGCGTGCCGGGAACAAGCGGCAGGCTTTCGGGATCGATGGCCGCGAGCGCGGCGAGCCCGGCGGGGGAAAGGTCGTCCGCCGTAAGGGCGTCGCGGAGGCCCGACAGATCGCGCAGCCGCCCCTGGCCGTCGATCATGCCGGGCTTTTCACGGTTCGGGTCACCGAATTGACAGAGCTTCATGGCACGGAATCCTGGCTGATCGTCCGCCGTTACGCGGCGTCGATTTGGGAGGTAAGGAGAAGAGTCCCGGAGCGGGCGGCCCCGTCAGGCGATGGTGGTGCCGGAATCCACGGTCCAGGCGGCCCCGTTGACGTGCTTGGCCTTGTCCGACAGCAGGAAGGCGATCACATCCGCGATGTCCTCGGGCTTGCCGTAGCCGGCGGCTCCGGCGCGGCGGATGCCGCCCGAGCGCCGGGCCTGCTCGTCCAGCGATTCGATCATCCGGGTTTCGACCGGGCCGGGAAGAACGGCGTTCACCCGGATCGCGGTGCCCGCCACGTCCAGCGCGGCCACGCGGGTCAACCCCAGCACCGCGTGCTTGGTGGCCACGTAGCCGGCCAACCCCGCCCGCCCGCGAATGGACGAGGTCGAGGCGGTGTTGACGACGGCGCCAGCCCCCCGTGGGATCATACGGGCGAGAACGTGCTTCAAGCCCAGGAAGACTCCCTTCGTGTTGACTTGGAGCAGGCGGTCGAACACGTCGTCCGGGTAGAGATGGATCGGGGCGACGACGCCCTCGATCCCGGCGTTGTTCACGAAGGCGGTGATCGGCCCAAGCTGCCGCTCCACCCGATCGACGCAGGCAGCGACCTGGGCGCCGTCCGCGACATCGGTCCGAAGGAAGAGCGCCCGGCGTCCGGCCGCCTCGACGAGGCGGGCCGTCTCCTCCCCCAGGGAGCTGTCGAGATCGGCGATGGCGACGTCGGCTCCGTCCCGGGCAAGCGCGACGGCGGTCGCCCGGCCGATGCCGCCGCCGCCGCCGGTCACCAGGGCGACGCTCACGACTTCACCAGCGAGCAGCCGCCCTCCTCCAGCGGACGCCACACCTGGGCCGCCGGAATGACCTTGCGAACGTGGTAATAATCCCAAGGTTGCTTCGACTCCTCCGGCTTCTTGACCTCGAACAGGTACATGTCGTGCAGCTTCCGGCCATCGATGCGGATGCTGCCCTTGCCGAAAAGCGGGTCGTCGGTGGGAAGGGCCTTCATCTTCTCGACCACCGCCTTGCCGTCGGCGGATCCTTCCGCCGCCTCGGTCGCGCGCAGGTAATGCAGCACCGACGCGTAGGCGCCGGCCTGGAGTGCGCTGGGGCGGCGGCCGCCGTTCCGGTCGGCGAAGCGCTTGCTCCAGGCGCGGGTCTGGTCGTTCAGGTCCCAGTAGAAGGCTTCGGTGAATTGCAGCCCCTGGACGACCGGCAATCCCAGCGCGTGCACGTCGTTGATGTACAGCACGGTGGCGACGAGGCGCTGACCGCCGCTGGTGATGCCGAACTCCACGGCCTGCTTGATCGAATTGATGGTGTCGCCGCCAGCGTTGATCAGCCCGATGACCTGCGCCTTCGACGCCTGGGCCTGGAGAAGGAAGGACGCGAAATCCTGGGTGTTCAGCGGCGTGCGCACGCCCCCCACCACCTGTCCGCCCATCTTCGTGACGACGTTCTTGACGTCCTGCTCCATCGCGTGCCCGAAGGCGTAGTCGGCGGTCAGGGTGAACCAGCTCTTGCCCCCGGACTGGACGACCGCGCTCGCGGTCCCGGTCGCCAGCGAATAGGTGTCGTAGGTCCAGTGGATGGTGTTCGGCGAACAGCTTTTCCCGGTCAGATCGGACGAGGACGGGCCGGAGGCCAGCATCACCTTGTTCTTGTCGCGGACGATGTTGCCCACGGCCAGCGCCACGGCCGAATTGGGCACGTCGACGATGACGTCGACGCCGTCGCGGTCGATCCATTCCCGTGCGGTGGCCGCCGCCACGTCGGCCTTGTTGAGGTGGTCGGCGCTGATGACCTCGATCGGCCGGATTTTACGGCCGGCGGTGAAATCCTCGATCGCCATCTGGACCGCGCTGATCGACCCGTTGCCCGTCACGTCGGCGTAGAGGCTGGACAGATCGGTCAGCACGCCGATCTTCAGCGGTGCCTGTTGCGCCTGCGCACCGACGGTCGAGAGACAGAGCGCGCCGATGGCCGACGCCAGGACGCTCCGACGGCGGAGTCCCTTGTTGTTCGTGGACATTGTTTCCTCCCAACGGTTCGGCGGCGCATCACGCTGCGAAGGGGATTGCGCCGTCGGAAGCGATGCTTCGTTTTCAGGTGACAGGGCGGGTGGGGTCGGGTCAGGGAATCAGGCGCTTGAGCAGACGCCTGTCCTCGACGGCGAAGCCGCCGCCGTAGACGTCGGACACCATGAAATGCGCGCCGAGAATCTCCGGTTCGAGAGCCGCGAGGGGATCGTACTCGGAGGCGTGCAGCGTCATCGTCGCCCGCCCGGACCGGGGCGGCGAGTATTCCAGCGGAGTGCGGCGGTAGACGATGTCCGCGTAGACGGGTTCGGGCCGTTCCGGATGGGGAACGCGACGGATATGGATCTCGCCGGCCGGCTGCTCGTCCCCTTCGACCAGCCGTACGGCCGGCGCGGTCTCGTCGGGCGTGAAGCTGAAGTCCGCCAGTGGTGTTCCTCGGCGTTTGACCCAGCCGTCGATGGCGCCATCGGGCTTCTCCTCGAACCGGTGGGTTGCGTCCTTCTTGGTGTAGCCGAAGATTTCGCGGCCCGCCGCGATGCCCATCGGGTCCGTGCAGTACATGAAGATGTGCGTGTGGGTGAACAGACCCTCGTAGCGCACCGGCACCGAAACCATGAGGTCGAACATGGCGCCGGCGTGCAGGGCCAGCGTGTGCCCCGGCGACAGCATGAAGCGGAAGGCGACGCGGTCGTTGACGAGTTCGAACGGCGTGTCCGCCAGCAGCGCCGCGACCTTGGACTGATCCACGCGGGTCACGACCTCCAGCGTGCGCAGCGGGCACTCCCATTCCAGCGGGTAGGCCGGCGCGTAGGGCGGGTTCACTCCGCTGTTCTCATGCATCTTGTATTTGCCGAACATCACGTTTCCTTCCTGGGGGGACGTCTTGACGCTGGGAATCTTGCCGGTTGCCGTCCCGGCTGCTTATCAGGCGACGGGCACCGGCCGGTGGCTGGGCCGGGCGTCGCGATCCTCGGTGGCGGACGGTGTGTGGCGGTCATCCTTTGCGACGCCGCCGTTCATGAGGATTGTGGGATCCGCCGCATCGACCGTAGTGAGGCCGCACAGCCCCATGGTCAGGTCGAGTTCGCGGTGCAGGATTTCCAGGCAGCGCGTGACGCCGGCTTCGCCCATGGCGCCCAGACCATAGAGGAAGGCCCGTCCGATCAGGACGCCCCTGGCGCCAAGGGCGAGGGCTTTCAAAACGTCTTGGCCGGACCGGATTCCGCTGTCGAACAGGATCTCGGTCCGCTGGCCGACGGCCTCGGCGATGGCGGGCAGCATCGCGATGCTCGACGGAGCGCCGTCGAGCTGACGGCCCCCGTGATTCGACACCACGATGGCGTCCGCCCCGTTCTGGACGGCCAGCCTCGCATCCTCGACGTCCATGACGCCCTTCACGATCAGCTTGCCGCCCCACAGTTTTCGGATCCACCGCACATCGTCCCAGGTCAGGGTCGGATCGAACTGCTGGCTGACCCAGTCGGCGAGCGAGGAAACGTCCGAAACCCCGGAGACATGGCCGACGATGTTTCCAAAGCTCCGCCGCTTGGTTTGCAGCATTCCCAGGCACCAGCGCGGTTTGGTCGCCAGATCGATCAGGTTGCGAAGGGTCGGCTTGGGCGGGGTAGACAGGCCATTCTTGAGATCCTTGTGGCGCTGTCCCTGAATTTGCAGATCAAGGGTGAGCACGAGGGCCGAACAATTCGCGGCCTTGGCCCGCGCGATCAGCCGTTCAATGAAACCCCGATCCCGCATGACGTAGAGTTGGAACCAGAACGGTTTTTCTGTATGGGCCGCCACATCCTCGATGGAGCAGATGCTGACGGTGGACAGCGTGAACGGCACGCCGAAGCGTTCCGCCGCGCGCGCCGCCAGGATCTCGCCATCGGCGCATTGCATGCCGGTCAAGCCGGTCGGCGCCAGAGCCAACGGCATCGAGACGGCGTTTCCCAGGATGCGGCTTTCCGTGGTCCGCCCGGCGATGCTCATCCCGATGCGCTGGCGGAACTGGATGGCAGCCAGATCGGCCGTGTTGGCGCGGTAGGTGGTTTCCGTCCAGGAGCCGCAATCGACATAGTCATAAAACATCCGTGGCACGCGGCGCTGCGCCAGGATGCGGAGGTCTTCGATGCAGGTGATCACGGGCCTGGGCGATGGCATGTGCGGTTCCGCTCGTTTGCGACGTCTGTGGCAGCGGCGGCCGTGTCCCGCGAAACGGGAGGTCGCGCTGGCGGATGCGGTCAAGCCGCGCCCCCGGAGGGGGCAAGCGATTAGACGTACATTGCATCCAAAGTACGTTTATAAAATGCAACGTCGCCGCTTGGCTGTCAATGGGATCTTCAAACCTTCCGTTGGGCGCACAATGGCCGCGCGTCACCGTGGCTATGGCTCGCTTTGGGCGGCACGCTGTCCCGGTCGAGCAGGGCCTCAGGCTCAAAGTCGGCGAAAAACAAAGGGGAAGGGACAGCTTTCAATGCCCCATGTCTCGGCACCGGGCCGGGATGATGCGTTCCGGCCCAGACTGTACATCTCCGGCCACTGGGGCCGTTGGTGCGTGACACGTTGGGCCGGCTCGGCTGGCCGATCGCCGTGGAGGACATCGCCGAACCGGCGCCGCCGCTCCGCCATTGCCGATCATCCAGGTGGTCGAGAATGCCGGATTCGGCATCACCCATCTGTACGGCTTGACCGGATGCTACGGTCCGGCCACCGTCTGCCTGCCGCAGCCCGAGTTGGCGGGACTGGCGCTGGAGGACAAGGCGCGCTTCATGGCGCGTCATGGCGTCAACCAGATCACGCTGGAGTGGAGGGGGTGCTCTACGCCCACTCCGCCGTACTGGAGGTCGCCGTGGTCGCCAAGCCCGACGCGCGGTGGGGCGAGACGCCCTGCGTCTTCGTCACCCTGCGCTCCCGACCACCGCCGAGGACATCATCGCCCACTGTCGGACCAATCCGGCCCGCTACAAGGCGCCGCGCAGCGTGGTGTTCGGCGACCTGCCCAAGATCGACACCGGCAAGATCCAGAAGAACCCGATGCGGCGCTCGCTGGAGTGAACCGGGGCGATCGCCGCAACGGGCTACTGCCTGAATGCCGCCAATCATCCAGGGCGTTCCGTAAAGCGCAACGCCGAGCACGAAACGGCCAGTTCTGATGGGAGGAAGCGTCACCCCCTGGCCTCGGCGGCCCATCCCAGGCAATCCGGCGGCCATCCGCCTTACGGAAGGCCGCTGCCGCCTGCGGATCCGTAGACGTGACCGGTGGCGAAGCTGCCGTCGTCGGCGGCCAGCTGCACATAGATCCCGGCGAGTTCCACCGGCTGCCCGGCCCGGCCCATCGGCGTCTCTTCGCCGAAATGCATCAGTTTCTCCTGGGTCGCCCCGCCGCTGACCTGCAACGGCGTCCAGATCGGACCGGGCGCCACGCCGTTGACGCGGATGCCACGGGGGGCCAGCTGCTTGGCGAGCGACCGGACGTAGTTCGACGTCGCCGCCTTGGTCTGGGCGTAGTGGTAAAGCTCGGCCGACGGGTCGATGGCCTGCTTGGAAGTCGTGCCGATGATCACCGAGCCCGGCTTCAGATGTGGCAGGGCCGCCTTGATGATCCAGAACGGCGCGTAGATGTTCGTCTTCATCGTCGCGTCGAACTCCTCGCTGGTGAGGTCGAGGATCGACGCGCAGGTCTGCTGGCGCGCGGCGTTGCTGACGAGGATGTCGAGCCCGCCGAGCCCGGCGACCGCGTCGGCCACCAGCTTCCGGCAGAACGCCTCGTCGCGCAGGTCGCCCGGCAGGGCGATGCCCTTGCGTCCCTCGGCCTCGATGAGGGCGATCACGTCACGGGCGTCCGGCTCCTCGGTCGGGAAATAGTTGATCGCGACGTCGGCCCCTTCCCGGGCGTAGGCGATGGCGGCCGCACGGCCCATGCCGGAATCGCCGCCGGTGATCAGGGCCTTCCGTCCGGCCAGACGTCCGGAGCCGCGATAACTCGTCTCGCCATGGTCGGGTGGCGGGTCCATGTCGCGGGCAAGACCCGGCCAGGGCTGGGACTGGCTCTTGTAGGGCGGCTGCGGGTATTTCGTCCGCGGATCCCGGAGGGCCGACGTGTTCTCGGTTTTTCCGGGGGCTCGACCGGAGCCGTGCGGCGGGATCGGCCTTTTGTCGTTTCCGTCCATGATCGTCTCCTGTCCTGAGGGCGCGTCTTGCGGAGAACCGTGCGGGATGGGATTCGTTGCCGTCCTCCACGCTGCCCGAATGTGTGTGGTCATCCTGGAACCAGAACCGCCGCGACAGCGACCGCAGAGGGTGGATGGTTCGGGCCGCCCTTCAATTCGGCGGCCTCAACCCGCCGTTTCGCAGGGCTTGACCCGGCGATTTTCCACATTTTTCCGTCAAACCCGACAGATTGCCGGATACCGCCCGTCGCACGGCCGGTACAGGCTGATGAACGGAAAGCGGGGCGGACGGACGAAGGGGGGAAATGCGGGCATGTACCATGACCATGTGCGCCGGGACAAACTGACGAGCAAGGCGTGGTTCCTGGGGGTGCTGGCGCTCGTCATCATGGCGGTCGGCGTCATGGGCGGCGTCGGCCACACCAGTCTCGGTGGGTTGATCGCACCGATTGCCGGGGGTTTGCCGGGCGGCGAGGCCCTTGTGAACGTCTGGGTCGCCCTTGCCCTTGCGTTGTTCCTGACGCTGAACGTCTATCTTCTCGGCCAACTCGGCATGCGGCTGCAGGTCGCCGCCGTCTGGCTGGAGGTGTTCAGCCTGTTCGCGTTGTTCTTCTACAGCTTCGACCTCTCCTACAGCTTCATCCTGGGCAAGCTGGCTTTCCTGGTCACCCAGGGTGTCGCCACGACCCTGTACATCTCGGCCATGTCCATCGCCATCGCCTTCGTGCTGGCGATGGTCGGCGCCATCGCGAAGCTGTCGGACAACGGCTTCGCCGTGGCCATCGCGTCCTTCTACACCTCCTTCTTCCGTGGCGTGCCGCTGCTGATCCAGATCTACCTGATCTACCTCGGCATCCCGCAGCTCGGTTACGTCATCGGGGCGATCCCGGCGGGCGTGGCGGCGCTGTCGCTCTGCTACGGTGCCTACATGACGGAGATCTTCCGCGCCGGCATCATGAGCATCCCCAAGGGCCAGTGGGAGGCCGCGCGCTCCCTCGGCTTCGGGCCGATGCGCACGCTGGGGATGATCATTCTGCCGCAATCCCTGCGCCTGATCATCCCACCGACCGGCAACCAGTTCATCGCCATGCTGAAGGACAGTTCGCTCGTCTCGGTGATCGGCGTGTGGGAGCTGATGTTCCTCGCCCGCACCCAGGGCCGCGAGGAGTTCCGGCACCTGGAGATGCTGATCACCGCCGCCGTCCTCTACTGGCTGCTCTCCATCGTTCTGGAGCGGGTGCAGGCCCATCTGGAACGCCGCTTGGCGCGCGCCCATCAGCACTGAAACGCGCCGCCCGCGCGCGAAAAATCAACGCATTCGAACGTCAAGGCTTCCCTTCACGTCAGGAGACGATTCATGACCCGGCTCAACTCCCTGTGCCTCGCCGCCGCCGCCATGGCTGCGCTCGCCCTCTCCACCGGCGCCGCCGAGGCGGGCGCCACGCTGGACCGCATCACGCAGAAGAAGGAGATGGTGGTCGCGACCGCCGCCAACTGGCCGCCGCAGTCCTTCATGAACAAGGACAACCAGCTCGACGGCTTCGACGTGGAGGTCGCCAAGGACATCGCCAAGCGGCTGGGCGCCACGGCCAAGTTCATCACGCCGGAATGGGGCATCATCACCGCCGGCAACTGGAACGGCCGCTGGGACATCTCCGTCGGCTCCATGACGCCGACGACCGGGCGGACCCGCGTCCTCGATTTTCCGGCGATCTACTACTACACGCCCTACGTCTTCGCCGTGCACAAGACCTCCAAGCTGGACAGCCGGTCGGCGCTGAACGGCAAGACCATCGGGGTCGAGGGCGGCACGACCTCCGAGGACTACATCAACGGCAAGCTGAAGATCGACGCCGTGGGCGTGCCAGACTTTGTGGCCGACGTGAAGCCGGGCGACGTCAAGACCTACGGCGACAGCGTCGGTCCGCTGGACGACCTGCGGCTGGGCGACGGCGTGCGGGTCGACGCCATCGTCTCCGCCCTGCCGACCGTCGACGCGGCGGTGAAGCGCGGTTATCCGATCCGCACCATCAACGACAAGCCGGCCTACCACGAGCCGCTGGCCATCGCCATCGACAAGGGCGACGCCGAGCTGAACGCCAAGCTGGTCGAAGCCGTGAACGCCATGAAGGCCGACGGCACGCTGAAGGCCCTGTCCGTGAAATGGTACGGGATCGACTACACCGTCGCCAAGTAAAGGAGCGGAACGCTTCGCCACCACGGTTTCCCTTCGTGGCGAAGCGTTCCTTGGACCAGAGTTCGATCCGGCAAACGGGGCCTTCCGGGCATGCGTGACTACCCGAACACCTATTACAGCGCCACCCGCCTTCCGGCGTCCGAGCGTCCTCCCCTGCGCGGCGCGGCGACGGCCGACGTCTGCGTGATCGGCGGCGGTCTGGCCGGCCTGTCGACGGCCTGGGAACTGATCCGGCTCGGCCGGTCGGTCGTGCTGCTGGAGGCGCGCTGCGTCGGCTGGGGCGCGTCAGGCCGCAACGGCGGGTTCGTTCTGCAAGGCTGGTCGGAGGGGCTGCGGGCCATCGAGAAACGCTGCGGCCTGGACCACGCCCGCGCGCTGTTTGGTCTTTCGGTCGAGGGGGTGGGGATCGTCCGCGACACCCTTGCCAAGCACGCCTTGCCCGGTTGCAACCCGACCGCCGGAAAGCTCAGCGTCACCCGTTACGAGGCCGCCGACCAGTTGCAGCGTCACCGCGACCGCATGGCGCGGCATTACGGCTACGACTTCACCTACGTCGACCGCCCGACGTTGCGCGGCCTGCTGAAAAGCGACCTCTATTTCCAGGCTCTGCGCGACCCGGTCGGTTTTCATTTCCATCCGCTGAACTACTGCCTGGGGCTGGCCGGACTGATCGAGAGGGCGGGGGGCCGCCTGTTCGAGGGCACCGCCATGACCGGCCTCCATCGGAACGCCAAGCCCGGCGCGGAGGCGCGCTGGCGCGTGGACACGGCGGACGGGTCCGTGGCGTGCCGCGACGTGGTGATGTGCGGCGGCGGTTACGGCGGGCGGGAGTTCGGCCCCTTGCACCGGGCCTTTCTGCCCATCGCCACCTATGTCGTGCTGACGGAGCGGCTCGGCGACCGCCTGTCGGATTTCGTCGCGACCACCGACGCGGTTGGCGACGACCGGCGGTCCTCCGACTATTACCGCGTCGTCGACGGCGACCGGCTGCTGTGGGGTGGGCGCATCACGACCCGCGACGAGCAGGACGAAAAGCGCCTGGCCGCCCTGCTGCGCCGGGACATGAGCGCGGTCTTCCCCGGTCTCGCCGACGTGCGGATCGAAAAGGCCTGGTCGGGGCTGATGGGGTACGCGCGTCATAAGATGCCGCACATCGCGCGGGTCGAGGACGGTCTGTGGAGCTGCTCGTCGTTCGGCGGGCACGGCATGAACACCGCCCCCATCGGCGGCCGGGTCGTCGCCGAGGCGATCACCGGGGAAAGCGACCGGATTCGGCTTTTCGCCCCTTACCGGTTGACCTGGAATGGCGGTATCTTCGGCCCCCCTGCCGCGGATCTGGTCTATGCGGGACTGCGTCTGATGGATGCCTGGCAGGAATCGCGATCCCGGCGGCAAGGCGCCTGACGGGACAGCCATCGATGCGAAGGGTGTGACGGCATGTCCGTGTCGGGCAACGAGCAGGGTTTCCGTCTGACGGAGAAGGACAAGCAGCTCCTCGCCCTGTTGCAGAAGAACGCGCGGGAGCCGACCTCCTCGCTGGCGCGCAAGCTCGGGGTGTCGCGGACCGCCTTGCAGGAACGCATCCATCGGCTGGAAAGCGCCGGGGTGATCGAGGGCTATTCGGTCCGCGTCAACCAGAGCAAGCTGATCTACACGGTCAACTGCTTCACATTGGCGGTCTGCAACAACAAGACGTATTCGGACGTCATCGCCCAGATGCGGATGATGGATTCGGTGCAGGCCGTCTACGCGATTTCCGGCGACTGGGACTTCGTCATCCACGTCGCGACGGAGACGCTGGAGAAGCTGAACGCCGAGCTGACGCGCATCAACATGATCAAGGGAGTCGTCCGCACCACCTCCTGCATCGTCATGGAGACGAAGTTCGACCGCCGCCTCGCCTTCATGGGCGGGACCGGCGCGAACTTGCTTCTGGAAGCCGGCGATGAGGGCGCGTCAAGGGGCGGGGATCGTCTCCGGCCCGAACCGCAGCCCTCATCCGGGGCCGTCGGCGGAGCCCGGCCGTCCGGGACCGATGCGGGCGCCGCGATTCCGTCGCAAGGCCTGGACGGAGACGACTGAGCAAACCCGAGGAACGAGGCCGATGGGCGGTCGCTGAGGGTGCATCGACAGAAGTGAAAAGCCCTTGCATCGGTCAAGTTGGAAACGGCCGTTCAGCAGCGACATTCAATGAGTGTGTTAAGCGTAAGCATAGCCATAAAAATAAAACAGTACAAAAAGTGAACATTATGATTTAATGAAAGACAAGGTTGCCGTGAGGACTGGGCCGGCGCGGTTCCCTGACGAGACGAATGGTCCACGGTTGCGAGGTTCCTCCATGGCGTTCAAACGCGTTAGCCAAACCCTGTTGCCGCCCCGTCGCTGGGCGCTGAAGGGGTATTATGGCGATGGCAAATCGACCTTCATCCTGGCCATGCAGCAGCCCACGCTCATGATCGACGCCGATGGCCGCCGGCATGAACTCAAGGGAAGCGAACTGTACGAGCTGAGCGGGGAGGCCGCCGACCACCGCTCGGTCGAGCGCATCCAGGATCTGCTCGACGCCAACATGCCCGGATCGGACATCCGGACGATCGCGATCGACAGCGTGACGTCGCTGATCGGCGTCTCAATCGCCCGTGCCATGCTGGACAACGCCGCCGACCGCAACAAGAACAAGAACCAAGCCTGGGTCGACAAGGCCGAGAAGATGCGCCTCCTGCAGGACGCCGTGACCGCGCATGGAACACACGTGCTGTGGATCTGGCACCTCGAGGACGGGCAGCTCAACGGCAAATCCCAGGTCCGGGAAACCCTGCCGGAAACCGAACGCGAGCGTCTGTACCGCTCGCTCAACGCCTCCCTGCGCATCGTGCGCGAGGAGGACCGCCGTGGTGTCCTGGTCGAATGGTCGCGCGAGGGGCCGTCCGGCATGACCATCTGGGACGACGAAGGCTACTGGAACGGCGTCCCGGAACGCATCGAGGCGGCGCTCTACGGGCAGGAGGACGGCAGCAAGCCAACGCCGCTCAACGCGGCGCCGCCGGACAAGCGGACCGGTTCCGGCTGGGAGGAGGGCGCGGAGCAGGGGGCCAAGGGCGAGCTGTCGTTCTACAGCCCGGCCGAAGCCTTGGCCTGGGGGGTGGAGCAGGGCGCCTACCCGAACGCCGAGGCGGCGCAAGCCGCCTACGACCAGCTCAAGCTCGAACGCGGGCCGCGCAACGCCAGGGAGATGTACCGGGCCTGGATCGAGCTGGTCCAGAAGCCGCAACGCCGCCGGGCCTGAACGCCGGTTTCCCCGCCGAGGCCGTGGTGGTCAGGCGAGCCTGCGGGAGGGCGGTTGCCCGCCGGCAGGCCCGCCGCCGGGTTGGGCGGTCGTGAAGTTGCCGTCCTCGCGGCCAAGCTCTCCCAGCAGCTCGTCGATGATCCGCAGCACCGGCTTGGTGGTGGCGTTCGGCTCGCTGTCGGCGCGCCGGACGAGGTAGAGCGTGCGCGTCAGCGGCGGATCGACCACCGTCCGCAGCACCAGCGTGCCGGCCGCCACCTCGCGCGCCACCGCGCTGTGCGGCAGGACCGCGCAGGCCAGACCGCGCGTGACCACGTCCTTGATCGCCTGCATCGATTCCAGCGAGAAGGCCACCTTCGGCACCAGCCCGTGCGCGGTCATCGTGTCGGTGATCAGCCGGCGGACGAGATCGCCCTCGTTGGGCATCGCCAGTTCGGCGCGGGCCAGATCGCGGAGCGCCACCGGATCCGCCCGGTCGAAGGCCGAGCCGGGTGGGGCGATCAGGCACAGCGCCTCGTCCAGCCGGGCCTCCCGGTGCAGGATGCGACCGGGCGGCACGCTGTAGGCCAGGGCCAGATCGAGCTTGCCCGACTCCACATGGTCGATCAGCGTGTAGCTCAACTCCTCGAACAGCTTCAGCTCCACGTCGGGCAGCGCCGCGCGCAGCCGCTCCATCAGCCGGCTGGTCAGCAGCCCCGACAGGCTGGGCGTCAGGCCGAGCGCCAGGGTGCGCGGCGTCTGGCCCGCGGCCTCGCGCAGCGTCCGCTTCAAATCCTGGAGACGGCGCAGCATCAGCCGCGCCTCGTCCAGGAAGATCAGGCCGGCGGGGGTCGGGTGCGTGCCGGTCACCGTGCGGACCAGCAGCGGCACGCCGAACTCCCGCTCCAGCGCCTTTATCTGCGTGCCCAGCGCCGGTTGGGCGATGTTCATGATGGCCGCCGCCTTGCTGATGCTGCCGAGTTCGCACACCCGGACGAAGCTCTCCAATTGCCGGCTGCGCATGCCGCCCATTCCCTCCCCCTTGGACCGGCCGGTTCGTCATGACCCGGTGGCCGGGCTGAACGTTGCACTGGATTGCTGAGGGGGCAAACAATTTTCTTATGGGGGTGTTCCGAACCCGTTCTGGACAGCCCATCCCCAATCATTTTGTATGTTGTCGAAACAATCAGTTCCGCAACGGCGGACGCCGAGAGGGAGAGAACCGCCATGCCCGGCCTATCGACGGAGAGAGTGCCGATGCGCCCGGAGCTTGGCGGTGGCGCGCGCCAGCCGCAACCGCTGCATCCCGGCCGTCCGGCCCCGTCCGACGCCCACGCCGTGCTGACCGGCGTCACCCGCGTCTTCGGTTCGGTGGTCCACGCCCTGGGGCCGGTCGATCTGGAGTTGCGGCGCGGCGAGTTCTTTTCCATCGTCGGCCCGTCGGGCTGCGGGAAATCCACCCTGCTCGACGTTCTGGCGGGCTTGAGCGCCCCCAGCGACGGCACCATCACCTTCGAGGGCAAGCGGGTGAACGGCACCGTCCCCGACGGGGTCGGCGTGGTGTTCCAGGAGGACGCGTCCTTTCCCTGGCTGACCGTGCGCGACAACATCGGCTTCGGGCTGAAGCGCGCCGGCTTCCGTGGTGCGGAGGCCGCCGAGCGGGTGCGCCACGCCATCGATTTCATGGGGCTCAACGACTTCGCCGACGCCTACCCCAGCCAGTTGTCCGGCGGCATGCGGCAGCGGGTGTGCATCGCCCGCACTCTGGTCATGCGCCCGCGCCTCGTGCTGCTCGACGAGCCGTTCGGCGCGCTCGACCAGCAGACCCGCCTGCTGATGGGCGACGAGCTGCTGCGGCTGTGGCGGGCCAGCGGGGCGACCGTGCTGTTGATCACCCACGCGCTCGACGAGGCGGCGATGCTGTCGGACCGCATCGGTGTGATGTCGTCGCGCCCCGGCCGCTTCATCGAGATCGTCGAGACCGGCTGGTCGCGCGACCGCACCAGCGCGATTGCCGCCGACCCCGCCTTCGGCGCGATCACCACCCGTCTGTGGGACACCCTGCGGGGTGAATCCATGAAGGCCATGGCCAGCCAGCGGAGGAACGGGGCATGAGGTCGGCCGGCGCGCTGCGCCTCCTCCTCACCATAGGCGCGATCTTGGCCCTGGAGGCGGCGTGCCGGACCGGACTCGTCGGGCGCGGCAGCATGATCCCGCCCTCGGAGATGCTGACCGAGCTGGTCCGCCTGATGGGCACCGCCGGGTTCTGGACGCAGGCCGGCGGCACGCTGCGCAACATCGCCGCCGCCGCCCTGGCCGCGATGGTCGTCGGCTTCGCCGGCGGGGCCGCCCTGCACGCCGTGCCCCGCGTGCGGCGCGCGGTGGAGCCGCTGATCGCCAGCTACTACGCGCTGCCCTTCTTCGTGCTGTACCCGTTGTTCATCGTGCTGTTCGGCATGAACGCGGTGCCGATCATCTTCATGGGCTTCCTCTACGCCGTGATGGCGATGGTGACGGGGACGCTGGGCGGGCTGGACCGCATCCCGCCGGTGCTGCGCAAGGTCGGCCGCACCTACCGGCTGGGCCGCCTGCAGGACGCGCTGCTGATCCAGCTGCCAGCGGCGGGGCCGCACATCTTCACCGGGGCCAAGCTGGCGCTGAGCTATTCCGTGACCGGCGTCATCGGCGCCGAGTTCATCCTGGCCAGCAGCGGCCTCGGCTACTCCATCTCCTTCGCGTACAACAATCTCCAGGACCGGACGATGTACGCGCTGCTGCTGTTCGTCGTGGTCTTCGTCTCCACCCTGACGGTCCTGCTGCATTGGGCCGAGCAGAAGGTCCGCCACCGGTCGGGCGCCGGGCGGACCGGGATGACCGGCGAGAGCGCCGGTACGGCCGAGAAGCTGCTGGCCGGCGCCGTCATCCTGCTGGTCATCCTGGGCGCGTGGCAGATCTTCCACACCGTCGCCGGCAGCGAGGCGCTGGCCTCCCCGCTGGTCACGGCGCAGCGGATGACGACCCTGTTCGGCAACCCCGGCTTCTGGGCCAACGTGACGGAAACCGCCCAGGCGCTGGGGCTGTCGCTGCTGATCTCCTGCATCGGCGGCGGGCTCGCCGGGGTCGTCATCGGCGCCAGCCGGTCGGTGTCGGAGGTGCTGGAGCCGATGTTGGTGACCATCTACGCGATCCCCAAGGTCACGCTCTACCCGGTGATCCTGCTGTTCTTCGGACTGGGCATGCCGGCCAAGGTCGCCTTCGGCGCGCTGCACGGCTTCATCCCGATGATGCTGGTGACGATGGGGGCGATCCGCGCGATGAACCCGGTGCTGCGCCGCTCCGCCCGCGCCATGCGGCTGTCGCCGGCGCAGACGCTGTCCACCATCCTGGTCCCGGCGACGGTGCCGGAGATCGTCACCGGCCTGCGCATCAGCTTCTCCATCACCCTGCTGGGCGTCATGGTCGGCGAGATGTTCGCGTCCAAGCGCGGGCTGGGCTTCATGATCATGAACGGAATCAGCGTCAACGACACCGCGACCATGATGAGCATCACCGTGCTGATCGGCCTGTTCGCGGTGGTGGTGAACAGTGCGCTGTTGGCGCTCGACCACCGCCTGCACCGGGCCTGAACTTCCGCCTCCGGGCGACACCGGCCGGTCGGCATCGTCATCCCCTTTCACCCGAACCCGCCGCCCGAGGCGCGGGAAGGACCCCGTCATGCCCATCGAGACCGCCACACTGATCGACGTTCACGCCCATGTCCGGCTGGAGGCCACCAACGGCGCCGCCGGGGTCCATGGCCCGGAGCACGGCGTGGATGAGAACGGCCTGCCCTGGTACCGCGTCGGCAACTACCGGCTGAGCGGGGTGCGCCACGCCAACAGCCCCTTCACCGACCCGGAGCTGCGGCTCCAGCGGATGGAGAAGGCCGGCATCGACTTCCAGGTTCTGTCGGCCAGCCCGCTGAACTACTTCCACCACATCGACGTCCCCTCGGCGGTGTCCTTCTGCCGGCGCCACAACGACGCGCTGGCGGAGCTGGTCAACCGCTACCCCGGCAAGCTCGGCGGTCTGGCCGCCCTGCCGATGCAGGACCCGATGGCGGCGCGGGAGGAACTGGAACGCTCCGTGAGCGAGCTTGGCCTCTGGGGCGCCGCCACCGGCACGGAGTTCGCGGGCGAGCCGCTGCACAGCCCGGCCTTCGACCCGCTCTACGAGGCTTTCGTCAAGCTCGACGTGCCGCTGTTCCTGCACCCGGCCCCGGCCGGCATCGACGGGCCGCCGGGCGATCCGGCGCTGAAGCGCTTCGACCTCGACGTCATCATCGGCTTCGCCGCGCAGGAGACCATCGCCGTCGCGACCCTGATCTTCGGCGGCGTGCTGGAGCGTCATCCGAAGCTCGACGTGTGGATCAGCCACGGCGGCGGGGCGGCGGCCTTCACCGCCGGGCGCTTGGCCCAGGCCGGCATGAAACGCCCCTGGGCGACGCAGGCGATGAAGAAGGACGGCGCCTTCGAGGAGGCGATGGCCCGCCTGTGGTTCGACACGCATCTGAACGACGACCGCGCGCTGGCCCTGCTGACCCAGATCGTCGGACCGGAGCGGCTGGTCTTCGGCACCAACTTCGCCGGCTGGGACCAGCCCGAGGACGGCCATCACGGCGCCGTGTCCCCGACGCTGGCCGACAACGCGCGCCGCCTGCTGCGGAAAATGCCGGCCCCAATCCAGGCCAAAAATCAAATCGAGGGAGGAACGCCATGACCATCACCCGTCATCTGACCCGGGCGCTCGCGGCCGTGCCGCTGCTCGGCGCGCTGCTCGCCACGCCGCCGGCCCAGGCGCTGGAGATCATGGCGTCGCATTACGGCGCCCTGCTGAACACCGCCCCCATCGCCGTGGCCCTGGAGCGGGGCGACTACGCCAGGAACGGCGTCGACGTCACCGACGTGATGAGCTCGGTCGGCGGCGGGACCGGAATCCGCAACATGGTGGGCGGCGGTCTCGGTTACGGCATCGTCAGCACCTCCACGGCGCTGGCCGGCATCAAGCAGGGGATGGACATCCGCATCGTCCACACCGCCATCCGCCGGGTCGACGACCTGCTGTGGGTGACCCGGCCGGACAGCGGCATCTCCTCGATCAAGGATCTGGTCGGCAAGAAGGTCGGCATCACCGCGCCGAAATCCTCGGGCGAGCTGCTGGTCAACATGGCCTTCGAGGCCGCCGGCTACCCCGGCAAGGCCGACATGGTGGCGCTCGGCTCGGTCGGCTCCGGCCTGTCGGCGCTGGAGCAGGGCGGGGTGGACGCCGCGCTGATCCTGGAGCCGCTCTACAGCGCCCGCAAGGACCGCTACAAGGTCGCCTTCTCGCTGGAGAACCTGCCGTCGATGACGCCGACGGTCGGCGTCGCCACCGGCGACTTCATGCGCAAAAACCCGGAGCAACTGCGCGGGTTGCTCGCCGCGTGGCGCTCGGCGGTCAACTTCATCTACGAGAACCCGGAGGAGGCCGCGAAGATGGTCTCCAAGCGCTACGGCGACACCCTGCCGCTGAACGTCGCCACCATCTCCATGAAGCGGATGGCCGACATCAAGTACTGGAGCCAGGGCGAGTTCGACATGGACGCCCTGAACATCTGGGTCAAGGGCATGGAGCGCCTGGGCGAGTGGTCCGGTCCGGTGGACTGGTCCAAGGTGCTCGACAATTCCTTCCTCGCCGCCGACCTGCGCAAGTGAAGGATGCCCCGACCATGACCGGAAACACCAGGACCGGGCACGGTGATCTGGCGGTCGTCATCGGCGGCGGCAACGGCATCGGCGCGGCGACCGCCCGGCTGATGGCCGAACGCGGCTGGCGGGTCGTCGTCGCCGACAAGGACGTGGCCTCGGCCGAACGGGTGGCGGCGGGGATCGCCGTCACCGCCCCGGCCACCGCCGTGGAGTTGGACATCGCCGACGCCGACGCGGTGGAGGCCGCCTGCGCCGCTATCACGGCGGCGCACGGCCCGGTCACCGCCCTGGTGGTCGCCGCCGCCGTGTTCCAGGACGTGCTGCCGCCAGCGCAGTTGCCGCTGGAGGTGTGGGAACGCACGGTCCACATCAACCTGACCGGCACCTACTACGCCAACCGCGCCTTCGGCACGCGCATGGCGGAGCAGGGGAGGGGCAGCATCGTCAACATCGCGTCGATCGCCGCCATCGGCTCGGTTCCGGTCCACGCCTACGCGTCGAGCAAGGCGGCGGTGGTCAGCCTGACGCTGAATCTGGCCGGGGAATGGGGACGGGCCGGGGTGCGGGTCAACGCCGTCTCCCCCGGCTCGACCCTGGTGCCGCGCGTGGCCGAGCGCATCAAATCCGGCCGCTACGCCGCCGACCCGGCGGAGTTCACCGCGCTCGGCCGCATCGTCGAGCCGAACGAGGTGGCCGAAACCATCGAGTTCCTGGCGTCGAGCCGCGCCTCCGCGATCACCGGGGTCAATCTGGTGGTGGACGCCGGTTGGCACGTCGCCTCCACCTGGGCGCAGTACGGCGGGGTGCGCCCGGCGCCGCGCCGTGCAGGGACCGGGGCGGGGGCCGGGGAATGAACCCGCTCTCGCTCTCCTACTACACCGTGCCGGAGCTGTCGCCGCCGGACATGGTGAGCGTCGCGGCGGAGGCCGGCTGCGCCCATGTCGGCCTCCGCCTGCTCGGCGGGCAGCCGGACGGCGAGCCGATGCCGCTGCTGGCCGATCCGTCCCTGCGGCGGGAGATGAAGCGCCGGATGGCCGACACCGGCGTCACGGCGCTCGACGCCAACACCGCGCGCGTCCTGCCGCACACCGACCTCGACGCCTTCCGACCCTTCCTGGAGGTCGCGGCGGAACTGGGCGCCCGCCATGCGCTGGCGACCGGGGACGACCCCGATCCGGGACGGCTGGCGGCGCGGCTGGGGCGGCTGTGCGACGACGCGGCCGGCTTCGGCCTGACCGTGCAGTTCGAATTCGTTTCGTGGATGAGCGTTCCCAGCGTCACCGCCGCCGCCGCCCTGCTCGACCGGATCGACCGGCCGAGCATGGGCATCGCGCTGGACGCGCTGCATTACCACCGCTCGGGCGGAACCCCCGCCGACGTGGCCGCCGTGGAACCGGCGCGTTTCGCCTACATGCACCTGTGCGACGCCCCGGCGGCCTATGCGGACGACCGCGACTCCCTGCTGCACGTCGCGGTGAAGGAGCGGCTGTTTCCCGGCGAGGGCGGCATCGATCTGGCCGGGCTGCTGCGCGCGCTGCCCCCCGGCCTGCCGCTGGCCCTGGAAATCCCGACGGCGACGTTGGCGCGCAGCGTGGATGCCCCCGCCCGCGTCGCCCGCGCCGTCGCCGCGACCCGCCGCCTGCTGGCGACCCTCTGAGGAAAGGAAGCTCCACCATGGCCAATCCGGAGGCCGCGTCCGTCATCCGCGCCTGCGCCCAGGCGGTTCTCCAGGCGATCGAGGCTCACGGTCACGACACCGCCAAGCTGACCGCCGCCCTGCAAGCCCCCTTCGCCGCGCTGGTCGCCCGCCCGGATCTGCGCGAGGCCGGCGTGCCGCGCACCGGCAACCACGTCGCCAACTCGCAGTATCTCTACTACGACGGCGACCTGTCGATCCTGCTGTTCGAGCTGCCCAAGGGCAAGCCGATCCCGGTCCACGACCACGGCAATTGGGAAAGCATGGCGATCTACCGGGGCCGGGTGCAGCACACCGTCTACGAGCGGCGCGACGACGGCTCGGTCGAGGGCTTCGCCGACCTGACGGTGATCGAGGACCGGGTGCTGGAGCCCGGCGACAGCGCGGTGATCGCGCCGCCGGCCGACATCCACGGCTTCATGGCGCTGACCGACGACAGCTGGGGGATCACCGTGGCGAGCGGCACCTACAAGACGGAGCGCTGCTACTTCCAGCCCGACGCCAAGACGGTCGTCACCAGGAACCCGCGCGGCTGAGCCGCCGCACAGCCCGCACACGAAGCCCGCACATGAAGGCAGAACCCATGGATCTCGGACTGAAGGGCAAGGTCGCGCTGGTGCTCGGCGGCAGCCAGGGGATCGGCCGGGCCGCCGCGCTCGGCTTCGCCCGCGAGGGCGCCGCCGTCGCCATCTGCGGACGCAACGCCGAACGGCTGGAAGCCGCCCGCGCCGCGCTCGCCGCCACCGGCGTGCCGGTGCTGGCCGTCCGCGCCGACGTCGGCGATCCGGCCGACGTCGAGCGGCTGGTCGAGGAAGCCGCCGCCGCGCTGGGCACAATCCACATCTTGGTCAACAACGCCGCCGGCCCCAAGCCCGGCCTGTCCGACACGCTGGACGAGGCCGATTGGGAGGCCGCCTTCCGCCTGACCCTGATGTCGGCGGTCAACGCCACCCGCGCCGCGCTGCCACACATGCGCCGCCAGGGCTGGGGACGGATCGTCAACATCAGCTCCTACTCCGTGAAGCAGCCCATCGGCGAGCTGATGCTGTCCAACAGCCTGCGGCTCGGCGCGCTCGGCTGGGCGAAGACGATGGCGACGCAATTGGCGCCCGAGGGCATCCTCGTCAACACCGTCTGCCCCGGCTGGACCGCGACCGACCGGATGCGGCAGGTCGTCGGCGCCCGCGCGGCGGGGCAGGGCGTTTCGGCGGAGGCGGCGGCGGCCGGCATCGCCGACGGGATCCCGCTCGGTCGCTTCGGCACGCCGGAGGAGATCGCCGACCTGATCGTCTTCCTCGGCTCCGAACGCGCCGCCTACATCACCGGCACCGCCATTCCCGTGGACGGCGGCATCGTCCAGAGCGCGCTGTGACGCGCGCCCACTCTTCTTCTGGGAAGGATGTTTCCATGACCAAGACCGCTCTGGTGACCGGGGCCGGCGGGGGGCTGGGCGCCGCTATCGCGCGCCGTCTGGCCGGCGAGGGCTATCGCGTCGCCCTGCTCGACACCGACGCCGCCGGGCTGGAGGCGGAGGCCGCGCGCATCCCCGGCAGCCTCGCCCTCCGGGCCGACGTGACCGACGAGGCGCAGATCGAGACCGCCGTCGCCGCGATGAGCGAGGCCTTCGGCGACGGCCCCGACGTGCTGGTCAACAACGCCGGCATCGTCCGTTTCGGCGACCTGCTGGAGCACAGCGTCGCCGATTTCCGCAAGGTGGTGGACGTGAACCTCACCGGCACCTTCATCGTCACCCGCGCGGTGGCGCGGCGGATGGCGGAGCGCGGGTCGGGCGCCATCGTCAACATCACCTCGCTGAACGCCGTCGCCCCCAGCCCGGACGCCGGCGCCTACCCGGCGACCAAGGCGGCGGTGGCGCTGCTGACCGAGCACATGGCCCTGTCCTTCGCCCCGCGCGGCGTGCGGGTCAACGCGGTCGGCCCCGGCTTCATCGACGCCGGGATGTCGGCGCCGATCTACGCCGACGATTCGGTGCGCGCGGTGCGCGGCGGCGCCGTGCCGGCCCGTTCGCTCGGCACCGCCGACGACGTCGCCGACGCGGTCCTCTTCCTGGTGTCGGACAAGGCGCGCTACATCCACGGCCAGCATCTGATGGTCGACGGCGGCGTGTCCTTCAGCCTGAAGATGCACCTGCCCCGGCGGGCACCCACGGTGACGCGCTGACCGCCATGATCCGCAACCTGATCCTGACGGGCGGCATCGGCCACCCCTTCGCCGACGCCGCCCCGGCGCTGGACGGGGTGCTGGCCGGGGCCGGCATCCGCTCCACCGTCACCGAGGACATCGAGGGCGGACTGGAGGAACTCGACCGCGGCGGCTTCGATCTAGTCACGGTCTACGCCCTGCGCTGGCGGATGCTGGGCAGCGAGAAATACGCGCCGCACCGGGACGCCTGGGCCTTCTCGCTGTCGCCGGACGGGCGCGAACGCCTGACCCGCTTCGTCACCGGCGGCGGCGGGCTGCTTGGCCTGCACACGGCGCTGGTCTGTTTCGACGACTGGCCGGGCTGGGCCGATCTGCTGGGCGCCGCCTGGGTGTGGGGCCGCTCGGGCCACCCGCCGCTCGGCCCGGTCACCCTGCGCCCGACCGACGCGCCGCACCCGATCACCGACGGGCTGCCGGCCTTCACGGTGATCGACGAGGCCTACCGCGACCTTGACCTGGCGCCCGATGTCGTGCCGCTGGCGACCGTCGAAGCCGGAGAGGGCGGGGCGTGGCCGGCGCTGTGGGCGCGGGAGGTCGGGCGCGGACGCGCGGTGACCGACACCATCGGCCACGACCGCGCGACCCTGGAGCATCCGGTCCACCAGCAGATTCTGACCCGTGCCGCCCTGTGGGCCGCACGCCGCCTCTGACCATTCATCACCCTTCCGTTCAAGGAGACCGACGCCATGGAAACCTCCCACCCGCAGCCGGCCGCAGCCGTCCGGACCCCGCTTCCGACGTCCCCGGAGACTCCCGTCTTCCAGCGGCTTTCCGGAGTCCTGGGTGCCGAGACCGACACGCTCGACCTGTCGCGGCCGCTCGACCCGGCGACGGTGGAGGCGGTGCGGACGGCCTTCCGCGAGAATCACCTGCTGGTGATCCGCAACCAGTCCCTCGACAAGGAGCGCATGTACCGCTTCGCCGAACTGTTCGGCCCCATCGAAGGCCACATGATCCGGCTGGCCGACGGGTCGAAATGGGACGCGGTCCACACCATCACCAATCTGGACGCCGTCGGCAACCCGGTGGCCAAGCCCTTCATCAGTTCCAACTATTTCTGGCACACCGACAAGTCGTTCCTGCCCGAGCCGTCGCTGCTGACGATGCTCCAGGCGGTGGAACTGCCGCCCGACGGCGGCGACACCCAGTTCGCCGACATGACCAAGGCCTACGACGCGCTGCCCGAGGACACCAAGCGGCGGATCGGCGGGCTGAAGACGGTGCAGAGCCTGGAGTTCATGCGCCGCTACACCGGCAGCGCCCCGCCGACCGAGGAGGACATCGCCGCCGCCCCGCCGATCGCCCATCCGCTGGTCCGCACCCATCCGGAAACCGGCCGCAAGAGCCTGTACATCGGCATGTACAGTTCGCACATCGAGGGCATGCCCGAGGAGGAGGGCCGCGCGTTGCTGGAGGAGTTGCTGGCACACGCCACGCAGGACCGGTTCATCCACACCCACAAATGGCGGCATGGCGATCTGGTGTTCTGGGACAACCGCTGTCTGCTGCACCGGGCCATCGCGAATTACGAAATGGGCAAGCACCGCCGCGTTCTGATGCGCGTCGTGGTCAAAGGCGATACCCCGCGCTGAGGTGGTTCCCCCGCCGAAGGCTTCACCGCCGACTTGATGGCGCCGCGCCTCACTCACACAGTATGCGCGGCGACCGGCTTGCCCTTTGCGGTGCTTGTCGTCGCGATCGTCGTAAAAGAGCTATCGCCTCACCCCCGGTCGTGCCGATCAAATCCTGCGGATGATCCCGCCGCCGGTGGACACGCGGAATGGCTCAGCCACGCGGCTGCGCGAGGGTCCGCGCCGCGCCCGACCGGACCAGCAGGTCGGTATCGGGGGAGAAGCGCGCCTTGAGCGGCAGCATGGCGGCGCCCAGCACGCGGGCCATCGGCCCGATCGAGCCGGCGGTGACGGTGGCGCTCTTCAGGCCCGACCGGTTGAAGCGTTCCACCGCCGCGGACAGCCGCTGCGTGAAGCGGTCGCGCCAAGCCGGCGGCAGGAAGCCGTCCACCACCACCTCCTGGAAATCGATCACGCTGAGGGCGGAGACGATGGCGCGCGACAGCTCTATGGTCGCGGCGCCGGCCCAGGCGTCGAAGACGGCGTTCGCCTCGGTGCCGGCGCCGTCGGTGAGCGCTTGCGCGGGGTCGATCCCCTCGGCCTCCAGCGCGCGTTCCAGCAGGAAGATGGACGCGCTGTGGATCAGTTGGCTTGGCGGTGCCCCAGGGGCGGCCGACCCGGTCGGCATGGAGCCGATGGCGCCGGCGTTGCCTTGCTCACCGCGGTACAGATGGCCGTCGATCACGACGCCGCCACCGATGAAGGTGCCGAGATAGATGTAGAGGGCGCTGCGGCTGGTGATGGCATGGCCGGCGATCATTTCCGCCGCGCAGGCCGCAGCCGCGTCGTTGTGGACCGTCACCGGCAAGCCGGTCTCCCGCCCCAGCGCCCCGGCGACGTCGGCGTCGCGCCACCCGTCGAGCGCGCCGGCCGCCAGCCCCAGTTCCGCCGACCAAGCATGGATCTCGTCCGGCATGGCGATGCCGAGGCCGACCACGCGGGACCGCGCCGTTGGGGAGAGATGGCCGAGCAGCCCGACCGCCTGGGCGACCGCCGTCGCGATGGTTGGTTCCGGCAGGGGAGCCTCGTAGCGCACCCGGCTGGTCCCCAGTTCCTCGCCCAGCAGGTTGATGAGGATCGCCTCGGCGCTGCGCCGGCCGATCTTCACGCCGAGCGCATAGGCGCCCTCCGGATTGGGGGCGATGGGGGTGGAGGGCTGTCCGACCTGGCCGCGCACCTTGTCGAGCTTGACCAGCAGCCCGTCGTCGAGCAGGCGGTTGACGATCACCGAGGCGGCTTGGCCGCTCAACCCGGTTTCGCGCGCGACCTCCGCCTTGGACAGCGTGCCGGCTTGCAGCAGCGCGTGCATGACCAGCCGCTCGTTGTAGGCGCGCAGCCCGGTGGTGTCGCCGCCCCGCATGCTTTCGCGATCCCCGCTTTCCGAAGTTGCCCGAAAGCCAGTGTAGCAACCGCATATAATAAAATCAAAGTGATTTATTTATTGGCTCCAACACCGGGGGGGGCGTCACGGTTCGCACAGGCTTCGGACGACGGCAAGCCATTTTCTGGCAACGCAAGAATTCCATCGTTCCCGATGGGTGTGCGATTGGCTTTGCTGCTTTGCGGTGGCGCCGGGAAGGACGGTGGCGAACTGGACGGCATCCCATCGGGAAATCGTTTGCGTGAATATAAAAATCAATGTGATTTATATATTGCATCCTCTCCGAAGCCGGATTTATAGTGTTGGTCAGCTATGCAAACCGAAGGGCGTCGCCCGTTCCGGCGCGCGGGGAGTCCCCGCAAGGCCGGCAGGGGCGGAGGGAATCCCGTCGGGCGGTCCACGCCTGCGCTGGCGCGGCCGGACAAGGATATTTGGGAGGAACCAAGCATGAAGACGCGCGTGCTATCCCTGACGGGTGCGGCGGTGGCCGCCTTTCTCGGCGCTTCCGCCCAGGCGGAAACGCTGTCCATCGCCACGGTGAACAACGGCGACATGATCCGCATGCAGAAGCTGGCGGATCACTTTACCAAGGCGCACCCCGACATCACGCTGAACTGGGTGACGCTGGAGGAGAACGTGCTGCGCCAGCGCGTGACCACCGACATCGCCACCAAGGGCGGTCAGTACGACATCCTGACCATCGGCACCTACGAGGTGCCGATCTGGACCAAGCAGAAGTGGCTGATGCCGCTCGACAAGCTGGGGGCGGGTTATGACGCCGACGACCTGCTGCCGTCGATCCGCAACGGCCTGACCGCCGGCGGCACGCTCTACGCCGCGCCCTTCTACGGCGAAAGCTCGATGGTCATGTACCGCAAGGACCTGTTCGAGAAGGCCGGGTTGACCATGCCGGAGGCGCCGAGCTGGGCCTTCGTCGCCGACGCCGCGCGCAAGCTGACCGACAAGAGCAAGGAGGTCTACGGCATCTGCCTGCGCGGCAAGGCCGGTTGGGGCGAGAACATGGCCTTCATCAGCGCCATGGCCAACTCCTACGGCGCCCGCTGGTTCGACATGGCCTGGAAGCCGCAGTTCAACACCGATCCCTGGAAGCAGACGCTGACGACCTATCTCGGCCTGATGAAGGACGCCGGCCCGCCGGGCGCCTCGTCGAACGGCTTCAACGAAAATCTCGCGCTGTTCCAGACCGGCAAATGCGCGATGTGGATCGACGCCACCGTCGCCGCCTCCTTCGTCTCCAACCCGGCGCAGAGCAAGGTGGCGGACAAGGTCGGCTACGCGCTGGCGCCCGACAATGGGCTGGGCAAGCGGGCGAACTGGCTGTGGGCCTGGAACCTCGCCATCCCGGCCAGCAGCAAGAAGGGCGACGCGGCGCAGAGCTTCATCGCCTGGGCGACCTCCAAGGAGTATCTGGAACTGGTCGCCAAGGAGGAGGGCTGGGCCAACGTGCCGCCGGGCACCCGCAGCTCGCTCTACGCCAACCCCGACTACCAGAAGGCGGCCCCCTTCGCCGACCTGACCCTGAAGTCGATCCAGGCGGCCGATCCGCTGAAGCCGACCGTCCAGGAGGTGCCCTACACCGGCGTCCAGTTCGTGGCGATCCCGGAATTCCAGGGCATCGGCACCGGCGTCGGCCAAGCCTTCTCGGCGGCGCTGGCCGGGCAGGTGAGCGCCGATCAGGCGTTGCAGAACGCCCAGGCGCTGGCCACGCGCGAGATGACCAAGGCCGGCTACATCAAGTAGCCGGTTTCCGTCGGGTCGCCTCTCCCGGTCATCCGCCCGCCTCCGCAACGCCGCCTCTCAAGGGTCGAGCCCATGGCCACCGCCCATTCGCGTGCCGCCGCGCGCCTGACGATGGCGCCCGCCGTCGTCCTGCTGCTCGGCTGGATGCTGATTCCGCTCGCGATGACGCTCTACTTTTCGTTCCTGCGCTACAACCTGCTCATGCCGGGAACCGAGGAGTGGATCGGCACCCTCAACTATCAGTATTTTCTGACCGATCCCGCCTTCTTCACGGCGCTCGGCAACACGCTGGCGCTGGTCGGCGGGGTGCTGGCGCTGACGGTCTGCGGCGGGATCGGGCTCGCTCTGCTGCTCGACCAGCCCTTCTGGGGGCGGGGGATCGTCCGCCTGCTCGTCATCGCCCCGTTCTTCGTCATGCCCACCGTGTCGGCGCTGGTGTGGAAGAACATGCTGATGAACCCGGTGAACGGGCTGTTCGCCGCCGTCGCCAGGGGGCTGGGCCTCCAGCCCTTCGACTTCCTGTCGGAGGCGCCGCTGTCCTCGATCGTCCTGATTGTCACCTGGCAGTGGCTGCCCTTCGCGACGCTGATCCTGCTGACCGCGCTGCAGTCGCTCGACCGCGAGCGGCTGGAGGCGGCGGAGATGGACGGGGCCGGGGCGGTCGACCGCTTCGTCCACATCATCCTGCCCCATTTGGCCCGCGCGATGACGGTGGTGACGCTGATCCAGACCATTTTCCTGCTGTCGGTCTTCGCCGAGATCCTGGTGACGACCAACGGCGGTCCGGGCAACGCCACCACCAACATCACCTATCTGGTCTACAGCCTCTCGCTGCTGCAATTCGATGTCGGCGGCGGCTCCGCCGGGGGCATCGTCGCCGTCGTCCTCGCCAACATCGTCGCCGTCTTCCTCATGAGGATGATCGGCCGCAACCTGGATCTCTGACGCCATGGCGCGCGCCGCAACCAACCGCCGCAAGCTGGTGCTGACCCTGCTGGCCTGGACCGTCGGGATCGCGATGTTCTTCCCGATCCTGTGGACCGCGCTGACCAGCTTCAAGACGGAGGCCGAGGCCATCGCCTCGCCGCCGTCCTTCCTTGCCTTCCACTGGACGCTGGAGAACTACGCCGAGGTGCAGGCGCGGTCCGATTATTTCCTGCACTTCATGAACTCGGTGGTCATCTCGCTGGGCTCCACGCTGGCCGGGCTGCTGGTCGCCGTACCCGCCGCCTGGTCGATGGCCTTCGTGCCCGGCCGGCGGACGCGCGACGTGCTGATGTGGATGCTGTCGACCAAGATGCTGCCGCCGGTCGGCGTGCTGATCCCGATCTACCTGCTGTTCCGCGACAGCGGCCTGCTCGACAGCCGGATCGGGCTGATCATCGTGCTGACGCTGATCAACCTGCCGATCATCGTCTGGATGCTGTTCACCTATTTCCGCGAGATTCCAGGCGAGATCCTGGAGGCCGCGCGGATGGACGGCGCCGGTCTGCGGGAGGAGATCCTCTTCGTGCTGCTGCCGATGGCGGTGCCGGGGATCGCCTCCACCCTGCTGCTCAACGTCATCCTGGCGTGGAACGAGGCGTTCTGGACGCTGAACCTTTCGGCCTCGCAGTCGGCGCCGCTGACCGCCTTCATCGCCAGCTACTCCAGCCCAGAAGGGCTGTTCTACGCGAAACTGTCGGCCGCCTCGACCATGGCGGTCGCGCCGATCCTGATTCTCGGCTGGTTCAGCCAGAAGCAGCTCGTGCGCGGCCTGACCTTCGGCGCCGTGAAGTAGGAGCCCCGCCTGTGGGAGAGATCGTTCTCAACCGGATCACCAAGAGCTTCGGCGACGTGTCCGTCATCCCGCCGCTCGACCTGACCATCGCCGACGGCGAGTTCGTGGTGTTCGTCGGCCCGTCCGGCTGCGGCAAGTCCACGCTGCTGCGCCTGATCGCCGGGCTGGAGGACAGCTCGTCCGGCGCCATCCGCATCGACGGCAAGGACGCGACCGCCCTGCCGCCCGCCCAGCGCGGGCTGGCCATGGTGTTCCAGTCCTACGCGCTGTACCCGCACATGACGGTGCGCAACAACATCGCCTTCCCGCTGAAGATGGCGCGGATGGACAAGGCGGCCATCGACCGCAAGGTCGAGGCGGCGGCCAAGGTCTTGAACCTGACCAGTTACCTCGACCGCCGGCCCGGCCAGCTTTCGGGCGGCCAGCGCCAGCGCGTCGCCATCGGCCGCGCCATCGTGCGCGAGCCGACCGCCTTCCTGTTCGACGAGCCGCTGTCCAACCTGGACGCGGCGCTGCGCGTCAACATGCGCCTGGAGATCTCCGAGCTGCACGCCAGCCTGGGCACCACCATGATCTACGTGACCCACGACCAAGTGGAGGCCATGACCATGGCCGACAAGATCGTGGTGCTGAACGCCGGCCGCATCGAGCAGGTGGGTTCCCCCATCGAGCTGTACAACCGGCCGTGCAACCGCTTCGTCGCCGGCTTCATCGGCTCGCCGCGCATGAACATCATCGAGGGGGCGGAGACCGGCGGGCAGGCGCACGCCATCGGCATCCGTCCTGAGCATCTCGCGCTCTCCACGGACAGCGGCCATTGGGCCGGGACGGTGAGCGTGTCGGAGCATTTGGGGTCCGACACCTTCGTCTATGTCCAGGTGGACGGCGTCGGAACGCTGGTCGCGCGGGCCGGCGGCGAGTTCCCGGTCCGCCACGGCGACCGCGTGTGGCTGACGCCGCAGCCGGACAGGCTCCACCGCTTCGACGCCGAGGGGAAGGCCCTGTGAGACCCCTGTGAGAAAGGATCCCGCCATGAAACGTCTCGACGGCAAGTCGGCCATTGTCACCGGCGCGGCGCGCGGCATCGGTCGCGCCTTCGCCGCCGCCTACGTGCGCGAGGGCGCCACCGTCGCCATCGCCGACATCGACCTCGCCGCCGCCGAGCGGACGGCGGCGGAGATCGGCGAGGGTGCCTACGCGGTGGCGCTGGACGTAACCGACCAGGGCTCCATCGACGCCATGGTCGAGGCGGTGGCGGCGCGGGCCGGCGGCGTCGACATCCTGGTCAACAACGCCGCCGTCTTCGATCTGGCGCCGGTCGCGGAGATCACGCGCGCCAGCTACGACCGGCTGTTCGCCATCAACGTCGCCGGCACCCTGTTCACGCTCCAGGCGGTGGCCAAGCGGATGATCGCGCAGGGGCGGGGCGGCAAGATCGTCAACATGGCCTCCCAGGCCGGCCGCCGCGGCGAGCCGCTGGTCGCCGTCTATTGCGCGAGCAAGGCGGCGGTGATCAGCCTCACCCAGTCGGCGGGCTTGAATCTGATCCGCCATGGGATCAACGTCAACGCCATCGCCCCCGGCGTGGTGGAGGGCGAGCATTGGGACGGCGTCGACGCCCTGTTCGCCAAGCATGAGGGGCTTCCGCCCGGCGAGAAGAAGCGCATGGTCGGCGCGGCGGTGCCCTACGGCCGCATGGGCCGGGCCGAGGATCTGACCGGCATGGCCGTCTTTCTGGCCAGCGCCGAGGCCGACTACGTCGTCGCCCAGACCTACAACGTCGACGGCGGCAACTGGATGAGCTGACGCCGGCCGTCCTTTTTGCGCCGTCCTTTCCGTGCCCCCTCTTTCCAGGGAACCGTCATGACCATCGCCCTTTCGGCCGGCACGCTTCCGGCCCTCGCCGACAAGGCTTCGGTGCCGGCCTACGACCGCGCCGCGCTGTCCGCCGGGATCCTGCATTTCGGCATCGGCAACTTCCACCGCGCCCATCAGGCGGTCTATCTCGACCGCCTGTTCGGCCAGGGCCGCGATCACGACTGGGCCATCCTGGGCGCCGGCGTCATGCCGTCGGACCAGCGGATGCGCGACGCGCTGGAGCCGCAGGACTGGCTGACCACCGTGGTCGAGCAGTCGGGCGCGCAGAGCCTCGCTCGCGTCACCGGCGCCATGATCGGCATGCTGCCGGTCGGCGACACGGAGGCGATCGTCGCCGGGCTGGCCGATCCGGCGATCCGCATCGTCTCGCTGACGGTGACGGAGGGCGGCTACTACATCGACGCGGCGGGCGCCTTCGACGCAGGCCACCCGGCGATCCGCGCCGACATCGCGTCGCCGGAGAGTCCCGCCACCGTCTTCGGTCTGATCGTCGCCGGGCTGGCCCGCCGCCGCGCCGCCGGCCTCGCACCCTTCACCGTGATGTCCTGCGACAACATCCCCCACAACGGCGTCGTCACCCGCAACGCCGTGCTGGGCATTGCCCGGCCCATCGACGCCGGTCTGGCGGACTGGATCGCCGCCGAGGTCGCCTTCCCCAACGGCATGGTCGACCGCATCACCCCGGCCACCGGCGACCACGAGCGCGCGGCGCTGGCCGCCGATTTCGGGATCGAGGACCGCTGGCCGGTCTTCTGCGAGGACTTTACCCAATGGGTGCTGGAGGACCGCTTCTCCGCCGGCCGCCCGGCGTTGGAGGCGGTGGGAGTCCAGTTCGTTTCCGACGTGACCCCGTTCGAGACGATGAAGATCCGCATCCTGAACGGCGGCCACGCGATCATCGCCTATCCGGCCGGGCTGCTGGGCATCACCCACGCCCACGAGGCGATGGAGACTCCGCTGATCCGCGACTTCCTGCGCAAGGTCGAGCGGGAGGAGATCCTGCCCATCGTGCCTCCGGTGCCGGGGACGGACCTCGCCGCCTATTTCGCGATCATCGAGCAGCGCTTCGCCAACCCGAAGATCAAGGACACCATCCGCCGGCTCTGCCTCGACGGTTCCAACCGCCAGCCGAAATTCATCGTGCCGTCCATCGCCGACCGGCTGAAGGCCGGCACCGGCATCGAAGGGCTGGCGCTGGAGTCGGCGCTGTGGTGCCGCTACTGCCATGGCGAGACCGAGGACGGCGCGGCCATCGAGCCCAACGACCCCAACTGGGAGCGGCTGACCGCCGTGGCGAAGCGGGCGCGCGTCGAGCCGGGCGTCTGGCTCGACATGCACGAGGTCTATGGCGAGACCGGCCGCTCGGAGATCTTCCGCGACCGCTTCGCCGGGGCGTTGCGCGCCCTGTGGGCGGACGGCACCCGCGCGGTGTTGACCCGCTACGTCGGCGGTGCGCCGTGACCGCCGGACCGCAAGGCATCGATGTCCTGTGCCTGGGAGAGGTGCTGATCGACTTCATGCCCGCCGGCCCCGGTGTCGCACCGGGAAGCATCGGCGGCTTCACCCCGGCGGCGGGCGGCGCCCCGGCCAACGTCGCGGCCGGGCTGGCCCGGCTGGGGGTGCGCAGCGCCTTCCTCGGCCGGGCGGGGGCGGACGGCTTCGGCCGCTTCCTGGCGCGGGCGCTGGCCGATGCCGGCGTCGATGCCGGCGGCCTGCGCCTCGTGCCGGGCGCGCGGACGCCGGTCGCCTTCGTGTCCCTCGACGCGGAGGGCGAGCGCGAGTTCCTGTTCTACAGCGAGCCGATGGCCGGCTTCTCCCCAGCGGATTTCGATCCGGCGGCGGTGGCGGCGGCCCGGCTGCTGCACACCGGCTCCATCGGGCTGATCGCCCCGGAGGCGCGGCAGGCGAGCCGGACGGCGGTGGAGACGGCGCGCCGCCACGGCCGGCTGCTGTCCTTCGACGCCAACCTGCGCCTGTCGCTGTGGCCCGACCGCGACACGGCGGAGCGCCTGATCCGCGAGGGCATCGCCGCCGCCGGCATCGTCAAGCTCAGCGACGAGGAGCTGGAGTTCCTGACCGGCACGTCGGAGCCCGAAGCGGGCGGCCGGACGCTGTGGCACGGCGACTTGCGCCTGCTGGTGGTGACGCACGGCCGCGACGGTTCCACCTTCCTGACCCGCGACGCCTGCGAGCGTGTTCCGGGCATGGCGGTGGCGACCGTCGACACCACGGGGGCCGGCGACGCCTTTGTCGCCGCTTTGCTGGCCGGCATCCTGGAGGATGTCGGCACCGCCTTCACCCCCAGCCGCCTGCGCGGGATCTGCCGCTTCGCCAACGCCGCCGGCGCCCTGGCCACCACGAGTCCGGGCGCCATCCCGGCCCTGCCGGACCGGGCGGCGGTCAACCGCTTGCTGGGCGGGTAGGAGAGGGAGGGACGGCGTTCACACCGGGAAAAGGGATCGCGCGCCATGTTTCTGGGAATCGACATCGGCACGTCGAGCGTCAAAGCTGTCCTGACCGATGCCGACGGTCTGGTCGTGGCCACCGCGTCGCGCGCCTGCACGGTTTCGCACCCGCACCCGCTGTGGTCGGAGCAGGAGCCGGAGGATTGGGTCGCCGTCGCCGTCGCCTCGGTGGATGAACTGGCTGAAAAGCTCCCGGACGCCGTTGCCGCCGTTGCCGGCATCGGCTTTTCCGGCCAGATGCACGGTGCCGTGCTGCTGGGGCAGGACGGCCGGGTGCTGCGGCCGGCCATCCTGTG
>NZ_RZIJ01000040.1 GCF_003989665.1 Azospirillum doebereinerae | reverse complement strand
GCGGGCGGGCGGGCGGCATGTCGCGGCGGGGCGGGGAGCGCAACCGCTTCCGCCACCGTCCCCCGTCCCCCGTCCCCCGTCCCGCAACCCGTGGAATGAGGAACCGGAAATGACCAGGGATCTTCCGGCTCACCCGCCGGTCGGCCGTTTCGTCGCCGCTGGGCTGATCCTCGCGGTGGGCGGCTTCGGAGGCTTCGGAGGCCGCGTAGGCCGCGCTCGCTCCGTTGACCAGCGCGGCGGTGGCGACGGGTGTCGTCACCGCCGACAGCAAGGCGGCGGCTTCTTTTGCAATCCTTTCCCGTAATAACGGCAGGACGAGATGTTTCCTTCGTTCCCATCGGCAAATAATGCTCGGAGCCTGGGAAATTTCTACACGGCATCCCTGGTCGGACCGTGGGCGGCAACACCGCAGGGACGGAGGGGGCGTGCCAGAAGCCAAAACATAAACGGCTTTCCCACGAAATTGTGCGACCCGGAGCGGAAAATTCGGAAAAATGCAAACCAGATCACTGCGCACCCCTAGCGAGCATATACCGAATCCGGCATCCGATTTGCTTATCCTGGGTTGCCAAATCAACAGAAGGAATTCTCTATGACCAGCATTCCCACCACCTCCCCCTCCCTTCCGGTCAACCGCTACGCCTTGGAGGGTGGTTCCGTCCAGCGTCCCAGCCCCGCCAGCGTCAGATCCCTCAAGGAAACAGGAAACTCGGCGTTTACCGAGGATATGAAGCGCGTCCTGGCCGGCATCATGGACGCTCCCGACGCCGCCGGTCTCGCCCAAAGCCGTGCCGTCCAAGCCCATACGATCGTCCGCGAGAACGGCCAAGTGGTCGCCACGATCTGGCGGGACGGACAAACCAGTTTCACGAACTCGCTGAATTCAAAGCTCGACTGGTCGACCATGGACAAACGGACCGGGGGAATGACCTCGGAGCAGCGCCGGAGCTACATCGCCGGCGAGATCATGAAGAACGTGGGCGCGACCGCGCGGATCGAACGTTACGGCGACAATAGCCCGTCCCCGACGCGGGGAGCGGTGTTCGATGAAATCGCCAAGGAAAACCTGAAGCCACGCGGCGTGCGCTGAAACGCATGCCGAACCGTCGCTCCGCAGCTTGGCCCCCCTTCCCGTTGCGGGAAAGGGGGCGCCAAGACTGTAGGATCAGTGCGAACCGCCGCCCTCGAAGGACGGGGCGCCCAGGCCCGACGCCTTCAACTGCTCGATCAGCGTGTTCTTCAGGCGCTCCAGCCCTTCCGTGCTGAAGGCCTCGGCGCGCGCCACCAGCACGTCCTGGGTGTTCGACGCGCGGAGCAGCCACCAGCCGTCCTCGGTCGTCACCCGCACGCCGTCGATGTCGTTGACGTTGACGTTGGCGCCCGACGCCTTCACCCGCGCCTTGACCTCCTCCACGACGGCGAACTTGCGCTCCTCGTCGATCTGGAAACGGGTCTCGGGCGTGTTGACCATGTCGGGCAGGCCGTCGCGCAAGGTCGCCAGCGTCGTGCCGAGCTTGCTGACCAGCCCGGCCAGACGAACGCCGCAGTAGAGCGCGTCGTCGAAGCCGTACCACTTGTCGGCGAAGAAGATGTGGCCCGACATCTCGCCGGCCAGCGGCGAGCCGGTCTCCGCCATCTTGGCCTTGAGCAGCGAGTGGCCGGTCTTCCACATCAGCGGCTTGCCGCCATGCTTGGCGATCTCGTCGAACAGGGCCTGGCTGGCCTTGACGTCGGCGATGATGGTGGCGCCCGGATGGCTCTTCAGCACGTCGGCGGCGTAGAGCGCGACCAGCTGGTCGCCCCACACCACGCGGCCCTTGTGATCGATGGCGCCGATGCGGTCGCCGTCGCCGTCGAAGCCGATGCCGAGGTCGCAGCCGTGCTCCGCCACCGCCTTCTTCAGGTCGACGAGGTTGGCCTCGATGGTCGGGTCGGGGTGGTGGTTGGGGAAGTTCCCGTCGATCTCGTCGAACAGCAGGACGTGCTTGCCCGGCAGCTTGGCGGTCAGGCGGCGCAGGATCTCGCCGGACGCGCCGTTGCCGTTGTCCCAGGCAATGGTCAGGTCGCGGGTGCCGTCATAGTCCTTGACCAGGCGGGCGACGTACTCGTCCTGGACGTCGATCTTTTCCGACGAGCCCTCGCCCGTCTCCCAGTCGGCGGCGGCCGCCAGGGTGCCGAGGTCGAGGATCTGCTGGCCGTAGACCGGCCCCTTGCCCAGCATCATCTTGATGCCGTTGTAGTCGGGCGGGTTGTGCGAGCCGGTGATCATGATGCCGGCCGCCGCCTCGCGGTCGCGGGTGGCGAAATACAGCATCGGCGTGGGCCCGAGCCCGATGCGCAGGACATGCAGGCCGGTGGAGACCAGCCCCTCGACCAGCGCCTCCTCCAGATCCGGCGAGGACAGGCGGCCGTCATAACCGACGCAGACCGTCTTGCCGCCGCCGCGCACCACCACGCTGCCGAAGGACCGGCCCACCGCGCGGGCGTCGGCGGGGTTGAGCGTTTTGCCGACGATGCCGCGGATGTCGTATTCGCGCAGCACGGTGGGGTGGAAAATGTGGGCTTCGCTCATGGTCTTCTTCTTCCTCCGTTGGACGCCGTCTCAAACCGTACCGCTGGTCGCACTCTTCGCCGGCACCAGGGGCCGGCCGATGGAGCTGTAGACGAACCCGGCCTGCGCCATGTCGTCGGGATTGTAGATGTTGCGCAGATCGACCATCACCGGCGCCTTCAGCAGAGCCTTGACGCGGCGCAGGTCGAGCGCGCGGAACTCGTTCCATTCGGTCAAGATGGCGACGCAGTCCGCCCCCTCCAAGGTGCCATAGGCGTCCTTGGCCCATTCGACGCCGGGCAGCAGCTTTGCGGCCTCGTGCATCGCCGCCGGGTCGAAGGCACGCACCGTCGCGCCGGCCTCGATCAGCGCCGGGACGATGTCGAGCGAGGGGCTGTCGCGCATGTCGTCGGTGTTCGGCTTGAAGGCGACGCCCAGCACGGCCACCGTCTTGCCGGCCACGCTGCCGCCGCAGGCCGCGATGATGCGCTCCGCCATCTGCTTCTTGCGCTTGTCGTTGATGTCGACGACCGTCTCGATGATGCGCAGCGGGCTGCCGACCTGCTGGGCGGTGCGGACCAGCGCCAGCGTGTCCTTGGGGAAGCACGACCCGCCATAGCCGGGGCCGGGGTGCAGGAACTTCTTGCCGATGCGCCCGTCCAGCCCGATGCCGCGCGCCACGTCGTGGACGTTGGCCCCGACCTTCTCGCAGAGATCGGCGATCTCGTTGATGAAGGTGATCTTGGCCGCCAGGAAGGTGTTGGCCGCGTATTTCGTCAGCTCCGCCGTCTCCAGCGAGGTGATGACGATGGGCGTTTCGATCAGGTAGAGCGGCCGGTACAGACGCCGCATCACCTCGCCCGCGCGGTCCGAGGTGGCGCCGATGACGACGCGGTCGGGCCGCATGAAGTCGCCGATGGCCGAGCCTTCGCGCAGGAATTCCGGGTTGGAGGCCACGTCGAAATCGGCGTCTGGACGAACGCGGCGGATGATGTCGGCCACCTCCCGCCCGGTGCCGACCGGCACGGTCGACTTGGTGACGACCACGGTGTAGTGGTCGAGGCTGGCGGCGATCTCCTCGGCGGCGCCGTAGACGTAGGAGAGGTCGGCGTGGCCGTCGCCGCGCCGCGAGGGGGTGCCGACCGCAATGAACACGGCGTCGACACCCTGCATCGCCTCTTTCAGATCCAGCGTGAAGGACAGGCGGCCGGCGGCGACGTTGCGGGCGACCAGATCGTCCAGCCCCGGCTCGTAGATCGGAATCTCGCCGCGCTTCAGGCGCTCGATCTTGCCGGCGTCCTTGTCGACGCAGGTGACGTGAACGCCGAACTCCGAAAAACAGGCGCCCGACACCAGGCCGACATAGCCCGTGCCAATCATCGCTATCCGCATCGCGTGACCCTCGTCTCTCCGTCTCGCCGGACATCCCCGGCCCCATGCCCGAAACAGGCGAACCCGCCGCCATCCCGGTCAGGGGACGGCGGCGGGTTCATGCTCCTCGGGGTCTCTCGTCTGTCAGCAATACTTGCGCAGCATCTCGCGCACCTTGTCGGCCATGTCCGGCCGCTTCAGCGCGTGGGCGACGGTCGCCTCGATGAAGCCCACCTTGTCGCCGCAGTCGAAGCGCGTGCCCTCGAAGCGCAGCCCGTGGAAGGGCTGGTTGCCGATCAGCTTGGCCATGGCGTCGGTCAGCTGGATCTCGTTGCCGGCGCCGCGCTGCTGCCGTTCCAGATGATCGAAGATCTCCGGCTGGAGGATGTAGCGGCCGATGATCGACAGGGTCGACGGCGCGTCCGCCGGCTTGGGCTTCTCGACCAGGCCGCGCACGGTGGCCAGACGGCCGTCGTCCTTCTCGACATCCAGGATGCCGTAGCTGCTGGTCTTTTCGCGCGGCACGTCCACAACGGCGACGATGTTGCCGCCGACCTCGTTGTAGGCCTCGACCATCTGCTTCAGGCAGGGGGTCTCGCCCTGGACGAAATCGTCGGGCAGCACGATGGCGAAGGGATCGTTGCCGATCAGGGCGCGCGCGCACCACACCGCGTGGCCGAGGCCGAGCGGAACCTGCTGGCGGGTGTAGAAGCAGCGGCCGGGCGCGATCTCGCTGTGGCGGACCTCTTCGAGGGACTCGATCTTGCCGCGCTCCTCGAGCGTGCGGTTCAGCTCGGTGTCGGCGTCGAAATGGTCCTCGATGGCGCGCTTGGAGCGGCCGGTGACGAACACGAAATCCTCGATGCCGGCGGCGCGCGCCTCCTCGACGGCGTGCTGCAGCAGCGGCCGGTCGACCAGCGGCAGCATTTCCTTCGGGATCGCCTTGGTCGCCGGCAGGAAGCGCGTGCCGAGACCGGCGACGGGGAACACCACCTTGCGCACGGGTTTCCGCATTGGGATTCTCTTGTGGTTGATGCGAGACGTCAAGATACCGGGCGCGACGGCCATGCCGAAAGCGCGGCCATTGCGATTGGCTTTCTGCCACGGCTTCCGGGTCCGCGCAACACACCTTCCGGGGCCGGGCAAAAGGCTAGCTCCCCTCCCCCACCCCCCTATGCCCGGCCGAACGGCCGGGTTCCCAGTTGAATTGCGGGTCTTCCCAAGCATTCGGACCCGGCCCTTCGGCATAGAAGCCCGCCGCCGCGACACCATGACGCCCCGATCACTTTTCCAGACCGGCTTGATGCTTGCCTGGACGGCGGCGTCCCGCCATGGTGCGGCCCATGACACCGGACACGACGACTTTCGGCACCCTGCCCCCCGACGCGCTGCGCGCCCGAATCCTTCACGAGGACCCCTGGCTGTACGTGATCGACAAGCCAGCCGGGCTGGCCGTCCACAAGGCCGGCAAGATCCTCGACAATCTGGAGCTCTACCTGCCGGTCCTGGCCGACGCCGAGGGGATTCCCCCGAAGCTGGCGCACCGGCTGGACCGCGACACGGCGGGCTGCCTCGTGCTCGGCCGCACGCCCTGGGCGTTGAAGCGGATGGGGCAGCTGTTCGCCGGCTCCCAAGTGGAGAAGACCTATTGGGCGGTCGCCGACGGGATTCCGACCGAACCGGCGGGGGTCATCGACCTGCCGCTGCTCAAGCGCGAGGTTCCTGGCTCCTGGACCATCCTGCCCGATCCGGCCGGGCAGCCCGCCGTCACCGAATACCGGGTGCTGGGCACCGGCGGCGGCCGGTCCTGGCTGGAGCTGACGCCGCGCACCGGGCGCACCCACCAGCTCCGCGTCCATTGCGCGCTGATCGGCTGTCCGCTGACCGGCGAGCCCTTCTACGGACCGGAGCGGCGGCCTTTCGGCAACCTGCACCTGTTGGCCCGCTCGATCTCTTTCCAGCTCGGGCAGCAATACCCGGCGGTGGCGGCGGTCGCCGAACCGCCGGAGCACATGCGGGACGCGCTGGCCGGTTGCGGGTGGAATGGGTTGCGGATGGGGTAGCCCCGGTCCGAATCGCTTCGGCCCGTGTTACGTTGGAGAGAGGGGCGGCTGTGGAGTCGGCCCGACGCATCGTCACGGAAATCGTTACGGAACGAGGGGAGCCATGAGCGAGCCGATTTCGGACAACCGGGTGAAAAGCCGGTTCGAGCTGGCCGTCGACGGCCAGACCGTCTTCGCCGATTACCGCCGCAATGGCGGCACGCTGCTGATTTCCTACGTGGAGGCCCCGCCGTCGCTGCGCGGCACCGGGGCGGCGGGGCGCCTCATGGAAGGCGTCATGACGCGGGCGCGCAGCGAAGGACTGAAGGTGGTCCCGGTTTGCAGCTACGCGGCGCTTTGGATCCAGCGGCACAAGCAGCACGCCGATCTGCTGGCCGGTTAGTATTACAGCCGGGAACTATCGGTTTGAGTTCGTCGTTTCCAATGGGATCGGCGCGCGCATTGCCGATGGCGTCGTCGCCAAAGTGACCAAGCGATAACGGCACCGCTGTGGAGGGGCACCCAGGGCAGAAGGCGGTGAAACAGGCGGCGCATTTCCGGCACGGTGCGGATCAGAAGGGCTTTGCTCCAGCCCGGCGGGGCGTCACGGCTCCGGCTCCGAGAAGGTCGATCAACCCTCGCGGAATCGCCGTTTTCAACGCCCCAGAGAAGCCCACAGAATGAGACCGGCTCAATGCGGTCGTAAGCCGCTCTGGTTCACTCTGGCCACCTCCTGTGACAGCAGAAGAACATGGTCGGCGAGATGCAGTGTGCTCGGCCGGTGACTCGCCACCAGCACCGCGATCCCCAGGCGCCGCAGATCGGCGAAAAGCGCGGTCTGGACATCGTCGTCGAGCGCCGTCGTCGCCTCGTCCAGCACCAGAAGCTCGGGCTTGCGGGCCAGAGCCCGCGCGATCAGCAACCGCTGCACCAGGCCGGCGGGGAAAGACCCTTCGGCGACCAGCGTCTGCATCCCCATCGGCAGGGCGGCGATGTCGCGGTCCAGCCGTGCGAGCCGTGCCGCTTCCCATGCGCGTTCGGCCGGCAGCGGCGCCATGCCGAGGATGACGGACCGGATGGTCGCCACCCCGATCTCCTCGTCCTGGAACACCGCGCCGCTGCGAGCCCGGCAGGCGTCGCCGTCCAGCGTCGCAAGATCCCGCCCGTCGATCAGAACCCTTCCGGAATCCGGCCGCGCAAGGCCGAGCGCCAGCGTCAACAAGGTGGTCTTGCCGCTGCCCGATGGTCCGGCGACGGCCAGGATCTCACCGCGCGCCAGGGTCAGGCTGACGTCGCGCAGGCACGGGACCGGGCTGCCGGGGTGGGTGAAGGTGACGCGGTCGAAGGCGAGTCCGTCGATCCGGTCCGGCCTCGGCGCACCGGGCGCCGCGTCCGGTGGCCCGTTCAGCAGCGGACGCAGCGGTGCCAGACGGGTCTCGGCCGGCAAGGATCCGAACGCATCGCCCAGCAGACGGACACCGCGTGCCAACGGTAACGCCGCGAGCGCGACGGCGCCGGCCACCAGGGCGGTCCGGCCTTCCGCCAAGGCCAGGATGCCCACGAGCAGTGGAGCGCCGAGGTCCAGGGCACGGCCGATGGCGTCGGCGTCGGCGGTACGGGCGTCGGTTGCGCGTCGGGTGGCGGACAGGGCCGCCACGTCGGCGCGGGCCTGCGCCGCCGCCCAGGTCGCGGTGCCCAGCAGGCGCAGTTGAGGCAGCGACGCGGCGAGCCGGTCGAGCCGGTCCCGGCTCCCGGACCAGTGGGTTTCCATCGCACGCCGCGTCGCGTCGGCACGCCGCAGCAGGAGGACGCGTGCCGCCGTTCCGACCGCCAGCAACCCGCCTCCGGCCAGCGCCGGGAGCGGTGCCGCCGCCATCACCACCGCCATCACAGCCAAGGACGGGGCCAGCAGCGGAACGGCCCGGCAAAGGGCCGCCCTCATGGAGGCTTCCTGCCGCATCGCCGCCATTCCGTGGACCAGCCGGTCGGCCCAGACGGCCGGCGCCGCCCGCAGCGCACGGCCCGAAAGCGTGATGAGGCGGTCCCACAAGCCGGCGTGCAGCCCGAGGTCGGTGGCGGCCGCACGGCGCGCGGCGGCGATGCGGCCTGTGTGATCGAACAGCGCGCCGGCAACGGCGGCGAGAAGCAGCGCCGCGGCGAACCGGAGCGCCTCGATGGCCGGCTGGCCGGTCGTTCCAGGCGGGTCGAGCGACAGCAACGCGATGCTGGGCAGCACCGCCACGAGGCCCGTGCCGAGACGGGCGGCCGTCTCCGCGACGATGTCCCGCCAGACCCTCATCCCTGTGGGCCGTTTCCAGAAGGCGTCCTCCGTCGAAGCGGGGTCGGAACGCCGATAGGGCGCGTAAGCGTCCTCCATCAGGGTCGCGGCCAGCGCCGCATCGACCGGCTGGCCGCGCCCGCCGCTCGCTTCCCGCGCCCGGTAGCCGCTCCGGCCGTCCGGCGACAGGACCAGCATCCTGCCGCCGTCCCGGCGGACGGCCAGCAGCGGGCCATGGTCGCAACGCCACCATGCCTGTCGCCGCAGCCGGACCCGGCGCAACCGGACGCCAAGTTCCAGCGCGGTGGCGCGCAACAGGGCGTCCGCGTCCTCGCGTTCGCCCGGCCATGCGGCGGCGATGCGCAGCAGGAGCCCGTCCGGATCGGTCATGGCGGGTTTCCGAAGGGAGACGGAGCGCCGAGGTCGATCAGCCGGTCGCCTTCGCCCCGCGCCCCAAGACGGCTGCCGACCACCAGCAGCGTGCAACCCAACCGCCGCAGACGGTTGCGGATCGCCCGGTCGAGGTCCGGCTCCAGGGCGTCCAGCACCCCGTCCAGCACCAGCAAAGCGGGCCGGCGCAGCAGCGCGCGGGCCAGCGCCAGGCGCCGCCGCTGGCCGCCGCTCAGCTCCGCGCCGCCAGCCGACAGAACCAGGGAGAGGCCGCCGCGCGGCGACAGGTCCGCCGTCAGTCCGACAAGGTCGAGCGCGCTCCGCAACGCCTCGTCGCTCAAGGCCGCATCGCCCAAACGGAGCGTGTCGGCCACCGTCCCCGGACCCACCGGGCTGGAGCGGTCCACCAGCGCCACAGCGCCGGGATGCCGTCGCGCCATCGCCGCGACCGGATGGCCGTCGAGGAGAATCTGGCCCGGCCCGCACTCCAGCAGGCCGCAGGACAGCTTCGCCAACACCGACTTGCCGGAACCGGACGGGCCGACGATGGTCACCTGCTGGCCCGGTTCGACGGTCAGGCGGATCCCGTCGAGAATGGGAGGCCCCAGGGGCGAGGGGCGGAAACCGGCGCCGACCAATTCCAGGCGACCGGCCGGACGTTGCGGCGGGACGGCCGGTTCGTCGCCCGGCAAGGCGCCCGCTTCGGTGTCGTCCAGGCGATGCAACGCGGATTTCAGGGATTCCAGCTCCGGAAACCACCGTTGCAGTTGGCCGAGCGGGCGATGCAGCGCGATGGACAGGGCCGCCAGAGCCACGACGTCGCCGGCCGACACGCGACCGTCCGCCATCCCCGGCAGGCCCAGCCCGAGAACCAGCGCCAACCCGGCCGCCGCCAGCCCGTGGCGGAACGCGGCGAGCCGGGCGTGCGCGGCGGCGGCCTGCTGCGTCGTGGCGATTCCGACGGCGTGGCGGCCGGCGAGCAGACCGAACAGCTCCGCGTCGCGTCCGCCGATCCGATGGGTGTCGAGGGCGCGGAGCGTGGCGGCGTCGGGCAGGACCGGCGCCGGCACCTCCGGTCCCAGGCGGGCGGCGATGGCGCCCCGCCGGCCCTGGACCGTCACCAGCGCCAGCACGCCGAGCAGAGCGGTGACGACCGGCCCGAGCCCCGCCGTTCCGTCGATCGCCAGCGCCGCCACCGCCGGCGGCGCCAGCGTCAGCGGCGCTTCGGCCAGCAGCAGCGCGGCGCCGAGCGACTCCTGGAACGCGAAGCCGATCACCGGGGCCGCCGCGATCTGGCCGGCCGACCGGCGGGCGAACCATCCGGGGGAGCGATGGAGAAGCCGGGCGAGCACGAGGCCGGCGGTGTCCTCCGCCAGCCGCGCGCCCAGTGTCGCGATCCGCCGGTCGCGCGCCCACCCGGTTCCCAGCAGCACCGCCAGCGCGGCGAGGAGGGCCGGCGCCGCCCCCGGCTGCCCGTCCACCAGCGCCCCCGCCGCCAGCGCCGCGACGACCGTCGCAGCGGCGGCGAGCGCGGCCATGGCGAAGATGGCGCGGAGAGCGCCGTGGTGGGGGGCCAGATGCCGGGCAAGCGCGCGGAGGAACCGGCCGCGTCCGCTGCGGGGCACCGTCGGCGCAACCGGGCGCAGGGTGATGGCGATGCCGGTGAAATTCTCCGCGAACTCCTCCCATGGGATGGAGCGCGGCCCGGTGGCGGGGTCGTTGACCAGCACGTCGCGCCGGGTCACGCCCTCCACGACCAGATAATGGATGAAGCGGCTGTGCGCGATCAGCGGGAAGCCGAGCGCCGCCAGCTCCTCCGGCTCCTTGCGGAAGGCGCGGGCCTCCATGCCGTGGCGCCGCGCCAGGTGCAGCAGGGTGCGGGCGGTGAGGCCGAGACGGGTCGAGCCGGCTTCCGCCCGCAGCTGTTCCAGGGTCACCGGGCGCCCATGATGCGCCAGCAGGATGGCCAGCGCCGCCAGACCGCATTCGGCGGTTTCCCCCTGGCGGATTTCGGGCGTCGCGACGCGGCCGGTCCCTCCCAAAGCGTTGAAAAATCGCGCGTTGAAAAACCGTGCCGGTTGCTTCAGCGTTCTGGTCGATGACACCGTCCGATCCCCCCTCCCCCGCCGTTCCGCCTGCCGCCGTTGCGTCCGCCGCCGGGCGGCTGTTCCGTCCGGCGGCGCTCGACCGGCTGGCGACGCCGGAGGACCTCGACCGTCCGGCGACGCTGGCCAGCCCGCGCGGCCGCTGGTGGTGCCTCGGGCTTGCCGCGCTGTGCCTGACGGCGGCGGTGGGACTGATCGTCGTCTGAGGCCGGCGGTCAGGCCGCGGCGCCCAGCAGCGTCCTCAGCATGCGGTCGAAGCGCACCCCGGCCAGCGACACCTGATCGAGCAGCCCCTCGTCCAGCTCGTCCTCCATGATGCGGTCGGCGGCCATCGCCTGCCCCGGCCGGTGTTTCAGGCGGTCCACCGTGCCGCGCAGACGGTCGGCCAGGAAGATGGCGAGCGCCTTATAGAAGCGCCCGGCGAAAGCGCCGTCGCCGCGCAGCCGCGCCTCGATGTCGCGACGGTTCAGCGCCAGCGCGACGCAGCGCCCGTCGGCCGACACGGTGGCGGACGGCGGGGCCGAATCGACGAAGGACACCTCGCCGATCACCTCGCCGCTGCCCAGCCGGGCGACGACGCCGACCCCGGCGACGTCGACGCTCGCGTGGCCCTCCAACACGATGTAGAGGCAGTCGGCGGGCTGGCCCTGGCGGACCAGGACATGGCCGTCGCCGACGTCCAGCCGGCGCCCGGTCCGCGCCATCCACTCGATGTCCTCGTCGCTGAGGTTGCCCAGGATGTAGAGCACTTTGCGCATGATCTCGTCCGTCCCGTTTCCTACAGCAGTTGCCGGTTCGCCAGCGTTTTGAAGGGACCGTCCACCGCCATCAGGTCCTCGTAGCGGCCGGACTGGACCAGCCGTCCGCCCTCCAGCACGAAGACGCGGTCGACGTCGCGGATGGTGCTGAGCCGGTGGGCGATCACCACGCGGGTGACGCTGAGCTTGCCCAGCGAGGCCGTCACCACCGCCTGGGTGCGGTTGTCGAGCGCGCTCGTCGCCTCGTCCAGCAGCAGGATGCGCGGGCGGTGGACCAGCGCGCGGGCGATCATCAGCCGTTGCCGCTGCCCGCCCGACAGGGTGCCGCCGCCGTCCATCAGCACGGTGTGCATGCCCATCGGCATCTGTTCGATGTCCTGGTCGAGCCCGACCAGCCGGGCCGCGTGCCACGCGTCGTCGAGGCCGAGCGGGGCGGTGCCGACGATGTTCTGGAACAGGCTGCCCGCCGTGATCCGGCCGTTTTGCAGCACGACGCCGATCTGCCGGCGCACGGCGGCCATGTCCAGCCGCTCCGCCGCCCGCCCGTCGAAGAAGACCTCCCCCTGGTCGGGCCGCTCGAAGCCGAGCAGCAGGCGCAGCACGGTGGATTTGCCGCTGCCCGATGGGCCGACGACGGCGACGAAGGCGCCCGGCTCGATCGACAGGCTGAGGTCGTGCAGCACGCGCGGCGCGTCGGGGGCGTAGCGGAAGGCGACGCGGCTGAGCGACACGCCGCCGGCCAGCGCGCCCGGCGCGTCGCGGCCGGCGGGAACCTCGGGGGCGGTGGCGAGGATCGGGCGGGCGCGCTCCAGCAGCGGCAGCACACTCAGGCTTTTGGTCACGGCGTTCGCCATCTCGGTCAGCGCCGCCAGCAGCTGCCCGAAGGCGGCGGTGAAGGCGAGGAAGCGGCCGGTCGTGAAGGGCGTCGGCGCCTCGGCACCCCCCAAGGCACCCGGCGCGGCGCCCGGCGTGGCGGCCAGCGCCTGCAACGCCTGCTCCCTAGCGTCGGATTCCATCAGCAGGGCGACGGCGAGGAACACGGCGGCCGTGGCCAAAGTGGGGAAGACGGCGTGGAAGCTTTCCAGCGCGTTGGCGTAGCGCTGCGCGGCGACGGCGCGGGCCTTCTGGGCGGTGAAGCCGCGCGCCCATTGCGCCATGGCGCGCGGCTCGGCCCCGGCGACGCGCAGCTTGCCGATGCCGACGATCAGTTGCAGCACCAGCCCGTCGAGCCGGCCCTGCCGGCGGACCTGTTCGCGCTCGTGCCGCAGTTGGCCGTAGGACAGCCCGGCGGTCACCAGCGCCGACAGCAGCGCCAGCCCCGCCGCCAGCAGGGCGAGGCGCCCGTCATAGACGACCAGCAGCCCCAAGCTGACCAGCCCGAACAGCGCCCCCAGCAGCCCGGCCATGGTGCTGGCCGCCAGGATCTCGCGCACGCTCTGAAGCCCCAGCGTGCGGTCGGCGAGGTCGCCCGCCGTGAAACGGCGGAAGAAGCCGACCGGCAGGGCGAGCAGCCGGTCCATCACGGCGGCCTGCATCACCCCGTCGATCCGGCTTTCCAGCCGCAGCACGGCCAGCGTCTTGACCAGATCGAAGGCGGCCCCGCCAACGGCGGCGGCGACCAGCCCGGCGACGAGGAAGGCCAACGCCCCATGGTCGGCGCGCGGGATGGCGTCGTCGAACAGCAGGCCGGTGGCGACCGGGACCAGCAGCGCCAACAGGGCGCCCCCCAGCCCGCACAGCGCCAGCCGCAGCCCGTCGGCGGACAGGCCGCGCAGGGGAAAGCGCAGAGCCTCCATCGCCGACAGCGCGCGGGCCGGAAGCGGGCGGTAGACGTGCAGCGCCTCCGGCGCCAGCCGGACGGCGAGGTCGGCGGTCACGCGGACGCGGCCGGCGGCGCTCAGCATGACGAAGCCACCGGCGTCGGGCAGCAAGGCGACGGGCTGCCGCTCCTCCCCCAGCCAGCCGAGCATCGCGGCGCCGTCCAAGCCCCACCAGCCGTCGCGCAGCAGGACCTTGCGGGTGCGCAGCCGGACGGCGGCGAGCGACGCGGTCAGGCGTTCGGCGGCGTTGCCGGTACCGGCTGCGGCCGATGCGTCCGGCCGGGGCAGGCTCTCCTCCACGCCGAGGCGGGCCATCACCGCCGACAGGGCCGCCGTCAGCGGGTCGGCGAAATCGAGGGCGGGAGGGGCGTCAGGTGACGCCCCCTCGACCAGCCCGGTCATGCCGCCCAGCGCGCGGGCCAGGGCGTCCCGCGAGGATCGGCGGCTGTCGCGGACGCGCCGCGCCTCGTGGTCCGCCTGCCCGGCGACGCGGGCGGCGATGCGGTCGAGCACCAGCCCGTGGAACGCGTCGAGCGCCGGCCACAGTTCGGCGTCGTCGGGCCACGCCTCGGTCAGGGACAGGGCGGCGTCCCCGGTCTCTGCGGCGGCGATCCAGGCGCGGTCGGCCAGCGGCAGCGGCGGGCCGCCCGCCGCGACCATGGGGCCGTCGAGCCACGCCGCCGCCCCCTCCTCCACGCGCAGCCACAACGGGCGGCGCGGGTCGGCGTGCAGCCGCTCGCCGGGGCCGAGGCGGCGTTCGCCGGGTTCGGCGACGCGGTCGGGCCAGACCGCCGCGCCGCCGGTGGCGGCGTCGGTCAGGCGCAGGATCCAGCTTTCGGCGCGCGGCAGGAAATCGGCGGACGCCGCGAGGTCCCGGCGGTCCAGGCCGCACAGCCGGGCGCCGAGCGAGCCGACCGCGATCAGCGCGGCACCGGGCTGCGCGGGGGTGCCGAACAGCAGGGCTCCGGCCTCCAGCCGGAACAGGTGGCGGCGGCCGACCAGGGCGCCGTCGCGCCGCTCGACGTGGAAGACGTCGGCGTAGCCGTCCTCCAGCCGCCAGCCGAGCGCCGGATCGTCCAGCAGCAGCGGGCGGTGGTTGCCGCCGTCCACGACGACGGCGGGCTGGAGGGCGGCTTTGACCGTGGCTTCGGCGGCGGGCTGGTCGAGAACGTCCATCCCCTTCACCCCGCCGCGATCAGCGAGGCGTATTCGCCGCCGCGCGCCAGCAGCGCCTCGTGGGTGCCGCGCTCCACCACCCGGCCCCGGCTCAGCACGATGATCTCGTCGCAGTCGCGGATGGTGCTCAGCCGGTGGGCGATGATGACGCAGGTGCAGCCGCGCCGCCGCAGATTGTCGTCGATCCGCTTTTCCGTCGCCACGTCCAGCGCGGCGGTCGCCTCGTCCAGGATGAGGATCGACGGATCGCCGGTCAGCGCGCGGGCGATCTCCAGCCGCTGGCGTTGGCCGCCGCTGAAGTTGACGCCGCCCTCGGCGACCGGCGCGTCGAGCTGGCCGTGCCGCCCGGCGATCTCGTCGAGGATGGCGGCGTCCTCCAGCGCGCGGGTCAGGGCGGCGTCCGGGACGGTGGAGTCCCACAGGGTCAGGTTGTCGCGCACCGTGCCGTCGAACAGGAACACCTCCTGATCGACATAGGCGACGGAGGCGGCGCGCAAGGCCACCGGGATGGCCGACGGCGGCTTGCCGTCGAACAGGATTTGCCCGGACCAGGGCGGGCACAAGCCGCAGATCAGCCGGCCGACGGTCGATTTTCCGCTGCCCGAACCGCCGACCAGCGCCACCCGCATGCCGGGCGCCAGCGTCAGCGACAACCCCTCGATCAGCGGCGGGTCGAGGACACTGTAGCCGAAGGACAGATCCACCAGTTCGATGGCGCCGCCGAGCCGGGCCGGCCCCTCCGCCACCATCTCCGACGCCGTCTCCGTCTCCAATTCCGACGCCGCGAGGCCCGATTGCGGATCGACGGGGTGGTCCAGCGTGTCGTTCAGCCGTTGCAGGTCCGCCGTCACCCGTTGCAGCGTGCCGCCCATGCCGACCAGCCGCGCCACCGGGCCCGAGAAGCTGGCGGCGAGGCTCTGGAAGGCGACCAGCGCGCCGACCGTCAGCGCCCCGTCCATCACCCGCACGGCACCCAACCCCAGAACCGCCGCCGTGCCCAGCGCGTTCAGGGCGCCGGGCGCCACCGTCAGCAGCCCCGCATGGACGCCCAGCGTCTGGCGCACCGACAGCAGCCGGGCCTGATAGCCGGCCCAGCGCTCGAACGCCTGCCCCTCCAGCCCGGCGGATTTCAGGGTCTCGATCGCCTGGATGCTGCCGACGGTGACCGCGCCGAGCTTGGCCTGTTCCGACAGCAGGCGCCGCCCGGCGTCGTTGCGCCCGCGGGACGCGCCGCGCAGGATCAGCGTGTTGCCGGCGGCCAGCAGGAAGACCACAGCCGACAGCGCCGGGTCGTAGGTCAGCATGACCAGCCCGAAGAAGACGACGCTCAGCAGGTTCATCGCCGCCGTCGCCAGCTCCCCCGACAGCAGCCGCGCCACCCGGTCGTTCGCCGCGACGCGCCCGGCGATGTCGCCGGGGTGGCGCTGGCCGAAGAAGGGCACCGGCAGTTGCAGCAGCCGCCACAGGTAGCGGCTGGCCATCACCGCCGCGACCTTGGTCTCCAGCTTCAGCAGCGCCCCCTGCTGCAAGGCGGTCAGCAGCCCGCGCAGCAGCGCCGTCGCCGCCATGCCGAGCAGCAGCGGGGCCAGCCAGCCGCGCTGTCCGCCGATCAGCACCTCGTCGACGAAGGCCTTGGAGAAGGCCGGCAGCGCGATCCCCGGCAGCACCAGCGCGAGGCTGGCGGCCAGCGCGTAGCCGACCGCCGCGCGCGACCGCGCCAGTTGCCGGCCCAGCATGCGGGCGAAGCCGGGCGGCTTGCGGCCGGGGACGAAATTCGGCCCCTTCTCGAAGGCCAGCGCGACGCCGGTGAATGCCTCGCCGAACTCGGCGCGGGTGACGCTGCGCGGGCCGGTGACCGGGTCGTTTAGAAAGGCGCGGTCGCCCTTGAAGCCCTCGAAGACCAGATAATGGTTGAAGTTCCAATGGACGATCAGCGGCCAGGGCATGTCGGCCAGCTTGTCCGGCTCCTTCTTGAAGCCCTTGGCGGTCAGGCCGTAGGCGCGGGCGGCACGCAGCAGGTTGCTGGCCTTGCTGCCGTCGCGCGACACCCCGCAGGCCGCGCGCAGCTCCTCCAGCGGCACCCAGCGGCCGAAATGCGCCAGAACGATGCCGAGCGAGGCGGCGCCGCACTCCACCGCCTCCATCTGAAGGACGGTCGGCGTGCGGACCCGCGTCTGCTTGGGGCGCGGAGCCTTGCCGTCGCTCACAGCCCGCTCGCCTTGCGCAGGGCGGGGATGACGAAGGCCAGCGGCGGCTGCTCGCGGATGGTCACCTCGCCCTCGGCGGGGGTGCCGCTGGTGACGGTCAGCGGCGGGCCGCCGCCGGACGACCAGCGGTAGCCGCCGGGCGACGCGGCGTCGCGCGTCAGGTCCACCCGCACCGCGAAGGGCGGTCCCTTGGCCGAGAACTGCTGGACCAGCCGGTCGTTCTGCAACACCGCCAGCATGCCCTGCGGGGTGGAGGGGAAGTCGGACACCTCGGCGACGGTGCCGACCAGCGTGCCGTACTCCTCCTTGCGCACGGTGGAGGGGGCGACGCGGACGTCCATGCCGGGCTTCAGCTTCTTGCCGTGCTCGGGCGGGACGTAGAGCATCAGTTGCAAGCCGCTCGCCCCGCTCTCGATGCTGACCACCGGGGTGCCGGCGGCGATCCGGGCGCCCTCGGCCACCTTCCATTCGGTGACGCGCCCGTCGGTCGGGCTGAGGATGCGGGTGTTCTGCTCGATGTGCAGGCGGGTCTCCTCGACGTGGCGCCGGGCGTCGGCCACCCGGTCGCGGCCGTCGGACAGCGTCTGCTCGGCACGGCTGGCCATGTCCAGCTCCTCGGTGTCGATCTGGAGGCGCTGGCTCCTGGCGTCGCTGACCTTCTGGCGGGCGGCGGCCAGATCCTGCCGCGTCTCCTCGACGCGCTGGCGGGTGGTGAAGCCGCGCGCCGCGATGTCCTCCTGCCCGCGCAGCAGGCTGTCCATGAACTGGACGCGGCTCTCGGCCGCCTCCTCGACCTGACGCAGCGCCGCGCGGCGGCTGGCGAAGTTGGCGCGCTTGGCCGCCGCCTCGCGGTCGAGCCGGTCGGCCCGGCGGGCCAGATCCTCCTCGCGCTCCGTCAGCACCGCCTGGGCGTGGGCGAGCGTCTGCTCCAGGTCGAGCTTATCGATGCGGGCCAGCAGTTGCCCGGCCTTCACCGCGTCGCCGGACCGCAGCGCCGGGGCGACCAGCAGGCCGGAGGCCGGAGCGACCGCGTCGAACACCCGGCCGCCGCTGTTGACCAGGATGCCGGGTCCCGACACCCGCGTCGGGAGGGTGCCGACGATGCCCCAGCCCACCGCCAGCCCCAGCAGGGCGCCGGTCGCGCCCAGCGCCAGCCAGCCGCGCGGCTTGGTCAGGGTGACGAGGCGGTCCAGCTCCTCCGGCGAGGACAGGCGGTCGAGCGCCGCCTTGCGGAACAGGCGGTCCGAGGGGGATGACGCCATGCGGTCCGGCTCCCTCAATGGATCAGCGGTTGGGATGGCGAGGCGGCCGGGGGGTATCCGACGGACGCGGACCGGCGCCGCTCCCCAGCCTTGACTCCATCGACCTGTCCACCCTGCGACCGTCCACTCTGGTTTGAAGCACCATCCGACCCGTGGCGATGATAGGACCGAACGCCGCTCCAGCCGCCAGCGACACTCGACGACGCCCCCTCGCCGGAATGCCCGCCGTCTCACCGAGCCCGGCGTACGTCCCATCGTCCCACCGGATCGGGGAAACCCGCCGGCTGGGACGTTCGGGGAATCCGGTGGGACGGCGCGCGCAGCCGCGTGCCCGGCTTTTCACCCGGCCCCGGCAGCGTCTGGCGCATCGACAGCTTCCCGCGCACCCCGGCGATCCTCGCCTTCATGCGACGGCGGGTCGCGGCCTTCGCCGACTTTTCCGATGAGCTTTACCGGGTGCGGCGGCCGGGCATCCCGTCAGTTCATCGCCCGGATCCAGTCGACCCAGGCGGGCTGGACGGTCGTGGGGCGTGACCAGCGCGCCCGGCCGGCGAGGCGGGCCTGGTGACGGACGTCGCCGGGCGTCATGCCGAAGGCGCGCCGGAAGGCCCGGATGAAGTCATGCGGATGGGTGTAGCCGGCCATGGCGCCGAACTCCGCCACGGTCATGTGGTTGCAACCGGGATTGCTGAGGTCGGCGAGCGCCCGGTGCAGGCGGCGCCGTTGGATGTGGTGGACGATTCCGCCATAGGGCTGGAACAGCCGGTAGAGCGTCGAGCGCGGAATTCGGAAGACCGCCATGATGCGGTCCGGTCCCAGGCCGGGGTCGAGGATGTTGGCGTCGATGAAGGCACGGATCTCCCGCACCACGCTGCCCCGCACGCCGCCGACGGTCGCCGCGTCCGGCTCGCCGTTCAGCGCGGCGGCAACCAGTTGGAGCGTGCCCGCCAGCACCGTCTCCGCCTCGGCGACCGGGATGTGCGGCGCCTCCCGCGCGAGGCTGGACAGATGCGCGCCGACGAGGCGGGCGAGCGGACGGTCTCCCGCCACCCGGCGACCGCCATGGGCGTCGGGATCGCGCAGCAGCGGGGCCAGTTGATCGCGCGGAACCATCAGGCTGATGTTCATGATCCGCGTCTCTTCCGTCGCGATCGGCTGCGCGAAGTCGGTGATCATCAGATCGCCCGGCCGGATGATCGTCTCGGACGCGCCGCCGACGACCCGGCTCTGCCCCTCGCGGTAGACCTGCACCATCAGGCAGTCGCGCCCATCGCGCGCGATGGCGCCCGGCGTTCGGATATAGCTTAGGCTGGGGAGGTCGACCTCGGCCAGCACCGCCGGCCCCATCAGCCAGGCATCGAAACGGGCCGGCAACCGTCCTTCGTCCGAATCCGCCGGCGTGACGTCGAGCAGCACGCCCATCGCTTCCCGCAGGGCATCCAGCCGGGCCTCGGGCGGCAACCTGGAGGTGTCCAGGCTGTCGCATGGCAAAACCTGTTTCACCGTGCCCGAATCGTCGACGTTGCTGTCGTCCATTAAACGCACATCCCGCTGTCCGAATAGGAGCCAGTGTATGGTTTGCTCTTACGAAGATGCTTGAGAAATATGAAGAATCTGCTTCTTTTTATTGTCCGGTAATCTTCCTGATCGACTCCGCCCGGTTTAAATCCCGGTCATATTGGCAACGGGATAATGTCCGCCCCAATGGCTCCCGGACCGGAGCGTCCCTCTGAGCGAATGGGATGGTGGCTGGGTCCGTTGGGATTTTCGGCAACCCCTTCTGCGCGCCGGACACGCGTTGGCCCTGCCGGACGAAGCCGGCGATATCCCCGAACCGACGACACGCGGAAATTTTTCGAGAATGTGCTGTTCGATGCGGCCGAGCGGAATCCCGACCTGCGTCGGCAAGCGCCGGCGGACCCGCGCGCCATGTTCCTGCGCATCACCAACAACGACCTCGATCTGCCGCCCGGCTCCAACCCGTGATTTTTGCCGACGCTCCCTTGGAAATCCACATCGTGTTGCCGCAGCCATCGGAAGCGATCGACGACGAGCTGCCCGACGACCTGCTGGAGTTCGTCGCCGGGGGTGCGCCGTCGCCCTGCAACAGCCGGGCTGGTGAAAACCGTTCGGCGATCGCCAGCGGACCGGACAAATTTTGAGAAGATTCCAAAGTGCGCAACGACAATTCCGTTGTCCGGCAGACGTCGATTCCCGCGTCTTGCCGCAGATGGAGCGGTCAATCATAGCGCAATGAACAGTTTGGTTTCCGGATCGGAGAACCGGCCCGCACGGCCGCACGTTTCGGTTCGGACGCTGCCTTCCTTGGCAACCTGCTCCAGGGGCCGGCCGCTGCTTTCCAGCAGGGCCACGGCCTCCCGCTTGAACTTGTCCGTGAAGAAGCGCCGTTTCGTCGTCATGTCCACCTCTCCGCTCCCAGCGGGAGCTTAACAGAGGTGTCCACCAATCCGGAGGAGGCTCACCTGCGCCTCCCCCCATCTCGACGGACGGGATCGGCCAGAGGAGCCCATGGACCTGGAAACCGGACACCGGATCGTCAGTTGCTTCTCGGCGGCCAGCGGCAGGACGACCCCGGCCGATCAGGCTGGCTCTCGTCGACCACTTGCCTCAACAGCCGAACGCCCCGTCGGATCGCCTCCTCGTCGAGGCTTGCATAGCCCACGACCAGTCCGGCCGTCGCGAGATCCGGCGCGGCCGCGGCCGGGTCGAAGAGCGGGCCGACGGGATAGATGCCCACGCCCGCCGCCCACGCTCTCGCGATCAGCGCCTCTTCCCGAACTCGCGGCACGCTGTTCAGCCAGACCAGGACATGGAGCCCGGCCGCGGCTCCGACGACCGTGACATCCTTGCCGAACGTCTCGGCCAGCGCGGCGAGGAGCGCGGAGCGGCGTTCGCCGTTCCTGCGGCGGACCCGCCTGATGTGCCTCTCATAGGCGCCGCTCTCGATCAGGTCGGCCAGCGCCTCCTGTTCCGGCCCCGGCGTGTGCCGGTCCGCCAGCCTCTTCGCCTTCGCGAAGACCGGGGCCATCGTCTCGGGGACGACGAGGTAGCCGAGGCGCAGGTCCGGTGACAGGATCTTCGAGACCGTGCCGAGGTGGATGACGCGCCCGGCATCGTCTAGGACCTGCAAGGCCGGGATGGGCGAGACGTCGAAGCGGTACTCGCCGTCGTAGTCGTCCTCGATGACGTACCCGCCGCCGCGCTCGGCCCAAGCCAGCAGGTCACGGCGACGCGCCGCCGACATGACGCCGCCGAGCGGGAACTGATGGGACGGCGTGGTGTAGGCGAGACGCGCCGGAGGAAGGCGCTCGGTCCTCATGCCGTCCTCGTCGACCGGGATCGGGATGACGTCGGCCCCCGCCGCCTGGAACACCTGCCGGGCCAAGCCGTAGCCGGGATTCTCCATCAGCACCCGGTCGGCCGGGTCCAGCAGCAGCCGCGCGCAAAGGTCGATGCCCTGCTGCGAGCCGTTGACGATGACGATCTGGTCCGGTTCGCACCGCATGGCCCGTGCCCGCCAGAGATAGCCTTGCAGGGCGGTCCGCAGGCGCGGCGAACCGGACGGATCGCCATACCGCAGGCTGGGCCGCTTGCGGAGCAGCGCGGCCGTGACGGCCCGCTTCCACGCCAGGCGCGGGAAGTCGTCGCCCGCGATGTCGCCATAGCGGAAATCGACCGCCAGCGCCTTGCGATCACCCTCGGTCGGGATGGCGAAGGCCGCCAGCCGCCGGCCGTAGGCGGACAGGTTGCCGGATGGTTCCACGGACTTCCGATGCCGGGACGCAGGGTGCTGCGACGGAAGTGGCGATTGCGGAAGGCCGGACGCGACCCGGGTGGCGGCCCCCTGGCGCGCTTCCAGGTAGCCTTCGGCGATCAGCTGATCGTAGGCCGCGGTTACGGTCGTGCGGGAAGCCCCCCATTCCGCGGCCAACGCCCGAGTCGACGGCACCCGAGCGCCGGAAGCGAGGACCCCGGAGGCGATCCGGTCCCGGATCGACTGGCAGATCCTGTCGGTGAGTCGCGACTGCGATGGATGCTCCGGCATGTCGATGAACTGGCCCATCAGGAATGCGTGAAACTGGACGTTCATTGTGGGCCAGTCGCGCTCCATGATCCAGCCACGCCCTGACATGGAGACGCCTCGATGTATGTCCCGCCCGCCTTCCGCGAGGATGACCTGCCGACCCTGCACGCGGCGATGCGGGAGGCGCGCCTTGCCAACCTCGTGACCGCCACCGGCGAGGGGCTCATGGCGACGCCGTTGCCGCTGTTCCTGGCGCCTGACGAAGGTCCGAACGGCACCCTCTACGGCCATCTGGCCCGCGCCAACCCGCAATGGAAGCAGCCTGCGGTCGGCGACGCCATCGCGTTGTTCACCGGCCCGGAGGCTTACGTCTCCCCGTCCTGGTACGCGGCGAAGGGCGAGCATGGAAAGGTGGTGCCGACCTGGAACTACGTCGCGGTGCACGCCTACGGCCCGGCCGAATTCTTCGACGACGCGGATCGGCTGCTCGACGTGGTCACCCGGCTGACGGACCTCCACGAAGGGACGCGGGCTGCCCCCTGGGCCGTCGCCGACGCCCCGGACGATTTCATCCGCGCGCAGTTGCGCGGCATCGTCGGCCTGCGGTTGCCGATCGCGCGAATCGAGGGGAAGCGCAAGATGAGCCAGAACCGGCCCGCCGCCGACCGGGCCGGGGTGGCCGTGGGGCTCGCCGCCAGCGACCGAAACACCGACCGGGACGTCGCCGCGCTCATTCCGACCTGATGCCACCGCCCCGTCCGATCCTTCCCCCGACCGTCAACGGAGCGGCCCTGTTCCGCCCTCTGCCAGAACGGGGCGCGGCCGATCAGGGGGCGAGTTCGATGGCAAGGCGGGCCATCGCCAGCGCGCCAGCGCGTGAGCGGGCACCGCCGATGAAGCGGTTGAGGTGGCAGAACACGGCGTCCGGCACCCCGGACACGCGCACGAGTTCGGCGTCGCGCAGGCCGGCCCACGCCTGGGGCAGCGGCAGCTTCTGGGCGAAGCTGCCCGGCTCGGGCGGCATGCAGCCGACCATCCAGGCATCCCCGCCCTTGTCCGGATAGACCGCGAACAACACCGGAAGGTCCGCGTCGTGCGCCGGTCCCTGCCACGGCATGCCGCGGGCAAGCTCCAGCACGCGCGGGTCGGCCGAACGCGCGTGCGCGTCCAGGACGGTGTCGTAGGCCGCGAGACGCGCGCGGCTCCGCTCGATGCGGCCGTCGAGGAAGGCGCCGACGATCTCGGCCGCCCTGGCGAAGCGCTCGTCCTCGCCCTGGGAGCGGTTGGCTGGATCGGCGTCCCACGGCAGATTCAGCGCCTCGACAACGGACGGCAGGGCCATTCCCTCGGCGATCCTGGCCGCGCGGTCGAGTCCCTCGTCGCCGAAGTCGGGGACGGGGCGCAGGCCGTTGTCGGCGAGGTCGACGAGACGGACCACCTGCTCGTCCACCTCGGTCCAGAGCCGCTCGACCACATCCTCGCCGCCGCGCCCCGCCAGGATGTTGCGCACCGCGTCGCGGCCGTAGGCGGCCCACAGGAGACCGGCCGAGGAGTAGGGGGAGCCGCCGGGACGCACCGGGGCACCCTTCTGGTGGTGGTCGAACCGGCGGCGCTCCGGGTCGAAGACGCCGCCGACATCCCAGACGATGTCGGCGGCCTCGATCACGCGCGGGTCGCGGGTGCGCGCCAGCGTGGAAGCGGCCAGCGCCTCCGGCGGCAAGGCACGGCGCAGGATGGCGTAGCCGAACGCCTCGTCGCAGTGGAACGACCCGCCGTGGGTGACAAGCCGAAGTCCGTTGGTCATGCCGATCTCCTAACCATCCAGGATCCCGCGCCAGGATCCCGCGATGGCTCTCGGAAATCCGCCCGTCTCCCGCCCCATGCGGTCGACGATCCCCCGGGGTGCCAGACCATCGACCGCCAAGCGGCGGCCACGGCCCTGCGCCCGATATTCGCCCGCGCCATCGAAGCGGAAGCGCGGTTCATGCCGCCACCTTCTCCCCGCAGACGGCGTCGGGGTCAATGATTTCCAGAATGGCCCGTCCGAAGAATCGAACGCCGCGGCCACGGTCTGTTCCGCTATTCGCGCGTGCAGTCCATGCTCTCGCGATACCCGCGGGCCGTCGTGTAGCTGATCGTCATGCCGTCCGCGGACGGCGTCACGCCGGTGATCGTCGCCCCCACCTTTGCGAGTGGATCGGGATTCAGCACGCCTCCGGCGCTGCGTACCATGCCCAAGTTCACATAGCTTGAGCCCATCCACATCTGACACTTATAGGCGCCGTCGGGTACCCGCCCACCAGCAGCCGGAGCGCCGTCCGCCGCCGCTTTGGGGAGATCGCCGGCGTGGACTTTCGGGACCTGCCCCAAGGGTGTGGGGAGGTTGGCCTGCGCATCCGTCTTGACCCCACCGCGTGGCGGCTTCCCCAGGGACTCCCGGACACGCGCGTCACCCTTCCGCAGCATGTCTTCGTCCCACCAAGCCGGGTTGGAGGCCGCGCGCCCATTCTCCCAGGCAACCGTCTGACATTCGCGACCGTAGGAAACCGGTCGGCATTGGAGCACCTTGACCTGCTGCCCGCCACCGTTCTCCAGGATTTCGCCCGCTTGCAGCGGCGCGGGTTGCTGGGCGCCAGCCGTCATCGAAACGACGGACGCGGCGACGAAAAGCCCCGCAAACGCCAGACGATGCCAAAACATCATTGAACACTCCCCTTGGTACTTCGTCATTGGGCTCTTCATCGGCATCTTGGGGACACTGGTCAGTCTTGGAACGGGTCTCGTCTTCTCGCCCCTGGAGCGTGCCAGCGCGGCGCCATGGCCGTCCTCGATCAGCGCGCTAGCGTCAGGTCGATGGCGGCGCTCAAGATAGGCGGTGCTGCCGCTCTTTCGCTTGCGAGGGACGATGGTTCCCATGCCTGCCCCCGGTCGGGTACAACATGGGAGTGAGCGGTACAGCGATGTGCTACTCGGCGCAACAGAATGTCTGGGAACGTTGGGAAACCTTGGGGAATGTTATGATCAACGAGACCAACGAAACCGCAAAAGACCCAGATAGCATATTGAAAAATAATTCGGTTCCCCTATCCGTGGCCCCGATGATGGACTGGACCGATCGGCATTGCCGCACCTTCCACCGCCTGTTGTCGCGAAACACGCTGCTCTACACCGAGATGGTGACGACCGGGGCCGTGCTGCACGGCGACCGCGAGCGGCTGCTGGGCTTCGACGCGGTGGAGCATCCGGTCGCCTTGCAGCTGGGCGGCTCGGACCCGGCCGACTTGGCCGCCTGCGCGCGGATCGCCGAGGACTGGGGCTACGACGAGGTCAACCTCAACGTCGGCTGCCCCAGCGACCGCGTGCAGTCCGGGCGGTTCGGCGCCTGCCTGATGGCGGAGCCGGATCTGGTCGCCCGCCTGATCGGAGCCATGCGCGACGCCGTGTCGATCCCGGTCACCGTGAAGTCCCGCATCGCCATCGACGAAATGGAGGAATGGCCGACGCTCGACCGCTTCGTCCGTACCGTCTCGGCCACCGGCTGCACCCATTTCATCGTCCACGCCCGCAAGGCTTGGCTGAAGGGCCTCAGCCCTAAGGAGAACCGCGACGTTCCGCCGCTGCGCTACGACCTCGTCCATCGGCTGAAGCAGGAAAACCCGCATCTGACCATCGCCATCAACGGCGGCATCCGCAGTCTGGACGAGGCGGAGCAGCATCTGACCACGTTCGACAGCGTGATGATCGGCCGCGCCGCCTACGAGACTCCCTATCTGCTGGCCGACGCCGACCGTCGCCTGTTCGGCGGCGCTCCCGGACCCGACCGCCACGCCGTGGTGGACGCGATGATCCCCTATGTGGAGGACCGGCTGTCGCGGGGGACCCCGCTGTCGGCGATCACCCGCCACATGCTGGGCTTGTTCCAGGGATTGGTCGGCGCCCGCGCGTGGCGCCGCCACATCAGCGAAAACGCCCACCGCCCCGGCGCCGGACCGGAGGTGCTGCAGAATGCCGCGGCCCTGGTGCCCCGCCGGACCGCCCAGGCGGCCTGAGCAAACGCACAGCAATATTGAGAATCATTCTCAGCCTTAGTACAATCACGGCTGCGCTGGGCGCATCCCGGAGTGGAGCCGGGCTGTCCATTCGGGATCGAGACACACGACCTTGCGGCAGGACATGGGAATAGTGGCGCTGTTCACGGCGCATCGCGACGAGTTGCTGGCCTACGCCAGCGGCATCGTCGGCGATCACGCCGACGCCGAGGACGTCCTCCAGGAGGCGTTCCTGCGCTTCGACGCCGTCGCCAGCGCCCGGCCGCTCGACGAGCCGCTCGGCTACCTCTACCGCATCGTCCGCAACCTCGCCGTCGACGGCCGCCGCCGCAAGACGCGCGAGGGGCGCCTGATCCTGGCCGACACCGCCCAGGCCGAGGAAACCCCGGAGGACCGTCCCTCGCCCGAGGCGGAGGCCGTGGGCCGGGACGAGCTGCGCGTCCTGCGCGACGCGATGGCCGAACTGCCGGAGCGGACAAGGATCGCCCTGGAGATGCACCGGTTCGGCGGCTCCCCCTTGAAGGACATCGCGGCGTTCCTGGATGTCTCCATCGGCACCGCGCATGGGCTGGTCATCAGCGGGCTGGAGCATTGCCGCGCCCGCCTTTGCCGCCGGTGACGCGGCCCCTTCTGGATGGCTGAGTTTTTCAGCCCGACGAAGGCAATGCGTCAAAATTCTTTTGAAAGCGCGCCCCTCGCCACGCGTTTATAAAGTGGGGGGACGACATCGCCCGCGGAGGGCGCCACGCCGACAGGCGGCGGCGCCGCAGCGAGCCGGAGGATTGGGGATGGGCAAACAGGAATCGTCGGACCCGCTCGAAGGGGCGATGGCGGAACCGACGAAGGCGAGCGAATGGATCGTGGCGCTCGCCGAGGCGCCGGACGATTGCGCCCTGCACGCCCGTCTCGACGCTTGGCTGGCCCAAAGCCCGGCCAACGTCATCGACTGGGAGGAAATGACCCGCACCATCGAGTTGATGGGGATGACCGTGCCCGTTCACCGCCATGTCTGGGGCGACGCGGCCAACCGCCCCGCGCCGCCTCCCCCGCCCACCCCCATCCCGTTCCGCCCCAGGCGGGCTACGGGGCCGCGCGCCGGCTGGCGGCTCGGCGTCGGCCTGCCGCTGGCGGCGCTCGCGGCCGGCATCGTGATGTTGCTGTTCCCGAGCCTGCTGATCCGCCTGGAGGCCGACCACCGGACCGGCACGGCGGAAGTGCAGTCCTTCCAGCTCGCCGACGGCACCACGGTGCGGATGGCCCCGGAGAGCGCCATCGGCGTCGATTTCACCGGCAACCGGCGCCAAATCCGCCTGTTGAAGGGCGAAGCCTTCTTCGAGGTCGCGCAAGACCCTGCCCGCCCCTTCGTCGTCGCGGCCTGCGACCTCGAGACCACCGACATCGGCACCTCCTTCGGCGTCCGCATCGACCATTCGGCCGCCGAGGTCTCCGTCCGCGACGGAATCGTTCAAGTCGACGGTTCGGTCGACAAGCGCCCGGTGTCGGAGCGGCTGACCGCCGGCGAGCGGGTCCGGATCGCCTGGGACGGCCCCCCCCTGCGCAGCCAATTGCCGCCGCAGCAGGTGGCGTCCTGGCAGCACGGCCAGTTGGTCGTCAAGCAGCGCCCGGTGGCCGAGGTGGTGGACGCCCTGCGGCCCTATTACAACGGTCTCATCGTGCTGCGCGGCGAGACGCTGGCGGCGCAGCCCCTGACCGGGGTCTACAACCTGTCCGACCCGGTCGCGGCGCTGCAGGCCGTGGCCGCCGCGCAAGGGGCGACGCTGCGCCGGATCTCGCCCTGGCTGCTGGTCGTGTCCGGCGCCTGAGCGACCGCGCGGCCGGCGAAATCCACAGGCAAGGGCCGCGACCATGACGCGGGGACAGGATCGGCGCGTTCGCCGCTTGACAGAATAAATGCGATTAAGTCTCACTCTTAAAAATGGCGTGCGTCCCGGACCTGAATGGTCGGGAAGCGGGAGTGGGCGGTGAGAGCAAGGGCGGGCGGAAGGACTGGAACCGGGCTTGCGCGGCGGCGGGCGGCGCGGCGGCTCGCGGCGGCGGCGATGACGGCCGCCCTGGCGGCCCTGGGCGCGCCCTCCCCGGCCGGCGCGCGCGACGCGGCGGTCTCCCAGCCCCGGCAGCCCGCCGCCGGCCAGAAGCGTTTCGCCATTCCGCCGCAACCGCTGACCGACGCCCTCGCCCTGTTCGGACAGCAATCCGGCTGGCAGGTCTCGGTGCATGGCGCCCTGATCGACGGCCTCGCGACGCCGGGGGTCGAGGGCCTGCTGACGCCGGACCAAGCGCTGCGGCGGCTGTTGATCGGAACGAAGCTCGCCTACAGCGTGTCCGGCGGCGACACCGTCATCCTGCGCCGATTCGCCGCCGACGCGGCCAGGGACGGGGCGGTGAACCTCGCGCCGGTGATGGTGGAGGGCGAGCCCGGCACCGGCGAGACCGCGCGCGGCCCCGTCCAGGGCTACGTCGCCACGCAGAGCGCCACCGCCACCAAGACTGAAACCCCCCTGATCCGCACCCCGCAGTCGATCTCCGTCATCCCGCGCACGCAGATGGACGACCAGAACGTCAAATCCGTCGCGCAATCCCTGCGCTATTCCAGCGGCGTCTTCGCAGAGTACCGGGGATCGTCCAACCTGCACGACGAAACCTTCATCCGGGGCTTCGGCTACGCGCCGCGCATGCTCGACGGGCTGGGTTACGGGTCGGGATCCATCGGCCAGATCGACCCGTGGCTGCTGGAACGGGTCGAGGTGCTGCGCGGCCCCTCCTCGATGCTGTACGGCCAGACCAACCCCGGCGGCCTGATCAACCTCGTCAGCAAGCGCCCATCGGCAAAGGCCGCCCACGAGATCCGGGTGGAGGCCGGCGACAACGGCCGGCTGGAGGGCGCCTTCGATTTGGGCGGCCCGGCGACCGAGGATGGAGACCTGCTCTACCGCGTCGTCGGGCTCGGCAACCGCTTCGACCTGGACGAGGATTTCTCGCAGCAGGAGCGCGTCGCCGTCGCGCCCTCGCTGACCTGGAAGCCCGGCGACCGGACCGAACTGACACTGCTCGCCAGTTACCACAACGACCCGAAGGCCGGCTACCGCAACTTCCTGCCGTCGGTTGGCACCGTGTCGGAAGGGTCGCTCGGCTACGGCAAGCTGCCGCGCGGCTTCTTCATCAGCGATCCGGACTTCCAGCGCTCCACCCGCGAGCAGACCTCCATCGGCCACCAGTTCGAACACCGGCTGGACGACCGCCTGACGCTGCGGCAGAACGCCCGCTACACCCATCTGGAATCGGAATACGACACGCTCTCGCTTTCCGCCCTCCAGCCCGATCAGCGCACGCTGACCCGGGCCGCCAGCGCCGACCGCGAAATCGTCGACCAGATCACCGTCGACAACCAGCTCGAATCCCGCTTCGCGACCGGTCCGCTCGGCCACACGTTGCTCGCCGGGCTCGACTACCGCCGGACCGGCACCGATTCCTTCATCCGGCGCGGCCCCGCCCCGACCATCGACTGGCGCAACCCGGCCTACCACGTCGCCGTCGGCCCGATGGCGCCGACCAGCGACCAGCATGCGGTCGCCTCGCAGCTCGGCCTCTACCTTCAGGATCAAGTCACGCTGGACCGCTGGTCGCTGCTGCTGGGCGCCCGGCACGACCGGGCGCGGACCCGCATCGCCAACCGCATCGGCGCCGACAGCCGCCGCGACGACGGACACCTGTCCTACCGGGCCGGGCTGATGCACAATTTCGAGAACGGACTCGCTCCCTACGCCAGCGTCAGCACCTCCTTCGAGCCGGAGCTGAGCACCGGCGCTCCCGGCGCCGATCCCTTCAAGCCGACCATCGGCCGACAGGTCGAACTCGGCGTCAAATACCAGCCCAAGGGCGGGGCCGCCCTGTTCACCGCCACGCTGTTCGACATCCGGCAGCGGAACGTCGTCACCTACGACAGCGCCATCGGCTACAACGTGCAGATCGGCGAGGTCCACAGCCGGGGCGTCGAACTGGAGGCGCGCGGCGATCTGACCCGGACCGTGTCGCTGATCGCCTCCTACAGCCACGTCGACGCGGAGGTCACGCGGACCAGCATCGCCACCTCGCTCGGCAGGACCCCGGCGCGGATTCCGGGGCGGCAGGCGGCGCTGTGGGTCGAATACACCGGCGACGCTGGCGCGCTCGGCGGAGTGCTCGACGGGCTGTCGGCCGGGCTGGGCACGCGCTACATCGGCGAGAGCTTCGGCAACGCGACCAACACCTTCAAGGTGCCCGGCGTGACTCTGCTCGACGCCTCGCTGCGCTACGAGTTGGGGCGTCTGAACCGGCGGCTGGAAGGCGCCAGCGTGCAGGTCAACGCCAGCAACCTGACCGACCGCTTCTACGTCGCCTCCTGCGCCGGGGTGGACAGCTGCTTCTTCGGCAGCGGGCGGATGGTGACGGCCAGCCTCGGCTATCGCTGGTAGGGCGCTTTTTGTCGGTTTCGCTCGACGGCGGCGCGCCCACGCTCTACCAGTGGGCGAGGAACAGCACGAGCCGGAGACGACACCGATGACCACGCAGCCGACCACGCAGCCCTGGGACAGCGCCAACCGTCTGGTCGCCATCGACATCGAGACGACCGGGCGCCGCATGCCGCGCCTGGAGGACATCCGCAAGGCGCCCAAGGGGCTGCGCCAGCCGGGTCTGGTCATCGAGATCGGCTGCCTGGAACTGCTGCGCGAGGGGGACGGCTGGACCAAGGGCCGCACCTACGAGGTCCGCGTCAACCCCGACGCGCCGATCCACCCCGACGCCATCAAGGTCCACAACATCCGCCCCGCCGACCTGAAGACCGCGCCGCGCTTCCCGCAGGTGGCCGAGGATCTGCTGGCCTTCCTGGGTGACGACCCGCTGGTCGCCCACGCCTACGAGAACGAGATGGACTTCCTGAACTACGAGTTCGCCCGGATGGGGCGGATTCCGTGGGGCGGCGAGTTCTTCGCCGCCGCCCGCTTCATCTGCACCAAGGAGATGTCGCACGAGCATTTCCCCGGCGCCTCGGGGTCGCTGGACGCGCTGTGCGACCGGCTGTGGCTGGACCGCAGCGACCGCTTCGCCCATCACGGCGCGCTGCTCGACGCGGACCTGACCGCCGACGCCTTCCTGAAGATGGCGTACGGCGACCTCGGCCCGCGCGACGCGACGTTCGAGTGACTCAGCCGCCGACCTCGACGACGATCTTGCCGGTGGCGCGGCGGTCCTGCAGATCCTGGATCGCCTGCCCCGCCTGCTCCAGCGGGTAGACGGCGGAGATCTGCGGCGTCACCGCCCCGCTGGCGTGCAGATCGACCAGCTTCTGGAGATGGCGGTCCCGCTGCGGCCCCTCGCGCAGCAGGAAGGCGCCCCAGAAGACGCCGATCACGGCGCAGCTCTTCAGCAGCGTCAGGTTCGTCGGGATCTTCGGGATGTCGCCGGCCGCGAAGCCGACCACCAGCAGCCGCCCGTCCCAGGCGATGCCGCGCAGCGCCATCTCGGTGTAGCGCCCGCCGACCGGGTCGAGCACGACGTCCACCCCCTTGCCCCCGGTCATCGCCTTCAGCCGGTCCTTGGTGTCGGGCTGGGTGTAGTCGATGGTATCGTCGGCGCCGATCCGGCGGCAGAACGCGGCCTTCTCGGGTGTGGAGACTCCGGCGATGACCCGTGCCCCCATCGCCTTGCCGATCTGGATGCCGGCGACGCCGATGCCGCCGGCCCCGCCCAGCACCAACAGGGTCTCGCCCGCTTGCAGCGCGCCCCGGTCGTCCAACGCGTAGAGCGAGGTCCCGTAGGTCATCGCGTAGCCGGCGGCCTCGACGAAGCCCAGGCCGGGCGGCTTGGGGATCAGCCGGTTGGCGTCGACGGCGAGCTCCTGCGCCAGCCCGCCCCAGGTGGTGAAGGCGATGACCGCGTCGCCGGGCTTCCAGGCGGTCACGCCCTCCCCCACGCTGGTGACGACGCCGGCGATCTCGCCGCCGGGCGCGAAGGGAAGCGCCGGCTTGAACTGGTACTTGTCCTGGATCAGCAGCGTGTCGGGGAAGTTGATGCCGCAGGCCTTCACCGCGACGACCACCTGCCCCGGACCGGCCGCCACCGGCGCGATCTCCTCGACGACCAGCCGGTCGGCCGGACCGAACTCCTTGCACAGAACCGCCTTCATGCGCGTTTTCCTTCCCTTGTGTTCGTCATGCCTGGCGTTCCAATATGTTCCAACAGGCCTTCGTCCACGACGCGCAGCCCCCGTTCCACCGCGTTGGCCGAAAAGCGGGTGCGGTCCGGGGCTGCGAGCCGCAGCGTGACGCACAAGCTCTTGCCAGGGAAGACCGGAGCCTCGAAGCGCAAGCGCATCGCCTTGACCCCGGCGGGGTTGTAGCCGCAGACCGCCCGCAACAGGGCGCGCCCACCGCCCGTGCTGTTATGGTCGCAGAGAAAAGCGGCGGTTTACTTCGACCGATTCTCGAACCAGTGCTTGATCTCGCCGACGATGCCCTTGCGGAAGACCAGCACGCAGACGACGAAGATGCAGCCGATGACGACGGGCACCGGCAGGCTGGTCGCCGCCAGATAGCTTTCCAGCGTCACCACCAGCGCGGCGCCGACCACCGGGCCGAACAGCGTGCCCATGCCGCCCAGCAGCGTCATCAGCACCACCTCGCCCGACATCTGCCACGTCACGTCGGTCAGGCTGGCGAGCTGGAACACCAGCGCCTTGGTCGCCCCGGCCATGCCCGCGAGGCTCGCCGACAGCACGAAGGCGACCAGCTTGTAGCGCTCCGTCCGGTAGCCCAGCGAAATGGCGCGCGGCTCGTTCTCGCGGATCGCCTTCAGCACCTGTCCGAAGGGCGAATGCACGGTGCGCCAGACCAGCGCGAAGCCGGCCACGAAGATCGCCAGCACGCTGTAGTACATCGTCATCGAATCGGTCAGGTCGAACAGCCCGAACAGCGTGCCGCGCGGCACCGCCTGGATGCCGTCCTCGCCATGGGTGAAGGGCAGTTGCAGCGCCAGGAAGAACACCATCTGCGACAGCGCCAGCGTGATCATGGCGAAGTAGATGCCCTGCCGGCGGATCGCCAGCGCCCCGAAGGCCAGCCCCAGCACCGCCGCCGACGCGGTCCCGGCCAGGATCGCCAGCTCCGGCGGCAGCGCCCACACCTTGGCCGCGTGCGCCGTAACATAGGCGGCCGAGCCGAAGAAGGCGGCGTGGCCGAAGCTCATCAGCCCGGCGAAGCCGATCAGCAGGTTGAAGGCGCAGGCGAACAGCGCGAAGCACAGCACCTTCATCAGGAAGACCGGGTAGAGCAGGAAGGGCGCGATCACCGCGACCAGCAGCCCGCCGCCCATCAGCAGCGCCGTGTGGGTCGCGGCGCCCGACGCCGCGCGCAGGCGCAGGCCCGCCTGGGTCTGTGTGGGGCTCCGTGTGGTCATGGCTTATTTCTCCCGCCCGAAGAGGCCGGCGGGCTTGATCATCAGCACCACCGCCATGATGACGAAGACGACGATGTTCGAGGCCTCCGGGTAGAAGACCTTCGTCACGCCTTCCAGCAGACCCAGCCCCAGCCCGGTGACGATGGCGCCCAGGATCGAGCCCATGCCGCCGATCACCACCACCGCGAACACCACGATGATCAGGTTGGCCCCCATCAGCGGGTTGACCTGATAGATCGGCGCCGCCAGCACGCCCGCCAGCCCGGCCAGCGCCACGCCGAAGCCGTAGGTCAGCGACACCATCACCGGCACGTTGATGCCGAAGGCCTGGACCAGCGTCGGGTTCTCGGTCGCCGCGCGCAGATAGGCGCCGAGCTTGGTGCGCTCGATGGCGAACCACGTCGCTCCGCAGACCAGGATCGAGAAGCCCACCACCCAGCCCCGGTAGGTCGGCAGGAACATGAAGCCGAGGTTGGTGCCGCCCTTCAGCAGGTCGGGGATCGGGTAGGGTTGGCCGGACACGCCGAACTGGTGGCGGAACGCCCCCTCGAAGATCAGCGCCAGACCGAAGGTCAGCAGCAGCCCGTAGAGATGGTCCACCTTGTAGAGCCGCCGCAGCATCGTGCGCTCCAGCACCAAACCCAGCGCACCGACGATCAGCGGCGCCAGGACCAGCGCCGGCCAGTAGCCGATGCCGACATAGGTCAGCAGCAGCCACGCCACGAAGGCGCCGACCATGTAGAGCGCGCCGTGCGCCATGTTGACGACGTTGAGCATGCCGAAGATGACGGCCAGACCCAGGCTGAGCAGCGCGTAGAAGGAGCCGTTGATCAGCCCGAGCAGCAGTTGCCCGAACAGCGCCTGCGGCGGAATGCCGAGGAGTTGGAACATGTCGAGAGGTCTCCCGCTCACACGCCGAGATAGGTGTGGAGCTTGTCCATGTTGGCGTGGAGCTGGTCGTTGGGGATCATGTCGACGACGTGCCCCTCCTCCATCACGTAATGGCGGTCGGCGATGGTGGCGGCGAAGCGGAAGTTCTGCTCGACCAGCACGATGGTGAAGCCGCGCGCCTTGAGCGCCCGCACCGCGACGCCGATCTGCTCGATGATGACGGGGGCCAGCCCCTCGGTCGGCTCGTCGAGCAGGATCAGGGTGGCGCCGGTGCGCAGGATGCGGGCGATGGCCAGCATCTGCTGCTCGCCGCCCGACAGCCGCGTCCCCTGCGTGGTGCCGCGCCCCTTGAGGTTGGGGAACAGGTCGTGGATCTGGGCGACGGTCATGCCGCCCTCCTTCACCACCGGCGGCAGGGTCAGGTTCTCGTCGACGCTGAGGCTGGAGAAGATGCCGCGCTCCTCCGGCACGTAGCCGATGCCCAGACGCGGCACCTTGTGCTGCGCCATGCCGATCAGTTCCTCACCCTGGAATTTGATCGAGCCCCGGCGCTTGGACAGGATGCCCATGATCGAGCGCATGGTCGAGGTCTTGCCGGCGCCGTTGCGCCCCAGCAGGGTGACCACCTCGCCCTGCTGGACGTTCAGCGAGACGCCGTGGAGGACGTGGCTCTCGCCGTAGAAGCCGTGCAAGTCGCGCATCTCAAGCATGGCCGGCGGCCCCCGTGCCCATGTAGGCCTCCATCACCTGCGGGTTCCTCGATACGACGTCGTATGAACCCTCGGCCAGGATCTCGCCGCGCCGCAGCACGGTGATGGTGTCCGACAGATGCGCGACGACCGAGAGGTTGTGCT
>NZ_RZIJ01000004.1 GCF_003989665.1 Azospirillum doebereinerae | reverse complement strand
GGCGCTGGCCCCGCTCGTGCTGGCCAGCGCGGCCCGCCAACTGTCCGGCGCGAGCGGCGAGCCGCCCGTCAGCAGCGCCCCGGCCATCGCGAGGTTGAGCGGCACGGCGAGCGCCGCCACCCCGGTCAGCCGGGGAAGCCGGGCGACCCGCGCCAGCGGCACGCGGCTCCGCCCGACCGGCAGCGTCTGGTTGGGGGCGACCAGCGCGACGAACAGCGCCCCCCCGGCGGCGGCCAGCAGGCTGCCGTAATGCAGCGCGCGGGCCAGCATCGCGCCGGTGCGGAGCGTCGCGTCCGGCTCCCCGGCCGGCTGCGGCCGTTCGGGCGCGACGCCGACCCCGAACAGCAGCGACCCCGCCACCGGATGACCGTCGTTCGAGGTCACCCGGTAGCTGACCGTGTAAGTCCCTTCCTCCGCCGCGCCGCTGCCGGGCAGGGGGATGCGCAGTTCCTCGTCCGCCGCCGAGGCGGGGCCGGGCAGGGTCAGGGCGCCGCCCGGCCCGAAGGCGTGGACGGCGACCGGCGACACCGGCTCGTTGAAGCGCAGGCGGATCTCGGCGGGCAGACGGTCCACCTGCGCGCCGTCCGCCGGGCTGGCCTCCAGCAGCACCGCGTGCGCCCAGGCGGTGGCGGGGGAGAGGAGAAGCAGGGCGAGGAGGAGAATCGCGACTGCCCCCACCCCGACCCTCCCCCGCTCTCGGTGGACCGAAGGTCCGCCTGCCGCGTCAGCGCAAACCATAGGTTTGCGCGAGAGCTGCGCGGGAGAGGGGACTGCCGCTGGGGGCCGGCAAGGCTCCAGGCCCCCTCTCCCGCAACGCGGGGGAGGGTCGGGGAGGGGGCAAGCCGATGTCACGGCTTCGCCGTCAGCGTGACGCTCGGCGCCGGCTCCTTCAGGTCGTTGGCGCTCTTGCCCGGCTCAGGGATCTCGATCCAGCGGTGCACGCCCTTCTCGCACTCCTGCACGATGGGGAAGGGCAGCACGGTGCCGGCGGCCTTCTCCGGCAGCTTGGCCTGGAGGACGAACTCCTCGTACCACGCGTCGGGCAGGCTGCCGCCCGACCACACCACCTCGGTGACGCCCTTGGTGATGGTCTTGCCGTGGCTTTCGTAGGGGGTGGCGTAGGTGCCCTCGACGGTGGCGAGCGTCCAGCCGGGCTTGGGCATCGGCTTCACCGCCACCACCCCGTCGGGCACGCGGATGCGGATGGCGGTGGTCGGGCTGCCGTCGCAGCCGTGGCCGACGCGGATCACCGCCTTGTAGTAGCTGCCGCTGGGAGCCTGTTTGGTCTCCAGCGTGACGTGGGCGAGCGCGGTGGCGGGCAGGGCGAGCAGAAGGGCGGCCGCGAGGGCGGCGCGAATCGTGCCGGTCATGGCAGAAAACTCCGGAAAACGGTCTGACGATGGATGAGGAAAAGCGGGCGTCAGACCGCGGCCGGGGGACCGCGGGCGAGGAAGGCGTCGTGGGCGCCGCCGGCCGGAACCATGGCCTCGCCCGGCGCGAAGGCGATGCGGACGAAGCGGCCGGGCGGCGTCACCGACGGCCCGGCGGCCGGGCCGAACAGCGTCCCGCCATCGGCCGACAGGCAGAGCGGGCAATGGGCGAGGTGGTCGGAGGGCGAGGAGGGATGGTCCGGCGACTCGGAGCCCGGCGTCGTCGCGCCGTGGCAGACGCTGCCGTCGAGCGCGGCCAGCGCGCGGAGCTGGGGCGGCACGTGCCAACCCATGGCCAGGGCGTGGACGAGCAGCACCGCGACGGCGACCAGCGCCGCGCCCGCGTTCAGCCGTTTCGGTCCAAGCGTCGCCATGCCGCCGACTATGGCGAGCGATCCGCCGCCGGCAAAGGGCAAAATGCGCGGTCGCCGCCGACAACCGTCACCCCCAACCGTCACAAGGCCGCGCTTGCGCCGCGCGAAAGCCCCATGATAGGCGTCAAACCCTCAATCCCGGTTCACCAACGGCAAGGCGCGCGCCGATGACGGAGGTTCTTCGCCGCTACGGCCCGGTCCTGACCGGCGTGATCCTGCTGGCGGTGGCCCTGTGGCTGGCGCTGCTGGTCGTGCTGCCGCAGGTGATGATGGTCGATTTCTCCTTCCGGCCGTCGCTGCCGCCGTCCAGGCTGGGCGGGCCGGAGGACGTCTACACGGTGCGGAACTACGCGACGCTGTGGACCAACCAGATCCATCTGGCGATCTTCCTGAAGACGATCTGGGCGAGCGCGCTGGTCACCGCGACGACGCTGGCCGTCTGCTACCCGGTGGCCTTCTATCTGGCGCAGGTGGCGTCGAAGCGGCGGCTGCCGCTGCTGATCCTGATGCTGGTGGTGCCCTTCTGGATCAACGAGCTGCTGCGCACCTTCGCGTGGTACATCATCCTCGCCTTCAACGGGCCGCTGAACGTGTTGCTGGTGGCGCTGGGGATCTTCGACGAGCCGCAACGCCTGCTGGGCGGCGACGCCGGCGTGATCGTCGGCATGGTCTACGTCTACATCCTATTCATGGTCTTCCCGCTCTACAACGCCATCGAGTCGCTCGACCGCAACCAGATCGAGGCGGCGCGCGACCTCGGCGCCGGCTGGATCCGCATCCACTGGCGGGTCGTGCTGCCCCACGCCAAGCCCGGCATCGCGGTCGGCTGCATCATGACCTTCATGCTGGCGGCGGGCAGCTACGCCGTGCCGGCCCTGCTGGGCGGGCCGCAGAGCCGCTGGTTCACGGAAGTCATCTACAACTGGTTCTTCGAGGGCGGGAACTGGAACCAGGGCGCGGCCTACGCCTTCATCCTGCTGGTCCTCTGCATCGGCTTCATCCTGGCGGCGCTGCGCCTGTTCCGCGTCGGCTTGGCCGACATCGCCAAGTGAGGACACCGCGCCGATGACCGCCGACCGTCTCCGCCGCCTGCTGACCGGCTTCTACCTCGCGGTCTTCTTCGGCTACCTGTTCCTGCCGCTGATCGTCATGGGCGCGGCGACCTTCAACAGCAGCCGCTTTCCCACGGTGACGCCCTGGATGGGCTTCACCCTGTCCTGGTTCTCGGCCCTGTGGGCGGACCAGCGGATGTGGGCGGCGCTGGGCACCAGCCTGATCGTCGGGGCGGGCGTCATCGCGCTGGCGGTGCCGCTCGGGCTGGCGGCGGCGCTGCTGCTCGACCGGCTGCACAGCCGGGCTCGGACCGTCCTCTACGCGCTGATGGTTTCGCCGCTGCTGACGCCGGGGGTGATCGTCGGCATCTCGACGCTGGTGTTCTGGCGGGAGTGGTTCGGGGTGACCGGGGGTGTGTTCCTGACCGTGGTCGCGCAGTCCAGCTACATCGCGGCCTACGCGATGCTGCTGTTCTCGGCCCGGCTGCAACGCTTCGACCCGGCCCTGGAGGAGGCGGCGCTCGACCTCGGCGCCACGCACGGGCAGGTGTTCCGGCGCATCACGCTGCCGTACCTGACCCCGGCCATACTGTCGGCGGCCCTGCTGGCCTTCCTTCAGAGCTTCGAGAACTACAACACGACGCTGTTCGTGCGCGGCCTCGACACCACGCTGACGGTCTACATCGCGTCCAAGGTGCGCACCGGCCTGACGCCGGCCGTCAACGCGCTGTCGCTGGTGCTGATCGCGCTGACCGTGCTGGGGGCGGTCGCCTACGAGATCCTGCGCCGGCGCGAGGCGCGCCGGACGGCAGGATCCGAGGCTTGAGGTCCTTACTCTTCCTCGGCCTCGTCGGCGTCGGATTCGATCTGCGAGGCGAGGTCGCGCAGCATGTCGATGACGTCCTCGTGGCTCGTCTCGTCGACGGCGGCGTTGACGGCGGCCTCGATCATGGCGACGGCGATGTAGGGGCCGAGCGGGCCGCCTTCCTTGATCGCCTCGTCCAGATGCTTCTCGGCGATCGACAGCGCCTTTTCGAACAGCGCTTCGGCCGTCTGGTTGGTGGTGTCCTTGCTCATCGTACGGTCCGTTGCGGAAAGGGGTTGGTCGGACTCCCATAACACGCGCCCGCGCGGGTTGGCGCGGGAATTCGCAAGGGGATGGCGCAAATACAGGCGGGGCTTGCACCCATCCTGCCCCTCGGTCACAGTCGCCCCCGGATTGACCTTAACGGCAAGCGACGGACATGACCGATTCCCCCGACCTGACCCGGCCCGACTCCTATCGGTTCTGGCACGAGGAGCGCGTGCGCTTCGCCGATCTCGACGCGCTCGGCCACGTCAACAACAACGCGCTGGGCGTCTATTTCGAGCAGGGCCGCATCGCCCTGCTGCTCGCGGCCGGCGGCTTCCGCGCCAGCGACGACTGGACGGTGGTCATGGCCCGCAGCGTGATCGAGTACCGCTCGGAGCTGCTCTACCCCAACGACGTGCGGATCGGCGTGCGCGGGCTTCGAATGGGCACCAGCTCGATGACGCTCGGGGTCGGAATCTTCCTGGGCGAGCGCTGCGTCGCGACCCAGGAGGCGGTCTGCGTCGTCGTCGACAAGGCGAGCCACCGCCCGACCCCGCTGCCGGAACCGTTGCGCGCGGCGCTGGCGGAGGCGTAAAGGGGGCCGGTCCCCATCCTTGCTCCGTTATCCAGGTCCCCCAGCCATGAAGCGTCCCGCCCCCAAACGGCGTCCGCCCGCAGAGCCGAAAACCCTCGACGTCACCATCGCCGAGATCGGCGCGCGCGGCGACGGCATCGCGCTCGCGGAGGGGATGCGGCTGTTCGTGCCGCTGACCGTGCCGGGCGACCGGGTGCGGGTCCGCGTCTCCGACCCTGCCGGCAAGGGGGAGGGCGTGCGCGCCGAGCTGCTGGAGACGCTGGAGTCCGGCCCCGGCCGTGGCGAGCCGGCCTGCAAGCATTTCGGGCGCTGCGGTGGCTGCACGCTCCAGCACCTGGAGGACGGCGCCTACGCCGCGTGGAACGCCGATCTGGTGCGCGGCGCGCTGGCGCGGGTCGGGCTGGGCGACACCCCGCTGGAGCCGCTGTCGCGCACCCCGCCGGGCGCCCGCCGCCGCGCCCGCTTCGCGGCGCTGAAGCGCGGCAAGCGCGTGTGGTTCGGCTTCAACGAGCGGCAGAGCCACCGGCTGGTCGATCTGGAGGAGTGCCCGGTCCTGACGCCGCGCCTGCTGGCGCTGGTCGAGCCGCTGCGCGCGCTGCTGGCCGGCGTCCTGCCCGACGGCGGCGCCTGCGACGTGGTGGCGAGCGATCTGGAGGGCGGCATCGACCTGCTGATGGTCGGCCCGCGCGGCCTCGACCGCGCGGCGCGGGAAAGGCTGGTGGCGTTCGAGCCCGACGCCGTCGCCCGCATCGCGTGGCAGGCCGACGACCGTGGCACGCCGGAGCCGGTGGCCAACCGCCGCCCGGCCGCCGTTCGTTTCGGCGGCGTTCCCATCGTCCCGCCGCCCGGCGCCTTCCTCCAGGCGAGCGCCGAGGGCGAGGCGGCGTTGGTCGCCGCCGTCCTCAAGGCGGTGGGGGGCGCGGTGGGCGCGGCGGCGCGGGTCGCCGACCTGTTCGCCGGGCTCGGCACGTTCTCCGTGCCGCTGGCGCAGCGCGCGGCGGTCCACGCGGTGGAGGGCGACGCGGCGGCGGTGGCGGCGCTCAGCCGCTCGGTCCAGGGCCTGCGCCTGACCGCCGAGCGGCGCGACCTGTTCGAAAATCCCCTGACCGCGAAGGAGCTGAACCGCTTCGACGCCGTGGTGTTCGACCCGCCGCGCGCCGGGGCGGCGGCCCAGACCGAGGCGCTGGCGGCGAGCAAGGTGCCGCTGGCGGTGGGCGTGTCCTGCAACCCGGCGACCTTCGCCCGCGACGCGCGGACCCTGGCGGACGGCGGCTACCGGCTGACGCGGGTGCACCCGGTGGACCAGTTCCTGTGGTCCGCGCATGTGGAACTGGTCGGGGTGTTCGAGCGCTGAGGATGCTGACCCGCTTGCCCCCTCCCTAACCCTCCCCCGCTAACGCGGGAGAGGGAACTCCGCCGAACGCCGACAAGGGGCCGGCCCCCTCTCCCGCCAAAGGCGGGGGAGGGATGGGGAGGGGGCAAGCACTGGCAGAACCCTCAATCCACCTGCATCACGATGGCCTTGAGATACGCCGATTCCGGCAGGTTCGGGTGGACCGGATGGTCCGGCCCGGCCCCGGCGCTGCGCAGGATGCGCCCGGTGCGCCCGGCGTCGTTCAGGCCGCGCGCGACCTGCTCGGCGAAGGTCGGCGGATCGACGTTGTGGCTGCACGACCCGCACAGCAGATAACCGCCCGGCGCCGTGATCCTCGCCGCCAGCCGCGCCATCTTGCGGTAGGCCCGGCAGCCGGCGCCCAGATCCTTCTTGGCCTTCACGAAGGCCGGCGGGTCGGCGATCACCACCTCGAACCGCTCGCCGGCCGCGTCCAGCCGCTCCATCTCCTGGAAGGCGTCGGCGCGGCGCGCCTCGAAGCGGTCGGCGACGCCGTTGGCCTCGGCGGCGCGGGCCGCGTTCTCCAGCGCCAGCGCCGAGCGGTCCACCGCGACCACCGAGGTCGCCCCGGCCACCGCGCACTGCACGCCGAAGCCGCCGTTGTAGCTGTAGAAGTCGATGGCCCGCCCGCCTTTCGCCAGCGACGCGATGAAGGCGCGGTTGTCGCGCTGGTCGTAGAACCAGCCGGTCTTCTGGCCGTCCAGCGGGTTGGCGAAGAAGGTGACGCCGTTCTCCTCCAGCCGGATCGGGCCGTCGATCACGCCCTTGACCAGCCGGGTCTCCTCGGCCAGCCCTTCCAGCGCGCGCTGGGTGCCGTCGTTGCGCAGGATGAGCGCGCGCGGGGCCAGCACCTCGTCGATGGCGGCGAGGACCGCGTCGGTGCTGCGGTCCATGAAGACCGAGTTGGCCTGCACCGTCACCACGTCGCCGAAGCGGTCGACGATCAGCCCCGGCAGCCCGTCGGCCTCGGCGTGGACCAGCCGGTAATAGGGCCGGTCGAACAGCCGCTCTCGCAGGTCCAGCGCCCGCCGCAGCCGGTCGGCGAAGAAGCCGTGGTCGATCCGCGCCGCCGGGTCGGCCGACAGCATCCGCGCGGCGATCAGCGTGTGCGGGTTGAAGGTGGCGATGCCGAGCGGCGTGCCGCCGGCGTCGAGCAGACGCACCGGGCTGCCCGGCGGCAGCGCCTTGGCGGCGGCGTCCATCTGCACTTCGTTGGAATAGACCCAGGGATGGCCGAGCTGGACGCGCTTGTGGCGGCCGGCCTGCAGGTGGATCGCCGGGTACTTGACGGTGTTGGGGAGAATGTCGCTCATGGGCCGCATCCTAGCGGCAAATCGGCGGCGCGCAATGGGAGCGCTCGCGCGGTCACTCGCCGTCGCAGCATCCGCCGGACAAGCCGCCAGGGGAGGCGTCCGGCGTCGCGGCCGGGCGTCTGGACGGGGCGCGGTTGTCGTTCACGCCGTCCAGATTTTTGCACAGGAGGAGCGTCTCGCGGCGATGTCCGCCTCGAATAAAACAATCAGCGATCCGATTGTCCGTGGTCCGATCGGAAATACCGCGCTCGGGCAAGGCTGTATGGATGGCCGCGCAGCCAAGTCCACGCGCCAGACCATCCATGGCGTCCAGCAGAGTTCCAGCCACGCCGGGGACGTCGAACAGGTCGAGCACTACGAAGTTGTCGACGGTCATAACGCGACCGTGGCGCAGATGCTCCTCTATGGCGTATGAGAACAGCCCGTGGAGGTAACCCCGCGCGTTCTGGACCGTCATGATGCCGGTCCGGGGGGCCGGGGCGCCGCCAGCCTCACCACCGATGTCCAGGACCGCTGCGGCAAATGCGCGCCACTGCTCCACCGCAAGGCCGGGGGCGGCCACGCAGACCAACGGGTAGGCCTGGTCAATCTGTCGTCGACCAAGGGGTTTCGCGATGAAACAGTCGTCCATTTCCGTCCGGCCGATTGCAAGGACACTGAACGATGGCGGGCCCGGCCGTGAGGGTCGTTGACATGGATCAATGTTGCTGCGGCCACCCCTACACATAGTGGGTTTATTGGAGGCAGGCGCGTACGGCGTCGGTCTATGCGCACGCCTGCGTAACCTGCCCCCCTCCTTAACAGTACGTACCCAGCGGTGGTGCAACCCAGAAGGCGCGGCTTCCGGCCGCCCGGGGCAAACGGGAGAGATTGTATGACATCAGCGACTCTGACTTCAGGGGCCACCCTGGGCAGCCAGCGGGTGTCGGAAGACGTGCGTTACAACGAGGACGCCATCCGACTCTTCGTTATCGCTGCGACGTTCTGGGGCGTGGTCGGCTTTCTGGCCGGCACGTTCATCGCCCTGCAACTCGCGTTTCCGGCACTGAATCTCGGTTTCGAGTGGACCAGCTTCGGCCGCCTGCGGCCGGTCCACACCTCGGCCGTCATTTTCGCGTTCGGCGGCAACGTTCTGTTCGCCACCTCGCTCTATTCGGTCCAGCGGACCAGCCGCCAGTTTCTCTTCGGGGGCGAAGGGCTGGCGAAGTTCATCTTCTGGAACTACAACGTCTTCATCGTGCTCGCCGCGTTGAGCTACGTCCTGGGCTACACCCAGGGCAAGGAATACGCCGAGCCGGAGTGGATCCTCGACCTCTACCTGACGGTCATCTGGGTGCTCTACGCCGTCCAGTTCGTCGGCACGGTGATGACGCGGCGCGAGTCGCACATCTACGTGGCGAACTGGTTCTTCCTGGCGTTCATCCTGACCGTCGCGGTCCTGCACATCGGCAACAACGTCAACGTTCCGGTCTCCATCACCGGCATGAAGTCGTACCCGTTCGTCTCGGGCGTGCAGAGCGCCATGGTGCAGTGGTGGTACGGGCACAACGCGGTCGGCTTCTTCCTGACCGCCGGTTTCCTGGGCATCATGTACTACTTCGTGCCCAAGCGCGCCGAGCGTCCGGTCTATTCCTACCGCCTGTCGATCGTGCACTTCTGGACCCTGATCTTCCTCTACATCTGGGCCGGTCCGCACCACCTGCACTACACCTCGCTGCCGGATTGGGCGCAGACGCTGGGCATGACCTTCTCGGTCATGCTGTGGATGCCGTCCTGGGGCGGCATGATCAACGGCATCATGACCCTGTCGGGCGCCTGGGATAAGCTGCGCACCGATCCGGTCCTGCGTTTCCTCGTCACGTCGGTGGCCTTCTACGGCATGTCGACCTTCGAGGGCCCGCTGATGTCGGTGAAGCCGGTCAACGCGCTGTCGCACTACACGGACTGGACCATCGGCCACGTGCACTCCGGTGCCTTGGGCTGGGTGGCCTTCATCTCCTTCGGCGCCATCTACTTCCTGGTCCCGGTTCTGTGGAAGCGTTCGCAGCTCTACAGCCTGCGTCTGGTCAGCTACCACTTCTGGACCGCCACCATCGGCATCGTGCTGTACATCACCGCCATGTGGGTGTCGGGCATCATGCAGGGCCTGATGTGGCGCGCCTACGACGGCCTGGGCTTCCTCCAGTACTCCTTCGTCGAGACCGTCGCGGCCATGCACCCGTTCTACGTCATCCGCGCGATGGGCGGCGTGCTGTTCCTCGCCGGGTCCCTGATCATGGTCTACAACCTGTGGCGCACGGCCAAGGGTGATGTCCGCATCGAGAAGCCCTACGCCTCCACCCCGCACAAGGCAGCGGTCGGCGCGGCCTAAAGCCCAGGAAGGATGCGAGAAAAATGGCTCAGGAAAAAAAGGGCTTCAGCCACGACCTGATCGAGCGGAACACGCTTCTGCTCATCGTGTTGACGCTGATCACCATCTCGATCGGCGGTCTGGTGCAGATCGTCCCGCTGTTCACGATCGAATCGACCATCGAGAAGGTGGACGGGGTTCGCCCCTATTCGCCGCTCGAGGTGGCCGGCCAGTCGATCTACATCCGTGAAGGCTGCTACAACTGCCACAGCCAGCAGATCCGTCCGTTCCGTGACGAGGTCGAGCGCTACGGCCACTACTCGCTGGCGGCGGAGTCGATGTACGACCACCCGTTCCAGTGGGGCTCCAAGCGCACCGGCCCCGATCTGGCCCGCGTGGGCGGCAAGTACTCCAACGACTGGCAGGTCGCCCATCTGGTCGACCCGCGCGCCGTGGTGCCGGAATCCATCATGCCGGGCTACGCCTGGATGAAGGACCGTCCGCTCGCCTACACCGACATCGGCGACGTCCTGAAGACGCTGCGGATCGTCGGCGTCCCCTACACGGACGACCAGATCGCCAACGCCAAGGCCGACCTCGAAGCGCAGAAGAATCCGGACGGCGACGTCGCCGCCCTGACCAAGCGCTACCCGAAGGCCGTGGTGGCGAACTTCACCGGCAACAAGACCGTCACCGAAATGGACGCTCTCGTGGCCTACCTGCAGGTGCTGGGCACCATGGTGGATTTCACCAAGTACCAGTCGCCCAAGCAGCTCCAGCAGTAATCGGGGGAGGAATCCATGGATTTGGATTCGATCACGGTGATGCTTCGGTCGTTCTGGACGGTGTGGTTGATGGTGCTGTTGACGGGGATCCTGGTTTACGCCATGTGGCCCGGCAACCGCCGTACCTTCGACGACGCCTCCCGGATCCCGCTCAAGGATGACGGTCAGGAGTTTTAGGCCATGGCACAGAATTACAAAGATGAGTTGTCCGGCGTCGAGACCACCGGCCACGAGTGGGACGGTCTCCGCGAACTGAACAACCCGCTGCCCAAGTGGTGGCTGTATATTTTCTACGTCTGCATTGCTTGGTCGCTGGTGTACTACGTGTTCTACCCGGCGTGGCCGCTGGGCAAGAGCTACACGAAGGGCATCCTCGGCTATTCGCAGCGCGAGGAACTCGTCACCAAGCTGGCCGAGGGCAAGGCCGGTCAGGCCAAGTACCTGACCGCCATCGCCGGAAAGTCGGTGGACGAGATCCAGAAGGACAAGGATCTGCTCAGCTTCGCCATGGCGGGCGGCCGGTCCTACTTCAACGAGAACTGCGCGGCCTGCCACGGCGCCGGCGGCCAGGGGGCCAAGGGCTTCCCGACGCTGGCCGACGACGTGTGGCTGTGGGGCGGCACCACCGCCGACATCTACCAGACGATCCAGCACGGCATCCGTTCGGATGACGGCGAGACGCGCGGCGTTCCCAACGCCGGCATGACCGCGTTCGGCCGCGACGGCATCCTGAACCGCGAGCAGATCGATCAGGTGACGGACTACGTGCTGTCGCTGAACGGCAAGCAGGCCGACGCCGCCAAGGTGGCCAAGGGCAAGACCGTGTACGAAGAGAACTGCGTGGCGTGCCATGGCGATCAGGCCCAGGGTGCGTTGGCCGCCGGTCTCGACGGAATCGGCGCCCCGCCGCTCAAGCAGGCCAACTGGCTGTTCGGCGGCGACAAGGCCACGCTGGTGGAGACCGTGACCAACGGCCGCGCCGGCGTGATGCCGGCCTGGTCCAAGCGTCTGGACGACGCGACGATCAAGTCGCTGGCCGTCTACGTCCACAACCTGGGCGGCGGCAAGTAAGCCGGCGCCAAGGTTGGGAACGCTTATGAAGTGCCGGGGAGGAAACTCCCCGGCATTTTTCTTTGGCGAAAAGTCCGGACGGTGTGCTTGATCCAGCGCAATGCGCCTGCGGCATTCCGCCGCCATGGTGAGGGTCAGGCACCCTTCCCATCTCGCAGCGGTTGGGACGCCCAACACCGGCCAACGCATGACCCGGACGGGATGGCGAGGCAATGAGCACGGTCACGGAAACGCCCAAAGCGGAAAAACGCGCGTCCAAGTCGCTTTTCCTCAAGCAGTCCAAGGTCTACCCGAAATCCGCCCACGGCCGGTTCCGCCGCATCAAATGGGCGGCGCTGGTGGCCATGCTGGCGATCTACTACGTCCTGCCCTGGATCCGCTGGAACCGGGGGCCGGACGCGCCGGACCAAGCCGTCCTGCTCGACATCGAGCACCGCCGCTTCTACCTGTTCTTCGTCGAGCTGTGGCCGCAACAGATCTACTACCTGACCGGTGCCTTGATCCTGGCGGCGCTGGCGCTGTTCCTGGCGACCTCGCTGGCCGGGCGGGTGTGGTGCGGCTACGCCTGCCCGCAGACCGTCTGGACCGACCTGTTCCTGTGGGTCGAGCGTCTGGTGGAGGGGGAGCGCGGCGAGCGCATCCGGCTCGACCAGGGCAAGTGGACGGCGCGCAAGCTGGGCCGCAAGGCGCTGAAGAACGCGATCTGGCTGGGCATCGCGCTGGCGACCGGCGGGGCCTGGATCTTCTACTTCACCGACGCGCCGACCCTGCTGGGCGATCTGCTGCGCTTCCGCGCCTCCTCGACCGCCGTCGGCTTCATCGCGCTGTTCACCGGGACGACCTATCTGCTGGCCGGCTTCGCGCGCGAGCAGGTCTGCACCTACATGTGCCCGTGGCCGCGCTTCCAGTCGGCGATGATCGACGAGGACAGCCTCGTCGTCACCTACCAGGAGTGGCGTGGCGAGGGCCGCGCCCCGCTGCGCAAGTCGCAGGGCTGGGAGGAGCGGACGTCTGCGGGGCTGGGCGACTGCATCGACTGCTTCAACTGCGTGCAGGTCTGCCCGGTCGGGATCGACATCCGCGACGGGCTGCAGATGCAGTGCATCGGCTGCGGGCTGTGCATCGACGCCTGCGACGAGATCATGACCCGGATCGACCGGCCGACCGGGCTGGTGACCTTCGACACCCAGACCCGCCAGACGGCGCTCGCCACCGGGACCGCGCCGCCGCCCTACCGCTGGCTGCGCCCGCGCGTGGTCGTCTACGGGCTCGGCATCCTGGTGATCGCCGGGGCCATCGTCGCCGGGCTGCTGACGAAGCCGGGGCTGGACGTCAGCGTGCTGCGCGACCGCGCGCCGCTCTACGTGGCGCTGGCCGACGGGTCGGTGCGCAACGCCTACACCTTCAAGATTTCCAACATGACCCGCGAGGCGCGGTCCTACACCCTGACCGCCGAGGGGCTGGAGGGCGCCACGCTCGCCGTCGCCGGGGCCGAGCAGGACGAGGGGGAGGCCGCCCGCCGCCTGACCGCCGCCCCCGACATGGTCGCGACCTATCGCATTTTCGTGACCGTGCCGCGCGCCTCTTTGCACGACTCCTCGCAGTCCCTTACCCTTATCCTCACCGCCGCCAACGGGGAGACCGCGTCCTACCGGACGGTCTTCCTGGGTCCCCCCTGAGCCCTCCCCTTGAGCCCCCTTGAGCGACGCCGCAGCGGCCGTTCCGTGATACGGTCCCAGCTTATCAGAAAGCGCAACCGAGCATGACCATGACCCCCGCCACCGGAACCCGGCCGACCCGCATGCCCCGCCAGAAGGGGTGGTACATCCCCTGGCTCTTCGTGGCGTTCTTCGCCGTGGTGGTCGCGGTCAACGGCGTGATGATGCACTTCGCCTTCTCCACCTGGACCGGGCTGGAGACCGAGGGGCATTTCCTCAAGGGCATCCGCTACAACGAGGATCTGGCCGGCGCCCGCGCCCAGGCGGAGCGCGCGTGGCAGGTCCAGGCGGAGTTCACCAGCACCGAGCCGCGCAAGGGCATCGCCAGCCTGACCCTGCGCGACAAGCACGGCAACCTGCTGAAGGACGCCAAGGTCACCGTCTCGCTGATCCGCCCGACCAGCCAGGGCCACGACGTGACGCTGGAGCTTCCCTATCTGGGCGAGGGCCGCTACGCCGCGCCGGTCGAGCTGGCGCTGGAAGGCCAATGGGACATGCGGGTCGAGATCCAGCACGCGACCGGCGACTACCAGAGCCAGAAGCGCGTCTGGGTGCAGTGAGGCAATGGCTTTTGCCGCCTGCTTCCCCCCAGACACGCTAAAAGCCCTTCTCCCCTTGCGGGAGAAGGGTTGGGATGAGGGGGCGGCCCGGCCAACGGCCGGGAAGGTTGCTTTACCCCTCACCCCAACCCCTCTCCCGCAAGGGGAGAGGGGCTTGATGGAACCGCCCCCTCAACCCCGCAGCGTTTTTTCCGGGTGATGTGACATGACCGTCTGCCTCCATTGCGGGCAGGAGCACGCCGAGAGCGCGGGAACCACCACCGCGTCGGGAATCATCGCGTCCGATGGCGCCGGCCCCTTCTGCTGCACCGGCTGCGCCGCCGCCTACGACCTCGTGCGCGGGCTGGGGCTGGAGCGCTACTACGACCGCCGCAGCGTCGATCCCGGCGCCCGCCCGCTGCGCCCCGACGACGCGCCGGCCATCGACTACGCCCCCCACGCGCGCGACGCGGAGAACGGCACGCAGAGCCTGCACCTGATGGTGGACGGGCTGCAATGCGCGGCCTGCGTCTGGCTGATCGAAACGGCGCTCGGCCGGCAGGAGGGCGTGGCGCAGGCGCGCCTCAACATGACGACCCGGCGGCTGACCATCCGCTGGGACCCGGCCGCGACCGACGCCAACGGGGTGGTGGGGACGGTGACCCGGCTCGGCTACCGCGCCGTGCCCTTCGACCCGGACCGGCTGGGCAGCGCCCAGCAGAAGACCGAGAAGGAGTTGCTGCGCTCGATGTCCGTGGCGGGATTCGCCATGGGCAACGTGATGCTGCTGTCGGTGTCGGTCTGGGCCGGGCACAGCCAGGGCATGGGCACCGCGACCCGCGACCTGATGCACTGGATCTCGGCGCTGATCTGCATGCCGGCCATCGCCTACGCGCTGCGGCCCTTCGCCCGCTCGGCCTTCGCGGCGATCTTGCGCGGGCGCACCAACATGGACGTGCCGGTCACCATCGGCGTGCTGCTCGCCACCGGCATGAGCCTGTTCGAGACGATCAACAGCGGCCCGCACGCCTATTTCGACGGCTCGGTGATGCTGCTGTTCTTCCTGCTGATCGGGCGCTACCTCGACCAGCGGGCGCGCGGCCGGGCGCGCTCGGCGGCCGAACAGCTTCTGGGCCTGCGGGCCAACGCGGTCACCGTGCTGCTGCCCGACGGCACCAGCGCCGTGGTCGCGCCCGAGCAGGTTTCCCCCGGCACCACCATCCTGGTCGCGGCCGGCGAGCGGGTTCCGGTCGACGGCCGGGTGTCGGACGGCGTGTCCGACCTCGACACCGGCCTGATCACCGGCGAGACGGTGCCCGGCACCGCGCGGCCGGGCGACCAGGTCTTCGCCGGCATGCTGAACCTGACGGCACCGCTGCGCCTGACGGTGTCGGCGGTCGGCGAGGGCACGCTGCTGGCCGAGATCGTCCGGATGATGGAGGTGGCCGAGCAGGGCCGCGCCAAATACGTCGCCGTCGCCGACCGGGTGTCGCGGCTCTACGCCCCGGTCGTCCACGTGACGGCGATCGCCACCTTCACCGGCTGGACGCTGCTGATGGACGCGCCCTGGCAGGTCGCGCTGATGAACGCGGTCGCGGTGCTGATCATCACCTGCCCCTGCGCGCTGGCGCTGGCGGTCCCGGTGGTGCAGGTCATCGCCAGCGGCCGGCTGATGCGCCAGGGCACCCTGATCAAGAGCGCCACCGCGCTGGAGCGTCTGGCCGCCGTCGACACCGTGGTCTTCGACAAGACCGGCACCCTGACGGAGGGCCGCCCGGTCCCGCAGCTCGACGGCGTGCCCGACTCTGATCTGCGTCTGGCCGCCGCGCTGGCCGGGACCAGCCGCCACCCGCTGGCGCGCGCGCTGGCCGCGGCGGTGCCGGGCGTGCCGCTGGCGGCGGGCGTGCGGGAGATCGCCGGGGCCGGGCTGGCGCTCGACACCCCCGACGGCGAGGTGCGGCTGGGCAGCCGGCGCTTCACCGGCGCGCCGCTCGACGCCGAGGATTCGGCCGGGCCGGAGCTGTGGCTGGCGCGTCCCGGCGCCGAACCCCGCCGCATCGTCTTCCTCGACGCCCCCCGCCCGGACGCGGCGGCGGTGGTCGCGGCGCTCAAGGCGCGCGGGATGGACGTCCGCCTGCTGTCGGGCGACCGGCGCGGCGCCGTGGCCGCCGTGGCCGAGCGGCTGGGCATCGCCGACTGGCGGGCGGAGCAGACCCCGGCCGACAAGACCGCCGTGCTGGCCGATCTGGCCGCGCAAGGCCGCATTGTGCTGATGGTCGGTGACGGGCTGAACGACGCCCCGGCGCTGGCGGCGGCGGCGGTGTCGATGTCGCCCTCGACCGCCGTGGACGTCAGCCAGACCGCCGCCGACGTGGTGTTCCAGGGCCGGCGGCTGCGCCCCATCGTCGAGTCGGTGGAGGTGGCGCGGCGCTCCGGGCGGCTGGTGAAGCAGAACTTCGCCATCGCGCTGGTCTACAACCTGTTCGCGGTGCCGCTGGCGATGGCCGGGCTGCTGACTCCCCTTCTGGCGGCCTTGGCGATGTCGTCGTCGTCGCTTATCGTCATTTTGAACGCGCTGCGGCTGGCCCGCGGCGCCGTGGTCAAGGATTTGGGTGATGGACGAGCTTCTCTATCTGATCGCGATCGCGCTCAGCCTGGGCGGGTTGGGGCTGGCGGCGTTTCTGTGGGCGCTGAAGTCCGGTCAGTTTGACGACCTCGACGGCGCGGCCCACCGCATCCTGTTCGACGACGACAAGCCGCTTCCCCCGCAGAACGGCAAGCCGGAACGGCAATAGGCCTTCCGGCCGTATGGGCAAAGGAAGGGGCGGGCACGACCAAGGTTGCGATTCCCCACGATTGCACTCAATATGAACCCATGCACGATGAGAGGCTGGGTTCATCCATGCCACCTTTCGATATGGGACGCGCCCGCGAGAAGAGCGCCGCGACGGACATGAATCCCTGCGGCGCTTGTCCCGTCCGCAGCCTGACCGTCTGCGCCGCGCTGGAGCCGGAGGAGCTGCGCCGTCTGGCCGACATCCTCCAGACGGTGCGGGCCGACGCCGGGCACACGCTGTTCAGCGAGGGCGACGGCGCCGACGCGCTGTACAACGTTACCTCCGGCACGGTGAAGCTGTACAAGCTGCTGCCCGACGGGCGGCGGCAGATCACCGGATTCCTCGTCACCGGCGATTTCCTCGGGCTGTCGGTCAACGACAGCTACGCCTACACCGCCGAGACCGTCACCAGCTCGTCGCTCTGCCGCTTCCCGCGCAAGAAGATCGACGCGCTGATGGACGAGTTCCCCAAGATGCAGCGCCGCCTGTTCTCCATGGCGTCGAACGAGCTGGCGGCGGCGCAGGACCAGATGCTGCTGCTCGGCCGCAAGACGGCCAAGGAGAAGATCTGCTCCTTCCTGCTGATGCTGTCGCAGCGCGCGGCGCGGCGCGGCCACAAGGAGAACCCGGTCTTCGTGCCGATGAGCCGGGCCGACATCGCGGACTATCTGGGGCTGACGACCGAAACGGTCAGCCGCACCTTCACCCAATTGAAGACGGTGGGCGTGATCTCCCTCCAGGAGGGGAACAAGGTGCTGATCGCCGATCTCGACGCCATGTACGACTTGGCCGAGGGAAGCTGAGGCGGTCGTCCGGCCCCCTCCCTAACCCTCCCCCGCTTTCGCGGGAGAGGGAACTCCGCAGCCCTTCGACAAGCGTCCTGCCCCCTCTCCCGCCGAAGGCGGGGGAGGGATGGGGAGGGGGCAACGCGACGCTGGAACCCACACAAGTCCCCCTCACGCGTTCCCCCCGCCGACATCCTCCCATCCCCAACGGTCCCACGCGCCGTCCAGGAAGGCCGTCAGCCGGGCGCCGCCCGGCAATCCGGCGCAGGCCAGCAGCGACGGCGCCACCGGGCCGCCGCCGCGCGTCCACCACAAGCTCGACCCCTCCCGCAGCGGCCCGGCCAGACGCTCCACCATGGCGACGGAGGCCGGATGCACCCGCTCCAGCTCCGGCCGTCCGAGGATCGCCAGCCGCGCCGGCAGCCCCTCGACGTCCGCGCCGGCCCGGCAGGCGTCGGCGGCGACCGCCTCGGCGCGGGTGAACCACGCCGCGCAGGCGGCCGGCGCGGCGGCGAGGTCGAGCCGGTCGGGCAGCGCCGCCGCGATGGTGAAGGGGTAGAGCCGCCCGACCCGGTCGGCGCTGGGCATCAGCACGCCGACCAGCGGCGCGTCGCCGCACAAGCCCGCCGACAGGGCGAAGCGCCACACCGGCGCGCCGCTGAACGCCCGCTCCCACGCGCCGCCCAGCCGCCGCCCGGCCTCGCCGAGCGCCGCCGACAGCCAGACGTCCCACGGGTCCAGCACCTCGCGCGGCAGGCCGTGGCCGACGAAGTCGCCGCGCGCCGGCAGCTTGCCGTGGAAGCCGACCCCGTGGAAATGGGCGGCCGAGGCGTTGGTCCGGGCGGCGTTCCACCGCTCGCGCAGCATCACGGCGACGCCACTTCCGAACCGGAACCGAAGGCGGAAGCGGGACGGGGCGGGGCGGCCTGGGCCAGCACCTCCTCGACGCGGGCCACCAGCGTCTCGTCGACCGGGATGGGCGCGAAGCCCGCCTCGAACAGCGCGGCCAGATGATCGCCCAGCGCCCGGCGGCGGGCCTCGTTGGCCGGGCCGGGCAGGCTGCGCTGCCAGTCGAGCGCCAGCCATTCGGCCAGATCGGCGGAATCCATCGCCTCCCGCCCGCCGATCATGCGGTAGGCGCGCAGCGCCGCGCGCAGCAGGTCGGGCCGCGCCCAGTTGGTGCGGAGCTGCTCCTCCAGCCGCAGCGTCAGCCGGGCCAGGAACAGCGTGCGCAGCGCCCGCCGGTAGACCTCCCCGGCCGGACCGGCGATGCGGTCGCCCTGGTAGAGCCCGCCGGCCAGCTCCGGCGCGGCCCAGGACGCGCGCTCCGCGTAGCCCATCGGCAGGGCGCGCAGGCCGTCCAGCGCCGGCAGGATGGCGGCGACGTCGGTGTCGTCCACCCGCGCCAGCGAGCGCGGCGGCGTGTCGAGCGGGCGCAGCGCCGCCTCCACCGACGCGGCGGCCGAATCGGCGCGGTCGAGCAGCGCGGCGTTGCCGGCGTGGCTGTGCAGCCAGAAGCCGCCCAGCAGCAGCCCGGCGGCGAGCGCGCCGCCGGCCGACAGGATCCCGGCGCGGCGTCGGCGTTGCTCCAGCGCGCGGTCCACCCCGGCGAGGCCGGCCTCCGGGAACACCATCTCGGGCAGCAGCCGGTCGAGGAAATGGGTATCGGCTGGCTCCCCGGCGCCGGGGGACAGCGGGTCGGGGGCCATGCGATCCGTCCGGGTCGCGCTGGTCAGGTAGATGCCGCGCAGCAGGGGAACCTCCTCCGCCGCTTCCGGCGCGAAGGCGGTGTCCACGAGGTCGGCCAGCGCCGTCTCCAGCTCGGCGATGCGGAGCGGGAAGGCGAAGGCGTCGCTGCGGCGCCCGATGTCCGGCTCCTGGTGCAGCCGGTCGAGCAGCCGCTCGTCCAGCCGCCGGACCAGCCCGGCGAACAGCTCGTAAAAGGCGGGCAGCGGACCCTCCGGCGCCTCCTCGGCCGGGAAGGCGAGGCCCCAGACCTGTTGCCGGGCGGCGCGGTCGAGCGGGTCGAAGAAGGTCGCGAAGCCCGGCACCAGATCGGCCTTGGTCAGCAGGACATAGACCGGGACCCGCACGCCGAGCTGCGTGCGCAGCTCGTTCAGGCGCTGGCGGACGGTGATGGCGTGGCCGTGGCGCTCGGCGGCGGTCCAGGCGGCGAGGTCGGGCAGGCTGACGGTCAGCAGCACGCCGTTGGCCGGCTGGCGCGGCCGGTGCTCTTTCAGCAGGTCGAGCAGGCCGGACCACACCCGGCCGTCGATGGCGCGGCGGCTGTCCTGGGTGGTGTAGCGCCCGGCGGTGTCGATCAGCACCGCCTCGTCGGTGAACCACCAGTCGCAGTTGCGGGTGCCGCCGAGGTTGGCGATCGGCTCGGCGATGTCGCCGTCGGCCAGCGGGGTGCCGAGACGGGCGCTGCCCAGCGCCGTGGTCTTGCCCGACCCCGGCGCGCCGATCACCAGATACCAGGGAAGCTGGTAGAGGTAGCGCCCGGTCAGCCCGGCGCCGAAACGCTGGGTCTTCAGCCGGGCCAGCACGGCGTCGAGCCGCTGGCGCACGCTGCCGATCTCGTCGAGCGAGGCCTTGAGGTCGGGGTCGCGGGCGGCGGTCAGCGCCTCGACCAGCCGGGCGTTGGCGGCGCGCTCGGCCCGGTCGATCCGGCGGTTGAGGAGCGCCCAGCCGGCGAGCGCCAGCAGCAGCGGGGCCAGCCGGATCGTCCAGTCGGTCCCGGCCAGCGCCGGCGTCAGCAGCCACCCGGTCAGGCCGAGCGCCAGGGCGCCGCCGAGCGACAGGCTCCAGCGCAGCCGCGAGGGCAGGTGCGGGGACAGGGAGGAGGAGGGGCGGCGCGGCACGGGCATGGCGGGCGCCTTCACTGCGGGTAGAGGCGGACGTCGATCCGCCGGTTGGTGTCGCGCCCGGCGGGCGTGTCGTTCAGCGCGACGGGTTCGGCGTCGGCGCGCCCCTCCGACGACAGGCGGGCGGGGCCGAGCGGGCGTTCCAGCAACCGGCGGACGGCCTCGGCCCGCGCCTCGGTCAGGCTCTGGGCGGTGGGGAAGCGGCCGGTGCGGGGCGTCTGGTCGTCGGTGTGGCCGACCACCCGCACGAGCCCGCCCTCCGGCCCCAGCGCCTGACCGACGCGGTCGACGACGGCGCGGTGGCGGGCCTTCACGGCCTCGCTGCCGGTGGCGAACATGGCGGCGGCGGGGATGCGGACGACCAGGGCGCCGTCCTCCCCGGCCAGCACCTCGACGGCGCCGCTGCGGATTTCCGGGGCGAGGACGGCGGTGACGCGGGCGATCAGCGCCGGGCCGGCGGTCGGCGGCGGCGGCGGGGCGAGCCGGGCGATCTCGATGGGGGCGTCGGGCACCAGGGCTGCGATGCGCGCGGCGACCGGCCCGGCCTGCCGGGTCAGCGCGGCGGAAAGCTGGCCCCACAGCAGCCCCAGCCCCAGCGCCACCGCCGCCCAGGCGGTCCAGGGCGGCAGGGCGGCGGCCAAGGGGCGGAAGCGCGTGGCCATGGTGCGGGCGGAGGGGCCGTGCGGAGCGGGGGAGAGCGCCGGGTCGCGCTCGCCCCGCGCGCGGCGCAGGATGCGATACAGCTCGTCGCGCAGATGGGCGAGATCATGGGCGCCGCGCGGCCGGTCGCGGTACTTGCCCTCGAAGCCCAGCGACAGGCAGGCGTAGAACAGCTCCAACTCGCGCCGGTGCAGCCGGGGGTCGCCCAGCATGGTGTCGAGCAGCTCGAAGAACAGATCCGGCCCGCCGGCCTCGGGGTCGAGCGCGGCGGTCAGCCCCCCCGCCAGCCCTCCAGCCAGCCCCCCGCTCAGCCAGGGCGCGCGGGCGCCCCAGGGCGTGGCGCGCAGGGTGTCGTCCAGCGTGGCGCAGAGCGCGAAGCGGGCGACGCGGATCTCCTCGGCGGTCAGCCCGGCGGCGGCGGCGTCCGTCCCGAAGCGGGCCAGCGCGGCCAGGGCGTCGTCGCGCACCCCGTCGGGGTCGTCGTGGGTGACGCGGTCGCGCAGCCCGGCGGCGAGATCCAGCACGGGGGCCGCCGCGCTCAGCAGCGGGTTCAGGGCCTCGCGCAGGCGCGGTTCGGGCAGATACGGCGGCGGGGCCGGCGGCGCGGGAACGGTGGTGGCGGGCGGGCCGGGAAGGTCGGCGGCCGGCCGGGCGGCGGTCAGGAAGGCCGGAACGGGGTTGTGAAGCGCCAAGGGAGGGTCGCGCCGGTCCAGCCGTGGCGCTTCCAGCGGTTTCCGAGACTCGAGCCGCGGCCCGCCGTCGCCCAAACGGTCCTCCAACCCCATGCCCCCGCTCTTCCCGTCCGATGCTCGGCCGGATGTATAGCAGGCGCGGGCCGGGGAAGGAATCGATCCGGAGGGGACAATCGGAGCACTCGCGTGAAGCCCCTCTCCTCTTGCGGGAGAGGGGTTGGGGTGAGGGGGCGCAAATTTTGTCTTCGCCTGCGGCGAATACCCCTCATCCCAACCCTTCTCCCGCAAGGGGAGAAGGGCTTCACAGCACAGGATGGAGAGTGGTTAAATCTCCAGCTGCATGCCCAGCTCGACCACCCGGTTGGGCGGGATGCAGAAATACTCCGAGGCGCTGGTCGACAGCTTGGACAGGAAGATGAAGGTCGGCTCCTGCCAGCGCGGCATCCCGGCCCGGCGGTGCGAGCGGATCAGCGTCTCGCGGCTGACGAAATAGGTCGTCTCCATCGGCTCGAAGGGCAGGCCGGGGATCTTCTTCTTCTCCAGCGCGTTGGGGATGTCCGGCTCGTCCTTGAAGCCGAAATGCATGATCAGCCGGAAGAAGCCGGCCGACAGCGGCTTCAGCTCGAAGCGCTGGCTGTCGGGGATGTGGGGCACGTCCTGGATGTCGACGGTCAGCAGGACGACCCGCTGGTGCAGCACCTTGTAGTGCTTCAGGCTGTGCAGCAGCCCCGGCGGCAGGCCGCGCGGGTTGCCGGTGAGGAACACCGCCGTGCCGGGAACCCGCTGGATCGAGCCGCCCTTCAGCCGCTCCAGCAGCGAGTCGAGCGGCAGCGCGTCCTCGGCCAGCCGCTGCCGCACCACCTCGCGGCCGCGCCGCCACGTCGCCATCAGCAGGAAGACCAGCGCGCCGACCGCCAGCGGGAACCAGCCGCCCTCCTCGACCTTGATCAGGTTCGAGAAGAAGAAGGCCGCGTCGATCGACAGGAAGACGATCAGCGCCAGACCGGCCTGCCACAGCTTCCAGCGGCCCAGGCTGCGCGCCACCTTGTAGGCGAGCAGGGTGGTCGCCACCATGGTGCCGGTCACCGCGATGCCGTAGGCGGCGGCGAGGTTGCTGGAGGTCTGGAAGGTCAGCACCAGCAGCAGCACCCCGGTCAGCAGCAGCCAGTTGAGCTGCGGCATGTAGATCTGGCCCTTCTCGTGCTCGGAGGTGTGACGGACCTCCATGCGCGGCAGGTAGCGCAAATGCATGGCCTGGAGCGTCACCGAATAGGCGCCGGAGATCACCGCCTGACCGGCGATGACGGTGGCCGCCGTCGCCAGGATCAGCAGCGGCACCTGCGCCCAGTCCGGGGCCAGATGGTAGAAGGGGTTCTCGATGGCGCCCGGCTCGTGCAGCAGCAGCGCGCCCTGGCCGAAGTAGCAGAGCAGCAGCGACGGCAGCACCAGGGCGAACCACGCCAGCCGGATCGGCTTGCGGCCGAAATGCCCCATGTCGGCGTAGAGCGCCTCGGCCCCGGTCACCGCCAGCACGACGGCGCCCAGCAGCAGGTAGCCCTTCCAGCCGTGCTCGAACAGCATCTCCACCGCGTGGCCGGGCCAGATGGCGCCGAGCACGTCGGGGTAGCGGATGATCTGCCAAGCCCCCAGCACCCCCAGGGTCACGAACCACACCAGCATCACCGGGCCGAACAGCTTGCCGACCTTTTCCGTCCCGAAGCTTTGCAGGACGAACAGGCCGACCAGGATGACCAGCGTGATCGGGATGACGTAATCCTCGAAGGCCGGGGCGATGACCTTCAGCCCCTCCACCGCGCTCAGCACCGAGATGGCCGGGGTGATCAGGCTGTCGCCGTAGAACAGGGCGGCGCCCATGATGCCGATGGCCATGACGGCGGTGGTCTTGCGGTGGCCCGGCCGCATGCCGCGCAGCGCCAGCGCGGTGAGCGCCAGGATGCCGCCCTCGCCCTGGTTGTCGGCGCGCATGACGAAGATGACGTATTTCACCGTCACCGTGATGATCAGCGCCCAGAAGATCAGCGACAGGACCCCCAGGATGATGTCCGGCGACAGGTCGAACCCGCCGCCCTGCGTCAGGCATTCGCGCAGGGTGTAGAGCGGGCTGGTCCCGATGTCGCCGTAGACGACGCCGAGCGCCCCCATGGTCAGGGCGCGCAGCTTCGTCGAATGCTCCCGGTCGGTCATGCTGGCTTCCATTGCCGTTTCCCTCGCCACGCTTGGGCGTCGCGCTCCGTCTGGAAGCGTCGGCTTGGCCGTGGTCTTCGATGCCTATGCGCCGATCGCCGACAAGGCAAGGGCCGAGTGGCGAAACGCTCCTCCCCCTTTCGGCGATCCCGGCCCGCCGGGCATTATTTCGTAAGCCGGCCGGACAAAGAGGCGGAGGGGTGGGGCTCGCCGCGTTCGGCAATCGAAAGGCGAAGGAAAAACAAGAACTTTCCCGCATTCGCATGCGCGGCCGGAGTGAAGGAATTTGTAGAAGTTGGACCGTTGCATCAATGCCGGCTAAATGCTTCCATTCCCGCGTGCACCGTGACGCTTGCCCGAGCCGGAGGCCATGCCCAACGATTTCCTGTTCGCCGACGGCGATCGAGCCCCGGACCGCGAGACCCCGCCGCCGCCGCCGCCGCCCGCCGGCGAGCCGGCGCCTTGGCTGGTCCTGATCGTCGACGACGAGGCGGAGATCCACGCGGTCACCCGGCTGGCGCTGGCGCGGCTGCGCTACCGGGGCCGTCGGCTGCACCTGCTGAGCAGTTCGTCCGCCGCCGAGGCCGAGCGGGTGCTGCGCGAGACCCCCGACATCGCCATCGTCCTGCTCGACGTGGTGATGGAGACCGAGGACGCCGGGCTGAAGCTGGTCCGCACCATCCGCGAGACGCTGGGCAACCAGGCCGTCCGCATCATCCTGCGCACCGGCCAGCCGGGCCAGGCGCCGGAGGAGGACGTCGTCCTCGCCTACGACATCAACGACTACAAGTCGAAGACCGAGCTGACCGCGCAGAAGCTCTTCACCACGGTGGTGTCGGCGCTGCGGGCCTACACCGACATCCAGGCGCTGGAAAGCAACCGGCGCGGCCTGCAACGGATCATCCAGTCGACCGACCGGCTGTTCGCGCTGCGCCGCATGCAGCCGTTTGCCGCCGAGGTGCTGATCCACCTGTCCGAGGTGCTGCGGGTGGCGCCCGACGCCGTCCTCTGCGCCCGCTGTCCGGAGGCGGGCGGGGCGCCGGCGGTGCTGGCCGGAATCGGTCGCCACGCCGGGGCGTCGGGGGAGCCGGCCTCGGCGCTCGACCCGGCGCTCGCCGCCGTGATCGCCGAGACCTTCCGGAACAAGCGCGGCGTCCACGGCCCCGACGGCTCGGCCTTCTACCTGCGGGTGCCCGACGGGCAGGAGATCGCGGCCTGGATCCGCACCGACCGGCCGCTCGACGCGGTCGACCGCGCGCTGGTCGAGGTCTTCGCCTCGAAGATCGCCATCGGCTTCGCCAACGTCAGCCTGTACGAGCGTCTGCGCGAGGCCAACGAGACGCTGGAGCGCCGCGTCGCCGAGCGCACCAGCGCGCTGGAGGAGGCGAACGTCCGGCTGAACCGGCTGGCGACGCTCGATTCGCTGACCGGGGTGTGGAACCGCCGCCGCTTCCTGGAACTCGCCGACGCGGAGCTGGGGCGGACGCGGCGCCATGGCCGGCATCTGGGGATCTTCCTGCTCGACCTCGACCGCTTCAAGGCGATCAACGACACCCACGGCCACGCCGCCGGCGACGAGGTGCTGCGCACCGTGGTCCGGCGCACGCGGGACGCGCTGCGGGCGTCGGACCACATCGCCCGCTTCGGCGGCGAGGAGTTCGTCGTGCTGCTGCCGGAAACCGACGGGGAGGGCACCGCCGCCGTGGCCGAGCGGGTCCGCGCCTCGCTGGCCGCAAGCCCGGTGATGGTGGACGGGCGCGCCGTGCCGGTGACCGGCAGCCTCGGGGTGGCGTCCTGGATTGCGGCCGAAACCTCCATCGAGCAGACCCTGCGCCGCGCCGACGTCGCGCTCTACGCCGCCAAGCAGGCCGGGCGCAACCGGGTCCGGCGGGCGGAGCTTCTGGACCGGGCGGACGGCCTGACACAAATCGCCTGAATCCTGCGGGAATTTGTTTCAAGGCAAACATTGAAGGGTCTGTCCATAAGGGTTACTCCTGTATGCCGAGCGCGGGGGCCGGACCGGGGGCATCTCCATGTGGCACGACTACACCAACGCTCTCATCGCCGCCTTCGGCCTGTCCGGGCTGGCGTTCGGCATCGGGCAGCTCGCCGTGATGCTGGGGGAGCGCATGATCGAGAAGCGCCACGGCACCACCGGGGTGCGCGACGCCATGGTCCGCCGCGCCAAGATGGAGGCCCTGTTCGAGGCCCGCCGCAACGACCGCGTCACGGAACTGCGCGAGGCGGCGGCCGCGGTCGAGGAGGCGGTGCGCGACCGGGCGGTGCTGGAACGGCGGCTGAAGAGCGCCCAGCAGTCGGGCGAGTCGCTGGTCCGCCTGATCGGCGAGGAGGTCAAGGGCACCCCCTGCTACATCGCCATGGTGGCCAACAAATACGTCGGGACGGCGGATTTCCAGCAGTCGCAGCACGCGCTGATCGATTCGAGCTGGGCGCAGCCGCAAACCATCGAGGTCTGGGCCAAGTCGATGGCCGAGGCGCGGGCGGAGATCGAACGCCGCTACCCGCCGGCCTTCGGCTACGTCGTGACGCGCATGCAGGACGTCGGCGCGCCCGCCGCTCCCGCCATCGCCAAGGCGGGTTGAGGGGGAGGCCGCGGGATGCCCTATGTGTTCGCCGCGCTGGTCGGTTTCGTCTCGCTGGCGGTGGCGCTGCTGCTGGCGCTGCGCCGCCTGAAGGTCGCGGAGGAGCGCATCGCCAACGCCGTGTCGCGCAAGCGGGCGCAGGCCGAGCGCATCAAGAGGATCGCGCGGGTCACCCTGCAGCAGGCCGAGGACATCCGCGCCGCCCGCCGCCGCAAGGCCACGGCGGAGATGGGCCGAGAGGATCTGGAACAGCGGCTGAAGGCGGCCGATGCCGTCGACCGCCGGGTCTACGTGCTGGACGACCGCCGGGCCAAGGCCGATTCGGGGTGGATCCTGCGCGTGACGAACGGCCAATACGCCGCCAAGGTCAACGCCAACCTGGATCCGGTCGCGCTGGAAAGCTGGAAGCGCGGGCGCCGGTTCCTGGTGTGGGGGCTGGACGAGAAGAAGGCGCGCGAAAAACTCGCCACCCGTTACCCGGACGGCAAGGGCTTCGCCGTCACGGGCGCCGAAGCCTATCGGGGGTGAGGCGAACGGGGCAAGCTGGGATTTTTCCGGACGCCGGGGCTGTTGCCAAGCTCTCTTTTCACTACCATGTTGTAATCAAATTGCCTCACCATGGGTGGGACAAACGGTATCGATGGTGGAGGATCGACGATGGATCTCATTCTGCTGGGTGGTGCGATGGCGGTGGTGCTGGCCGGTGTGATCGCCACGCTTCCGACGCCGCAACCGGTGCCGATCCGCGGCCGCGACCGGCGCCGCCAGCGCCGGTAACGTCGTGCTCCGGTAATTTCGTGCCGAGGTTCGGCTGAACGGTCAGCGATCCAGATCGCGGATCGCGCGGTTCAGCTCGAACTCCTTCGAGGCGACATACGCCTCCGCGCCCGTGATCCGCGTCTCGAAGTCGCGGAAGCGTTGGGTCAGCCCGGCCAGCGTCCGGTCCGGCTTGGTCGAGACCGTGCGCCAGAACGCCTCCTCTTCCGGGTTGCGGTAGATCTGCGCCGGCCGGACCGGCAGCACCAGCAGCGCGATGACGTAGGCGACGATCAGCGGAAACGCGAAGAAGAACATCCCCAGGATCACCACCAGCCGGACCACCCCCGGCCGCAAGCCCAGATACTCGGCCATCCCGGCGCAGACGCCGCCGAGGACTCCGGTCTGCGGGTTGCGGTACAGGCGGTGCGGGTTGGGGGATTCGTAGGGGGAATGCGGGGACGGGCGATCCATCATCGGGTCGGTCCTTCCTGTTCGGGGCTTGGTTCGGAACATCGGGTTCGGAACATCGGTTCAGGTCTTGTCGCGCCAGTTCGGCGCCTCGCTGTCGAGCACGCGCTCCAGCGACTGGATGCGGCCTTCCAGGCGGTTGGCGATCTCCCACAGCTCGGCGAGCAGGCGCTCGTCCTGGGCGGTCAGCCCGCGCTGGGCGCGCCACTGCGTGATGTAGTGGAAGACGATCCACACCGGCGCCACCACGACCATGAACAGCGCCGCGATGACGAAACCGAAGAAGCTCATGGCTGACTGGCCTTTCTTATCGTTGAGGCTCTAGTCCCCTCCCCAAGGCTAGCTTGAGCCCTTCTCCCCTTGTGGGAGAAGGGTTGGGATGAGGGGTGTTCCGCCTCAAAGGCGGAAGATGTTTGCGCCCCCTCACCCCAACCCCTCTCCCGCGAGGGGAGAGGGGCTTCATGGGGGAGAATAGGGTGCGGCTTTAGCGCCTGCTCCCTATCACCCGGCGCGCCGGGCGGCGATGCGGGCCTTCAGCGCTTCCAGCTCGCCCTCCACCTTGGTGGTGGCCTCCAGCTCGGCGATCTCCTCGGTCAGGCTCTTGGCGCGGCCCAGGTCGTAGGATTCGACGCGACCCTCCAGCTCGTCGAGGTTGCGTTCGACCTGCTCGAAGCGCGACAGCGCCTCGTTGATGCGCTCGTCGTGCAGGCTGGAGCGCACCTTCACCCGGTTGGCCGCCGTCTGGGCGCGGGTGACCAGGGCCTTCTCGCGGGTCTTGGCGTCGGTCAGCTTGGCCTGGAGCCGGCCGATGTCCTCGTTCGCCTTCGACAGCGCCGACTCGACGTGGATCAGCTGCTCGGTCAGCGTGTCGGCCTGCTCGGCGACCTTGGACTTGGCCATCAGGCAGCCCTTGGCGAGATCCTCGCGCTCGCGGGTCAGCGCGATCTCGGCCTTGCGGTCCCACTCGTCGCGTTCGCGGTGCAGGTCGGCGACCCGGCGCTCGATCTCCTTCTTCTCCGCGATGATCTTCACGGTGGAGGAGCGGACTTCGACCAGCGTGTCCTCCATCTCCTGGATGATCAGGCGGATCAGCTTCTCCGGCTCCTCGGCGCGGTCGAGCAGGGAGTTCAGGTTCGACTGCACGATGTCGGTGAGACGGGAAAAAATGCTCATGGTCGGATTTCCTGTGGGTCAGGCTTGTGTGGGTCAGGCTTGTGTGGGGCGGGCTTGGTTGGGTCAGCCGAGGATCGCGCCGGCGAGGATGCCGGCGAAGAAGAACAGCCAGCTTTCCGTCGGACGGGTGCTGAGATAGGCGCGGGCGCGCCGGAGAAACGGACGGTTGCCGGTTCCGGTGCCGTAGCGGCGGCGAAAGTCGCTGAAGTCGGTCATGCGTGTGATCTCCTTCTGTTGCCCACCTCTATCGCAACCGCCGTGCCAAGAGCCGCCGGGGGGCTGGAAGCCTTGGCCCGCTTGGCTTTCGCTGGGAACCGCGCGCGTTGCCGTCTGACGATTGCCACGATAAGATCGCCATATTGACGAACAGATGGTGGAAAGCGCGATGTCGGCCGATCTGCCGCCCCTGCTGGGCGAGTCGCCCGCCTTCCGCGAGGCGCTGGAGCACGTCTCGCGGGTGGCCCCGCTGGAGCGCCCGGTGCTGGTGATCGGGGAGCGCGGCACCGGCAAGGAGCTGATCGCCGCCCGGCTGCATTACCTGTCGCGGCGCTGGGACCGGCCCTTCGTGAAGGTGAACTGCGCGGCCCTGCCGGAGACCCTGCTGGATTCGGAGCTGTTCGGGCACGAGGCCGGCGCCTTCACCGGGGCGACCCGGCGCCAGATCGGCCGCATCGAGCAGGCCGACGGCGGCACCCTGTTCCTGGACGAGATCGCCACGGCCTCCCCGGCCGTTCAGGAGAAGCTGCTGCGCGCCGTCGAGTACGGCGAGATCGAGCGGGTCGGCGGGCGCACCGCGACGGTGGACGTGCGGGTGGTCGGCGCCACCAACGCCGACCTGCCGGCGCTGGCCGAGGCCGGGCGCTTCCGCGCCGACCTGCTGGACCGTCTGGCCTTCGACGTGGTGACGCTGCCCCCCCTGCGCGCCCGGCCCGAGGACATTCCCCCGCTGGCCGAGCATTTCGCGCTGGGCATGGTGCGCGAGCTGGAGCGGGCGCTGTTCCCCGGCTTCGCGCCTTCGGCGCTGGCGGCGCTGTGCGGCCACGACTGGCCCGGCAACGTGCGCGAGCTGCGCAACGCGGTGGAGCGCTCGGTGGCCGCCGCCGATCCCGACCAGCCCATCGCGGCGATCGTCCTCGACCCCTTCGCCTCACCTTGGCGCCCGCGCGAGCGCCACCGTGTCGTGGAGCCGGCGGCGGAGACCGCCGTGGCGGAGGCGACGCCGGAAGGGGAGGCGGGCGGCATCCTGGAGGAGGTCCGCGCCTTCGAGTCGGCCAAGCTGCGCGAGGCGCTGGAGCGCCACCGCTTCAACCAGCGCCAGACCGCGCAGGCGCTGGGGCTGGGCTACCACCAGCTTCGCGGCATGCTGAAGAAGCACGGGCTGATCTGAGCCCGGTCATCGGAGGGCGGGAATGTGCCGAAACCTCTGCACGCGGGAACGCTTTTCCATAGCATGGCGCCACCTCTCCCCGACGCTTGACGGAGCCTTGCCATGCCCGCCGACTCGCCAACTCTTCCAGCCCCGTCCCGGCATATGCGCAACCTTCTGGAGCCAGTAACCCTCTCCCGCCCTGGGAGAGGGAAGGGGCCCGCCGCGCAGCGGTGGGAAGGGTGAGGGGCTATCGGAACATGGATCAAGCACCACGCCCTCTAGCCCCTCACCCTCCCCGCTGCGCGGGTCCCCTCCCTCTCCCGGGACGGGAGAGGGCTTTATCCCCGGTGTGGCGGATGGAACGTGGAACAGGGCCGGAAAAACGTTTCATGGTGTTTCAAACGTTCCATTCCCCGTCCTGCGGAGGGCAGGGTGATGAGGGTGAACCGACCGCCTCACTTCTTCTCCAGCATCAGCGTGCCCTGCTTGGTCAGCTTGGTCTTGAGGCGGTCGGCCAGCATGCCGAGCGCCCAGGGCAGTTCGACCTCGACCTCGACCCGGTCCTCCAGCACGTCGATGTGGCCGCTCACGGTCTGGGCCAGGGCGACCACGCGGAAGTCCAGCCGGTCGTCGGTCCAATGGTCGTCGATGCTGGTGGCGACGGCGCTCAGCCGGGCGCGCGCGTCGCCCATGCCGTCGACCAGACGCCGCTTGGCCTCCGCGCGGCCGAGCGAATGGGGAACGGACAGGGTCAGGGGCTTTGGCATCGCGGGAACTCCGGAAAGGGCGAATGTCTCGCAGGACACAACAGCGCCGGCCGCCTGTGGGTTCACGCAGCGCCCGATGGAAGAAACCGTCATCCTTTCGCCACGGTCGCGGGACAAAAATCCGCCCGGCCGATCCACCCCTTTCGAGGCGGGCGGGGCGGGCGTTATATGACGGACGCGGCCGCGATCAGGGATGGCCGCCGGACAGTGTCTGGAACCAAGGGGCAGCGACCGCGCCGTGACCGCCGACCGACCGGATCAGCTTTTCGCGGGACCGCGCCCCGTCCACAGCCAGGACGACCCGAAGCCGTTCGGCTCCCTGTCCGGGACGCTGTCCGGCCCCCTGTCGGCCAAGCTGTCCGGCAAGGGCCTGTCCCTGCCCAAGCTGCCGCGCGGCAAGGCCAAGCCGCCACCCCCGCCGCCGCCCGCCCGGCCCCCGTCCTCGTCCCGCCCGCCGCCGTCCAAGCCGCCGAAGCGCCCCGCCCCGCCCAAGCGCCCGGCGCCGCGCGGCAACGGCGGGGGTTGGCTGCGCGGTCTGGTCCATTGGGGGCTGGTCGCCGCGATCTGGTGCGGGGTCGGGCTCGGCGCCGTGCTGGCGTGGTTCGCGCTCGACCTGCCGGACATCTCCAAGGTGGCGCAGTTCGAACGGCGCGCCTCGGTGACGGTGCTGGCCGCTGACGGGACCGAATTCGCGCGCTTCGGCGACCTGCACGGCACGACGCTGGGCGTCAGCGACCTGCCGCCGCACCTCGTCAACGCCGTGCTGGCCATCGAGGACCGGCGCTTCTACAGCCATTTCGGCATCGATCCGATCGGGCTGATGCGCGCCGTCTACGTCAACTGGCGGACCGGGCGCGCGGTGCAGGGCGGCTCCACCATCACCCAGCAGCTCGCCAAGAACCTGTTCCTGACGGCCGAGAAGTCGCTCAAGCGCAAGATCCAGGAGGCGATGCTGGCGCTGTGGCTGGAGCACCGCTTCACCAAGGACCAGATCCTCACCGCCTACCTGAACCGCGTCTACCTCGGCGCCGGGACCTTCGGGGTGGACGCGGCCTCGCGCACCTATTTCGGCAAGCCGGCGACCCAGGTGGATTTGCGCGAATCGGCGGTGCTGGCCGCGCTGCTGAAGGCGCCGTCGCGCTACGCCCCGACCTCCAACCCGGACGAATCGGCGGTGCGCGCCCGCATCGTCATGGCCGCCATGGTCGACGCCGGCTTCATCACCACCCAGCAGCTCGAAGCCGCCCGCGACGCCCCCCCGGCCCCGCGCCGCAAGCCGGGCGGCGACGGCCGCTACTTCGCCGACTGGGTGACCGATCTGGTGTCGGGCTTCGTCGGCCCCGAGCACGGCGACGTCATCGTCCGCACCACGCTGGACCTGAAGATGCAGCGCGCCGCCGAGCAGCGGCTGGAGGCCCTGCTGTCCGGCCCCGGCGCCGCCGCCAACGTGCGGCAGGGCGCGCTGGTCGCCATGAGCCCGGACGGGGCGGTGCGCGCGCTGGTCGGCGGCCGCGACTACGACGGCAGCGAGTACAACCGCGCCACCCAGGCGATGCGGCAGCCGGGCTCCGCCTTCAAGCCCTTCGTCTATCTGGCGGGGCTGGAGGCCGGCTGGGCGCCCGACAGCCTGATCGAGGACGCGCCGCTGCAGATCGGCGACTGGAGCCCCGGCAACTACGACGGCAAGTTCCGCGGCAACATCACGCTGGCCACCGCGCTGGCCCATTCGTCCAACACCGCCACTGTGCGGCTGACCGACCGCATCGGCACCGACCGCATCCGCCGCGTCGCCGCCGGGCTGGGCATCGCCGCGCCGCTGACCAAGGATCTGTCGCTGGCGCTCGGCACCAGCGAGGTAACGTTGCTGGAGCTGGTCCGCGCCTACGCCGGGATCGCCAACCGGGGGGCGCCGGTCTGGGGCTACGCCATCAGCGAAATCAAGAACCGCGACGGCACCGTGCTGTACCGCCGGCAGGGCGGGGGCAGCGCGGCGGTGGTCGATCCGGTCCACGCGGTGCAGCTGTCGCGCATGATGGCGGGCGTGATGGAGTTCGGCACCGGCAAGGGCGCCCGGCTCGACCGCCCGGCGGCGGCCAAGTCGGGCACGACGCAGGATTACCACGACGCGTGGTTCGTCGGCTTCACCGCCGATCTGGTGGCCGGGGTGTGGCTCGGCAACGACAACAACGAGGCGATGAGGAAGGTCACCGGCGGCACGCTGCCGGCCAAGCTGTGGCAGGGCTTCATGATGGACGCCCACGCCGGCAAGCCGCCGCGCCCGCTGCCCGGCCTGGACGGCGCCCCCGCTTGGGCGGTGCCGGTGGCCTCGGCGGACGGCGCCCGCCCGGCGGGTCCGGCCCCGGCCGCCCCGGCGGCGCATGCCCCGCGCGCCGACAGCGGCATCGGCTCGCTGATCGACAAGCTGGCCGGCGGCGGAAGCGCGCCGAAGGTGCAGTACGATTACGGGCACAACAGCGTGCGGTAGAGGCTTACCCCAGCCGGCCGATCATCCCGCGCCCGGCCGCGACGCCCATCGCGAAGCAGCCTTGCAGCAGATAGCCGCCGGTCGGCGCCTCCCAGTCCAGCATCTCGCCGGCCAGGAAGACGCCGGGCCGGCGCTTCAGCATCAAGCGCTCGTCCAGTTCGGACAGCGCCACGCCGCCCGCGCTGGAGATGGCGCGGTCGATGGGCCGGATGCCGGTCAGCACCATCGGCAGCGCCTTGATGCGGCGGGCCAGCGTCACCGGGTCGGCCAGTTCGGCGGCGGACGCGAACTCGCGCAGCAGGGCGGCGCGCGGGCCGCTCAGCGACAGGGACTTCTTCAGGAAGGTCGCCAGCGATTCCGCTCCCCGGCGGCGCAGGCGCTTGAGAACCTCGGCCTCCGCCAGATCGGGCAGCAAATCCAGCGTCAGTGCCGCCCACCCCTCCGCCGCGATGGCGTCGCGCAAGGGGGCGCTCAGCGCGTAGACGGCGCCGCCCTCGATGCCGGTTTCGGTGATGACGAACTCGCCCTTCAGGCGCCGCCCGGCGGCGGACAGGCCGACGCTCTTGACCGGCTGGCCGGCGAAGCGCTCGCGCAGGTGATCGGACCAGGGCACCTCGAAGCCCATGTTGGACGGGCGCAGCGGGACGATCTCCACCCCCTGTGCCGCGAGGATTCCGGTCCACCCCCCATCGGAGCCGGTGCGCGGCCAGCTCGCCCCGCCCAGCGCCAACAGGGTCGCGCGCGGGGCGGCGGTGACGGTGGCGCCCGTGGGATCGCGCAGGGTCAAGCGCCCCTCGGCGTCCCAGCCGGTCCAACGGTGGCGGCTGTGCAGGGTGACGCCCAGCCCACCCAGCCGGCGCAGCCACGCGCGCACCAGCGTGGACGCCTTCATCTGGACCGGGAAGACGCGCCCGCTGCTGCCGACGAAGGTCTCGATGCCGAGCCCCGCCGCCCAGCCGCGCAGCTCTTCGGGCGAGAAGCCGGCCAGCAGGTCGCGGAACAGCGCTTCTTGAGCACCGTAGCGCGGCAGAAAGCGGTCGAGCGGTTCGGAATGCGTCAGGTTGAGCCCGCCGCGCCCGGCCAGCAGCAGCTTGCGCGCCGGGCTGGGCGTGTGGTCGAACACCGCGACGGAGAGGCCGGCGCCGGCCGCGACCTCCGCCGCCATCAGACCGGCGGGACCGGCGCCGATGACCGCGACGTCGGGGGAGAAATTGGGGGCGGCGGACAAGGGGCGGTGACTTTCAGACGGAGGAAGGCGTTTTTCCCCTCCCCCCGGCGCCGGGGCGTGGGAGGGAGGGGGAGAACCCGTGCGATCAATCCTCGTCCTGGGCGACTTCCTCGGCGAGATCGGCGGCGAGGTCGGCGAAATAGCCGGCGTCAACCTCCATCCCGTTCTCCTCGCAGATGCGCATGAAGACGCGGTAGGCGTGCAGGATCGCCACGTCGAGCACGGCGAGGTCGGCCTCTTCGCTGTGGCGATCCTCGACCTCACGCTCCTTCAGGGTGACGACGATGTCGTGCGCGGCGGCTTGCAGGACCGCATCCATGGCTTGCTTGTGTTGGGTCGACATCGCAGGGGATCCTCGTTCCGGTCGAGCTTCGCGACCCCGCCTGACCGAACCGGAGCCAGGGGCGGCGGGGGTGGCCGAACATGCGGACGGGGGTGGGCGCGCCGGGGGCCCGGCCGTCCGCGAAACATCGGCCTCCCCCTTGTTGTAGAATCCTTTTCCGGCGGCGAACAAGCGTCTTGCGGGGCCTTCGGGCGGCGTTTCCCGACTCCCGGCGGGCTATCGCCACCGTTGGAGGACGGACAGGCGCCGAGGGATGCGATCCCGGCGCCTGCACCCTCGTCCTTTCGTGGCTCAGGCGCCGTACAGGCCGGCCGTCAGCGTGTAGCCGTTGAGCGCAGAGCTGCGCTCGCCGTCGGGCCTGGACACGCTGGCGTAGTAGGTACCGGACGTCACCGGTGTGATCATCAGGCTGTAGTCGCCGCTGGCGTTGACGTACGGAGAGGCTCCGTAGCTGTGCCCCAGCGCGTCCAGCAGAGACAGGCGGGTGTTGCTTGACTCACTGCGCATGGAGAGGGAGTAGCTTTGGCCGGCGTCCAGGGACAGGGCGATCCAGTCGGTGTCCCCCTGGAATTCGTCGATCCCGTAATAGTCGATGCGACCGTTGACGCTGCCGCCGATGGCCAACCGGCCGGCGGTCGTGGCATCGTTGGCGTACTCGTCCACCATGCCGTTGTCGGTGGTCGTGATGCTGTAGGAGCCCAGCTTGTAGTCGCTGCTGTCGATGGAGACGACGAAATTCCCCGTCGCGCAGGCGGTGTAGTCATAGAACGACTTGCCGTTCTCCGTTCGTGTCGGCTTCAGGTAGGCGGCGTTGTTCCCGGGACTGAAGATGTCGAACCGGGTGTTGCCGAGCGCGGGGCCGTCGACCACGAAGCTGTAGCTTTTCCCTTTCTCCAGGGATACGGACAGATAATCCGTGTCCTTGCGGTATTCGAGGGCGCCTTGAGTCGTCGCGTTCATGGTCAAGCGGCCAGCCGTGCCGAAGCTGTTGCCGTAATCGTCGACGAAGCCGGGATTCCTTGAGGTTTCCTGTATTGTGGCGTTATGAGCGCCAACCGAACGCGCTCCGAATGCCCAATAATAGGTGCCGGTCGTGGTAATCGTGACCTCTTGGGAAATATTCGAGGAGAAAGGGGCTAGGTCGTTGGTCGATACACGGAAGCCCTGGGCGTCGTAGAGCGTCACCGTCGGGTCCATCGCGTTCGAGGTCCCATTCAGTTGGTAGGTCGATCCCTTTGTCAGCGTTGCGGCAAGCCAATCAATGTCGTACGCGTAATTGCTTACGACGGAGATGGCCGTGCCGACGGTTATTTGTCCGGCCGTGGCCGGCGTGCTGCCGTAATCGTCGCCAACGGATGACCGCAGCGTGTAAGGCAGATTGGCGGAGCTGCCGCCGGAAACCTCCACATAATAGGTGGCGGTGGTGGTTGGCGTCACGATGATCGCGTTTTTGCCGGTGAAAAGATCCACATTGGTGTGCGGCAACACCGTGTTGCCGTCGGAATAGACCTTGATCCCAAGATTATCCTGTGATGGCGCTTCGAAGCGGTACATGACACCGGCGTTGAGGGTGATCGCGTACCAGTCCTTGTCGCCCGAGCGGTCGATGAGGCCGTTTACGATGCCGTTCACGGTCAGGCGTCCGGGGGTCGACGGGTCGTCGGGAAGATCGCCGAAGGGGGTGGTCGTGGGAAGGGTGGTCGTGGCTCCATCGTTGCTGGCCGTCAGCGTGTAGAGGCCGACGTCGAAGCCGCTGACGGCGGCGTAGTAGGAACCGCTCACGGTCGGCCGGTACGACACCGTGTAGACCCCGTCGCCATCCTTGTCGCGGTCGCTCGCCAGGGTGTTCCCGGACCCGTCGACCAGGGCGAAGTCGTGCAGCCCCGTGGTGGCGAAGCGCACCGAGAGCGTGTAGGTCGTGCCCTGGACCATCGAGGTCCGGAACCAGTCCACGTCGTAGGGGCGCTCGATCATGCCGGTCGTGCGGCCGTTGCTGACGGCGAGGCGGCCCAGCGTGGTGGTGTTCTCGGCGTAGTCGTCGACCTGGAACTGGCGGCCCTCCTGGAACCCGTGCTGGATGTAGTGCAGGCGGGCGGCGTCGAGGTCGGCGCCGACGGCCGCGTAGATGTCGGCGTTCGCCGCCAGATAGCCGCCGGCGTTGAAATAGGTGGTCCTTCCTTCCTTGAACCCGAAGGCGACGTAATGCTGCTTGGCGCTCTGCTGGTTGGCGCCGATGGCGCCGATCAGATCGGCGTTCGCGGAGACGTAACCCAGCGCATCGAAGGAGGTCGCGCGTCCCTCGGCATAGCCGTAGCGGACGTAATGCTGCGTCGCCGCGGTGGTGTCGGCCCCGACGGCGCGAAGGAGATCGGTATTGCCGGCGAGATAACCCAGCGAATCGAAAGACAGGGCGCGCCCTTCGGTTCGGCCGAGCGTCTCGTAATGCCGCGAGGCCGCGGCGAGATCGAGGCCGAAGGTGCGAATGAGATCGGGATTGGCGGCCAGATAGTTCAGCGCATCGAAATCGGTTGTGCCGTTTGCTGTTGCAGCCATTTTCGTTCCCCCGGTTGACCGGAAATTGTGTTTTTGATGGTTTAGTCTCTCTAATAATATATTTTCTGTGAATGACTAAACCTATGGGTATGATGTTCACAGTTTAAAATGTGATTCAACGCATATCCGCAAAAAACATATGCCGAAAAATATCGTCAAAATTGCAAATGGCGGTTGATTGCGAAAAAAGAAGCTCTGCGATTTTCCGGAATAAACAACTGAGGGGTTTGTAAAGAGATGCGCGTTTTTGTGGCGAAGTTGTTTTTCGCAACCCGTGTGTTTGAAGGGCCGGACTTTGGGATGACGCCCAGGCGGGCGCTTGGAGCGTTTAACCAGCGCCGCGAGGCAGACATGCGAGCGACCGCGGAAAATCGGCATGGCGGACGGATTGCGGCGGTGTAGCGTTGGGCAGCCCAACCGTTGTGAGGACCTTTCCGCCATGAGCCTGCCGCGTCCCACCGTCTACGCCATCGACGGCGTGGTTCCCGTCATCGATCCGACCGCCTTCGTGCACCCGTCGGCCGTGCTGATCGGCGACGTGGTGGTCGGTCCCGGCTGCTACGTCGGCCCCTGCGCCAGCCTGCGCGGCGATTTCGGCCGGATCGTGCTGGAGGCGGGCAGCAACGTGCAGGACAACTGCACCCTGCACGCCTTTCCCGGCCACGACGCCGTCGTCGAGGCCGACGGCCATGTCGGCCATGGCGCGGTGCTGCACGGCTGCGTGGTGAAACAGGGCGCGCTGGTCGGCATGAACGTGGTGGTGATGGACGGCGCCGTGATCGGCGAGGAGGCGGTGGTCGCCGCCATGGCCTTCGTCAAGGCGGGCTTCGTGGTGCCGCCGCGCACGCTGGTGGCCGGGCTGCCGGCCAAGCTGGTGCGCGAACTGCGCCCCGACGAGATCGCCTGGAAGGCCGAGGGCACGCTGGAGTACCAGCGCCTCGCCCGGCGGTCCCGCGCGACGATGATCGCCTGCGCGCCGCTGGAGGCGGTGGAACCGGACCGCGCCCGTGTGGACGCCGGCACCAGCCAGCCGCTGCACCGGGTGAAGGGCGCCTGAGGCGCGGTGCGCCACCCGGTTCCCTGCCGTCAGTCCTCCGCCGGCTCCAGCTCCGCCGTGGCCGGGGGAGCGGCGGCCAACTGGTCGGCGCGGGCCTGGAGCCGGGCGATCAGCCGGTCGAGCAGGGCGTGCTCCTCCTCCGGCAGGGCGTCGGTCAGCTTGGCCTCATAGGCGAGCGCCATCGGCACGATCTCCGCGTAGATCGCCAACGCCTTCGGGGTCAGGGTCAGCAGCGCCTTGCGGCGGTCGGTGTCGCCCGATTCGCGCAGGATCAGTTCCGAGTCCAGCATGCGGCTGATGGCCCGGCTGACCTGCACCTTGTCCATGGCGGTGCGCTGGGCGATCTCGCCGGCGCTCAGCGTCTCGCCGCCGCCCAGCACGGCGATGATGCGCCATTCCGGGATGGTGATGCCGAACCGCTTCTCGTACAGCTTCGCCACCGTGTGGCTGACCGTGTTGGCCAGCACCGACAGGCGGTAGGGCAGGAAGCGCGTCAGGTGCAGCACCGCTGGCTGATCGGACGCGGTTTCGGGGGCGCTTTTCGGCGAACGGGGGCGGCGGGCGGGCGGCATGGCGGTTTTCGTGTCGTTTGTCCGAATCCATCCTGACCCGGAATTTTATGCTTGCAACAGTTTCAATCGAAAATATCTTGAGTGCCGACGAACGCGGTCCGCAACCGGCGCCACCGATGGGAACGCCACCGACAAGGGACGAGAGACGATGAAGCTGGCGAGTTTGAAGGCGGGCGGGCGCGACGGCACCCTGGTCGTGGTGTCGCGCGACCTGTCCCGCGCCCGCGCGGTCCCCGGCATCGCGCGGACGCTGCAGGCGGCGCTCGACGACTGGGACGTGGCCGAGCCGGCGCTGGAGGCGGTCTATCGTGGCCTGAACGACGACCCGGCGGCGGGCGAACCGTTCGACCCGGCGCTGGCGGCCTCACCGCTGCCGCGCGCCTACCAATGGGCGGACGGATCGGCCTACGTCAACCATGTGGAGCTGGTCCGCAAGGCGCGCGGCGCGGAGATGCCGCCCAGTTTTTGGACCGACCCGCTGATGTACCAGGGCTGTTCGGACGGTTTCCTCGGGCCGACCGACCCGATCCCGGCGGTGACCGAAGCCTGGGGCGTCGATTTCGAGGCCGAGATCGCCGTCGTCACCGGCGACGTGCCGATGGGCGTGCCGGCGGCGGCGGCGGGCGGGCACATCCGGCTGCTGATGCTGGTCAACGACGTGTCCTTGCGCAACTTGATCCCGGCCGAGCTGGGCAAGGGCTTCGGCTTCTTCCAGTCCAAGCCGGCATCCAGCTTCTCCCCCGTCGCGGTGACGCCGGACGAGTTGGGAGCGGCCTGGGACGGCGGGCGGGTCAACCGGCCGCTGGTGACCCGGCTGAACGGGCAGCTGTTCGGGACGCCCGACGCGGGCGTGGACATGACCTTCGACTTCCCGACCCTGCTGGCGCACGCCGCCAAGACCCGCCATCTGGCGGCGGGCAGCATCGTCGGGTCGGGCACCGTGTCGAACAAGCTGGACGGCGGCCCCGGCAAGCCGGTGGGCGAGGGCGGCGTCGGCTATTCCTGCCTCGCCGAGCTGCGCACCATCGAGACCATCGAGTCCGGCGCCCCGAAGACGCCCTTCCTGCGTTTCGGCGACCGCGTGCGGATCGAGCTGTTCGACGAGACCGGCGCCAGCGTCTTCGGCGCCATCGACCAGGAGGTCGTGCGCTACGAGGGGCCGTGAGTTGGGTGGGCGCGTGGGACCCAAGAGCCGGCGCGCCCGCTTAACTCACGCCATGACGCCGGCCATCAGCCGTTCCACCGGGGGTGTCTCGGGGATGTGCTGCGAGACGTAACCTTCGCTGTGGATCCGCTCGTCCCTGGCGCCCAGCGCCTTGGCGGCGACGACGCAGTCCTCGACGAAGGAGGGGCTGCCGGCGACGAACACCGAATGCTCCGACAGGTCGGGGAACAGACCGGGCAGGACCGCCGGGATGCGGCCGGTCAAATCCTCTCCCGGCGCGCGGGTCAGCGTCGTGCGGACCGTGACGTTGCGGTGCTTGGCCTGCCAGTAGGCCAGCAGGCCCTGCTCGTAGAGGTCGGCCTTGGTCGCGGCGGAGACCAGCAGGGTTACCGGCGGGCGGTAGCCCCGGCGCAGCGCCGCGTCGGTCAGCGCCAGGATCGGCGCCAGCCCCGATCCGGCGGCCAGGCACAGCACCGGGCTGTCCACCGATGGGTCGCCGATGAAGGTGCCGTAGGGGCCGGACAGGCTCACCGTCGCACCGACCGCCAACCGGTCGTGGATCCAGCCGCTGGTTGGGCCGCCGTCGATCCGGGTGACCTGGAGGGCGATCTCGCCGTCCGGACGCGGCGCGTTGGCGATGGAGTAGCAGCGCGGCGGCGCCCCGGCCCGCGCGTCGCCCAGCATCACGTATTGCCCCGGCCAGTAGCGCAGCGGCTGGCCCAGCGGGCGCAGGCGCAGTTCCACCATGCGTGGGGTGCGGGGGATGCGGTCGGTGACGACGAAGGGCGCGTTCTCGCGCGGGGGAAACAGCTTGGGCTTGGCGTCGGCGGTGCCGAACTCGATCACCAGCTCGTCGGAGATCGGCTTGGCCATGCACATCAGGCCGTAGCCGCTGGCCCGCTCGGTCCGGGACAGCGCCATGTCGAGCACCATGCCCTGGTCGAATTGCCCCTCCAGCACCTTCACCTTGCATTCGCCGCAGGCCCCGGCGCGGCAGTTGTTGGGCAGGGCGTAGCCGGCCTGTTCCAGCGCCGACAGGACGGTCTCGCCGTCGCGGCAGTCCACCGTGCGACCCGAGGGATGGAGGCGGATGCGGCTCAACGGGGAAGTCCTCGGTTTGGGGAAAGGGGGATGCCCCACCCTCCCGCTCTGGCAAGCGGGTCCCTCCCTCCCTCGCTTCGCGGGAGAGGGTTGGAAAGGGGGCCGGGGGAGCGCGCATCAGAAGACCGGGATGATCTCGTCCATGTCGATGTCGCGCACCTCCTCGCCGGTGATGCCGACCTCCGGGATCGCCGGGAAGGGGATGCCGTAGCGGTCCAGAACCCCCTTCAGGTTCAGCATCGCGTTGCACCAGTTGTCCTTCTTCGCCTCGTAGGTCGGAATGTGGAAACCGGCCTTGCGGGCGACCGCCTCGCCCTCGCGCTGGGTGGCGATGAAGTCGTCGGGCAGGTCCCAGAACTGCGGCGGCGGCTCGAACAGCACGGCGGACAGGAACAGGTAGCCGGCGCGGATCTGCTTGGTGATGATGGCGCGGTCCTCGACCGCCAGGGTGGGGTAGTCGCGCTCCATCACCGACAGGCAGATCGCCATGTGGCGGCCTTCGTCGCGGCCGATGTTGCGGAACGCCTCCTTGAAGACCGGCTCGGTGCAGCCCGCCGCCATCTGGTGGAAGATGGTCGCCGCCGCGATCTCGCCCATCAGGAAGGAGCTGAACAGCACCGCCAGCGAGTATTTCGGCACCGCCTTCTTGTAGCCGTCCCAGTAACGCCCGCCGTTGTAGTAGAGCCAGTGGGCGTTGCGCTGCAGCCGGCGGCCGAGCTCGGTGCGCGGCGTGTGGGTCAGCGGGCTGGAGGATTCCAGCAGCTTGGTGATGGCGAGACCGCACATCTGCTCGTGGTTCTGCTCGTCGCGGGTGACGGAGAAGAAGCAGCGGCGGACGGGATCCTCCTCATGGACCTCGTAGGTCTTGATCAGCGCGTGGGCGAAGACCGGCGGAGCCGAGGCGTCGAACACCGAGAGGATCGTCCACCAATAGGCGATGGCCTCGCGCTCCTCCCAGGAGTAGCGGGAGACGTCGAAGCTGTCCCAGGGCAGCTTGGCGGGATCCCAGACCTCGCGCTGGGCGGCGGCGTAGACCTCCTCCAGCTTCTTCGTGTGGGAGTCCCAGGACAGCGGGTAGACGTTGGGCTGGGGGGTGGCGGGGGGCAGGTCCATCGTGTTGGCGATGGGGACGTAGTCCTTGGCCATGGGGCGTTTCCTCCGGGAATTCGATTGTGCGCTCGCGTTTGTCCATCGGCGCCTTGTGGTCATTAATGACACATAATTTTCCATCTATCAACGATATCTGTATCGCATAAATGGGGTGGCGTTTCCACTCAAGCCACTGTAAGAAAACGAATCCCTGGCATTGGAAGCGATTGATCCAGATCAAATCGTTCCGTTGGTCAAGCAATCTGGGGATATGGGTATCGGATGCGTGCGCGTGGGGGAGCCACGCGCGGCGCCGGGGCGGTTCAGAGCGCCCCGGCGAAGGCCTCGCTGTCGGCCAAGCCGCCGAAGCGGGTGGCGAAGGCGGGATCGGCCTCGGGGAGCGGGCCGTTGGCGGTGGTCAGGGCCGACATCAGATAGGATTCCGATGGCCCGGCCAGCCGCCGGTAGAGGTTGCGCGTCAGCATCCGCGACTCCTGCCCTGGCCAATCCGCCGGCAGCAGGTCGGGCGGCAGCATCGGGTCGCGCAGCAGGATGCGGCGAAAGTCGTGGATCATCAGCGTCCGGATCACGAAGGCGGTGCGCGGATCGGGCGCCTCCCGGACGTCCAACGCCGCCCAGACCGGGCGGAAGCGATCCAGGAAGGCGGCGTAGTCGTGCTCCAGTTGATCCACGTCCCAGCAGCCGCGCACCAGATCGCGCAGCGCCCCGAACCCGCCGGCGCGGTCCAGCGTCGCCTTCATATGGACGACTTTGTCGGCGACCCCCAACGCGGCCAGCAGACGGTGCATCGCCGCTTCGTCGCAGTTGGGGTGGGCGTAGACCGTGGCCGAGGCGGCGCCGAAGCCCTGCCACAGCAGCTCGCGCTTCAGCGAATCGCGGGTCTCGCCGTCCAGCGCGTTGGGCGGCACCATCAGCAGGTCCCAGCCCCGGTCCCATTCGCGGGTCAGCGGCGCGTAGATGCGCCGCCCCGCCGCCGCGAAGCGCTCCTTTCCGCTGTCGGTCGCCCGGTAGAAGCTGCGCCGCCCGATCTGGGTGTTGGCCAGCCAATCGTCCTTGCACAGCCGGAAGACCGAGGTGCGGACGATCCGCTCGCTCATGCCGAAATGCGCCATCAGGTCGATCAGCCCGCCCAGCCACGCCGAGCCGCCATGGGGCAGCACCGCGTCGCCGTAGACGGTGATGATCAGCGACTTCGCGCGGGGGGCGACCGCCTCGGTGAGTTGGGCGGCGAGATCGTCGAGACGGCGCGGGCGGGCCATGCGGACAGGGCGTCCTTTTCGCAAAAGATTGGGGTGTCCTTGAAGACGCAACGTATACGCAACCCTTCCCCCTCAGGGCCAGCGGCATGGGGCCGGAAACTCAATGCGCACTGTTCCGGACTTTCCGTTTGACAAACAATAACGTGATACAATAGCTTTCGGTTAGCAAAAGAAAATTGTGTCATAATGCCGGCTGCCGTCCTTGGGGCAGGTCCAGAATTCCCCTTCCGAAATCATTTCTTTTGAAACATTATGGAACGCAAATCGTCCTTTGATCCAACGAAGGGCGGATCCGAACGGGAGGAAACCATGCGCAATCGCTTGCTCTCCACCATGGCCGGCGTGGTCGGTCTGGCGCTCGGCGGCTTGGCGGGGACGGTGTCGGCCGCCGAGCCGATCAAGATCGGGGCCATCGTCTCGGCGACCGGCCCGGCCTCCTTCCTGGGCGACCCGGAGAAGAAGGTGCTGGAGCTTTACGCCGACCGCATCAACCAGGCCGGCGGCGTCGACGGGCGCCCGGTGCAGTTGACCGTCTACGACGACGGCGGGGCGGCGGACAAGGCGGCGTCCTTCACCAAGCGTCTGATCGAGAGCGACAAGGTGGACGTGATCGTCGGCGGCACGACGACGGCGGCGACCATGGCGGCGGCCCCGCTGGTGGAGCGCGGCGAGGTGCCCTTCATCTCGCTGGCCGGCGCCGTCGTGATCGTCGAGCCGGTGAGGAAATGGGTGTTCAAGACCCCGCACACCGACCGCATGGCCGCCGAGAAGGTCATGGACGACATGAAGGCGCGCGGCCTGACCAAGCTGGCGCTGGTTTCGGAGGATTCCGGCTTCGGCAAGTCGGGCCGCGAACAGACGCTCGCCGTCGCCAAGGAGCGCGGGATCGAACTGGTCGCCGACGAGACCTACGGTGCCAAGGACACCGACGTGACGGCGCAGCTGACCAAGATCCGCAACAACGCGGCGGCGCAGGCCGTGCTGGTGTTCGGGCTGGGGCAGGGGCCGGCGGTGGTGACCAAGAACTACCGCCAGCTCGGCATCGCGCTGCCGCTCTACCAGTCGCACGGCGTGGCGTCGAAGGAGTTCATCCGGCTGGCCGGCGGCGCCGCCGAGGGCGTGCGGCTGCCGGCGGCCGGGCTGGTCGTCGCGGCGCAGCTTCCCGCCGAGGATCCCCAGAAGAAGGTCGTGACCGAGTTCACCAAGGTCTACGAGGAGGCCTTCAGCTCGGAGGTCTCGACCTTCGCCGGCCATGCCTATGACGGGCTGATGATCGCGCTGGACGCGGTCAAGCGGGCCGGCGGCACCGACAAGGCCAAGCTGCGCGACGCCATCGAGCAGACCAAGGGCTATGTCGGCACCGGCGGCACCGTGACGATGTCGGCCAAGGACCACATGGGCCTGACGCTGGACGCCTTCCACATGGTCGAGGTCAAGCAGGGGGATTGGGCGCTGGTGAAGTGAGGGGCGTGCCCCCTCCCCCGCCTATCGGGGGAGGGCTGGAATGGGGGTGAACGAGCATCGCGTTTGCAAGCGTATTCGCATGGTGCCCCCACCCTGACCCTCCCCCGCCCAGCGGGGGAGGGGAAAAGCTCACAAATCGCGGAAGACCCACGATGTTCGCGGAACTGCTGCAATACCTGCTGTCGGGGCTGACCATCGGCGCGATCTACGCGCTGGCGGGGCTCGGCTTCTCGATCGTCTACAACGCCAGCCACGTCATCAACTTCGCCCAGGGCGAGTTCATCATGATCGGCGGCATGGCCTCGGCCACGCTCACCGCGTCGGGCGTGCCGCTGCCGCTGGCGATCCTGATCGGCTGCGGCGGGGCGATGCTGGTCGGGGTGCTGGTCGCCAAATTCGCGGTGGAGCGGGCGCGCAACGCCTCCACCGTCACGCTGATCATCATCACCATCGGCGCCTCGATCTTCCTGCGCGGGGTGGCCGAGCTGGTGTGGGGCAAGGACTTCAAGCGGCTCGACGCCTTTTCCGGCGAGACGCCGATCCAATTCCTCGGCGCCTCGATGCAGCCGCAGTCGCTGTGGGTGGTCGGCACCGCCGCGCTCCTGATCGTCGCCATCGCCCTGTTCTTCAACCGGACTCTGACCGGCAAGGCGATGCTCGCCACCTCGCACAACCGGCTGGCGGCGCAGCTTGTGGGCATCGACGTGAAGCGGGTGGTGCTCGCCTCCTTCGCGCTGTCGGCGGCGTTGGGCGCCATCGGCGGAGCGGTGGTGGCGCCGATCACCTTCTCCTACACCGAGATGGGCATCATGCTGGGGCTGAAGGGCTTCACCGCCGCCGTGCTGGGGGGGCTGGGCCACGGGCCGGGCGCCGTCGCCGGGGGGCTGATCGTCGGCGTCGCCGAGGCGCTGGGCGCTGGCTACATCTCGTCGGCCTACAAGGACGCGGTTGCCTTCGTCATCATCCTGGCCGTCCTGCTCTTCCTGCCGAACGGGTTGTTCGGCAAACGCGGCACCGAGCGCGTGTGAGGACCCGATCCATGCCTTCCCTTTTCCAAACCATCCTCCACGGACGGCTGACCGGGCTGTTGGTGCTGGGCGCGGTCATCGCGGTGCTGCCGCTGTTCCTGCCCAACAACTTCTACCTCGACATCGCCATCCTCGCCGGCTTCAACGCGGTGGTCTGCGTCGGGCTGAACCTGCTGATCGGCTACGCCGGGCAGATCAGCCTGGGGCATGCCGGCTTCTTCGGCATCGGCGCCTACGCGTCCGGCGTGCTGGCCGGAAACTACGGCTGGCCGCCGGTTCTGGCGCTGCTGGCCGGCGCCGTCTTCGTCGGGCTGCTGGCCTTCGCGGTGGCAAAGCCGATCCTGCGGCTGAAGGGCCATTACCTCGCGATGGCGACGCTGGGGATCGGCATCATCGTCTCCATCGTGCTGCGCACCGAGAGCGGCCTGACCGGCGGTCCCGACGGCATGACGGTCGAGCCGTTCCGCATCTTCGGGTTCGAGCTGTACGGCGAGAAGACGTGGTACTGGGTGGTCGGCGCGCTGCTGGTCGCGGTGGTCTGGCTGTCGCTGAATCTGATCGACAGCCCGATGGGACGCGCCCTGCGCGCCGTCCACGGGTCGGAGGTCGCGGCCGAGGTGGTCGGCGTCGACACCGCGCGCTTCAAGGCGGCGGTCTTCGTGCTGTCGGCGGTCTTCGCCAGCGTGGCCGGCAGCCTGTTCGCCCATTACGCCGGGCTGATCACCCCGGCCAAGGCCGACTTCTTCAAATCCATCGAGCTGGTGACCATGGTGGTGTTCGGCGGCATGGCCTCCACCTTCGGGGCGGTGGTGGGGGCGGTGGTGCTGACCCTGCTGCCGCAGGCGCTGACGGTGTTCCAGGACTACCAGCAGATCGTGCTGGGCGCGATCCTGATGGCGACCATGGTCTTCATGCCCAAGGGGCTGCTGCCGACGCTGGCCGCCCTGCTGCCGGCGCGGAGGCGGGCATGAACATGCGGACCGATCCGGAGCTTTCGCTCGACGCCGCCCCTGTGGCGCGCCGCGACGGCCCGCCGCTGCTGCGGGTGGAGCATCTCAGCCGCGAGTTCGGCGGGGTGCTGGCCATCGGCGACCTCAGCTTCACCGTCGCGGCCGGCGACATCCATTCGATCATCGGGCCGAACGGGGCGGGCAAGACGACGCTCTTCAACCTCGTGACCGGAGTCTACAAGCCGTCCGGCGGACGGGTGCTGTTCGACGGGGCCGACGTGTCGGGGCAGGCGCCCTACCGGCTGGCCGCGCGCGGCATGTCGCGCACCTTCCAGAACCTCCAGATCTTCTTCAACATGACGGCGCTGGAGAACGTCATGGTCGGGCGCCACCTGCACCTGAACACCCGGCTGCTGCCGGCGCTGTTCCGTTTCCCCTCGCTGGTCCGCAAGGATTCCGAGGCGAGGGACCGCGCGGCGGCGCTGATGGCGGAGGTCGGGCTGTCCAAATACCTCGACGCCGACGCGGCCTCCATGCCTTACGGCGCGCTGAAAAGGCTGGAGATCGCCCGCGCGCTGGCCGCCGAGCCCAAGCTGTTGCTGCTCGACGAGCCGGCGGCCGGGCTGAATGCCACCGAGAGCCGGGAGATCGACGCGGTGATCAAGAAGGTGGCGGCCGGCGGCGTCACCATCGTACTGGTCGAGCACGACATGAAGATGGTGATGGGCATTTCGCACAAGATCACCGCGCTGAATCACGGGCGCAAGCTGGCCGAGGGCACTCCGGCGGAGGTGGCGGCGAACCCGGAGGTCGTCGCCGCCTATCTCGGCGCGGCGCCGTAAGGGGGGCGGGACATGCTGCTGGAGATCGACGGGCTGAACAGCCATTACGGCCGCATCCACGCGCTGAAATCCGCCAGCTTGACGGTGCGCGAGGGCGAGCTGGTGGCGCTGGTCGGTGCCAACGGGGCCGGCAAGACCACCCTGCTGCGCACGCTGTCGGGGGTCCATCCGGCGTCGAGCGGAAGGGTGACCTTCGACGGCTGCGACATCACCCGGATGAAGCCGTCGCGCCGCGTCGCCGAGGGGGTGATCCAGGTGCCGGAGGGGCGGCAGCTCTTCGGCCCGCAATCGGTGGAAGACAATCTGCGGCTCGGCGCCTTCCGCCGGGGCAGCGGCCAGCCGGACGCCGACCTGGAGCGGCTCTACACGCTGTTCCCGGTGCTGAAGGTCAAGCGCGACCAGCCGGCCGGGACGCTGTCGGGCGGGCAGCAGCAGATCGTGGCGCTCGGCCGGGCGCTGATGGGCAAGCCGCGCCTGTTGCTGCTCGACGAGCCGAGCATGGGGCTGGCCCCGCTGCTGGTTGCCGAGATCTTCGACGCGGTGCTGCGGCTCAAGCGCGAGGGCACCACCATCCTGCTGGTCGAGCAGAACGCCCACGCCGCGCTGTCCATCGCCGACCGGGGCTACGTCATCGAAACCGGCGAGATCGTGCTGAGCGACAGCGGCAGCGCCCTGTTGAGCAACGAGCGGGTGCGTCAGGCGTATCTGGGGCTTTAACATCGTCGGCTGGCAATGCCCCCTCCCTGCCTCCCCCGCTGGGCGGGGGGAGGGGAACGTTGCAGCATGCCGACAAAGCTTCTGCCCCCTCCCCTGCGTTAACGGGGGAGGGACGGGGTGGGAGCAACCGTGACGACAACCCTTCAGGAACCCGACCCGTGAAACTCCACACCTATTTCCGCTCCTCCGCCTCCTACCGCGTGCGGATCGCCCTGAACCTGAAGGGGCTGACGCCGGATCTCGCCTTCGTCCACCTCCGCAGGAACGAGCAGCGCGATCCCGGCTACGCCGCGCTCAACCCGGAACGGCTGGTCCCCGCCCTGGAGGTGGACGGCCAAGTCCTGACCCAGTCGCTGGCCATCGTCGAGTACCTCGACGAGACCCACCCGGCGCCGCCCCTGCTGCCCATCGGTCCGCTGGACCGGGCGCGGGTGCGCGGGCTGGCCCAACTCGTCGCCTGCGACATCCATCCCATCGACAACTTGCGCGTCCTCAACCATCTGAAGTCCATGGGCCACGCGCAAGGAGAAGTGGACGACTGGTACCGCCACTGGATCGCCGTCGGTCTGACCGCGCTGGAGGCCCGGCTGGCCGGCGATCCCCGCACCGGGCGTTTCTGCCACGGTGACCGGCCGGGGCTGGCCGACCTCGTGCTGGTGCCGCAGATGTACAACGCGCGGCGGTTCGGCTGCCCGCTCGACGCCTACCCGACGCTGTTGCGCATCGATGCGGCGTGTTGCGCGCTGCCCGCCTTCGCCGCCGCCGCCCCGGAGAACCAGCCCGACGCCGAATCCTGACAACCTCCGGGGGCCGGAGGGAAAATTCTCCCGCGCTGCATTAACGATTCGCCCACCCGTTCGCGTGGTATAACTTCTGTCGGAGCCTTCCATCGACCGCGCCGTCCGGCGGGATCGCCGGGGGTTCTTGCCATCGGACCAGAGGCGGGTGGGCAGCGGACGATGCTGGGCGGTTTTCCATCCTTGGCCTACGACCTCGCCCAGAATCTGGCGGCGAGCGCCTTCGTCGTGCTCGCCTACACCTTCGTCGTCCGTCGGCCCGAGGGTTGGGGGAATCTGAAGCGGCAGGGCGTCTTCGGCCTGTTCATGGGGCTGACGGCGGTCTTCTCGATGATGCACCCGATCCACATCGGGCCGGGCATCTTCATCGACGCGCGCACGCCGCTGGTCGGGCTGACCGCGCTGTTCGGCGGGCCGCTCGCCGCCGTCGTCACCGCCGCGCTGGCCGCCGCCTACCGCTTCTCGCTCGGCGGGGCGGGAATGGCGGCGGGGATGGCCAACCCGGCGCTGTCGCTGGCGGCCGGGGTCGGGTTCTCGTGGTGGGTGACGCGCGGCGGACGGGCGCTGCGGCTGCGGTATCTGTTCGGCTTAGGGCTTCTGCTCGCCGGCTGCTCGCTGAGTTCGCTGCTGCTGCTGCCGAACTGGGCGCTGACCGTGGAGGTCTTCGACCGGACGGCGCTGCCCTTCCTGACCATGCTGCCGCTCGGCACGCTGTTCCTCGGCGCGCTGCTGCTGCGCGAGCAGCGCCACCGCGACGCCGAGCTGCGCATGGCCGAGAGCGAGGCGCGCTACCGCCTCCTGGCCGACAACGTCACCGACATGATCCTGGTGATCCGCGCCGGTGGGGAGATCGCCTATGTCTCGCCGTCGGTGCGGGAGATCCTGGGCCATGAGCCGGCCGAGATCGTCGGCCGCCACGCCGCCGCCCTGCTGCATCCCGACGACCAGCGTCCGGCGGCCGAAGCCTTCAGCGGGCTGGAGTCGGGATCGCCGACGGTCAGCGTGATCCACCGCATCCGCCACCGCGACGGCCGCTTCCTGTGGGCCGAATCGAGCATGCGCCCGGCGCGCGACGCGTCGGGCGCCTTCACCGTGGTCGCCGCCGTCCGTGACGTGACCGAGCGCAAGCTCTACGAGGAGCAACTGCACGAGGCCCGCGCGGCGGCGGAGGCGGGGAACCGGGTGAAGTCCGAATTCCTCGCCTCGATGAGCCACGAGATCCGCACGCCCTTGAACGGCGTGATCGGCTTCGCCGACCTGCTGCTGGGGACCGAGCTGACGGCGGAGCAGCGCCAGTACGTGGCGCTTCAGCGCGAGGCCGGGCGCGGGCTGCTGGCGATCATCGGCGACATTCTCGACTATTCGAAGATCGAGGCCGGCAAGTTGGAGTTGGAGGAGCGCGGCTTCGACCTGCACCGGCTGATGCGCGATGCGCGCGACCTGATGAGCAACGCGGCCTCCCAGAAGGGACTGGCGCTGGAACTGGCGCTGGGCGCCTCGGTGCCGCGCTTTGTCCGGGGCGACGAGTCGCGAATCCGCCAGATCCTGCTGAACCTGCTGGGCAACGCGGTGAAGTTCACCGAGCGCGGGTCGGTGCTGCTTTCGGTCGGCGTGCTGTCGGCGGACGAAGCGACAGGGGTGGCGCCGCTGCGCTTCTCGGTCAGCGACACCGGGACCGGCATCGCGCCCTCCGAACAGTCCAACCTGTTCCAGCGCTTCAGCCAGGGCGACAGCTCCACCACGCGGCGCTACGGCGGCACAGGGTTGGGCCTGATCATCTCCAAGCAGCTCTCGGAGCTGATGGGCGGGCGCATCGGCTTCCACAGCAGCCCCGGAATCGGCAGCACCTTCTGGTTCGAGCTGCCGCTGCCGGCTGCGGTGGAGGGCAAAACGGACGGCAAGGCGGAGGGGCGCCCGGCCGCCGCGCCCGGCCGTCGCACCGCCCGCATCCTGTTGGCCGAGGACGTGCCGATGAACCAGATCGTCACCTCCTCCATCCTGTGCAAGGCAGGCCACATGGTGGAGGTGGCGGAGGACGGGGAGGCGGCGGTCGAGGCGGTGCGGACCGGCCAGTTCGACCTGATCCTGATGGACATGCAGATGCCGCGCATGGACGGGGTGCAGGCGACGACGGCGATCCGCGGGATGGAGGGCGGGCGCCGCGCCGTCCCCATCGTCGCGCTGACCGCGAACGCGCTGCCCGACCAGCTCCAGCGCTGCCTCGACGCCGGCATGAACGACCACGTCACCAAGCCCATCGAGCGCGACACGCTGCTGGCCACCGTCGACCGCTGGCTGGGAATGGCGCCGCAGGTCCAGGCGACGCTGCTGGCGGGCGCGCAGCCGGCCGACGCGCATCCCCCGGTTCCGACGCGGCCGGATAAGGACGTGGTGCTCGATCCGGCGACCCTGGCCGCGCTGGCCGACACGCTGGGGGAGGAAGCGCTGCCCCGCTTCGTCGCCGGCACGCTGAGCGAGCTGCACCAGCGGATCGGCCGGGTCCTGGACCCGGCCAGCCCCAAGGACGCCGGCTTCGACGCTCACGCCATGGTGTCGCTGGCCGGCAACCTCGGGCTGGTCGAGCTGTCGCGGCTGGCCCGCAAGCTCCAGCACGCCTGCGAGCAGGGGCGGACGGACGCGGCGGCCGCGTTGAAGGAGGAGGTGCAGGCGGCGCTGGCCCGCGCGTCTTACGCCTTGGGCGAGGCGCTGCCCGGCGGCGTCATCCCGGCGGTCTGACGTTCCCTCACCTGCAAGGCGCCCGCGCCGGACTCAGCGGTTGGCGATCAGCGCAACTCCGGCCACCGCGACGGCGGCGCCGGCCCAGGCGCCCAACCCCGGACGCTGGCCGGTCAGCATCCACAGCATCGGCAGAATCAGCACCGGGCTGAGCGCCGACAGGGTGGCGACCACGCCCGCGTTGCCGTGGGCCAGCCCGACCAGCAGCAGGGTCATCCCCAAGCCAACGCCGATGAAGCCGTTGCCGGCGACCAGCAGGGCGATGCGCGGCGTCAGGCCGGGGCCGAACCCCAGCTTTTGGCCCGGCAGCAGCCCGATGACCGTCAGCGTCAGCGCGGCGGCGGTGACGCGCACGGCCGCCGAGGCGACCGGGTCGGCGCCGGCCGCCATCACCGGCTTGGCGATGACCGAGCCGATCGCCTGCCCGCAGGCCGCGACCAGACAGACGGCAACGCCGGCCAGCAAACTGCCTTGGATGGCCTCCAGGGAATGGGTCGAGCCGGAGCGCAGCGCGACCGCCATCATGACCCCGGCGGTGACCAACAGGATGCCCAGCGTCGTCCAAGTCCCCAGCGCCTCCCCCAGCACGATCCAGCCGAGCAGGGCGGTCAGCGGCGCGTTGGCGGCGTAGACGACGACGTTGCGGCGCGGCCCCAGCCGGCCGAGCGACCAGAACAACGCCAGATCGCCCAGCACGATCCCGGTCAGCCCCGACAGCGCCAGGGTCAGGACGGCGCCGGTGTCCAGCGTGTGCCAGCCGCCCAGCAGCGAAGCGGCGACCAGCAGTCCGCTGGCGACGATGGTCAGGCGCAGCCGGTTGAACGCGACCGAGCCGAGCGCCCGCACCGGCCCGATGGCGATCAGCCCGCCGGCCGCCCAGCACAGCGCCGCGCCCAGGGCGGCCATGTTTGCGATCATGATGAGGAGAGTACGAACCGTTGAAAGGGCCAGCACTCTACGACGCCGTTTTCTGCCCGCGAAATGAGCAACACGCATGGCCGGATCGCCTTTCCACACGGCGGAGGTGTGAAGCGCGACGCGCGTGCGGATCCCGTTTTTCGGGAACCCGCGCGGTGTTTTCTCCGTTAATGGGCGTGAAACACCTCTCACAAGCCGGAAGGAGCCGACGATGCGCGCAGGACCGACGCCGACGAGACGGACGGGATGCCGGGCGGCGCTGGCCGCCGGCGTGTTCATGCTGGCGGCTTTGCCGGCCGCCGCGCAGCAGACCTGCGGCGCGATGGTCGAGCAGTTCGCCGCCGACCAGAGCCTGTCCAACCAGCCGCCGCCGACCGCCGTGCCGGCCCCGCCGGGCAGCGCCGGCTCCACCGCGAACGGCGGGACGACGGGCAGCGGGGCGGCATCCTCGGAGCGTCTGGCGCAGTCGGGCGGCCTGATCACGCCGCCGGCCGTCGGCGACCAGGCGGTGATCGATCCGCCGCGCGCGGGCGCCAGCAACATGCCGACCGCCCCGGCGGTGCGACCCGACACGCGGACGGACACGCCGCCGTCGGCCGGCAGCACGGGGGACCTGATGGGGCAGGCGGCGCGCAACGCGCAGCTCGAATCCCTGGTCACCGCCGCGCGCGCCGCCGCCAAGGACGGCGACGAGGCCCGTTGCCTGGAAGGCTTGAGCGAGGCCCGCCGGCTGTCGCGCACCGCGCCCGGCGGCAGCGGCGGCTGAGACGACACAAGCGAAGGAGCCATCATGACGATCCATCTCGGTCCCTACCCCCCGGCGCCGACGCCGGGGGACACGCCCCTGCCGACGCCGCCCCTGCCGATGCCGGGCGACCCGTCGCGCCCGCCGATGGGCGAGCCGCCGATGCCCATCCCGGTCCCCCCGCGCGAGCCGCCGCCAGTTCCCGAGCACGTGTCGATGTGATTTCCACCGGGAGAATCCCCGATTCGCGCACAGGCGGCTTGCCAAGCGCGGCGGGACGGGCGATGTGTCTGGAATGCGCGCCCGCGAGTTCCGCGGGCGCCGTTATTGTTCGCCGGAGTTCGGGTTCCCCATGAATCGCCAGCCGCCCCCCCCCCGCCAGCACCGCCAGCACGTCTTCCGCCAGCCCAACGTGGTCGGCACCCAGGTGACGGCCACCGTCAAGTGGTTCGACCCGGAGCGCGGCTTCGGCTTCGTCACGCTGGGGGCGGAAGGCAAGGACGCCCTGATCCCCGCCTCCATCGTCGTGCCGGCCGGCCACGCCACCCTCCCCGAGGGCGCCACCGTCGTGGTCGACCTCGTCGAGGACCGCAAGGGCAAGCAGGTCAGCGCGCTGCACTCCGTCGACCTCTCCACCGCCGCGCCGGCCCGTCCGCCGCGCCGTGAGGGTGGCGGTTTCGGCGATCGCGGCGGTGACCGTGGCGGGGCGCGGGACTACGGGCCTCGGGAGCGCAATTTCGGTGACCGTGGCGGCGATCGCGGCGGCTTCGACCGTGGCGGCGACCGGGGTGGCCGTGGTGCTCCCCGCGATTCCGGATCGCGCGATTTTGCCCCGCGCGGCGGCGCTCCGGCTCCGCGCCGCGACGCCGCCTCGGGTCCGACCTCGGAGATGTCGGGCACCGTGAAGTGGTTCAACACCAGCAAGGGCTTCGGCTTCGCCTCCCCCGACGACGGCGGCCGCGACGTGTTCATCCCGGCGCGGGCGCTGGAGCGCGCGGGCCTGCGGGGCCTGGACGACGGCCAGCGTGTGCGGATGACCGTGCGGCAGGGCGAAAAGGGAATGGAAGCGGTCAGCCTGTCGGCGGAGTGACGGCTTCCGAAGCTTTTTGTTTTTGATACAGATGAACACGGATGAACCACGATGCGTGGTCGTCCGCGTTTGTAAGCCGCGTGGTCTGGCGCTGGGCTTATCGAGGTTCATCCGTGTTCATCTGTGTCAAAGAAGGCAGCGCTCTCCACGGCGTGGATCGAGCAAAGGGCATCAACCCCCGCCCGTCTTCCCGTTGAGATGCTCCGCCGCCTCGCGCAGGACGCGGGTGCTGGCGTTGTCGGGAACTTGCAGGCCGGCGTCGGGACCGTTCACGGAATCCTCCTCCGCGACCTCGCGCGCCGCCTGTTGCCAATGCTCCAGATGGCGGCCGTCCGGCCGGCCCGCCTGTTCCCACAGATCGTAGGCGCGCGCCCGGACGCGCGGGTCGTCGGGGCCGAGGCTGTGTTCCATGGCGCTCTCCTCCAAATTTTGAAACGGGGTCAGTCCCGGTCGGGCCGCGAGGGGGTGGAGATGCGTTCCAACGCGTCGCCGACCGCGCGGTCGTTCTTCGCGTCGGTGGCGAGATCCCCCAGCGAGACGATGCCGCTCAGCCGGTCGTTGCGGTCGACCACCGGGACCCGGCGGATCTGCTGGCCGGCCATCAGCTCGGTGACGCTGCCGACCGGATCGTCCTCGTAGCAATAGCGTGGGTTGGCGGTCATCACGTCGGCGACGGTGCAGCGGTCGGGCGTCAGCCCGGCGGAGGTGGCGCGGATGGTGATGTCGCGGTCGGTCAGCACGCCGACCAGCGTCCGCCCGTCGCAGACCGGCAGGATGCCGACGTTCAACTCGTCCATCAGCTTGGCCGCGTGGCGGATGCTGTCGTCCGACCGAACGGTCTGGACGTCGCGGGTCATGATCTCGCGGATCTTCATCGGGTGGCCCCTATCGCCGTTGTCTGGATGCGACAACAGCCGGGGCGGACGGTTGTCCCGCTCAAGCCATCCAATAAAGGGGATCGACACCGAACAGCCAGGGATGCGCCGCCAGCATGGCGGCGTAGGCGGAGAGCCCTCCCAACGGTCGCGCCCAGCCGATCTCCGCCAGCGCCGCGCCCAACCCGCCCGGCCGGGCCGCGAAGGGCAGCAGCGAGGTCTCCGCGCGGAACGCCCGCCCGGCATCGCTGCGCCTCAGGACGAGGTCGTTCTTGACCAGGGCGAAGAGCGCGATGGCCGCCATGGTGGCGAACAGCGCGACCCGCCGCTCGTCTCCCGTGGCATTCAGATGGGCCAGCGCCCACAGCAGAAGCCCCAGGCTGCCCGGACAGCGGGTGATCCGGTAGACGCCGCGCGGCGGGTTGGGGGCGCTCAGGCTGCCGAATTTGGTGGTGACGCGGGCGACCAGCAGCAGGAAGACCAGCGGCATGACCAGGGCGACCAGTGGCGGCGCCCAGCCGGCGGGAACGAACAGGACGTCGCCGCCGTCGGCCGCGCGGTAGGCCCAGACGAACAGCCCCAGCGTCAGCAGCGACCCCACCGAATGCAGCGCCATGAAGCCGGGCCGCCCGAGCCGCGCGATCAGCGCGGGCCGAACCCCCGGCCAGGAGGGCAGGGCGTGGCTGACGAACAGCAGAAGGGCGGAGAGCAGCAGGGGCATGGTCATGGCGTTTATCCAACCAGCGGCGCCGCCGCTACGCCTTGATGACGATCAATCGGGTCCGGCAATCGGGTCCGGCAATCGAGGGCCGATGGAACGGCCGGGGGCGAGCGCGGTTCACAAGACACCCCTTTTGCGACCTCCATCCCCCGGACCGCCATGACCGAATGGATCATCCAGATCGTGCAGGATTTCGGCTATGTCGGCATCTTCCTGATGCTGGTCCTGGCCCGCGTGCTGCCGCCGATCCCGGCCGAGACGGTGATCCCGCTGGCCGGGATGGGGGCGGCGAGCGGCCAGTTCAACCTGCTGCTGGTGGCGCTGGCCGCCGGGCTGGGATCGGCGGTGGGGGAACTGGTCTGGTACCTGCCGGCCCACTGGATGGGGCGCGAGCGCTTCGAGGCGTTCCTGCGCCGCCACGGCCATTGGCTGACCGTGCGGCCCGAGCAGGTGAGCCGCGCCACCGACTGGTTCTCGCGGCGCGGGGGCGTGGCGGTGCTGCTGTGCCAGCCGCTGCCGGGGCTGCGGACGCTGATTTCGATTCCCGCCGGGGCCTGCGGCCTCGGCATGCCGGTCTTCCTGGCCTACGCGGCGGTCGGCTCGGCGCTGTGGGCGCTGGTGCTGGCGACCACCGGCTATCTGGTGCGGATCGGCTTCCCCTGGATCGCGGACTGGATGGTGCCGGGGGCTCTGGCGCTGTTCGCCGGGCTGCTGCTGGCCTACATCCTGCGCCTCGTCCGCCACCGCCGCCGCGTCCGGATCCCAAGCGGCGGCTGATGCACAGGTTGACGCAACGGCGGAACTTTCGCCGTTGCGGCGCGTTGGTGGTGCGATCCACGCGAAGGGACATGGCCCTTCGGCCGAACAAGGAACGCCATGCGATGAACCCCTCCCTCCTCACCACGCGCGGCTGGCCGGTTGCCGCCGCCCTGTCGGCGGCGCTTGGGCTGGCCGCCTGCGCCACCGACGTGCCGCCCCCGACCGCCCAGATCGGTGCCTCCTCCCAGGCCGTGGCGGCGGCGGAACGCGCCAACGCCCTGCAATACGCCCCGGTCGAGCTTCAGTCCGCCCGCGACAAGCTGGCCGCCGCCGACGCCGCCATGCGGGCCGACGAGCGCACCAAGGCCCGCCACCTTGCCGAGCAGGCGCAGGTCGACGCCGAACTCGCCACCGCGCGGTCGCAGCGCGCGGTGACCCAGCAGGCCGCCGTCGCCGTGCAGAAGCAGGCGATCCCCCGCACCTCCCCGCAGTCGGCCATGACGCCGCCGCCGGCGACGCCCTCCCTGACCGCTCCGTCCACGACGATCGCCCCGCCGCTGTCCGGCGGCACCGTGCCGATGAACAACGGCACCAGCTGGGGCAGCACCTACACCTACACGCCGGGCACCTATCCGGGAGCGCAGCCATGAAGACGATGACCGCAACGCGGACCCTGCTGGTCCTGGCCGGGCTGGGGGCGAGCGTCGCCGGCTGCGCCACGCAGACCATGGACACCGCCGCCCTGGTCCAGGCCCGCCAGGACTACAACGTCGCCGCCGCCAACCCCGACGTCGGCGCCAACGCGCCGCTGGAACTGCGCCGCGCCGAGGAGGCCCTGCGCCGCGCCGAGGCCGTCCGCAACGAGGGCGGCAGCGTGTCGGAGATCGACAACCAGTCCTACGTCGCCAGCCGCCGCGCCCAGATCGCGCAGGAGACCGCCGGGGTGAAGGGCGCGCAGACGGTGGTCGCCAACGCCGACAGCTACCGCCTCCAGGCCCGCAACAGCGAGCTGGAGCAGCAGCTCCGCGACCTCCAGGCCGAGCGCACGGAGCGCGGTCTCGTCATGACGCTGGGCGACATCCTCTTCACCACCGGCCGGGCCGACCTGACGACGGGCGCCTTCGACCGGGTCGAGCGGCTTGCCCAGTTCATGCAGCGCTACCCGGCCCGCACCCTGCGGATCGAGGGGCACACCGACAGCACCGGCAACGCCGACAGCAATCTGCGCCTGTCGGAGGCCCGTGCCCAGGCGGTGCGCGACGCCCTGACCGCGCGTGGCGTGAACCCGTCGCGCATCGTCACCCAGGGCTTCGGCGAGACCCAGCCGGTGGCGTCGAACACCAACGACTCCGGCCGCCAGCAGAACCGCCGGGTCGATGTGGTGATCTCCGACGACGGCACCGTCGCGGAAACCCGCTACTGATCGACGCAAGGAAAGAGCCCCTCCTTCCTGGATTGGAAGGAGGGGCCTTTTCCTTGCCTGGGGGGAAGGGGCGTGAACGGGGCGGCCCCAGCTCAATCCTCGGGATGCTCCGTTTCCGCCGTCGCGCTGTTCAGCCCGCGCGCCACGCTCCACACGCCCATGGCGACGCCGGCCGTCAGCAGCACCGCCGCCGCCGCGCGCAAGGCCGGGCGGGCGGGGGCGGGCACCGGCACGCGTTTCCACACCGCCCAGGCTTCGTCCGGATGGTCGGGATCGGCGATGCGCAGCGTCGCGAAGGCCTGCTCGGTCAGGCTGGGGTCGGTGTCGGGAAGGGCCAGCAGGCGCCGGCCCTCCTCCTTGTTCAACTGGTCGATGGCGGCGGCGAGGCTGCCGGTCCGCTTGACCGTGGCGGAGAGCAGGACCGGCTCCACCCCCAGATGCTCGGCCAGCAGGCGGTCGCGGGTGGCGACGATGGCCTCCGACACCGCCATTTCCTCCGGCGCCGCCTCCACCGTCAGGTCGCATTCGGTGTCGTAGCCCATTGAGCGGTTGTTGAGGTTGGACGACCCGACCCGCAGCAGCCGCCCGTCCACCACGACGATCTTCGAATGCACGACGATTCCGGTCCCGGCCGGGGTGACCGGGGTCATCGCCCGCAACCGCCCGTGGCGGTCGGCCGCGCGCAGGCATTGCAGGGCCACCGAGCGCGGCGTGTCCATGGCCATGCGGTCGAACCAACTTGGGCTTTCCATCGGCACAATCAGCACAACCTCCGGCCCGTCCGGCTCGGACAGGCGGGCGGCCAGCGCGTCGGCGAGGCGGGCCGAGGCGAAATACTGGTTCTCGAGATAGATGGTCCGCTCCGCCGCCGCGATGGCGGCGAAAATCAGGGCCTCGCTCTCGCGGATCGCCGGGTGATCGGCGGTTTCCGGAACCGTGCGCGACACGCCCACGGTGGCGCCGGTCAGGGCCGGGGCGACGGTCCCGGGCCAGGGATCGGGATCGGGCGGAGAGCAGGGGGCCAGCGTCTCCCCGGTGGCGCAGCGCCAGCGTTCGCGGGCCAGATCGGCCAGCGCGGCGGCGGCGGCGCCGTCCACCATCATCATCGCGTCGTGGCGCGGTGCGTAGGCTTCGCCGTTCGGCCAGCAGCGGCGCGGCTCGTCGTCGCGGTGCTCGGGCGTGTCCCAGCGGTCGCCGGCCAGATCGATGCCGCCGCAGAAGGCCAGCGCGTCGTCGATCACCAGGATCTTCTGGTGCTGCGCGGCGCCGACCGGCAATTCGCCATCGAGCCGCGCGTTCAGCCGGTCTCCGGTGTGGCGGTCGAGATCCTCCAGCGGCTCGTGCGGGTGCTCCAGAGTGATGGGGAAGGGCATGTCCCATTTCAGGGCGCGCACGCGCAACTCCGGGCGCTCGGCCACCAACCGGGCTAGGAAATCGCCGAGCGGTTCGGGATGGTCCGGGTCCAGGCACATGCGCGGGTCGATGTCCCAGCCAACCAGGAGGATCGAGCGCTGCGCCTTCTCCATCGCGGCGCGGGCGGCGTCGAAAAAGGCGGCGCCGTCGATCAGCACGGCCAGCCGGTCGGCCCGCTCGACCCGCCAGCAGGTCTCGCCGGGACGCAGAACCGGGGGCTGGACTGGGGGCCGGACCGGGCGCCGGACCGGGCGCTGGGCGTGGCGGTCGCGTTTGGCGGGGGTCGCATCCGGCATGGTTGAGGGCGGCTCGGCATGGTGGGGGCTGGCGATGCAACCCCCTTGCAGCGCTCCGGTTCCACGGCCGCGGGTGGGGCTTTCGAGGGCTGTCCATTGGCGCGATTGCCTTCCCCAAAATGCTTGGGTGCCGGTGGAAACCATATCGCCGGGCGCCTGTTGAGGATGGGTGAAAGGGGCCGGACCCCCGGCGGGGTCAGAACCGGCCCCCGTTCCTTTCGGAAAGGCGCCCGAACGCGCGGCGTCGCCACCAGATGAGGAGATTTCGAGGATGCGTAACCTGATGATCGGCGCCGTTTCGGCGGTTCTCCTGATGACCGGCTCGGCCATGGCCCAGATGTCGTCGTCTCCCGCGACCCCGACCTATCCGGGTTCCACCACGTCGCCGTCGGCTGGCAACTCGACGGCCGGCCCCGCCAACCCGATCAACCCGGTTTCTCCCGGCACCGCCGGTTCGACCGGCACCATGACCAACGGTTCGGGCAGCTCCAGCAGCATGCCGGGCATCACGACCGCTCCGTCGGGCATGGGCAACGCCACCGGCAGCAACGTTCCGCGCGACAGCCAGACCGGCACCGGCACCCATTGTCCTCCGGGCACCCCGAACTGCGGCCCCGACCAATAAGGAGTCGAGGCTTTTCCCCGCTCCGTTTCGGCGGAGCGGGGACCCCGCGCGGAAAACGGGCGCGCCGGATCGGTCCGGCGCGCCCGTTTTCCGTTCCGGCTTCCTTTCCAAGGGTGGGGGCGCGGATCCGGCGTCGTCAGTCGGCGGCTTGCACGGCGTCCGGCAGCGGTTCGTAGGCGGGGGGATGTCCCAGCGCGGTGTCCACCAGCGTGCGGAACAGCCCCTGCTGGCGGCTGTCGGTGAGCAGGTATTCGGGGTGCCATTGCACGCCGATCAGAAAGGGCTCGGCCGACGCCTCGATGCCCTGGACGATCCCAGCGCGCTCGCGGGCGACGACCCGCAACCCGTCACCCAGCCGGTCCACCGACTGGTGGTGCAGCGCGTTCACCCGGCATTCGGCGATGCCCAGGATGCTGTAGAGCCGGCTGTCCGGCTCGATGCGGATGCGCTTGCGCGGCAGCACGGTGCGCATGTGCGGCGCTTCCTCGTAGATCGCGTGGATGTCCATGTGGAGCGAGCCGCCGCGATGCACGTTGATCATCTGCGAACCCCGGCAGATGCCGAGCACCGGCAGGCCCAGCTTGGCCGCGCAGTCCAGCGCGCGCATTTCCAGATGGTCGCGTTCCGGGTCGATGCGGATCTGCGGGTTCACCGATTCGCCGTAGAGCGTCGCGTCGATGTCGTCGCCGCCGCCGACCACCAGCGCGTCCAGCCGGTCGATGGGGTAGGTCTGCTCCGCCGTGATGCGGACGGCCGAGGCTCCGGCGCGGCGCAGGGCCAGCCGGTTCGCCCACCACGCGATGCGGCTGCCGTGGACCGAGGCGGTGAGCCCGACCACGGGGCGGGCTTTGCCGATCAGGGCGGCCATGGCGGTCCCTCCTTCAGCCCGCGACCGGGTCGATTGGGGTGGGGAGGCGGCTCGCCACCTCGGCCGCCCAGGAGTCCAACGCCTTGCGGGCGGCGAAGTCGCGGTAGTCGCGTCCCATTTGGTCGAGCCGTTCGCGGTCGGCGGCCAGTTCCTCCACCGCGACCCAGCGGTTCCAGTCGGCGGTCAGCGACCAGCCGGGATCGCCCAGCCGGGCGTTGGGCAGCCGGTAGTGGAAGGTCGGGCGCGGCCGGACATGGGGGTCGGCCATGGTGGCGGCCAGCCGGTCCGGGTCGAGATGGGCGAACAGCGGCAGCAGGTCCAACTCGCGGTTGCGGGTCGGGTTGGCGGCGAGGTAGTCGCCGATCAGCCGGTCGCGGTCGGGGCGGTAGTCCGGATCGACCACCGTCACGGCGTACTCCACCGGAAAGGCGGCGATGAAACCCGACAGCCGGCGCGTGGGGTCGACCTTGATCTCCCCGCGCAGCCAGGGCGCCAGGACCAGGAAGGCCTTCAGATGGTCGAGGATGTAGTCGCCGTCGGTCCGCGCCACCTCCGGGTTCAGGTGCATGCCGAAGGCGAAGAGCGGGCTGGCCTGCGTCCCGGCCGCGCCCCGCTCGCGGAGCGCGCCGACCAGCGCCTCAAGCTCCCCCAGCCGGTCGAAGGGCATCGGCGGGGTCGCGATCTCGAAGGGCATGACCAGACTGCCGATGTTGCCCCACAGAGGCCGCAGCGGGTCGAGGATCTTCGGTCCGCCGCCGGGATGGGCGGAGCGCATGTCGAGTTCCACCGTGAAGGTGCCGAAGCGGGTGCCGGCGATGATGCAGCGGTGGGGGTTCTCCTGGGTGACGGTTCCCCCATACAGCGCCCGCACGGCGGCGGCGGCCGAGGGGGCGTCGAGATCGGCGAACTCCAACTCGACGCCGACGCGGCGCGGTGAGCCGTCGGGAGCGGAGCGGAGCGGGGGGAGGATCGGGGGGATGATCATGGCGTCCGTTCAACACGCCGTGCCGGTGTCTGTTCCCGCGAACGCGAAACGGCCGGAGCGGTGAGGCTCCGGCCGTTGCGTCGTGATCCCCGAGGTTCGGCGGAGCTTACGCCGCGAGGTTGCGCAGCACGAAGTTCAGCACGCCGCCGTTCCGGTAGTATTCGACCTCGTCCAACGTGTCGATGCGCAGGTACAACTTGTGGCGCTCCTGGGTTCCGTCGGCGCGGGTCAGGGTGAGGTCCACGTCCTTGCGCGGGCGCAGGTCGTCTTCGATGCCGACGATGTCGAAGGTCTCCGACCCGTCCAGCCGCAGGTCGGCGCGGGTCAGCCCGTCCTTGAACTGCAAGGGCAGGATGCCCATCCCGACAAGGTTCGAGCGATGGATGCGCTCGAAGCTCTCGGCGATGACCGCCTTGACGCCCAGCAGCTTGGTGCCCTTCGCCGCCCAGTCGCGCGACGAGCCGGTGCCGTACTCCTTTCCGGCCACGACGACCAACGGCACGCCCTCGTCGGCGTAGCGCATGGCGGCGGTGTAGATCGGCAGGCGCTCGTTCGACGGGTAATGCTTGGTCTCGCCGCCCTCGACGCCCGGAACCAGCTCGTTCTTGATGCGGATGTTGGCGAAGGTGCCGCGCATCATGACCTCGTGGTTGCCGCGGCGGGCGCCGTAGCTGTTGAAGTCCTGCGGGCGCACCTGATAGCTTAGCAGATACTCGCCGGCCGGGCTGGTCTTCTTGATCGAGCCGGCGGGGGAGATGTGGTCGGTGGTGATCGAATCGCCCAGCACCGCCAGCGCGCGGGCACCCCGCACGTCCGACACGGCCCCCGGAGTCTTGCTGATGCCCGAGAAGAAGGGTGGCAGCTTCACGTAGGTGGAGCTGTCCTGCCACTGGTAGGTCTGCCCTTCGGCCGTCGCGATGGCCTGCCACTGCTCCGGCCCTTTGAAGACGTCGGAGTAGCGGCTGCGGAACATCTCGGCGGTCAGGGAGGCCTCGATGGCGTCCTGGACCTCGCGGTTGGTCGGCCAGATGTCCTTGAGGTAGACCGGCTGCCCGTCCGATCCGGTGCCGATGGCGTCCTTGGTCAGGTCGATCAGCATGTTGCCGGCCAGCGCGTAGGCAACGCAGAGCGGCGGCGAGGCGAGGTAGTTGGCGCGGGTGTGCGGGTTGACGCGGCCCTCGAAGTTGCGGTTGCCCGACAGCACGGCGGCGACGACCAGATCGCCCTCCTCGACCGCGCCGGCGATGGCGTCGGGCAGCGGGCCGGAGTTGCCGATGCAGGTGGTGCAGCCGTAGCCGACGACGTTGAAGCCGAGCGTGTCGAGGTAGGGCTGGAGCCCCGCCTTGGCGAGGTAGTCAGTGACGACCTGGGAGCCGGGCGCCAGCGAGGTCTTGACCCAGGGCTTCTGCGTCAGCCCCTTCTCCACCGCCTTCTTGGCGACGAGGCCGGCGGCGACCAGCACCGCCGGGTTGGAGGTGTTGGTGCAGGAGGTGATGGCGGCGATCACCACCGCGCCCTGGTCCAGCGTGTAGTCGGCGCCCTTGACCGGGACGGCCTTCCGCGGCTCGGCGGCCTTGAAGGCGCCGGTCAGCTCGGACCCAAAGGACTGGGCGGCGTTGGACAGGGCGACGCGGTCCTGCGGGCGCTTCGGCCCGGCCAGCGACGGCTCGACCGTGGACATGTCCAGCTCCAACGTCTCGGTGAAGACCGGGTCCGGAGTGCTGGCGTCGCGCCACATGCCCTGGGCCTTGGCGTAGGCCTCGACCAGCGCCACGCGGTCGGGGTCGCGGCCGGTGAAGGACAGGTAGCGGATGGTCTCGGCGTCGATCGGGAAGATGCCGCAGGTGGCGCCGTATTCGGGGGCCATGTTGCCGATGGTGGCGCGGTCGGCCAGCGTCATGTGATCGAGGCCGGGGCCGAAGAACTCGACGAACTTGCCGACGACGCCTTTCTTGCGCAGCATCTGGGTGACCGTCAGCACCAGATCGGTGGCGGTGTTGCCCTCCTTCATCCGGCCGGTCAACTTGAAGCCGACGACCTCGGGGATCAGCATGGAGATCGGCTGGCCCAGCATCGCCGCCTCGGCCTCGATGCCGCCGACGCCCCAGCCCAGCACGGCCAACCCGTTGACCATGGTGGTGTGGCTGTCGGTGCCGACCAGCGTGTCGGGGTAGGCGACCAGCTTGCCCGACGGATCGGTGTCGGTCCAGACGGTCTGGGCCAGATATTCGGTGTTCACCTGGTGGCAGATGCCGGTGCCGGGCGGCACGACGCGGAAGTTGTCGAAGGCCTTCTGGCCCCAGCGCAGGAAGGCGTAGCGTTCCAGGTTGCGCTCGAACTCCAGCACGACGTTCTTGTCGAAGGCGTCGGCGGTGCCGAAATAGTCGATCATCACCGAGTGGTCGATGACGAGATCCACCGGGACCAGCGGGTTGATCTTGGTCGGGTCGCCGCCCAGCGCCACCATCGCCTCGCGCATCGCCGCCAGATCGCAGACCGCCGGCACGCCGGTGAAGTCCTGCATCAGCACGCGGGCCGGGCGGTAGGCGATCTCACGGTCGGACCGCTTGTCGACCAGCCATTGGGCCATCGCCTTGACGTCATCGACGGAGACCGTGCGGCCGTCCTCGAAGCGCAAGAGATTCTCCAGCAGCACCTTCATCGAGAAGGGCAACCGCGACACGTCGCCCAGCCCCGCCTCCTCGGCGGCCTTGAGGCTGAAATAGTCGTAGCTCTTGCCACCCACATCGATGGAACGGCGGGTCTTCAGCGAGTCCTGACCGGTGAAAGTGGTCACGGGGTGTCTCCTTGGCTTGTCTTCTTGCGGCGACGGAGTCCGGTGAGCGGCGGCGACCGTGTGTCTTGAGCGCGAGATCTAGCGCGAAGCGCGCGCAAGATCAACGCGATGCCTCAAGAAAAGCGGCGTGTCGCGTCTGTCCACAGAGCATGTTGGGTCTTGTGGAGTACAGTACCAGTGGCCGATGAATTCAGACTTTGATCATACGACCATTTCGGATTACCCATCCGAAGGGCGGAGGTGCCACAAGGGAGCAAGTCGTTAAGCGGTCGGGTGATGGGCCTTTGTTCCGCATGCCGATGAGGATGGTGTCGGCGCGAAGGGTGGGGCGTGGAGGATCTTCGTTGAGCTTGCTGTATGGGGTAATGATTTTCTGACACAAATGAACACAGATTAATAAAGATAAAAAAGAGAGAATGGTATTCGGGGATGATTATGAATCATCCGTCTTATTTCATCTGTGTCTATCTTTGTTGAAAATAAAAACCAACGCAGCCCGTGCGTGCCGACAAGCGTCACGCCGGTTTCATCGCCACGTAGCGGCAGAACCGCAGCCCGTTGCCCAGCACGCGCAGCCGCGCCCACCACAGCTTCAATTCACGCGCCAAGGCGTTCAGCACGCGCCGCTCCGGCGCGCAGGTCTTCAGCGCCTCGCCCAGCTTGCGGACACGGTCGACGATCTGGCGGCGATGGAGTTGCGTCAAGTCCTCGGTGATGCGGAGATCCAGGTTCCGTTGCGTCAACTCGTCGGCCAGCCGGGTGCCGGTCCAGGGGTAGACCTCCATCGGCTCCTCCTCGCGCCAGCCGTTCCAGTTGTCCCAGGAGCCGGGCGTGCCGTCGATGACGTAGTCGAACATCAGGATGCCGCCCTTGGGCTTGACGCAATCGCCGATGCGGTCGAGGAACAGCTCCTTGTCGCGCACCCGGTGGACGATGCGGTCGGCCATCACGAGGTCGAAGCTGCCGGCTTGGTTGAAATGCTCCGGGTCGTAATGGGCGATGGGCGCCTTCTTGGACACGCCCAGCGTCTTAGAACGGTCCATCGCCAGCTTCGCCAGCAGCGGCGACGCCTCCAGCCCGGTCACCCAGGTGTCGCAAGCGTTCGCCAGCGCGCGGGCCGGGCCGCCCAGCCCGGCGGACAGGTCGAGCACGCTCTTGGCCGCGTTCAATCCGAAGGGTCGAACCGAGTCGACCATCCACTGGGCGTCGCCCGGCCCGGTCTGGTCCTCCCCCCACAGCAGCTGCGCGCCTTCGGTCCGGGCGGCCGACCACACCGGTTCGCCGTGGCGGTCGAGCTGCATCAGGGACAGCCGGTCGAGATCCTGCCGCAGGGCTTCCGCGGCGGCGTCGGTGGCGGCCGCCGGCAGCGGCGAGGTCGGGCCGGCGACCGGCAGGCCGGGGGCGTCGATGGGGCGCAGGTCGGGGCGGCGGTCGAGCGGCGACCGGGCGGGCAAACGGGTCGGCGGGCGGCGGGGCAGGCGGGCAAGGTCGTAGCCTTCCCACCAGGCGGCCAGCCGGGTGCGCCAGTCCGGGTTGTGCCAACGTTCGACGTCGCGCGGGACCAAGGCCGTTCCCTTTCCGATCGAACCCGAGATGAATGGCATTTTAGCCAAACCGCATTCTTGGGGCCGTCCCCACTTTCTATCGTGCAATATAGAAGTAAGAGGAGAGTTCTTTTCTGTCAAGAAACCAATATTTAACTCTTTTCTATTGGTTGAGATCAATTCTGCAAAAATTTTATGAAGTTTCTTCCTGGCGTGGCCGTTGCGGCGCTGGCCGGGCCTGCCTATAGTTCGAACGCAATCGATGGAGGGTTTTGGCGTGCCGCACGACACCGGCAATCCGGGGGACAATCCCGAGGGCAATCCCTGGACCGTGCTGACCAGCACGATGAAATACGAAAACCCCTGGATCGAGGTGATCGAGCACACGGTGCTGACGCCGAAGGGGACTCCGGGCATCTACGGGGTGGTCCGTCCGCGCAGCCTCGCCACCGGCGTGATTCCCATCGACGACGAGGGCAACGTCACCCTGGTCGGCCAGTACCGCTTTCCGCTGGAACAGTACAGTTGGGAAATCCCGGAAGGCGGCGGAGAAAAAGGTGTCGATCCGCAGGTCTCGGCCGCCCGCGAGCTGCTGGAGGAGACCGGCCAGACGGCGCGGCACTGGATGCCGCTGATGACCCTTCATTTGTCCAACTGCATCACCGACGAGGTGGCCTATACCTTCCTGGCCTGGGGGCTGGAGCAAGGCGCCGCCTGCCCCGACGACACGGAGGTTCTGGCCACCCGACGGGTTCCCTTCGCCGAGGCCGTCGCCATGGCGATGCGGGGCGAGATCACCGACTCGATGGCGGTGGCGAGCCTCTTCAAGCTGCGCCTGATGGCGGACGGCGGGCAATTGCCCGACGACGTCGCCCGCCTGATCCGCCCCTAGACCTTCGGACCGCGATGCTGCTTCCCCTGGACAACCCGAACGACGGCCCGGCCGTCGCCATCGATTTCGAGACCGCCAACGAGCTGCGCACCAGCGCCTGCTCCATCGGCGTCGCCTGGATCGACAAGGGCCGGGTCACGGCGACGGAGGAGCATCTGATCCGTCCGCGCGAGATGCGTTTCAACCCCTTCAACTCGGCCATCCACGGCATCCGCGCCGATGACGTGGCCGATGCCCCGGAGTTCCCGGCGGTGTGGGCGCGCCTGCGCGCGCGGATGGAGGGGCGGCTGATCCTGGCCCACAACGCCTCCTTCGACCTCAGCGTGCTGCGCCACACGCTGACCGATTACGGGCTGGACTGGCCGGACTGCTCGTATCTGTGCACGGTGGTGCTGGCGCGCCGCGCTTGGCCGACGCTGACGGCGCACAAGCTGAACCATCTGGCCGATTTCCTGGGCATCGCGCTGACCCATCACCAAGCCGGCAGCGACGCCGAGGCCTGTGGCCGCATCGCGCTGGCGGCGGCGCGGGAACTGGGGCTGGGCGGGCTGTCGGAGATCGCCAAGGCGACCGGCATCACCTTCGGCCGGCTGACGGCCGGCGGCTACAGCCCGTGCAAGGGCGGCAAGGCGCCGCGCCGCCCGCGGGCGGTGGTGGCCTGAGCGAGGCGAGGGGCTTCCCTCGCCCCTGAAACCTTCACGCCGCCCCGGCGCTGGCCATCATGCGGCGCAGGTCGTTCGGGTAGACCGGCTTGTGCAGAATCTGGAAGCCGTTGCGCTCGGCCTCGCGCAGGCGTTCCGGGGCGGTGTCGCCGGTCAGGATGATGCCCGGCACGTCCTTGCCCACCATCCCCTGCACCGCGACCAGGGCCTCCGGACCGGTGCGGCCCTGCTGGAGCTGGTAGTCGGCCAGCACGATCTGCGGGCGGCGGCCGTCGGCGCGCAGGCGTTCCAGCGCCTGATCGCCCGACTTGGCGGTCAGCACGTCGTAGCCCCAGCCCTCCAGCATCGCCTTCAGGCCCAGCAGGATGATCGCCTCGTCGTCGATCACCAGCACCACCCCCTTGGTGGCGCCGTCGTTGGCGACCGAGCGCAGGGCGAGCGACGCGGCGGCGGCGGCGGTGCCGCCCGAGCGGGTGGCGGCCGGGTGGGCGATGGCCGGCCGGGCGGCGGCGCGCGGCGCGCCCCCCAGCACGACGCGCGGCAGCTCCACCGCGAAGACCGAGCCCTTGCCCTCCGTCGAGCGCACCGTCACCCGGTGGCCGAGCAGCCGCGACAACCGCTGGACGATGGCCAGACCCAGCCCCAGGCCGCGCTCGTTGGGTTCGCCCAGCTGGGTGAACTCCTCGAAGATGTCCTCGAGCCGGTCGGCGGGGATGCCGACGCCGCTGTCCCACACCTCGACCCGGACCCCGGCGGCGGTGCGGCGGCAGCCCAGCAGGATGCGGCCGGTCTGGGTGTAGCGCAGGGCGTTCTCCACCAGATTGCGCAGGATGCGCTCCAGATGGGCGGGGTCGGTGCGGACCCAGGCGCGGGTCGGGATGGCGCGCAGCTCCAGCCCCTTCTGCGCGGCGCGCGGGCCGTATTCGACCACCAGCCGGCCAAGCAGCTGGTTCAGCCGCACGTCGGTCGGGGCCACGGCGATCTTGCCCGATTCCAGCCGCGACATGTCGAGCAGCCCGTCCAGCAGGGTTTTCAGCGAGTCGAGCCCTTGGCGCATGCTTTCCAGCATCGGCAGGCCGGGGTGGCCCTGCAGCCGGTCGGCCAGAGCGGCGGCGAACAGGTAGAGCGACTGCACCGGCTGGCGCAGGTCGTGGCTGGCGGCGGCGAGGAAGCGCGACTTGGCCTCGTTGGCGCGGTCGGCCTCCTCCCGCGCGCGGCTCAGGTCGGCCTCGGCCTGCTTGCGGGCGGTGACGTCCACGGCGGCGCAGGTCACCCCCTCCACCCGGTCGCCGACCCGCAGCGGATCGACGGTCAGGTCGAAGAAGCGGTCCTCGCCCTGGCTGCGGATGGAGATTTCGGCGCGGGCGCCCTCGCCGGTCTCCAGCACGCGGCGCTTGAGCGCGGTGGTGCGGTCGGCGTCCTCGGCGCGCTCGAACAGGTCGTGGTCGGTGCGGCCGAGCATCGCCTCCGGGCTGCGGCCCAGCATGGCGGCGTGCGCCCAAGTGTAGCGCAGCTCGCGGTCCTGGTTGAAGACCACCACGCCCGAGTTGCGCAGGCCGGTGCGGAACCGTTCCTCGGCGACCCGCAGGGCCTCCTCGGTGCGCTTGCGCTCGGTGATGTCGATGCCCGACGCGATCAGGTGGGTGACGCGGCCTTGCTGGTCGAACATCGGGGTCAGCCCGACGTCGACGCTGAGCGTCCGGCCGCCGGCGACGCGGATGTCGGCGTCGAAGCGGTCGGCCGTTCCGGCCGCCGCGCTGGCCACGGCGGCGCGCAGCCGCGCGCGCCCGTCCTCGTCGAAGGACAGCCAGCAGATCGAGTCGAAGGGACGGCCGACGATGTCCTTCAGGGGCAGGGCAGCGGCCTCGGCGGCGGCGTGGTTGATCTGGGCCACCACCCCGTCGGGCGTCAGCACGCCGATGAAGGCCGGCAGCGCGTCGAGCACGGCGCGGGTGTGGCGTTCGGACTGGCGCAGCGCCGCCGCGCGGGCCTCCACCGTGTCGGCCATGGCGTCGAAGGCGCGGCCGAGCTGGCCGATCTCCGACGAGCGGTCGGGCAGGTTGGCGCGCGCCGACGTCTCCCCGGCGCTCCAGTCGCGGGCGGCGCGGACCAGCGCGTCCACCGGGCGGCGGATGAACAGGGTGCCGCCGATCCAGGCGGCGGCGGCGGCGACCAGGAAGCCGACCAGACTCATCATCAGCCCGTCGCGGGTGGCGCGGTCGGCGGCGCCCATGGCGGTGCGCTGGTCGATGCCGACGCTGACGAACAGGTCGGGCACCCCGACGGCGGCGGGGGAGAAGGCGGTGACGCGCGGCACGCCGTCCAGCCCGTCGAGCGTGGTCACCCCGTCCGCCGTGCCGCGCAGCAGGCGCAGATGGGCTTCGGGAAGACGCTCGCCGGATTGGGCGACGCCACCGGGCAGCTTGACCAGGATCGTGCCGGCCCGGTCGGCGACGGTCAGCGTGGCGTTGTCCGGCAGCGGGCGCGCCGCGAAGTTGGCGGTCAGCCACGACACGTCGAGCGACAGGGTGACCACCCCGGCGGGCTTGCCGGCGTCGTCGTAGAAGGGGGCCGCCATCGGCAGCTCGCCGCCGGTTTCCCCGGAACGGCCCGGCGTCCATTCGCCGATGACGAAGCGGTCCTCCGCCATCGCGCGGCGGAAATGCGGCTGGCCGGCCAGGGAGACGCCGATGCTGGAGGGATCGCCGCTGCACAGCACCCGGCCGTCGCCGCCCGCCACCGAGGCGGTGCGGTAGTCGGCGGAGCGCTGGGCCAGCCGGTCCAAATACTCCTGGCAGCGCGCGGTGTCGCCGCTGCGCAGGAAGGAGGCCTCGGTCACGGCGGTGACCATCAGGCGGGCGCTGTCGACGATGCGGGATTGTTCGCCTTCCACGAGGCTCAGCATGCGTTCGGCCTGGGCGGCGACCTCCGCCTCGCGCTCGGCGCGGAACTTCAGCACGCCGTGAACCTGGATGCCGATGGCCGGCAGCACGGCGAGGAGGACCAGGACGAAGAGGCGTGCCAGAAGGGTCATGGCGTCGACAGGCTCCCACCCGAAGCGGGCCGTACCGGACACCGTTCGTGCCCGTCGCACCGCAGATCCTGGAATAGCCCTATCATGGTTAAATCAAGGTTAATTGAGGCAAACGATTCTAGGACCGTACAGTTATCCCCGGCCGTCGCAAAGGGACATGGCTTGGGAAAAAGGCAATAGTCCAAGAAAATATCATAAAATTTAAGATATATGATCTTTGGGTGGTCGGTTTTGCGAAAGTTTCAATGGAGCGATCCAGTAGATTCCTAAAGTTGGATCGATCCTGAGTCCATCGATTGCGTCAGGGGGCGCGGTGTTCCGCCCAGCCGGCGGCGCGCACGGCGGCGGCGTGGCTGCGGCTGACCGGAACACGCAGACCGTTGCTCAAGCGCAGGACAAGCTTGCCGTCCGGCCTGCGCTCCACCCCCGTCACCGCCGACGCGGCGACCCAGTGGGACCGGTGGACCTGCAAGCCGTCGATCCCGTTCAGCGTGGCGATGGCGTCGCGCAGCCGCATCAGGACCAGATCGCTGCCCGCCGTGGTGTGGACGCGGACGTAATGGTCCTCCATCTCCAGCGCCAGCAGTTCGCGCCCGAGCCGGTCCGGGATGCGGTCGAGGAAAGGGGCGGTGAGCGGGGCGGGGGAAACGGGTGCCGGTGCCGCGACCGGTGTCGCTTCCACGGGGTCCTCCGCCTGCGGTGGATGCCCGAGCAATCCACGGGCGTGCAGCTCCAGCCGGATCGGCACGGCGGACACCAGCAGGGTAACGACCAGGACGTAGCCATACAACTCGACCAACCCCAGCGAGGCGGCGACGCTCGACCGGCGCAGCTCGTGCTCCAGCGTGGCGACCAGCAGGGTCTGGACCAGGCTGACGGTCAGCACCGCCGCCCCGAGCATCAGCGGCCATGTCCGGGCGTGGTCGGTCAGCACGCGCTGGGCGACCAGCATGACCAGATCGAACAGCAGCGCCCCGACGGCGATCAGTCCACCCCAATAGGCCAGCCGGGCGGGCAGCGCCATGTCCTGGAAGGTCCCGAACGGCCCCAGGATGGTGAGGGCGGCGACGGTGACGCCCAGCACGGCGAAGCGGTGGGTCAGCATCCGGCTCGGGGCGCCGTTGGCGGGCGGCCCCTGGAAACGACCGGTCGCTTCACGCATCGCGAACCGCCTTCCGTCGCGTTTCGCGAAGCGGAGCCGTCCGTTGCCGCAAGCGGGCTGGCGCCCCATGGGGACGCCGATCCGCAATGCGGCGGTCCCGGAGACCGGCCGGCGACGCCCATGGACGCCATGGGAAAACCAGGGGAGAGACGACCGATGACCGCACCGCTGAAGACCGCCTTTTGGACCGTTCCGCTGACGCTGCTGGCGCTGGTGGGCGCCGCCGCCGACGTTGACGCCGGGGAGCTTCGCGCAACCATCCACAACGTCAAGCCCAATCAGGGGAGGCTGATGGTCGCGCTCTACGACAGCGAGGCCGCCCGGCAGGCCGACCGGCCCTGGGCCGGGCAGTTCCTGCCCTCGACCGGGTCGGAGCTGACGGTGGTGTTCACCGGCCTGCCGCCGGGCCGCTACGGCGTCGCCGTCTACCAGGACCGCGACGGGAACGGCCGGCTCGACACCAATCTGGTCGGCATCCCGACCGAGCCCTATGGTTTCGGCATGCCCGGCCCGGCCCCGCGCCTGCCCCCGTCCTTCGACCGGTTCGCCTTGACCGTCGCCGCCGATGGCGTGGTGACCACGGACGTCCGGATGACTCCGTGATCCGACGCCTTCGGCGCCGTGCCGAAACGGAAACGGGCGGCCCCTTCCGGAGCCGCCCGCGATCCCGTGACTCCCGTTCGGCGTCAGACGTCGAGCACGCTGCGCTCGTTCTTGGCGACCAGCGCGTTGAAGTACGGCTCCATCGTCGCGTCGTCGAAGCCGAAGGCGCGCTGGTACTGGATGATCAGGTCGCGCTCGCCGGGCTCGGCCTCGCCGTCGGCCATGGCGCTGTCGATCATGTTCAGCAGGATGCAGAGCCGTTGCGGCTGGTTCAGCCGGGGCGTCACCTCCTGCAGGAAGGCGGCGGGGGTCGTGGCGCGGGCGAATTTCAGGCAGTTGTTCAACTCGTCGCGGGTGGCGTTGCGGCCGAGGACGGAGACGAGATGCGCCACCTCCTCCGGGTCGATCTCGCCGTCCGAGCCCATGCATTGGATCAGGGCCACCGCCAGCGCGCGGCGGGGGGTGATGTCCAGCGGGGCGGCGCCCTTGAACTTGTCGAACAGGCCCATGGAAGTCCTCCGTCTCTGTGAAACTGCCGCGCATATGGGGGCGTCCGGCGGCCGTCACAGGGCAACGGAAGATGACAAATCGTTCATGTCGCGGCGTTGCCGCAGGGGCGGGGGCAGGGCGGGCGCGGTCCTTCAGACGTTGCGCGCCGATTGTTCCAGCGCCTTGATGTGCGACAGGCCGGGAAGGATCTCGGACTTAACGAACTCCAGGCGGCGGTTGGGGCCGCCGCCGCCGCGCAGGAAGCGGCTCTTCCACAGGTTCATCTTCACCGCCAGCCCGCACAGCACGCCGCCGATGGTGACGTGGTGCGAGGCGATCAGCTCGCGGATCGCCCGGAAGGTGTCGGCGTTGATGTCGTTCCAGAAGTCCTTCGACCGGTTGTCGAAGCTCTCGAACCGCCCGGTGATCGAGGTCGAGATGTCGGTCAGGTCGTTGGCGATGTCCTCCAGCATCTTCATCTGGCGGGAGTCGCGCTTCACCTCGGCGGAGCTGCGGATCTCGCCCATCCAGGTGACGAATTTCTGGACCTCGGGGACGATCTCGTCCAGGCATTTGCGGAAATAGGCCAAGGACAGGAAGATGTCCCCGTATTCCTCCAGGAATTGCGGGATTTCGGTCAGGCCGATGTCCAGCCGGTCGGCCATCATGCGCAGGTTGCGCAGGGCCTCGTCGCGGTTGGGGGTGGCGAACATGCGGATGATGTCGCTGACGTCGGCGACCTGCACCTCCTCCTGCCCGTAGACGTATTCCATCAGCGGGCGGGTGAAGACGCGCATGTAGTTGGTCAACTCCGCCTTCTTGCTGTCCGACAGGGTCAGGGACTCGACGCTGTTGACGTCGATGTTCAGGCGGCGCAGCTCGATGCGCGAGGAGTAGACGTCGAAGCTGGAGGCGGTGGCGATCTTCTCGATCTTCACCAGATCGCGCTCGACCTCCTCCTTGTAGGATTCGAAATAGGCCGGGATGTGCCGGGGAATGACCTGGCCGCTGCCGGTCTGCGCGTCGTGGAACATCTCGACGACGGTCTGGAGCCGGACGTTCTTGATCAGGCGGGCGTGCTGGAGGCCGGGGGTTTCCAGCGGGATGCTGGACAGCGGCAGGATGTGCAGCGAATCGCGCGCCTCGTCGTCCGAGGTCCTGCGCCTGGCCTCGCCACCGCCGGGCGTCGCGGGTTTCGCTGTCTCGGTCTCGGCCTGCGCTGTGTCGCCCTCCACCCCACCGTCTCCTGGACTATGCAACCACCGTCACCGCCGCACCATACAACAGGCGGACCGGCAGACAAGCCACGAGATGCCACGCTTTGCGTCACCACTTCTATAGGGGATTCACGCCGCCACTTGCGGCGGCTGCCGGTCCCCAAGAAAAAGCCGGCCCCGCCCAAGCTGGCAAGGCCGGCCTTTGGCCGATGGTGATGGGCGTGGTCAGTGGACGCTCAACGGCTCCAGATCGTTCTGGACGACGGCCGCGAAGGCCACCTCGCGCTCCGGCAGGACGCTCAGCGGCGTGCCGTCGGCGGCGTGGATCGAATAGGCGGTGGCGCCCTCAACCTCGACGGTGCGGATGTAGGCGACGTGATCGACGCCGAAGGCCGCGAAATCCTGGGTCGAGAGCTGGCGCAGCTGGGTGAGCGTGCTGTTCATCATGGCGTTCATCCTTGGCGGTCGGCGGCGACATCGATCGTCTGCGGGCCGGCGGCGCCGCTGGCGCTGGGTCCCGGCTGCTCGATCTTGATCGTGCGGACCTTGGGCTCGGGCATCGGGCGGGTCAGGTCGATGTTTAGCAGCCCGTTGTCGAGCGAGCAGCCGATCACCTCGATCCCGTCGGCCAGCACGAAGCTGCGCTGGAACTGGCGGGCCGCGATGCCGCGGTGCAGATAGATGCGCGACTTGTCGTCGGTCTGGCGGCCGCGGATGACCAGCTGGTTGTCCTCGATCTGGACCGACAGGTCTTCCGAGGTGAAACCGGCCACCGCGAGCGTGATGCGCAGGCCGTCGTCGCTGGTCTGCTCGATGTTGTAGGGCGGGTAGCCCTCGGCGGAATTCTTGGCGATCCGGTCGAGCGTGCGCTCGAACTGATCGAAGCCCAGCAGAAGCGGGCTGTTGAAGAGGGACAGACGGGTCGTCATGGGCGCAATTCTCCTCCAGGCGCGAGCGAGTTGCACGAAAATGGACCCGTTTCCGGCGTCCGGTGGATCGGCAGCCCAAACGCGTTTCGGCGCTGCCGTATCTCCTAGATTGGGGGACGCGGCGTCCCGGTCAAGGATCCCGTCATACGTCCACCAGCCCGGCGACCGCATCGGCGATGGCGAGGCAGGAGGTCAGCCCCGGCGATTCGATGCCGAACAGGTTGACCAGCCCCGGAATTCCATGGGTTTCAGGGCCTTGCAGCAGGAAGTCGGCCTGGGGGACGCCCGGACCGCCCAGCTTCGGGCGGATCCCGGAATAGGCCGGAACCAGCGCCCCGTCGGGCAGCCCCGGCCAATAGGCGCGCACCGAGTCGTAGAAGGTCTCCGCCCGCGCCGGGTCCACGGCATAGTCGATGGCGGCACCCTCTGGACCGTCCAGCCACTCCACGTCCGGCCCGAACCGCGCCTGTCCGGCGAGGTCGAGGGTCAGATGGACGCCCAACCCCCCCTCGACCGGCACCGGATAGACGAGCCGCGCGAAGGGCGACCGCCCCTGGCCCAGCGCGTAGTAGTTGCCCTTCGCCAGGACGCGCGGGGGGACCTGATCGGCGGGGAAGCCCTCCAGCCCCCGCGCCACGCCCCAGGCGCCGAGCCCGGCGGCGTTGACCAGCAGCGAGCAGCCGAGCCGCATCGGCTCCACCCCGCCGACCTCCAGCACGAAGCCGTCCGCCGCGCGGCGCGTGCGCTCCAGCGGGCTGAGCAGCGCCAGCATGGCGCCGGCATCCTCCGCATCGCCCAGCAGCGCCAGCATCAGCCCGTGGCTGTCGACGATTCCGGTGGAGGGGGAGACCAAGGCGCCGACCGTGCGCAGGTTCGGCTCCCAGGCGCGGGCGGTCGCGGCGTCGATGGCGTACAGGTCGGTGACGCCGTTGGCGGCGGCCTGGGCGCGGATCGCGTCGAGCCTCGGCAGTTGGCTGTCCTCGGTCGCGACGATCAACTTGCCGATCCGGCGGTGTTCGACCCCATGCTCCGCGCAGTAGCGGTAGAGCGCGTCCCGCCCGGCGACGCAGAGCCGGGCGCGCAGGCTGCCGGTGGGGTAGTAGATGCCGGCGTGGATGACCTCGGAGTTCCGGGAGCTGGTGCCGGTGCCGATGGCGTCGGCGGCCTCCAGCACGATCACCTCGCGCCCGGCCTGGGCCAGCCGCCGGGCGACCGCCAGCCCGACCACCCCGGCCCCGACCACCACGCACTCGACCCACTCCATCGCCCGTCCCCGCTCCGCGTTTCCGGGGGAAGGGGAGCGCAAAGCGGTGCGGCGCGCAAGGGACGTTTGACTCGGCGTTTGACTCCGGAACGCCGATGCGTATAGTGCGCGACTTCGTCTCCTGGGAAAGCGGGTGCCGCCTTCGTGCGCGCGCCCCGTCCGTCGCCGCGAGGCTGGCGGAACTACCGGGACAACATCAACTCGTGTTCCAACGAGGCATTGAGCGTTATGAGCAAGCGTCAAGAGTCCAAGTTCAAGATCGACCGCCGCCTCGGCGTCAACCTCTGGGGCCGTTCCAAGAGCCCGCTGAACAAGCGCGAGTACGGCCCCGGCCAGCACGGCCAGCGCCGCAAGAAGCCGTCGGACTACGGTCTGCAGCTGATGGCCAAGCAGAAGCTGAAGGGCTACTACGGCAACATCGGCGAGAAGCAGTTCCGCCGCATCTACGCCGAAGCCGTCCGCCGCAAGGGCGACACCGGCGAGAACCTGGTCGGCCTGCTGGAGCGCCGCCTGGACGCGGTCGTGTACCGCATGAAGTTCGCGCCGACCCCGTTCGCCGCGCGCCAGATCATCAACCACGGCCACATCCTGGTCAACGGCCGCCGCCTGAACATCGCGTCGGCCCGCCTCAAGGACAACGACGTCGTCGAGGTGAAGTCCAAGTCCAAGCAGATGGCCCTGATCCTGGAAGCCGCCTCCTCGGGCGAGCGTGACATCCCCGACTACCTGGAAGTCGACGGCGGCGCCCTGAAGGGCCGCTTCGTCCGCGCGCCGCTGCTCGCCGACGTGCCGTACCCGGTCCAGATGGAACCGAACCTGGTCGTCGAGTTCTACTCGCGCTGATCGGTCGGCTTCGGTCGAACGGAAAAGGCCGCTCCCTCGGGAGCGGCCTTTTTCTTTTTGGGGCTTTGGAGGGAAGGTTGCGTTTGCCCCCTCCCTAACCCTCCCCCGCCTTTGGCGGGAGAGGGAACTGCCGCCGAGCGCCGACAAGGTTCCGGCTTCCTCTCCCGCGCAGCGGGGGAGGGATGGGGAGGGGGCAAACGGAGCCCGGCGCTTCTATGACAACCGCGTCAGCACCAGCGCGGTCAGATCGTCGTCGATCGGCCCGGCCGCTCGCAGATCCTCCAGCACCCCTTCCAGGAAGCGCGCGCCCTCGGCCTGCGCCATGTGGCGGCCGACCAGCGCGGCGAGGCCGCATTCGTCCAGCACGTCGCAGCCTTGCTGGATCTCGATGGCCGCGTCGGAGTAGAGGAACAAACGCCCGCCCGGCGGCAGGGGCAGGCTGCGGCGCTCGTAGCGCATCGACGCCAGCAGCCCCAGCGGCAGGCCGGTGCCGTCCCCCAGCCGCGGTTCCGTCTCGCCCGGCGCCCACACCATCGGCGCGGTCGATCCGGCCGAGGCGTAGTCGAAGACGCCGGCCTCCGTGTCGACGATGCCGGTCAGCATGGTGGCGAACTGCCCGCTCGGCAGCAGGGCGCAGAGCCGCGTGTTCACCGCCGCCAGGAAATCCTCCGGGTCGCCGCAAGCCGGGGCCAGTTGCTGGCAGATCGCGTGCAGGCGGAAGGTGTTCAGCGCCGCTCCCACGCCATGCCCGGAGAAATCGACCAGATAGACCCCGGTCCGCCCGTCGGGCAGCCGCTGGATCCCCCAGAAATCGCCGCCCAGCTCCGAGGAGGGCGCGAAATGGGAGTCGATGGCGATCCCCAGCGTGCTCCGCAGCTCGGCCAGCCGCGCCGGCCCCGGCATCAGCTTTTCCTGCATCCGCCGGGCTTGGGCCAGTTCGCGCCGCGCCCGCGTGTGGTACTGCTCCAGGTCGCGCAGCAGGGCGCGCTTCTGCAGATGGATGCGCACCCGCGCGACCAGCTCCACCGCGTTGATCGGCTTGGTGACGTAGTCGGTCGCCCCGGCGGCGAAGGCGCGGGCGCGGTCCTCGGCCCGGTTCAGGCTCGATTGCACCAGCACCGGCAAGCCCTTCCAGCGCGGGTCGGCGCGCATCCGCCGGCACATCTCGAAGCCGTCGAGGTGCGGCATCATCAGGTCGAGCAGCACCAGATCGGGCTTGAAGCTGTCGAGCCGGGCCAGCCCGTCGTTGCCGTCCTCCGCCTCCTCCACCTGCCGGACTCCGCCACGCTCCAGCAGGGCGAGCAGCAGGTGACGGTTGACCCGGTTGTCGTCGACCACGAGGACGCGGGCCTGCCCCAGGGTGAACGGCGCGTCCGGCGCCTCGGCGGAAAACAGGCCGGCGGGCGTGCCCTGGTCGTTCATGCCCTGGCTGCTCATGCGTCGCTCCGTTCGATCCACAGAAGGGTGTGGTCGTCGCCGCTGGCGTTGCCCAGCGCGGCGGTGAGGAAGCCGACGATGGCGGTGAAGCCGGTTTCGCCGCCGCCGTCGGCGACGGCCTCGCCGATGATCCGGCCCAACCCGTCCTCGCCCTCCAGCGCGTCAAGCACCGCGACGGAGCACAGCACCAGCACCGCGCCGGGCGGCAGCGGCAGGCTCCGCGTCTCGTAGCGGGTGCCGGGGCTGACGCCGACCGGGATGCCTTCCGTCTCGCCGAAGACCGGGGCCTCGCCACCGGCGGGATCGAGGACCATGGGCGGGGCGGCATCGGCGGCGGCGTAGACGAAGCGGCCGGCGGCGGCGTCCACCACGCCGTAGATCACGGTGGCGTGCTGACCGTCGCTCAGCAACTCCACGGCGCGGTCGTTGAGGATGGCGAGCAGCGTGGCCGGATCGCCGCCGTGGTCGGGCGCCAACTCGTGGACCAGCGTGTGCAGGCGGAAGGCGTTCATCGCCGCCGACACGCCCTGGCCGCCCATGTTGAGCAGGAAGACGCCGAAGCGGCGCCCGTCCAGCCGCACGCCGCCCCACAAATCGCCGCCCAAGTTGGGCGCGATCGCCGTGTGGGCGCGCAGCGCCGCCCCAGCCGGCTCGCCCAGCGCGGCGCAGAGCGCGGGCGAGGGCAGCAGGTGTTCCTGCATCGAGCGGGCGATGGCCAGCTCCCCCTCCACCCGCGCCCGGTAGGCGCGCAGCCGGCGGATCAGCACGCGGCTTTCCAGATGGATGCGGACGCGGGCCAGCAGTTCCGTGCGGTCGAGCGGCTTGGAGACCAGATCGGTGGTGCCGGCGGCGAACGCCTTGTTGCGGTCGTCGCCCGACGACAGCGCGGTCTGCACCAGGATCGGCAAATCGGCCTTGTCGGGATCGGCGCGCAGGCGGCGGCAGACCTCGAAGCCGTCCATCCCCGGCATCATGATGTCGAGGATCAGCAGGTCGGGCAGCTTGGCGGCGATCATCTCCAACGCCTCCCGCCCGCCCTCGGCGTAGGCCACGTTGCGGAAGCCGGCCTCCTCCAGGATGGCGCCGATCAGCGTCCGGTTGAAGGCGGTGTCGTCGACCACCAGGATCGCGCAGTCGAGGATGGCGGCGCGGGCCTCGGCCTCGGCCGCCTCGGCGGCGATGGGGACGGCGGTCATCGGCATCAGAGGGGGAACCTCATGCGGATGCGGCGGCCGCCGTCGCACAGCTCCACCGATTCCGCGATGGTGGCGATCAGGTCCAGCCCGCGCCCCGAGGCGCCCCGCCCGTCCTGCGGGGTGGGGGTGAAGCCGGCGCCCTCGTCGGCGACGTCGATCACGGCGGTTCCGGCCTCCAGCAGGACGGCGACCTCGACCCGGCGGTGGGCCAGCGCCGGATCGGCCAGCCGCGCCACCAGCTCGTGCGAGAAGCGCTCCAGCTCGACGGCGCTCAGCTCCTTCATGCCGTCGACCTGGAGGTTGCCGTGGACCAGCGCGTTGCTGATCGCCTCGTGCAGCGCCAGTTCCAGGTCGTTGCGGCGGTCGTCGGGCAGGGGGTGGCGCTCGGCCAGCGCGGTCAGCACGCGCCCGGCCAGATGCAGCTCGTTCGCCGTCGCCGTGGTGAGGTTGATGTAGAGATCGGAAGCGCCGGCCCGCTCCACCAGCACCGGCAGGGGGGCGGCCAGATGGGTGGGCAGCGCCGGAACGCCGCCGGTCGCGCCGCCCGATCCGCCGCCGGTTCCGCCCACGCGGTCCGGTTCGATCCAGGCGGCGAAGGGGCGCTCCCAGGCCTCCACATCCCCGGCCCCCGCCGGGCCGTCCATCAGCGCCAGCACCGGCTCGGGAGCGTCCGCCGCGCGCACGGGCAGGGCCAGCGCCGTCGCCAGGGCGGCCAGCCGGTCGGCGGCCACGGCCAAGCCGTGCAGGGCCGTGAAACGGGTGCGGGCGGGCCGGAGGGCGGAGGTGCTGGCCAAAGGCATCAATCCTCGATGGTTACGATCTTGCCGATCTGGGCGACGGTCAGCACGCGCTTCACCTGCCCGGCGGCGGTGCGCAGGACGAGGGATTTGCCGGCGTTGACCATCTCCTCGCGCGCGATCAGCAGCATGCCGATGCCCGCGGAATCCACGAATTCCAGCGACGACAGGTCGAGAACCTGCCGCTTGGCCTTGTTCTGCGCCATCTCGCCGATCAGCGCCCGCAATTTGGCGTGGTCGTTGAAGGTCAGGCGCCCGCGCAGGCGGACGACGGCTTCCTGGTCGCGCTGCTCAACACCGTAATCCATGGCCGAGTGATCCTCAATTCGTTGTTATTATTCGTCTATTCGTGGCAATTTTCATGTCAGAACAGTTCGATGTCGCCGCCGGAACTGTCGCCAGCCCCAGCGTCCACGTCAAGCACGCCGTTCTCGTCGAGCGCCGTGCCCTCCAGCAGCAGCCGGCGGACGAAGCGCTCGCGCATCTCGCTGAGCGTGAACCGGTCGAGCAGATGGTTCAACCATTCCTGCGGTTCCTGCGCGCCGATTCCGGGCGGGATCTGGGCGCGGATGCGGGTTTCCAGCTCGGCCAGCCCGGCGCCCATGATGGCGAGGCTGTCGTTGATCGCCTCGATGCGCTGCTTGGTCAGGTCCTGGAACTGCATGCCGGTGATGACGTGCGCGATGGTGGAGGACATGTCCGACGACACGCCGGCCGCCGTCTCCAGCACCGATTGGAAATGGGAGGTCTGCTCCACCAGGCTGTCCATGGTCTTATCGACCCGCTCCTTGGCGAGCATCTGCGGCGACATGTCGGTGTTGGCGATCTGGCGCAGGATGTCGTGGCCGTTGCGCACGCCCTTGACCACCGCCGTCACCTTGTTGCGCATGCGGTCCGCCAGCTCGCCGGTGGAGCGCGAGAGGTGCCGCACCTCCTGCGCCACCACGGCGAAGGTGCGCCCGGCCTCGCCGGCCCGGCTCGCCTCGATGGTGGCGTTCAGCGCCAGGAAGTTGGTCTGGCGGTTGATGGCGTCGATGTCGCCGATCGCCTTCTCCAGGTCGCCGACGTCCTTCTGCACGTCGTCCAGCAGGTAGACCATGCTCATGGCGTGGCGCGACAGGGTGACGATGTTGCTCACCATGTCGGTGATCATGTCCTGCATGCCGACGACCAGCTGGTCCATCGGCACCCGTTCGCCGTCGATGGACACCGATCCCGCGAGCTGGACGATCTGCTCGACCCTCTCCGACTGCTCCAGCGCCTTCTCCGCCAGCTGGCGGAAACGGTCGGACAGGTCGAGCGTGGCATTCTCCACGGTCGTGGAGGTGCGCGTCAGCTCGCCCTGCACCACATCCAGCGTGCGGCGCTGGACGTCGGCGAAGCCGAGCCATGTGGACAGCAGTTCGGTGGTGACGGCGACCTTGCCGTCCGGCCCGCCGCCGTTCGGGGTGTCGGTCTTCTGCGTTGCGCCGTCGAAAGCCATGGTCATCTTCCTCAATTCCTCCGCGTCAGGCGCGGGGCCGCTCGCCGATGGCGTCGTAGGCGCGCAGCATCTCGGCGGGGATCTGGTGCAGGGGCAATTCCACGGCGACGCCGCCGGCCTCGAAGGCCATGCGCGGCATGCCGTAGACGACGCAGCTCGATTCCTGCTCCCCGATGGTGTGGGCGCCGGCGTCGCGCATCGCCTTCATGCCAACGGCGCCGTCGCGGCCCATGCCGGACAGGATGACGCCGACCGCGTTGTGGCCGGCGGCCTTGGCGACCGAGCCGAACAGCACGTCCACCGACGGGCGGTGGCCGGTGACCGGCGGGCTGTCCTGGATGTGGCAGACGAGGCCGGTGCCGTCGCGGGCGACGGTCAGGTGGCGGTCGCCGGGGGCGATGTAGACGAGGCCGGGGGCCAGCCGCGCGCCGTGCGTCGCGACCTGCACCGCGGGCGCCGACAGCCGGTCGAGCCGGGCGGCGAAGCTGGCGACGTAGCCCGGCCCCATGTGCTGGGTGATGACGATGGGCGGGCAATCGGCCGGCATCACGGCCAGCACGTCGCGGATGCGCTCCACCCCGCCGGTCGAGGCGCCGATGGCGACCAGCCGCCCGCCGATCCCGGCGCGGCGCGGCGCCGGCAGCGTGGCCGGCGCGGTGGGGGGGCGGCGCATCGACAGCCGCGCGGTGGCGGCGACGCGGATCTTGGTCACCAGCTCCCGCGCGGTCTCCTCGAAGCCCTTGCCGTCGGAGCCGCCGGGCTTGGCGAGGCAGTCGACCGCCCCCAGCTCCAGCGCGCGGATGGCGGCGTCGGACCCCTCCCGCGTCAGCGAGGAGATCATGATGACCGGCGTCGGCCGCAGCGTCATGATCTTTTCCAGGAAGGACAAACCGTCCATCCCCGGCATCTCGACGTCCAGCGTGACCACGTCGGGGTTGGCGACCTTGATGACCTGACGCGCCTCGGCGGCGTCGCGGGCGACCCCGGCGACCTCGATTCCCGGCTCGTTGGTCAGGATGTCCTTCAGCATCTCGCGCATCAACGCGCTGTCGTCGACGATCACGACACGGATGGGGCGTGCCATTTTCTCAGTTGCCTCCCGAAAGGCCGGGGTCGAACAGTTCCACGTCGCCATCCACCGGCTGCCGCCGCAGATCGGACATGAAACGCCTTTCCTGGGTCATTGTCTCGGTCGCGGCCTCGGGGCGCAGCATACGGCGCATCGCACGTCCGGAGTGTGGAAAATAATGGATGCGGCGTGGCGACGCGCCCCCCAGGTCGTGCCCGGCGAGCGTCAGCCCCTCCGTTCGCACATACTCCAGCGCGAAGCGGCTGTTCAAGCCGCCGATGTCGTAGCTGGACTCGATGACGCGGGCGCCGCCGAACAGCTTGACCTGGAGGCGCCGGCGCTCCGCCCCCAAGGCCAGCAGCGCGTTGATCAGCCGCTCCATGGCGACCGAGCCGTAGCGCGCGGCGGCGCCGTCGCCGCGCAGTTCCGTTTCCGGCAGGTCGGGCAGCAGGAAGTGATTCATGCCGCCGACCCCGCGCACCGGGTCATGGACGCAGGCGGCGACGCAGGAGCCCAGCGTCGTCGCCATCATCACGTCCGGCCGGTCGCTGACCTCGTGCTGGCCCAGGAAGACCTTGACGGTGTCGGCCTTGAATTCGGCGTTGTAGTAGCGCCCGCTGCCCAGCCGGCGCGGCAACGAGGTTTCGGTCGCCGCCGGTTGAGGCAGGGTCTGGCCGGCGATGGCGGCGAGAGCGGCGCGGCGCTGGAGGCGGCCGGTCATCGCTCAGACCTTCTGGTAGATGGTCGGGCCAGCTTGGCGGAAGCTGTTCGACACGCCGTACAGACTCTCCGAATGCCCCAGGAACAGGTAGCCGCCACTCGCCAGCAGACGGGAGAAGCTTTCTATCACCTGGGTGCGGCCCTGGCGGTCGAAGTAGATCAGCACGTTGCGGCAGAAGATCGCGTCGAACGGACCGGACATCGGCCAGCGTTCCAGCAGGTTCAGCGGCTTGACGGTGATCAGCCGCTTGAGCTCCTCGCTCATCGCGATGGCGGGCTCGCCGTTCAGCATGGCGGGCTCGGTGTAGCGGGTGCGGATGGCCGGCGGGATGCCCGATGTGCCCTCGGCCGCGTAGACGCCGCGCCGGGCGGTCTCCACCATGTGGGTGTCGATGTCGGTCGCCAGGATGCGGGCGTCCCAGCGCCGCAGATCCGGCCCCAGCGTGGAGGCCAGCACCATGGCGATGCTGTAGGGCTCCGGCCCCGAGGAGCAGCCGGCCGACCAGACGCGCAGCCGGGGCTTCGGCACCCCGGCGTTGCGGGCGCGCAACTCGGGCAGGACGGTCTGTTCCAGGAACGCGAAGTGGTGGGATTCGCGGTAGAAGCTGGTCAGGTTGGTGGTCAGCGCGTTGACCAGGAAGCCGATCTCCTTGGCCCCCTCCTCGCTGTCGAGCAGCGCGCAATAGGCGTCGAAATCGGGCAGCCGCAGGTCGCGCAGCCGGCGGGCGAGCCGCGCGTAGACCATCTCGACCTTGTGCGCGGCCAGCGCGATGCCGGCCAGCTGGTGCAGCAGCCGGGCGATCCGGTCGAAATGGTGCCGCTCGAACCGGAACTCCCGCGCCCGGCCGGGGAGGCGGCCAAGGGAGCTGGCGTTGTCGTCGGCATCGGCGGGCGGGAGGAACGCGGGTTCGGTCATTGGGGGCTGTCAGTCTTAGGCGCGGCGGCGGCGGGCGTCGCCAGCCCGGTCGAGCGTGAAGTAGGTCATCTGTTGACGAAGCTGGTCGGCCTGATCCTCAAGGGAGCGGGCGGCGGCGGTGCTTTCCTCGACCAGCGCGGCGTTCTTCTGGGTCATCTCGTCCATCTGGGCGACGGCGGTGTTGACCTCGTCCAGGCCCGACGCCTGCTCGGCGGTGGCGCGCGCGATCTCGCCGACCAGATCGGCGACGCGGCCGATGCCGGTGACGATCTCGGTCAGGGCGCTCCCGGCCGAGCGCACCAGATCGACGCCGTCGCGCACCTGGGCGCCGCTGTCGAGGATCAGCGCCTTGATCTCCTTGGACGCCTGGGCGGAGCGCTGGGCCAGTTGACGCACCTCCTGCGCCACCACGGCGAAGCCACGGCCCGCGTCGCCGGCCCGCGCCGCCTCCACCGCCGCGTTCAGCGCCAGCAGGTTGGTCTGGAAGGCGATCTCGTCGATCACCCCGATGATGTCGGAGATCTTCTGCGACGACCCCTCGATCTTGCGCATCGCTTCGACCGCGCTCTCGGCGACCTGCCCGCCGCGCGATGCCGCGGCGCGTGCCTCGGTGGCGAAGCTGTTGACCTGCTGGGCGTTCTCGGCGTTGGAGCGGACGGTGGCGGCGAGCTGTTCCATGCTGGCGGCGGTCTCCTCCAGCGAGGAGGCCTGCTGCTCGGTGCGCTCGGACAGGTCGAGGCTGCCGGCGGCGACCTCGCGGCTGGCGACGGCGATGGAGTCGGCGGCGGTGTCGATCCGCGTCACGATGCCGGAGAGCTGGACGACGGTGTTGTTGAAGTCGTCCTTCAGGCGCTGGAACACGCCCTCGTACTGCTTGTCGATGCGCCGGGTCAGGTCGCCGCGCGACAGGGATTCCAGGGTGGAGGCCAGCTCCTCCGTCACGCCGGAGACGTTGGTGGACAGGCGGTTGATGCCCTCGCTGACCAGCCGGAAGAAGCCGGTCTTGCCGGCGAGGTCGAGGCGGCGGCTGAAATCGCCGCGCACCGCCTGCTCGACGATGGCGCCGATCTCGGCCTCGATGGCGAGTTCGGTGGTCAGGTCGCGCCACTCGACGACGGTGCCGAGCTTTTCGCCCCGGCGGCTGACCACCGGGTTGGCGACGACCTGGAAGGTGCGCCCGCCGGCCTTGGCAAGGCCCCGGTGGGTCTGGGTCAGGTTCGCCAGCAGGCGGCGCTGGTGGCCCGGGTCGCGGTGGAACAGGTCGAAGTCGCGGCCGATCAGCGTCTTGGCGTCGAACTCCGGCAGGTCCTTCCTCAGGTCGGCCTCGGCGCTGGCGAACATGTCCAGGATGGCGGCGTTGGCGTAGAGGATGCGGCCATCGGGATCGGCCATCATGATGTTCGCCGACACGCTGTCCAGCGCGATGCGCGAGCGGACGGCGGCGACCGCCTCGTCCTTGAACGCCTCGACCGCGCGGGCCATGTCGCCCAGCTCGTCGCGGGCGTCGGTGTGGGGGACGGTGACGGCCAGCTTGCCGGCGGTCAGCTCGGCCATCACGGCGCGGATGCCGGTCACCGGGCCGGTGATCGAGGCGCCGATCCGGTTGGCCGCCACCACGCCGATCAGAAGCGACAGCAGCCCCAGCCCCAGCGTCAGGCGGATGTCGAAGGTCGCCTCATGGGCGGCGGCGGCCTGGACGGCGGTCTGGTCGGCCTGGATCGCGGCGACGATGCCGTTGATGGTGTCGTTGATGCGGGTGATGACCTTTCCAACCTCGGCCGAGCGCTGCCCGATGGCGGCGTTGGCGGCGATGGCCTCCTGGAAGGCGGCGCGGTACTCGGCCGAGCGCGCCTCGACCTCGCGCAGGGGCGCGGCGATGGCGGCGTTGGTGCGGAACAGGGGCAGCAGATCGGCTAGATCCCTGTCCATCTCCTTGCCCTGGACCTCGACCTGGGTCGCGGCGGCGGCGTCCTTCAGGCCCAGCGCCCGGTTGGCGGCGAAGCGGGTGGTGATCCAGTCCTTCTCGATGTCCTGCGCCTGGAGCGCCGCGTCCTTGTCGCCGGTGGCGCGGATGACGTCGACCAACTGGTCCAGCGTCGTGGTCACGCGGGCGCCCAGCGGGTCCATGCGCTCGTGCAGGGTGCGGTCGGCCCGGTCGCGCAGCTCGCGCATCAGTTCGAACTGGTTGTGGTAGTCGGCGTGCTGGGTGGCCAGATCGGCGAAGGCGGCGGCCTGGGACGACGCCTTCAGCAGCGCCTGCCGGTCGGCCATCGCCTGGTCGAAGTCGGCGCGCAGCGCGCGCTGGCGGTTCAGGGACTCGACGTTGCCGGTGGCGAGGTAGTCGCGGCCCTGGATGCGCTGGTTGGCCAACCGCGTTTCCAGATCCTTGGCGAAGACCGCCAGCTCGCCGGACGCGGTGACCGTCTCGACCTGCCGGTTCAGCCCGGTCAGGCCGAAGACCCCGATGGCCGACTGGGCGGCGATCAGCACCAGCAGCAGGCCGAAGACCAGCCACAGGCGCTTGGCGATTCCCAGGTTGCGCAGGACGGATCCGGCGCCGGTGGTCGTGTTCATGGCCATGGGGAGCCTCCCGTTTCGCCTGTTTTCGCGCCCACCCGCGCACCGGACCCCGGCGTCGGGACGCCCTCAGTCGGTGGCGGTGGCCGCCTTGTTGCCGGTGTCCTGTTCGCCATGCTCGTTGGTGAACAGCTTGTCCACGTTCAGCAGCGTCACCATGCGGCTCTCGGCGGTGTAGAGGCCGCTGAGGTATTCGGCGTCGATCAGCCCGCTGTCCACGTCCGGCGGCGGCTTGATCGCGTCCTGGCCGATGGCCAGGATGTCCGAGATCGCGTCCACCAGAATGCCGCGCGTGCGTTCCCCCACCTGCATGACCACGACGACGTGGCGCTTGGTCACGTCGGTGGCCCCGCCGCCGAAACGGGCGCGCAGGTCGAAGATCGGGATGATGATGCCGCGCAGGTTGATGACGCCGCGCACGTAGTCCGGCAGATTGGGCAGCCGGCTTTCCGGTGTCCAGCCGCGGATTTCCCTAACTGCCAGGATGTTGACGCCGTATTCCTCGGCGCCGACGGTGAAGGTGACGTACTGGTCCTCCGTCCCGTTGAGGGACAGGGCGTCGGTGCGGCTGCCCCCGACGGTGGCGAGTGCCATGGAACTGCTCATCGCTGGGCCTCAGACCGTTTGGCGTTGACGCGTGTGATCGGGTGCCGGCAGCGCCGCCGCCGGGGCGGGCGGGCGCGAGCCGGTGTCGCCGGTGTGCCGGCTCATCTCCCGCAGGCCGGCGACGTCCAGGATCAGGGCGACACGCCCGTCCCCCAGGATGGTCGCGGCGGCGACCCCGTCGAGCCGGCGGAAGTTCGATTCCAGGCTCTTGATGACGACCTGCTGCTGGCCGAGGATCTCGTCGACCACGAGCCCCAGGCGCGAGCCGTCCTCCGTCTCCACCAGCACGACCAGCCCCTGGGTGGCGTCGTCGATGGCGCCGGGGATGCCGAACAGCCGGTGCAGGTGGACCAGCCGGACGTATTCGCCGCGCGCCATCATGACATCGCACTTGTTGACCAGCCCGTGCAGGTCGGCGGGCTTGGGCCGCAGGCTCTCCACGATGTTGGTCAGCGGCAGGACGAAGCGCTCCTCGCCGACCGAGACCACCATGCCGTCGAGCACCGCCAGCGTCAGCGGCAGCGACAGCACGAAGCGCGAGCCCTCGCCCGGCGTCGAATAGACTCCGATCCGCCCGCCGAGCGACGAGATGTTCCGCCGCACCACGTCCATGCCCACCCCGCGCCCCGACAGGTTCGACACCTGGTCGGCGGTGGAGAAGCCGGGCAGGAAGATCAGATGGTCGATCTCCTCGTCGGTCATGCTGGCGCCGGGCTGGACCAGCCCCTTCTCGATGGCCTTGGACAGCACCTTGGCGCGGTTGATGCCGCGCCCGTCGTCGGTGATCTCGATGACGATGCGGCCGGAGCGGTGCTGGGCCGAGAGATGCACGGTGCCGGCGCGCGGCTTGCCGGCGCGCTCGCGCTCGTCGGGGCTTTCCAGCCCGTGGTCGATCGAGTTGCGGATCATGTGGGTCAGCGGATCGACGAGGTTCTCCACCACCGTCTTGTCCACTTCCGTGTTCTCGCCCGAGGTGACCAGCATCACCTCCTTGCCGGTCACGGCGGCGCATTCGCGGACCAGGCGCGGCATGCGCGAGAAGACGCTCGACACCGGCTGGGCGCGGATCGACATCACGCTCTCGCGCAGCTCGCGGGTGTGCTGGGCCAATTGCTCCAGCCCTTCCATCAGTTCCTGGAACTGGCCGGGGGGCAGGTCGCGGACATGCTCGGCGATCATCGCCTGGGTGATGACCATCTCGCCGACCATGTTGACCAGCCGGTCGATCTTTTCCAGATCGACGCGGATGGTCTGGTGGGCCGGGCCGGCGTGCTCGCCGCCGTTGCCGCCGGGGGCGGACCGCGGCTTGGCCGGATCGGCGGGCTTGGCGCCCGGCGGGACGGAGGTCGTGGCCGGCTCGACGTTCGCCGGGGCGGCCGGAGGCGTGGCTTGAGCGGCGACGGCGGGGACCGACGGCGCCGGCTGGACCGGCTCGGGCGGGGCGGCGGGCTCCACCACCGCCGGCAGCGGAGCCTCGGCGACGATCTGGATGTCGCATTCGTCGGCGACGAACTCGAACACGTCGTCGATACGGTCGCGCCCGATAGCCGGGTCGGCGATCAGGGTCACCGTCCAGGACAGGTACAGCAGCTCGGCGTCGAGGTCGCGCAGGGTCGGCAACCGGTCGAGGTGGCAGACGATCTCGGCCTCGCCCAGCCGGCGCAGCGCGCGCAGCATGAAGGTCGGCTCGTTGCCGGACAGCAGCAGCTCGGCCTTGGGGCGGAAGACGATGGTCCAGCGGACCTTGCCGGGCGGAACCGCGTCGGCGGCGGGAGCCTGGGCGTCGCGCGCGGCGCTGATCGCGGCCAGCGCGTCGCCGAAGATGCCGGCCTCGTCGTCCTCGTCGTCGGGAAGGCTGATAGCCGGGGCCGGGGCAGCGACCGGGGCGGCGGGTTCAGCGGCGGCCTCCGGCTCCGGGTGGGCCTCCAGGTAACGGCGCAGGGCGGCGACCGAGGCGTCGGTGGTGCCGGGCGGCGCCTCGACCTCCTCGCCGGCGTAGCCCAGCATCTGGCCCAGCACGTCGTTGGCGCGGATCAGCGTGTCCACCAGGGCGGTGCTGACCGGGATGGTGGCGTTGCGCACGCCGTCCATCACCGTCTCGAACTCGTGGGCGAAGGCGACCAGCTCGGAAAAGCCGAAGGCGCCGCCGCCGCCCTTGATGGAGTGGACGGCGCGGAAGATCGCGTTGACCTCGTCCATGTCCACGTCGCCGGGGGCAAGGCGCAGCAGCCCGGCCTCGGCGACCGCCAGCAGCTCGGCGCTCTCGTCGAAATAGGTCTGCTTGAACCGGCTCAGATCGTCCATGGAGCTTTCCCCCGTCGCCCGCTTAAGCCGGGTCAGCCGCACACTTTCTGCACCACGGACACCAGCTTGTCCGGGTTGAAGGGCTTGACGATCCAGCCGGTCGCCCCGGCGGAGCGTCCCTCGGCCTTCTTCTTGTCGTCGGCCTCGGTGGTCAGCATCAGGATCGGCAGCGTGCGGTGCGCCGGGATGGCGCGCAGCTTGCGGATCAGGGTCAGCCCGTCCATCACCGGCATGTTCAGGTCGGTGATGACCAGATCGACCTTGTTGGCCGCGATGGCGGTCATCGCCTGCTGGCCGTCCGCCGCCTCCACCACCTCGTAGCCGGCACCCTTCAGCGTGAAGGCCACCATGTCGCGCATGGTGCGGGAATCGTCGACCGTCAGAACCTTCTTCTTCACGCTGCGCTCCATTGCTTCAGCCACGCCGCGAGGCCCAAATCCTCGCAGGCCTCGGTCAGAACCTCGGACGGGCCGGCGACCGCGAAGGCGGCTCCACGCCCCGACGCGTCGCGAGACGCCACGACCAGCGCCTGCACGCAGGCGGCGCTGACCCGCTCCACCGCGTCGGCCTGGACGGTCACGTCGGCGGACGCGGCGAAGCCGGCCCGCAGGCTGTCCAGCAGGGGCTGCGCCATCGGCAAATCGAGGTCGCTGGGCAGGCCCAGGCGCACCCGCCCGCCCTCTTCGCTCCATTTGATCAGGGTCACGCCACCTCTCCGCTCTTCCGGACACCCGGTCCCAGGTCCTGCGCCGGATCCGGACGGTGCCAGATCGGACTCAAGGATTCGTTAAGTCCGGAACTCTGCCACACGGAGAAGGGTCTTGGAACTCGGGACGAACCGCAATCATTTTTGGGACAAGGGTTTGAGCGTCCCGCCGGTTCAGGCCTTCCGCACGGCGATCAGGGGCCGGAACTCGGCCAGCACGGATTCATAGACGGGGCGCTTGAAGGCGACGATCAGGCCGGGCAGTTCCTCGGCATCGATCCACTTCCACGCGTCGAACTCGGGATGGTCGGTGTCGAGGCGGATGTCCGATTCGGCGCCGGTGAAACGGGCCAGCATCCACATCTGCTCCTGCCCGCGCCAGCGGCCCTTCCACACCTTGCCCAGCAGGTCGTCGGGCAGGTCGTAGCGGTGCGGCGCGGCGGTCATGGCGATGAAGTCGGCCTTGGCGGTGCCGATTTCCTCCTCCAGCTCGCGGAAGGCGGCGGTGCGGGCGTCCTCGCCCGTGTCGATGCCGCCCTGGGGCATCTGCCAGTCGGCCTCCGAGCCGCAACGGCGGGCGACGAAGACCCGGCCCGCGTCGTTCAGCAGCATGATCCCGACGCAGGGGCGGTAGGGCAAAGCGTCGCGGGCGATCGGCGTCTTCATGGCGGCTCTTCTTATTGCTTCTGGATGTTGACCACCGCCGACACCGGGGCCAGCACGAAGCCCCGGTCGGACAGCGCCGTCATCCACAGGTTGATGCGCTCGATGGTGGTGGGGTAGGGCGAGGCCATGCCGACCGCCGCGCCGTTCGCCTTTGCCAGCCCTTCCAGCTCGCGAAGCTGGTCGTCGATGGCGCCGCGCGACAGGTCGCGGTCGATGGTGCGGTCGGCCAGCGCGCGCGGCACCCCGGCCAGGGTGGCGAGCGGGCCGGCGATGCTCTTGGGGTTGGCGCGGGCGTCCACGAACAGCAGGCCGCGCGCCTTCAAGGCGTCGATCATCGGCTGGACGGCGTTCTGGTTGGCGGTGAACTTGCTGCCCGTCGTGCTGGTGATGCCGACATAGCCGACCGCCTTGCCGAGCGACCATTCCAGCCGTTCCAGGTTGCGGTCGGGGGCCAGCATGGTCAGCAGCGCGTTGGGGCCGGGATCGTCGCGCGGGTAGTTCTGCGGCTCCATCGGGACCGCGAGCATGACCTCGTGCCCCTTGGTGCGGGCGCGCTCCACCCAGTTGTCGAGCCGTTCGGCGTAGGGCACGAAGGCCAGCGTCACGCCGACCGGCAGCTTGGCCAGGGCGTTGTTGGTGGTGACGCCGCTGATGCCCATGTCGGCCATCACGATGGCGATGCGCGGGCGCTTATCGGCGGCCGGGAAGGGGCGGGCGTAGACCTGCCAGGGCAGGCGCCCGTCCTGGGCGATCTTCGGCAGCGGGCCGTTGCGGCTGTCCTCGACCAGTCCCGGAACCGGGGCGGGCGTCAGGACGACGTTCGGCGCCGCCGCGTCGGGCAGCGCCAGCGGGGCGGCGGCGGTCAGCGGCGGCGGCGGGACGGCCGGCTGGGCCGGCGTCTGCGCGGCCGACGGAGCGGGCGGTTGAGCTTGGGCCGGCGTTTGAGCCTGTGTCTGGGCCGGGGGAGTTGCCGGGGCTTTCGTCGGGGACGGCGCGGCCGGCTTGACCGCTACCGTCACCTTGGGGATTCCGGCCTCCCACGCCTCGGTGGTCTCGGCGCCGTTCAGCGCCAGCCATCCGGCGAGACCGCCGAACGCCAGCACCACACCCGCCACGGCGCCCAGCAAGGCTTTGGGCGGTGGCCGGCGCGGGGCGTCATCGTCGTCGTCACCCAGGTCGGCGTGGGGATCCCGCCTGCGCCGGAGACGCGCCAGCCAGCCGGCGCCGGGGCGGAAACCGCCCCGGACGTCGAACTTCAGGCGGCCGAGCAGGGCGGGAGCCTTCACGTCGGTCCTTCCTTCCGGTCAGCGCGCGGCGGCGCGCGACTGGAACAGCGCCACGCCGCGCAACAGATCCAGCGCGCGGGCGAGCTGGAAGTCGAAGGGCGGCTGCCCGTTCGCCGCCGCCGGAACCGGGGCGTCCGGATCGACCGGAGCCGCGGCGGGCGGCGTGGCGGGGGCGGCCCCCGGCGCCGGAGCGGCGGCGCCCGGTGCGGGCGGGGTGGCGGGCGTGGTGTTGCTGGCACCGGGGGTGCCCGGCGTCGCGGGGCCTCCGGGCGCGCCGGCCGGCGGCTTGGTCGTCGCCGGGCTGGGCGCCCGGTTCTGGTTGGCCGGGTCGGTGTTGCGCAGCGCGCCCTTCAGGTCGGCCTCGCGGCGCCGTGCGGCGGCGTTGGCCTCCAGATCCTCCAGCTTGGCGACGTGCACCTCGATGTCCGGGGTGATGCCGAGCTGCTGGATCGAGCGGCCCGACGGCGTGTAGTAGCGCGCCGTGGTCAGCCGCATGGCGCCGTGGCCGGGCAGCGGGATGATGGTCTGCACCGACCCCTTGCCGAAGGACTGGGTGCCCATGACGATGGCGCGCTTGTGGTCCTGCAGCGCGCCGGCGACGATTTCCGACGCCGAGGCCGAGCCGCCGTTGATCAGGATCACCATCGGCAGCCCCTTGGCGAGGTCACCCGCCTTGGAGTTGAAGCGGGTGCCCTCCTCCGACTTGCGGCCGCGGGTCGACACGATCTCGCCCTTGTCGAGGAAGGTGTCCGACACCGACACCGCCTGGTCGAGCAGGCCGCCGGGGTTGTTGCGCAGATCCAGCACGTAGCCCTTCAGCTTGTCGCCGAGCTGCTGCTGGAGGGAGGTCAGCGCCTTCTCCAGCCCGCTCTGGGTCTGCTCGTTGAAGCTGGTGATGCGGATGTAGCCGATGTCGCCCTCGGTGCGGAAGCGGACGGACTGCACCTTGATGACGGCGCGGGTCAGCGAGACCTCGAACGGCTCGCCGGCGTCGCCGCGGCGGATCGTCACCTTCAACTCGCTGCCCACCGGCCCGCGCATCTTCTCGACCGCGTCGTTCAGGCTGAGGCCCATGACCGCCTCGCCGTTGAGCTGGACGATGTAGTCGCCCGGCTGCAGCCCGGCGCGGAAGGCCGGCGTCTCGTCGATGGGCGAGACGACCTTGACGAGGCCGTTCTCCATCGTGACCTCGATGCCGAGCCCGCCGAACTCGCCCCGGGTCTGCACCTGCATGTCCTGGAAGCTTTTCTTGTTCAGATAGCTCGAATGCGGATCCAGCGAGGTCAGCATCCCGTTGATCGCCGATTCGATCAGCTGTTCGTCGGTGACCTGCTCCACGTATTCGGCACGGACGCGCTCGAAGACGTCACCGAACAGGTTCAATTGCCGGTAGGTCTCCGACGAATTGCTGGACTGCGCGGTGACGGTGGCGACGCCGGCTCCCAGAAACACCAGGGCCGCCGCCGTGGCGGCACGCTTGATCATCCTCATCTACCCTTGTCCTTTCCCCTCGGGGACGCCGAACCCGCGCTGCGGATTGATCGGCTGACCGTTTCGTCGCAGCTCGAAATAGAGATCCGGACTGCCGTCCGCCGGCATGACCGCCACCGGTTCCCCGGTGGCGACCCGTTTGCCGACGGCCGTGTCGATCCGGCCCAAACCCGCAATCAAACTATGATATCCATTGCCGTGTTCCACGATCAAGATCAGCCCATACCCCTTGAAGGGTCCAGCGAACATGATCGACCCGCTTTGTGGCGCGACGACGGTCGCTCCGGCGCGGGTCTGCACGGTGACGCCCCGGCTGGACGCCCCGAATCGGTCGGTCTCGCCGTAGCGCGTGGTCAGCCGCCCGCCGGCCGGCAGCGTCATCCCGGCGATGGCCGGAGGAGCGTCGCCGGAGGGTGAGGAGGGCGGAGCGGCCGGCGCACGGCGGGCCGCCAACGCGCGTTCGCTGGCCTCGCGGGCGGCCTCCCTGGCGGCCTCGTCCTTGGCGCGCTGCTCCTCGGCGGCTTTCAGCGCGGCGGCCTTCTGCTCGGCGGCGCGCAGCTCGGCCAGCTTGCGCTCGGCCTCCTTGCGCTCGGCCTCCTTCTGGGCGGCGAGTTTCCGTTCGGCCTCGCGTTTTTCGGCGAGGCGGCGCTCGGCCTCGCGCCTTTCCGCCTCGCGGCGTTCGGCCTCGCGCTTGGCGGCGGCCTCGGCGGCGGCGCGGCGCTCGGCCTCGATGCGGTCCATCAGTTGACGCAAGTCGGTGGCCTGACCGGCGAGGCTGCCCATGCGCTGGGCGACCTGGACGCGCTCCTCCTCGGTCTGGCGCGACAGCGCCTCGCGGCGGGCGACGAGCCGGGCCATCTCGGCCTGCTTGCCGGCCAGCGCGGTGCGGGTGGCGAGCGCCTTGGCCCGTTGGGCGACCAGCTTCTCGCGGGTCTCCGACAAGGCGGTCAGGGCGGCGGTCAGCGCGTCGGCGCGGGCGCGCAGCGTTGGCACGGTGTCGCGCAGCAGCAGGGCGGAGCGCAGCGTATCCACGGGATTGTCGGGGCGGGCCAGCGCCGCTTCCGGCGGCACGCGGGCCAGCCGTTGCAGGGCGCCGAGCAGCGAGGCGATCTGCTGGCGCTCACCGTCGAGCCGGGCGCTGCGGTCGTGCTCCTCGGCCTCCAGGGCGGCGAGGGAGTCCTCCAGGGCGTCGAGGTCGCGCTCCTGGGCGCGGGCTTGGTCTGCGAGGCCGATCAACTGGCCGCGCAGGCCGTCGAGTTCTTTCTGCAGCGCTTGGGAACGGAGGTCGAGATCCTTGCGGCGCTGGGTGTCGGCCTGGAGTTCCTGCTCGACCCGCTTGAGCGCCGCGCCGGGCGCTTCGGTCTGGGCGTGGGCGGGGGTGGTCAGAAGGGTCAGCGCGACGACGATCCCGGCCATGACTCCCTCTCCCGCCCCGGGAGAGGGAAGGGGCCCGCGAAGCGGGAAGGGTGAGGGGCTATGGGAACATGGATTGCGTACCACGCCCGATAGCCCCTCACCCTCCCCATGCTCCGCATGGGTCCCCTCCCTCTCCCGGGACGGGAGAGGGCACAGGTCCTGGGGACCCGCCATGCCGTCCTTACTCCGCCGCCGCGCGGGCGGCGTCGCGGGTCAGCAGGTTGCGGCCGGTCATCTCGGCCGGCTGAGGCAGGCCCAGCAGGTCCAGCAGCGTCGGCGCGAGGTCGGCCAGACGGCCGCTGCCGATGCGGGCGCCCGCCGGGCCGTTCACCAGCACCAGCGGCACCTTGTCCAGCGTGTGGGCGGTGTGCGGTCCGCCGTTCTCCGGGTCCTTCATCAGCTCGCAATTGCCGTGGTCGGCGGTGATCAGCATGGCGCCACCGGCGCGGCGCACCGCCGCCTCCAGCCGGCCGACGCTCGCGTCCACCGCCTCGACCGCCTTGATCGCGGCGGCGAGGATGCCGGAATGGCCGACCATGTCGGGGTTGGCATAGTTCACCACGATCAGGTCGTACTTGCCCGAATCGACCGCCGCCACCAGCTTGTCGGTGACTTCGGCCGCCGACATCTCGGGCTGGAGGTCGTAGGTCGCGACCTTGGGCGACTGGACCAGGATGCGGTCCTCGCCGGGGTAGACCCGCTCCTCGCCGCCGTTGAAGAAGAAGGTGACGTGCGGGTACTTCTCGGTCTCGGCGATGCGGAGTTGCTTCAGGCCGGCGTCGGACACCACCTCGCCCAGCACCTTGGTCAGGGTCTTGGGCGGGAAGAGGGTGGTCATCAGCTTGGCGAGGCCCGAGGAGTACTCGACCATCCCGACCGCCGCCGACAGGCTGGGCAGCGCGCCACGGTCGAAGCCGTCGAAGGCCGGCTCGACGTAGGCGGCGAGGATCTCGCGCGCCCGGTCGGCGCGGAAGTTCGCCATCAGGATGGCGTCGCCGTCCTTGATCCCGTCATAGTCGCCGACGATCGTCGGCAGGATGAACTCGTCGTGCTGGCCGGCGGCGTAGCTCTGCTCGATGGCTTCCATCGGGTCGGCGGCGCGCTCCCCTTGCGCGAAGGTCATCGCGGCGTAGGCCTTGGCGACGCGGTCCCAGCGCTTGTCGCGGTCCATCGCGTAGTAGCGGCCGATCACCGTCGCCACCTCGACGCCGGGCAGTTCGAACACGTCGGCCATGAATTCGGCGACCTGATCCTTGGCGCTCTGGGGCGGCACGTCGCGGCCGTCGGTGAAGGCGTGGATGGCGACCGGCACGCCCTCGCGCGACAGGATCGCGGCCAGCGCCGCCATGTGCTCCTGGTGCGAGTGGACGCCGCCCGGCGACAGCAGCCCCATCAGGTGGCAGCGCCCGCCGGTCTTCTGCAGCGTCTTGACCAGATCGTAGAGCGCTTGGTTGCGCTCCAGGTCGCCTTCGAGGATGGCGTGGTCGATCATGACGAGGTCCTGGCGGACGACCCGGCCGGCGCCGATGTTCATGTGACCGACCTCGGAATTGCCCATCTGGCCCTTGGGCAGCCCGACCTCCTCCTCGCTGGCGTCGAGGAAGGCGGTCGGCTCGCCGGCCCACAGGCGGTCCCAGTGCGGCGTGTTGCCTTGCGCGATGGCGTTGTCGTCCCGGTCCTCGCGGTAGCCCCAGCCGTCCAGGATGCAGAGGACGACGGGCTTGGGGGGAGTCGAGGGGCGGTTCGTTTCGGTCATCGCGTTGTGCCTCTTGCGGACGGTTTGAGCGTTGGGGTTCGGCGCGTCGTGGCGGCGCCGTTCGGTCGTCAGGATCTGTGATATGGGTGTCCGGCCAGGATTTGCTGCGCCCGATAGATCTGTTCGGCGAGCATGCCGCGCACCAGCATGTGCGGCCAGGTCATCGGGCCGAAGGCCATCAGGAAATCGGCGCGCGCCCGCACCGCGTCGCCATGCCCGTCGGCCCCGCCGATCAGGAAGGCGATGTCGCCGGCCCCCCGGTCGCGCCAGTCGCCGATCTTCGCGGCGAAGGCCTCGCTGGGCAGCGCCTTGCCGCGCTCATCCAGCGCCACGACGACGGCCCCGGCGGGGATGGCGGCGAGCAGGAGTTCCGCCTCCTGCCGCTTCAATTCGTCGGAGGAGAGGCGTTTCTTCACCTCGACCTCCTTCAGGGTGAACGGCCAGCTCAACCGTCCGACATACTCGTCGAACAGGTCGCGCGTCGGTCCACCCCGCGACCGCCCGACGGCGGCGAGCCACAGACGCATGGAACGCGGCCCTCCGCCCGGTCGTTCGTCAGGCGCTCAGCCGGGCCGTGTCGGACGGCGTCGGCAGTTCCAGACCCCACATCTTCTCGATGTTGTAGAAGGTCCGGACCTCGGGCTTGAACAGGTGGACGATGACGTCCCCGGCATCGACCAGCACCCAGTCGGCCTGTTCGAGACCTTCCATCTCGACCCGGCGCAGACCGGCCTGCTTGAGCTTTTCGGCCAGCTTGGCGGCCATGGCGCCGATGTGCCGCGTGTTGCGGCCCGAGGCGACGATCATGTAATCCGCGAAGGTGGTCTTGCCGGCGAGGTCGATGACGGTGACGCCGTCGGCTTGGTCGTCGCCGAGGGACTGTTCGATGAGCGCCTTCAGATCCTGGGGCTCCAGGACCTGGGGAACGGCGGCTGGCCGCGGAGCGGACGCGGCCGTTTCGGTGTGCGTGGTGATGGTTCCAACCTCTTGCAACGGTGTCACGGTCCGGCGGCGCGTGCCTGCCGGATCGCCGTCGCCGAGGCCGTGTGCAGGGGGTTTCGGAAGAACACCCAGGCCGGCCGCTTGCGGCGCGCCAGCCCCTTGACCCCATGCTTGGACACCCGCCGACGGATGTAACGCTGGGCGGCCTGGCCGCTCAACGCACTCAAAGAATAGGTCGGACGGGCGAAAACCGCAACCGGCACCGACTCGAAGATTCGCGTCCAGTGGCGCCAAAGGGGGATCTGCCGCAAATTGTCCGCGCCCATCAACCACACGAAGCGTGTTTTCGGGAAGCGGCGGGTCAGCTCCGCCAGCGTGTCGGCGGTGTAGCGGGTGCCGAGCGCGGTCTCGATGGATGTGGCTTCGATGCGCGGGTGGGCGGCGACCCGGCGCGCCTCGGCGAGACGCTCGGGCAGGGCGGCCATGCCGGCGGCGGGCTTCAGCGGGTTCTGCGGGCTGACCAGCCACCACACCCGGTCGAGGCCCAGCGCCTTCAGGGCGAAGAGGCTGATGTGCCGGTGCCCGGCGTGGGCCGGGTTGAACGATCCGCCGAGCAGGCCGACGGTCAACCCGGCGCAATGGGGGCCGGAGTAGAGGCCCGGCCCTTTTGCCACTGCGGCTTTTCCCTCTCCCGTCCCGAGAGAGGGAAGGGGCCCATGCGGAGCATGGAAAGGGTGAGGGGCTATCGGTTGTGGTACCAAATCCATGTTCCGATAGCCCCTCACCCTTCCCACCGCTTCGCGGCGGGTCCCCTCCCTCTCCCGGGGCGGGAGAGGGCGTTTTCACTACGGCCGCGTCTGGCCATCGCCGCGCACGACATACTTGTAGCTGGTCAACTGCTCCGCGCCCACCGGCCCACGCGCGTGGAACTTGTCGGTGGAGATGCCGATCTCCGCGCCCATGCCGAACTCGCCGCCGTCGGCGAACTGGGTCGAGGCGTTCCACAGCACGATGCCGCTGTCGATCCGGCCGAGGAACCGCTCGGCCGTCGCCGCGTCTTCCGTCAGGATCGACTCGGTGTGGTGCGAGCTGTGGCGGTTGATGTGGTCGATGGCGCCGTCCACCCCGTCCACCACGCCGCAGGCGATGATGGCGTCGAGGTACTCGGTGTCCCAGTCGGCTGCGTCCACCGGCGTCACGCGCGGGTCGGCCGCCTGGGAGGCCTCGTCGCCGCGCACCGCGCAGCCGGCGTCCAGCAGGTCCTTCACCAGCAGCGGCAGCGCCGTGTCGGCGATGGCGCGGTCGACCAGCAGCGTCTCGGCGGCGCCGCAGATCGAGGTGCGGCGCATCTTGGCGTTCAGCACGACCTTGCGCGCCTTCTCCAGATCAGCCGCGGCGTCGACGTAGACGTGGCAGTTGCCGTCGAGATGCTTGATGACCGGCACCCGGCTCTCGTCGGCGATGCGCTGGATCAGCGACTTGCCGCCGCGCGGGATGATCACGTCAATGAAGTCGCGCATTTTCAGCATGTGCCCGACCGCCGCGCGGTCGGTGGTGGGGACGAGCTGAATCGCCGCCTCCGGCAGCCCGGCCTCGCGCAAGCCCTGGGTCAGGCATTCCGCGATGGCGCGCGAGGAACGCACGCTTTCCGAGCCGCCGCGCAGGATGGCGGCGTTGCCCGATTTCAGGCAGATGCCGCCCGCGTCGGCGGTCACGTTGGGCCGGCTCTCGTAGATGATGCCGACGACGCCCAGCGGCACGCGGACGCGCTGGATGTTCAGGCCGTTGGGCCGCGTCCAGTCAGCCAGCACGCCGCCGATGGGATCGGGGAAGTCGGCGATGTCCTCCAGGCCCTTGGCCATCGCCTCGATCCGCTTGTCGTCCAGCGTCAGGCGTTCGCGCAAGGGGCCGGACAGGTCGCGGGCGTTGGCGAGGTCGGCCTCGTTGGCGGCCTTGATCGCGCCGGCACGGGCACGGATGGCCGCAGCGGCCGCCCGTAGTGCCCGATCCTTGTCCGGTCCTGGCACGGTCGCCAGCGCGGCCGAGGCGGCGCGAGCGGCGCGGCCGAGGGACAGCATCTGATCGTGCAAGGCGTCGGTGGTGTCGAGCAGGGCGGACATGGCGCTCTCTTGGTGAAAGGGTATGGCCCGTCAAAGGGACGCGAACCTTAACGAATTGTTCGCGGATGGGAAAGCGGCACGGGCGAATTCCTCTCATGCGGGCGGGGGGCCGCTGCGACGAAAACACAATGGGCCGGAGGGCGCGGGCTGGGGCATAGTCGCCGCCGCTTCCCCGCCGGACAGGGTTCTCCGATGCTGACGCTGCTGCTGATCGTCTCCGCTTTCTTCGCCGGCGTGCTCAACGCCGTGGCCGGCGGCGGCAGCTTCCTGACCTTTCCGGCGCTGGTCCTGGCCGGGGTGCCGCCGCTGAACGCCAACGCCACCAGCACCGTCGCGGTGGCGCCGGGCGCGCTGGCCAGCGCCTACGGCTACCGGCGCGAGCTGGGGAAGATCCGCGAGGTCCATTTGCCGTCCTTCCTGGGCGTCAGCTTGGTCGGCGGGCTGATCGGGGCCTTGCTGCTGCTGTGGACGCCGCAGCGGACCTTCGAGGCGGTGGTGCCCTGGCTGCTGCTGTTCGCGACCGTGCTGTTCGCCTTCGGCCCGACGGCGTCGGCCTGGATCCGGCGCAACTGCACGGTCGGCCACACGGCGGTGCTGGTGACGCAGTTCTTCATCGCCGTCTACGGCGGCTATTTCGGCGGCGGGATCGGCATTCTGATCCTGGCGACGCTGGGCGTCTTCGGCCTGACCGACCTGCACGCGATGAACGGGCTGAAGACCCTGGTGTCGGGCTGCCTGAACGCGGTGGCGGTGGTGGCCTTCGTGCTGGGCGGGGCCGTCTATTGGAACGAAGCGTTGATCATGCTGGTCGCGGCGATGGCCGGCGGCTACGCCGGGGCGGCGGTGGCCCGCCGCATCCCGCCGCCGGTGCTGCGCAAGTTCGTCATCCTCGTCGGCGCGGCGATGACGGTCTACTTCTTCGTCACGAAAGGCTGAGGCGGCACAGTGCGTCCCAGTCGAGCGACGCCGGGTCCTCCACCAGATGGTCCACGGCGTCGAAGACGACCGCCGGGCTCTGCGGCCATGCGATGGTCAGCATGCCCGCCGCCATGGCGCTGCGGGCGCCGGTCGGGCTGTCCTCGATCACCGCGCAGGCCTCCGGCGGCAGGCCCAGCATCCCGGCGGCCTTGAGGTAGGGCTCCGGGTGCGGCTTGCCGTGGACCACGTCCTCGCGGCTGAGCCCGAAGCGGAAATGCCCCAGCCCCATCGCCGCGAGGTTGGCCTGGACCACCGCGCGCCCGCTGTTCGACACGCAGGCCTGCGCCAGCCCGCGCGCCGCGAAGGCTTCCACCAGCGCGAAGGCGCCGTCGCGCGGGCGCACCTCGGCGACACGGGTGACGTAGAGCGCGTTGATCTCGTTCGCCCAATCCTCCATCGCGACCGGCAGGGGGCGCCGCGCGTGGAGTTGGAGGTAATAGTCGCGGAAGGCGACGCCGACCGAGGCGGCGCACTCCTCCTCGGTCAGCTCATGGCCGTAGCCCCGGCAGACGTCGATCATGGCGCGATGGTGCCACGGCTCGCTGTCCATCAGCGTGCCGTCGATGTCCCACAGCACCGCCCGGATCGGCGGGCGTTCCGAAACGCTCACCGGACCACCAGATCGTCGCGGTGCACGATCTCGTCACGGCCGCGGTAGCCCAGCACGTCCTCGATCTCGTGGCTCTTGCGGCCGGCGATGCGCCGGGCGTCCTCGGCGGCGTAGGCGGTCAGGCCGCGCGCCACCTCGCGCCCGTCCAGCGCCCGCACCACCACCACGTCGCCCCGGTCGAACTCGCCGTAAACGGCGGTCACCCCGGCCGGCAGCAGGCTGGCGCCGTGGTTGAGCGCGCGCAGGGCGCCCTCGTCCACGGTCAGCACCCCGGCGGTGTTCATGTGCCCGGCGATCCACGCCTTGCGGGCGCTCGACGGCTCGGCCGAGGGCAGGAACCAAGTGCAGAGCGCGCCACCGTCCTCCGGGCGCTTCTCCAGCGCGGCCAGCGGGTTCATGCGCTTGCCCTTGGCGATGACCATGCGGCAGCCGGCGGCGAGCGCCACCCGCGCCGCCGCGATCTTCGTCACCATGCCGCCGCTGCTGTAGCCCGGCGGCGGCTCGCCGGCCATGTCGACGATGGCGGGGGTCAGCTCGCGCACCGTCGGGATGTGGGTGGCGTCCGGGTCCTTGCGCGGGTCGGCGGTGTAGAGCCCGTCGATGTCCGACAGCAGGATCAGCGTGTCGGCGCTGATCATCTGGGCGACGCGGGCGGCCAGACGGTCGTTGTCGCCGAAGCGGATCTCGGCGGTGGCGACGGTGTCGTTCTCGTTGATGACCGGGACGGCGCCCAGCTTCAGCAGGGTGTCGATGGTGCTGCGGGCGTTCAGGTGCCGCCGCCGCTCCTCGGTGTCCTCCAGCGTCACCAGCACTTGCGCAACGGTCACGTCGTGGCGGGCCAGCGTTTCCTGATAGGCGTGGGCGAGGCGGATCTGGCCGGTGGCTGCCGCCGCCTGTTTCTCCTCAAGCTTCAAGGCGCGGCCGACGAGGCCGAGATGCTCGCGCCCGCAGGCCACGGCGCCGGAGGTGACGATCACCACCTCCTGCCCGCGCTTGCGGCAGGCGGCGACGTCGTCGGCCAGCGCGTCGAGCCAGTCGCGGCGGATTTGCCGCGTCTCGCCGTCCACCAGCAGGGCCGAGCCGATCTTGACGACCAGCCGGCGCGAATCGAGCAGGGTGGGGGACTGAAGGGACTCAAGCACCATGGCGGCCGGTTCCGTCCTTGTCGCTGTCCTTGCCTTCGGAACCGGCCTCCTCCTCCGACTCGTCCTCTTCGGACTCGTCGAGGTCGTCGCCGTCCTCCAGCGCCTCCTCGTCCGACAACTCCTCGTCGAGAGCGTCGTCCTCGGATTCATCCGCTTCCAGGTCTTCGTCCTCGCCGCCGACCCACTCGCCGAGTTCCTCGTCCCACCGCATGCCGCCTTCGTCGTCCGGCAGCTTCTGGCCGACCGGCGGGCGCGGGATGGAGCGGGTGGCCGGAGCGTGGATGACCTCCGGCTCCTCTTCCTTCGATTCCTTGATGACGGTCAGCAGGCGGTACAGCACCTTGTGCACGCCCTGGCCGGTGGCGCCGGACAGCACCATCACCTCGGCGCCCGAGGCTTCCTCCAGCGCCGCCTTCTTCTCCTCGATCTCCTCGTCGAGCAGGGCGTCGGCCTTGTTCAGCCCGATCACCTCCAGCTTGTCGGCGAGGTTGCCGCCATAGGCTTCCAGCTCGTTGCGGATCGTCCGGTAGGAGGCGACGACGTCGTCCGCCGTGCCGTCGACCAGATGCAGCAGGATGCGCGAGCGCTCGACATGGCCGAGGAACCGGTCGCCCAGCCCATGCCCCTCGTGCGCGCCCTCGATCAGGCCGGGGATGTCGGCGATGACGAACTCCTCCTCGCCGGCGCGGACGACGCCCAGGTTGGGGGCCAGCGTGGTGAAGGGGTAGTCGGCGATCTTCGGCTTGGCCGCCGTGGTTGCGGCCAGGAAGGTCGATTTCCCGGCGTTGGGCAGGCCCAGCAACCCGGCGTCGGCGATCAACTTGAGGCGCAGCCACACCCACTGCTCCTGCCCCGGCCAGCCGGGGTGGAACTTGCGCGGCGCGCGGTTGGTCGGAGTCTTGAAGTGGGCGTTGCCGTGCCCGCCGTCGCCGCCGCGCAGGAAGACGCGGCGCTGGCCGGCCTCGGTCAGGTCGCACAGCACGGTCTGCTGGTCCTCGTCGAGGATCTGGGTGCCCACCGGCACGCGCAGGACGACGTCCTCGCCGCGCGCGCCGTTGCGGTTGGCGCCCATGCCGTGATGGCCGCGCTGCGCCTTGAAATGCTGCTTGTAGCGGTAGTCGATCAGCGTGTTCAGGCCGTCCGCCGCCTCGATCACCACGTCGCCGCCGCGACCGCCGTCGCCGCCATCCGGGCCGCCGAACTCGATGTACTTTTCGCGGCGGAACGCCACGGCGCCGGGGCCGCCGTCGCCGCTCTTCAAGAACACCTTGGCCTGATCGAGGAACTTCATGGTGGGACCTTGCCCGTCAGCGAAAAAACAGGAAACCAAAAACAAAAATCGGGGGCCGGTCGCCCGGTCCCCGACTTTATCCCACAACCGTGCGCGCCTGGTAAACCGGCAGCGCGACGACCCGGTTACTCCGCGGCGACCGCCGGGGCCGAATCGTTGGCGGCTTCGACCACGTTGACGTAGGTCCGGCCGTTCGAGCTGTGCTTGAAGAAGACCTGACCGTCGGCCATCGCGAAGATGGTGTGGTCGCGGCCGAGGCCGACGTTCTCGCCCGGGTGGAACTTCGTGCCGCGCTGGCGGACGATGATGTTGCCGGAGATGACGTTCTCGCCGCCGAAACGCTTCACGCCGAGACGGCGACCAGCGGAATCGCGGCCGTTGCGGGACGAACCGCCTGCCTTTTTATGTGCCATGAGGTGTTAACTCCTGTCCTGAAGCGACGCCGGCCGATCAGGCCGCGCCGTTGATCCCGGTGATGCGCAGGACGGTCAGGTCCTGGCGGTGGCCGTTCTTACGGCGGTAGTTCTGGCGGCGCTTCTTCTTGAAGACGATGATCTTCGGGCCGCGATCCTGGGCGACCACCTCGGCCACCACCGCGGCGCCGGCCACCGTCGGGGTGCCGATCGTCGTGTTGCCGGCGTCGCCGACCATCAGCACGTCATCGAGCGTGATGGAAGCGCCAGCTTCGGCTTCAATCTTTTCAACAAGGATCACGTCGCCATTGGCGACCTTGTACTGCTTGCCGCCGGTGCGGATCACTGCAAACATCGTCGTCACTGCCTATGTCAAAACAAACGGCGGGCCGCTCGCCCACCGTTCGATGCGCAAGCCCGTTCATGGGAGCGGGGATCTATACGCAGGTAACGCCGCGAGTCAACAGGCTAGGCAACAGGATTGTTCGCATTTTTCCGCAAAAAAGGGCTTGCGTGCCCGAAACCGTTTGGTTAGGTTCTCGCCACCCCGGAAACGGGGGCGCGGAGGGGTGGCAGAGTGGTCGATTGCACCGCACTCGAAATGCGGCATACCTGTGAGGGTATCGAGAGTTCGAATCTCTCCTCCTCCGCCAAAACATCCCGGTGACGGCGTCGATCGACCTCGATGCAAACGGTTCACTGGATTGCTGTCTCAGCATGCTGACGGCTCCTGGTTGACGCTTTGCCCGGCCGGACGCTTCGAACGAAGCGCCGTCGGGCTTTTGGCGCTTTCGCGCCGCCGTCCCAGCCGTTTTTCCCGGCACCGCTCAAGGAACACAGGGTCCTTCCAGGCATTACCCTGCCCATGGAAACGACCCGCCAGCACGCCGTCCTCCACGATCAGGGGCATTTCGCCCGCAACCTGACCCGCGCGGCGGCCGGGGCGGTGATCTTCGCCTTTCCGATGCTGATGACCATGGAGATGTGGGAGCTCGGCTTCTACATGGACCGGCTGCGGCTGGCGCTGTTCCTGCTGCTGACACTGCCGCTCCTGTTCGGCCTGTCCTATTTCTCGGGCTTCGAGGAGACCTTCTGCTGGCAGGACGACCTGATCGACGCGCTGACCGCGTTCGGCGTCGGCTTCCTGGTGTCGGCCGCGCTGCTGCTGGTGTTCGGGATCCTGACAACCGACCTGCCCCTGTCCCAGATCGTCGGCAAGATCGCGCTGCAGGCCGTGCCGGCCAGCGTCGGCGCCATGGTGGCCCGCACGCAGTTGGGCCAGCAGAAGGAGGAGGACGAGGAGCGCAAGCGACGGTGCTCCTACCCCGGTGAGCTGTTCCTGATGGCGGCGGGCGCGCTGTTCGTCGGCTTCAACGTCGCGCCGACCGAGGAGATGATCCTGATCGCCTACAAGATGACGCCGTGGCACGCGTTGGCCCTGGCGGTCCTGTCGGTGGTCCTGCTCCACCTCTTTGTCTACACGGTCGGCTTCGCCGGGCAGGAGAGCCGGGGTCGGGACGGCTTCGGCCGCGTCTTCCTGCGCTTCACGGTGGCCGGCTACGGCGTGGCCCTGCTGATGAGCTTCTATCTGTTGTGGACGTTCGAGCGGGTGGGCGGCCTGTCGCTGCCGGAGTTGGTGACCGCCATCGTGGTGCTGGGATTCCCCGCGGCGCTGGGCGCCGCCACGGCCCGGCTGATCATATGAAGGGAGGTTTGCCATGACCGACATCGGCCGGCGGGACCGCGTCGCTTCCGACACCGCCTCCGACGCTCCCTCCGACCGGGAGTCCGGAAACGAATCGGCGTCCGTCTCCTGGCTGGCGCGGATCGCGTCGGCGGTCGGGCTGGTGCTCTTCCTGGGGTCGGTCGGGGTGCTCGGCTACGACGGGCTGTTCCGCAGCGGCGGCGACCCGGTGATCGCCTTGGCCGTCGAGGGCGTGCGCCACGACGGAAACCGTTGGCACGCCCGCATCCGGGTGGAGAACACCGGGGAAGGGACCGCCGCCCGCGTCCGGGTGGTTGGCGAACTGATGTCCGGCGATTCCGTGCTGGAAACGGCGGAGGCCGATTTTGACTATCTGCCCGCTGGCTCGACCCAGCGCGGCGGCCTGTATTTCGACCGCAACGCCGAGACCAACCCGGTGCGCCTGCGCGTGCTGGGCTACGCGGTGCCTTGAGCGAAAGCTCGGCAAAGAAAAAGCCGGTCGATCCAGAGACCGACCGGCTTTCCTGATGGTAGCAGCGGAGGGATTTGAACCCCCGACCAAGGGATTATGATTCCCCTGCTCTACCACTGAGCTACGCTGCCATCGTGCCCGGTCGTTTCCGGCCGGGCCGCTTCTATAGGACAGGGTGCCGTTTCCTGTCAAGCGTCCGAAATGAAGTTTTTTCGGCTTTTTCTAAGAGGCCGTCGCGGCGATCCAGCCGCCCCCCAGAACGCGTTCACCCTGGTACACGACGCAGGCTTGGCCGGGGGCGATTCCGTGCTGCGGCTCGTGCAGGTCCACCCGCGCGGTGCCGTCCGGGCCGACGCTCCAGGTCGCGGCGGCGGGTGGTTGGGCGGAGCGCAGCTTGACCGACACCTCCAGCCCCTCGCTCTCGGGAAGGGCGGGGCCGAGCCAGTTGATCTCGCGCAGCGTCACCACCGACCGCGCCAGATCGCGGCGCGGGCCGACGACGACCCGGCGGCGCGCCGGCTCCAGCCGCACCACGTAGAGCGCCTGCTCCTCCTCGCCGCGCAAGCCCCCGATGCCCAGCCCCTTGCGCTGCCCGACCGTGTAATGGACGACGCCCCGGTGCCGGCCCAGCACACGGCCGTCGACGTGGACGATGTCGCCGGGCTCGACCGAGCCGGGGCGTAGCTTGGCCACCACCTCGGCGTAGTCGCCGTTGGGGACGAAGCAGATGTCCTGGCTGTCGGGCTTGGCCGCCACCTCCAGCCCGTGGCGCTCGGCCAGCGCGCGGGTCTCCGGCTTGGTCAGGCCGCCAAGCGGGAAGCGCAGGAAGTCCAACTGCTCGCGCGTGGTGGCGAACAGGAAATAGCTCTGGTCCTTGGCCGGGTCGATGGCGCGGTGCAGCTCCGCGCCGTGGGTACCCTCGACGCGGCGCACGTAATGGCCGGTCGCCAGCGCCTCGGCGCCGAGGTCGCGGGCGGTGTTCAGCAGGTCGCGGAACTTGACGCGCTGGTTGCAGCGCACGCAGGGGATCGGGGTCTCGCCGCGCAGGTAGCTGTCGGCGAAATCGTCCATCACATCCTGGGAGAAACGGCCCTCGTAATCCAGCACGTAGTGCGGGATGCCGATGCGCTCGGCCACCTGACGGGCGTCGTAGATGTCCTGGCCCGCGCAGCAGGCGCCGGGTTTCTGCACCGCCAGCCCATGGTCGTAGAGCTGAAGCGTGATGCCGACGACGTCGTACCCCTCCTCCCGCAGCACGGCCGCGGTGACGGAGGAATCCACCCCGCCGGACATGGCCACGACGACGCGGGTGTCCTGGGGGCGTTTGGAGAGACCGAGGGAGTTCATGGCGCCTTATATGGAGAGCGCGCCGGGCGGGGGTAGGGGCGTCGCCGCCAGGGCCTGCACGGCACCGGAAAACGGTGCGGCGCCCCGGCGGTTCGGGCCACCCGCGTCCCGGCCTTACTTCTGCGCGTTGTTGCTGCCGCCCGGCAGGCGGACGACCAGACCGTCGAGTTCCTCGGTCATGATGATCTGGCAGCCCAGCCGCGAGGTCTTGGTCAGGCCGAAGGCGAGATCCAGCATGTCTTCCTCGTCCTCCGCCGCGTCGGGCAGCACGTCGTACCATTCCGGCTCGATCACCACATGGCAGGTGGAGCAGGCGAGCGAGCCCTCGCAGGCGCCCTCCAGGTCCAGGCTGTGCTTGTGGGCGATCTCCAGCACGGACAGGCCGAGCGGGGCTTCGACCTCGCGGCGGTTGCCGTCGGTCTCGATGAACGTCATCTTTGGCATGGGAATCCTCGTGTCGTTGGGTGGGGGCGCGGGTTCAGGTGCGGGGCGCCGACAGGATGGCGCGGCGGGCGGCGGCCTCGGCGGCCAGCGCCTCCAACCCTTCCAGCCGGGCCAGGATGCGCGCGGCGGCCCCGGTCTTCGCGGGGGCGGGCTTCTCGGGATCGGCCAGGGCCTTGGCGAAGGCCGGTCCCAGATACTTGATGCAGGACTCGATCCGGCCGGCGATGTCCAGGCCGAGCCGGTCCAGCGCGGTGCCGTCGGCCGCCGCCGCCGATAGGGCGTCGGTCAGCGTGGCCACGTCGTCGTCGGGATCGGCCTCGCCGGAGGCCGAAGACGCGCCGCCCAGCAGGGCGAGCAGGGCGTGGGCGCGGCGGACCGGGTCGCGCAGCGTCTCGAAGGCCTCATGCAGCGCGTCGGCCTGCGCCTTGGCGTTGGCCTGCTCGCGCAGGCCCTTGGCGGCGAAGCGCTGCGGATCCAGGGCGCGGCCGAAGCCGGCGTGCTGGCGGGCCAGTTGGGCGGGGTCGAGGTCGAAGCGGCGCTCCATCCCCAGCCGCGCGAAGGGATCGAGCGCGCGCGGCGGCTGGATCGCGCCGCAGGCGTGGCAGAACAGCGCGCGCTGGGCCACCGGGGCGCCGCACGACCAGCACGGTTCCAGATCGCCGGCGATGCTGCCGGGGCTGCCGCCCGCGCGGGGGCCGGGGGGACCGGATTCGGAACGGGTCATGCGTGCTGTCCATCGAAACGCCAAGACGATCGGCCACACGACAGGCCGCTCGTCGGTGCTCCAGCCGCGTCATACCCAGAACCGCGAGCCGGCGCAATGTGCGAATTCAGCACGGCGCGGCCGGGCGGCCATGGGCATGGCGAAGAGGTGCGGGGCGGGTCACGCCCGGCCGCTCCGCCGGGCCACGGTGATCCAGGCCGCCAGGAAGCGGTCGACCGCCTCGTCGTCGCTGGTCCAGCCCAGGCTGACGCGGATCGCCGAGGATGCGGCGGTGGCGTCCTCGCCCATCGCGGCCAGCACATGCGACGGTTTGACCTTGCCGCTGGAGCAGGCCGATCCGGCGCTGACCGCGACCCCGGCCAGATCGAGCCCCATCACCTGGGTCTCGCCGGGAACGCCGGGCAGCACGAGGCAGCTGGTGTTGGCGACCCTCGCGGCCGAGGCCCCCATCACGCGGGCCTGCGGCACGGCGGCCAGGGCCTCGCGTTCCAGACGGTCGCGCAGGGCCGCGAGGTCGGCGGCGGCGGCGATCTCCTCCAGCGCCAGCCGGGCCGCCGCGCCGAAGCCGACGATCCCCAGCAGGTTCTCGGTGCCGGCGCGCTTGCGCCGCTCCTGCCCGCCGCCCCGGATCAGGGCGTCGGGCTCCAGCCCCTCGGCCAGCACCAGCGCGCCGACTCCCGCCGGCCCGCCCAGCTTGTGGGCGGACAGCGTCATCAGGTCGGCGCCCAGCGCGCCGAAGGAGAAGGCCAGCCGCCCGGCCGCCTGCACCGCGTCGCAATGCAGCAGCGCGCCCCGCGCGTGGGCGAGGGCGGCGGCGTCAGCCACCGGCTGGATCACCCCGGTCTCGTTGTTGGCGAGCATCAGCGACAGCAGGGCGGGACCGGCCGTGTCCGCCAGGATCCGCTCCAGCGCCGCCAGATCGGCGGTGCCGTCGGGCTGGACGGGCAGACGCTGCGTGTCCTGGCTCTCCGTCAGGGGAGCCGCCGCCAGGGCCGAATCATGCTCGATGGCCGAGACCAGCACGGTCCGTCCGGAGAAGCCGCGCAGCGCGAGGTTGTTGGCCTCCGTCCCGCTGCCGGTGAACAGCACCTGCGCCGGCTTGACGCCGGCCAAAGCCGCCACGGCGGCGCGCGCCTCGTCGACCGCGCGCCGGGCGGTGCGCCCGAAGGCGTGGACCGAGGACGGGTTGCCGACGAGATCCATCGCCTGGACCATCGCCGCCTTCACCGCCGGCTTCAGCGGGGTGGTGGCGTTGTGGTCCAGGTAGACGCGGCCGTCGCGGGACACCGCCGCCCCGCTGGGCGCCCGGCTCACGACACTCACTCGGCGGCGACGGCCGTGTCGGCGGCGGGCAGCGGACGGCCGCCCAGCAGCAGGCCGCTGGTGCCGATGATCCGGCGCTCCACCACGTCGGCGACGGTGACCGAACTGAGATACATGTGGATCTGGTTGCCCAGCTCCTCCCACAGGTCGTGGGTCAGGCAGCGCGAGCGGTTGGTGCGGCAGCCCTGCGGCGTGCCGTTGGCGCAGCGGGTGGTGCGGATCGGCTCGTCCACCGCCAGGATGATGTCGGACACGCGGGTCGCGTCCGCCGGGTGGGCCAGCAGATAGCCGCCGCCGGGGCCGCGCACGCTCTTGACCAGACCGCCCTTGCGCAGCTTGGCGAAGAGCTGTTCCAGGTAGGACAGGGAGATTTCCTGCCGTTCGGCGATGTCGGCGAGCGCGACGGGGCTGCCCTGGCTGGTCGCGGCCAGATCGACCATGGCCATCACGGCGTAACGTCCCTTGGTGCTCAGTCTCATCGCGTGTCTCCTTGCGCTTCCCGAATCCCGCCGTTGCGGGGGATGATCGTTTCGGAATGGGGGGTGTCGGTGGTTTCCAGCGCCGCGACGCGGGCCTGCAACGCCGTCATGTGGTCGAGCAGGCCGGACAGGGCGCGGGCCACGGGGTCGGGGGTGTCGCCGCAGGGCGTGCCATAGGGCAGGAAGGGCTGGGGCGTCGGCGGAATCCGCGCGCTCACCGGCTTGGCCGGGATGCCGACCACCGCGACGCCGGGGGCCACGTCGGCCACCACCACCGCGTTGGCGCCGATGCGGGCGCCCTCGCCGATGGTGATGGCGCCGAGGATCTTGGCGCCGGCCCCGACGATGACGCCGTCGCCCAGCGTCGGGTGGCGCTTGCCGGGATTGAGCGAGGTGCCGCCCAGCGTGACGCCGTGGTACAGCATCACGTCGTCACCGATCTCCGCCGTCTCGCCGATGACGACGCCCATGCCGTGGTCGATGAAGAAGCGGCGGCCGATGGTGGCGCCGGGGTGGATCTCGATGCCGGTCAGCGAGCGGGCGACCTGCGAGACGAGCCGTGCGGCCAGAGGCCAGCCGGCGTCGCGGCAGCGCCGCGCCACCCGGTGCAGCAGGATCGCGTGGAGACCGGGGTAGCACAAGGCCACCTCCAGCCGGGACCGCGCGGCGGGGTCGCGCGCCATGATCCCGTCGATCTCTTCGCGAAGATGCTTGAACACGCCATCACCCGCCGTGGTATAGTCCGCCGCTCTCGCTGGAAGAGCGATCTTTCACGAGTTCCCAATCGGGACGTCCCGATCGGAACACCCCATCGGCCGGCCCTCGCGGGCGGGTTCACGGGTGCGGACAAGCGGGTTGCCTCGGAGGACACTGCGACGCATATATGATGACCAAGCAAAATGGTCAAGAATTGTGTGCGAAAACCCCCACTCCATGACGGGAAAATCCGTCAGCGTGCCGGGGCGGCCGGTCTTCGGCGCCGCGGCGGTTTCGACAACCCTTTGTTCGCGTCAGGATCGTCGCTCCCATGCCTGAAGTGCTCATCAACGGTCCCGCCGGTCGCCTGGAAGGCCGTTACACCCATGGCAAGCAGCCGAACGCCCCGGTCGCGCTGATCCTGCATCCCCACCCGCAGCACAATGGGACGATGAACAACAAGGTGGTCTTCACCCTGTTCCAGTCCTTTACGAAGCGCGGCTACTCGACCCTGCGCTTCAATTTCCGCGGGGTCGGGCGCAGTCAGGGCACCTACGACAAGGGCGAGGGCGAACTGGCCGACGCGGCGGCGGCGCTGGATTGGTTGCAGACCTACAACCCCAACGCCCCGCTCTGCTGGATCGGCGGCGTGTCGTTCGGCGCCTGGATCGGCATGCAACTGCTGATGCGGCGGCCGGAGATCGACGGCTTCGTGTCGGTGTCGCCGCCGGCCAATCTGTTCGACTTCTCGTTCCTGGCGCCATGCCCGTCCTCGGGCCTGATCGTCCACGGCGACAAGGACGAGCTGGTGCCGCAGGCGGCGGTGACCAAGCTGGTGACCAAGCTGTCGCACCAAAAGGACATCCGCATCGACCACCGGGTCGTGCCGGGCGCCAACCATTTCTTCCTGAACCGCACCGACGATCTGGCGATCCAGGTCGACGATTACCTGGAGAAGGCTCTGGGCAACCCGATCAACCCGGTGGCGGCGGTCGCCGATTAGGGACCGGTTGCGGTTCCATCGTTGCGAAGCGCCCTGATCGCGAAGCCGCCGTCACCCCGACGGCGGCTTTTCCATTCGGTCAAAGGCGTCCGTTCACTGTCCGGTGCAGGACAGGACCCAGACGTCGTAGATGGCGTGCTCCATCGCCGACAGGGCGGGGCTGGAGGCGAACATCCAGCCGCTGAACACCGGTTCGGCCTGCTCGCCCGGCTTCATCTCGACCACCTCCAGGAAGGCGGCGGATTCCGGCGGCTCGATCGGCGGGTTCTCCCTGCAGGCGCGCAAGCTGATGCGCAGGCTGCCCATCGTCTTCGTCTCCCCCACCGCGATGGTGAAGGTGGAGGTGCGGGCGGTCACCTTGTCCAGCCATTGCAGCTTGGCGGCGCCGCGCACGATCATCTGCTCGGGCGCCGGGGCGGCAATGGCCGGCACGAGGGGCGTCGTGGCGAGGGGCACGAACAAAAGCGCGGCCGCGAGGGCCGCGCTCTTCAGCGGAAAAAACGGCGTTGTGAACTTCGTCACGTCGGATCGCTTCCGTGGTTTCGGGCGGCGTTTTGACACGCCACGCCTTCTATCGCGGAAGCGGTGCCGCCGTCTACTGCGCGGAGCCGTTGCCGCGCGGGGCGTCCCAGCTGTTGCCCGAGGTGCCGGTCGTGGTGCTGGAGGTGCTGGTCACCGGCTTGCGCTTCACGTCGCGGTGGGCGGCCTTGCCCGAGGTGCCCGAACCGTCGTTGCGCTCCTCGACCTTCTGGGTCGCCGCGCCGGCGCCGGCGCCGGCGACGCCGCCGACCACGGCACCGACCGGGCCGCCGACCACCGCGCCGGCGGCGGCCCCGCCGAGCGCGCCCGTCGAGGATTTCTCTTCCATGGTGTTGCCGCACGCGGTGGTCAGCAGCCCCAGGCCCAAAACGGCCAGAACAGAGACGCGCATCCTATCCTCCTGCATTCTTGACAACGATTGCCGGAGGAAACGCGCAAGCGTGGCCGTTGGTTCCGCCCGGCCTACGCCGGCTTGTCGGCGGAAAAGCGCAGCCGGACGTAGTCGGCGGTCCAGCGGCCCTCGGCGTCGCGCAGCTCCGGCGCCACGGTCTCCAGCACCTCGGCGACCAGGGGCGGTCGTTCCGCTTCCGAAACGCGGTTGAGAAAGCTTTGCGCGAAGGTGGCAAGCCAGCCCGCCATGTCGGTCGGCAGCGGCGTCGGGCGCGGGATCAGGGCGATGCTGCGGACACGGAACCCGGCGGCCTCCAGCTTTTCGCGGTACTCCTCCGGCGTCGGGAAATACCAGGGGTTGGCCGCGCGCCCGTCCAGCCCCCGGCGGACGAGCGCCGCTTCCAGCGCCGCGACGATGCGGCCGACGTTGCCGGCCCCGCCGAACTCGCCGACGAAGCGCCCGCCGGGCCGCAACGCACGGGCCACCCCGGCGACCACGGCGTCGGGGCCGGTCATCCAGTGCAGAGCCGCGTTGGAGAAGACCGCGTCGAACTCCGCCGCGAAGGGCAGGGCGTGGGCGTCGACCACCCGCGCGTCCAGTCCGCGCGCCTTGGCGGTCTCGATGAACTCGGGGCTGGAATCCACGCCGACCACGTCGCAGCCGAGCGCCGCCAACCGTTCCGTCAGTGTGCCCTCGCCGCAGCCCAGATCGAGAATACGCTCGCCGGGGCGCGGGTCGAGCAACTCCACCACCGGCATCCCCAGTTCCGGCACGAACCCGGCGTGGTGCTTGTAGCCGCCGGCTTCCCAGCGTTGATCGGTGGCGCTCATGTCTGTCGCATCCTCCATTTGCCGGAACGATCCGGTTCTGAAACGACAAAGGGAGCCGAACGGGCTCCCTTTGCTTGATGTCTCGGTAAGGCGAGGCCGGACCTCACATCTTGGGCGTGGCCGGCTGCCCGCCCGCCGCCTGGTCGGCCGGCTTGCTCATGCTCTGCAGCGAGAAGATGACCTGCCCGAGAAGCTGTTCCAGGCCCGGCGTGCTTTGGGTGTACTCGATGCGGCCGTTGGGCTTGATCGTGTCGGGGTCGCCGCCGGGTTCCAGCGACAGGAACTTGCCGCCCAGCAGGCTTTCCGAGGCGATCACGGCGGCGGTGTCGCGGGGCAGCTTGACCGTGTTGTCGAGCGACAGGTGGACGACCGCCTGGTAGCTCTTCGGGTCGAGCGTCAGTGCCGACACCGAGCCGACCTTGACCCCGCTGATCCGCACGTCGGCGCCGCTCTGCAGCCCGGTGATGCTGGAGAAATTGGCGGTCAACGCGTAGCCCTCGACCTTGCGCAGATCCGCGCTCTTGTAGGCGAAGGCAAGGAAGACGGCGGCCACGGCGAGCACGACGCCGCCAAGCACGGTTTCGATCACGTTCCGGCGCATGGGCTGATCCTAATGCGACATCCGGCCGTTCAGGCCGGAGTCCAGGGCTCGTAATCGCCGGTCGCGGCAACGCGCTGCCCGCCCGCCAGCACATGGCCCGGCGGCCGGTAGGCCTGGGCGGAACCGGAGAGGTTGGGCAGGTGTTCCTGCTGCCAGGGCTTGTGGAAGGCGCTGTTGCCTTCGGGCAGCGGGTCCTTGGTGGTGTGGTGCAGCCATCCGTGCCATTCCGGCGGAATCAGCGAAGCGTCGGGCTCGCCCGCGTAGATCACCCAGCGGCGCTCGCGCGTGCCGGCCTTGGTGGTCTTGCTGCGGTAATAGACGTTGCCGAAACGGTCGCTGCCGACCTTGGCGCCGATGCGCCACGTCACGTAACGGATGTGGATGTTCGCCAACTTGGTGAACAGGGAGAGAGGCTGGCTCATCGTCGCTCGCGAGTGCGGGAGGCCGACCCGCCCCGTTCGGGTGGGCCGGTCGAATGCGGGCCGCACTATGACACCCCGCCGAGCCCACGTCCACACCCGCCGACAGGCGGGCGCCGGGGGCGTGGCAGGGCGCCGGGGACGGCTCCGGCGTCAGGCGAACTTACGCTCGGTCAGCAGCAACCGCACGGCGAAACCGAGGAACAGCACCCCGGCGACGCCGTCCAGCGCGGCGCGGACGCGCGGGCTGGACAGAACACGCCGCGCCGCGCCGGCGCTGAGGGCCGCGACTCCGGCCAAATAGAGCGCGCCCAGCGCCGTGATGATGTTGCCGAGGATGAAGATCTGCACGCCCACATGGCCGAGATCCGGGGCGATGAACTGCGGCACGAAGGCCAGTTGGAACAGGATGACCTTCGGGTTCAGCAGGTTGGTCAGCAGCGCCTGGGTGAAGACGGCGCGCAGCGGGGCCGAATCGGGGGCCGCCTTGGGAGCGTCCGCCGCTTGGTTCCGGCTGGCCCAGGCGCTCCACAGCGACCGCGCGCCGATCCAGGCGAGGTAGCCGCCGCCCGCGTAGCGCAGCACGTCGAACAGGGCCGGCGACGCGGCGATCAGGGCCGAGATGCCGGCGGCGGCAAGCAGCGCGTGGATGACGTTGCCGACCGAGATGCCCAGCGTGGCGACGACGCCCGCCTGCCGCCCGTCGGCGACGCTGCGGGTCAGGACCAGCAGGGAATCCGGCCCCGGCGCCAGCACCAGGACGCAGACGGCGATCAGGTAGAGCTGAACCAGGTGGGGATCGAGCGGCAGATACATCGCGGGGATACTCTCAAGGGTTCCGGATCAATCCGGCCAGCGCCGGTGCAGCCACATCCACTGGGACGGGCGCTCGCGAATCCAATCTTCCAGCACCCGGTTCAGCCGTTCCATCAGAATCCGGCTGTCGGCGTTGCGGTCGCCGCTGGTCGGGCATGCTTGTGGGGGAAGGACGGTGACGCGGAAGTTCGCACCGTTCAGACGTTCGGTAAACACCACGCAGAGCGGGATGCCGAAGCGCAGGCTCAACTGCGCGGCGGCGGGCGCCGTCATCGCGTCGCGGCCGAAGAAGGGCACCGGGATGCCGTCGTTCATCTTCTGGTCGATCAGCATGCCGACATGCCCGCCATCGGCCAGCAGGCGCAGCAGGGCGCGGGCGCCTTTCGGCCCTTTGGGAATCTGGGTGTCGGTCGCGGCACCCCGCAGCGCGACCAGCAGATCGTCGACATAGGGGTTGTTGGGCGCGCGGTAGATCACCGCGACCTCCAGCCCGCGCTTGCGGGCGGCGATCGTCTGGACCTCCCAATTGCCGAGATGCCCGCCCACGATGATGCCGCCCTTGCCGTCGTCGCGCAGGGCGTCGGCGTGCTCGCCCCCGATGACCTCCACCCGCTCGGCACCGATCCGGTCGAGATGCGGGTATTCGGCGACGGTGCGGCCGAGGTTGTCCCACATGCCCAGCAGGATCGTTTCGACCTCCGCCGGTGACTTCTCCGGAAAGGCACGGGTCAGGTTGCGCCGGGCGGTGCGGCTGCCCGACAGCCGGGGACCGACCGCCCGCCCGATCCAGCCGCCGAGCGCCGAGGCGCGGTCGAGCGGCAGCGAGCGGAACAGCGCGTTGGCGCCATGGACGAGGACGGCCTCGGCCGGGTAGCCGAGCTTGCGGAGCAGCCACTTGGACAGCGGGCTACGCGGCTTCGCCATGCGAGCCTCCCTCGGGTGGGCAAGTGGGTGGCAGACGGTCGAGCAGACGGGCGAGCGCGCTGGGATCCTCCCAGGCCACCGCCACCGGCAGCACGCGGATGTGCGCTCGTAAGGCTGCGGGCAGGCGCACGGCGTCCTTGGCGGTGGTGACGGGCAGGGCGTCCAGCGCCGCCGCGCGCTCCAACAGGGCGGCGACCTCGGCCGGGCGGTAGGGGTGGTGGTCGGCGAAGGGGACGCGGGCGGCGAGGTCGGCACCGAGCGACTCCAGCGTCGCGAAGAATTTTTCCGGTCGGCCGATCCCGGCGAAGGCGAGGACGCGCCGGCCGCGCAGTTCGGCGGAGTCGGTGGACGGCTCCAACCGGCCGCGCAGCACGGGACGCCCTTGCGCCAAGGCCGCGACTCCGGCGCGGTCGTCGCCCAGGATCACCAGCGCGTCAGCGCGGGCAAGGCCGTCGGCGATCCGTTCGCGCAAGGGGCCGGCGGGGATCACGCGCCCGTTGCCGAAGCCGACCGCGCCATCGACGACGACCAGCGACACATCCTTGAACAGACCGGGATTCTGGAAGCCGTCATCCATGACAAGGATTTCGGCGCCGGCCGCGACCGCGGCGTCGGCCCCGGCGGCGCGGTCGCGGGCGACCCAGCAGGGGATGTCCGCCGCCAGCAGCAGGGCCTCGTCGCCGACGTCATCGGCGCCGTGCCGCGCGGGATCGACCAGCACGGGACCACGCTCGCGCCCACCATGGCCGCGCGTCAGGGCGTGGACCGCGACTCCGCGCGCCCGCAGGGCCGCCGCGACGGCCAGCCCGACCGGAGTCTTGCCGGCCCCGCCCGCCACCAGATTGCCGACGCAGACCACCGGCGTGCCGGCCCGGTGCGGCTCCGCCGCCGCCATCCGCCGCCGTCCGGCCAAGCCGTAGAGCGCGCCCAGCGGCGCCAGCGCCGCCGACGCCAAGCCCGGCGGGCGGTACCAGAAGGCGGGGGTCTTCACGCCGTCACCGCCGCGTCACGCCGCCGGGCGGATGCCGGCGGCACCCAGCACGGGGCCGAGCGCGCCGAGCGCCCGGTCCACGATGCGCCGGTTGTCCTCGGTCACGCGGGCGGCCCCGGCGACCACGCGGGCGCGGGCGCCGTCGTCGGTCAGCAACCGGCGGGCGGCCGTCGTCAGGGCCGGGGCGTCGGCGACGGGCAGGGCGCCGCCGGCCGCCTCCAGCATGTGGGTGATCTCGCCGAAATTGAACATGTGCGGGCCGTACAGCACCGCGCAGCCGAGCTGCGCCGGCTCCACCGGATTCTGCCCGCCATGCGGGATGAAGGAGCCCCCCATGCACACAACCGGCGCGGCGCGGTAGAACAGCCCGAGTTCGCCCATGGTGTCGGCGACGTAGACCGCGTCCCCAGGCCCCGGCAGGCCGCCGGCCGACCGGCGGGCGACGGCGAGGCCCCGCGTGCGCATCAGCTCGGCGATGGCCTCGCCCCTGTGGGCGTGGCGCGGGACGATGACGGTCAGCAGGCCGGGCAGGGCGGTGGCCAGCGCCGCGTGGACGGCGGCGGCGATTTCATCCTCGCCGGGGTGGGAACTGGCGAGCAGCCAGACCGGGCGGCCGGCGAGCGCCGCGCCCAGCGCCGCCATCGGCTCGTCCGCGGCGGGCGGCGGCTCGGCGGAGAATTTCAGGTTGCCGACGCTGGCCACTCCGGGGGCGCCCAGCCGGCGCAGGCGGTCGGCGTCGCCCTCCGTCTGGGCCAGCGTGACCTGGAAGGTGGAGAGCAGCCCGCCGATCAGCCCCGGCGCGTTGCGCCAGCGGCCGAAGGAGCGCTCCGACATGCGGGCGTTGACCAGGGCGGCCGGGATGGCGCGGGCGCGGATGCCGGCCAGAAGGTTCGGCCAGATCTCCGATTCGGTCCACAGCACCGCGTCGGGCCGCCAATGGTCGAGGAAGCGGTCCACCGCCGCCGGCAGGTCGACCGGGACATACTGGTGGATCGCGCCCTCTGGCAGGCGGCGGGCCATCAACTCGGCGGAGGTGACGGTGCCGGTGGTCATCAGCACGGTCAGGCCGGGCGCGTTGGCCAGCAGCCGGCCGACCAGGACCAGGACCGAGTTCGCCTCGCCCACGCTGGCCGCGTGGATCCAGACCAGCCGCCCGTCGGGCCGCGCGCGCGACGCCTCGCCGAACCGCTCCGCCCGTCGGGCTGGGTCCTCCTTGCCGGCGGCGCCGCGGCGGTCGAGGTAGAGGCGCACCGCCGGCCCGGCGACGGTCGTCAGGCCACGGTAGAGGGTGTGCAGCATGCGGCTCGGAACTGGGACGTGACGGCAAACGCGCCGCCGGTTTCCCGGCCGCGCGACGGGCCGCACCTTAGCACGGCAGCGCGGGCGGCGCGATGGGGATGCGGGTACGGCCTTTCCGTCGCGCTGGACCCCACCCCGGCCTTCCCCCCGTTGGGCGGGGGATGGTTAGGGTGGAGGCAACTCCGCGTGGCCGAACGGCCGCAGATTGGACAGGAACTGCTCCGCCGAGCGCCGCCACGAGTAGCCCAGCGCGTGATCCCGGCAAATCTCCGCCGGGATGGTCAGCGCCGTCTCCACCGCGCGCTTCAAATCCTCGTCCAGGCAACCGGCGCCGGAGCCGTTCACCACGTCCAGCGGTCCCGGCACCGGGTAGGCGGCCACCGGGATTCCGGACGCCATCGCCTCCAGCAGCACGAGGCCGAAGGTGTCGGTGCGCGAGGGGAAGACGAACACATCCGCCGCCGCGTAATGGCGGGCCAGATCCTCGCCGTGCTTGGCTCCGGCCCATTGCACCTCGGGGTATTTGCGCTGAAGCTCGGCGCGGGCCGGGCCGTCGCCGACCACCAGCTTGGTGCCGGGAAGGTCGAGCTTCAGGAACTCCTCCAGGTTCTTCTCCACCGCGACGCGCCCGACGTAGAGCGACACCGGGCGCGGTAGATCGAGAAAACCTTTGTCGCGCGGGCGGAACAGCGCCGTGTCCACCCCGCGCGTCCAGCGCTTGATGTTGGCGAAGCCCCGGCCGGTCAGCGCGTCCTCGATGGTCTGGGTCGCCACCATCACCGCCGAGGACGGCCTGTGGAAGCGCCGGACCACCGCGTAGGACAGCGCCAGCGGGATCGGGGCGCGGTCGCGCAGGTATTCGGGAAAGCGCGTGTGGTAGGCGGTGGTGAAGGGCTTGCCGTGCTTCAGGCAGTAGGCGCGGGCGGCGAAGCCCAACGGCCCCTCGGTGGCGATGTGGATGCAGTCGGGACGCATCGCCTCGATCATCGTCCACAGCCGCCGCCTCGCCCCGACCGCCAGACGGATTTCCGGGTAGCTCGGCATGGCGACGGTGCGGAAGCGGTCGGGGCCGATGACCTCGACCGTCTGGCCCATCGCTTCGAGTTCCCGGCGGACGGTGCCGATGGTGCGGACGACCCCGTTGACCTGTGGGTGCCACGCGTCGCTGACGATCAGGATGTTCACGCCGCCGCCTTCTCGGTCGTCTTGGCGGTCGCCTTGTCCGTGGTCCGGGACGCCGTGCGTTGGGCCATGACCTCCGCCCAATGGATGATCTCCAGGGCTCCGCTGTCGTGCTCGACCAAGGCGGTGCAGGATTCGACCCAGTCGCCGTCGTTGCAATAGAGGATCCCTTCGATGTCGCGCATCTCGGCGCTGTGGATATGGCCGCAGACGACGCCGTCCACCTTGCGGCGGCGAGCCTCCTCGCCCAGAGCCGCCTCGTAGTTGCCGATGAACTCGACGGCGGTCTTGGCCTTGTGCTTGAGGTAGGCCGACAGCGACCAGTACTGGAAGCCCAGCCGCCGCCGCACCCGGTTGAACAGCGTGTTGACCTGGAGCAGGACCACGTAGGCCTGGTCCCCCAGCAGGGCCAGCCACTTGGCGTAGCGCACCACCGCGTCGAAGCGGTCGCCGTGGGTGATCAGCAGGCGCCTTCCGTCGGCGGTGGTGTGGATCCACTCGTCGACCACCTGCACGCCGCCGAATTGCAGGCCGATGTACTCGCGCGCCGCCTCGTCGTGGTTGCCGGGGATGTAGTAGACCCCGACGCCCTTGCGCGCGCGCCGCAGGATCTTCTGCACCACGTCGTTGTGCGCCTGGGGCCAGTACCAGCTCTTCTTCAGGCGCCAGCCGTCGACGATGTCGCCGACCAGGAACAGGTGGTCCGATTCGGTGTGCTTGAGAAAATCGAGAAGAAGCTCGGCTTGGCAGCCGCGCGTTCCTAAATGAACGTCGGAGATCCAGATGCTGCGGTATCGCTTGACCGCATGGGCGCCGTCCATCATCCGCTCCATCGTCGCCGTGACAAGGATCGTCAAGCTGATCTTGAAGACAGACTGGGTATAATCGCAATCTCTCTTCTTGACAATAAATAGAACAAACCGCATCTGTCGGCGAATTCTTTTATGAGATAGACAGTAAAACTGTCTTTGATCTGAAATTTATTCTTAAATTAAGCGTCACTATACTGAAACAAACACGGCGGCCAAGCCCGCCGGACGGGAGTCGATCGGTGCTGGACTCAATCGAAGGAGTGGGGGAGCGGGCCGGGGCGGTGGCGATCCGGCGGCTTCTGGTGATCCACAACCCGGTTGCCGGCGGCCGGCGCGCGCGGCGTCTGCGCGCGGTGGTCGAGCGGCTGGAAAGTGTGCACGGCGTCGCCGTCTCCGTGCGCTCGACCGGCGGGCGGGGCGACGCGGAGGCCTTCGCCCGCGCGGTGGCGCCGGGCAGCGTCGATGCCGTGGTCGCGGCCGGCGGCGACGGCACGATCAACGAAGTGATCAACGGGCTCGCCGTCCACGCCGCCGCCGGCACGCCGGTGCCGCTGGGCGTCGTCGCGATGGGTACGGCGAACGTGCTGGCGGGCGAACTGGGGCTGCCGAGCGACGCCGAGGGGATGGCGCGGGTACTGGCCGGCGGCCGGACGGTGGCGATCCATTCGGCGCTCGCCAACGGGCGGGTGTTCTCGCTGATGGCCGGGGCCGGGTTGGACGCGCGGGTGGTGGAGCGCGTGAACCCCCGGCTGAAGCGCCTGATCGGCAAGGGCGCTTACGTCGCGGAAACGCTGGTGCAACTGGCGGTGCGGCCGGGGCACCGCTACCGCGTGACGCTGGACGACACCACCGTCGAGGAGGTCGCGGCGGTGATCGTCGCCAAGGGGCATTTCTACGGCGGGCGCTTCGTCTGCGCCCCCGACGCCCGGCTGACCGAGCCGGAGCTGCACGTCTGCCTGTTTCCCAGGGCCGGGCGGTGGAACGCGCTCCGCTATGTCTGGGGAGTCACCGCCGGCCGGCTGGCGCGCTTCCCGGATTACCGGGTGGTGACGGCCCGGCGGGTCGTCATCGAGGGACCGGCGGGCGACGCGGTGCAGGGCGACGGGGACGTGGTGGCGCGCCTGCCGGTGGAGATCGCGCTGGCGGGCTGGACCCTGCCGGTTCTGGTGGGGCCGGCTCTTCTGGGGTGAGCGCGGCGCCCGAAGGCGCCTCGCCCGTTCAAGCCCCTCACAGTCCGGCGATGGTCATCCCGTCGATGCGCACGGTCGGGGCGTCCATGCCGAAGCGCAGCTCCAGGTCGTCGGCCGGCTCCATGTTCAGGAACATCTCCTTGAGGTTGCCGGCGATGGTCATCTCGTTGACCGGGAAGGTGATCTCCCCGTTCTCGATCCAGAAGCCGCCGGCCCCCCGGCTGTAGTCGCCGGTCACGCCGTTGACGCCCATGCCCATCAGGTCGGTCACGTAGAAGCCGTCCTTGATCTCGGCCAGGATGTCGGCGCGGCTGCGCTTGCCCGCCGCCATGTAGACGTTGGCCGGCGCCGGGCCGGGAGGGCCGGACGTGCCGCGCGCCGCGTGGCCGGTCGTCGTCAGCCCGAGCTGCCGGGCCGAGCGCAGGTCGAGCAGCCAGGTCGTCAGCCGGCCGTCCTCGATCAGGGTGCGGCGGGTGACCTCCACCCCCTCGGCGTCGAAGGGGCGGGAGCGCAGGCCGCGCTTCACGTGCGGATCGTCGACGATGGTGACGGAGTCGGCGAAGATGCGCTCGCCCATCTTGTCCTTGAGAAAGCTGGTGCCGCGCGCGATGCCGGGGCCGCTGATCGCCCCGGTCAGATGGCCGAGCAGACCGCGCGACACGCGCGGGTCGAACACCACCGGCACCTTGCAGCCCTTCATCCGGCGCGGGTTCAGGCGGCGCACCGCGCGTTCGCCGGCCTCGCGCCCGATCTCGGCGGCGTCGCGCAGGTCGCTGCCGTAGACCTTGCTGTCGTAGTCGTAGTCACGCTCCATGCCGGTGCCCGTGCCGGCCAGCACCGAGGCGGACAGCGACTGCCGCGACACGCCGTAGCTGCCGGCGAAGCCGTTGGACGCCGCGATGGCGATGGTGGAGCGGCTCCAGCCCGAATCGGCGCCTTCGGAGTTGGTGACCCCGGCCACCGCCAGTGCCGCCTCTTCCGCCCGGCGGGCTCGCTCGATCAGGACGTCGGTGGCGGGCTCCTCGGGATCGAGGATGTCGAGCGCGGGCAGGCTGCGCGCGAGCTGCTCGGGGTCGGCCAGCCCGGTGAAGGGATCCTCCGGCACGACGCGCGCCATGGCGACCGCACGCTCCACCAGGGCGGCCAGCGCCTCGGCGCTGCGGTCGGTGGAGGAGACGATGGCCTGGCGCTTGCCGATGAAGACCCGCAGGCCGAGATCGCCCGATTCCGACCGCTCCAGCTTCTCCGGGTTGCCCAGGCGCTGGCTGAGCGACACGGACGCGCTGTCGAACAGTACCGCGTCGGCGGCATCGGCCCCGGCCTTGCGAGCCTTGGCGATCAGGTCGTCCAGCAGGTTGAGGACATCGGGCTGGTCGTTCTGCGGGGCGGGCATCAGCGTCTCCGGTTGGTCTCCGACTTGTCTAGCAAATGGGGCGGCGGCACGAAACGGGGAAGGGGCATTTTGTCCCTCCCCCGTCCCGTGCCGCCGCAGACCGCTTTGTGCGCCGTCCTGCGTGGCGGTGGGTCAGGCGATTTCCGGCCGGCGGGCGGCGGTGACCGGGGCGTTCAGGGCCGGGACCTTCACCGCGAAAGCGCCGTCGCCCAGCAGGGCCTGCACCGCCAGCAGCGCGGTCCAGAAGGCCGGGAACTCCCAACCGCCGTTCGGCGCGTTGAACACCCAGCCGTTGCCGACGTGCTGGAGGGTGGCGCCGATCATGATCGGCAGCAGGGCCAGCGCGATCCATCGGGTGTACACGCCGGCGATCAGCAGCAGCCCGCCGCCGATCTCCCCGAGGATGACCAGATAGGCGAAGACGCCGGGGTAGCCGAGGCTCTCGAAGAAGCCGACCGTGCCGGCGATCCCGAAGGTCATCACCTTCAGCACGAGGCCGTGGGCCAGGAACAGAAGGCCGAGGCCGACGCGCAGGATCAAGGCGGCGTAGGGGGCGGTGCGGGCGTCGATGCCAGTGCTGGCGGTGGTGTTGGTCATGATCGTGATCTCCTCTTCGGGTGAGGCCCGGTGGTGGGCGGTTCGTCTGAAGAGGAGATTACGCGTTTCTGTCAAAACGATAATCCAACGTTTTTGCGATGGATTGTCCCTATAAAAGCAACGATGACCAATTGATAGCCGGTCACTTCCAGATCGGCTTGCCGCTGCCGGGCAGGCCGTAGAGGTCCCATTTGCGGCTGACCTGATTAACCGTGTCTTGGTCCATAGCGATCTTCTGACCCCATTCGCGCTTAGTCTCGGGCGGCCATTTGTTGGTGGCGTCCAGCCCGACCTTGCCGCCCAGCCCCGATTCGGGGCTGGCGAAGTCGAGGTAGTCGATGGGCGTTCCCTCGATCACCGTGATGTCGCGCGCCGGGTCCATGCGGGTCGACATCGCCCACATCACGTCCTTCCAGTTGCGCGCGTCGATGTCGTCGTCCACGACGATCACCCATTTCGTGTACATGAACTGGCGCAGGAAGGACCAGACGCCCATCATCACGCGCTTGGCGTGGCCCGGATAGGCCTTCTTCATGCTGACCACCGCGATCCGGTAGGAACAGCCCTCCGGCGGGAGCCAAAAATCGACGATCTCGGGGAATTGCTGGACCAGCAGCGGGATGAACACCTCGTTCAGCGCCTCGCCCAGCACCGAGGGCTCGTCGGGCGGTCGGCCGGTGAAGGTGGACAGGTAGATCGGGTTGCGCCGCATGGTCATCGCGGTGATCGTGAAGACCGGGAAGGACTCGACCGAGTTGTAGTAGCCGGTGTGGTCGCCGTAGGGCCCCTCGTCGGCGTATTCGTCCAGACTGACATGGCCTTCCAGCACGATCTCGGCCTGGGCCGGGACCTTCAGCGGCACGGTCTTGCAGTCGACCAGCTCGACCTTCTTGCCGCGCAGCAGCCCGGCGAACTGGTATTCCGACAGCGTCTCGGGCACCGGCGTCACGGCGGCGAGGATGGTGCCGGGGTCGGCGCCGAGCACCACGGCGCAGGGCAGCGGATCGCGCTTTCCACTGGCCTGCCAGCGGTGATGGTGTTGGGCGCCGCCGCGGTGCTTCAGCCAGCGCATGATCGTCTTGTTCTTCCCCAGCACCTGCATGCGGTAGATGCCGAGGTTGAAGTCGTCCTCACGCTTTCCGGTCGGCCCCTTGGTCACCACCAGCGGCCAAGTGATGAGCGGCGCCGGCTCGCCCGGCCAGCAGCCCTGCACCGGCAGGCGGCCGAGGTCGATCTGGTCGCCGGTCAGCACGACCTCCTGGCAGGGAGCGGAGCCGACGGTCTTCGGCTTCATCGACATCACTGTTTTGGCGAGCGGGATCAGTTCCAGCGCCTCGCGGAAGCCGCCGGGGGGCTCGGGCTGCTTGAGGAAGGCCAGCGTCTCGCCGACCGCGCGGAGCTGGTGCGGCTCGCGGTCCATGCCCCAGGCGACCCGCTCCACCGTGCCGAACAGGTTGACCAGCACCGGCATCTCCGAGCGCGTGCCGTCGGCCTTGATCACGTTCTCGAACAGCACAGCCGGGCCGCCCTCAGCCAGCAGGCGGGTCTGGATCTCGGTGATCTCCAGCATGGCGGAGACCGGCTCCTTCACCACCACCAGCCGCCCCGCCTTCTCCAGCCGGTCGATGAAGTCGCGCAACGAGGTGTAAGGCATGGGATGGGCTTCCGTCAGAACTCTGCGAGGGCGCGTAAGGTTCCGCGCGGCATGAAAGGCGTCAAGAGGGGAGGAGGATTTTTACACGGAGGAACATGGATCAAGACACGGATGAACACGGATAAAAAAGATATCGGTTCCAAGACGTTTTCCTGGACGCTCAAAGTACGGTCGGTTTCGGGGACCGAATGCGCCGTGTCTCTGCGAAATCCGTGTTCATCCGTGTAAAACATACCTTGTTCCCGACCCCTCACTCCGCCAGCAGGCGCCAGATCGTCGTTTCACGGGTCGTGCGGTCCTCGAGTTCCAGCGAGGTCGGGACGGTGTAGGTCGCGACCTTCTCCAGCCCGTGGGCGGGCACATAGGCGCGGCCGGGGTCGCCCAGCAGAACCAGAGTGCCGGTTGCCGCGACGGTGCGCAGCCACGCCGTCACCCGCTCCGCCATCGGCCGCTCGTAGCAGACGTCGCCTGCCAGCACCACGTCGATGCCCGGCAGCTCGCGCCCGACCAGATCGACGCTGACCGCCTTCACCTCCACCCCGTTGGCCTTTGCGTTCAAGGCGATGGCGGCCAGCGAGAAGCGGTCGATGTCGCAGGCCTGCACGCGCGCCGCCCCCGCCATCATCGCCGCGACCGCCACGACTCCGGTGCCGGCGGCGAAATCCAGCACCGACTTGCCGGCCACCAGATCGGGCCGGTCGAGCATCAGCCGGGCGACCGCCTGCCCCCCCGGCCAGGCAAAGGCCCAGTACGGAGGTGGGAGATTTTTCTCGGCCAAGGTCTCCTCGGTGGCTTCCCACAGCGGAGTGACTTCGGTGGCAAGATGAAGCTGGATCTCGGGCAGCAGAGGGGGTGTTGCCAGCGTCGTGTTGTCGCGGACGAAGTCGAGCGGAGACGGGTTGTTCATGCTTGGATTCTCACGAGGTTCCGCAGGGTCAGCGACGATTGCCGGCCGTTCATCACGGTTACATAATTCAAACGGTGTAGACACAGGTAAGAACCCGTGTTACCCGTTCGACTGGGGAAAGACAAAGGGAATGGGGGAATCATGCGGCCGAGCGGTCTTGCCGTCAGCCTTTCGTTCGCGGCCTTGCTCGCGCTCAGCCCCCTTTCCGTCTCGACGGCCGCCGCCCAGGATTGCGTGCGCACCGTGCGGGCGATCTCCGATTTCACGATACGCGGCGACGCCTGGACGTGGTGGAACACCGCCGCCGGGCAGTACGACCGGGAAAACCACCCCGCCATCGGTTCCGTCCTCGTCTTCAAGCGCACCGGCCACATGCGGCGCGGCCACGTCTCGCTGGTCAGCGCGGTGATCGACCGCCGCACCATCGAGGTGGACCACACCTGGATCGACGGCGACGGTCTGCGCCGCGGCATGCGGGTGGTCGACGTCTCCTCGCGCAACGACTGGTCCGCCGTCCGCGTCTGGCACGAGCCGACCGACCAGCTGGGCATGCGCGTCTACACCGCCTACGGCTTCATCATGCCGGAAGGCGAGGAGGAGCCGAGCCGTGGCCGCGTGCTGGACGCCGGCGACCGCGGCATGGACTCGGGCTTCACCGTTTCGCCGCATGGCCGTGGCAAGCAGCCGCGCATCGTCGAGGCCTCGCTCGCCAACAAGGCGGCGAAGGGTCATTCGGTCGGCGTGCCCGGCCGCAAGCCGCAGGTTCTCATGGCGGCGCTCCAGGCCCCGCAAAAGCCGGAGCGCCTGGACGTGGCGGTTCTGCCCGCCCGCAAGCCGACGGCGATCGGCGGTGCCGCCGCTGCGGCCGCCAAGGGGCTGGTCGCTTCGGTCGAAGGGCTGCGCACCCTGCTGCCCGGCCGCAAGCCCGGCTCCAGCACCGCCGTCGCTCAAGTGGCGGACAGCGACGAGCATTGACCGGCGGCGCGGATCGCGCCTTCGCGTCGCTTCGCAGCCGGATTTCCTTCGAGACATCTGCATTTCAGGCAGACGCTTTCCTGTAAGGCACAAGGTTGGGGAAACCTGAGCTTTTCCCCTACAGCTTCCCCGCCAAAATCGCCGCCAGCACGAGCCAGCCGAACCAGCGGTTCGACTTGAACTTGTCCAGGCAATCGTTCTGGTCGTCCGGGCGCCACGTCGCCACCTGCCACGCCAGATGCAGCCCGGCCAGCGACAGCACCATCAGGTACAGCCCGCTCAAACCCGCCAGCCGCCCGCTGAGTCCCAGCCCGGCGTAGGTCAGTGTGTAGAAGCCGTAGATCCAGATCTTGCTGGTGTCGCCCAGCCGCAGCGCGGTCGATTTCACGCCGATGCGCGCGTCGTCCTCCTTGTCCTGGTGGGCGTAGATGGTGTCGTAGCCGAGTGTCCAGGCGATGCCGGTCACGTACATCACCACCGCCGGCCAGTCGAGGTCGCCGCGCACGGCGGCCCAGCCCATCAGTGCCCCCCAGTTGAAGGTCAGCCCCAGGAACGCCTGCGGCCACCACGTGATGCGCTTCATCAGCGGGTAGGTGAAGACCAGCGCCAGCGACAGCACCCCCAGGCCGATGGCGGCCGGCGGGAATTGCAGCAGGACCACCAGCCCCAGAAGCAGCTGGAAGACCAGGAAGGCCAGCGCCTGGCGCACCGACACCTGGCCCGAGGGGATCGGGCGCGAGCGGGTGCGCTCCACCATGGCGTCGAACTTGCGGTCGAGGATGTCGTTGACCGTGCAGCCGGCCCCGCGCATCACCACGGCGCCGATGGCGAACAGCGCCATCATCCACAGGTCGGGCCAGCGCGGGGCCGCCAGCGCCACGCTCCACCAGCAGGGGAACAGCAGCAGCCACGTGCCGATGGGCCGGTCGAGTCGCGCCAGCGTCAGATAGGGGCGAAACGGTGCGGGTGCCCAGCGGCCGATCCAGCCATCCCGGCGGATGTCGGTGAAGTCGGTGGGATCCGGTTTGGCGGTGCTGGTCATGGTGGGTTTCGACCCTGATGTGTGTCGGGCGGCGCGTCAAACTATCGGGCGTCCGATGTCACGGCAAGCCGCTGGGGAAAATGCGAAAAGATCTTGCGCTCGGCGGTTTTGAATCGATACTGCTTCGAAGTGCCAATTCAAACGGTTTTCAACCTAAAATGGGATCGATGGAACCTCAGGAACGGCTTGCCGTCGTCATCGACGACGAAGCGATCATCCTCGCCGGCATGGAGATCATGCTGGAGACCTGGGGCTTCCGCGTCGTCGCCGCCGAGGACGCCGTCACGGCGCTGAAGGCGCTGGAGACGGCTCCCAGCCCGGCGGTGATCGTGTCCGACTACCGGCTGCGCAACGGCGGGACGGGGGTGGACGCCGTCCGCGCCCTGCGCGAGGCCGCCGGGGCCACGGTGCCCGCCATCATCCTGACCGGCGACACCGGGGCGGCGCTGGTCGCCGACGCCCAGCGCGACGGGCTGACCATCCTGCACAAGCCGGTGCTGCCGGCCGAACTGCGCCGGGAGATCGACCGGCTGATGGACGCCGCCTGATCCGGCGTTGAAAGGCTGACGGAATCCCGAGCGGGCCGCTATAGTCGGCTCCGTTTCGCGGAGACCCGACGCCATGGCCGAACAGCCCAAGACCCGCCTCTACGTGGACAGCCCGCTGGCCGAAGGCCAAACGGTCGGGCTGGACCACGAGCGCGCCCATTTCCTGCGCCATGTGCTGCGGCTGGATCGCGGCGATCCGGTGGCCGTGTTCAACGGCCGCGACGGCGAATGGCTGGCGCTCATCGACGGTTTCGGCAAGGGCTGGTGTTCGCTGACCGTGGAGGCGCAGCGCCGCCCGCAGGACACTGTTCCCGACCTGTGGCTGGTCTTCGCGCCCCTGAAGAAGGGCCGCATCGATTTCGTGGCGGAGAAGGCGACGGAGATGGGCGTGTCGCGCCTGTGCCCGGTCTTCACCCGCCGCACCGACCCCAACCGGGTCAACATGGACCGGCTGCGCGCCAACGCCGTAGAGGCGGCCGAGCAGTGCGAGCGGCTGACCGTGCCGGAGCTGGCCGATCCGGTGCCGCTGGCCCGCGCCCTGGCCGACTGGCCGGAGGGGCGGACGCTCTACCTCTGCGCCGAGGCGGGGATCGCGCGGCCGATCGCCGAAGCCATGCGTTCGGCGGGGTCCAGCCCCGCCGCGCTGCTGGTGGGGCCGGAGGGGGGCTTCGACCAGTCGGAACTTGACGAAATCGCCAAACTCCCCTTTGTTGTGCCGGTGGGCTTGGGACCCCGCATCTTGCGGGCCGACACGGCGGTTGTTGCGGCGTTGGCCTGCTGGCAGTCCCTGGCCGGGGACTGGACGGCCGGCGGCGGCGACACCCGCCCTCCCTTCCGTTCACCGGCCGATCCGGCCGCCTGATTTTGGCCGTTCGATAGTCAATCCCATACCCGCGGGAGCTTTCATGTCCGCACCCCCGACAACGCGCGGCGAACCCATCACCGACCGCCGCCAACTGGTCGCCTATCTGGAATCGGGCTGCAAGCCGCCCGAGGCGTGGCGCATCGGGACGGAGCACGAGAAATTCGCCTACCGCGCCGCCGATCTGCGCCCGCTGGCCTATGACGGTCCGGACGGCATCCGCGAATTGCTGACCCGCCTGACCCGCTTCGGCTGGGAGCCGGTGGAGGAGAAGGGCAACGTCATCGCGCTGGTCCAGGGCATGGCGAACATCACGCTGGAGCCGGGCGGGCAGGTCGAGCTGTCGGGCGCGCCGCTGGAGACGCTGCACCAGACCTGCGCCGAGGTCCACCGCCACTTGCGTCAAGTCAAGGAGGTCGGCGGCGAGCTGGGCATCGCCATGATGGGGCTGGGCTTCCAGCCGAAATGGAAGCGCGACGAGATCCCGTGGATGCCCAAAGGCCGTTACAAGATCATGGGCGACTACATGCCCAAGGTCGGCGGCCTGGGGCTCGACATGATGCTGCGGACCTGCACCGTGCAGGTCAATCTGGACTTCGCGTCCGAAGCCGACATGGTCAAGAAGTTCCGCGTGTCGCTGGCGCTCCAGCCGATCGCGACGGCGCTGTTCGCCAACTCGCCCTTCACCGAAGGCAAGCCGAACGGTTTCCAGAGCTTCCGCAGCCACATCTGGACCGACACCGATCCGGACCGCACCGGCGACATCCCCTTTGTGTTCGAGGACGGCTTCGGCTTCGAGCGCTACGTGGACTATCTGTTGAAGACGCCGATGTACTTCGTCTACCGCGACGGGACCTACATCGACGCGGCCGGGCAGTCCTTCCTCGACTACCTCGACGGCAAGCTGCCGGCCCTGCCGGGCGAACTGCCGCTGATCACCGACTGGGCCGACCACACGACGACGGCCTTCCCGGAGGTGCGCCTCAAAAAGTATCTGGAGATGCGCGGCGCCGACGGCGGCCCGTGGCGCAGCCTGTGCGCCCTGCCGGCGCTGTGGGTCGGGTTGCTCTACGACAGCCAGTCTCTGGACGCCGCCTGGGATCTGGTGAAGGATTGGACGACGGAGGAGCGCGCGCATCTGCGCGCCGAGGTTCCGCGCCAGGGCCTGCGCACGCCGTTCCGGGACCGTACCGTGCGCGACGTGGCGCTGGAGACGGTGGCCATCGCCCGCGACGGTCTGGCCCGCCGCGCCCGCAACGACAACTGGGGCGACGACGAGACGCATTTCCTCGACACGCTCCAGGCCATCGCCGAGTCCAACCGCAGCCCGGCGGACGAGATGCTCGCCAAGTTCGAAGGCGAGTGGGGCGGCAGCGTCGATCCGGTGTTCAAGGATTACGCATATTGAGGGGAGGGCGTTTGCCCCCTCCCTAACCCTCCCCCGCCTTTGGCGGGAGAGGGAACTGCCGCCGAACCCTGACAAAGTTCCTGCCCCCTCTCCCGCGAAGCGGGGGAGGGCCGGGGAGGGGGCATCGGAGCCGAAACCTCACCCCAGATCGTCCTCGTCCTCCCCGGTGTCGTCCAATTCGAACACGGCCTGCTGCCGGATGACTGGGTGTTTCGCCTTCCAGTCGTCGAAGTCCGACACCAGCGCCGGCCGGATGCCCAGCGCCAGGATCGGGCAGCCGCCGCCGCGCCCGGCGTCCAGGCGGTAGAGCAGCTTCTTCATCCAGGTCGTGCTGGCGCCGTACTTGTTCTGGAAGTTCTTCATCTCGACCCGACGCGCCACCTCGGTGAACAGCGGGGCCAGCTCGGCGCTGCGGGTCAGCAGCACGCCGGCGCCGATGATGCCGCATTCGTAGAAGGTCCGCGCCGCGTAGAGGTCGCGATCGAAGGTCTGGTCCTTGCTGTTCCATTCCAAGTCGAAGGACACGCGCCCCTTCACGAAGTCGATCTTGTGGCCGTCGATGAAGCCCTTCACCTTGTAGATCTCGTCGCGCTGGCGGTGCTCCACCACCGTCCGCCCCCGGTTCTTGCCGGAGACGAGGCGCTTTTCCCCATGCGTGATGATCTCCTTGGTGATGAACAGGTCGCCACGGATCCGCGTCTCGTGCCAGCCGAGCGGGTTCAGCATCAGCTCCATCGACTTGGCGATCTGGGACTTGTTGCCGCCGGACGCAACGATGTCCTCGGTGCGGATGCGGAATTCCATCAGCCGGGCGACGATCTCCTGGAACTCGGGCGTGCAGGCGTAGGCCAGGATGCGGGCGGCGTTGCGGTAGCTGTGCACCTCGTAGAGATCGAGGAAGCCGGGCGGAAACAGGTCGCCCAGGTCGGCGTCCTTGGCTTCGATGATCGGGGCGGTGTCGTGGAGGCAACTCAGCAGGCTCATGACGGCATCGCGGGAAGGGGGGAGGAGCGGCCGCCACCATGGCGGTTGCGGAACGGCAAATCTACCCTTTCCATGGAGGGCTTGGGCACGGATGGCAGGCGCTCGGCCGGTTGTGCTATCGTCGCGGGCACGCGCAAGGCTGGGGGCGGGGATGAGCGACGAGTTTCTGTTCGCCGACGAGGAGCCGGCCGTCGAGGCTGCGGCGGCCCTCGCCCCGCCGGAACCGGTCGAGCCCTGGCTGATCCTGATCGTCGACGATGATCCCGCCATCCACGCCACCACCAAGATGGTGCTGCGCGGCTTCGCCTTCGAAGGGCGGCCGGCGCTGTTCCTATCGGCGGGCACGGCGGCGGAGGCGCGCGACGTGCTGCGCGACAACCCGGCCATCGCCGTGGTCCTGCTCGACGTGGTGATGGAATCCGACGACGCCGGGCTGCGGCTGGTCCGCCACATCCGCAGCGAGATGCGGAACCGCCGCGTCCGCATCATCCTGCGCACCGGCCAGCCGGGGCAGGCGCCCGAACGCGACGTGATCCTCAGCTACGACATCAACGACTACAAGTCGAAGACCGAGCTGACCGCGCAGAAGCTGTTCACCTCGGTCGTCGCGGCGCTGCGCGGCTACCAGGACATCACCGCCATCGAGGACCACCGCGAGGGGCTGGAGCGGATCCTCGACGCCTCCTCCTCGTTGTTCGACAAGCGGACGATGGCGGCTTTCGTCGGCGATGCGGTGCGGCAGATCGGCGGCCTCTGCCCGCCGGGCGACGGGGTGGCCTTGGTCGGGCGCCTGATCCGCGAGGATGGCGCCGCCACCGAACCGCTGGTGCTGGGCGGCGCCGGAATCCATGCCGGAACGGAGGGTCGGCCGTTGCGCGCCGGCCTGCCCGCCGAGGCCGCCGCCATCACCGCCGGGCTGGCCGAGGGGTGGAACCGCTACGAGCGGACGCACAGCGTGCTGGTCTTCCGATCCGCCTCGCGTCGTTACGAGACAGCCTTCTACCTCAGCCACGCGCGGGCGCTGACGGCGGACGAGCGGCGGCTGCTGGAGGTCTTCTGCTCCAAGGTCGCGATCGGCTTCGACAACGTCCACCTCTACGAGGAATTGACCGAGCTGAACCGCAGCCTGGAGCGGCAGGTCGCCGACCGCACCCGCGCGCTGGTCGCCGCGACCGAGGCGGCTGAGGCGGCCAACCAGGCGAAGTCCCTGTTCCTCGCCACCATGAGCCATGAGATCCGCACGCCGATGAACGGGGTGCAGGGCATGCTGGAACTGCTGGAGCACACCGCGCTGACCCCCGACCAGCGCGAGTTGGTCGAGGTGGTGCGCGATTCGGCGGGCTCGCTGCTGACCATCATCAACGACATCCTCGACTTCTCGAAGATCGAGGCCGGGCGGCTGGATCTGGAGCGGGTGCCGGTTTCGCTGTCCTCCGTGGTCGAGGGGGTGGCCGACACGCTGGCCCCCGGCGCCAGGGCCAAGGGGCTGTCGCTGATCACCTTCGTCGATCCCGATCTGCCGGCGACGGTGATGGGGGATCCGGTGCGCATCCGGCAGGTGCTGTTCAACATCGCCGGCAACGCCGTGAAGTTCACCCAGAGCGGGTCGGTCACGGTGACCGCCGGGTTGGCCCGCTTCGAGGGCGACCGGGTCGCCATCCGCATCGCGGTCAGCGATACCGGCATCGGCATCCCGCCGGACACCCAATCCCGCCTGTTCCACCCCTTCACCCAGGCCGAGGCGTCCACCACCCGGCGCTTCGGCGGCACCGGGCTGGGGCTGTCGATCTGTCGGCGGCTGGCCGAGCTGATGGGCGGCGAGATCGGTGTCGCCAGCGAGCCGGGCGTCGGCTCGACCTTCTGGTTCACCTTCGCCGCCGATCTGGCGGAGGACGTGAGCGCGGAGGCGTCGCCGCCGTTGGAGGGCGTCACCGTGCTGCTGATCGCGCCCGACGAGGCTGAGCGCGGCTTCCTCGCCCGTTACCTGAACAGCGACGGCGCGCTGGTGGTCGACGCGCCCGACGCGGAGACGGCGTTGCGCACGCTGCTGCCGACCGCCGCCTGCGACGCGCTGGTCGTCGCCTCGGAGGTCGACACGCGCGCTCTCGACGGTGACTCGCGCGGCCGGGTGCGTGGCCGGGTCTGGCTCGGCCGGCCGGGCGAGGAGCCGCCCGCCGGGGTGGTGCCGATCGCGTGGCCGCTGCGCCGGGCGCATCTGGTCCGCGCCGTGCTGGGGGCGGTCGGCCGCGCGGTGCCGGCGGAGGATCCCACCGACCGTGCTGGCGGCTCGATCCGCCGGGCGGCGCGCGTGCCCACGGTGGAGGAGGCGTTGGCCGGCGGGCGCCTGATCCTGGTGGCGGAGGACCACCCGACCAACCGGCGCGTCATCCAGCGCCAACTGACATTGCTCGGCCATGCCATGGAGATGGCGGAGAACGGCGTGCAGGCGCTGGCGATGTGGCGGTCGCGCCGCTACGCCCTGCTGTTGACCGACTGCCAGATGCCGGAGATGGACGGGCTCGAACTGGCCCGCGCCATCCGGGCGGAGGAGGCGGCTTCGGGCAATGGCGCGCGTCTGCCCATCGTCGCGGTCACCGCCAACGCGCTGGAGGGTGAGGTGCAGAAATCGCTGGCCGCCGGCATGGACGACAGCGTGTCGAAGCCGGTGGACCTGGGGCAACTGCGCCGGGTGATCGACCGCTTCCTGCCGCCGGAGGACGGGGTGGCGGTCGAGGCGGAGGGCGTGGCGGAGGATATGCCGGCGGTGCCGGCGCCGAATGTCGGGATTCCGCCGCTGGACATTGAGGCGCTGTCCGGTCTGTTCGACGGCGACACGGAGTTCGTCCGGCAACTGCTCGGCGAGTTCGTGTCGTCGAACACGGCGTCGCACCGATGGCTGGTCGATTCGCTGGCGGGCGCCGCTTGGGACGAGGTGCGGCAGGCGGCGCACAAGCTGGCCGGCTCCTCGCGCACGGTGGGCGCGCGGGATCTGGCGGCGGCGGCCGACGCGGTGGAACTGGCGGCGCTCGGCGGGCGGCTTGAGGGGATGGACGTCATGGTGCGGCGTGTCGGGGATGAACTGGAGCGGGTGGTGGCGTACATCGCGGCGGTCTGAGGGCGTCTCGGCTCCGATGCCCCCTCCCTAACCCTCCCCCGCTTGTCAGCGGGAGAGGGAACTCCGCCGAACGCCGGCAAGGATCCGCCCCCCTCTCCCGCCAAAGGCGGGGGAGGGATGGGGAGGGGGCTCCGCGTGCCGCACCTCCCCTTCTCCCGACACCACCTCCACAAGCTGTAACGAACCCGACATGGCCGGGCTTTGTCGCCTTTGCGACAACCTCGCGAGCCTCTAAAAAATCTCCCATAACTCCTTATGAATCCACGAAATTTCCGCGCTCTCCGTCGCTGGCACGCCCCTTGCTGTGAGGGAGCATGCGCCGGTCCCGCCGGCCCCCCTTCACGCAGCGCCCAGCGTTTTCAAGGAGACCGGGATGCACATCGTCGTCTGTATCAAACAGGTGCCCGACAGCGCCCAGATCCGCATCCATCCCGTGACCAACACGATCATGCGGCAGGGCGTCCCGGCCATCATCAACCCCTTCGACCTGTTCTCGCTGGAAGAGGCGCTGCGGCTGAAGGACAAGGTGGGCGCGCGCGTCACCGTGCTGACCATGGGGCCGCCGATGGCCGAGGCCTCGCTGCGCAAGGCCCTGTCGCTGGGCGCCGACGACGCCGTGCTGCTGACCGACCGCAAGTTCGCCGGCTCCGACACGCTGGCGACCTCCTACGCGCTGACCTCGGCGATCCTGAAATTGTCGGAGAGCGACCCGGTCGACATCGTCTTCTGCGGCAAGCAGACGGTGGACGGCGACACCGCCCAGGTTGGCCCCGGCATCGCCACCCGCCTCGGGTTCGAGCAGCTCACCTACATCACCAAGATCGAGGACATCAGCCTCGGCTCGAAGGAGATCGTGGTGCAGCGCCGCTCCGAGGGCGGCGTGCAGGTGCTGAAAACCAAGCTGCCCTGCATGATCACCATGCTGGAGGGCACCAACACGATGCGCTTCGGCAAGATGGACGACATGTTCCGCGCCGCGCGCTACGAGCTGAAGACCTGGAGCCGCGACTTCACCGGCGCCGAGGAGGCCAAGGTCGGCCTCAAGGGCTCGCCGACCGTGGTGTCGAAGGTCTTCGTGCCCAAGCCCCGCGCGGAGAAGGCCAAGATGATCAAGGCCGACGGCACCTCGCCCGACGCGCTGGCCGCCGCCGCCATCGACGCCATCTTCGCCGCCCAGCCCAAGCTGGCCGACGACCTGCTCGCCCGCGCCGCGGCCGGGCTTTGACGATCTTTCCGCCGGAGACCCGACGATGAGCGAACCGAGCAAGCCCCAGGGCCGCAAGTTCCAGCTTCCCGAACACCTCAAGGTCTACAAGAACGTCTGGGTGATCGTCGAGCAGGAGCGCGGCGTTGTCCATTCCGTCTCGCTGGAGCTGCTGGGCGAGGCCCGCAAGCTGGCCGACAAGCTGGGCGTCGAGGTCGGCGCCGTGGTGCTGGGCGCCGAGGGCCCCGACCTGAACCGCATCTGCGGCGACGCCATCGGCTACGGCGCCGACATCGTCTACAAGGTGACCGACCCGGTCCTGACCGACTACCGCACCGATCCCTACTGCCGGGTGATGACCGACGTGGTCAACGCCTTCAAGCCGGAGATCGTGCTGCTGGGCGCCACCACGCTGGGCCGGGATCTGGCCGGCGCCATCGCCACCACGCTGGTCACCGGCCTGACCGCCGACTGCACCGAGCTGGACATCTACATGGACAACCGGTCGCTGGCGGCGACGCGCCCGACCTTCGGCGGCACGCTGCTCTGCACCATCCAGACGCTGGCCTACCGGCCGCAGATGGCGACCGTGCGCCCCCGCGTGATGGCGATGCCCGAGCGCGACGACAGCCGCACCGGCCGCGTCCAGGAGGTCTTCCCCAACCTCCAGGAGGAGAGCGTCGTCACCAAGGTGCTGAACTTCATCGCCGACCGCGAGCAGAACGAGGCGCAGCTGGCGTTTGCCGACGTCATCGTGTCGGGCGGCAAGGGGCTGGGCAAGCCGGAGAACCTGAAACTGGTCTTCGATCTGGCCAAGGTGCTGGGCGCCGAGGTCGGGGTAACCCGCCCGCTGGTCCAGGCCGGCTGGGTCGGCAACGACCGGCAGGTCGGGCAGACCGGCAAGACGGTGCGCCCCAAGCTCTACATCGCCGCCGGCATCTCCGGCGCCATCCAGCATCGCGTCGGCATGGAGAAGTCCGACCTGATCCTGGCGATCAACACCGATCCCAACGCGACGATCTTCGACTTCGCCCATCTGGGGCTGGTCGGCGACGCGCTGACGATCCTCCCGGCGCTGACCGACGCCTTCGGTCGCCGCCTGTCGGTCAACCGGATGGCCGGCTGACCCCCGGACGCGAAAGGAGCCTCAGGACATGGTCGAAAAGTTCGACGCCATCGTCATCGGTGCCGGTCCGTCCGGCAACGCCGCCACCTACACGCTCGCCAAGCAAGGGTTGAAGGTCCTTCAACTGGAGCGCGGCGAGTATCCGGGGGCCAAGAACGTCCAGGGCGGCATCCTGTACGCCCACGAGCTTGAGAAGATCATCCCGGATTTCAGGGACGATTGCCCGACCGAGCGTCACATCATCGAACAGCGCATCTGGCTGCTGGGCGACGACAATTACATCGGTACGAATTACCGGTCGGAGGCGTACAACACCGACGCGCCGAACCGCTACACCATCATCCGCGCCAACATCGACAAATGGTTCTCGGAGAAGATCCGGGCCATCGGCGGCCTGCAGATCTGCGAGACGACGGTGACCGAGCTGATCCGCGACGCGTCGGGCAAGGTGATCGGCGTCCGCACCGACCGCGAGGGCGGCGAGATCCTCGCCGACGTCGTCATCATGGCCGACGGCGTCAACGCCCTGCTCGCCAAGCGCACCGGCTTCCAGAAGGAAGCGGCACCGGAGAACGTGGCGCTGGCGGTCAAGGAGATCCTGTTCATCGACCCCGAACTGATCCAGCAGCGATTCGGCATCAAGGACGACGAGGGCGTCGTCATCGAGATCATGGGCAAGGTGACCAAGGGCATGGTCGGCACCGCGTTCCTGTACACCAACAAGGAATCGCTGACGATCGGCATCGGCTGCCTGATCTCCGACTTCAAGAAGGGCGAGTGCCCGCCCTACAAGATGCTGGAGGACCTGAAGAACCACCCCGTCATCAAGCCGCTGATCGAAGGCGCCGAGATGAAGGAATACTGCGCCCACATGATCCCGGAGGGCGGCTTCAAGGCGATCCCGCAGCTCTACGGCGACGGCTGGATGGTGGTCGGCGACGCCGCCCACTTCAACAACGCCGCCCACCGCGAGGGCTCCAACCTCGCCATGGCGTCGGGCCGGATGGCGGCGGAGACGGTGATCGAGCTGAAGGCCGCCGGCAAGGATTTCGGCGCCGGCAACCTCGCCACCTACAAGAAGAAGCTCGACGAGAGCTTCGTCATCAAGGACCTGAAGAAGTACCGCGAGCTGCCGGGGATCATGCATTCCAACAAGCAGTTCTTCGGCGCCTACCCGGACGAGATCACGCAGGCGGCGCACAACTGGTTCACCGTGGACAGCGTGGACAAGCGGACGAAGGAAAAGGACATCCTGAAGGCCTTCGTCAAGCGCCGCTCGGTGTTCGGTCTGGTCGGTGACGCAATCAAGCTGGTGAGGGCGATGCGATGAACATGATGGTGAAGATCGAAGAGAAGCTGTACCAGAACCGCTACATCGTCGACGAGAACCGGCCGCATATCCGGATCAAGGACGAGGCGCATTGCGCCGCCTGCACCAGCAAGGCCTGCACCGTCTGCTGCCCGGCCGGCTGCTATTCGACCAACGAGGCGGGCGGCGTGACGCTGGCGACGGACGGCTGCCTGGAGTGCGGCACCTGCCGTGTGATCTGCCAGGACAGCGGAAACATCGAATGGGACTACCCAAGGGGCGGTTACGGCATCAGTTATAAGTTCGGGTGAGGGATTTCCCCTGAGGGCGTTGCGGGGCTTCGCGGTCCCGCATCGCCGTCCCTCTCCCGATCCCCAACGACTCATCAGCCCCTTCGCTTCGGCGGAGGGGCTTTTCTTATGGGGGCTGGTGATTACGGAGGGGTCGGTTCCGGTGTCTCGGCGGCGTGCGCCAGTTGGCGCACCGCGTCGGCCAGGACGCGGTCGAGCTGGTTGGGGAAATAGGGCTTCTTCAGGAAGCCGAAGGGATGGCAGTCCTCGGCGCGGCGGCGGGTGTCCGGGTCGCCGAAGGCCGACATGAAGACGCAGCGGATGCCGAACCGCGCGTGGATCGCCGCCGCCGCTTCGATGCCGTCCTTGGAACCGTGCAGCCGGATGTCCATCAGCACGATGTCGGGCCGGTGGCGCTCGGCCGCCGCGACGGCGTCGTCGGCGTTGTCGGCGATCTCGCAGACGCTGTAACCCAGCATGCCCAGAATCTCCTCCAACGCCATCGCGGCGAGGCTTTCGTCCTCGACGATCAGGATGCGTGGCTGGGGAGCGGGGGTGGGCGGATCGTCGTTCATTACGGATGCCTGCTGGATATCACTGTGATTCTACAGGCTGGACATGGCGCGCGCACAGGAAGATTCGCGTCCCTATGACCAAGAGCAGGGGCGTACGGGCGATCAGGCCTTGCCGTTGGGGGGTGGGGCGTACCATCTCAGCGTTAGCGCTGTTTCCGGAGCAGGGTGCGCTTGCCGCCCGCCCGAATCACCCGACCCCTTCTTTTTGAGGAGACCGGCCATGGACCTGCGCGTTTGCTTCGAGAACAAGGAGAGCGTCAACGTCAACGACGCGACGATGATGCAGCACTACGCCAAGAGCTATCTGGCGGATTTCGAGCCCGAATGGGCCGGCTTCATCATGCTGCCCCACGACGAGACCCAGCGGGCGACCATGGAGCCGGCGTGGCAGGTGCTGATCCGCAACGCCTCCCCGAAGACGGAGAGCGCGCTGCTGACCTATCTGGACGACAACCCGATGGCGGCCTACCACGTCCACGTCTACCGCCGCGACACCGGCAACGAGCGCAAAATCCACTGAGGATCCGCGCGGACCGTCAGCCTCCCCACAGCCCGGCGGCGTCCGGGCTGAAGGAGGCGTCGGTCAGCGACTTGCGGGACGACGCGATGTTCTTGGAGAATTTGCCGTCGTAACGGTAGGTATTGTCCGAGTTGTATCCCGATTCGGGCTTGAGAAGATCCGTGATCGACAGGGACAGCATGCGTTCCAGGCCGTCGAGGAAATCGGCGGTGGGATTCTTGTAGCGGTCGACCAGCCCGGTGTTGTTGATCTTGCCCCACCAGGTCTTCACCTTCTTGATGTTGGCGATGTCGTCCTTCAGGGCCTTGGCCGGGTTGGCGACGCCGTCGCCGGAGCCGCCCAGGTTGATGGTGCCGAGGACGTCGCTGGCCGCGCTGAACTCGTCGGCGGTGCCGGACTTCGCGGTCAGGAAGGTGTCGTAGATGAAGATGGCTTTCCGCTTGCTCGGCGCCGCCTGATATTGCTGGACGCATTGCCAGCACAGGAAGGTGGCGGGATCCCAGACGCCGCTGCTGGCGGACCAGCAGAACACCCGGTGCCGCTCCTCGGACCGCCCCGTCCCGACCGGACCGAGCAGGGTTTTCAAGGCATCGAACGTGCGAATGCGCGGCATCGGTTGGTCCATCCATCGGAGGGGGCGCCGTCACGGTGAGGCGCCATACCCCCGTAGGACTAACATGACCATTTCAGTGGGATATTGCTAAAATATTCCATTCCGGTGTCGTGGAGGACATGAAGGTTACACCGGCGATCCCAGCAGGCTGTCCAGCGGCACGAAGCGGTCGGCCATCTTGCGGGCTTCGTCCTTGTGGACCTTGAAGGTCTTTTCGGCGATGGCGTTGGACAGCACGAAATCCTGATAGGCGCGCTCCAGATGCACGCGGTAGCGGGTCGCCGTGCCCTCGTCGTCCAGCCCCTCCAGCCCGGTGTCGGCCGACAAATAGTCGTGGAAGCGTTGCAGGATGTGCAGGCGGTTCACGTTGACCACGCGCTGGTCGTAGCCGACCTGGAAGAAGCGCAGGAAGTCTTCCGCCGTCTCCAGATCGTCCAGATCGTCGGTGAAATCGCTCATCGTCGGAAACTCCTCAAGCCTGCTGCTGGGTGGAAGGGGAGGGCGCGCAGCCCTCCTGGTCGCAAAGGTCGCCGCAGGACTGGCAAGCCACGCCGTCCAGGCGGATGTCCGCCAAGCGGAGATCCGACAGCGGCGGGCGGGCCAGCTCGGCGATGGTCCGTTCGGACGCGGTGTGGGCTTCGAGCCGCGCCTCGATGCGGTTGATGTGGTCGATCAGGCAGGCGATCGCCTTGCCGACCGGGTCGGGCATCAGGTGATGCTCCAGGTCGATCCCGTGGGCGCTCAAGCGCCGCTGGGTCTCGGGCTGGACGATGCGGCCGGGGATGCCGACCACGGTCATGCCGCCGGGCACGCTCTTGGTGACGACCGAGTTGGCGCCGACCCGCGCGTTGGCCCCGACCGTGATCGGCCCCAGGATCTTGGCGCCGGCCCCGACCAGCACGCCGTCCAGCAGCGTCGGGTGGCGCTTGCCCTTGGTCCAGGAGGTGCCGCCCAGCGTCACCCCGTGGTAGAGCGTCACGTCGTCGCCGATCTCCGCCGTCTCGCCGATGACGACGCCGGCCCCGTGGTCGATGAAGAAGCGGCGGCCGATGGTGGCGCCGGGGTGGATGTCGATGTTGGTCGCCCAGCGCCCCAGATAGGACAGGAAGCGCGCCGGCCAGCGCAGGCCGCGCCGCCACGCCGCGTTGGCGAGCCGGTGCGTCGCCAGCGCGTGGATGCCCGGATAGCAGGTCAGCACGTCCAGCAGGTTGCGCGCCGCCGGATCACGGTCGAAGACGCAGGCGACGTCCTCGCGCAGCAGGGCCAGGATGCCGGGGTGGCGAGCCGGACGGTCTGATTGGTCGGCGTCGATGGCGGCCATGGGCGTTCCCTCATCGAATCGCATCGGCGGCGTCAGTGCGCGGCCGTGTGGAGCGAGACTGGGTGGAGCGCGGCGTGGAAGGCGCGCAGCTCGTCCGGGGTGGGCGCGCGCTTGGCGCGGGTGGCGAGCGCGCGGACTTGGGGCAGTACGGCCTGGGCGACGGCGTCGTCGCAGGCCAGACCCAGCCCGTCATAGGCCATCTTCACCGCCGCCGTGCCGGAATGCTTGCCCAGCACGATCCGATGCTCGCGCCCGACCTCGGCCGGGTCGAAATTCTGGTAGGTGGCGCGGTCGCGCAGCAGCCCGTCGACGTGGATGCCGGCCTCGTGGGTGAAGACCGCGTCGCCGACGATCGACTTGTTCACCGCCACCGGCCGGTTGGAGGCGCGCTCCACCAGGGCGGAGATGCCGGCGAGCGAACGCGTGTCCACCCCGCTGTCGATGCCGTAGAGGTGCTTGAGGGAGACCACGACCTCCTCCAGCGGCGCGTTGCCGGCGCGCTCGCCCAGGCCGTTCACCGTGGTGTTGACGTGGGTGGCGCCGCCCAGCACGGCGGCCAGCGAGTTGGCGTTGGCGAGGCCGAGGTCGTCGTGGGCGTGGATCTCGATCTCCAGGTCGGTGGCCCGGCGCAGCCGCTCGATGCAGGCGCGCGTCTGGAAGGGGTCGAGCACGCCGAGTGTATCGGCGAAGCGGAAGCGGCGGGCACCGGCCTGTTGCGCCACGGTGACGGCGGCGACCAGGAAATCCATGTCGGCGCGGGAGGAATCCTCGCCGCCGACGCTGACCTCCAGCCCGTGGTCGCGGGCCTGTTTGACCTTGCGCTCGATCTCCGACAAGGCCCAGGCGCGGCTGCGCTTGAGCTTCCTGGTGATGTGGATGTCGGAGACCGGCATGGACAGGTTGACGAAGCCGACGCCGCAGGACAGCGCCGCCTTCAGGTCGGTGTCGTGCATGCGGCACCACACCATCAGCCGGCCCTTGAGGCCGAGCGCGGCCACGGCGCGGATGCCCTCGCGCTCCTCCTCGCCCATGGCGGGGATGCCGATCTCCTGCTCCGGCACGCCGGCGGCATCGAGCGCGCGGGCGATGGCGATCTTCTCGTCGAGCGTGAAGGCCACCCCGGCGGTCTGTTCGCCGTCGCGCAGCGTTGTGTCGTTGATGATGGCCAGCGGCTTCATGGGATGCCTTCCCAATGGGGAGACCGTTTGCGGGGAGACCGTTTGCCCCCTCCCCGACCCTCCCCCGCGTCGCGGGAGAGGGGGCCTTGGGGAAGGCGACGGAGTTCCCTCCACCGCCAACGGCGGGGGAGGGTTAGGGAGGGGGCATGGTGGATGGACATGCCCCCTCGACCTTGGTGTCGCAGACCGGGCCGGGAGCCCGCCCCGACGGGGTGTCGTCGGGCGGGGTGTCGGGACGGACCCCCGACCCGGTCTGCGATTCCGGTGTTAGGAATAAACGGGCGCGAAGTCCTTGGCCTTGCCGGCGCTCTGCTCCCAATAGGGCGACAGGCTGCGCAGCTTGGCGATGATGCCGGGGACGACCGCGATGACGTGGTCGATCTCCGCGTCGGTGGTGTCGCGCGACAGCGAGAAGCGCGTCGCCCCGTGCGCCGCCGTGTAGGGAACCCCCATGGCGCGCATGACGTGGCTGGGCTCCAGCGAGCCGGACGTGCAGGCCGACCCCGAGGACGCGGCGATGCCCTGCTCGTTCAGGAGGAGGAGGATCGCCTCGCCCTCGATGTACTCGAAGGCGACGTTGCAGGTGTTGGGCAGCCGGTTGTCTGGGTTGCCGGTGACGAAGCAGGACGGCACGGCAGCGAGGATCGCCTGCTCCAGCCGGTCGCGCTGGGCCTTCACCCGCGTGTTCTCCTCGGCCATGTGGGTCAAAGCGAGGTGAGCGGCGGCGCCCAGGCCCACGATGGCCGGGGCGTTCTCGGTTCCGGCGCGGCGCGAGCGTTCCTGGTGGCCGCCGCGCATCATCGGGCGGAAGCGCAGGCCGCGCTTGACGTAGAGCGCGCCGATGCCCTTGGGGGCGTGCAGCTTGTGGCCGGACAGCGACAGCAGGTCGACCGCGCTGTCGGCGAGCTTCATCGGGATCTTGCCGACCGCCTGCACCGCGTCGGTGTGGAAGATCGCGCCGACCGCCTTGGCGAGTTGGGCCAGCTCCTCGATCGGGAAGATCGTCCCGGTCTCGTTGTTGGCCCACATGATCGACACGATGGCGACCCGGTCCGACAGCGCCGCCTTGTAGGCGTCCATGTCGAGGTTGCCCTTGCTGTCCACGCCGATGCGGTGGATTTTGTAGTCGCGCTTCTTTTCCAGGTAATCGCAGAGCGCCAGCACGGCGGGGTGCTCGACCACGCTGGTGACGATCTCCTTCTTCTTCGGGTAGGCCTCGATGGTCGAGAGGATCGCGGTGTTGTCGCTTTCCGTGCCGCCGGAGGTGAAGACGATCTCGCTGTCGTAGCCGGCGCCGAGCAGCGCCTGGACCTGCTTGCGCGCCCATTCGATCTTGCCGCCGACCGCGGCGCCAAAGGCGTGCATCGAGGACGGGTTGCCGAAATGCTCGGTGAAGAGCGGCAGCATCTCGGTCAGAACCTCGGGATCGACGCGGGTCGTCGCGTTGTTGTCGAGGTAGACGCCGCTGTTGGGGATGGTCATGGCTGTCGTTCCCCTCAGTTCGCGTGGGCGGGCATCAGGGAGGCCGGCTTGACGCGGACGAACTCGCCGAGCGTCTCGACCAGCTTCATCTGCACGCCCATCATGGTGCCGGCCGATTGCGAGCAGCCCGAGCAGGCGCCGGTCAGCCGCACGTAGATGTCCTTGCCGTCGATGTCCACCAGCTCCACGTCGCCGCCGTCGCGCTGGATCTGCGGACGCATCGCCTCGATGGCGCCCATGATCGCCTGCATGCGCTGCACGTTGGTCAGCTTCGACGCGGCCGCCGCCGGCTCGGCCGGCTTGGCGGCGAGCGGCTGGATGGCGTCGAGCCCGACCACGCCGGTGGGCGAATGCTTGGCGGCGGGCTTGAGGATTCCGGTCTTGGCCATCACGGCCTCCAGCACCTCCTCGATCTTCTCGTGGCAGGTCTGGCAGGAGCCGCCGGCCTTGGTGTAGTGGGTGACCTCCTCCAGCGAGGTCAGGCCGTTCACCGTCACCGCGCGCTCGATCATCGCGGCGTCGATGCCGAAGCACTTGCAGACCAGTTCGCCTTCCTCGTGGTCGTCCTCCCACGCCTCGCCCTTGTAGTTGGCGATGGCGGCGCGGAGCGCCTCGGCGCCCATGACCGAGCAGTGCATCTTCTCCGGCGGCAGCCCGCCGAGGTAGTCGGCGATGTCGCGGTTGGTCAGGACCAGCGCCTCGTCCACCGTCTTGCCGATGATCATCTCGGTCAGCGCCGAGGAGGAGGCGATGGCCGAGCCGCAGCCGAAGGTCTGGAACTTGGCGTCCTGGATGATCTGGGTGTCGGGATCGACCTTCAGCATCAGGCGCAGCGCGTCGCCGCAGGTGATGGAGCCGACCTCGCCCACCGCGTTGGCCGTGTCCAGCACGCCGGAATTCTTCGGGTTGAAGAAGTGTTCCTTGACCTTGTCGGTGTAGTTCCACATGTCGCTGCTGCCTTTTCTCTGGGTAAGCGCCGTGAGGAGCGTTCAGTGCGTGGTCGAAGAGGGGGACGGGCCGCAGCCCGAGGAGGCGGTGGAGCAGGAGCCGCCTGGGCCCCCGGCCGAGAACGACTTGCCGCAGCCGCAGCTGCTGGTGGCGTTGGGGTTGTCGAACTTGAAGCCGGAGCCTTCGATGCCCTCGACGAAATCGACCACCACGCCGTCGAGGTAGGGCTGGCTGCCGGAGTCCACGAAGATCGTCACCGGGCCGAAGCTGAGCACGGCGTCGTCGTCGCCGGCCGCGGCCTCCAGGCCCATCTGGTACTTCATGCCGGCGCAGCCGCCGTCGGTCACCGCGATGCGCAGGCCGGCGGCGGCGCCGCCCGACTTCGCCAAGACTTGCTCCAGGGTGGAAACCGCCGCGTCGGTCAGAATCACCATGTCCCGCCTCCTCGTTCACAGCCCCGCCGGGATCGCCGGCCGTTCTGCAATTCGATAAAGCAAGAGGCGGGCCAACTCGTTAGATCGTTGATTTTTAATGATTGTCAGGCCGAAATGGGGTGGCGCGATTCCGACAATGTTTTGGAGACGTATGAATTTGTCGGGTTTGGGGCGTGTCGGGTTCGTGACAGCCGCGACACTTCGCCGCACAAAAATATTGCGGTCTTTCGCTCGGGCTTTGCGCGCGGCAGGATGGTCGCGTCGTCGGTGCGTCGGATGGTTGAAACACAAAACGGAGGGTTGACGGGAATGGACCAGCCGATCGAGCTGCGCATGTCCAACGGCCGGATGGCCTTTGGCGACGTGCCCGAGCACATCGACGAGCTTCTGCAGGAGGCGGTGAAGGCGCGCGACCTGCCCGAACAATGCGAGGCGATCCTGTGGGAGGCTCACCGGGCGGCGCCGCGCGTGCTGCCGGTCTACTACGCGCTCTACAAATTCTACTTCAACCGCAAGCGTCTGGCCGACGCCGAGCGGGTCGCCCGCATCGGGCTGGACGCGGCGGCGCGCGAGGGCGGCTTTCCGGCGGATTGGAGCCAACTGACGGTGGAGACCACCGATTGGGCTGCGCAGGGGGCGCCGCGATTCTTCCTGTTCACCATGAAGGCGCTCGCCTTCATCGAGCTGCGCCGCCACAACAGCAGCAAGGCGCTGGCGATCCTGAGCAAGATGGCGGAGATCGACCCGGTGGACCAAGTCGGCTACGGCACCATCGCGGCGCTGGCGAAGGGGCTGGGGGAGTAGGGGGGGAAGGTTGCGTTTGCCCCCTCCCTGACCCTCCCCCGCCTTCGGCGGGAGAGGGAACTGCCGCCGCCCTCGACAAGCGTCCTGGCCCCCTCTCCCGCGAAGCGGGGGAGGGTCGGGGAGGGGGCAGCGCGGAGCAACCACTTCAACACATCAACAGCAAGAAGCCCGGCCGCCTCTCGGCGCCGGGCTTTTCTCTTGCAAGGAACCAGAAGCGACCCCTCAGGCCGCCACCGCCTTGTGGGTGATGCAACTCTTCGAGCAGACCTTGGAGCAGCTTTCGCAGCCGATGCAGTTGGCGGCTTCCTTGACGGTCATGATCTTCTTCTCGGCCTCGTCGTCGAAGGCGTCGACGATGTCTCCGTCCTCGGTGATGCCGATCATGTCCAGCACGCCGCGCCCGCAGACCTTGAAGCAGCGGCCGCAGCCGATGCATTGCTTCTGGTCGATGGATTCGACGAATTTCGGCGTCCAGATCTGGCCACCGCGGGTGGTGCCGGTCACGAATTCAGCCATGGGATGCTCCTCTCGAATGGCGCGGAGGGGGAGGGGGGCGCCTAAGCCTTGGGTTGGGTGTCGCGGTGGTCAGGCCTGCTCCAGCGCCTTCAGCGCGGCGCGCTTCTCGGTCAGCGCCTGGTAGGCTTCAAAGGTCTCCTGCGCGACGGCCAGGATGCTCTGCCAGTTCTGCGGGAGTTCCTCCGACAGGTCGTGCAGGTCCATCTTCATCTTCGTCGCGCGGGCGTTCAGCTTCTTGACCTCGTCCTTCAGGGCGGCGATGTCGCTCATGCGGGGGTCCTCTCCAAAGGCGGTCAGAGGTTGGCGACCTCGGGGTATTTCCGGATCAGCCCGACCGCGTCGGCGACCAGCTTGGCACCGTCGGCCCCCAGCTTCTCGACGGTCGGGAAGCCGAAGCGGTGGACGTCGCGCAGGCTCTTGGAGATCACCACCAGACGGCCGGTGGTCAGGATCATGCGGCCGAAGCCCTCGTGGCTGATCTTCATCATCGGCGAGGCCATCAGGCCGGTCTGCTTCTCGATGGTGATGCCGACGGCCTTGTAGAACAGCTCCAGGCGCCACAGCGTGTCCGGATCGGGATCGCCCATGATCGGGATCGCCGCGCGGGCCTCCTTGTCCAGCACGAAGGGGGCGAGCAGGACCTCGTCGGCCTTGCCTTCCCAGGCGCCGTAGCTGTCCTCGGCACGGAACAGCAGCACCAGGGTCTTCAGGAACTGGTCGGCAACATCGACCTCGGCCGCCACGGGGGCGGCGACAACATCGGCCATGGTCCTAGTCCTCTTCGTCGAAATTGAGTTCGGGGGTGTCGCCCAGCGCCTTGCGCAGCCAGGGCGGCGGGTTGCCGTTCAGGGTGACGACCAGCTTGTCGAGCAGGGCCGGGATGGACTCGGTGGCCTCGACCTTGACGGGATGGATCTTCTTCGCCACCACCCGCGCCGCCGCCGAGGCGCCGATCGCGGACAGGTAGAGAATGGCGACGTCGGCGAGGGCGTCGAGCTTGGGGATCAGCTTGTCCTCGTTGCCGTCCTCGAACATCGAGCCGCCGAACTGGAAGGTCTCCACGAAGGCGTGGCCCGCGCGGTCGACCCGGTAGACGGCGATGTTCTTGGCCCAGCCGAAATGCGCGTCGACGTGCTGCATGTCCTGGGTGCAGAAAGCGACCTTCATCGATCCTCCGCGATTGGGATGGTCTTGGTTCGGGTGGGCCGCGCCCACCACGCTCAGACGGCGCTGCATCCGCATGATCCGCCTCCGCAGTCCTGACCGGTCCGATCCTCATGCCCCTCATGGGACGCGGCCGGGTGGTGGTCGTGGTCCATCTCGCGCGACAGGAACAGGTTGCCGATCTCGAACATCAGCTCGCGGGTGCCGCGATAGCCGACGCTGACCTTCAGCCCGGCGCCCAGCCGGTCGAACATCGGCAGCCCCATGCGGTGCAGCGGCACGCCGATTCGCGCCGCCCCCTGCCGCCCGTGCGAGTTCGAGACGATCAGGTCGGCGTCGCGCGCCAGCGTCTCGACGTCGGAATGGTCGCCAACCATCACCGTGGTGGCGGTCAGCTTCTCCAGCACCGGAGTCTGGGTCGGCGACACCGCCGCGACCACCTTGGCGCCCATGTCGGCCAGGAAGCTGGTCACCGCGTAGAGCAGGTCGGGCTCCAGCGCCACCGCGATGCGTTTGCGGCTGAAGAAGAAATGCCCGTCCAGCATGCCGTCCACCAGGCTCTCGCGCTGGCGCCGCAGCTTGGGGTGGACCGGCCGGCCGGAGATCTCGGCCAGCACGCGGATCAGCTTGTCCGACGCCTCCAGCCCGGTCAGGCGGCTGAAGAAATGGCTCGGCACGTCGGTCTTCAACTCCAGCGCGGCGCCGGCGATGCGCATGTGCTCGCCGACCACCAGCGTCGCGACCGAGGCACCCATCGAGCGGATCTGGTCCACCGTCACTCCGCCCAGCGAGGTGGCGGTGAAGTCGGCCGGCTGGCGGCCACCCATCGACAGCGACAGGTCGGGAAGGAAGATCGGCGACAGGCCGAAGGATTCGATGACGTCGCGCAACTCCTCGACGTCGCCCGGCGACAGGTGTCCGCCGGCCAGCACGTTGATCTGGGTCTTCACCGTGGCCGGCGAGGGCTCGACCAGACGTTCGACGATGGCGGTGACCGCCTTGCCGAAGCCGTCCTCGAAGCCGCCGCTGAAATCGGGGGTGTTGGCGAAGACCAGGGCGGTGTCGGCCATCTCCGGATTGCGCTGGCGGAACAGGGTGTACTGCCCGCCCATGTCCTCGCCCTTGGTCTCGGTGACGCCGGTGGTGGCGACGCCGATCATGGCGGGGTTGTTGCGCTCGACGATGGTGCGCAGCGCCTGTTCGAGGTTCTCGTAGCCGCCGAGGATGGTCGAGACCTGGTCCATCGCGGTGGTCTGGAGCGGGATCGCCTCGCGGAAATGGCGGACCAGCAGGACCAGCCCGAAGGCGGTGCAGCCCTGCGAGCCGTGGAACAGCGGCAGGCAGCGGTCGACGCCGAGATAGGCGAGCGCCGCGCCCAAGGGCTGGCTCATCTTCAAGGGGTTGGTCGAGGCGGCCTTGGCGGCGTTGGGGAAGCGTTGGATGTGCGACATGGCGCTCACTCCGCGGCCAGCAGGGAGGAGGCCGGGGCGGGGTCCCATGGGGCGGGCAGGCGGACCTGACGCCAGATCGGGTTGGACAGGGTCTTGTCGATCTCCTCGCAGAGGTTGACGATCCCGTCGTAGCCGGCGTAGGCGTGGTGGCGCTCCTGGTTGATGTCGAGCCAGGGAACCTTGGCCTTCAGCGAGATGAACTGCGAGCGCCCGCCCGACATCATGATGTCGGCCTTGTCCTCGGCCAGCATCTTGTAGATCTCGCGGGGCTTGAGGTCGTCCCACTGGTGGAACTCGTCGCCCTTCATCTTCGTGATGCGGGCCTTGTCCTGCGGGGTGGACTTCTTGGTCGAGGTGCCGAGGATGGTCAGCCCGGCGCCTTCCAGCGCGCTGACCATCGACCAGCTCTTGACGCCGCCGGTGAACAGCAGCACGCGCTTGCCCTCGAAGCGCGGCTTGTAGGGCTCCAGCCGGCGCCAGACTCGGCTCTCCTCGCGGGCGATGACGCCCTCGGCGCGGTCGATCAGCGCGCTGTCGGCGCCGCGCTCCACCAGCATGCGGGTCATGGTGCGCAGCGTGTCGGACATGTCGGAGACGCCGTAGAAGGAGCCCTCGAAATAGGGGATGCCGTAGCGCTCCTCCATCTTGCGGCCGACGTTCACCAGCGCCTGGCTGCACACCATCATGGTGACCCGCGCCCGGTGGGCCTGGGCGACCTGGTTGTAGCGGCCGTCGCCGGAAATGCAGGACAAGAGGCGGATGCCGATCTCGTCGAGCAGCGGCTTGACCAGCCACAGTTCGCCCGCGAGGTTGTACTCGCCGATGATGCAGACGTCGGTGGGGGTGGTGTAGTCCGGCTCCACCGTGCCGATGACGTGGTCGAGCAGGGTTTCGCCGGCCAGCTTGTTGCCGAGGTTCTTGGAACCGACGAAGCCCGGCGCGTCGACCGGGATCACCGGCTTGCCGAGCTTGGCCGAGGCGAACTTGCAGACGGCGCCGATGTCGTCGCCGGTCATCGCGGGCACGCAGGTCTGGTAGACGAAGACGGCCGGCGGGTCGTATTGCTGGACGATTTCCTTGATGGCGCGGAAGAGCTTCTTCTCGCCGCCGTTGATGACGTCCAGCTCCGACAGATCGGTGGTGAAGCCGGTGCGGTAGAGCTGCGAACCGGAGGATTTGGTGCCCCGGTTGTCCCAGGCGTTGCCCAGGCAGGCGATCGGGCCGTGAACCAGATGGGCGGCGTCGGCGATGGGCTGGAGCACGATCATCGCGCCGTCGTAGGCGCAGCCGCCGGCGGCGGCCCCCGGCTTCAGGGACTTGGTGCAGCCCTTCTTCTTGTCCTTGGCCGACTTGGTCTGGTTGGTCGCGCAACCCGGCTCGTTGAAGACGTCCTGGATCTTGTCCTGGAGCATGCCCGCTCTCCCAGCTTGACGCCGAAATGGCTTATGGGATGGAGCAATGCAGGGCGCATGCCATCGATCAAGTTATTGAAAATATGGAATTGTTCGTTTTGGCGTGGCTGTCCGATACCCGACAATCGGCGTGGGCGAGTGGTGAGCGGGTCGGCCATTGTCGGGAGTCCCACACGATGCAGGAAAAGCCGGAATGCTGCGTATCAGCGGATGTCGCGCAGGGTTGCGCAGTGGAGGGAGCGAAGAATGGGCGGAATGGTGAGAGGGCCGATGGGGCCGGTGATGATCGGCGTTGCGGTGGCCGCCGGGTTGCTGGCGACGCCCGTCCTTGCCAAGCCGATCGTCCTTGCGGCGGAGACGGGCGGGCAGATCGGCGTGCTGTGCCGCGTCTTCGACGAGGCGGAGGCCCCGGCCACGCCCGGCATGGAATCGCTGTGCGCCGACGCCGGCGACATCGTGGAACAACGCCTGTCCGGCCTCGGAAAATCGGTGGTGCGCTTCGGAATGATGCTTGAGGAGCCGCCCGGCATCGACGGGCCGGTCATCCTGATCGCCATGGAAACCCGCCCGGCCTGGGCCGGCGGCGAGCACCCGCGCGTCCTGCTGCGCACGATGGCGATCCGCGACGGCCAACTCGCCCCGAGCACCGGCCTGCCGCCGATCCCGGTCGAGCTGGCCGGCGACGGGTGGAAGGAGCGCGGGCGGCACGGGCTGAAGCGGATGATCGACTTCATCCTGCGCGACCGCTGAACCTGACCGCCCCCCACAAACAAAAAAGACCGGAGAGCGCCGTCGCGTGGCGCTCTCCGGTTTTGGCAGTTGACCGGCGGGGCAGGGGGATGGACACCCCACCCCGCCGGGGTCGCGGAGACCGGTCAGCGAACCAGATCGAAGGAGTAGTCGGTCTGGCCCACGGTGTTGGTGTTGGCGTCGATGTCGTCGAAGATGCGGTCGAGGATGCGCACCAGCACGTTCAGCGCGCCCTGGTAGCCCCAGGTCGGGTAGCGGTGGTGGTGGTGGCGGTCGAAGATCGGGTAGGTCAGGCGGATCAGCGGCACCTTGGTGTCGCGCTCCAGATACTTGCCGTAGCTGTTGCCGATGAGGTAGTCGACCTTGTCGGTGAAGATCAGCGAGCGCAGGTGCCACAGATCCTTGCCGCCGTAGGCCTTGCCCGAGGCGCCGAAGGGCGAGCCGTCCAGAACCTTCTGGACCTGCTTCTCCCACTTCTTCGAGCCCGAGGTCGAGAGGATGTGGACCGGCTCCGCGCCCAACTCCAGCAGGAAGCGGGTCATGCCGAGGCAGAAGTCGGGGTCGCCGTAGACCGCGAAGCGCTTGCCGTGCAGGTGGGTGTGGCTGTCGGCGATGGCGTCGACCAGACGGCCGCGCTCAAGCCGCAAGGAGTCCGGAACCGCCTTGCCCGACAGTTCGGCGAGCTTCACGATCAGCTCGTCGGTGGCGGTGACGCCCATCGGGTAGTTGAACTTGGCGACCTCCTGGCCCTTTTCCTTGATGAACTGCAAGGTCTGGGGCGTGTTGTACTCCTGCATGGAGATGGTGGCCTTGGAGTGGACCGCCGCCTTCACGTCCTCGATCTTCGTCCCGCCGTCGTACATGCGGTACTCGCCGTCCATCGGCGTGTCGAAGTTGTCGGACACGTCCGACAGGATTTGCAGGTTGATGCCGAACTGGCCGGCGATCTTCTTCAGTTCGCGGTTGTTGCCGACCGCGAAGCCGTCGAAGCCGGGGATCAGGTTGATCGTCTCGTTCTTCGGCGTGTCGTACTTCTCCGACGCGCCCCAGAAGTAGCTCAGCACGCCCTTGATCATGTTGTCGTAGCCGACGATGTGGCTGCCGACGAAGGCCGGGGTGTGGGCGTAGGGCACCGGGAAGTCGGCCGGGACGCTGTCCTTGGTCTTGGCGTTGGCGATGAAGCCCTGGAGATCGTCGCCGATGACCTCGGCCATGCAGGTGGTCAGCACGGCGATCATCTTCGGCTTGTACAGCGAATAGGCGTTCGCCAAGCCGTCGATCATGTTGTTCAGGCCGCCGAACACCGCCGCGTCCTCCGTCATCGACGAGGAGACCGCCGAGTTGGGCTCCTTGAAGTGGCGGGTCAGATGGGTGCGGTAATAGGCGACGCAGCCCTGCGAGCCGTGGACCAGCGGCAGCGTGCCTTCGAAGCCCTGGGCCGCGAACATCGCGCCGATCGGCTGGCAGGCCTTGGTCGGGTTGATGACGACCGCCTCGCGGGCGAAGTTCTTGGCCTTGTACTCTTCCGTCTTGGTCCACTCGGCGACGCGGGCGACCTCCTCGTCGGAATGGCCGTATTCGAACTCGGCCTTCTTCCGCTCGAACATCGCCTTGTATTCGGGCTGGCGGAAGAGGGTGAAGTGGTCGAGAACCTTGTCGGCGCTTTGCGAAACGGCGCTCTGGGAAACTTCTTTATCGGACATCGTCAAATTCTCCTGTTCCAGAGGCCGTTGGTCAGAACGGGGCCTTCATCACGCCCCAGACGGGGTTGTTGATGGCGAGGTCCATGTCGCGCGCGAAGATCGCGAAGCCGTCGTAGCCGTGGTACGGCCCCGAGTAATCCCAGCTGTGCATCTGGCGGAACGGCAGGCCCATCTTCTGGAACACGTATTTTTCCTTGATGCCCGAGGCGACGAGATCGGGGCGCAGCGCCTCGACGAACTTCTCCAGTTCGAACGCGGTCACGTCGTCGTAGATCAGCGTGCCTTCCTTCACGTAGTGGGCGGTGCGCTGGTAATCGTCGTTGTGGGCGAACTCGTAGCCCGTGCCGATGATCTCCATGCCCAGGTCGTGGTAGGCGTCGGCGACGTGACGGGGGCGCAGGCCGCCGACGTAGATCATCACCTTCTTGCCTTCCAGGCGGGTGCGGTACTTGGCGATCACCGCGTCGACCATCGGCTGGTAACGGGCGATGACCTTCTCCGCGTTCTCCTTGATGGTGTCGTCGAAGAGGGCGGCGATCTTGCGCAGCGACTCAGCGATCTGCGACGGCCCGAAGAAGTTGTACTCCATCCAGGGGATGTTGTACTTCTCTTCCATGTGGCGCGCGATGTAGTTCATCGAGCGGTAGCAGTGGATCAGGTTGACCTTGGCCTTGGGCGTGTTCTCAAGCTCGGCCAGCGTGCCGTCGCCCGACCACTGGGCGATCACGCGCAGGCCGATCTCCTCCAGCAGGATGCGCGATGACCAGGCGTCGCCGCCGATGTTGTAGTCGCCGATGATGGTGACGTCGTAGGGGGTTGAGACGAAGCCCGGCTTCGGCTCGGTCTTGTCGAACACCCAGTCGCGGATCACGTCGTTGGCGATGTGGTGGCCCAGCGACTGCGAGACGCCGCGGAAGCCTTCGCAACGCACCGGGATGACCGGCTTGCCGATTTCCGCCGACTTCAGGCGGGAGACCGCCTCGATGTCGTCGCCGATCAGGCCGATCGGGCATTCCGACTGGATCGAAATGCCGTTGACCAGCGGGAACAGCTCGTTGACTTCCTCGATGACCTTGTGAAGCTTCTTGTCGCCGCCGAAGACGATGTCCTTCTCCTGGAAATCCGAGGTGAAGTGCATCGTGCCCCAGCTGTCGATGCCGGTGTCGCCGATGTAGTAGTTGCGGCGGCCCGACCACGAGTAGTAGCCGCAGCCGACCGGACCGTGGGAGATGTGGATCATGTCCTTGATCGGACCCCACACCACGCCCTTGGAACCGGCGTAGGCGCAACCACGGATGGTCATGACGCCGGGGATCGACTTGATGTTCGACTTGACGCCGCAATCCTTGGCCTCGGCCTCCAGCACGTTCAGGTGCTTGGCGCGGCGCTTGCGGGACTTTTCGGGGTAGGCTTCGAGGACGTCGTTGACGAGGGCCTTCAGATCGACTGGGGTGTTTTCGGACAGGCTCATGGCCGGCCTCCTGCGTGATTCGTCGCGCCCCTACAGCGCGGGACCGATCCCCTCCCTCCCTCGCGGACGCCCCTATGGATGTTGGGTCGACGTTGTGCGGGGCTGGGGACAGGGTCAGTGTTCAAGCCCCGCCCCCGGAGACCGGGGGCGGGGGGTACGCGGTGCCTTACGCTCAGGCGCTGGCGGCGGCCTTGGCGGCTTCCTTGGCGGCCAGCTCGGCCAGCTGCTGCTCTTCGGACTTCATGATGCCGAAGTCCATCAGCATGTCTTCCAGCTCTTCCATGGTGATCGGGGTCGGGATGCAACCCTGGCCCGAGTTGTTGTGCACCTTGTTGGCGAGCGCGCGGTACTCACCGGCCTGCTTGCTGTCCGGGGCGTACTCGATGACCGTCATGCGGCGCAGTTCGGCGTGCTGGACGATGTTGTCGCGCGGCACGAAGTGGATCAGCTTGGAGCCCAGGCGCTTGGCCAGCGCGTCGGCCAGATCCCATTCCTTGTCCGTCTGGCGCTCGTTGCAGATCAGGCCGCCGAGGCGGACGCCGCCGCTGTGCGCGTACTTCAGGATGCCCTTGGCGATGTTGTTGGCGGCGTAGAGCGCCATCATCTCGCCGGACATGACGATGTAAATTTCCTGGGCCTTGTTCTCGCGGATGGGCATCGCGAAACCGCCGCAGACCACGTCGCCCAGCACGTCGTAGGACACGTAGTCCACGTCGTCGTAGGCGCCGTTCTCTTCCAGGAAGTTGATCGAGGTGATGACGCCGCGGCCGGCGCAGCCGACCCCCGGCTCCGGGCCGCCCGACTCGACGCACTTGATGTTCTTGTAGCCGATCTTGAGCACGTCCTCGAGCTCCAGATCCTCGACCGAACCGGCCTCGGCGGCCAGGTGCAGGACGGTGTCCTGGGCCTTTGCGTGCAGGATCAGTCGGGTCGAGTCGGCCTTCGGGTCGCAGCCGACGATCAGGATCCGCTGATCCAGCTCGACCAGCGCGGCCAGCGTGTTCTGCGAGGTGGTGGACTTGCCGATACCGCCCTTGCCATAAAAGGCGATCTGACGCAGAGGCGCTTTGCTCATGGGGTGTCGCTCCTGTGCTTTGGACTGCAATGGGTGTGCTTGGATTTCGGGGCGGCCCCATCGTCGGCCGCTTCGTTTTTACTGGATTGCACGGAGCGTGCCAGAGTGAGGAAAAACTCCAAGTCATTGAAATAGAAAGATTTATTGAGATAAGGGGAGCGATGGTTCGTTTGTCGGGGTCGTGACACACACGACAAAGCCCGACATTTTGTCTGGTCTTTCGTGGGGGAAGGGTGGGATGGGGAGGTTTCCGCTCCGATGCCCCCTCCCTAACCCTCCCCCGCTGCGCGGGAGAGGGAACTGCCGCCGCTCTTCCGCAAAGCTCCTGCCCCCTCTCCCGCGCAAGCGGGGGAGGGATGGGGAGGGGGCAAACGGAGAATGAGCCTCTACCGCCCGCCCTGTTCCAGCGCCTCGGCGGCGATGACCAGACGCAGGGCCAAGCCCTCCACCGCCTCGTCGCGCCCCATGTCGTAGAGCAGCTGCGCCAGGAAACGCCCGCGCGTCAGAAGCCGCCGCGCCAGCGCCGGGTCGGCCGGACGCGCCAGCAGCGCCGCGACCAGCCGCTCGCCGATGATCCCGGCCAGCGCGTCGCTGCGCTCGATCAGGCGTTGCTTGAGCGTGTCCACCGCCGCCGGGCGTCCGGCGTGGGCGAGATCGGCGCAGAAGTGATGCAGGCTGCGCAGCTGGCGCAGCAGCGCCTCGAACAGCAGGTCGGCCAGCTCACCGCCGGCGGCGGCCTTTTCGACCAGATCGAACAATGTGTCGGAAAGCCGCCACGCGGCCGACAGCCAGTCGTTCATCGCCTTGCGGTCGGCCGGCTCCACGAAGGGGCCGGACTCCTCCTGCGTCTCCTCCTGGTCGTCGAGGTTGCGCAGCGCGATGACGATCAGCCCGTCGGCCTGGGCCAGCGTGGCGAGGCTGGCGTGCAGGCTCTTCAGCCCGCGGTCGGCGACGAAGCCGTCGATGGCCTCGGTCGCCCGGCGCAGGCAGTAGCGGGCCAGCCGCCTCGATTGATAGACGACGTCCTGCTGGGCCGCCCCGCCGCCCACGCTGTCGAGCACCATCCGCCGCACCTCAAAGCGCAGCAGGGCGCGGGCCAGCCGGTCGATGCCGCCGGCGTCGATCCGGGCGGTCTCGCGGGTGAGCTTGTCGGCGGTGGCCCGCGCGTCGGCCTGCACCGCCGCGACGACGGCCAGCAGCGTGCCGCGCCCGCCGCCGTGGACCCGCGCGATCAGCGACCGCATCGCCTCGGCGATGTCCATGGCGCTGGGCAGGCTGTCCTCGTGCAGGGTGCGGCCGGCGACCAGCCGGTCGATCAGATGGTCGCGCGCGCCGGGCAGCAGCACGTCGGTGATGATCTGCCCGATCGGCCGCAGCAGCGCGTCGAGCATCCGCCCCTGCGGCTGCCCGGCCATCCCGGACAGCGGGTTGACGGGCTTGGGCACCAGACGCGGGCGGTGCGGCTCCACCAGGGCCAGCACGTCGTCGGCGCGCAGCGGCGTGATGGTGCCGCGCAGCAGTTGGGCGAGGCGGACGGCGGCGCGTGCCTCGTCGATGCCGCGCGGGGGGCCGGCGTCAGGCGGGGAATGCTGGGGTTGGGGCCTGGGCGGGGAGGGCTGCGGCGGGGCGATCCGGGGCTTGACCGGCGGCGTCTTGCCGCGGGACCGGTGACCGTCGTCGTATTTGGTCGGCCATACGGCCATGCCCGATCCGCCCCATCGTGAGCGCTGCCATACCATACTATGGGGAGCGTCGGGTCGGGCTGTAAACCGACAAAGACGTGACATCCGATGTCGCAGGACGCACGCGCCGCTTGGCGCGGCGGCGGTTCCGGATTATCCATACAAAAAATAATGTCTTTGACCGGACCGGGGAGAGCGGCGTGGCGGCGGACGGGGCGACGATGCGGGACGCGAACGGGCGGGTGGTCGATCCGGACTCGCCGCTGGCTCTGCGCGGCCATCGCACCAACCTGCTGAATATTCCCGCCACCGTGCTGTGCGGCGAAGCCTACAACGACGAGCCGCGCCGCCTGCGCATCGGCGACACCCGGCGCGAGCACGCCGCCCTGTTCGAGGCGCTCGACGAAAGCCCGGACGCCCTGACCGCCGCCGACCTGTTTCAGCGCCACATGGCCGCAACCTTCGGGGTGAACCCGGATTTCTCGGGATCGGAGGGGCCGGACGGCAAGCGGCGGTTCCGCGCCAGCTACCTGCGCCTGCTCAAAGGCTGGATGTTCGACAGCAACCAAGCGGAGGGCGCCGTTCTGAAGGGCTGGGTGGAAAGCCGCTTCGGGCTGCTGCCGACCCACCACAAGGAACCGCTGCGCCGCTTCGCCTCCGACGCCTGGACGGCCTACGGCGAGGAGAAGCTGTCCACCCGCTTCCACAACAACAACATCCACCTGCAGCTCGACCTTCTCTACGAGTATTGCCAGTGGACCATCCGGCGCGGCTGGCCGGACGCGCCGATGCCCAACTGGGCCTCGCACATCCGGCTCTACCGCGGCGTCAATAATTTTGAGGAGCACCACATCGTCGCCCGTCCCGACAAGAGGACGGCGGTGCTGCGGCTGAACAACCTTTCGTCCTTCTCCATCCAACGCGACATCGCCGGGCAGTTCGGGGATTACATCCTCGACGCCTGGGTGCCCGTGCCGAAGCTCGTCTTCTTCCGCGACCTGCTGCCCCGCTACCCGTTCCGGGGCGAGGGGGAGTATCTGGTCGTCGGCGGGGATTACCGGGTGGGAGTGTCGCTGCTCTGAAACCACAAGCCCGAATCCGTCCGGGCGCAGCAGAAAGGGGCGGCCTTGGCGCCGCTCAAGGCATGATCGATCCGACGATACGATCCCGCGCGCTGGGGGCCTATCTGGGGCTGGCCTGCGGCGACGCGCTGGGCGCGACCGTGGAGTTCCTGACCAAGGGCGAGATCGCCCACCAGTACGGCGTCCACAAGCACATCAAGGGCGGCGGCTGGCTGAAGCTGGCGGCGGGCCAGGTCACCGACGACACGGAGATGTCCCTGCACCTGGGCCGCGCCATCCTGTCCGGCCCGGAGTGGGACGCCCGCCGCGCCGCCGAGGAGTTCGCGGCCTGGCTGAAAGGGGTGCCGGTCGATGTCGGGGACACGACACGGCGCGGCATCCGCCGCTTCATCATGCACGGCACGCTGGAGGAGCCGGAGACCGAGTATCACGCCGGCAACGGCGCGGCGATGCGCAACCTGCCGGTGGCGCTGGCGACCATCGGCGACGACGCGGCGCTGGCGCGCTGGTCGCGCGAGCAGTCGCGCATCACCCATTGCAACGCGGTGTCCGACGCGGCGGTGTTGGCGCTGGGGCGGATGGTGCAGCGGCTGGTGCTGGGCGGCGGCATCCGCGCCGCGCGGGAGGAGGCCAACGCGCTGGTCGCGGCGCAGCGCCAATTCAAGTTCGAGCCCTACCGGGGGCTGGCGACCGCCTTCGTGGTCGATACCGTGCAGACGGTCTTCCACTACTACTTCCAGACCGATTCGGTGGAGGCCTGCGTGGTGGAGACGGTGAACCAGGGCGGTGACGCCGACACCACCGGGGCCATCGCCGGCATGCTGGCCGGCGCCACCTACGGGGTGGAGGACATACCCTCGCGCTGGCTGCGCAAGCTGGACCGCGAGGTCTACGACGAGATTTGTCAGCAAACCGACGCGCTGTTGGCGCGTGCCCCCCATTTCGGAAAGGACTGAGCCATGGCCGACGTGATCTTCTTCGAGAAACCCGGCTGCGGCGGCAACGCCCGGCAGAAGGCGCTGTTGGAGAGCGCCGGCCACCGCGTGCTGGCCCGCGACCTGCTGGCCGAGCCGTGGACGGCGGACCGCCTGCGCCCCTTCTTCGGCGACCGCCCGGTGGCCGACTGGTTCAACCGCGCCGCCCCGGCGGTGAAGAGCGGCGAGGTCGTGCCCGAGGCGATGGACGAGGCGTCGGCATTGGCAGCGATGGTCGAACGCCCGCTGCTGATCCGCCGGCCGTTGATGCAGGTCGGCGAGCGCTGGGACTGCGGCTTCGAGACCGAGCGGGTGAATTCCTGGATCGGGCTGTCGGCAGATGCGCCGGAAGGGCGGCTGGAAGGGTGTCTGCGTCCGGACATGCCGCCTTGCCCGACGCCAGAGGGGTGAGGTTTTCCCTCTCCCGCCCCGGGAGAGGGAAGGGGCCCGCCGCGCAGCGGTGGGAAGGGTGAGGGGCTATCGGGCGTGGTACGAAATCCATGTTCCGATAGCCCCTCCCCCTCCCCATGCTGTCGCAAGGGTCCCCTCCCTCTCCCGGGGCGGGAGAGAGCGCGCAAAAGCGTGACCTTCCGCATCGGGTGTCGTAGGTTGTCCGCCCCAAGCATCCCGGCCACGAGCGGTCACGAGGACACCATGTGCGAACTCCTGGGCATGAGCGCCAACGTGCCCACGGACATCTGCTTCAGCTTTGCCGGCCTGATGCGGCGCGGCGGCCAGACGGGACCGCACCGCGACGGCTGGGGCATCGCCTTCTACGAGGGCAAGGGCTGCCGCACCTTCCACGACCCCGCGCCCAGTTGCGAATCGGAAATCGCCGAGCTGGTCAGCCGCTATTCCATCAAGTCCTGCACGGTCATCTCGCACATCCGCCGGGCCAACCGGGGCCGCGTCGCGCTGGAGAACACCCACCCCTTCACGCGCGAGCTGTGGGGCCGGGTGTGGACCTTCGCCCACAACGGCCAGCTCAAGGGCATCAAGGACCGGCTGCTGACCTTCTACGAGCCGGTCGGCAGCACCGACAGCGAGCACGCCTTCTGCTGGCTGCTCGACCAGATCCGCATGCAGTACCCGGAGCCGCCGCGCAAGACCGCCGGACTGATGAAGCTGATCCGGCATCTGGCGGCCGATCTGGGAACGCTCGGCGTCTTCAACATGCTGCTGAGCGACGGCAAGCACCTGTGGTGCCATTGCACGACCAACCTCGCCTGGCTGACCCGCAAGGCGCCCTTCGGCGCGGCGACCCTGCTGGACGCCGACATGAGCGTCGATTTCTCCAAGGAAACCACCCCGAACGACGTGGTCACCGTCGTCGCCACCCGGCCGCTCACCCGAGACGAGGCGTGGACCGTCATGAAGCCCGGCGAGATGGTGGTGTTCCGGGGCGGGGAGACGGTGACGCGCTGACCTGATTGTTGCTTTTTGCGCGACGATCTGTCGCCAACTCCTTGGCTTCTCGCGCCATTGTCCGTGGCGCATGTTCGTTGGCAGAAACAGACCGGCGCGACCGCCGGCCGCAACCAACGAAGAGGCTTCGCGCGTCATGACCAAGATCCTGCACATCGACTCCAGCCCGCTCGGCGCCGCGTCGGTCACCCGCCAGCTGACCGCCTCCGTCGTCGAGGCCCTGCGCAAGGCCGAGCCGGCCGCCGAGGTCGCCTACCGCGACGTCGCCGCCAACCCGCCGGACCACCTGTCGGGCGAGTTGCTCCAGGTCGTGAAGTTCCGCAACCTGGACGGCCTGAACGACCGCCAGAAGGCCGAGCTGGCGCTGACCGACGAGCTGGTGGACGAGTTCCTGGCCGCCGACGTCGTGGTCATCGGCGCGCCGATGTACAACTTCTCGATCCCGACCCAGTTGAAGGCGTGGATCGACCGTCTGGCCCAGGTCGGCCGCACCTTCCGCTACACCGAGACCGGCCCGCAGGGTCTGGCCGGCGGCAAGCGCGTGATCGTCGCGTCGGGCCGTGGCGGCGTCTATTCGACCAACCCGGTGATGGTCGCGCTGGACCACCAGGAGGCCTATCTGCGCACGGTGCTGGGCTTCTTCGGCGTCACCGACGTGACCTTCGTCCGCGCCGAGGGCGTCGGCATGGGTCCGGACGCCAAGGCGAAGGCCTTCGAGAGCGCCGACCGCGAGATCGAGGCGCTGTTCACGGCGGCGTAAAAAGCCTTACCCAGGGCAAAAAATCCTCTCCTCCCCCGGGGAGAGGCGTGGAACCGACGGCCGCAGGCCGGCTGGGCACCGAAGGTGACCAGAGGTGGAGCGCGGTCGCGAGACTTGCGAGCGACCTCTGGCCCGAAGGGCCGGTGAGGGGGCGTTACGGCCGGTAGGCCGGAAGAAAAACGCCGAGTGGTTTCCAGTGCTTGTCGGTCGCCGTGCGTCCCCCTCACCCGACCCTCTCCCCGGGGGGAAGAGGGCTTGGTCGGCGGGCGAAGAGGTCAGCCGTTCATCGCCTCTTCCAGCATCTCCACCGCCACGTCGAGCGTCAGCTCGAGGCGCTTGATGCCGTGTTGGGACAGGAACCGTTCCTCGTTGCGCGACAGCTCGCCCTGGATCACCGCCCAGTGGCTGTCCGACGAGCGCTTGGCGATCTGCCGGCCGAAGGTGCGCTGGATCTCGTGGTCGAAGCGGCAGCCCAGATACAGGAAATGCCGCCCGGCGCGGCGCTCCTGGACCAGCGGCGGGATCGGCGTCTGGATGTCGATCTCGGTCAGCAGCTCGACGTAGTCGCTGTCGGAAATCAGATAGTTTCCGGCCGGGGTCACCGCGCCCGACGGCTTGTAGAGCGCGGTCTCCCAGCCGGCCGCCGCCTCCGCCGTCACCTCGGCGCCGCCGGGGGCGTAGTATTTGACCCATTCCCCGGTCGATTGCGGGTGCGACAGGCCCTGGATCTGGCCCCAGCTCCGGTCCTTGTGCCCGCTCAGCAGCGTGTCGAGCACGTCGTCGTACCACACGTCGACGATCAGCGCCGGCGCCGGGATCGCGGCGAGCAGCCGGTGGACTGGGGTCGAGGGCACCGTCTGGCGGAAGATCTCGTTGAGGATCGCCTCCAGCGTCTTGCGGTGGCGGCGGGTTTCGATGAACTGGGCGACGGCGGTCAGGTTGGTGCGGAACCGGCCGGGCGCCGTCACCTTGGCGTTCAGCCGCTGGGTCAGCTCCGCCGAATTGCGCGGGATCGGGCAATCGTCGGGCGGCAGCAGCGCGAAGGCGCCCGGCCCCAGAAAGGGCACCGCCCGACGGGCCTTCAGCGCGGCGGCGATGTCGGCGATGGCGGCGGCGGTGTCGGCGACCGTGACGGAATCGGCGTCGGCGTCCGTCTTGGGTGCCAGTGCGGTGTCGGTCATGCGAAGTCCCTTCAGTAGATGGCCGCGCCGGCCCCGGTGTTGACGGTAGCGTCCTTCAGCGTCTCGACGATGAAGGCGATCTGGTCCTCGGTGACCTTGTGGTGCAGCGGCAGGGCCAGCACCCGGTCGCCGGTCTTGGTGCAGACGGGGCAGTCGGCGCGGGTGGCGCCGCGTTCCTGGTAATATTGCTGGGTGTGCAACGACTGCCCGTAATCCGAGGCGTCGATGCCCTGCCCGTCGAGATCCTCGATGATCGCCTTGCGCCCCGACGCGGTGAAGCGCGTGCCGAGATGGACGCTGTAGACCATCGGGTTGACGGTCCCGGCCCCCGGCCCCCGGTAGGGCGGCTTGATGCCCTCGAAGCTGGCCATCGCCGCGTCGTACCAGCCGATCACGCGGTTGCGCCGCGCGACGATCTCCGGCAGCCGCTTCAACTGGACGAGGCCCAGCGCGGCGCCGAGGGTGCTCATCCGGGCCTGCCACGGCACGGTCCGGGTGATGACCACGGTGTTGCGGTGCTCCGTCTCGCGGTGGCGCAGGTAGCGCAGGCGGTGCGCCAGATCCTTGTCGTCGGTGACGACCATCCCGCCCTCGCCGGCCAGCAGGATGCCGGGCTCGGAGAAGTCGAAGTAGGACGCGTCGCCGAAGGTCCCGACCATCCGCCCCTTGTAGGTCGAGCCGATGGCCTCGCTCGAATCCTCGATCAGGGTGAGGTTGTAGGCCTTGGCCAGCGCGGTCAGCTCGTCCCAATGGGCCGGGTGGCCGTTGACGTTGCCGGCCAGGATCGCCTTGGTGGCCGGGGTGACGAGGCCGGCGGCCTTCTCCGGGTTGATGGTGTGCTGCCAGTAATCGATGTCGACCAGCACCGGGGTGGCGCCGCTCAACGCCACCGCGTGCTGCGTCTGGTGCCAGCCGAAGGGGCTGCACAGCACCTCGTCGCCGGGGCCGACGCCCAGCGCCTTGAGCAGCAGCAGCGCCGCCATGGTGCCGCTGGACACCGTGACCGCGTGGGCGCGGCCGACGTAAGCGGCGAAGGCGGTCTCGAAGGCCCGCGTCATCCGCCCGTCGCCCAATCCCCCGGAGGTCAGGACGCGGGTCAGGACCTCGACCTCCGCCTGCGAGAGGTCGGGATCGGTCTGGGTGATGTAGTCCTCGAACTCGCCATCCTCGTCGTTGTCAGCGCCGTCTGCCGGGGTGGAGTCGGTCATTCAGTCCTCCGCGTCCCGTTGGGCGATCACGACGCCGGTGGCAAGCTCCGGCTTGTCGGTGATGACCCAGCAATGGTTGTTGCCGTCCACCAGATGCAGGTCGAACCCGGCCTCCTCGCGGAACGGATCCTCCGCCATCACCGAGGCGTGCGCGGTGGTCACGGTCTTCAAATCGGTGTTGGCCGCGCGCACCGCGCGGGCCACGTCGTCGAGACGGCCGCCCTCGGCGAAGAGCCGGTTGGCCAGCGCGGCGATGCCGTCGATCCGTTCGTGGGACAGGGCCATGGCCGTTTACTCCGCGCCGCGTTTCTTGGCGTCGACGGTGATCGGCAGGCGGGTGTCGGCCGGCAGGTCCGGCAGATCCAGCGTCCAGCCGTTGGCGACCTTGATCCAGCCGCCCCACAGATCCGGCTTCTCCATCTCGACGATCGGCTCTTCCAGGTCCTTCTTGGCGACGTAGATGGTGAACTGTTCGCCGGCCTTGCGGATCATGACCTTCATGTCTTCTGCTCCAGAGTGTCGTCTTGTTGTCGTTGTCGCGTTTGTTGCGTTCGTTACGCCGTCACCAGACGGGCGTGCAGCGCCGGCAGCTCGGACAGCACCGCGTCCACTTCGGCCGCCGTGGTGTAGCGGCTGAGCGAGAAGCGCAGGCTGGCCGCCGCCTCCGCCCCGGTCAGGCCCATGGCGGTCAGCACATGGCTCGGCTCGTTGCCGCCGGAGGAGCAGGCGGCACCCATCGACACCGCGATGCCGGCGCGGTCGAGCCGGATCAGCAGCTCCTCGGCGTCGACCGGGCGGCCCTTGGCGTCGGAAAAGCGGATGTTGGTCGTGTTGGGCAGCCGCGCCGCGCCGGCCCCGTTGACCCGCGCGCCGGGCCAGCGGGCCAGCACGCCGCTCTCCAGCCGGTCGCGCAGGAAGACGGTCAGCCCGTTCTCGTCCATCCACAGATCGGCCAGCGAGGCGGCGGCGCCGAAGCCGACGATGCCCGGCACGTTCTCGGTCCCGCCCCGGCGGCGGCGCTCCTGGTGGCCGTGGATCAGCGGGCGGAAGGGCGCGCCCTTGCGGACGTAGAGCGCGCCGATGCCCTTGGGGCCGTGCATCTTGTGGGCGGACAGGGTGAGGTAGTCGGCGATGCCGCAATCGACCGGCACCCGGCCCGCCGCCTGCACCGCGTCGGTGTGGAACAGCGCGCCGTGGGCGTGCGCGATGGCTGAGGCGCCGGCCACCGGCATCAGCACGCCGGTCTCGTTGTTGGCCCACATCATGGAGACCAGCGCGGTGCGCTCGGTCACCACGGCGCCGAGCGCGGCCAGCGAGGGCACACCATCGGCATCCACCGGCAGGATGGTGACCCGCCAGCCTTGCTGCCGCAGATCCTCGAACAGCGCCAGCGTCGCCGGGTGCTCGACCGCGGTGGTGACGATGTGGCTGCGGGTGTGCTCGGTCTCCTCCAGCGTGCGCAGCGCGCCGAGGATGGCGGTGTGCGTCGCCTCGGTGGCGCCGCCGGTCATCACGAGGTCGGCCGGCTTGGCGCCGATCAGCGCGGCGATCTGGGCGCGGGCCTCGCCGACCGCGCGGCGGGCGGCCATGCCGGGGCCGTGCGGGCTGGACGGGTTGGCGAACTCCCCGAACAGATGGGGCAGGATCGCCTCGCGCACTTCCGGGGCGAGCGCGGTGGTGGCGTTGTTGTCGAGGTAGATCGTCACGACATCACCCCCGGCACGTTGCGGCGCGAGCCGTCCGACGGGGTGATCTCCTCCTCCAGGCAGCCGACCACGGTGCCGCCGGGAAGCTCGACCAGATAGACCGGCAGGTGGCCCTCCTCGGTGTGGCCGACGCGGACGATGACGCCCGGCGTGCCGCGCGGCGCCAGCAGCGCGCCGGGGGCGCTCTGCGGGTGGCTGCCGTCGTTCAGCAGATCCTCGACCACGGTGACCCGCAGACCCCAGTCGTAGAGCGGTTCGCGCGGCGGGGTGAAACCGGGCTTGGCGGGGGTGGCGGCTTCGGTCATCGGCGAGGCTCCTTCCGGAGGGGCAGGGGGAGTGACGGTCCCAGGGCGGTCATTGCGGGTCGTTGCAGCGCGCGTCGATCATTTCCAGTTCCTTGGCGCGCATGCCGACGACCACCCGCTTCTCGTAAAAATCGACGGCGTAGATGTAATACATCTGGAGATAGGTCCCGATGGAGATGACGTAGCCGACGTCGCCCGCGCGGATCAGGTACTCGCCGACCGGGCAGCCGGGGTAGGTGCCGTCGTTGCGCACGTCCTTCAGCGCCCGGACCTTGTGGCCCTGGTCGAAGGCGGCCGGGCCTTCCAGCTCGATCGGCTCGTTGGGGTCGCGGGCGCGTTCGCGGCGGGATTGCTGAGGCTGCATGCGGACGGCTCCGTTCACAGGGGTGGCAGGTCGTTGGCGATGAGGACGCCCTCGCGGCGCTGGCGGGCGATGGCGCGGACCTCGTCCTCCGGGTCGTCGAGCAGGGGATCGAGCTGGTCCGGATCGATCCGGCCGGCGACGGCCAGCCGCACCATCCAATCGGCGTCCCGCGCCAGGACGTGCAGCTTGGCGGCGGGCAGGCGCTGGGCCACCACCAGCCGGACGCGCGGGCTGTCGTCCCAGACGAGGCTGGGCAGCCAGTCCATGGCGACGCGGCGGGCGACCTCGACGCGGACCTCCGGGTCCTCGTCGTGCATCATCGCCGGCAGCATGCCTTCCGGGATGCGGCGGACGACGCGCAGCCGGACCGCACCGTCGGGATCGCGCATCAGCGGGGCGAGGTCGGCGTCCTCCAACCGGACGGCGACGGCGATGCGGACCTCGCGGTCGGGGTCGTCGCGCAGCTTCAGCAGCAGCCGGCGCGGCAGGCGGCGCGCCAGCGTGGCGCGCACCGTCTCGTCCGGGTCGCCGATCAGGCGCGGGATCTGGAAGATCGGAGCGAAGCGCGCGGCGTTGGCCCGCACCTCGAAATAGGGGTGGTCGAGATGCTGGGCGGCCAGATCCGGGTTCCACTCGAAGAAGCGCTGGATGCGCTTGGCGTAGCGGTCGTGGACGCAGGCCCGGCGCGGCTGGCAATGGCCGGTGAGGATTCCGCCGGGGACCGTGTGCGACTCCGCGCCGGTCCGGCGGTCCTGGTGGGCGCAGGCCCCGCAATCCACCGGTTCGCCGCGCCAGTCGAGGGTGTCGAGGATCGCGTCGTCGCTCATGCGCCGGCCTCCTCATAGGCGTCGGTCATGGCCTCGTCGCGCTCCCGGCGGTCGGCGACGGCCAGCAGGCGGGAGGCGCCGAAGCGGTCCGCGGGGTCGAGGGCGCGGACCAGGGTCAGCGCCTCCCGCCCCTGCGGCAGGTCGCCCAGCCGCAGGTTCAGGTAGCCGAGCGCCACCAGCGCGAACAGGAACAGGCGGGGGGCCGGCTCCAGCCCGGTGAAGTCGGCGGTGGCCGGGGTGACGGTGCGCCAATCGCTGTGGTTGACGCCGAGCGCGGCCATGGCGTGGCCGATCATGCGCTCGCCGTAGCCCAAGGCTTCGGCAAGGTCGGCCTTGTAGAAGTGGAACTTGTAGTGGCCGAGATCGACCAGCCGGTGGCCGGGCGCCGCCTCAGCCGCGCAAGCGAGGTGGTGGAGTGCGGCCTCCCGGTCGGCGTAGCTGGCGGCGGCCAGATGCAGGCACCGCTCCGCCTCGGCGGGCAGGTCGCCGCCGTAGTAGCGGCGGGCGAGCCAGTCTTCATCCACCTCGTCCAGCATGGCGGCGCTCCGGAAGGTCTCGCTTTTCCCCCTCCCCATCCCTCCCCCGCTTCGCGGGAGAGGGGGCAGGAGCGTTGCAACGGTCCAGCGGCAGTCCCCTCTCCCGCCGAAGGCGGGGGAGGGTCAGGGAGGGGGCACGGCCCTCCGCTATCAAGCCGGGACGCAGCAGTCGGCCGGGCAGACCGAGGCGCATTGCGGGCTGTCGAACTGGCCTTCGCACTCGCTGCACTTGGCCGGGTCGATGACGTAGGTGCCCTTCTTGAAGCCGATGGCGATGTTCGGGCACTCGGCCTCGCAGGCGCCGCAGACGGTGCATTCGGCGGACTTGATCTTGTAGGCCATGGCTCTCTCCTTTGAAAAATAGGGATGGCTGTGGGGAAAAAACTCAGGCGCGGCGGGCGGTCAGCGCGCCGGTGCGGATCACCGCGTCCTGGCCGGCGCGGGACCGCACCGCGCCGCGACCGAGGCGCTCGGCGTAGTCCTTGAAGTAGGACAGGGCCGATTCCTCGATGTACTCGAAGGCGAAGCGGTCGACCGGCTCGATGCCGGCGGCCTCCAGCGATTTGGACGGGCAGCCGCCGATCTTGGCGACGAACACCGCCGCGCAGTCGTTGATCGCCGACAGGACGGTGTCCAGGGTCTCGCCGTCGCCCGTGCCGCCCTCGCAATACTGGTCGACGCGGCGGTGGCCGACGAACTTGGCGCCCTTGGGGCCGACCTCGTAGATCTGGAATTCCTTGGCGTGGCCGAAATGCTCGTTGATGCGCTCGCCGCCCTTGGTGGCGACGGCGATCAGGATCGGGTCGGCTTGCGTGCCCACCGTCTCCTGGACCTCGGCCTTGGCCGCTTCCTTCGAGGCGTGGCGGCCGGCGCGCTCGGACTCGACATGCTCGCGGTAGGTGCGGCGGGCGTCGCCGTCGTCGTGGATCTCGCCCATCGCCTCGACCTTGTCGGCGGTGAACTCCTCGCCACGGTCCTCGCCCAGCAGCCCGACCGCGTCGGCGCGGCACTGGCGGCAATGGCGCATCAGCTTGGCGCCGCCCTCGCAGGCGTCCTGCACGACCTTCAACTCCTGCGCCGACGGGCCGCGCTGGCCGGTCAGGCCGAAATGGGTGCCGTGCGCCGGGTCGGAGATCAGCGGCATGATGTTGTGCAAGAAGGCGCCGCGCGACTTCACCGCCTTGTTCACGTCGAGCAGATGCGCGTCGTTGATGCCGGGGATCATCACCGAGTTGACCTTCACCAGGATGCCGCGCGCGGTCAGCATCTCAAGGCCCAGCATCTGCTGCTCGTGTAGGATCTTCGCGGCGTCCAGGCCGGTCCAACGCTTGTGTTTGTAGAAGATCCACGGGTAGATGTGTTGGCCGACCTCCGGATCCACCATGTTGATGGTGATGGTCACATGGTCGATGTTGTACTGGGCGATGCGCTCGACGGTCTCCGGCAGGGCCAGCCCGTTGGTGGACAGGCACAGCTTCAGGTCGGGCGCCTTCTTCTGGAGATGCTCGAAGGTCGCGAAGGTGTTCTTCGCCCCGGCGGCGAGGCTGTCGCCGGGGCCGGCGATGCCGATCACCGACAGCTGCGGGATTTCCTGGGCGACGGCGAGGATCTTCCTGATCGCCTGATCGGGGGTCAGCTTTTCGGAGACCACGCCCGGACGGCTCTCGTTCGAGCAATCGTATTTGCGGTTGCAGTAGTTGCACTGGATGTTGCAGGCCGGCGCGACGGCGACGTGCATGCGGGCGAAGTAGTGATGCGCCTCTTCCGAGTAGCAGGGGTGGTTCTTCACCTTCTCCCACACCGCCGGATCCATGTCGGCCGGTCCGTCGGACGATCCGCAGGACGAGGTCGTGCAGCCGGACGCCTCCACCGGCGTGGATTCGGCCGGAGCCTTCAACTCGCCCAAGCCGAGAATGCTGTCGAGCGCAATCACGTTGCCCATCATCCACTCCTTCCCTGCCGCGCCGGATGGCGCTTGGCCCGACCGCCTGACGACACCGTTGGTCGCAGGGGTAAAAGCAAGTTCGGGGCCAACAGGAAGAAATGAAATTTTACAAAGTGTTACGGCGCATTGTCCGATTTCCGGCCGCTGTCGGCATTGCGACAAAGGCCAAGCGCTGTCGGGGACCCGACATGGTGGAACGGACGGATCAGGCCAACTCGCCCCGGAAGGCGACGACGTGGTCCTGCGCCTCGTCGAGCGCCTCGGCGCCGAAGCCGATCAGGCCGCTGCCGACCAGCTTGGTCGAATCGCGGCGCAGCGCCACCGGCGGCGAGCCGCCGCTGCGGATGAAGGTGCCGTTGGTCGAATGGTCGGTCAGCAGGAAGCTTTCCCGGCTGAAATCGATGACCGCGTGCTGGCGCGAGGCTTGGCGCGAGACGATGCGCAGGCCGCTGCTGTCCTCGCGCCCGATGGTGACGCGGGTCAGGGCGCGGCTCATCAGGATGGCTTGGCCCCGGTAGGACAGGTGCAGGGTCACCATGGCGGTGGCGGCGAAGACGCCCAGCGTCGTGCTGTCCAGCGACTCGTCCGCGTCGTTGCTGGTGCGGATCTGATGGACGCGGATGGGCGTGGCCTTGCCCTTCATCGCGACGTTGCTCAGGATCCGGCTCCGGGCCAGCAGGGCCGGGGAGAGGAGCTGGACCACCGCCTCGGTCGCCAGGATCTCGCCGGGGCGGGCGATCTGCTGGGCGCGCGCCGCGACGTTGCAGGCGTCGCCGTAGAGATCGCCGGCGCCCTCGATCACCGGGCCGAAATGGATGCCGATGCGCAGGCGGATCCCGTATTCCTCCTGGATCGCCATCATCGCCAAAGCGGCGCGCGCGCTGTCGTCGGCGGACGGGAAGGCGCCGAGCAGGCCGTCGCCCGAGCTTTTGACGACGCCGCCGCCGGTGGTTTCGACCAGCCGGCGCAGATGGGCCAGGACCTTCTGGGTCAGGATCGCGGCGGTGACGTTGCCGATGCGCTCGTACAGCATGGTGCTGTCGGCGATGTCGACGAAGAGCAGGGCGAGAGGCTTTTCCAGAGCGGACAAGGCCGGATCCGTTCGAACGGGGAGGACGGCGGTCTGGAGCGAGCTATAGCACACTTTCTTTAGGGGTGTGGTGTGCATACGCTCGCGGGAGGCCGGCCGCTCCCCGCCCGGTCGGAGCCGATCAGAACCGCTTGATCTCGATGTTGTACTTGCGCAAGGCGTAGCTCACCTGCCGGGTCGTCATGCCGAGCAGGCGGGCGGCCTTGGCCTGCACCCAGCCGGTACGCTCCATCGCCCACAGCAAGCGGTCGCGCAGCGGTCCCGAATCCGGCTCGTCGACGGGCAGGTCGGCGGAGCCCGGCTGCGGGGCGGGCGCCGACGGGGCGGACGGAGACGACCCGGCCGGTTCGGGGGTCGGCAGCGGCAGGATGGCGCTGGGGGGCATCGGCACCGGCTTGACCGCGCTGCATCCCGGCGGGGCGCTGGCGGCGCAGCCGCTGGCGCAGGACGGCCAAGCGACGTTGACGGCCGGGGCCGGAACCGCGCTGGGCATGGAGGCCGGCTGGGGGGCGCGGGCGATGTTCGGGTTGGTCGGGGTGTTGCTGGTCGAGGGCGCCAAGCCGCCGACCGCCGCGCCCATCGTGCGGTATTGGAACAGCACCGACGAGTTGCACAGGTTCATGCTGCACGACAGGTCCGGCAAGCGGATGGTGCCGTTGCGGCATTGGGTGGCGGCGCGCTCGATGCAGTTTTCCAGCTCGCGCACGTTGCCGGGCCAAGTGCAGCGGTTCAGCACCTCCAGCGCCTCGCCGTCGATGCCCAGGTTGAGGCCGTTGTCCTTGCCGAACTTCGCGACGAAATGCCGGGCCAGCAGCGCGATGTCGCCGCGCCGCTCGCGCAGCGGCGGCAGGTGGATCGTCACCACGTTGATGCGGAAATACAGGTCGGCGCGGAACTTGCCGTGGCCGACCGCTTCCTCCAGGTTCAGGTTGGTGGCGCAGATCAGCCGCACGTCGGTCTTGATCGTCTTCGACCCGCCGACCCGCTCGAACTCCTGCTCCTGCAGCACGCGCAGCAGCTTGCCCTGGAAGTTCGACGAGATGTCGCCGATCTCGTCGAGGAACAGCGTGCCGCCCGAGGCCAGCTCGAACCGGCCCTTGTGGTCCTTCTGGGCGCCGGTGAAAGAGCCCTTCTCGTGGCCGAACAGTTCCGATTCCAGCAGGGATTCGGGCAGGGCGGCGCAGTTCACCCGGATGAAGGGCGCGTCCTTGCGCGGCGACATGTTGTGGATGGCGCGCGCGATCAGCTCCTTGCCGGTGCCGCTCTCGCCGCGGATCAGCACGGTCGACTTGAAGGGCGCCACCCGGTGCACCTGGGCCAGCACGTCGACCATGTTGGAACTGGTGCAGACCACGTCGTTGACCGGGGCCACGACCGGCCGCAGCTCCTTCTGGACGCGGAAGGTCTCGCGCATCATGAAGCGGCGCTCTTCCGCGACGGTGCGGTGCAGGCGCACGGTCTGGCCGATCAGGTTGGCGACCATGGTCAGAAACCGCACGTCGGAGCCGAAATGGCCCCCGGTCCCCTCGTCGGAGATGCGGTCGATGGTCAGCACGCCGACGACGGTGCCGGCCGCCTTGATCGGCACGCCGACCAGCGAGGCGACCTGCTCGTCCAGGTCGTCGCGCCCGCCCGAGCGGTTGAGGAACAGCGGTTCCTCGGCGAGGTTGGGGATCACCACCGGCATCGCGGTCTTCAGGATGCGGCCGGTGATGCCCTCGCCTGCCTGGACGTCGATCTCCTGCGCCAGCGCGTCCTTCGAGAGGCCGTGGGCGGCGACCAGGCGCAGCGTGTTGTCCTCGCCCTGGAGGTACACGCGGCCCCGCTGCATCTGGAGCTGGTAGGACAGCGCCCGCAGCACCTCGCGCAGGGTCTGTTCGAGATCCAGCGACGAACCGAGAATCTTGCTGACCTCGTAGATCGTCAGCAGTTCGAGGCTGGACGAGGAGGCGGGCTGGATGGAACGCGCGGCACTCGGCATGGTCGATCCCTCGCTAAGGCAGGGGGCCTTTCTCGGCGAAAGCCGTACGGACGGCACGACACCGAAGGTCCCGGCGGCAGCGCCTTGAACCTTTCCTCCCGACGGAGCGGCGACCGTTGATCCGGCAGCCTTTTTTCCGATTGACAACGACGGTGCGCCGCAACGCGCGCGACCGGCCGATAGAAAGTTTCCGCGACTGTCCGCAGAAAGGCAAGCCTTTTCGCATAGCCTACACTGCGTTGCACAATGACCTTCGGCCGCGTCCCAGAGTCGCACGGAAGGGGAATGGCGGAAAAGCGGACATCGTGTTAATAACTGACCAGTCAGTAAATAGGATGGCGCGATGCCGGACCCCGATCCGCCCGTTTCCCCCCCGCCCGCCCCGTCTTCATCGGATGGCGATGCCCCGCGCTGGCGCCGCCGCAAGGGCGCCCGCCCGCAGGAGATCGTCGCCGCCGCGATGGACGTCTTCGCCGAGCGCGGCTTCGCCGCCGCCCGGCTGGAGGAGGTCGCCGCGCGCGCCGGGGTCAGCAAGGGCACGCTCTACCTGTACTTTCCCAGCAAGGAGGAGCTGTTCAAGGCGGTGATCCGCGCCGCGATCCTGCCCAATCTGGAGCGGGCGGAGCGGATGATCGCCGAGGTGCCGGAGCCGTCCTTCGCGCTGCTGGAACGGCTGCTGGCGATGGTGGCCGAGGTGATCGCCACCACCCGCGCCGCCGTGATCCCCAAGCTGGTGATCGCCGAGGCCGGCAACTTCCCCGAACTCGCCGCCTTTTACCACCGCGAGGTGATCCGGCGCGGCTTCGGCCTGCTGGCGGCGCTGCTGCAACGGGGCATCGACCGGGGCGAGTTCCGCCCGGTGAACGTCGAGCACACCGTCCGCCTGATCGTCGCGCCGCTGCTGCTGAGCGCCATCTGGCGCACCGCCTTCGACCGGGTGGACGGCACGGAACCGCTCGACGTGGCGGCGCTGGTCGCCACCCACCGTGACCATCTGCGCCGGGTCCTCGTCGCGGAAGGGGACGCACCGTGAGCGGTTGGACGGAAAGTCTGGCGGCCGCCGCGCTGTGGCTTGGCCTGCCGCTCGGCCCCGGCTGGGGCGGGCCGCCGCCGCCGCTCGCGCATGGCTATGTCGAGGGCGAGTATCTGCGCATCGCCGCCCCGGCCGCCGGCACGCTGGAGCAACTGCTGGTGCGGCGCGGCGAGCGGGTCGCGGCGGGGGCGGCGCTGTTCGTCGTCGACCGCGCCACCGCCACGGCGGAGCGCGACCGGCTGGCGGCGGCGCTGGCCCAGGCGAGGGCGCAGCGTGCCGACCTCGACACCGGCAGGCGGGCGGAGGAGGTGGCGGTCGTCGCCGCCCAGAAGGCCCAGGCGGAGGCGGCGCTGCGCCTGTCGGCGGCGGAGCTGGAGCGGCAGTCGGCGCTGGTCGCCCGCCGGGTCAGCTCCCCCGACAAGCTCGACACCGCGCGCGCCGCCTTCGACCGCGACCGGGGCCGGCTGGCCGAGACGCAGGCGCAGCTCGCGGTGGCCGGTTTGGCGGGGCGTCCCGATCAGCGTCGGGCGGCCGACGAGGCGGTCGCCCAGGCGGAGGCCGCGCTGGCGCAGGGGGAACGCCGCTTGGCCGATCTGGCCCCGGCGGCGCCGGCCGGGGCACTGGTCGAGGACACGCTCTACAACCCCGGCGAATGGGTGCCGGCGGGATCGCCGGTGGTCGCCCTGCTGCCGCCGGACCGGGTCAAGCTGGTGCTCTTCGTGCCCGAGACCGCCGTCGCGCGTCTGGCGCCGGGCACCGCGCTGAGGGTGCGCTGCGACGGCTGCCCGGCGGGCTTGGGCGCGCGGGTGACGTCTGTGGCGTCGAGGGCGGAATACACCCCACCGGTGATCTACAGCGTCGGCAGCCGGGAAAAGCTGGTGTTCCGGGTCGAGGCGGTTCCCGACGCCGCTCGGGACTTCGCCCTCAATCCCGGCCTGCCGGTGGACGTGGAGCTGGCGCCATGACGCCCACCCCAGCGGTTCCCCCGGCCATCGACGTGCGCGGCCTCGTCAAGCGCTTCGGAACCAGGACGGTCGTCAACGACGTGTCGATCCGGGTGGGGCAGGGGCAAATCTACGGCTTCCTCGGCCCCAACGGGTCGGGCAAGACGACGACGATCCGGCTGCTCTGCGGGCTGCTGACGCCGGATGCGGGGGAGGGCACCTGCCTGGGGCTCGACATCCGCACGCAGAGCGCGGCGATCAAGCGGCAGGTCGGCTACATGACCCAGAAGTTCAGCTTCTGGGAGGATCTGAGCATCGCCGAGAATCTGGACTTCGTCGCCCGCATGTACGGCGTGCCCGACCGCAGGCGCAAGGTCGCCGCCGCGCTGGAGCGGCTGGGGCTGGGCAACCGGCGGGCGCAACTGGCGGGGGAGCTGTCGGGCGGCTGGAAGCAGCGTCTGGCGCTGGCCGCCTGCATCCTGCACGAACCCAAGCTGCTGCTGCTCGACGAGCCGACGGCGGGGGTCGATCCCAAGGCGCGGCGCGAGTTCTGGGAGGAGATCCACCGGCTGGCCGGCGAGGGCCTGACCGTGCTGGTCAGCACCCATTACATGGACGAGGCGGAGCGCTGCCACGAGATCGCCTACATCGCCTACGGCACGCTGATGGTGCACGGGCCGGTCGACCGGGTGGTGGCGGAGTCGGGCTTGCGGACCCGGCTGGTCGAGGGCGGCGATCCACGGCGGATCGCGGCGGATTTGGAGGGCAAGCCGGGCGTCGAGATGGTCGCGGTGTTCGGCAGCCGCCTGCACGTCAGCGGAACCGACGCGGCGGCGCTGGATGCGGCGTTGAAGCCCTGGATGGGTGGCCCCTGGATGGACGGCCAGGCTGTGCGGGTGGTGGAAACGGAACCGACCCTGGAGGACGTCTTCATCCACCTGATGAACCGCAGCACGGACAACTTTTCATGAAGGCGGGGGCGCCGCCGCGGCGCGACGGCCTGGGCGCGGCGCCCCCGTGGTCCTCACTCCTTCAGGGCGGAGGTCACGCCGGTGTTCTTGTTCCACTTCAGCGTCAGCTTGGAGATCTTGCAGAGGTCCAGGTTCTCCCACACGGCGGTCTCGCCGTCGTCGTAGGCGACCTTCATGTCCCACTTGCAGGTGCTCTCGGACTTCCCGAAGGAGAGCTCGAATTCCTCACCGTCGTTCAGCACGTCGCGGCCCAGCACGTCCTCGTCCCAGCTGTTGCTCTTGGACTCCGACACGAAGATGTGCTTCAGCGGATAGCCGGTCTTGTTGACGATGGTGAAATCCTGCTGCCCGGCCAGAGCGGCGCCCTGCGTCAGGAAGAGAGCGGCGGCAAACAGGGTGCTCTTGGCAACGAAAGCCTTCACGGGATGTCTCCAGGGACAATATTGAGTAAGTTCCCAATCTTCTCCATAAGAAACATGACCCTGTCAATAGAACGAATAAAAAAAATTAAAAGTCCCTTTCCGGTTTTTTTCTTTCTGCCGAAAGCCGTGTTTTTTCTACTTTCCAAGTCATAGGGGTTTTCCATGACTCGCGTGTCGGTTGCCCGCTTTGTTGCGGTCATGGTTAAGGAATTCATACAAATGCGGCGCGACCGGCTGACCTTCGCCATGATGGTGGGGGTGCCGATCCTGCAACTCGTCCTGTTCGGCTTCGCCATCAACGCCGATCCCAAGCGACTGCCGACCGCCGTCCTGGTCGCCGACCCCGGCCCCTTCGCCCGCACGCTGGTCGCGGCGTTGGACAACTCCGGGTATTTCGACATCACCCGCGCCGTGGCGGGGGAGGCCGAGTTGGACCGCCTGCTGGCCGAGGGGAGCGTTCAGTTCGCCGTCACCGTTCCGGCCGGCTTCGGGCGCGACCTGCAACGCGGCACCCGCCCGGTCCTGCTGGTGGAGGCCGACGCCACCGACCCGGCCGCCACCAGCAACGCGCTGGCGGCGCTGGCGGTGATCGCCCGGCAGGCGCTCGACCCCGATTTGACCGGGCCGCTGGCGCCGCTGCGCTCCACCCCCGACCCGGTCGAGCTGCGGGTCCACCGCCGCTACAACCCGGAGGGCATCACCCAGTACAACGTCGTGCCCGGCCTGATGGGGGTGGTGCTGAGCATGACCATGGTGATGATGACCGCGCTGGCCGTGACCCGCGAGCGGGAGCGCGGCACGATGGAGAACCTGCTGGCGATGCCGGTCCGCCCCTTCGAGGTAATGCTGGGCAAGATCGTGCCCTTCGTCTGCGTCGGGTATCTCCAGGTGGTGCTGATCCTGGGGGCGGCGAAACTGCTGTTCGACGTGCCGCTGTTGGGCAGCCTGACGCTGCTGTCGCTGGTGCTGGTCCTGTTCATCGCCGCCAACCTCGCGGTCGGCTTCACCTTCTCCACCCTGGCGAAGAACCAGTTGCAGGCGATGCAGATGTCGTTTTTCTACTTCCTGCCGTCGATCCTGTTGTCGGGCTTCATGTTTCCCTTTCGGGGCATGCCCGGCTGGGCGCAGGCGGTGGGGGAGATCCTGCCGCTGACCCATTTCCTGCGCATCGTGCGCGGCATCCTGCTCAAGGGCAACGGGGCGGCCGAGATCGCGGGGGAGGTCGCGGCGCTGGCGCTGTTCCTGGCGGTGGTCACCGCGATCGCCCTGAAGCGCTACCGCCAGACCCTGGATTGATGGGCACTGGACTGACGGAGGCTGGACTGATGGGAGAGGATTGAGAACCGTTCTTGACCTCCACCATTCCTTAACCCTCCCTGCGCTACACCGGAACAGCCGGCTGCGGGTGAAGGGGAAACCATGAAGCGTCTTGCCGTTGGGGTGCTCGCGTGTGTCGTGGCGACTGTCGCCCTGACGGGCGCCGCCGGGGCCGAGACCCGCAAGAAGACCGCCCGCAAGCCCCCCGATTACACCACCAGCGTCGCCTGGGCCGCCGTGCCCGGCCCGTCGCTGGGCGTGGCGCAATCCATCGGCGGCTATGCCGCGGGCTGCATCGCCGGGGCGCGGGCGCTGCCGGCGGAAGGCGTCGGCTATCAGGTGATCCGGCTGTCGCGCCAGCGCAACTACGGCCACCCGCTCCTGATCGACACCCTGAAGGATTTCGGCCGCAAGGTCGCCGCCGCCGGGCTGGGCACCGCGCTGATCGGTGACATGGGGCAGGCGCGCGGCGGCCCGATGCCGATGGGCCACGCCAGCCACCAGATCGGGCTGGACGCCGACGTCTGGCTGCGGCTCGACCTGCCGCCGATGGCGCGGACCGCGCGCGAGCGGCTCGACGAGGTCAAATACGTCGATTACGACCGGATGACCATCGGCAACGGCTGGTCGGAGCGGCAGGCGCGGCTGGTCCAGATCGCCGCCAGCGACCCGCGCGTGTCCCGCATCTTCGTCAACCCGGCGATCAAGCAGGCGATGTGCGGCCGCTCCTGGCCGGACCGCTCCTTCCTGAACAAGCTGCGTCCCTGGTACGGGCATGACGGCCACATGCACATCCGCCTGAGCTGCCCGCCCGGCAGCCCGCAATGCGAGGACCAGGCCGCCCAGCCCGAAGGCGACGGCTGCGGCGAGGAGGTCGCCTCCTGGCTGGACCGCGCCACCCCGGCGGTGGAGCGCCCGCACGCGACCCCGCCCAAGCCGCGCCCGCCCGGTCCGCGTGTCGCCAACGTGCCGCCGTCCTGCCAAGCGGTGCTGCGCGCGGCCGGCACGCGGGTGGCGTCGCTTCCCCTTGATTCCCTGACGGATTCGGCTGCCCCCGCGACCCGATGACCGGGGCGGGGCGGCGATTTTCCGCTTGCTTGGACTTGGCGCTTGGATAGCCTGAGGGTGTGAACGTTTCTTGCGGGGGATGTTTCATGATGGGATCCATCGACCGCAGGACAAACAGGCCGCGCACGGCCGGCATCACGGTGCCGGGCTCCGAAGACGCGGCGATCGGCGAGCGGGGCGGCGGGTGGCGATGACGGACAAAAACGACGACGGCCAGGGGCCGAACCTGAAGACGCGCCTTCATGCCTGGTGGGAGGGCTACGACCTCTCCGGCAAGAAGAAGGGCAGGAAGGACGAGGCGCCGCCCCCCCCGCCGGAGCCGCCGTCGGGTCCGGGGCCGGGCATCAACCGCTGGGGCAAGCCCCTGTGGACCGCGACCCGCATCGAGGTGGCGGAGAAGTTGTGGGGTGAGGGCTTCAACACGCCCGGCGGCGCCGACCACATCCCCTATCTGGTGAAGCCGCTGGGGCTGAACCCGGCGATGAGCGTGCTCGATCTGGCGGCCGGTCTCGGCGGCACCAGCCGGACCATGGCGGGCAAATACGGCTGCTGGGTGACCGGGCTGGAGGCGTCCGACCTGATGGCGAAGGAGGGCATGGTGCGCTCCTTCAAGGCCGGGTTGGAAAAGAAGGCGCCGGTCGAGACCTTCAACCCCGAGCATTTCGGCTATCCCAAGCGTGTGGACGCCATCGTCTACAAGGAAGGGCTGTTCTCGGTCCGCGACAAGGAGCAGATGTTCGACGGGATGGAGATCGTCCTGAAGCCGCGCGGGCATCTGCTGATCACCGACTACATCGCCGAAGCCGACAAGATCGGCGCCAAGGCGATCCAGTCCTGGTGCGACAAGGAGCCGATGCAGCCGCATCTGTGGGACAAGGAGCGCATGGCCAACGCGTTCGCCCAGCGGAACCTCGACCTGCGCATTTCCGAGGACATCTCCGACACCCACCGCAACCTGATCCTGGTCGCCATCCAGGGCTTGGTCGAGCATCTGGAAAAGCACCATCTGGACGTCCCCACCAAGCTGGCGGTGATGGAGGAGGTCGAGATGTGGGTGCGCCGCGTCGCCGCCATCGAGGCCGGAATGCGCGTCTTCCGCTTCTACGCGATCAAGCCGGCGGAATAGGGCTGGCGAGGGAAAAGGGGCGCGCCCGGAAAAATCTTTCGGGGGCGCGATTTTTCTCTTGAGCGCGGCGGTTCCTCTGGGTACATAGAGCGCCCCGCGTGACCCCAAGTAACGCGGGACGCGCTTGTGGCGGAACTGGTAGACGCGCTAGGTTCAGGTCCTAGTGACTGCAAGGTCGTGGGGGTTCGACTCCCTCCAAGCGCACCAAACGGGGCCGTAGCTCAGCTGGGAGAGCGTCGCAATGGCATTGCGAAGGTCAGGAGTTCGATCCTCCTCGGCTCCACCATTTCTTCCCGGACTCCGGGAGGAGATGTTCTAGAGTAAAGTCTATACTTCCTGAACGCTTCACTGTGGTGTTTTCACCCCGGATGTCGCGTTCCGGTTGCTACCAGGGTAACGGTGCGCGCTTGTGGCGGAACTGGTAGACGCGCTAGGTTCAGGTCCTAGTGGCTGAAAGGCCGTGGGGGTTCGACTCCCTCCAAGCGCACCAAATGGGGCCGTAGCTCAGCTGGGAGAGCGTCGCAATGGCATTGCGAAGGTCAGGGGTTCGATCCCCCTCGGCTCCACCATTTCTTCCCGCGCCTTGACGCGGGACTTCCCAGCGTCCTCCCAAGTCTTTCTGAGCACCCCGGTGTGGCATTGCCGCATCAGCAGGCCGCGCCCAAGGTGTTACTCCCTTGGCGAGCATGGCCCGAAGGGGGCCGCGCACGGATAATCGGGGCTCCAACACGTCACCCCCTGATTTCTGGAGCGCGCCCATGTCCATTCGGATTGAGGCCGGGTTGAGGACGCTTGTTCTCGCCCTGTACGACGAAGCCGCCCTGACCGCGGCGACCAAGGGCCTGACCGGAACCCTCGGACAAATGGCCGCGCTGCGCGAAACCGCCAGCCTCGCCTCCGCTCCGGCGCGCCGCACGGTGTCGGAGGAGGAGGTCATGCGCGTTCTCCTGGCCGCCCGCCGCACCCGCCGCGCCATCCTGCTGCCCGACGCCCCTCTGCGGACCTCGCCCGGTTCCGCTCCCGGCCCCGCCGACGCCGCGCTGTCCGGCGCCTCCCTGCGTCTGCGGCGCGGCCGGCTGGCCGCCTGGGCCATGCGGTCGCTGTCGCGCCCCGGCGCCGCGCTGGTCTGACGCCACCTGCGCCGGGGGCGGGGTTGCGGCGTCTACGCCGCATGCGGTATGGCGGTCCGCGCGGTTGCGGGTTACATACGGGGCGGTGCGTATTGCGCCATCCCGCCGGATTCGGGACCATGCGCGACCGAACCCCCGAGGGGGATCCCCGAAGCCCTTCGGAGAGGACCGTTGACCAGCCCGCCGCCCGTCGCCTTCCCGCCGTCCCCCGTCCCCGCCGCCGTTCCCGCCGCTTCGGCGGAGTCCGAGCCGACACCCCGCTGATACGGACGGACCGGGTTCCCCATGCGCAGAACGACAATGAAGCCGCGCGCCGACTGGCGTCCGGGCCTTCGCAAGTATCCCTACGGCGTCCGCGCCATGTCCGCCGGCGCGGGCTGGCGGGAGGACGCCTGCTATGAGTTCACCGCCTCGCAGATCGACCTGATCGAGAGCGTCGCCGACGAGTTGCACACCATGATCGGCACCGCCGTGCGCCATGTGGTGGACAACAAGCTGTTCGGCGCGCTGGGCATCCGTGGCGAGGCCGCGCGCGTGCTGGAGGCGTCCTGGACCGATTACTGGTCGGGTGGCCGCCCGAACGAGCGGGCCGGCGGTCTGGCCGGGCGCCTGACCCTGTCCTACGATGGCCGCGACAGCGTCAAGCTGCTGGCCTGCAACTACGACACGACGGAGGGGCTGTTCGCCGCCTCGTTGGTCCAGCGCAACTGGCGCGAGGCGATGGCCGCCGACGCCAACCAGTTCAACGGCCTGCACGAGGCGCTGGTCGAGCGCTGGGAGGAACTGGCCGCCGGGCAGCCCGGCCGGGGGCTGATCCACCTGACCTGCGCCACCCCCGACCCGGTGCGCGAGGGCGAGCTGGTCTATCTGGCCGCCACGGCGGCGGAGGCCGGCATCGAGACCCGGCTGCTGCCCTTGCAGACGATCGGCTGGGACGGGCGCCGTTTCCTCGACGACGAGGGGCGGGCGATCTCCTGGCTCGCCAAGCTCTACCCCTGGGACGGGCTGACCGAGGACGCCTTCCTGCACCGGCTGCGCAGCGGCGGCATGAGCGTGCTGTCGCCGTTGTGGTGCTGGCTGTGGTCGAACCACGGGCTGTTGGCGGTGCTCTCGCACCTCTACCCGCGCCACCCCAACCTGTGCCGCGCCGCGCTGGATTCGGCCACGCTGGGGCCGTGCGACATGGTGACGGGGCGCGCGCTGTACGGGCTGGACGCGGCCCCGCAGCGCATCGTCGAGCAGGGCGCGGTGGTCGCCGACGACGGCGAGGGCGTCGATTCGCACGGCACCGTGTGGCTGGAGACGCCGCCGGGCTTCCGCGAGGAGGACACCCGCGCCGTGCTGCACGCCTGGATCGTCGGCGACAAGTGCCTGGGCATGTCGGTGCGCGAATCGCAGGATCCGCGCGTCGGCGTGGATTCGGCGGTGGTCCCGCACCTGTTCCGGGGCTGAGGCCGGCGCGCCGGCGCGGTCGCCCTTGACGTTGCGGGCGCTTTGCCGTAATGAGCCCGCGCACAGCGTCGGCACCCCTGGAGGCCGGCGCCCTTTTCGTTTTGGAGCATCGTCATGACCAAGATCATTCCGCTCGGCGCCGAAGGGCGCGAACGGGCCGGCAAGGGGACCGCCCGCCAAACCCGTCGTGACGGCCGCATTCCGGCCGTCATCTACGGTGGCAAGCAGGCGCCCGTGACCATTTCGCTCGAGAAGTTCGAGTTCACCCGCGTCCTGCACCAGCCGGGCTTCTTCACGCACCTGTTCGACGTGACCGTCGACGGCGCCGCCCACCGCGTCCTGCCGCGCGACGTGCAGTTCCACCCGGTGACCGACGTTCCGCTGCACGTGGACTTCCTGCGCGTCTCCAGCGACACCCGCGTCGTCGTGCACGTCCCGGTCGAGTTCGTCTCGCAGGACAAGTCGCCCGGCCTGAAGCGCGGCGCCGTGCTGAACATCGTTCGCCACGAGCTGGATCTGGAGTGCCCGGCCGACAACATCCCCGAGCACGTGACGATCTCGTGCGAGGGCTACGACGTCGGCGACTCGATCCACATCTCGGCGGTGAACCTGCCGGAAGGCGTGACCTCGGTGATCACCGACCGCGATTTCACCATCGCGACGATCATCGCCCCGTCGGGCCTGAAGTCCGAGGGTGGCGAAGCCGCCTAAAGCGGTTTCCCGTCTTCGATGGCGTATCGGGTGGGGGGCTTCGGCCCCCCGCTTCGTTTGTGCGGAGAGGCGTTTTCATGCTGCTGCTGGTCGGATTGGGCAACCCTGGGTCCGAATACGCGCGCAACCGCCACAACATCGGCTACATGGCCGCCGAGGCGATCGCCCGGCAATACCGCTTCACCCCCTGGAAGAAGCGTTTCCAGGGACTGACCGCCGAGGGCGTCGTCGGCGGCGACAAGGTTCTGGCGCTGGAACCGGCGACCTTCATGAACCTGTCCGGCCAGTCGGTGGTCGCGGCGCTGCAATTCTACAAGCTCAAGCCCGAGAACGTCGTCGTCATCCACGACGAGCTCGACCTTCCACCCGGCAGGATCCGGGTGAAGAAGGGCGGCGGGCATGGCGGCCACAACGGCTTGCGCTCCATCGACAGCCACATCGGCAAGGACTACTGGCGCATCCGCCTGGGCATCGGTCATCCCGGCAACAAGGATCTGGTCAGCGGCTACGTGCTGCACGACTTCGCCAAGGCGGAACAGGTCTGGGTCGACCCGTTGCTGGACGCCGTTTGCGACGCCTTCCCGCTGATGGCCGAAGGCCAGCCCGAGACTTTCATGAACAAGGTGGCGCTGGCCACGCAGGGGCGGTAGGCGGAGACGGGGATGCGCTTTCAGGTGCTGGACGGTTGGCGGGGGGTGTGCGCGCTTTTGGTGGCGCTGCTGCATTTTCCGGCCTTTGGGCACCTGTTCCATCTTCCGCTGCTGCGCAACGCCTACCTGTTCGTGGATTTCTTCTTCGTTCTCAGCGGCTTCGTCATCACCCACGCCTACGGCCGCCGGTTGACCGACCTCGCTGCCCTGACCGGCTACGCGATCCGGCGCTTCGGCCGCCTGTGGCCGCTGCACGCGGTCACGCTCGGCGTGTTCGTGCTCATCGAACTGTGCAAGCTGCTGGCGGGGCAGGGGCTCGGGATCACTTTCGGAACACCCCCCTTCACCGGGATCACGGCGGCCGAAGCCATACCGACCAACCTCGCCCTGATCCACGCGCTCGGCGTTCACGACAACAACACCTGGAACGGACCGAGCTGGTCGATCAGCACCGAGTTCTACGTCTGCCTTCTGTTCGGCCTGCTCGTTCTGACCGCGCGCCGTCATCTGGCGATCCTGGCCGCCGTGATTGCGCTGAGCGGATGGCTGGCGGTAGCGATCCTGTCCCCCCGCTACATGGGCGCCACCTATGATTATGGATTCTTCCGCTGCCTGTGTGGGTTCTTCCTCGGGCATCTCGTTCACCGTGTCCACCTTGCGGTGACGGAGTGGCCAGGGTTCCGGCAGACGGCGTTCCGCGTCCTGCCGCTGCTGGAGGTCGCCGGCGTCGGGCTGCTGATCGCCGGCCTGTCGGTTCCCGACCTTGAGGCCGGTGGATTGGCGTCGCCTCCGGCCTTCGCCGCCATCGTGCTGATCTTCTCCTTCGAGGCCGGTCCGTTGTCGCGGCTCCTGTCGTCGGCGCCCGCCCGCTGGCTCGGCACCCGGTCCTACTCGATCTACATGGTGCACATGATCGTGGTCTTCGTTCTGTGGCTGGGCACGAGCATGGCGCAGAAATCCCTCGGCCGGCCGCTGTTCGGGCAGACCATGGCGGGCAAGACCGAGATGATCGTCCTGTTCCATCGGGATGTCTGGCTGGCCGACGCGGTGACCGCGCTGTACGTGCTGTGCGTCCTCGCGCTGGCGGCGATCACCCACCGTTGGATCGAGGAACCGGGCCGCCGCCTGTTCAACGATCTGGCGAACCGGCGACGGCCGGCGCGCCTCGCCGAGGCCGGCTGACCCACCCTCCTCCCACTTCGCGTTTGCGCTTTGCGCCTTCCCGTAGGATAAAGCGGCTCGATTCCAGAATTTTTCCGACGGCGAGCACCCAACCATGGGCTTCAATTGTGGCATCGTCGGCCTGCCCAACGTCGGCAAGTCGACCCTGTTCAACGCGCTGACCGCCACCCAGGCGGCCGAGGCGGCAAATTTCCCCTTCTGCACCAAGGAGCCGAACGTCGGCCGCGTCAGCGTGCCCGACCCCCGGCTCGACAAGCTGGTGGTGATCGCCAAGTCGCAGAAGACCGTCCCGACCCAGTTGGAGTTCGTGGACATCGCCGGCCTGATCCGCGGCGCGTCGAAAGGTGAAGGGTTGGGCAACCAGTTCCTCGCCAACATCCGCGAGGTCGACGCCATCGTCCACGTGCTGCGCTGCTTCGAGGACGACGACATCACCCATGTCGAGGGCAACGTCGATCCGCTGCGCGACGCCGAGGTGGTCGAGACCGAGCTGATGCTCGCCGACATGGAAAGCCTGGAACGCCAGATCAACAGCCTCCAGAAGAAGGCCAAGGGCGGCGACAAGGACAGCAAGGTCAAGGCCGACCTGATGGAGCGCGCCCTCAAGGTGCTCCAGGACGGCAAGCCCGCCCGCGTCGTCGAGCTGGCCGAGGACGAGAAGTTCGTCTTCAAGCAGTTCATGCTGCTGACCGACAAGCCGGTGCTCTACGTCTGCAACGTCGAGGAGGCCTCGGCCGCCACCGGCAACGCCTTCACCGCCAAGGTTGCCGAGAAGGCCAAGGCCGAGGGCGCCGAGGTCGTCGTGATCTCCGCCGCCATCGAGTCCGAGGTCGCCCAGTTGACCGACCCGGCCGAGAAGGCCGAGTTCCTGGAATCGATGGGGCTGGAGGAAACCGGCCTGAACAAGCTGATCCGCGCCGGCTTCAAGCTGCTGGACCTGATCACCTTCTTCACCGTCGGCCCGAAGGAGGCGCGCGCCTGGACCGTGCGCCGCCACGCCAAGGCCCCCGAGGCGGCCGGCGTCATCCACACCGACTTCGAACGCGGCTTCATCCGCGCCGAGACCATCGATTACGACAGCTACGTCACCTTGGGCGGCGAGCAGGGCGCCAAGGACGCCGGCAAGATGCGCCAGGAAGGCAAGGAATACGTCGTCCAGGACGGTGACATCTTCCATTTCCGCTTCAACGTCTGATCCTTCAAGAGACCCCAAGACGAGGGCAAGGGCCGGCCGCTCCACCAGGAGCGCCGGCCTTTTTCTTGTCACCGCGGGCAGCGTCGTTAATCCTTTCGTAACCAAATCAAATCCGCCAAGATCTTTTGGAACATGGTTAACAAATCCTTTCCTGTGGTGTTATGGCGGGGAGGCGGTTGGTTGGACCGGCCGGTTCCAGGGAGGTGGCATGGCGGCGGAGAAGACAGTGGCGCAGGGCGGCGGCACAGCGGCGCTGACCGACGAGGGCTTCGCCGACCGCGTCCGCGACGCCATCGCGCAGGATGAGCTGTCGCTGGCCTACCAGCCCCAGGCCGACGTCGCGACCGGGCGGTTGACCGGCTTCGAGGCGCTGGCCCGCTGGCGGCTGGGCGACGGCACCATGATCCCGCCCGACGTCTTCGTGCCGATGGCCGAGACCGGCGAGGCGATCCACGTGCTGGGCGAATGGGCCTTGCGCACCGCCTGCGCGGCGGCGGCGGGCTGGATGAACGCCGGCCTGACCGACGCGCCGGTGGCGGTCAACCTGTCGCCCCGCCAGCTCGACGATCCGGCCTTCGCGCGGACGGTCCTGCGCATCCTGGCCGAGACCGGCCTGCCCGCCGCCAACCTGAAGCTGGAGCTGACCGAGACCGCGCTCTACGACCACAACGCCCAAGCGCGCGAGACGCTGATGCAATTGCGCGGCGCCGGGGTGCGGCTGGTGCTGGACGATTTCGGCACCGGCTATTCCTCGCTGGCGCTGCTGCGGCGGGTGCCGGTGGAAAGCCTGAAGATCGACAAGCAGTTCACCCAAGCGATGGTCGAGGACCGTGACGCCGCCGCCATCGTCCAGGCGATCGTCGCGCTCGCCCACGCGCTGGGCCTCAGCGTGGTCGCCGAGGGGGTGGAGACGCCCGAACAGCGGCTGTTCCTCCAGGCCTACCGCTGCGACCGGCTGCAGGGCTATTGGCTGGCGCGCCCGCTGCCGGCGGGCGAGGTGCCGGACTTCATCCAGCGGAACGCCGTGCCGCCGCCAGAGCGATGACCCGGCGGGTCTCGTCCCACTCCGTCAGTTCCCCGGCCTCGTCGGGCGTCGCCCAGACGGCCTCCAGCGCGTCGTCGGCGCAGACCGGCTCGCCCTCCGCGCTTTCCGCCGAGACCTCGACCAGCGTGTAATGGTAATGGACGCGGCCCTCGGCGTCGGGGGTGATGGCGTCCACCACGGTGACGATCCCGGTCGGCACCACCACCAACCCGGTTTCCTCCAGCACCTCGCGCGCGGCGGTCTCGAACACGGTCTCGCCGACGGACTGGGCGCCGCCCGGCAGGCTCCATTGCCCGAGCCGGGGCGCCTTGCCACGCCGGATCAGCAGCACCCGGTCGCCCCGCCAGACGATCACCCCCACCCCGACCCAGGGGCGGTCGGGGTATTCGCGGCTGGAGCGGTCGGGCAGGGGGGAGGGCTGGATGGCGGTCATGTCGGCGACTCCTCTCCGGGTCGATCGGGTCTGGCTTGACCGGACGCTACCGCAGTTCGAGACTTGCGCACCAGAGGTCAGCCCCTTGCAAAGCGCCGAACCATGAAGCTCAACGAGATCCGCACCTTCGTCACGGTGGCCGAGGCGCAGTCGGTGCAGGAGGCCGGCAACCGGCTGGGGCTGACCCAGTCGGCGGTGTCGCGCCTGATCCAGCGGCTGGAGGCCGAACTGGGCGTCACCCTGTTCGACCGCCAGACCAAGCCGCTGGCCCTGACCCGCGACGGCGAGGTTGCGCTGGCCCACGCGCGCCGCATCCTGGGGGCCGCGACCGATTTCTCCGACGCCTTCGCCGGCTCGGCCGAGCCCAAGGGGCTGTTGCGGCTTGGCGTCGCCCATGTGCTGACCGCGCTGGCCGCCGGCTGCCCGCTCGACGATCTGCGCGCCGGCTTCCCCGGCCTGACCGTGCGCATCCATTCCGACTGGAGCGCGCCGTTGATCGAGCAGCTCCGCGCCGGAGCGCTCGACGGGGCGGTGGTGCTGCTGGGGGAGGGGCAAACGCCGCCCGACGACCTGCCGTCCCGCCTGCTGAGCCGCGAGGAGGTCAGCGTCGTCGCCTCGGCCGAGCGGGCCGCCGCCGGTCCCGGCAGCCTCGCCGCCATGAACGCCGTCGGCTGGGTGCTGCAGCCGGACGGCTGCAAGTATCGCAACGCGCTGGGGCTGGCGCTGGCGCCGCTCGGGCTGCGGCCCAACGTGACGGTCGAGGCCTACGACCAGACGCTGCTGGCCTCGCTGGTGGCGCGCGGGGTCGGCTTCGGTCTGGCGCCGATGCGGCTCATCGCTCCGGTCGAGGCCGCCGCGCCGCTCCAGCCGGTGGACCTGCCCGGCTTCAACCTGACGGTGACGGTGTGGCTGGTGCGGGCGCGGGTCGTCGGGCGCATCGGCCCGGTTTTCGACCGGCTGGAGGACAGCCTGGGCCGGCACCTGACCGCGCGGACGGCGGGGCTGCATTCCGCCGCGGAATGACCCGTGTGCCGATTATGAATTTGTCGGATTGTTGAGGCACGCCTATCGTCCCCCGATGACCAACGCGGCGGCACGCACGCACCCGTGCCGCACAGCGCGCCCGATGGAGGGACCCTTGACCACCGCTTCTTCCGCGCCGTCCTGGCGCACACCGGCCCTCGTCGTCGTCTGCGGCTGCCTGATCTCGATGCTGGCCTTCGGTCCGCGGTCGAGCATGGGGCTGTTCATCGGCCCGCTGTCCGAGACCAAGGGATGGGGGCGCGACGTCTTCGCGCTCGCCATGGCCATCCAGAACCTGCTGTGGGGGGCCGGCGGCCCCTTCGCCGGGGCGCTGACCGACCGCTACGGCCCGGCCCCGGTGATCGCGGGCGGCGGGCTGCTCTACGCCGCCGGGCTGGCGCTGATGCCCTACGCCGAAACCCACGCGGGCCTTTATCTGACGGCCGGCGTCATGATCGGGCTGGGGCTGGCCGGCGCGTCCTTCGGCACCATCATCGCCGGCTTCACCCGGCTGCTGCCGCCCGAGAAGCGCACGTGGTCGATCGGCATCGCGACGGCCGCCGGATCGATGGGCCAGTTCCTGTTCGCGCCCCTGGGCCAAGCCTTCATCGCCGGCTTCGGCTGGCAGACGGCGCTGATGCTGATGGGCGGCTCGATGCTGCTGGTGCCGGTCCTGGCCGGCGTCTTTCCCGGAGCCAAGGAGTCGAACGCGACCGCCCCGGCGGTGACCGGCGCCAACATCGGCTTCGCGGCGGCGGTGCGGCAGGCGTTCCAGCACCGCAGCTACGTGCTGCTGATCTCCGGTTTCTTCGTCTGCGGCTTCCAACTGGCCTTCATCACCACCCATCTGCCGCCCTATCTGGTCGGCGCCGGCATCAGCCCGTCGTTGGCCGCCTGGGCGCTGGCGCTGATCGGGCTGTTCAACGTCGTCGGATCCTACGCGTCCGGCGTGCTGGCCGGGAGGATGAGCAAGCGCTACCTGCTCTGCGCCAACTACTTCCTGCGCGGCGTGTCGACGGCGGCCTTCATCCTGCTGCCGATCAGCCCGGCGACGGTCCTGATCTACGCCGCCATGATGGGGCTGCTGTGGCTGTCCACCGTGCCGCCGACCTCCGGCCTCGTCGCGCTGATGTTCGGGACGCGCTACATGGGCACGCTCTACGGCTTCGCCTTCTTCAGCCATCAGGTCGGGGGCTTCCTCGGCGTCTGGCTGGGCGGCGTGCTGTACGAGCGGACCGGGTCCTACGACGTGGTGTGGTGGCTGGGCGTGGCGCTGGCGATGTTCGCGACCATCGTCCATTGGCCGATCGCCGAAAAGCCCGCGCCGTCTCTGGCGGCGGCCGAGGCAAAGGCGTAAGCTGTCGCCATGATGGAAAATCCCACCCCCTCCACACCTTCCCCGCCTGGTTCCAGCTCCAGCTCCAGCTCCAGCTCCAGCTCCGGCTTCGGTGCCGGCCATGGACTCGCGGCTGCCTTCTTCGCGGTGGTGCTGGCGGTGTGGGCGGCGATGATGGGGGTGTCCCTGCGGCAGGCGGCCCTGCCGGAGGAGACCGCCGGACTGATGCTGGCGGTCTTTCATCCGGGAACCAGCGACGCCGAGGCCTTCACCGCCATGGTGCGGGCCGGGGGCGAGCCGGTGCGCACGACGTGGCTCGGCTTCGCCTATGTCGCGCGCGGGCTGGAGCCGGGCTTCGTCGGCCGGCTGAAGGCGGAGGGCGCGCTCGCCGCGTTTGGGGAGCTGCCGGTCGGCCCAACGCTCGGCGGATGCGCCGCGATGCCGGTGGACACGGCGGCGCTCGCCGCGACGAAGTTGCAGTGAGGGCGGTTGAGGAAGCCTGACCTCTTTGGTTGAGGAAAAGATGGAGAGGCGGATTCTTCAGGTGGTGGTGGCGCTGCTGTGCCTCGTCCCTCTGAGCGCGGGGGCCGCCGGTGTGGTCCTGGGGCCGGGATTCGTGTTCCCGAACCTCACCGCCACTGCCGATCCGGCGCCTTTCGCCGATCTCGACAGCCATTTCCGCTATCTGTCGGGGATCTTCCTGGGGGTCGGGCTGCTGTTCGTCTCCACGGTTCCGACCATCGAGCGGTCCACCGGCCGCTTCCGCCTCGCCGCCGCTCTGGTGGTCGTCGGCGGCCTCGCCCGCGCCCTGTCCCTGGCGCAGACCGGGGCGCCCTCGGCACCGCATCTGGCCGGGCTGGGTCTCGAACTGGTTGTGACGCCGCTGCTCGTTCTGTGGCAGGCGCGCGTCGCCGCCAAGCGCTGAAGGGGTCGCGCCGGCCCCCTCGACCGCAGCGTCGCCGGGTTCACGTCAACTGGCCGATCCATGCCGTGATCCGCTTGTCGGTTCTGGAGGACTGGTTGTCCTGGTCCAGCGCCAGGCCGACGAAGCGCCCGTCGCGCTCGGCTGTCGAGGCCGAATGGTCATAGCCGTCCGTGTCGGTGAAGCCGACGACGACGGCGCCCTGCGCCACGACGTGGTCGTAGAGGATGCCCATGGCGTCCACGAAGGACTCCGGGTAGTTCACCTGATCGCCGGTGCCGAACAGCGCCACCTTCTTGCCGGTCAGGTTGGCCGACTTCAGCGTCTCCAGATTCGCGTCCCAATCCGATTGCAGGTCGCCGTTGCCGTAGGTGGGGGCGCCGAGGATCAGCAGGTCGCTGTTCTCGAAATCCGACACGCTCGCCGCCTTGATGTCCAGCGCGATGCCCTGGATCTTCTTGGCGATGCGGGAGGCAACCTGCTTGGTCGCGCCGGAATCGGACCCGTAAATCACGGTGATGCTCATACCTTGCTCTCTCTGCACAGAGGTTGTCGGGCGGATGCGGCGCGGTCGAGGCTCGGAGCGGCGCCGACCTCTTGACAATAATGCAAGTGCGAGTCAGTCGCAATAAATATCCTTAAGAAAATTATGGATGCTGTGGGCGGCATCTGGTGGCGGCGCGGCGCTTCGATCCGGCCAAGAAAAAACCCCTCCCCCGCAAGGCGCGGGGAAGGGGCTTCGAAGGTCGAGTGTCGCTGTGGAACCCGGTACCCCGCGCGTGCGCGGAGACGCCGGGATCAGTACATGTGCTGGCCGCCGTTGACCGACAGGGTCGAGCCGGTCATGAAGCCGTTGTCGTCGTCCACCAGATACAACACCGCCTTGGCGATCTCCGAGGCGCGGCCGAGACGGCCGACCGGGATGCGGGCGACGATCTTCTCCAGCACGTTGGCCGGAACCGCCCGCACCATGTCGGTGTCGATGTAGCCGGGGGCGATGGCGTTCACCGTGATGCCCTTGGCGGCGCTTTCCTGCGCCAGGGCCTTGGTGAAGCCGTGGATGCCCGACTTGGCGGCGGCATAGTTGACCTGACCGTACTGGCCGGCCTGGCCGTTCACCGAACCGATGTTGACGATGCGGCCGAAATTGCGCTCGCGCATCCCGTCGATGACGTTGCGGCACATGTTGAAGCAGGAGGACAGGTTGGTGTGGATCACCGCCTCCCACTGCTCGTAGGTCATGCGGTGCATGACGCCGTCGCGCGTGATGCCGGCGTTGTTGATCAGCACGTCGACCGGGCCGAGATCGGCCGTGATCGTGGCGATGCCGTCCTTGCAGGCGTCGAAGCTCGATACGTCGAACTTGTAGGCCGGAATGCCGGTGCGGGCGGTGAATTCCTTCGCCGCCTCGTCGTTGCCGGCGTAGGTGGCGGCGACGGCATAGCCGGCGCCCTTCAGGGCGACGGCGACAGCCTCGCCGATGCCGCGGGTGCCACCCGTGACGACTGCAACACGAGCCATTGTGTTTCTCCCCAGTGTAAACGGTCTGTTTTGGTTGGTTTTTTCTTGCTCTTGGTTCGGGCTTGCGCCCCGCCGGTCACCGTCACGCTGCGGCCCCGGCGTTCCGTCGGGGCCGCCCGCCCGTCTTTGGGAGGCAGGCGGCCCAAATCGTCAGATCAGTCGCGCTGGACGCAGAGGGCGATGCCCATGCCGCCGCCGATGCACAGCGTGGCGAGGCCCTTCTTGGCGTCGCGCTTCTGCATTTCGAACAGCAGCGTGGTCAGCACGCGGGCGCCGGACGCGCCGACCGGATGGCCGAGCGCGATGGCGCCGCCGTTGACGTTGACCTTGGCCGTGTCCCAGCCGAGATCCTTGTTGACCGACAGCGCCTGGGCGGCGAAGGCCTCGTTCGCCTCGATCAGGTCGAGGTCGTCGACGGTCCAGCCGGCCTTTTCCAGCGCCTTGCGCGAGGCCGGGATCGGCCCGGTGCCCATGATCGACGGATCGACGCCGGCCGTGGCCCAGGAGACGATGCGGGCCAGCGGGGTGACGCCGCGCTTGGCCGCGTTCTCCGCGCTCATCAGCACCAGGGCGGCGGCGCCGTCGTTGATGCCGGAGGCGTTGCCGGCGGTCACGGTGCCGTCCTTGGAGAAGGCCGGGCGCAGCTTGGCCAGGCTCTCGGCGGTGGTGCCGTGCTTGGGATACTCATCCTCCGACACGACGACGTCGCCCTTGCGGCCCTTGATGGTGACCGGGACGATCTCGTCCTTGAAGCGGCCGGCCTTCTGGGCGGCCTCGGCCTTCTGCTGCGAGGAGGCCGCGAAGGCGTCCTGCTCGTCGCGGGTCAGCTGCCACTTGGTGGCGACGTTCTCCGCCGTCGTGCCCATGTGGTAGCCCTTGAAGGCGTCGGTCAGGCCGTCCTTCAGCATGGTGTCCAGCAGCTCCGCCGAACCCATCTTGGTGCCGTTGCGCAGGTGCATGACGTGCGGCGCTTGGCTCATGCTCTCCTGGCCGCCGACGACCAGAACCTCGGCGTCGCCGTTCTTGATCGCCTGATAGCCCAGGGCCACCGCGCGCAGGCCGGAGCCGCAGAGCTGGTTGATGCCGAAGGCGGTCGCCTCGACGGGGATGCCGGCGTTGACGGCGGCCTGGCGGGCCGGGTTCTGGCCCTGGCCGGCGGTCAGGATCTGCCCCAGGATGACCTCATCCACCTCCGCGGCGTCGGTCTTGGCGCGGGCGAGCGCCTCACGGATCGCGACCTCGCCCAGGACATGGGCGGGGACGCTGCTCAGCGCGCCGTTGAAGCTGCCGACGGGCGTGCGCGCGGCACCGGCAATGACGACCTCGGTCATGGTAACGCTCCTCAAATGGGACAGTTTTATTATGGCGCTGATTGGACGCTCGGAGTGCATCCACCTTAAGACGCTCAACCCGCCCAATGCAAGGTGCCAGAAAGGGGGCGGCTATCCTGTCGCAGTCAGCCAATCGGCAAGAGGTCGCCACACTCCCGTCTCGGCGCCGGCGCTCACCACCATGCCGATGTGTCCCAGTGGCGGCACGAGGACTTGCGCACCGGGTATGACCTTTGGCAGAGCCATCGCCGAGGCCGGCGGAACGATGCGGTCCTTTTCCGGGATCAGCGCCAGCGTCGGGACCCGGATGCGGGTCGGATCGACCGGCAGCCCGCCGACCAGCCAGTTGCCCGCCGCCGTGTCGTTGCGCCCGTACCAGCCGGCCAGCGCGTCGCGCGCCACCCCGGCGACCAGCGGCACGCCGTCGTTCAGCCAGTCCTCCAGCGCGACGAAGCCCTGGGCGCCCCGGCTGGCCGGGTCCATGCGGGCGAACTGCGCGAACTTCTTCAGCGCCAGCAGAGGGTCGAGCTGGGCGAACAGGGCCTGGAGCGCGTCGGTCGGCAGCTCCCCCCAGCGTTCCAGCGCCGGGCCGTAGGGCTGGAAGAAGGCGGCGGCGCGGCGCGCGGTGGCGGCGTCCTCGGCGTGGAAGTCCCAGGGCGTCGCCAGCAGCACCAGCCCGGCGACCGATTTGGGCCGCCGCAGGGCCAGCGCAGCGGTCAGCAGCCCGCCCATGCAATAGCCGGCGATGGGCACCGGGCGCCCATGCATCTCGACCACGACGTCGAGCGCGCGCTCCAGCCGGCCGGCGATGTAGTCGGTCAGGGTGTAGCGGCGCTCCAGCGGCCCCGGCGTGCCCCAGTCGACCAGCAGCGGGCGGAGACCCCGGCCCGACAGCCAGCGCATCAGGCTCTTGCCCGGCGACAGGTCGAGGATGTAGTGGCGGTTGACCAGCGAGGGCACGAACAGCACCGGCCGCCCGGACGGCGGGCCGTAGTCGAGCAGCCGGGTGGCGCCCTCCGTCCACAGCACCGGCGGGTCGGGCAGGTCGCGGCGGTAGGGGTGGTGGCGGTAACGCTCGATCCCGGTCAGGAAGGCGTCGATCCGCCGCCGCGTCTCGGCGTCAACCGCCCGGTTGAGATCCTCGGCGGCGCCGGGCCGGCTTTCCCGCTGGGCGATCTGGCGGCGCAGTTCCTCCGCCCGGCCGCGCAGCGGCGGCTTCCATGGCAGCGAGCCGCTCCTCAAGAGCGGCAATCCGCCCGAGGAGCTGAGCAGCGTCGCCATCACCAGATTCAGGTGCAGGCCGAGCGGGCGCGGACCGAGCCGCCGCGGCTGCGCCGTCATCGGGTTGCCCTTTGGCCGCCGGTGCGGCCTCCTCCCGTGCGGGGTGTGGTGTGGTCTGCGGCCATGCGTGGTACGGCGCTGGGTTGACGGGCGGGCGCGGGTCCCAGCCGGTTCCGGGCGTTCCGGAAAGGCCGAAACCCGCCGGTCCGAAGGCGAGGGGCGCCAGCGCCGCCGCTCCCTGGCCCATCATCTGGAACAGCCGGGCCATCATGTCCGCCGTCTCGGGATCGGCGGCGGTCGCCGACCATTGGTCCTGCCAGAGGTCGAGATAGCGGCGCGCCAGCGTTTCCAGGGACGGGAGGTCGGGATCGGACGGGTCGGCCATGACCATCAGTATAGGCAATGCGGTGTGAACTTGACCAGCGTCGCATCGAGCGACCCACAACCGTCATACAAAAGTCTGGCAAAAGCCTGGGCGGGTGCGACCGCACGCCCCATGTGGCGGCGCAACGCTGGACAAATTGCTATCCCTTCGAGTAGTCCTAAGCACGGAACGATTTCCGCCGAACGTCCCTTCTTGAAAGACTCCGCGATGGCCGACAAGGAAGACCAGAAGTCCGCTCTGATCACGATCAAGAAGTACGCCAACCGCCGGCTCTACAACACGGCGACCAGCAGCTACGTGACGCTCGACCATCTTTGCCAGATGGTCAAGGACGGTCTTGATTTCGTGGTCTACGACGCTAAGACGGGGGAGGACATCACCCGTTCGGTGCTCACCCAGATCATCGTCGAGGAAGAGAGCAAGGGCCAGAACCTTCTGCCCATCAGCTTCCTGCGCCAGTTGATCGGCTTCTACGGCGACAACATGCAGTCGGTGGTGCCGCGCTATCTGGAATATTCGATGCAGGCCTTCTCCCGCAACCAGGAGCAGGTGCGCGATTATTTCCAGAACACGCTGGGCGGCATGTTCCCCTTCGGCCGGCTGGACGAGGTGAGCAAGCAGAACATGGCGCTGTTCGAGCGCGCCATGCGCATGTTCACCCCCTTCGGCGTCGCCGGTTCGGAGGATCCGCCAGCGGCCCCCGGCGCCGCCCGTCCGGCCGCCCCGCCGACGACGGCTGGCGGCCACACCTTCGATGAGCTTCAGAAGCAGATCGACGAATTGCAGAAGCAGATCGCCAGCATCGCCAAGCCGGTCAAGACCGACACGAAATAGCCGGTTTTCAGGCGGGGGCGGAATCGGCTGGTGTGATCCTGGTCACGGCCGGGGGCACGAGCGAAGGCGGGGATCATACCCCGCCTTTTTTGTTGCGCGGGATAGGGCATCGGCGCAGCGTTCGGGCACAGGGGCAGCGTTTTCTTCCACGCGCTGTTGTCGGTCGAAGAGACCGGCGGCGGACGCCGGTACCCAGAAGGAACCGATCATGACCACCGAACTCACCGTGTCCATCAGCCTGCAATCCGACGACCCGCACGCCGCCAGCCGGTTCGAGAACGCGTTGCGCGACTGGCTTGCACGGCAGCCGGGGGTGACCGGCATGGCCGTCGCCGAGCCGGGCGGCGAGGCGGCGAACGCGCATGTCTGGCGCGCCGCCCGCAAGGAGGCCTTCGGCCCCAGCCTGAAAAATCCGTTCGCGCCGTAAAGCGCCGGTCCGATTGCGTCCGGGACGCGGTTACTTCCGGCCGTCGCCGTAGCGGCGGCAGTCGCGCTCGTCGCTTCCCCGTTCGGCCCGGCCGCCGTTGGAGGTGCGGTAGCCGGGGTCGTCGCATTGCCCGTTGTTGGCGTAGCGCCGCTCGTCCCGGTAGTCCCGCTCACGGCCGTAGCCGCCGCTGTATCCCTTGCGGTGGCCGTAATCCCGCCGGTCGTAGCGGTTGTCGTCGTCGTCGGAATCGCCGGCGGTCACCGCCAGCAGCCCGATGCCGACCACGGCCGCGCCGAGCAGCAGGGCTCCGGCCGTGTCGTCGGACCCGTTGTTCGCGCAGGCCGACGTCATCAAGGAGGCCGTAAGCGCAACGATGGTGAGTGCTCTGAAGCGCATGGGTCCGGTCCTCGTCGGCTTGTTCAACGGATGAACAGGTCCGGGACCGATTGTCTTCCATACAATCGAACCGCCGCAATCGGGATTTACGGCAATTGCTTCGTAACCAAAAGAAAACGGCCCCTCTTCCCCGGCGTGGGGAGGAGGGGCCGCTTGAACTGGCGAGGAAACGAACGGTTTACGAGAACAGGCTCGACACCGAACGCTCCTCGCTGATGCGCGCGATGGCTTCGGCGATCAGCGGGGCGATGGTCAGTTGACGGGTGTTGCGCGACACGCGCACCGCCTCGGTCGCCTGGATGCTGTCGGTGGTGATCAGGTTCTCCAGCGGCGACACCGCGACGCGGGCGACGGCACCGCCCGACAGGACGCCGTGCGTGCAGTAGGCGTGGACCGACTTGGCCCCGGCCTCCATCAGCGCGACGGCGGCGTTGCACAGCGTGCCGCCCGAATCGACGATGTCGTCGATCAGGATGCAGCGGCGGCCATTGGCGTCGCCGATGATGTTCATCACCTCCGACACGCCGGCGCGCTCGCGCCGCTTGTCGATGATGGCGAGGTCGGCGTCCAGGCGCTTGGCCAGCGCGCGGGCGCGCACCACGCCGCCGACGTCCGGCGACACGATGGTGACCTCACCCACGTTGCCTTCGAAGGACTGGCGGATGTCCTTCTCGAAGACCGGGGCGGCCATCAGGTTGTCGGTCGGGATGTCGAAGAAGCCCTGGATCTGGCCAGCGTGCAAATCCATCGTCAGCACGCGGTTGGCGCCGGCCTGGGTGATCAGGTTGGCGACCAGCTTGGCCGAGATGGGCGTGCGCGGGCCGGTCTTGCGATCCTGGCGGGCGTAGCCGTAATAGGGAATGACCGCCGTGATGCGCCGGGCCGACCCGCGACGCAGCGCGTCGATGGTCACCAGCAGTTCCATCAGGTTGTCGTTGGCCGGGAACGAGGTCGACTGGACGACGAACACGTCCTCGCCGCGCACGTTCTCCAGGATCTCGACGAACACCTCCATGTCGGAGAAGCGACGCACGCTGGCCTTGGTCAGCGGGACGCCCAGACATGTGGAGATCGCCTCGGCCAGCGGACGGTTGCTGTTGCCGGCAAGCACCTTCATCGGAGTCGGCTCTCTTTGCAGGGAAACGGCTCAAGTGCGCCCGCCGCTGCCGCGCCGTCGCCCCTTGAAAACGGGGCGGACCATAACAAAGGGTGGTGCCTATGTAAACGTTCCATGACGGTGCGCGCGGGTCGGGCGAAGGATGCCGCCCTGCGTCGGCGGCATGGCCGGCCGCCGGCCGGGCGGTGCGGTCGGTTACCGGCTCCGCTTATCGGCAGAGCGCCTGCATCAGTCCCGGTGTCCTGGCGATGTACCGCTTCACCGGCAGGTCGCCCTTGACGAAATGATCCATGAACCAGAACGGCAGGAGTTGGTCCGCCTTGCCCTTGGCGTAGCCGAAGGCGAAGGCCGATTCCCGCGCCTCGACCTGCGCGATGATGTCGCCCAGCAGCACGATCAGCCGGCGATGCTGCATGCGATGCTCGGCCAGTTGGGGGTAGCGGATGACGGTCTGGAGCTTTTCCTCCCGCTCGAAATGGCGGAAGGACAGGTCGCGCATCCGCTCCAGCAGCGCCACGGCCCGCAGGCGCTGGTCGTCCTCGCCGGGCAGGGCCAGGAAATGGCGGATCAGCTCGTGCAGCCGGTGGTGGTCGTCATCGAGGGCGCCCCGGTCGATGGACATCGCGTCGCGCCATTCCAGCATCCACGGCCCTCCCGTCCGGCATCGCGCAGGATGCGGCAGACCCGCATCATCGCGCGAAACCGGATGGGTCGCAATCGCTTGAAACGCCTATTGCTAATATGCCGAACGACAGCGGGCCGGCGTCAGGCCTGCAACACGATGGAGGACAGGCCGCGCCCGTAATCCGCCTCGCCCTTCAGGCAGGAGCGGCGGTAGCTGAAGAAGCGGTCCTCCTCCGCCACCGTGTCGTTGGGGCAGCGCTGGACCACCGCGACTCCGGCGTCGCCCAGCCGCCGGGTGACGTAGGCGGCCAGATCGAACAGGAAATGCCCCGGCTTGCGGGCGGGGGCGAAATAGTCGCGGTTGCGCTCGTCCTCCTCCAGGAAGGGGGCGGGGAATTCGGGGCCGACCTCGTAGGAGCGCTGGGCGATGCAGGGGCCGATGCAGGCGACGATGCGGTTGGGCTTGGCGCCCAGTTCGACCATCTGCGCCACGGTCGCCTCCAGCACGCCGCCCCTGGCGCCTTTCCAGCCGGCGTGGGCGGCGCCGATGACGCGGGCCTTGGTGTCGGCGAACAGCACCGGCGCGCAGTCGGCCGTCAGGATGCCCAGTGCGATGCCGGTCTGGCGGGTCACCATGGCGTCGGCGCGCGGCGCGGAATCGGGAGCCCACGGCTCGTCCACCACGACGCAGGTCGGGCTGTGGACCTGATGACAGGTGACGAGGTGGCTGGGCGGCACCTCCATCCGGGTCGCGGCGCGGGCGCGGTTCTCATGCACGGCGGCGGGCGCGTCGGAGGAGCCGAGGCCGCAGTTCAACGAGGCGTAGAGCCCGGTCGAAACCCCGCCGGTGCGGGTGAAAAAGGCGTGGCGGATGTGGGTGATGTCGTTCAGCGCGCCGAGTGTGATCACGAACGCCGTCCTTCCCTGTCAGTCCCGGAGCCGATTGCCTCGGCCCCCCGTTTCGGCTTCCCTCAGGCCAACGCGAAGCCCGCCGGGGCGTTCCCCTGGGCGAACAGGCCGGGTGTGGCAAAAGCGAGCGCTTTGAACAGCTTGCCCATTTGTTCCGGTTCGATCAAGCGGGCCAGTGCGGCGCGGATGTCGGCCGCCTGCTTCGGCGTCGCCCTGGCCGACAGGGCGGCGGCGCGCTGGCGGATGCCGAGCCGTTCCAGCCACTCCCCCTGGTCCACCGGCAGGAAGGCGTCGGCCCCGGCCGCTCGCGCGGCGGCGGCGAGCGCCGCGAAATCGACATGCGCGGTCAGGTCGGCCTCGCCGGGATCGTCCAGCACCGGGGCGTAGGCGTGGCGGCGCAATGCCTGGAGCGTGTCGCCCACCGCCGGCCCGTGAGTGTAGCCGTAATCGATGGCCAGCGCCGCGCCGGGATGCGCCGCGAGCCGTGCGCCGATGGTGCCGGCGACGCTGAGCGAGGCGGGGGAGACCTCGACGACGCTGCCGTCGGGCGAGTCGCGCAGGGATTCGGGCACCAGCCGGTTGCCGGAACTGCCGAAGGCCTCCAGCACGAAGCGGAAGCGGGGAGCGTCCTCCGTCCCGGCCGGGTCGAGATCGACCAGCCGCTCGAACCAGCCATGGGGGGTCTTCTGGATCTGGCGGATCGGCAGGGCGTCGAAGAACTCGTTGGCGACCAGCAGGGTGGGGCCCTCGGGCACGTCCTCCAGCCGGTCGTGCCAGTGGACCGCGACTCCGCTCAGTGTCTCGCGCTGGCGGGCGCGCAAGCTCGGGCTGGTCTCGACCAGATGGACCGTGGCGGCCTGGGCGAAGGCGGGGACCATGGCGGCGGCGCGCAGCGCGTCGCGCATCAGGGTGCCGCGTCCGGGGCCGAGCTCGATCAGGTGGAAGGGGGCGGGGCCGCCCAGCCGCGCCCAGGTGTCGACGCACCACAGCCCCACCAGTTCGCCGAACATCTGGCTGATTTCCGGCGCGGTGGTGAAGTCGCCGCCCGCCCCGAAGGGGTCTTGGCGCATGTAGTAGCCGAAACGCGGGTGCCCCAGCGCCTCGCCCATGAAGGCGCCGACGCTGAGCGGCCCGTCCACCACGATCCGGCGGGCCAGCAGCCGGGCGAGCGTCTCGCCGCTCATGCCGGCAGCGGGGTGCCGCGGCGCCCGTTGCGCAGCACCAGCCACAGCCCGACCGCCAGCATCGGCAGCGACAGGATCTGGCCCATCGTCGCCCCGGCGAACAGGAAGCCCAGCTGCGGGTCGGGCTCGCGGAAGAACTCCACGGCGATGCGCGACAGGCCGTAGCCGATGAAGAACAGCCCGCCCACCGTGCCGGGGCGGTGGCGGATCGCCGGGGTGTGCATGGCGATTGCCAGCAGGATGAACAGGGCCAGCCCTTCCAGCCCGGCCTCGTAGAGCTGGCTGGGGTGGCGCGGCACCTGGAGCGGATCGCGCGGGAACACCATGGCCCAGGCGAAATCGGGGGCCGGGCGGCCGTAGAGCTCGCCGTTGATGAAGTTGGCGATGCGGCCGAAGAACAGCCCGATGGGCGCGCAGGCGGCGACGATGTCGCCGAAGACGAAGGCCGAGACCTTGCGGCGCCAGCAGAACAGCGCGATGGCGAGCAGCACCCCGGTCATCCCGCCGTGGAACGACATGCCGCCGTGCCAGACCTGGAGCGCGTCGAGCGGGTTCGCCGCGTAGTAGGGGAAGTTGTAGAACAGCACGTAGCCCAGCCGGCCGCCCAGGATGGTGCCGATCACCGCCCAGGTCAGGAAGTCGTCGAAATCCTCCGGCGAGGGCTTGCCGTCGTCGAGCCGGGCCAGACGCAGGCAGTAGCGCCAGCCCAGCACGAAGCCGGCCAGATAGGCCAGCGCGTACCAGCGGATGACGACCGGCCCGACCGCGAGGGCGACCGGGTCGATGGCGGGAAACGGGATGGCCAGCATGGAAACTCCGCTCAGCGGTACGGGTCGGGTTGCGACAGGAAATCCTGCACGTAGCGCCGGACGCCCTCTTCCAGCTCGGTGAAGGGCTGGTCGAATCCGGCGGCGCGCAGACGCTCCGTCTTCGCTTGCGTGAAATATTGGTATTTGCCGCGCAGATGCTCGGGCATGTCGAAGTACTCCACACGGGGGGGGATCCCCAATGCGTCGTAGGTCGCCAAGGCCAAGTCCTTGAAACTGCGGGACTTTCCGGTGCCGACGTTGAACAGGCCGCTGACGTCGGCGTGGTCGTAGAGCCAAAGCATGACCGCCACGCAGTCGTCCACGTGGATGAAGTCGCGCAGTTGGCCGCCGTCCGCGAAGCCGTCTTTGTGCGATTTGAACAGGCGGGCGGGCTGGCCGGCGACGAGCTGCGGGTGCAGCTTGGCGACCACGCTCATCATGTCGCCCTTGTGGGCCTCGTTGGGGCCGTAGACGTTGAAGAACTTCAGCCCGGCCCATTGCGGCGGCACCAGATCGCCCTCGGCCACGGTGCGGGCGACGCGGCGGTCGATCAGGTGCTTGGACCAACCATAGGCGTTGAGCGGGCGCAGCTTCGCCAGCCCCTCGCAGGAGCCGTCGTCGTCGAAGCCGGCCGAGCCGTCGCCGTAGGTCGCGGCGGAGGAGGCATAGATCAGCCGGCAGCCGCGCCACGCGCACCAGCGCCACAGATCCAGCGTAAGAGCGACGTTGTTGGCGACGATCTTGTCGACGTCGCGCTCGGTGGTGGCGGAGATGGCGCCGAGGTGGAAGATCGTGTCGATCTCGGCGGCGTGCTGGTCGAGGAAGGCCAGGGTGTCCTCGGGCCGGACCAGGGTAGCAAGTTCGCGCTTGGCGAGGTTCTGCCATTTGTCGCCGTCGCGGAAACGGTCGACCACCGCGACGTTGACGATCCCGCGCGCCGCCAGCGCCGCGACGAGGTTGGAGCCGATGAAGCCGGCCCCGCCGGTGACCACGATCATGCCGCTGCCCGCTGTTGCTTGACGCTTCGGGGTCTTATAGGCGGGGCGGGGCGTGGGGGCAACCGCTGCCGGACTTACCGCACCGCCCGGTTCGCCGCGCTGACCAGCGCGCGCAGGCTCGCCGTCACGATGTCGGCGTCGATGCCGACGCCGAACAGGGTGCGGTCGTCGCCGGTCTTGACCTCGACATAGGCGCAGGCCTGGGCGTCCTCGCCCTCGCCGATGGCGTGCTCGCGGTAGTCCAGCACGTGCAGGTCCAGCCCGCAGCCCTGGCGCAACGCGTCCACGAAGGCGTCGATCGGCCCCTTGCCCGAGCCCTTGATGGTCGAGACCTTGCCGTCGCGCTCCACCACCGCGTTCAGCACGCGCGGGCCGGAGTTGGGGCCGCGCGGCTCGGTCGAATGCTCGATCAGGGCCAGCGGGGTCTCGGCGTCCAGGTACTCGGCCTTGAAGGCGGCGTGGATGTTGGTCGGCGACAGCTCCTTGCCGGTCTCGTCGGCGACGCGCTGGACGATCTTGGAGAACTCGATCTGCAGACGGCGCGGGATCTGCAGCCCATAGTCCTTCTCCAGCACGTAGGCGATGCCGCCCTTGCCCGACTGGCTGTTGATGCGGATCACCGCCTCGTAGCTGCGGCCCAGATCCTGCGGGTCGATGGGCAGGTAGGGGACCTCCCACTTGCCGGTGTTGGACTTGGTCAGCGCCTTCAGCCCCTTGTTGATCGCGTCCTGGTGCGAGCCGGAGAAGGCGGTGAACACCAGCTCGCCGGCGTAGGGGTGGCGCGGGTGGACCGGCAGCTGCGTGCAGTATTCCGAGACGCGGACGATCTCGTTGATGTCGTCGATGGCCAAGCCCGGATCGACGCCCTGGGTGAACATGTTCAGCGCCAGGGTGACCACGTCGACGTTGCCGGTGCGCTCGCCGTTGCCGAACAGCGTGCCCTCGACGCGGTCGGCGCCGGCCAGCAGGCCCAGCTCGGCCGCCGCGACGCCGGTGCCGCGGTCGTTGTGCGGGTGCAGCGAGATGATGGCGCTCTCCCGGTTCTTCATCGTCTTGCAGAACCATTCGATCTGGTCGGCGTGGACGTTCGGCATCGACATCTCGACCGTCGAGGGCAGGTTCAGGATGATCCTGCGCTCGGGCGTCGGCTGCCAGACCGCCATCACCGCCTCGCAGATCTCGACGGCGAAGTCCAGCTCGGTGCCGGTGAAGCTTTCCGGCGAGTATTGCAGGACGATCTCGGTCTCCGGCGTCTCGTCGGCCAGTTGCTTGATCAGCTTGGCGCCCTGGACGGCGATGTCGACGATGCCCTGGCGGTCCATGCCGAAGACGACGCGGCGCTGCAACTCGGAGGTTGAGTTGTACAGGTGGACGATGGCGCGCTTGGCGCCCTTGATGCCCTCGAAGGTGCGGCGGATCAGCTCCTCGCGCGCCTGGGTCAGCACCTGGATGGTGACGCCGTCGGGGATCTTGCCGCCGTCGATGATCTCGCGGCAGAAGTCGAAATCGGTCTGCGAGGCGGCCGGGAAGCCGACCTCGATCTCCTTGAAGCCCATGCGCAGCAGCGTGTCGAACATGGCGCGCTTGCGGTCCGGCCCCATCGGCTCGATCAGCGCCTGGTTGCCGTCGCGCAGGTCGACCGAGCACCACACCGGCGCCTTGTCCAGCACGCGCGACGGCCATTGGCGGTCGGTCAGCGGCACGGGCGCGAAGGGGGTGTACTTGTCGGCGGACTTGGTCTTGGGAGCGGCGAAGGCGGTGGTGGCGGTCATGATGGCGTCTGGCTCCTGTGTGCCCCGGATCGCGGTGCCCGGATCATTGTGTCCTGGGGTGCGGATCGGACGGGGCGTCTTCGGCGGAAAAGGTTGGGGCCGGCGAGGCGTACGGCCGTCGAGCCGCCGGGTGTGGCTCAACGACCGCTGCTAAGTCGCAGCCCCGGCCTCGGCCGGGCGGAGCGGGTGCGGGGATCGCTCATGATATGGAAGAACTTCGACCAGTGACGGCAGGAGGACGAACGCGCTTACCCGGACGCTTCAGAGCGCCGGGCAGGTAAGAAGAAGAGCGGTCGTGCGGTCGATGCAGGTCATGGCGCGCACTGTGCGCAGGTGCGGCATCGCTGTCAAGCGCCGGATTGCGGGCTTCGCCAATCATTGCCGGAAAAGAGCGTCACCAGAAAAGGTGATACAGCGTCGGCAGCAGCAGCGCCGTCGCCAGCCCGTTCAGCCCCATGCCGAGCCCCGCGAAGGCGCCGGCCACTTCGTTGACCTGGAGCGCGCGGGCGGTGCCGATGCCGTGCGCCGCCACCCCCATGCCGAAGCCGCGCGCCCGCCAGTCCTTCACCCGCACGAGGTTCAGCACCCAGGTGCCGAAGGTGGCGGCGATGATCCCGGTCAGGATGACGAAGACGGCGGTCAGCGAGGGCAGGCCGCCGATCTGCTCGGCCACGCCCATGGCGATGGGGGAGGTGACCGATTTCGGCGCCATCGACAGCAGCGTCGCCTTCGACCCCCCGAAGGCCCAGGCCAGCGCCACCGCGCTCAGCGCCGAGGCGGCCGACCCCACCAGCAGCGCCACCGCCATCGCCAGGGCGGAGCGGCGGACCTCGCGGAACTGGTTGTAGAGCGGCACCGCCAGCGCGACCGTCGCCGGTCCCAGCAGAAAATGCACGAACTGCGCGCCCGCGAAATAGGTGCGGTAGTCGATCCCCGAGACGCTCAACGCCAGCGCCAGCAGCAGAACGGCGATCAGCACCGGGTTCAGCACCGGGCGCCGGCCGAACCGCTCGAACACCCACAGCCCCGCCTGATAGGCGACCAGCGTGACGGTCAGCCCGGCCAGCGGGCTGGCCGACATGTAGACCCAGATTTCGTAGAGGTCGCCGTTCACGGCCGGTCCTCCGTCGCGCTCGTCTCGGCATCGGGGGTGGGCCGCACCAGCGCCGCCATCACCTTCGCGGTCACGGCGACGCCGAACAGCGTGCTGCCGAACAGGGCGACGACGATGGGCAGGGCCTCGGCACCCAGGCGCTCCATGTGGGCCATGACGCCGACGCCGGCCGGGATGAACAGCAGCGACAAGTGGCGCAGGATGCCGCCCGCCGTCTCCTGCACCGCGTTCGGCACGCCGCCGCGCAGCATCAGCCCGGCGAACAGGATCAGCATGCCCAGCACCGGCCCCGGCACCGGCAGATGCGCCACGCGGGCGATCAGCTCCCCCGCCAACTGGCAGAGCAGCAGAATGGTCAAGGTTCCAAGCATGGGCGGCGGGCTCCGGGGGCTGGCTGGCGGGGGATGCGGACGATATTGCACCGCAACCGGCCGCCGTTGCACCGGCGGACCGTCCCGCCGCCGGTCGATCAGCCATGCGGTTTCGGCGGCTTCGTCGGGGGTGCCGCCGCGAAATCGGGGAAACGAAGCCGCAGCCCGGCTGTTGTTCTTCATCCGCAGGGATTGAAGGCTGACAGAGGGAGAATGGCATGGCGTCGAACAGTCTGTCCGCGTCGCATCGAGCGGCCGTTGGGCCGGCGTTGCGCGCATCCGGCCGCGCCGGGATGGCGGGGCGCTGGGCCGCGATGCTGGGCGGCACGGCGTTGGGGCTGCTCGGCGCGCGGCGCGGCGGTTGGGGCGGCATCGCGCTGGGCGCGGTCGGGGCCGGGTTGTTCCTGGCCGGGGCGACCGGCGGACCCCTGGCCTTGCCGACCGTAGTGCTTCCGGCCGGGATCCTGCCCCGGCGTCGCCCGCACCGCACGCCCGAGCGCACCCAGAGCGTCGTTACCATCGCCGCCCCGGCGGAGGAGGTCTACCGGTTCTGGCGCAACTTCGCGAACCTGCCCAAGCTGATGCCGTGGCTCGACCGGGTCGACGTGCTGTCGGCGACCGAGAGCCAGTGGATCGCCAAGGGCACGGACGGCGAGCCGGTGCGCTGGCGCGTGGCACTCGACCGCGTCGACGAGAACGAACTGCTGACGTGGCACACCGCGGGCGAGACCCCGCTGCCGCACCGCGCCTCGCTGATGCTCAAGCCCGCCCCCGGCGACCGCGGCACCGAGGTGCGTCTGACCCTGGTCCACCGCCACCCGCCGGCCGAGGTCGCCCGCCTGCTGGGCCTGACGCCCGAACGCCAAGCCCACGACGCCCTGCTGCGGCTGAAGCAGCGCATCGAGACCGGCGAGCTCTCCACCCTGGACCGCCAGCCGCACGGCAACCGGGGGCTCGGCCTCAACCCGGCCTCCCGCCTCGGGGGGGTGGAATGAGGGCGCTCTGCTGGAACGGCACCAACGACCTGCGGGTGGAGCGCGTGCCGGACCCGGTGCTGGTCAACCCGCACGACGTGATCGTCAAGGTGTCGCTGTCGTCGGTCTGCGGCTCCGACCTGCACCTGCTGGGCGGCTACGTGCCGACCATGCAGCCGGGCGACATCATCGGCCACGAGTTCCTCGGCGAAATCGTGGAGAAGGGGCCGGAGGTCCGCTACCTCAACCGGGGCGACCGCATCGTCACCGTGTCGATCATCGGCTGCGGCCATTGCGGGCATTGCCAGCACGGCGACTCCTCGCTGTGCGACAACTCCAACCCCAAGCCGGAGGCCGCGCGCGCCGCCTACGGCCATTGCGGGGCGGGCATCTTCGGCTACAGCCACGCCTTCGGCGGCTACGCCGGCAGCCACGCGGAGTACGTCCGCGTCCCCTACGCCGACTTCAACGGCTTCCGCGTGCCGGAAGGGATCACCGACGAGCAGGCGGTCTTCGTGTCCGACGCGGTGCCGACCGGCTACATGGCCGCCGACATGGCGGGCATCAAGCCGGGCGACGTGGTGGCGGTGTGGGGTTGCGGCGGTGTCGGCCAGATGGCGATGCGCAGCGCCTATCTGCTGGGCGCCGAGCGGGTCATCGGCATCGACCGCTTCCCCGACCGGCTGCGCGCCGCCCAGATGAAGGCGGGGGCCGAGCCGCTGGACTACACCCGTGTGGACGTGTTCGACGCGCTCCAGTCGATGACTGGCGGACGCGGCCCCGACGTTTGCATCGACGCGGTGGGGATGGAGGCCGACAGCGGGGCCAACGCGCTGGAGGACCTCTACGACCGCGCCAAACAGGTGGTCGGCCTGCAAAGCGACCGTCCGGCGGTGCTGCGCCAGATGATCGAGGCCTGCCGCAAGGGCGGTACCCTGTCGATCGTCGGCGTCTACGGCGGCGTCATCGACAAGTTCCCGATGGGCGCGGCGATGAACAAGGGCCTGACCTTCCGCATGGGCCAGCAGAACGGCCAGCGCTACGCCGAGCGCCTGTTCGGGCACATCGTGAAGGGGGAGCTGGACCCGTCCTACCTGATGACCCATCGCTGGTCGCTCGACGACGGGCCGAAGGGTTACCGGATGTTCAAGGACAAGGCGGACGATTGCCTGCGGGTGGTCTTCGCGCCGCACGCGTGACGGAGGGGAAACCATGGATCTGATCTACGCCTATCCCGCCGAGAAGGGCCAGGGCGTCGAAGCCGAGATCGTCGGAACCTTGCGCGACCGCTTCGGCGCCGTCGCCCAGACCGCCCGCGAGGAGCGCGACGCCGAGCACGGCGACCGCACCGACGTGTTCGTGACGCTGGAGGTCAACGACGACCGCGCCGAGGCGGCGCTCGAGGCGCTGAGGGCGCACCCGCTGGTGATCGACGCGGCGGCCCACAGCTTCGGCGAGCGGTTCTGAGCGGGTGTGTGAGCGTGCAGCCCCGATAGGGTTTCCCCTAATGGCTGCGTCATAGAGTCCCATTGGTTGTTCTAACGATCTGATTTGCCGTGGAAAATGGAGGGATGCTCCGAAACAATCTCCATTTTCGCGGTATTTTTTCTTGCCGGCCCTCGTAATTTTCGGACGCCGCAACGCAAGAGGGTAATCCTTTCGAAAGAATTGGCGGTAATGATCGAATCATCACCACCCATTCTTGTCGTGGCCGGCCGAAGAACCGAACAATTCGGCCGAATGCGACTGCATACGCTGGAATGCAGCGGAGGACCTCCATGGCGATCACCAACTGGTCTATTGCGCAGAAGCTTTATCTTCTTATCGGTGTCTTCACGGCGGTGATCGCGCTGGTCAGCGCGGTCGGGCTGGGCGGCGTCGACCGGCTCGGCAACGCCGCCGAGGAGATCAACGTGGCGGGAAGCGAGGCCGTGCTCGGCGCCCGCCTCAGCCAGAACATCCTGTCGATCAGCCGCAACGAGTTCCGCCTCGCCCTCGATCCCTCGCCCGAGCAGGTGGCCGACGTGCAGAAGGTCATCGACGACCAGCGCAAGCAGATCGCCGAGCGCGTGGCGACGCTGAAGACCACCGCCGACGCCGGCCAGATGCAGCAGATCGCGGCGCTGGAGACCGCCTACAACGCCTATGTCCCGGCGCTGGAGGAATCGCTGCGGGTCAGCCGCCAACTCGGCGCCCAGGCCGAGAACAACGACGCCCAAAAGACGATCCGCGACGCGGTGATGCGCAGCCGGCTGCTCGCCAACGAGCTGGTGAAGGTGATGCGCGCCTACACCGACAAGGCCGACAGCTTCAGCGACGAGGTGACCGCCGCCGCCCACCGCACCGCCGAGGACACCTACCGGCTGATGCTGATGGTCGCGGGGCTGGGGGTGCTGGGGGGCGGGCTGGCCGGCTGGTCGATCGCCCGCTTCACCATCGCCAAGCCGATGGCCGCCTCGGTCGACTGCCTGCGCCGTCTGGTGTCGGGCGAGTCCTCGGTGGCGGTCTACGGCGCCGGGCGCGGGGACGAGGTCGGCGCCATCGCCGGCGCGATGACCGTTTTCAAGGAGAACCTGGAGCGCAACCGCCAGCTCGAGGCCGACGCCGCCGAGACCGCCCGCCGCAACGAGATCGAACGCCGCCATATGATGAAGACGCTGGCCGACGAGTTCGAGGCGAGCATCAAGGGCATCGCCGAGACCGTCTCGGCGGCGGCGACGCAGCTCCAGGCCAACGCGGAATCGCTGTCGGCGACCGCCGAGGAGACCGCCCGGCAATCCTCCGCCGTCGCCAGCGCGACCGAGCAGGCCTCGGCCAGCGTGCAGACGGTCGCCGCCGCCTCGGAGCAGATGGGCTGCTCGATCACCGAGATCAGTCGTCAGGTGTCGGAATCCTCGCGCATCTCGCAGGACGCGGTCCACGAGGTCGAGCAGACCAACAGCACGGTGGAGGGGCTGGCCGCCGCCGCCCAGCGCATCGGCGACGTGGTCAGCCTGATCCAGAACATCGCCGCCCAGACCAACCTGCTGGCGCTGAACGCCACCATCGAGGCCGCCCGCGCCGGCGAGGCCGGCAAGGGCTTCGCCGTGGTCGCCAACGAGGTCAAGGCGCTGGCCAGCCAGACCGCCAAGGCGACGGAGGAGATCGCCACCCAGGTGTCGGGCATCCAGACCGCGACCGGCGGGGCGGTGGGCGCGATCCGGGGCATCGGCCAGACCATCGTGCGGGTCAACGGCATCGCCAACATGATCGCCACGGCGGTCGAGCAGCAGGCCGGCGCGACCCGCGAGATCGGCCGCAACGTCCAGCAGGCCGCCCAGGGCACCCAGGAGGTGGCGAACAACATCACCGGGGTGAGCCGCGCGGCGGAGGACGCCGGCGCCGCCTCGTCCGACGTGCTGACCGCCGCCGACAGCCTGAGCCGCGACGCCGAGCGCCTGACCAGCGAACTGGACGGCTTCGTCGCGCGCATCCGAGCCGCCTGACCGGGCCGATTGGCCTACCGGACGGATATCATAAGGAGATTCCGGGACAAGCGAGACCTTCGGCGGTTGGCGCCTGTTGTGGGGAACCGGTGACGCGCCGTTCTCCCATCGGCGGGCACCCCCCAACGAAGGTCAAGCCCCCGTGGATCGCTCCCCCGTCGCGTCGCCCGTTCGAGAGACTTCCGCCACATCGGGGCCGGCGATCCGTCGCCGGCCCATCGGCGTGGAAATTCTGCCCGGTGGTACCGTCCACGCCCGCGTCTGGGCGCCCAAGGCCAGGCGCGTCGATCTGGTCGTGGAAGGGAAGGGCGGGGAGGAGGAAAGCGCCGTCGCCCTGAATCCCGAAAGCGACGGATATTTCGCCGGCCCGGTTCCAGGATTGCCGGTGGGCGGGCTGTACCGCTTCCGCCTGGACGGCAAGGACACGCTCTACCCCGACCCGGCCTCGCGCTTCCAGCCGGACGGGCCGCATGGCCCCTCGCAACTGGTCGATCCGGCGGGCTTCGCCTGGACCGACGGCGATTGGTCCGGCCGCTCCATCGCCGGTCAGGTCGTCTACGAGATGCACATCGGCACCTTCACGCCCGAAGGCACCTGGGACGCCGCCTTGCGCGAGCTGCCGGCGCTGGCCGAGCTGGGCGTGACGGTGCTGGAGCTGATGCCGGTGTCCGAGTTTCCCGGCCGCTTCGGCTGGGGCTACGACGGGGTCAACCTCTTCGCGCCGACGCGGCTCTACGGCGATCCGGACGCGATGCGGCGCTTCGTCGACGCGGCGCACGGGCTGGGCCTCGCGGTGATCCTGGACGTCGTCTACAACCACTTCGGGCCGGACGGCAATTACCTGAAATGCTTCGCCGAGGGCTATTTCTCCGACCGCTACAAGAACGAATGGGGCGAGGCGATCAACTTCGACGGCCCCGATTCCGGGCCGGTGCGCGAGTACTTCATCGCCAACGCGGCCTATTGGATCGACGAGTACCGCCTCGACGGTCTGCGGCTCGACGCCACGCAGCAGATCTTCGACAGCGGCACCCCGAACATCATGGCCGAGATCTCCCGCGCCGTGCGCAGGGCCGCCGGCCGCCGCGCCACCCTGCTGGTGGGGGAGAACGAGCCGCAGCACGCCTCCCTGGTCCGGCCGGTGGAGGACGGCGGCTGCGGGCTGGACGCGCTGTGGAACGACGACTTCCATCACTCGGCCATGGTCGCCCTGACCGGGCGGAGCGAGGCCTATTACAGCGACTACCGGGGCACGCCGCAGGAGTTCGTCTCGGCGATGAAGCACGGCTTCCTCTTCCAGGGCCAATGGTACGGCTGGCAGAAGCAGGACCGGGGCATGCCGGCCTTCGGGGTGCCGCGCCCGGCCTTCGTCACCTTCCTGCAGAACCACGACCAGATCGCCAACTCCGGCCGGGGCCTGCGCCTGCACGCGCTGACCTCGCCGGGGCGGCTGCGGGCGATGACCGCGCTGACGCTGCTCGGCCCCGGCACGCCGATGCTGTTCCAGGGCCAGGAGTTCGCTGCCAGCGCGCCCTTCCTTTACTTCGCCGACCACACGCCCGAGCTGGCCGCCTTGGTCGCCAAGGGCCGCGCCGAGTTCCTGACCCAGTTCCCCAGCCTGTCCAGCCCGGAGATGCAGGCCCGGCTGGCGCCGCCCGCCGCCGAGGAGAGCTTCCGCCGCTCCAAGATCGACCATGGCGAACGCGCCGCCCACGCCGAGACCTGGGCCTTGCACCGCGACCTCCTGCGCCTGCGCCGGGAGGATCCGGCCTTCGCCGCCCAGCGTCCCGGCGGGCTGGACGGCGCGGTTCTGGGGGAGGAGGCCTTCGTCCTGCGTTTCTTCGGGGGCAGCGAAGACCGTGAGGATGCGGGCGACCGGCTGTTGCTGGTCAATCTCGGTCGCGACCTGATTCTCCGGGTCCTGGCCGAGCCGCTGCTGGCGCCGCCGTTGGGGAAGCGCTGGTCGCTGCTGTGGTCCAGCGAGGCGCCGGATTACGGCGGCTGCGGCGCGGCGCCGCTGGAGGGCGAGGATCGGTCCTGGCGTCTGCCGGGCCACGCCGCTCTCGTTCTGGTGCCGGTCGTGCAGGCTACCCCCACCCCCTGAACTCGCCACAACGAAGCGGGAGCATCATGGCTGATTTCGTTCGTACCCTGTCGCGCGACGTCCTGACCGCCGGTCCCGAGGCCGCGCAGACCCGCGAGTGGCTGGTCGCCAACGGGCTGGGGGGCTACGCCTCCGGCGCCGTGTCGGGGGCGGTGACGCGCCGCTACCACGGGCTGCTGGTCGCCGCCCTCCCGGCGCCGCTCGGCCGCGTGCTGATGCTGAGCCAGCTCAGCGAGATCGTGGTCGAGGCCGACGGCTCCGAATACTGGCTGAGCGGCCACGACCCCGGCCCCGACCCGCGCGCCGTGGAGAAGCCGGCCACCCTGCTGGAATTCCGCATGGAGGAAGGGCTGCCGGTCTGGCGCTTCCGCGCCGACGGGGCGGTGATCGAGAAGCAGATCGTCCTGCCGCACGGCCAGAACATCGTCCACGTCACCTACCGGGTGATCGAGGCGGAAAAGCCGGTGCAGCTCCGCCTGCGCCCGGTGCTGGCCTTCCGCGCGTTGGAATCGGCGGTGGACCACCCGCTGGCCCGCGACTACCGGGTGACCGCCGCCGGGCAGCGCTACGAGGTCTCGGCCGGTCCCGACCTGCCGGTGCTGCGCATGATCATCGAGGGTGCCGATTTTCCGATGACGCTGGACGGCGGCATCCGGCGCGAGGTGTTCTACAGCGTCGAGGCCGAGCGCGGCTACACCTCGCACGGGTCGCTGTGGACGCCAGGCTATTTCAGCGGCGAGATCGCCGCCGGCCAGAGCATCACCTTCGCCGCCGCGACCGAGGAGTGGTGGCGGCTGGAGGCGCTGCCGCCGTCCGACGTGTTGGGCTTCGAGGCGGAGCGGCGCCGCCGCATCGCCGCCAACGCCCACCCGGCCCTGCGCCACGGCCCGATGGCGGAGCTGGTGCTGTCGGCCGACAGCTTCCTGTTCGTGCCCGCCGGCCGCGTCGCCGACCAGATGCGCGCGCGCGCCGAGGGCGATGAGGTGCGCACGGTGATCGCCGGCTATCACTGGTTCACCGACTGGGGCCGCGACACCATGATCGCGCTGGAGGGGCTGACGCTGTCCACCGGCCGCCAGAGCGAGGCCGGCTGGATCCTGCGCACCTTCGCCCATTACATCCGCGACGGGCTGATCCCCAACATGTTCCCCGACGGCAAGGACCGGGGCCTTTACCACACCGCCGACGCGACGCTGTGGTTCTTCCACGCGCTGAACCGCTACCTGCGCGCCACCGGCGACCGCGACACGCTGCGGCTGCTGATCCCGAAGCTGCTGGACGTGATCGAGCACCACCGGCGCGGCACCCGCTTCGGCATCGGCGTCGATTCCAAGGACGGGCTGCTGCGCCAGGGGCAGGAGGGCTACCAGCTGACCTGGATGGACGCCAAGGTCGACGACTGGGTGGTCACGCCCCGCCGGGGCAAGGCGGTGGAGATCAACGCGCTGTGGTACAACGCCCTGCGCCTGATGGCCGGCTGGCTGCGCGAGGAGGGCCGCGAGGACGAGGCGCAGCCGCTCGACCGCATGGCGGAGCAGGCGCGGGTGTCCTTCAACGAGCGCTTCTGGTGCGCGTCCGCCGGCCATTTGTTCGACGTGGTGGACGGCGAGCACGGCAACGACGTGGCCTGCCGCCCCAACCAGATCTTCGCGGTGTCGCTCGACAACCCGGTGCTCGACCGCGAGCGCTGGGACCCGGTAGTGGAGACGGTGCGGAGCCGGCTGCTGACGCCGCTCGGCCTGCGCTCCCTGGCGCCCGGCTGCCGGGACTACAAGGCCAAGTATTTCGGCGACCTGCGCGCCCGCGACGCCGCCTATCACCAGGGCACCGTCTGGGGCTGGCTGATCGGCCCCTTCGTGGACGCGTGGCTGAAGCTGCACCCGGAGGACAAGGCGGGCGCGCGCGGCTTCCTGGAAGGCTTCCTGCCCCATCTGGACGAGGCCGGCATCGGCACCATCAGCGAGATCTTCGACGCCGAGGCGCCGTTCCAGCCGCGCGGCTGCATCTCGCAGGCTTGGAGCGTGGCGGAGGTTCTGCGCTGCTGGGTGAAGACCGAACCGACGTAAACGAAGGGGGCAATTCGAACGTCATAGCCTTCCGCCGACGGTCCGGAAAAACTGGGCCGTTGGTGGAATGCCTTCCGTCCACAGTTGTCAACAGGGCACAGTGTGACTCTGAATCTTCACATTGTGGGGTGTGGTCCAGAATCCGATTGACACGTCTGGGGTGGCCGGGGCAGGGCTAAAGGTGGTTTTTCCATGCAGATCAATGGCTTAATATGTTTGCCTAGAAAACAGGCAAACACCCCCTGACCCTTGAATCCCCTGTGGCGAATCGGACATACCACGGTCTTTTCAACACACTTATCCACAGAGTCTGTGGAGAGAGTCTCGCCGCACTGCGGTATGCCTATGGTGGCAGGCCCTTTGGCGCGAGATTGCGCCCAATGGATTAAACAGTTTGGATTTTAGTTCAATCCGCAAAACGGGCCTATAGTTCACCCTGCTTTTTCCGGTGCCGCGACCCCGCCGTGCCGGAGGTGCCCTGATGGAGGTGCCGATGCAGGACGTCGCCGGCATGGTGGGCGTGCCGGGCCGCAATCGCTGGATGCGGGCCCGGCCGGTGGGCGAACGACGCCGAGTCGCTTCCTTCGTCGCGCCCGCGCTGGCGGCGACGGTGGCGACGGCCTTGATTCTTCATCTGCTGACGGAGCTGGCGCTGCTTCTGCCGGTGGCCGATGCGCTGGGCGCCGTGTCGGTGCTGGTCGGGATGGCGGCGGTTCTGGTCACGCTGCTTCCCTTCACCGTGCTGTGGGCGCGCCGCGCGCAGCGGGCGTGGTCCGCCGACTGGCCGGCGCCGGAGCGTCGTCGCCTGGGCTGAGCCGGTTTGGGTTGCCCGGCTGATTCGATTGCTTGGCCGGTTTCGGTTGCTCCCCATGGCGGCTTGCGGGTTTAATCCGCGAACCTGCGGCGTCGCGCCGTGGCGATGGCGCAGCGTTGGAGCGGATGAATGGGCCTTTTCGATTTTCTCAAGGTCGCGGTGCCCGAAAAGAAGCCGTCCAAGCCCGCGCAGCGCATGCCGGTCAGCATTGTCGAGTTCGACGGCCGCAGCTTTCCGCTGGCTTCCCTCACCACCAAGGGCTTCGTCACCAAAAGCTTCGACGGGTCGTTGATCGCCGGGCAGAACGCCCGCGTGACCGTGCGGGTGGACGATCCTGCCGGGAAGTTCACCTTCACCGCGACCATCACCGTGGCCGACACCGCCGGGTCCAAGCTGGTCGGCACCTGGACCATCCTGCCGACCGAGGTGGACGGCGTGATCCGCAAATACGCCCAACTGCGCGCGCAGCAGGCCGGAAAATAAGCCCGCCGCGCGGTCAGTTCCGCGTGACGGAGGCCGGAACAACGGCGGTTAGATTTGCCGTCGCGGAGACGGGCATGGGGGACGGCGTCGGCATGCCGGCGTTGACGATCTTGGGCAGGGCCAGCGTCTGCAGGCGCTCCAGCCATTCCGACAGGGTGACGAACTCGCAGCCCTTGGCGCGCAACTCGGCGATCACGCGGGGCAGGGCCAGCGCCGTCGTCGGGTAGGTGGAGTGCATCAGGAAGACGTTGCCGGTGCCGCCGGCCGTCTTGATGTGCTGGACGATCTTGTCGGCGTCGCGGACCTTCCAGTCGCGCGTGTCCACCGTCCACAGCACCGAACCCATCCGCTCCTCGCGGGCGACGTTCAGCATCTCGTTGGAGTAACGGCCGTAGGGCGGTCGGAACAGCACCGGGTTGGCGCCGAAGCTCCGCAGGATGCGGTTGGTCTCGGCGATCTCGTAGCGCTGCCCCTCGGCGTCCATGGCGCGCAGATCGGAATGGGTCAGGCTGTGGTTGCCGATCTCGTGGCCGCCAGCGACGAAGTCGCGGATCAGGTCGCCGTAGTTCTGGGCGATCTTGCCGACCGGGAAATAGGTCGCCCGCACGCCCTCCTTGTTCAGGACGTCCAGCACCTGCCGGGTCACGGTGCGGTGGGGACCGTCGTCGAAGGTCAGGGCGCAGAGGTTCCAGTTCTCCAGCTTCAGCGTCGCCGGCATCACGTCGAGCCGCGCGTTGGGCATCACCGAGCGCAGGCGGCCCTTGCGGCGGCTGTGCTGCTCGATGTCCGCCATCGTGCGGGCGTCCTCCTCGGTGTAGATCACCAAGCCGTCGACCGGCGCCACCGCGTTGGCGGCGGACAGCGGCGGCGGCACGGCCGGCGCGGCGGCGGCCGACCCGATGGGGGCCAGCGCCGACACGGCCGACATCGCCGCGACGGGGGCGGGGGCCGTCACCGCCGTCTGCGCCACCGGAGCCACGGGCGCGCTCGGCGGCGCCGCCGCGACGGTGACCGGGGCGGCTGGAGCGGGGGCCACCGGAGGAGCCGTCGGAACCGCCGCTGCGGCGGCTGCCGGGGCGGCGGTCTCGCGCTTGGCCGGGTCACCCTTGGCGGTGGTGGCGGGTGGCGTGTCGATGATCAGGCAGCCGAAGCCGGCGCCGACGATGCGACGGCACAGGCGCTGGGCGTCAATCCCCTCGGCGAGCGTCGCGCGCAGGACCATGCCGCCGGCTTCGGTCTTGCCGTCGAGCCGCGAGACGGCCGCGTTCAGCCCCTTGGTCAACTCCGGCTGGCGGCGTTGCAGCGTCTCCCAGGCCAGCCACGCGTCGCTCTCGCGCGGGAACAGGCCGAGTTGCAGGGCCGGCCCGGCCGCCTTGGCACCGGGCTTCTCGGCTGGCGGCGGGAAAGGCTTCGCCGCCGTCTGGGTCTGGACTGGTTTCTTGTCTGGGCCCCGCGTCTGGGCCGTGGCGTCCGGCGACAGCGCGGGCAGGGCGAGCAGAACTCCCAGCACCGTCGCCGCAACCGAGCGTCGCAGCGCCGCACGGCCGGGCCGGCGGTGGGTCAACGGGGCGGCCGACGCGGGAATACGCAACATGTTGTGTCCCATCTGCTGGCCCAGCCACTATCCGCAGGACCGCTCATAAGGTGTCGGTGCAATACCACCCCATTGGTACTAATTCAAACGACAAGCGGCAAAACCGGGGCAATCATGGCGATTTCCCGGACGAGCGTGGCCTTTGTGGAACGCTGCCCGGCGCGGGTGAAGTCTGTGGCCGATAACGGGGGCCGAGGGAACCAAGCCTTGCCACGGCGGTTGAGCGGACGAGGCGGGGGCATCCCCGCCGCCCACACAGCCGCAGCGGAGGAGACGAGCCGAATGGCCATTGATTTCGAGGCTTTGAACGAGCGCATCCGCCAGCGTGCCCACGCGATCTGGGAGCGGGAAGGCCGCCCCGAGGGTCGGGAAGACGCCCATTGGGGCTTGGCGAGCGAGGAGATCGCCGTCGAGGACAACTACGCCGCCACGCTGAAGCCCAACCCGTCGCACGGTCCCGACGACGTCGCGGAACACACCGAACCGGTGGAGCCGGCGCTGGCCATGGCGAACCAGGGCGAGCAGCCCGGCCTTGCCGACCAGGGCGAGGATTTCCACGTTCCCGGCGCTTCCGAGGAACCATGGCCGGAACCGGCCGAAGCCACCGCTCCCTCGACGCCGCCGGCTCGTGGCGGTCGCCGTGGGCGTCGCGGCGCCTGATCGTCCTCAGGCCGAGGAGCCCCCATGGACACGAATCTGGAAATCACCTTCCACAACATGACTCCCCTGCCGGATGTGGAGAGCTGCATCCGCGAGCGCGCGGAAAAGCTGGAGCGCCTGTACGACCGCATGGTCGGCCTGCGGGTGGCGGTGGAAAGCCAGCATCGCCAGCACCGCACCGGCAACCTCTACGACGTTCACATCGAGATGAGGGTGCCGGGCGACGAACTGGTGGTCAGCCGCCCGCCCCACCACGCCAGGGAGCGCCACGCCAGCCCCGACGCCCTGACCTCGGTGCGCGACGCCTTCGAGGCGGCGGAGCGGCGGCTGAAGGACTACAAGGAGCGGAAGCGCTGACCACGGCCGCTCGCGGCTGGCAATGGCAACGCCGTGACTTGAAACGACGAAAGCCGCGTGGCTGGAAAGGGACACCTTTCCGGACATGCGGCTTCGAGAGGTCCGGCCGAGGCCGGACGAGGATTTTACGCCCGCGACCCCGCCGGAGCGGCGGCGGTCTCATCGCCGCGGTCGTAGACATCGGGATGCAGGCGGACGCTGCCGTCCTCCTCCACCGTGGCGGTCCAATAGACGAACTCGACCGGCACCGGCCGGGCCAGCTTGACCCATTGCGGCTCGGGCTTGTCGAGCATGCGGTCGATCCGCTGCGGGGTGACGGTGGTGTCGGCCAGCAGCGCTTCCGCCATCTGCCGCGCGTCCTGCAACCGCACGCAGCCCGAGCTGATCGTCCGCACCTCGCGGTCGAACAGGCGCGGCTCGTTGGTGCCGTGCAGGTAGATGTTGTAGGGGTTGGTCAGGTTGAAGCGGAACCGCCCCAGCGCGTTGTGGTCGCCCGGCTGCTGGACGATGCGCACCCGGCCCGGCGTGACGCCGTTCCAGTCGACCGTCTCGGGCGCGACCTCCGCCCCGTCCAGATAGACGACGGCGTGCTGGATGCCCGGCGTGCCGCGCGACCGCAGCATGGGGAGCTTGTCCTCCTTCATCACGGTCGGCGGAACGGTCCAGGTCGGGTTGACGATCACATGGGTGATCTGGTCGTGCAGCAGCGGAGTCTCGCGCGATGGGCGCCCGACGATGGCGCGCATGTGCAGCGCGGTCTCCCCGGCGCGGACGAAGGTGGTCGTCTGGTCGGGCAGGTTGACCAGCACGACCGTGTCGGGCGCCGTGTCGCGGAAGCCGCGCATCGCGGCGGCGGTCTGGCGCATCTGCGCCGCGGCGTCGGCCGGGCTGCGGTCGAGCGCGGCGCGGGTGCCGCCGCCGACCAGCCCATCGGGCTTCATCCGCTGCGAAACCTGGAAGGCGCGCACGCCGGCGTCCACCGCCTCGGTGAACTGGTCGGTCGCCTGTTCGGGGGCCAGCAGTCCAAGTTCGATCAGGCGCTGGGCCAGCCGCCCGACGCGCTCGCCCGAACTGCCCTTCTTCAGGAGGGTGCCGCTGCCGATTCGCGGCGACAGCGGGGCCGCCGCGCTGTCGAGCTCCGCCGCGACCGTGTCCAAGCGGTCGGACCACTGGGTCAAGGTGTCGCGGTAGGGCGCCGCCTCCGCGCCCGCCGGAAGGAAGGCCACGGCCGATCCCACGAAGGCCGAGGCCGCCAGCAGAAGGGTGGCGAGGGCGCGGGTCTTGCGGGCAGGGGCGGCTGCGGTCATGGAGCTGTCCTTCTCAACCGGGTGCTAGGGCGGGGGCGGAACCCTTAAAAACAAAGCGTTTCACTCAATCTATGCATCGCACGCGGCGATGGCGAGGCGTAGAACGCGAATTTCGCGTGATCTTTCCTCTTGTGTGACCTTCCTGCCAGATCGCCTATGCGGACCTATGCATTTCGAACACAGTTGGAAAATTTTTCGATTGCGGAGGCCCTAACCCTTCCCTATACGAATAACCGTCCGGGGAAGTTTCGCCCATCAGGAACACCCGGAAAGGCGTTGAGACCGTCGGCCGCAGGCCGGTGCAAAGCGCCTGCGGCTCGCCAAAAGACGCATAAAAAGAGGTTCGGGGATGCTTTTTGGGGATGACGAGCGTGCCGCTCCGGTGATGGGGCGGCGCGGGTTCCTGGGTTTTGCCGCAGCGGCCCTGTCGGTCGCGACGGTTCCGGTGATGACGAGCGTCGCGACGGTGGCTCCGGTCCTGCTGGGATCGTCACCGGTCGAGGCGGCTCCCCTGGCCGGCGGGGTGCGGCGCCTTGCGCTGCACAACATCAACACCAACGAACGCTTCGACGGGGTCTACTGGGCCGACGGCAACTATAAGCCCGACGCGCTCAAGAAGCTGGACGTTCTGCTGCGCGACCACCGCGCCAAGCAGGTCTGCCGCTACGATCCGCGCCTCTTCGACCTTCTGGCGCGCGTCCACCAGACGCTGGATTCCGAGGATCCTTTCGAGGTGATCTGCGGGTTCCGTTCGCGCCGCACCAACGCGATGGCGCGCCGCCGCTCGCGCGGGGTCGCCAAGGAAAGCTATCACACGCGCGGCATGGCCATCGACATCCGCCTGCCCGACACGCAACTGCGCGCCATCTCCGAGACGGCGAAGGGCATGCACGGCGGCGGCGTCGGGTTCTACCCGCGCAGCGGCTTCGTGCATCTGGACGTGGGGCCGGTGCGGAGCTGGTGATCGCCGGTCCGCTTTGACGCCGTGAGCTTTTTGACGCTTTGAGGCGGGGCCGGTCCCCTTTTGTCGTTGGCGCCATCGGTGGCGCCCGGCTCGTTTGCGGCCCGGCCGGACCCGCGCCTTATCCCTCGCGCGGGGTGTTCTTCGAGGCGCGGACGATGTCGGTCGGATCCCAGACGGCCCCGTGGCGACGTCGGGGCTTGCCGTTGCCCCCATCCATTGCCGCCGGCTTGGCGCGGTTGTGCCGCGATGAGCGACCGGCCCCCTCCAGGGATGCCGGCGGCGCGACGGCGTCGTCGCCACTGCCGTCCGTTTCGGACGGGTCGTTCTGGTCCTCGTCCGCCGCCGCCTCCCCGGGACCGTCCGTCGGCTCATCCAGGTTGGGGGACAGCGAGGACAACAGCAACAGCAATTCGTCCGAGACATGGGTCGGCGCGGCGCGCCACAAGCGCAGCAACCGCGCTTCGCGCCGGCTGATCTGGCTGTCGGTCGACGGCGCGGAATCGTCCGTGCGCGCGTTCCGGTGCGACGTGGCGTCGTCGTCGTAGGCATCGAAGAAGAAGCTGACCGGAACGTCCAGGACCTGGCCGAGCCGGTAGAGCGTGCCGGCGGAAATCCGGTTGGAGCCGCGTTCGTATTTCTGGACCTGCTGGAACGTCAGGCCGATCGCCTCGCCCAGCTTTTCCTGGCTCATCCCCAGCAGCGTGCGTCGCATCCGCACCCGCTGCCCCACGTGGGCGTCCACGGACCAGGATTCCGGCGATCCGCGTCGCCCTCTCTTGCGCGCCGTCGGGCCATTCATTTCCCTAGGTCTCCAATGCTTTGAAACAGTCACCAGCTCTTTGCAAGGACGGAAGGATTGTTTGCACGTCCTTTGGTGGCTTTCAAGAGGAAACTCACGAGTATTCAGCATTCCTGGTCATATTCCGATAGGTCTGGGGCGAGAGAGCAACATTCGGTGGTCGTAATCGCATTACAGAATTGAATTATTCTGGCGTGAATTTTGATTTGTATGCGATGCATGATCCCTGGATCGGCTATGCCGCGCATGGTCATTGCTTCGATATCTTCCGGTGCGAATTGTTACAATTTTGAATTTTTCGGGTCGCCTACCACCATGTGGCCGAGTTCGGATTGTTTCTCTTGAAAGCCTTGCGAGACTTAGAAACGTCAAGGTCGAAGCAAATATTCGAACCGATGCCCAGAAATTTTCATCATGGGTTAAGGCCGATACACCGCGTCACGCGGCTTTTGCTGCGGCTCCGGCGGGCCGATTCGTCCGTCCGCGCATCATTAATGTATTATTAACCATGATTGGGGGGGTCTGAACGCCGTCCGGCGAGGGGGATCAGCCACGATTCGGGGCGGGTGCGTGACTCACTGTATCGCCCGGCCGTCGCCCCGCCGGCCGCCCCGCGTGCCATGGGCCGCCAGCCACCGCGAAGCCCTCGATGTGGTCGCGCAGCTTCTGGATCTGCGAGGGCGTCAGGCTGCGGCCGAAGCGGGATTTCAGCATGGCGGCCATGGCGCCCCGCGTCGGGCGCGCGCCGTCCTCGGCCAGCGTCCGGTAAACGGTGAACGCCTCGGCGTAGCCCTGGATGCGGTCCGGGCGGCCCCGCAGCTGGGCGGCCTGCGGCGACGCGCTGCGGTCGAGATGCTTGGACAGCCGCTCCGCCGCCGCCTCCGTGCTCAGGTCGGGCAGGGCGGCGGGAGCCGCCTCCGGCACCTCGTCCCGCCCGATGGCGGCGCGCGCGCGGCGGCGGCGCTGGCGTTCGCGGTCGGCGATGCGCAGGCGCTCGGCGTAGGCGGGGTCGTCCTGGCGGCGTTCGGTGCGGGCCTGGTTGGCGCGGACGGCGCGCTCGGCCTTGCGGGCTTGGTCGGCCGGATCGCGCAGCAGGAAGGCCAGCTCGTCGGCGGTCAGCCGCGCGTCCTCGGGGACGGCGACGTCGGCGTCGGGTTCCGGCGGTTCCTTGTGCTTGCCCATGACGCCTCAAACGCGCGCGCGTGGCGTTTGCTCCCGGCCACGGGGGCGGGGGCGCGATTTCCTGGTCAGGGGCCGCGCCCACCGTGCTAGAGAAGGCGTGACGTTTCTTCGCCGAACCATGTGGGACCATCCTCGGCCATGACCCCCAGGCAAGCCCTTCAGCAGCGTCTTGCGGCTTTGGACGCGCATCTGCGCGCGGAAAACCCGAACCTGCTGCCGGTTCTTCCGACCTTCCGCGCCTTCGACCGGCTCTTGGCCGGGCTGGGCCTGATCGGCCCCTACGAATCGCTGACCACGCGGATTCCGTGGTGGCCGATGGTGGCGGTGCTCGGCACCTTCTCGGCCGGCAAGTCGACCTTTCTCAACGGCTATCTCGGCGAGCCGCTGCAGAGCACCGGCAACCAGGCGGTGGACGACAAGTTCACCGTGATCTGCCACGGCCCGCAATCCCGCAAGGAGGCGCTGCCCGGCACCGCGCTGAACGCCGACCCGCGCTTTCCCTTCTACCGCATCTCCGACGAGATCGAGAAGGTGTCGGCCGGCGAGGGCAAGCGCATCGACAATTACCTCCAATTGAAGACGCTGAGCGGACCGCGCGCCAAGGGCAAGATCTTCATCGACTCGCCGGGCTTCGACGCCGACGACCAGCGCCGCTCTGTGCTGCGTCTGGTCGACCATATCGTCGAGCTGTCGGATCTGGTGCTGGTCTTCTTCGACGGCCGCCACCCGGAGCCGGGCGCGATGCAGGACACGCTGCGCCATCTGGTCGCCAAGACGGTGAACCGGGCCGACGCGCGCAAGGTCTGCTACATCCTGAACCAGGTCGACACCACTGCCAAGGAGGACAATCTGGAGGCGGTGTTCGGCGCCTGGCAGCGCGCCATCGCCCAGGCCGGTCTGGTGTCGGGCCGCTTCTACGCCATCTACGATTCGAAATCCGCCGTCGCCATCGAGGACGACGCCCGCCGCGCCCGTTACGAGGCGCGGCGCGACGCCGACCTCGCCGAGATCCACACCCGCATCAACGAGGTCGAGGTCGCGCGCGCCTATCGCGTCGTCGGCTCCATCGACAGCCTCGTGAAGGAGCTGGAGGGCGAGGTGGTGCCCAAGCTGCGCGAGGCGATGGCCCGCTGGCGCCGTCTGGTCCTGATCGGCGACGGGGTGCTGGCGGCGCTGCTTCTGCTGCTGTTCGTCGGGATCGGGCAGATCGTCGCCGACGGGGTCCTGACCTTCGTCGGCGGGCTGCTCCTGTCGCCGCCGCTGTTCGGCGTGGTGCCGATGGGGCTGGCGGGAGTGGTCGCCGTGTTCGGCGGGCTGTTCCTGGCCGGGCATTTCTGGCTGCGCGGCGTGCTGGCCCGCCGGGTCGCGGCGGCGCTGCCCGAGCGCTTCGGCGACGTGGAGCTGAACCTGCGCCACGGCTTCCTGAAGAACACGCGCTTCTTCCGCAGCGTTTTTGCCAAGAACCCCTCGGGCTGGAGCGCGCGGGCCAAGCGCAAGATCTTCGGGATCCGCGAGTCCCTGGCCGAGCATGTCCAGCGGATCAACGACCTCTACACCGATCCCGCCGGTCGGCGGAAGGCCGGGGAGGGGGCGCCGCTGTGACCCATCTTCACGACTTCGGTCCGACGCGGCGCTGGACGGGCGCCCTCTGTGCCCTGTGGCTGGCCGCCGGGCTGGCGGCCTTCCCGATCCACCCGGCCTCGGCTCAGGCTGGGCCGGAACAGGGGGCGGACGCGCCCGACAAGGCGGACAAGCCCGAGCCGGCGGACAAGTCCGACCGCGCCGACGAGGGCCGGCGGACCGGCGCCAAGCTGGATCTGGTGACCGGCACCGACTTCGCGCCCTTCACCGGCGACGACCTGCCCAACGGCGGGCTGATCACCGAACTGGTCCAGCGCGCCTTCGCGGCGGTCGGGCAGACCCACGAGCTGCGCTTCATCCCGTGGCGGCGCGGCTACGACGGGGTGGTGTCGGGGCGCTTCCTGGCGACCTTCCCCTATGTCCGCACCCCGGAGCGGGAGCGCGACGCGCTGTTCTCCGAGCCGGTGATCACCATGCGCCAGCTCGTCTACCTGTCCGCCAAGCCGCGCATGGCGTTCAACGGCCCGGCCGATTTCCGGGGACGGGTGGTCTGCGCGCCCGGCGGCTACGCCCTGCCGGCCGAGCTGGACGCGCTGTTCCGCCAGGGCGCGCTGACGCGCGAGACGCCGTCGAGCTTGAGCGCCTGCGTGCGGATGGTGGCGCTGGGGCGGGCCGACGCCTTCGTCATCAACGAGCACGCCGGCAACGCCGCCGTGGCGCAGGCCGAGGCGCAGGACAGCGTCCGCGCCGCCGAAAAGCCCTACGCCGTGGTGACCGAACACCTGATCGTCGGCCGCGGCACCCCCGGCGCCACCGGAGTCATCGACGCGTTCAACGCAGGGCTGAAAAACCTGAAGGAGAGCGGCGCGTACGACGAGACGGTGGCGCGTCACACCGCGATTGCGCCGCCCAAAACGCCGCGTTGAGAGGATTTCCGGCGGCCCGGACCCCGTCGCCATGGACAGGACGGTGCGTCATGCTATAAACGCGCGGTTTCGATCTTGGAAAAGGGGCGCGGGGCGTGGCCATCGACGCGTCGATTCTGGTCCTGAACGGACCCAATCTGAACATGCTGGGAGTGCGCGAACCGCAAATCTACGGTTCGACGACGATCGACGAACTGGAGGCCGCCTGCCACGAGCGGGCGGAGCGGCTCGGCCTGACCGTCGACTTCCGGCAGTCGAACCACGAGGGCGAGCTGGTCTCCTGGATCCAGCAGGCCCGGACGGAGAACGACGGCATCGTCATCAACGCCGGCGCCTACACCCACACCTCGGTCGCGATCATGGACGCCCTGATCCTGTCGGAGCTGCCGGTCGTCGAGGTTCACCTGTCCAACATCTTCAAGCGCGAGCCGATCCGTCATCATTCCCACATCTCGCCGGTGGCGACGGGCATGATCTGCGGGTTCGGGCCGCACGGCTATCTACTGGCGCTCGACGCCGTCGCGACCATCATCGGCCGCGACTGAGTCACCGGGCGCGATTAAGGAAACGGGAACGACTGACATCATGGCGAGCTTCGACATCGACGGCGATCTGGTCCGCAAGCTGGCGGAACTCCTGAGTGAGACGGGCTTGAGCGAGATCGAATTCGCCGAGGGCGAGAAGCGCATCCGCGTCACCCGCCCCACGGCGCCGCAGGCGCTCGCGGTCCACGCGGCCCCGGTCGCCGCCGCCGCTCCGGCCCCGGTCGCCGCGGCGGCCCCGGCCGGCCGGCCGGTCAACCATCCGGGCGCCCTGACCTCGCCGATGGTCGGCACCGGCTATCTGGCGGCGGAACCGGGCGGCACGCCCTTCGTGCGACCCGGCGACGCCGTCAAGGCCGGGCAGACCGTGCTGATCATCGAGGCGATGAAGGTCATGAACCCGATCAAGGCGCCGCGCAGCGGCACCGTGACCGAGATCCTGATCTCCGACGCCCAGCCGGTCGAGTTCGGCGAAGTTCTTCTCATCATCGAGTGAACGGGGCAAACCCTTGGCCATGTTCGAAAAGATCCTGATCGCGAACCGTGGTGAGATTGCGCTCCGCATCCACCGCGCCTGCCGCGAAATGGGGATCCAGACCGTCGCGGTGCACTCCACCGCCGACGCCGACGCCATGCACGTCCGCCTCGCGGACGAGAGCGTCTGCATCGGTCCGGCGTCCGCCCGCGAGAGCTACCTCAACATCCCGGCGATCCTGTCGGCGGCGTCGATCACCAACGCCGACGCCATCCATCCCGGCATCGGCTTCCTCTCGGAGAACGCCACCTTCGCCGAGATGGTGGAGGAGCACGGCTTCACCTTCATCGGCCCCACCCCGGAGCACATCCGGATCATGGGCGACAAGGTGACGGCCAAGAAGACCGTGATGGAGCAGGGGCTGCCGGTGGTGCCCGGCTCCGACGGTCCGGTGACGACGCTGGAGGACGCCGAGGCGGTCGCCCACGCCACCGGCTACCCGGTGCTGATCAAGGCGGCGGCGGGTGGCGGCGGCAAGGGCATGAAGGTCGCCCGCAACCCCGACCAGCTGAAGGAGGCCTACCAGTTCGCCCGTGCCGAGGCGCGCGCCGCCTTCGGCAACGACGAGGTCTATCTGGAGAAGTATCTCGGGCGGCCCCGCCACATCGAGATCCAGCTTCTGGCCGACAGCCACGGCAACTGCGTGCATTTCGGCGAGCGCGACTGCTCGGTCCAGCGCCGCCACCAGAAGGTCATCGAGGAGGCGCCGAGCCCGGCGCTGAACGCCGAGCAGCGCCGCTTCATCGGCGAGCTGGCGGCCAAGACCACGGCGGCCATCGGCTACCGCGGCGTCGGCACGATGGAGTTCCTGTTCGAGGACGGGCAGTTCTACTTCATCGAGATGAACACCCGCCTCCAGGTCGAGCACACGATCAGCGAGATGATCACCGGCGTCGATCTGGTGCGCGAGCAGATCCGCGTCGCCGCCGGGGCGCCGCTGGGCTACGGGCAGGCCGACATCCGCTTCGAGGGCCACGCCATCGAATGCCGGGTGAACGCCGAGAACCCGGAGACCTTCCTGCCCTCGCCGGGCAAGATCGACGGCTACCACGCGCCGGGCGGTTTGGGCGTGCGCGTCGATTCGGCGCTGTACGACGGCTACCGCGTGCCGCCGCACTACGACAGCCTGATCGCCAAGCTGGTCGTCCACGGCAACACCCGGAACGAGTGCCTGATGCGCCTGCGCCGCTCCATCGAGGAGTACGTCATCGGCGGGATCCAGACCACGCTGCCGTTGCACGAGCGCATCATCGCCGAGCAGGCCTTCATCGACGGGAACTACGACATCCACTGGCTCGAACAGTTGATGGCGAAGTCCTGAACGGGGCCGTCCCTGCGGCGGTTTCCGGTCGTTTCGGTCAAAAGAAGCCCTTCGTCCTCGCCGGACGGAGGGCTTTTTCTTTGGGGGCGCGTGCGGGGAGGCGACAAAGCCCTCTCCCGGGGCGGGAGAGGAAGACAAACGCAATTCCGCGCATATCCTGATATTCGGTCGGGCGCACATTTCTCATTATGAAGCGTCTTTTCCTAAAATTTGATCCACGTCAGTGCGACCCGGCGCCCGCCCTGACCAAAATGCATACGACTGCTTGTCCAATGCCCGTTTTCCGCCCGGCTTGCGCCGCTCGTACCCCTTCGATCTGCGAGACGCCCCCATGCGCCTGAACGAACCGATCACCAACCGCGAAATCGAGATGGAAGACGGCGTCCTGCTGGTCTCGCGCACCGACACGGGCGGCCGCATCACCTTCGTCAACAAGGCGTTCATCGACATCAGCGGCTTTGCGGAACCGGAGCTGATCGGGTCGCCGCACAACCTGATCCGCCACCCGCACATGCCCAAGGCGGCCTTCGCCGACCTGTGGGCGACGGTGAAGGACGGACGCCCGTGGGAAGGGCTGGTAAAGAACCGGACCAAGACCGGCGACTTCTATTGGGTGCGGGCCAACGTCACGCCGGTGGTCGAGAACGGGCAGGTCACCGGCTACATCTCCATCCGCACCAAGCCGTCGCGCGCGCAGATCGCCGGGGCGGAGGCGCTCTACGCCGACATCCGCGAGGGCCGCGCGCCGCATCTGGCGGTGCGCAACGGGCAGGCGGTCCGGCTGGGCGCGGTCGCGGGCCTGCGACGCTGGTCGGCCAGCGTCACCGGGCGGCTGTCGGTCGTCTTCGCCGCGATGGTCGTCGCGGTGATGGCGGTCGGCGGCGTGACGCTCGGCGGCATGGCCGACTCCAACGCCTCGCTGAAGACGGTCTACGAGGACCGCACGGTTCCGGCGGTGCAGATCGGTGACATCCTCGACCACCTGCGCGACCAGGTGCAGACGCTCCAGACCCTGGTGCTCGACGCCCGCGACGGTGCCGACCGCAAGGTGACCGACACGCGCGAGGCCCGCATCGCCGCCGACGCCAAGGCGATGGACGGGCAATGGGCGCAGTTCCTCGCCACCGCCCTGACGCCCGAGGAGAAGGCGCTGGCCGACCGCTTCGCGGCCCAGCGCGCCGCCTTCCAGAACGACGCGCTGACCCCGGCGCTGGGCCTCGCCAAGGCCGGCGATTCGCTGCGGCTGGAGGTGCTGGTCCGCGACACCGCCCGCCCGCTGTTCGACGCCGCCTACGCCACCAACCGCGAGCTGCTTGCGCTCCAACTCCGCGTGGCGAAGGAGGAGTATGAGGGGGCAGCGTCCGCCTTCCGCAAGCAGCTGGCCTTCATCGGCGCCGCCGGGCTGGGCATCCTGCTGCTGGCGCTGCTGGGCGGGCTGGCGCTGCTGCGCACGGTGCGCCGGCCGCTCGACCGTTTCAGCGTCGATTTCGACGCCATCGCCCGCAACGACCAGACCCACATCATCGAATTGCCGGCGGCGGCCGAGTTCCAGCCGCTGACCGCCCAACTGCGCGGCTTGAAGGCCCGGCTCGGCTACGCCGTGCAGGAGCGCGCCGAGCGCGCCCGCCACGCCGACGAGGAACGCCGCAGCGCGCTCGAGAACATGGCCTCCACCGTGGAACGCGAGGCCGGTCGCGCCGTGGAGGAGGTCGCCAGCCGCACCGGCACCATGGCGAGCGACGCCGAGGGCATGGCCGGCGCCGCCGAGCGGGTCAGCACCAACGCCCAGACCGTGTCGTCGGCGGCGGAGATCGCGCTGGCCAACGCCCAGACCGTCGCGGCGGCCAGCGAGGAGCTGGCGGCGTCGATCCGCGAGATCTCCGCGCAGGTCGCCCATTCCAGCGCGGTCACCCGCCGGGCGGTGGAAAGCGGCGAGCACACCCAGCTTACCATCCGCTCGCTGTCGGAGACCGTCGCCAAGGTGGGCGAGGTGGTCAACCTGATCCAGTCCATCGCCGGCCAGACCAACCTGCTGGCGCTCAACGCCACCATCGAGGCGGCCCGCGCGGGCGAAGCTGGAAAAGGCTTCGCCGTGGTGGCGAGCGAGGTCAAGAACCTCGCCAACCAGACGGCGGCCTCGACCGAGGAGATCACCCGCCAGATCGCCGCCATCCAGGAGGTGACCGCCAAGGCGGTCGCGGCGGTCGAGGAGATCGGCGTCACCATCGCCGAGATCGATCACATCTCCGGCTCCATCGCCGCCGCGATGGAGGAGCAGACCGCCGCCACCCAGGAGATCAGCCGCAACGTGGTCGAGACCTCGACCGCCGCGCAGGAGGTCTCGCGCCGCATCGCCGCCGTCTCCGAGGAGGCCGACCACACCGGCGAGCAGGCCGGCGACGTGAAGCTCGGCTCCGTCGAGGTCGCCCGCGCCATCGAGAACCTGCGCCAGGTGCTGGTGCGCGTCGTCCGCACCTCGACCAGCGACGCCGACCGCCGCCGCAAGCCGCGCTTCCGTGTGGAGGAGTCCGGGACGCTGACCGTCGGCGGCGCCCGCCACGCCGTCACCGTTCGCAACCTGTCGCTGGGCGGCGCGTCGATCGACCCGATCGCCGGGGCCGAGGGCCTGCTGTCGGGCGGGCTTCCGGGGCACTTGCGGCTCGACCGTTTCGGCGCCGAGACCCCGGCCCTGGTCAAGGCGGTGGAGCACAACCGCGTCCACCTCGCCTTCGGCCAGAACGGCGACGTGCCGGCGGAGTTCGCCCGCGCCGTGGAAGCGGCGACCAAGGGGATGACGCCGGTGGACGTCGCGGCGTAGGGGAGAGAAGGCGGCGGACCCGCGCCGCCGTTCCTCCTTAAACCCAACACACATTCCATGTGGTTGCAATCCGGTGACGGTTGCTCGTCGCCGCGCCAACCAGTATCAGTGGTTGGCGTCGGTGGACACGAAGAAGTCCTGACAGCCGAAACGGGGAGCGACGATGGACAAGCAGCCGGTCGATTACGCGCGGTACCGGATCCTCGTGATCGAGGACCAGCCCTTCGTCCGCCGGACCATCATGCAGATCATGATGCAGATCGGTTTCCAGGAGATCGCCGAGGCGGACAACGGTGAGACCGGCATGCGGGAATGCATCCGTACCAACCCCGACCTGATCGTCTGCGACATCGACATGAAGCCGGTCTCCGGCCTGCAATTCCTGGAGCAATTGCGCTCCAGCGCCGAGGCGGCGAACCCGCGCGCGCCGGTGGTCTTCCTGACCAACCACACCGAATCGGAAATCGTGAAGCAGGCGATGGCGCTGGGGGTGAACGGCTTCGTCGTCAAGCCGCCCTCCTTCGCCGCGCTGAAGGAACGGGTGGACCGCCTGCTCGGCGGCCGGTGACGCGCGGGCGATGAAGCGCGCGCTCGCGGTCCTCGGCCTGCTGCCCCTTCTGGCCGGCTGCTCGGGCGAGCCGTCGGAGGCCGACATGCGCCGGCTGGTGGAAACCCACACCCGCCGCGCGCTGGAGCGCCAGGGGCAGGGCGGCTTCCAGGCCTTCGACGTCTTCCGCAAGCAGGGCTGCGTCGACGCCGCGAAGAAGACCGGCAAGAGCGGCCAGTTCGATTGCTACTACGCGGCAACCTTCGTGCCCCAGCCCGGCCAGCCGCCGATGACGGTCAACGGCAAGGGCCGCTTCACCAGCGGCGACAAGGGCCTGACCTTCGAGGATCTGGGCGCCCAGCCGCGCTGACGCCTCACGCCGCCTTCCCGTTGGCCAGCCGGGCCAGCGCGTTCAGCGGATCGCCGGACTCCTCCTCGAAGCAGAGCGTCACGTCCTCGCACACGTCGCAGTTGGGGGATTTGCACAGCATCATCCCCTCGCGCTCGCAGAGCTGGCGGTAGAAGAACTTCTTCCATTTCATGTCGTTGGCGTTCTGCGCGACCAGCGCAGGGAAATGCCGCCGGAACATGGCGTTCAGCTCCCCCCGGTCGTGGAAGCCCATGTCCTGCCAGAGATGGTTCGGCTCCAGCGACCGCCGGGCCAGGACGGCGGCGAGCCAGCGCTCCTCCGTCGACCCGCGCGCGCCGTGCTCGGCGATGTAGGCGCGGAGATCCGCCTCCTCGATGGCCTCCTCCCCGGTGTCGGCGGCGGCGTCCGGCAGCGCCGCGACGGCCGGCGCGTGGCCGGGGGCGTGGCGGGCGGCCAGCGTTGCCAGCTCTTTCTTCGTCAGGGCCAGAGCCTGGGGCAGGCTGCGCAGCGGGTCGTTGGCCGCCAGATCGAGGATGCGCCCGAAGATCATTCGGTCGAGCGCGGGATCGTCGGCAAGGGGGGCCGGATCGGCAACGGCGTCGAGAGGGGCGGGAACCCCGGCAGGGTCGGCCATGGCTTGCGCTCCGTCACGGGGGGAGGTCGTCGCTCCCGCATCGTGACTCAGCATGCTGCATGTGCGAAAGACGCTCGGCCCTCATCCGGACTGCGGCATTTCGTCACGCGGCTCGGCGCTCTCACCGATCTCGATGGCGAAGCGGTCGAAGAAGGCGGCGATCACCCGGTCGGTCTTGCCCTGGACCAGCCCGGCCGCCAGCCGACCGACCGCGCCGCCCAGCGCCACCGACAGGCGGTAGGTCAGATGGGTGCGGCCGTCCGCTTCCTCCAGCGTCACCCGCGCCTCGCCCTTCACCGCGCCGGCCAGCCCGCCGCTGCCCTGGGCGAGCAGACGGTAATGGCGCGGCGCGTCCTCCGGTTCCAGGGTCAGGCGGCCGGCGAAGCGCGCCTTCAGCGGCCCGACCGAGGCGCGCACCCGCGCCGCGTAGTCGGTGGGCGACAGCCGGTCGATCTCCTCCAGCACGGGGATGCAGCGCAGCAGGATCTCCGGGTCGCACAAGGCGGCGAAGACGCGGTCGCGCGATCCCGGAACGCTGTGGGTGCCGGTCAATTCCATGGACGATCCTCCCTCTCGGCTCCAGATTTGGTACGCATACCCGCTGCCGCCAAGCGAGAAGGAGAGCGTCATGCGACAGGCCGCCACCACGCTGACCGTGCCGACCCGTGGGGCCGGGCTGGTCGAGGTCACCGGCCCGGTCCGCCGCTGGGTCGCGGAGCAGGGGATGGAGACCGGCCTGCTGACGGTGTTCTGCCGCCACACCTCGGCCTCGCTGACCATCCAGGAGAACGCCGATCCGGACGTGCAGGCCGATCTGCTGCGCTTCTTCCGCCGCCTGGTGGCGGAGGACCCGTCGCTCTACGCCCACACCGCCGAGGGGCCGGACGACATGCCGGCGCACATCCGCTCGGCCCTGACCGGGGTCAGCCTGTCGATCCCGGTGCTGGATGGCGCGCCCGCGCTGGGCACATGGCAGGGCCTCTACCTGTTCGAGCACCGCGCCCGCCCGCACCGGCGCGAACTGGCCCTGCATTTTTTGGGCGAGTAGTGGCCACGCTTGCCCCTTCCCTGACAAAGTTTTCATCCATCCGCAAGGCCCCGGTGAGCGGCCGTTCCCTAGATTGGCAGCATCGCCGGGACGCCAATTTCTTTCCGGCCCCGCTCTCGGAGCGTCGCCATGGAGTGCCTCCGCATGACCACCACCCTCTCCACCGCCCGTCCGTCGCGCACGCGCCGTCTGCGCCGGACGATCGCCGCCGTGCTGCTCGGCACGACGGTGTTGACGGGATCGGCGCTCTCGGGCCTGTCCGCCTCCCACGCGCAGGCCACCCCGCCCGCCGTGACCATGGTGCAGGACACGCCGGCCAGCTTCGCCGACCTCGCCGCCAAGGTCAGCCCGGCCGTCGTCAACATCGCCGCGACGCAGGAGGCCAAGCCCGAGCGCGCCCAGCCGCGCGGCATGCCGGCCTTCCCGCCCGGCTCGCCCTTCGAGGAGTTCTTCCGCCAGTTCCAGAATCCGCAAGGCGGCCCCCAGGGCCAGAACGCGCCGGACGACGACGAGGACGGCGCGCCCCCGCAAGGGAGCCCGCGCGGCAAAACCGGGGCGCTCGGCTCCGGCTTCATCATCGACGCGTCGGGCTACGTGGTGACCAACAACCACGTCATCGACGGCGCCAGCGAGATCACCGTGACGCTCCAGGACGGCACCGCGCTGCCCGCCACCTTGGTCGGCCGCGACGCCAAGACCGACATCGCCCTGCTCAAGGTGAAGTCCGAGAAGCCGCTGCCCGCCGTCGACTGGGCCGACAGCGCCAAGACCCGCGTCGGCGACTGGGTGATGGCGGTCGGCAACCCGTTCGGTCTGGGCGGCACGGTGACCAAGGGCATCGTCTCGGCGCGCGGCCGCGATATCCACAGCGGCCCCTACGACGACTACTTCCAGCTCGACGCGGCGATCAACCGGGGCAATTCCGGCGGGCCGACCTTCGACCTCGCCGGCAACGTGATCGGCATCAACACCGCGATCTACTCGCCCAACGGCGGTTCGGTCGGCATCGGCTTCGCCATCCCCTCCAACCTCGCCAAGGAGGTCGTGGCGCAGCTGCGCGACAACGGCAAGGTCGAGCGCGGCTGGCTCGGCGTGAAGATCCAGGAGGTCACGCCGGAGATCGCCGACAGCGTCGGCCTGCCCGGCGCCAAGGGCGCGCTGGTCGCCGAGGTGACCCCCGACAGCCCGGCCGCCAAGGCGGGCCTGCGCCAGGGCGACGTGGTGCTGTCCTACGACGGCAAGCCGGTGGATACCCTGCGCGACCTGACCCGCCGCGTCGCCGAGACCAAGGCCGGCGGCACGGTCGACCTGAAGATCCTGCACCAGGGCCGCGAAAAGACCGTGTCCGTCCATATCGACCGTCTGGCCGACGCCACCCAGGTCGCCTCCGCCGAGGGCGGCAAGGCGGAAAACTCCGCCGCCGAGGCGGTGAAGGGGCTGAAGCTGGCGACGCTCGACCAGGCGGCGCGCAAGCGGCTGGGCATGGACGAGGCGGTCAAGGGCGTCGTCGTCACCGGCCTGGCGCCCAAGACCGAGACCCCGATCCGTCCCGGCGACGTCATCGTCCGGGTCGGCGACGAGACGGTGAAGACCCCGGCCGACGTCTCCCGCAAGGTGGCGGAGGCCGAGAAGGCCGGGCAGAAGGCGGTGCTGGTGCTGATCAACCGCCAAGGCAACGAGACCTTCGTCGCCCTGAAGCTGGGTCACGCCTGAGCGCGCGGGCGCGTCCGGTCCCGAGGGCGGGGTGAACCCCCGCCCTTGGCCGGACCGTTCCGGGAGGTTACAGTGTTGGACATGAAGATCCTTGTCATCGAAGACGATCAGCAGGCCGCCAGCTACCTCGCCAAGGGGCTGAAGGAGGCCGGCAACGTGGTGGACGTCGCCAACGACGGGAAGGAGGGCCTGTACCTTGCCGGGGCGGAGCATTACGACGTCATGGTCGTCGACCGCATGCTGCCGGGGCGCGACGGGCTCTCGCTGGTCCAGGTGCTGCGCGCCGCCGGCAACGACACCCCGGTGCTGTTCCTGTCGGCGCTGGGCAGTGTCGACGACCGGGTGAAGGGGTTGAAGGCCGGCGGCGACGACTACCTGACCAAGCCCTTCGCCTTCTCCGAACTGCTGGCGCGCATCGAGGTGCTGGTCCGCCGCCGGGGCGCCGCGCAGCCGCAGACCCGGCTGGCCGTCGCCGACCTGGAACTTGACCTGCTGTCGCGCAGCGTCAAGCGGGCGGGCCGGACGATCGAGCTGCTGCCCCGCGAGTTCGCCCTGCTCGAATACATGATGCGCAACGCCGGCAGCGTGGTGACCCGCACCATGATGCTGGAAAACGTGTGGGACTATCACTTCGACCCGCAGACCAACGTCATCGACGTGCACATCGCGCGGCTGCGCCAGAAGATCGACAAGGATTTCCCCACCCCGCTGATCCACACCGTGCGCGGGGCCGGCTACAGCCTGCGGGCCTCGGAGTGACCGCGACGGCGGAGGAGGCCGGCACCACCGGCCCCCACGGCCGGCTGGCCGCCTGCGTCGCCGTGGGGTCGCGGCTGCTGCGCACCACGGCTTTCCGGCTGGCTCTGCTGTATCTGGCGCTGTTCGTGCTGTCGGTCGGCGTCATCCTGCTGGTCGTCTACCGGACCACCGCCGGGTTCCTGGAGCAGGAGATCGGCGAGACCATCGCGCTGGAGGTCGCCGGGCTTCAGGACCATTACCGGGGCTACGGGCTGACCGGGCTGGTCGAGGTGGTGCGCGGGCGCAGCGCGGTCGCCGGCAACAACTCCATCTACCTGCTGACCACGCCGCAGGGCGTCATCCTCGCCGGCAACCTGTCGGGCTGGCCCAGCGCCGTGCCGAGCGCCAGCGGCTGGACCCATTTCAAGGTCGCCGATTACGGCGGCACCACCGAACGCCCCTCCACCGCGCAGGCGGTGACCTTCACCCTGCCGGGGCAGTTCCGCCTGTTGGTCGGCCGCGACATGAGCGAGATCGACCAGTTGCGCGACCGCATGGTGCATTCGCTGGGCTGGATCCTGGGCGTCACCGCCATGCTGGGGTTGGGGGGAGGGCTGCTGCTGAGCCGGGGCGCCATGCGGCGGATCGAGGCGATCAACCGCACCACCCGCCAGATCATGGCCGGCGACCTCAGCGACCGGGTGCCGCGCTTTGGCGGCGGCGACGAGATCGACCGGCTGGCCGGCAACCTGAACGCCATGCTCGACCGCCTCGAACGGCTGATGACCGGCATGCGGCAAGTGACCGACAGCGTCGCCCACGACCTGCGCACGCCGTTGAGCCGCCTGCGCTCGCGCATCGAGCTGGCGCTGATCCACGAGACCGAGGATCCGGAGGTCTACCGCGGGGTGTTGCAGGACACCATCGCCGAGGCCGACCGGCTGCTCGCCACCTTCACCGCGCTGCTCTCCATCGCCGAGGCCGAATCCGGGGCCAAGCGCCAGGATTTCGAGCCGGTCGACCTGACCGAGGTGGTGCAGCTCGCCGCCGACCTCTACGAGCCGGTGGCGGAGGAGCGCGGGCAGACGCTGGCCATGGAGATCCGCAAAGGCGCGACGGTGCGCGGCAACGGGCAACTGCTGGCGCAGGCGGTGTCCAACCTGCTCGACAACGCGATCAAGTACACGCCGGAAGGTGGGCGAATCGACCTGGTGCTCGACGGCGCCGGGCCGGGGCAGGCGGCGCGCGTCACCGTGGCCGACAGCGGTCCCGGCATCCCGGCCGAGGCGCGGGACAAGGTGCTGCAACGCTTCGTCCGCCTCGACACGGCGCGGGCCTCGCCCGGCAACGGGCTGGGGCTGAGCCTGGTGGACGCGGTGGCGACGCTGCACGGCGCCCGGCTGGAGCTGTCGGACAACGAGCCGGGGCTGAAGGTGGCGCTGGTGTTCGCGGCAGAGGCGGCGGGGGGGTAGAGGGTGCGGCGGGTGGTTTGCCCCCACCTCATTCCTCCCCCGCTGGGCGGGGGAGGAGGCCGGACCCTTGTGAAAATCCAGCGGCACTCCCCTCCCCTGCGTTAGCGGGGGAGGGTCAGGGTGGGGGCATCGCCAGCCTCGCACGTCCCAACGCACCCCCAAAAAGAAAGCCCGCCTTGCGGCGGGCTTGAAGGTGACATCAGCGAGAATGACTCCTTGGCGTCCAACCTGATATGGGGCGCGAAATCGCATCCACCATTCCGAACTTCGGAGTACCGCCGACGGCCTAGGCTCTCGACGTCCGGCAACCGCCGTGCCTGCGCCGCGTTGCATCCTGGTTGCGGAAGACGGAGGACGCGCTATGGACAGCACACGGCAGGCGGCGGAGGCGGCGATCCGCATCGGCGGCGATCCGCCCGCCCGCGCGGGCCGGGGCGAGCTGGCGGTCTTCACTTGGAAAGTGCTGATCGTCGCCGGGGTCGCGGCGCTGGCGCTGTTCGCGTGGCGCGTCGCCGACGCGCTGCTGCTGATCTTCACCGGCGTGCTGTTCGCCATTCTGCTGCAACGTCTGGCCGGGCTGGTGCGGCGCTTCACCGGGCTGTCGCAGGGCTGGGGGTTGGCCGTGGTGCTGGTCGCGCTGGTGGCGCTGATCGGCGGCGGCGGTTTCCTGCTCGGCCAGTCGGTGGCGTCGCAGGTCGACCAGTTGCGCGAGCAGGTCACCCACGCCATCGGCCAGCTCCCGGCGCCGATCCACGACCAGTTGGTCGAGCAGGGCAAGCAGTGGCCCTGGATGACGCGGCTGCAGAGCGTCGCCTCCGGCGTCGCCTATTTCATCGGCGACGCCATCGTCGTGCTGTTCGCGGCGATCTACCTCGCGGCCTCGCCCGGCGTCTACCGGCGCGGCGTGGTGCTGCTGGTGCCGCCGCGCGGCCACGACCGGGCGCGCGAGGTGCTGGACGTCACCGGCAACGCGCTGTGGCGCTGGCTTCTCGGCCAGATGGCGGCCATGGCGGCGGTCGGCGTCATGACGACGGCGGGGCTGTGGCTGCTCGGCATGCCGGCGGCGCCGGCGCTCGGCATGGTCGCCGGGATCCTGGAGTTCGTGCCGCTGATCGGCCCCTTCCTGGCGGCGGTGCCGGCGGTGCTGATCGCCTTCGCGCAGTCGCCGCAGGACGCGCTGTGGGTCGCCGGGCTCTACCTCGTCATCCAGCAGGTCGAGGGCAACCTGATCACCCCGCTGCTCCAGAAGAGCGTGGTCGATCTGCCCCCCGTCGTCACCATCGGCGCCATCGCCGCCGGGGGCGTGCTGTTCGGGCTGATGGGGATGTTCCTGGCGACGCCGCTGGCGGTGGTGGCGCTGGTGATGGTCAACATGCTCTACATCGAGGACAAGCTGGGGGAGGAGCGCCACTTCCCCGACCCTAGGAAGGAATAAGGGCCTACGCCGCTCCAGCGGGCTGATCCTTGCCCGGCGGCTCCCTGCCCGCGGCGGCGGAGCGCAGCGGCACCTCCCTCAGGAACAGGGTGAGCGCGAAGGCGACCACCGCCAGCGCGGCGGCCAGCAGGAACAGCGTGGCGAAGCCCCGCTCCAGCGTGGCGGTCACCCCGGCCCTGGCCTCGGCGGGCAGGCCGTTCAGCGCCGCCGCGCCATGCTCCAGCACAGCGCGACCGGACAGGCCGGCGCTCTCCAGCTCTCCCGACACAGCGGTGTTGAAGACGGCGCCGAACAGCGCCACCCCGACCGACCCGCCCAGCGAGCGGAAGAACCCGACCGACGCCGTCGCCGCCCCCAAATCGCGCTGGGCCACCGCGTTCTGCACGGCGACCGTCATCACCGGCATGACCAGACCCAGCCCCATCCCCAGCGGCACCAGCACCAGCGTGGACCACAGCCCGTCCCCGGCGATGGCCGGCAACAGCCCCAGCACCAGATACATCGCCGCCGCCAGCGTCAGCCCGACCAGCGGGAACGTCTTGTAGCGCCCGGTCCGGGCGATCAGCCGCCCGCAGCCGACGGAGCCCAGCGTCATGCCCAGCACCAGCGGCAGCAGCAACAGGCCCGACGCCGTGGCGCCGGCGCCCTGCACCAATTGCAGGTGCAAGGGCAGGAAGACGATCCCGGCGAACAGCACCATCGCCGAGACCGCGACCACCGGGTTGGCGATTGCGACCACCGGCAGGCGGAACAGATGCATCGGCAAGATCGGCTCCTCCGTCCGCCGCTCGTGCCACAGGAAGACCGCCAGCAGGACGGCCCCCAGGCCCGCCAGCCCCAGGCAGCCGGACGAGGTCCAGCCGAAACCGGGGCCGCCGCCGCGCGTCGCCACCACCAGCAGGCTGGTCACCGCCCCGGCCAGCAGCGCCGCGCCGAGAAGGTCGATGCGGGGCTTCGCCCGCCCGGCCGGCAACCGGTCCAGCGCCCGGTGGGTCATCACCAGGGCCGCCGCGCCCAGCGGCAGGTTGATCAGGAAGATCCAGTGCCAGCCAATGGTCTCGGTGAACACCCCGCCCAGCAGCGGCCCGGCGACGCTGGCCAGCGCGAAGACGCCGCCGATCATCCCCTGGTAGCGCCCGCGCTCGCGCGGCGCGACCACGTCGCCGATGATGGTGAAGGCCAGCGACATCAGCCCGCCGCCGCCCAGGCCCTGGATGCCGCGGAAGACGATCATCTGCGTCATGCTCTGCGCCGCCGTGCACAGCACCGACCCGGCGAGGAACAGCAGGATGGCGACCTGCAGCACCCGCTTGCGTCCGTAGAGGTCCGACAGCTTGCCGTAGATCGGCGTCGTCGCGGTCGAGGCCAGCAGATAGGCGGTGACCACCCAGGGCAGCAGGTCCAGCCCGCCGAATTCACTGGCCATGGTCGGCAGAGCGGTGGCGACGATGGTCTGGTCCATCGCCGCCATCAGCATGGCGAGCGCCACCCCGCTGAAGACCTGGAGGATTTCCCGGTGGGTGAAGACGGGCGGGGCGGTGTCGGGCATGGCGGCGGCGTCTCGGTGGAACGGATCCGGAAAGCGCCCCACCATAGTCGGCGGAGGATTCGGCGCAAGGGCGGAGCCCCGCGTTTCTGGGCGGGCTGCCCGGCCTTCGTCGCGGCGGTCAGGACGAAGGCGGGGGCGGTGGTGACCTTCGCAACAGCGTGGCGCGGGGTTCCAGAAGGTGGAAGTCCGGTTCGAGGCCGTCCGGCGTCTCGCCGGTGCCCAGGAAGAGGAACCCGTCCGGTCGCAGCGCCTGCCGGAACCGCTCCAGGATGCCGCGCCGCTCGGGCGGGTCCCTATGGATCAACAGGTTGCGGCAGCTCACCAGAGCGATCCCGGTGAGGGGCGGGTCGCGCGTGACGTCGTGGGGCGCGAAATCCACCGTGCGGCGGATGTCCGGCGCGACCGTGTAGCGTTCACCTTGCCGCACGAAGAAGCGGGCCAGCCGTTCCGGCGAGACCTCCTCGGCGATGGCGTCCGAATACGCGCCGAGGCTGGCCAGTTCGAGGGCGCGCCGGTCGATGTCGGTCGCGAGGATCGTCACGCCGTCGTCGCGGCCCAGACGCTCCCGCGCCTCGGCGAACAGGATGGCGATGGAATAGGCCTCCTCCCCGGTGGCGCAGCCGCAGACCCAGACGCGGATCGCGCCGGGGCCTTCCCGGCCAGCCATCAGCCCCTCCACCGCCCGGCCCGCGAGCACCCGGAAGGCGGCCTCGTCGCGGAAGAAGCGGGTGACGGCGAACAGCATCTCCTTGCAGAGCCCGGCCGCCTCGCCGTGATCGCGGTCCAGCAGGGCGGCGTAGCCGTCCATCGTCGTCAGCCCGGCGGCGCGCATCCGCCGCTCGATCCGGCGCCGCAGCGTGGCGGGCGTGTAATGCGAGAAATCCACGCCGGTGGCGGCGCGGACCGCGCCGACGATCCGGGCCAGCGGGTCGTCGAGGCCCCTCGCTCCGCTTGCCCCCACCCTAACCCTCCCCCGCTGGGCGGGGGAGGGGACTGCCGCCGCATTTCGGCAAAGCTCCCACAGTCCCCCTCCCCCGCCCAGCGGGGAAGGGCCGGGGTGGGGGCAAGCCTGCCGGGACTTTCACAGGTTTGCCTGACAGCCTCAACGCCCCAGATCGAGCGCCGGCATCGCCGCCCGCACCCCCTCACCGCCCAGCAGCGGCCGCAGCGACGCCGCCAGCGGCCGCAGCTCCGCCACGGCGGCCAGCGCGCCGACCAGCTCGCCCTTGCCGGACAGCAGGCCCAGCAACTCCTCGGTCATCGACTTGGGCGCGGGGTAGGGGGTCAGCGTGACCTCGGCGTCGGCGGCCAGCCCGGCGGCGGTGCGGGCCAGCGTCAGCGCCTCCTCCTGGCCGCCGAACGCGTCGATCAGCCCAAGCTCGCGCGCCTGCTGGCCGCTCCACACGCGGCCCTTGGCGGCGGCGCGGGCCTGCTCGGCGGTCAGCTTGCGCCCGTCGGCCACCCGCTTGAGGAAGCTGGCGTAGGTGGCGTCGATGATGGCAGTCATCCGCTCCTCCTCGCTGGGCGAGAAGGGGTGCATCGGCGACCACATGCCGGCGTTGCGCGCCGCCGCCACCCGGCCCCACTGGACGCCGACCTTCTCGGACAGCCCGGCGAAGCTCATCTTGCCGGCGACCACGCCGATGGAGCCGGTGATGGTGGCCGGGGAGGCGACGATGCGGTCGGCCGCCAGCGCGATCCAGTAGCCGCCCGACGCGGCGGCGTCGCCCATGCTGGCGATCACCGGCTTGCCGCGTTCGCGTGCCTTGGCCAAGGCACGGTAAATCGCCTCCGACGCGGAGACCGAGCCGCCGCCGCTGTCGATGCGGAACAGGATGGCGCGCACGTCGGGGTCGTCCACCGCCTCCTCGATGGCCTGGACGATGGTCTCCGACCCGGCGGTGACCTCGCCCAGCGCCGGGCGGCCGCTCTTGCCGCCGGTGATGGTGCCGACCGCGTGGATCAGCGCCACGGTCGGCCCGCTGTCGTGCGGCCCGCCGGCGGCGTTCAGGTAATCGGCGACTTCCAGCGCCTCGGCCCCGGAGCCGGCCCGCGCCACGGCGGCGTCGCGCGCCTGGTCGGCGTAGCCGATGCGGTCGATCAGCTTCAGCTCCAGCGCCTCGCCCTCCAGCAGCGGCGCGCGGTCCAGCGCGGCGCGCACCGTGGCGGGGGGCAGGCGGCGGCTCTTGGCGACACCGTCCACCAGTTGCTCGGTCAGGTCGCCGACCAAGCCTTGCAGCATCTCGCGGTTGGCGGGGGTCAGCTCGCTGCGGGTGAAGGTCTCGGCGAAGCTCTTGTACTCCTCCCGCTGCATGAGCTGTGGCTGCACCCCCAGCATGTCGAGCGCGGCGCGGGCCAGCGGGACCTCCGCCGACAGGCCGGTCAGCCCGACCATGCCCAGCGGCTGCAGCCAGACCTCGTCGAAGGCGCTGGCCAGCAGATAGGCGCGGTTGCCGGCCCCGCCCTCGCCGTAGCTCTCGGAGAAGGCGACGGCGAAGCGGCCGGACGCGCGGAAGCGCTCGACGGCCGCGCGCAGCTCCTGGGTCTGGGCGAAGCCGACCGAATCGCCGCCCAGCCGGGCCAGCACGCCCTTCACGCGCGGGTCGCCCCGCCCGCGCTCCAGCGCGTCGAGCACCTCGCGGAAGCTCGCCTCGTGGCCGAGCAGCCCGCCCAGCCGGTCCGACCCGCCCTCCGACAACGAGCGGGTCAGGTCGAGGTCGAGCACCACCGCGTCGGGCAGGCTCGGCTGGTGGCGGACGGCGAGCGTCACGCCGGCGACCAGGGCGATCACCACCAACAGGCCGATGGTGGCGAACAGGCGGACGAGGAACCTCAGCATTCCGGCGCTCCGGTCGGTTGTACGGCGAAAGGGCTTTTAACGGTCCAGCTTGTGGTACTCGGGGTTGGGGATCATGTCCACCGCGGTCGCCACCCGGTTGGACATGTTGTAGAAGCCGGCCGTGTCGGCGATGTCGAAGACGTCGGCGTCGCTGAATCCCACGGCGCGCAAGGCCTCGCGGTCGGGCTCGCCCATCGTCCACGGCTCCTTGGTCATCTTCCAGGCGAAGTCGAGCATGGCGCGCTGGCGCGGCTCCAGCGGCGCCACGCGGTAGTTGGCGACCAGCATCTCGCCGAGTTGCGGGTCGCCCGACAGCTTGCGCACCGCCTGCCCGTGGGCGACGAGGCAGTAGTAGCAATGGTTGGCGGAGGACACGACGACCGCGATCATCTCGCGTTCCAGCTTGGACAGGCCGCTCTCGCCCAGCATCAGCTCGTTGTAGAGCAGGGCGAAGTTGCGCAGCTTCTTCTGGCGCAGACTGTAGGCCTGCAGGACGTTGGGGACGAAGCCCAGCTTCTCGGTGCATTTGTCGAACAGCGCGGCCATGTCGGCGTCGAGATTGGACGGGTCGGGCACGGGCAGGGCCATGACGTGATCGGGCTGCGGCATCGCTCGGGGTTCCTCCGGTTGTCGTTGCCGCCGAGCGTAACCGCGCCGGCACGCGACGGAAAGCCCCCCTTGCGGCCAAGTCGCGCCGGCACGGCTCCGGCGCCCGATGAACGCGGTTGACTCTCGCAAACCGGCGGCGGACGTGCCAAAACGGGCGTGATGCATGCGGGGATATGGCGTTCGCGATGACTCGAGGGGTGGCCGGCGCTGCGGTGTCGGGGGTGCCGAAGCTCGGCCTGCTGTCGGTGCTGGTGGTGGAGGACAGCGCGTTCATCCGCACGGTCCTGACCGCCACGCTGCGCGCCATCGGCGTCGGCACGGTCCACGCGGTGACCAGCGGGGCGGCGGCGATCCGGTTTTTCGAAGGCCGCCGCGCCGGGCGGCCTCCGGGGGCAGCGCCAAGCGCCGCGCCGGTCGATCTGGTCATCTCCGATCTGGTGATGCCCGAGGTGGACGGGCTGATGCTGCTGCGCTGGCTGCGCGCCAGCCCCCGGAGCCCCGACAAGTTCCTGCCGGTGCTGATGCTGTCGGGCGCCGCCGACCGCCAATACGTGGAGCAGGCCCGCGACCTGGGCGCCACCGACTTCATCGCCAAGCCCTTTTCCGCGCAGACCATCGCCAGCCGGCTGCTGTTCGCGGTCGCAAGGCCGCGCCGCTTCGTGCTGGCGGCGGGGTATTTTGGCCCCGACCGGCGGCGGACCGACAAGCCGGTCGCCCTGGATTGCCGGATGACCGGCGGGTCGGAGATCCTGGTGGTCCACAGCGCCTCGAAGGCGGCGGGAATCGACCGCTTCCCGGTGGTGTATTTCGAGCTTCCCAACCGGCTGGGCCCGAAGATCGGCATCGCGCCCAAGGGGCCGGTCCCGACCCTGCCGCCCGACGTGCTGGCCGCCGCCGAACAGGAAATCCTGAACCGGGCCGGCGATTACGCCAGCTGGATCGCCGGGGAGGTCGAGGAGATGAGCCGCCGCATCGACCGTCTGGTGCGCGAGCCCGACGCGGTGACGGGCCTGCTGGCCCAGGTCAACCGCGCGGCGCACGAGATGCGCGGGCAGGGCGGCATCTTCGGCTACCCGCTGATCACCCAGGTCGCCAAGTCGCTCTACGAGGCCACGCGCGGCGGCGTGGCCGGAGCGGTGACGGCGAACGAACACCAGCTGTTCAAGGCGCATGTGGACGCCATCCGCGCCGTGATGAACGCCCGCATCAGCGGCGACGGCGGGGTTACCGGCCAGCAATTGCTGGCGTCGCTGGAGGTGGCGAAGCGGAAATACGCGAAGACGGACGGGAACGGCGCCGGGGGGTGAGGCGCTGCGGGTTCGGCGGGCCTACCCTTCGCAACGCCCGGCCGGCGTCGGTGCAAGCCGGAAGGGAGGCGGTCGGCCCCTAGCCGGTGTCCGGGCCGCCTGTTCCAAAAGGCTGCGCTCAGTCGACGTGATGGATCATCGCCTGGTAGATCTTCCACGCGACTTCGACCGACACGCCGCCGGCCCGCGCGCCGGCCGCCAGCATGGTGGCGCTGGGCTTGAGCGGGACCGTCGTGTGACCCGGCTCGCACAGGGCGCCCATGGCAGTCACCGAGGCGTTGATCGTGCTGTCCAGCGGCTGGCGGGTCTTCATCAGCGGGCTCATCGAAATCGCGTTCATGACGGGCACTCCGTTGCGTTGTCCTCCCATCAGCAAAAGCGGTGCCAACCGAAGCTGCGACGTGGGAATCGAGGGCTTGCAAGGGGTGCGGCGGAGAAAGCCCTGGAATCGCCTCCTTTCCTCTCGCTTGAGAAAGCGAAAATACCTGCAAAATGCCGTTTAATTTCGTTGGTCGTTTGCAAAATGCAAAGCTCTCCACCGTTTCGTTGCATTCGGGGAGTCGCATTCGGCGAAGCGCTGGCCGCTGGGACTGGCTTCGGCTAGTGTCCGCGCATCATGACCGACCGAATCATCCATCACATGTGCCGCGCGGACGAGTGGGACGCCGCCCGCTCGGCCGGTTCCTACCCCGGCTCGTCGCAGGATGCGAAGGACGGGTTCATCCATTTCTCCACCGCCGCCCAGGTCGGGGAGAGCGCGGCCAAGCACCGCGCCGGCCAGGACGGGCTGGTGCTGCTGACGGTCGACACCGACCGGCTGGGCGAGGCCCTGAGATGGGAGCCGTCGCGCGGCGGGCAGCTCTTCCCGCATCTCTACGCGGCGCTGCCGGTGGGGGCGGTGCTGCGCGCCGACCCGCTGCCGCTCGGCCCCGACGGGCGCCACGTCTTCCCCCAGGGCTTTCCCTTCGCCATCGAGGATTTCGCGTCGTGATCGACCTGTTCCCCATCACCGCTCCGCTGCTGTTCCGCTTCGATCCGGAAACCGCGCATGGGCTGACCATCAAGGCGCTGAAGACCGGGCTGGTCCCGGCGCCGCGCGGCCGGGACGAGCCGTCCTTGCGCAGCCGCGTCTGGGGGCTGGACTTCACCAACCCGGTCGGCCTTGCCGCCGGCTTCGACAAGAACGCCGAGGTGGTGGACGCCATGCTGCGGCTGGGCTTCGGCTTCGTCGAGCCGGGCAGCGTCACGCCCCGCCCGCAGCCCGGCAACCCGCGCCCGCGCCTGTTCCGGCTGGTGGAGCAGGGTGCCGTCATCAACCGCATGGGCTTCAACAACCAGGGGCTCGACGCCTTCGCCGAACGGCTGGAGCGACGCCGCGACAACCCGCGCCGCGCGGCCGGCATCGTCGGCGCCAACCTCGGCAAGAACAAGGACACGGTGGACGCCGCCGACGACTACGTGATCGGCGCGCGCCGGCTGGCGCCGCTGGCCGATTATCTGGTGGTCAACGTCTCCTCCCCCAACACGCCGGGCCTGCGCGCGCTCCAGGGGCGCGCGCCGCTGCGCGAACTGCTGGGCCGGGTGCTGGACGCGCGGGCGGCCTGCAAGCTGGCGCGCAACCCCCCGCTGCTCCTCAAGATCGCCCCCGACCTGACCGCCGAGGACAAGGCCGACATCGCCGCCGTGGCGCTGGAATCGGGCATCGACGGGCTGATCGTGTCGAACACCACCATCGCGCGGCCCGCCGAGATCCCCGAGCCGCTGCGCGCCGAGGCCGGCGGCCTGTCGGGCCGTCCGCTGTTCGGGCCGTCGACGGCGGTGCTGAAGGAGATCTACGGCCTGACCGGCGGCAAGCTGCCACTGGTGGGGGCGGGCGGGATCGCGTCGGGGGCCGACGCCTACGCGAAGATCCGGGCCGGCGCCTCGCTGGTGCAGTTCTACTCCGCGATGGTCTATGGCGGTCCGGCGCTGGTCCACCGCATCCGCGACGAGCTGGCTGGGCTGCTGCGCCGCGACGGCTTCGAGTCGGTCGCCGAGGCGGTGGGGGCCGACCACCGCTGATCGCAGGGCGGGCGGGGCTCTGCCGTAACACCAGCGGCTGTGAACCCTTAATAACTCTGCGCCCGTCAGCGCGAAGGTGTACAGGCACCAACTTAGCCCCTCTCCCCTTGCGGGAGAGGGGGTGGGGTGAGGGGGAAAGCAAATCTTTCCGCCTTTGGCGGAATACCCCTCATCCCAACCCTTCTCCCGCAAGGGGAGAAGGGCTTTAACTGAGCGCGTTCAGAGCTTCTGGCATAACACCCTTCCGCAAACTCCCTCGAACCGCCCGCCGATTTCCGTGAGGCCCATGACCGTCCTGACGCACATCGTCTACGCGCTGGCCTACATCGTGGCCGGGCTGTCCATCGGGGTGACACTGCCGATCGTCCTCCCGGCGAGCGACCCGCTGCTCGGCTGGCTGGCCGGCGTCGTCACGATCCTGGGCGGCGCCCTGATCCACGACGTCGTCACCCGGCTGGAGCGCGAAAGGCTGGCCTCGCGCCGCATCCACCGCCTGCACGCCACCGTCGAGGCGCTGGCCGAGGAGCTGGCCCGCCACCGCGCGACGGTGGCCGAGGAGGGCGAGCGGCACGGTGCCGCGATGGGCTACGACGCGGTGATGCAGGAGGTGAAGCTGCTGCAATCGCTGGTCACCCGCCTGACCGAACGCCGCGCGCCGCGCCCGCCCGCCGGGCTGGCCGCGGGCGATCGCCGCGCCCCGGCCAGCGGAGAGGCGTTGGCGCCCGCCCCGCCGCCGGTGCAAGCCGCCGGGCCGATGAACGACAGCTCGGTGCTGGAGGCGGTGCGCGACGCGTTGGGGGCCGACCGCATCGACATCTACCTCCAGCCCATCGTCAGCCTGCCGCAGCGCAAGCACCGCTTCTACGAGGTGTTCTCGCGCGTGCGCTCGGCCGACGGGCAGCTGATCATGCCCGACCGCTACCTCGACATCGCCGAGCGCGAGGGGCTGATCGCCACCATCGACAACCTGCTGCTGGTCCGCTGCATCCAATTGATCCGCGAGACCGAGCGGCGCCAGCACTCCATCGTCTTTTTCTCCAACATCTCCGCCGCGACGCTGAGCGACGGCGACTTCATGCGCCCTTTCCTGGAGCTGATGACCCGCAACCAGGCGCTTGTGCCCAAGCTGGTCTTCGAACTGAGCCAGGAGGATCTGCGGACCGGCGGCGCGGTGACTCTGGGCATCCTGTCGCAGCTGTCGCGGCTGGGCTTCCACTTCTCGATGGATCAGGTGACCAGCCTGGACATCGACGTGGAGATGCTGCTGCGCCACCAGTTCCGCTACGTGAAATTGGACCGCGCGCTGGTGCTCGACCCCGACCAGACCGCGCGGGTGAAGGACCTACGCCGCCGCTTCGCCGCCGAGGGCATCGACCTGATCGTCGAGAAGATCGAGACCGAGAACCAGTTGATCGAGGTGCTCGACACCGGCTTCGACTTCGGCCAGGGCTACCTGTTCGGCGAACCGCGCCTCAGCCGCAAGCCGGGGTGACGCCGGTCGCCGTCGAATGGAAAAGGGGTTTCAGCCACCCAAACACGAAGGCGCGATGGTTGGAACTCCCAAGCCGGTTCGCCGTCATCGCGTCATGTGAAAACAATTCGTCGAACAATGAACATAAAAGATGCTCTTCATCCTTTCGAGGAGAACGGCTGGCATCACGGGTTTCGACATGACGGCGAAGGCTCCGCAGTCGAGGGCGGAGTCAATGACGTCCTTCGTCGCGTAACCTGTGAGGATAAGGAACGGCACGTTCCTGTATGGCTGAAGCTTCATCTTGGTTTGGGGATCCGATGAGGCGCCGGATCGCAGCAATCTCAAGAAGGAAAGGCCGTCGATCAGGTCCATCTTGTAGTCGCTTATGATGAAGTCGATCCGCTCCTGGAACATGATTGCGAGCGCGTTTTTCACGGAGGTCGCAATTCGCGTTTTCGAGACCGGCATTCTTTGAACGATCTTCTCGATGAGAGACGCGGTCGGGGCGTTGTCGTCGACAATGAGAACGCAGGCTTCTTTCAGGTTGCAGCTTCTTGTGCAGACCGTTTCCTCTAAGATCATTGTCATTGTTCACCCCTGATTCCCAGCATTGCAAATCGGAGGCTGTCCAGCATCCCTATCTGCCTGCGCTTTCTCACCACCCTGTATTATCGTTCGTTTGAATTAAGTCTCTCTTAATGGATGGTTTGTCATAGCCTGGATGCCGAACAGTCTCGCCGGGGCTTGCGCGCGTTCGAGCCTCGGCGCCCGGGGAAGGGCTGGGTTGCGGTGTCCGCGGCCTGCGAGCGGTCGCCGCCACGCTTGACAGCCGCCCATGTCCCATTGGAAGTTTCGCGTTCCCGGTTTGGTGCCGGGTGCAACGCAACACTTAAGATACGGTGACTTCGGTGACGTCCAACATCGCCATCACGCTTCCCGATGGCAGCGTGCGGGAGTTCGACCGGCCGGTAACGGGGGCGGAAATCGCCTTCTCCATCGGGCCGCGCCTTGCAAAAGATGCCCTAGCCGTCAAGATCGACGGCGAGGTCAAGGACCTCACCACCACCGTCACCACCAACGCCAAGATCGAGATCGTCACGCGCAGCCATCCCGACGCGCTTGAGGTCATCCGCCACGACGCCGCCCATGTGCTGGCCGACGCCGTGCAGAAGCTCTACCCCGGCACGCAGGTGACGATCGGTCCGTCGATCGCCACCGGCTTCTACTACGACTTCGCCCGCGACGAGCCGTTCACGCCCGACGATCTGGAGAAGATCGAGGCGAAGATGCGCGAGATCGTCGCCGCCGACGTGCCGCTGGTGCGCGAGGTGTGGAGCCGCGACGACGCGGTCGCCTACTTCAAGAACCTCGGCGAGCATTACAAGGCCGAGCTGATCGAGGCGATCCCGCAGGCCGAGCCGGTGTCGATCTACCGCCAGGGCGACTGGCTGGATCTGTGCCGGGGGCCGCACGCCCCCACCACCGGCAAGGTCGGCCAGGGCTTCAAGCTGATGAAGGTGGCCGGCGCCTATTGGCGCGGCGACAGCCGCAACCCCATGCTCCAGCGCATCTACGGCACCGCTTGGCGCGACGAGAAGGAGCTGAAGGCCTACCTGCACCAGATCGAGGAGGCCGAGAAGCGCGACCACCGCAAGCTCGGCAAGGAACTCGACCTGTTCCACGTGCAGGAGGAGGCGGTCGGCTCGGTGTTCTGGCACCCGAAGGGCTGGACGCTCTACCGGACGCTGGAGACCTACATCCGCACCAAGCTCCAGGCCGCCGGCTACGTCGAGGTGAAGACCCCGCAGCTGATCGACAGCTCGCTGTTCAAGGCGTCGGGCCACTGGGACATGTACGGTGACAACATGTTCAAGGTCGAGGCCGACGGCGGCGAGAAGATGCTCGGCGTCAAGCCGATGAACTGCCCCGGCCACGTCCAGATCTTCAAGCACGGCCTGCGCTCCTACCGCGACCTGCCGATCCGCATGGCCGAGTTCGGCGCCTGCCACCGCAACGAGCCCTCGGGCGCGCTGCACGGCATCATGCGCGTGCGCGCCTTCACTCAGGACGACGCCCACATCTTCTGCGCCGAGGAGCAGGTTCCGGCCGAGGCGGCGGAGTATTTCAAGCTCCAGCTCGGCGTCTACAAGGATCTGGGCTTCGACCAGATTTCGGTGAAGCTGGCGCTGCGTCCCGACGTGCGCACCGGCTCCGACGAGCTGTGGGACCGGGCCGAGCAGGGGCTGGCCCAGGCGCTGCGCGAGGCGGGCCTTGAGTACGAGGAGCTGCCGGGCGAGGGCGCCTTCTACGGTCCCAAGGTGGAGTTCCACCTGACCGACGCCATCGGCCGCACTTGGCAGTGCGGGACGCTGCAGTACGACCCCAACCTGCCGGAACGCCTCGACGCCAGCTTCATCGGCGAGGACGGGGCGCGGCACCGCCCGATCATGCTGCACCGGGCCATCCTGGGCTCGATGGAGCGCTTCATCGGCATGCTGATCGAGCATTACGCCGGCAAGTTCCCGCTGTGGCTGTCGCCGGTCCAGGCGGTGGTGACCACCATCACCAGCGAGGCCAACGACTACGCCACCGAGGTCGCGGCGCTGTTGAAGCGCAAGGGCATCCGGGTCGAGCTGGACATCCGCAACGAGAAGATCAACCTGAAGGTCCGCGAGCACAGCCTGAAGAAGGTGCCGCTGATGCTGGTGGTCGGCAAGCGCGAGGCGGAGGAGCGCACGGTGGCGCTCCGCGTGCTCGGCGGCAAGGACCAGGAGGTCATGGCGCTGGACGCCGCCGTGGCGAAGCTGGTCGCCGAGACCCGCTCGCCCGCCGGCGAGCCGGCGAACGACCTGTCGTTCTGATCGGGCCAGTCCCCTCCCCCGCCCAGCGGGGGAGGGTCAGGGTGGGGGCGGACGAGGCCGCACCCGGAGCCGTTCCCTCAAACCGCGCAGACCGCCACGAAGCTTTCGGCGAAGGCGCTCCACGTCCGCTCGCCGTGGATGAAGGCGAGCGCGCGGTCGGCCCGCGCCTTGGCCTCGGCGCGGTCGCGATGGATCGCCTCCAGCGCCTCGACCAGCTCCTCGACCGAGGACTCGCGCCAGCCGGCGCGGTTCCGGCCGGGGTTGAACAGCGGCGTCTGCCGGGTCAACGGCCAGCAGCGCGGGGCGCCGTCCGGGCCGGGGCCGATCAGGTCGAGGTGGCCGGTGTTGGCCGACAGCACCACCGGCACGCCGCAGCCCATCGCCTCCATGGCGACGAGGTTGGTTCCGCCCTCGCAGCGGTTGGGAAAGACGGCGGCGTGGCAGTCGGCCAGGAGCGGGGCGATCCGGTCGCGGCCGAGAAAGCCAAGATCGACGAAGGCGTCGGCCGGGACGCCGTAGCGCAGCGCCCAGTCCGTGATCCGCAGGAGCCCGTCGCTCCCGATTTCCGGCGGAAGGCGGGTCAGCGGCGATTCCGCGATGGTCTGCGCCGAGGCCGGCCACGGGTTGTGCCAAGCGGTCACCAGCAGCGCTTCCGGATGGCGTTTCTGGAAAAGGCGGAAGGCGGTGAGGACCACGTCCTGCGCCTTGCGGAACTCCAGCTTGCCGCCCGAGAACACCACGAAGCGGTCGCCGAAGCGCCCGCTCGGCGGCCGTGGCCCGATCTCCTCCGGGTCGATGCCCTGGAACGCCAAGCCGACGTTGGCGAAGCCCTGCTCGGCCAGGAGCCGGTGGTTGTAGGTGGAGTGGACCACCAGCTTGTCGTAGCGGCGCGCGCGCTCCAGCACGGCGGAGTCGAACCGGGTGTCCTCATAGGCGACCACGCCGATGTTGGCCCGTCCGCGGAACCGTTCGGACGCGGGGCCGGCGCCGAAGTCGGTTCCCAGGCCGTGCAACACGTCCCAGCCTTCCAGGTGCAGGAGCTTTCCGGCGTGCGAAGCGGCCAACTCCATGACGTGCCGGTGGCTTTCCTCCAGCCCGTGCAGCGCGGCCCGGTTCGCCGGGCGCAGCGTGTCCATCGCGGGGGCTTCCAGCAAAAGCGGCGGGCACCCCCGCGCGGCCAGATGGAGCGCGGTGTGGACGCCGACCAGACCCCATCCATGGATTTCGCTGAGCTGCCAGGTGAGCGCCAGGTTCGGCAAGATGGCGTTTCCTTTCAGGCTGCCCCCATGGGGCTGTGCGGTTCGGTCTCAGCGGACCGGGGTGTCGTTGACGATGGCGATCCGGCAGGTCTTCTGCGTGTGCTTCCCGCAGTTCTCCAGCGCGCCCTGGCGCGCCTCCGCCTCGTCGCGTCGGCCGGACTTCCAGCCGAAGGCGCCGTCGGGCGACACGGCGAAGGCCTTGTTGTCCGGGGCGGCGACGTAGTCCTTGAAGCTGGCGCGGTTGCGTTCCGACAGCTCGGAGGGCGGGGCCAAAGCGGACACCGGCAGGGCGATGGGCGCCGAGCGGGGCGCCAGCTTCTGCTCGGCGAGGAAGCGGTCGACCACCGGCGTCCAGGCCGCGATGTCGGCCGAGAACAGGAAGTGCCCGTCCTTGCCGTTGGCCGGCATCCGCGCATACTCCGCCCGGCCGCCGGATTTGGTGAAGGCCTCGTGGAAGCGCCGGGCCAGCGCCGGGCCGAAGAACAGGTCGTTCTCCGCGTAGATCCACAGATTCGGCAGGCGCGAGCCGCGTCCGAAGTTGCCGAAGGCGGCGACCAGCCGGTCGGCGGTGCAGACGTCGTCGTCGCCGCGCGACCCGCGTCCGCCCGCGAAGCTGATCACCGCGCGCAGGCCCGGCGGCGGGTTAGCGGCCAGCGCCACGCTGGCGAGGCCGCCGGCCGACACGCCGACGCTGATGACGCGGCTGGCGTCGGCGAAGGGCTGGCGCGCCATGAAGCGGATGGCCTGCCGGATGTCCTCGGCGCTGCGCTCGCCGGCCTGGATGTAGTCGGGGTTGTTGCAGGCCCCGCTGCTTTCGGCGTAGGGGCCGCCGGATCCGCCGTAGCCGCGCCGCATCACCACCAGCGTGGCCCAGCCGCGCCGGGCGAACTCCCGCGCCTGGGGCGCCAGCCGCAGCGGTGTCATGCCCGGCCGGTCCGCCGGGTCGCGCGGGGCGCCGTGGGTGACGATGGCGACGGGGAAGGGGCCGGGGCCGTTCGGGCGGATCAACAGCCCTTCCAGCGTCACGCTCCCGCCGCCGTCGAAACTGGCCGGAACCGGCGTCGGCGTCTGGATCAGACCGTCGGCACGGGCCGTCGCGGCCATCCACAGCAGGGGAAGCAGAAGAGCCAAAAGGCGCAAGATCATGACGCGCATTTCCCGGATCGGCGGATGAGGGGATCTTTACTACGTGCTCGGCGCGGGCTTCGCCAGTCGGGGTCAGCGCCCCTTGACGGGGACGAGCAGCGCCGCCCCGACATAGCCCAGGCTCCGTCCCTCGCGACCGACCCGGTACCAGGACCCGGTGGAGTCCTGCACGGTGACGCGCTCGCCGCGCTCCAGCACGTCCTCGACCTTGGCGTCGCAGGCCGGGGCCACGCGCAGGTTGGCGTCGGCCAGCACGCGGGCGACGGTGCCGGCGGGCAGAAGCGGGCGGCGCGTCTCCCCCGGCAGATCGTCGGGCAGGGCGCAGCCGCGATCCTCGGGCGCCGCCTTGGCGTAGCGGCCGGATGCCGGGTGGTCCGCCTTGCCGGCGCCGGTCTCCGCGAGGTGGTCGGCGGCGATGTAGCCCAGCGGCCTGCCGCCGCGCCCGACCCGCACCCAGCCATCGGCCGGTGGGCCGAACGCCTCCAGCGTCTCGCCGCGCTCGACCGTGTCCAGCACCCTCGCGCCGGACTTGGGAGCGGCGCGCAGCCTGACCCCGGCGGTGGTGACGACCGTGGCGGTCGCGGTCCGGGGCGATGTGGAGGGCTTCTCCGGAGCGGGTTTCTCTGGAGCGGCCATTGGCGGAGCGGACGGCGGCGGAACCGGCTCCGTCCTCGCGGCGGGCTGGGGCGGTGTGGCGGTGGGTGGCGCGCCGGGACCCTGGATCGCCGACAGGAGCGGGGTGACGACCGGGGCCGGTCGCAAGGCCGCGCCGGGCGCCAGCCCCTGGACTTGCACATTTCCCGAAGGCGTCAGGCGGGGCAGCGACACGGTGGGGGCGGGCAGGGGGGTGAAGCGCTCGTTCGGCTTCTGCGCGGCGGCGTCCGGCCAGGGCAGCGCCATCGCGGCGAGCAGCGCCGCCCCGGCGAGGAGCGCCCACGGACGGCTCCGGCGGCGGGTGGGGCGGTCCGTCCAGGCCATCGCCGCGCCCATCAGTCCAGGGTGATCCGGGCGATCAGCGTCGGCAGGGTCTGGCAGCGCAGCAGCCCGTCCAGCGTCCGATGCTCGGTCAGGCGCAAGGTCAGCGCGCAGCCGTAGGAGTTGAGCGCCAGTTCCGTCTGGGCCAGCGTGCCGATGATGCTCGACGGCTTGGCGATGCTGTAGCCGGGGGCGCCCAGCCGGCCGGCCACGGCGCCGTCGGCGGGGTTGAAACCCTCGATTTCCAGCGTCATCGGCCCCAGATTCTGGACAACGGCCTCGGAGCTGGGATCCTCCTTGGTGGCGAAGATCTGCACCGGCACGGCGCGGCGCCGGGCGATCCAGTCCTTCAGCGCCAGATTGGCCAGCACCGGGTCGCGGCTCTGCAACGCCGCCTCGATCGCCAGTTGGCGCAGCGCCGCGTCGTTGCCGCCGAGGGCCGCCTCGTAGGCCGCGATCCGGGCCGGGCGGTCCGGACCCAGCAGCTTGGCGCGCAGATCGGCGATCTGTGTGGCGCGCGCGTCCACGGCGGCGCGCCCCCGCTCGGCGCGCTCGACCTCCGCCTTGGCGGTGGCGGCCTGCTGGGCCAGCAGTTCCTCCGCCCGCGTCCGCCGGGCGGTTTCGTCGGCCAGACGCTGCTGCGCCTCGCGGTCGAGCTGTTCGCGCAGGCTCCGCGCCTCCTCCGAGCCGGCCAGCACGGTGCGGCCGGGCAGCTCGGCGGCCGGCTTGCCGACGCCGTCGAGGATCTCCGGGTTCTGCGGCTCGATCTTCACGGTCCAGCCGGCGCCGCTGCGGGCGGCGAGCGCGATGGCGGTCAGCGTCTTTTCCAGCCCGGTCTCGGCGGCCGGGCGCAGGAAGGTGACGGCGCCCTCCCTGCTGTCCACGACGAAGGTGGGGACGGCGAGTGTCATCCGCGCGGCGATCCGCGCGGCGGCGCGCTGGCCGGAATCCCTGCCGGGTACGGTGAGCGTTTCCATCGTCAAGGATTCCAGGCGCCACAGCGGCCCGGCGAGGCGGACGATCTCGGCGTGGATCGCCTCTTCGGAGAAGGGTTCGGCCGCGCGGGCCGGGCCGGACGGCGTCATCGTGGCGAGCCCCGCCGCGACTCCCATCGCCAGCGCCGCCGCGAATCGTGCCCTCGCCGGTCGCATCATAACCGATTCTCTCCCCTGCCGGCCGCCCCTGGGAGGCCGCCACCCTTTCGGGCACTGGTATCGCGAAGCGGTTGGGAAGGGAAGCGGGTTTTGGCCGCACGCAACCGGCACAACCGAAAAGAGCTTTCCCGAATGCGCCCTTTTGTCGCGTCGCTTCGCGACCAGTGGTCGAAATTGGCTTGGATGGCACACGCTTCTTGCAATATCCTCATACAAATGGATGTATGCTCGCCACGAGGGGGCGGCGGCTTCGCAACGATGGGGATCAGGACGTCACATGGCGGGCACTGGCGAGGGTAGGGAGGGGCCGGCCCTGGTCTGCCGTAACGTAAAGGTGAACGGGCGGCGCACGAGTCTGCGCATGGAACCGTACATCTGGGACTCGCTGAAGGAAATCTGCGAGCGCGAACGGCTGACATTGAACGAGGTCTGCACACGGATCGACGAGCGGCGCGGCGAGGCCAACCTGACGGCGTCGATTCGCGTCTTCATCGTCAGCTATTACCGCACCGCCATCGGCAGTCGTGGCTTCGCCGAGGACGACGGCCCGTCGCCGATCCTGCGCAAGGCCCTGGACGACGCCGTCCCGCTGGAGGATTGAGGGGGCGCCCTTGCCCGGTTGGCAGGGCGCGCGCTTGCGGTACAATGGCTCCCGATCAGGGAGTTCGCCATGCCCGCCGCCCGCCGCACCGATCCGCTGGAAAAGACCGCGCTGACCCTCGGCTTCGTGCCGCTGACCGATTGCGCGCCGCTGGCCGTGGGGGTGGAGAAGGGCTTTTTCGCGGCCCAGGGGCTGGAGGTCACGCTGTCGCGCGAGCCGTCCTGGTCGAACATCCGCGACAAGCTGATGGTCGGGCTGCTCGACGGCGCCCACGCGTTGACCGGGCTGCTGTTGGCGATGACGGCCGGAGTCGGCACCTTCCCGACGCCGACCCGCACCGCCCACGCGCTGGGCCTGAACGGCAACGCCATCACCGTGTCCGCCGCGCTGCACGAGCGGATGGCCGCCGCCGATCCGGCGGCGATGGCGGAACAGCCGATGACCGCCCGCGCGCTGAAACGGGGGATCGATGCCGACCGCGCCGCCGGTCTGCCGCCGCCGGTCTTCGGGGTGGTCTTCTCGGTCGCCAACCACGCTTATCAACTGCGCGCGTGGATGGCCTCGGCCGGCATCGACCCGGACCGCGACGTGCGCCTGATCACCGTGCCGCCGCCGCGCATGGTGGCGAGCCTGAAGGCCGGCGACATCGTCGGCTTCTGCGTCGGCGAGCCGTGGAACAGCCTGGCCGTGGCCGAGGGGGTGGGGCGGGTCCTGCTGACCGGTCACGCCTTCTGGAACAACGGGCCGGAAAAGGTGCTGGGGGTGCTGGCCTCCTGGGCCGACGCGCACCCCAACACCCACCGCGCGCTGGTCCGCGCGCTGATCCAAGCGCAGGCCTGGCTGGACGCCGACCCCGCCAACCGGATGGAGGCGGCGGCCCTGCTGGCGCAGCCGCGCTATCTCGGGCTGCCGCAGGCGGTGCTGGAGCGCTCGCTGACCGGCCATTTCCTCTTCGGACCGGGGGAGGCAGCGGTGGAACTGCCGGACTTCCACGTCTTCCACCGCTACGCCGCCAGCTTTCCGTGGCGCTCGCACGCGCTGTGGCTGTTCGCGCAGATGGTGCGCTGGGGCCAACTCGACCCCGCCGCCGATCTGCAGGCGTTGGCCGCCGGGGTCTACGACGCCGAGCTTCACCGGCAGGCCCAGCGCGATCTGGGCGGGGCGGTGCCGCTGATCGACACCAAGCTGGAGGGTGCCCACGCCGCGCCCTGGCTGCTGGAGGAGGCGACGGCGCCGATCCCGATGGGGCCGGACCTGTTTTTCGACCGCTCGCTCTTCGACCCCGGCGCGCCGCTGGCGAGGCTACGGCCGGGCGCCTCCGGTCAGCGCAGCAGCGACGACAGCGCTGTCAAACCACAAAGCAGCAGCACGTAGAGCGCCAGATCGAACAGCGGCGGGTGCCAGACCCATTTGTAGAGCCCGGCGGCGCGCAAACCCCGCTGAACCAGCCCCGACAGCATCCAGGCCAGGATGGCCAGGATCAGCAGCGGGGGTAGGAACAGCCCGTAGACGTCGATGTCACCGATCATGTCGTCACCAGTTCGGGAAGGGCGGGGGTGGCGCCGGGGGTTGCGTCCTCGCGGAACAAGCTACGCCGCAGGCTGACCAGGGCGATCACCGCGCGGTCCCGCTCCGGGGCCGGCGGTGATGCGGCGATGCCGGCCAGCGCCGTGTCCATCGCGCGGCGCACGCCGGGCCGGGGCGGCTCCAGGCGTCGAGTCGACAGGCCGCGGTAATGCCGCCCCACCTCGGCGAGCAGCGCGCCCACCAGCGATTCGGAGCTTTTGCCCAACATCGGCCGCACCCGCTGGAGATCGGCGACGTTCAGCCCGACCCGCAGGTCGTTCACCGCGTCGGCGACGGCGAAATCGTCCTGCGGTCCGGCCTGGGCCAGACGAGTGGAGAGCAGGCCGACGCGGTCCAGCATGCGGTTCTCGAAGTTGCCGCGCGGCGGGGCCGACCGGGAATCGGCCAACGTGGCGATCTCCCGCCAGCCGGCGCGCAGCAGGCGCCGGGCGCTCCACGCCGCGCCGACCGAGCGGCACAGCCGGGTCACCATCAGGGCGGTGACGATGCCGACGATCTGCCCGATGCTGCTGTTCAGGAAGGACGCGAAATCGGCGGTGCTGGTGTCGAGCAGGCTGAGCGCCCCGCCGACCCCGAACAGCAGCGCCATCGCCTGCCCGAAGGTCGCCGGCCTCCCCACATAGGCGCCCAGCAGCAGGAAGGTCGGGGCGAGGCTGGCGGCCAGCATGGTGAAGCTGTCGAAGGAGGGCAGCACGATCAGCAGGTAGAAGGCCGCGACCGGCAGCGACAGCAGCGTGAAGACCAGGAACATCCGGATGCCCGGCGCCGGGTCGTCGAAGGAGGCGAAGAAGCAGGAGAACACCGCCACCATCATCGCCGCCGCCGCCCCGGACGACCATCCGGTGGCGATCCAGAACGCGCAGATGACGGCCAGACCGAGGATGGCCGAGGCCCCCGACCACAGCGCCATGCCGTGGTCGAGGTGGAAGACGCCGCGAGACCGGCTGCGGGTCAGTGGGTCGAGCCGCTCGGGCAGCCGGCGGTCGCCGGAGCGGATGTGCGCGCGCAGTTCCCGGCAATCCTGGTGGATGTCGACCAACGAGCGCAGCCGGGCCAGCAGGCCGAGCCGGGTCGCGTCGCGCCACGTCGAGTCCGCGTTCACCGCCGGGGCCAGCGCGTCGAGCGCCGCACGCTGGGCCTCGGCGCCGCCGACCGATTCGTCGTCGGCGATCCAGCGCTTGAGGTTCTCGACGACCGGGACGAGGTCGGGCGGCAGCGCGCCGTCCGGCCCGCGCACCGATGCCATCCAGTCGTCGACGGCGGCGAGGACCGGCAACAGATAGGTCATGCGGTCCTGCAGGGCGCGGACCGGCCGCGTCATCCAGCGCACCTCGGAGGTGTCGTAGGGCAGATGCGTCGCCATCACCCGCAACTCGGTCAGGTCGCGCGCCAGCTTCTGCCGGTCGACCGCCGTCTTGGCGTCGCCGCTTCCCGACAGGGCGTCGAGCGTCCAGCGCTCCGCGTCGCGCAGCGTGGCGTCGAGCCGGGCGAGCAGCACCGGGCCGACGCCGCGCGGCAGCACCACGCTGTGGACGACGGTGGCGCAGACGATGCCGAGCACGATCTCCTCGACGCGGGCCAGCCCGGTGTCGAAGATGGCGCTTGGATCGGCGACGCCGGGGAAGGCGACGAGGCCGGCGGTGTAGCCCGCCAGCATGAAGACGTAGCTGCGCGGCGTCCGGTCGAGCAGCGACAGGTAGAGGCAACCCGCCACCCACAGCCCGACCGCCAGCACCAGCAGCTCCGGCGCGTTGACCAGCCCCACCACCATCACCACCGAGGCCGCCGAGCCCAGCACGGTGCCGGCGACCCGGAAGACGGCCTTGGAGCGTACGGCGCCGGACAGCGGGCTGGAGACGACGTAGGCGGTCATCATCGCCCAGAAGGGCCGGGGCAGCCCCATCCCGAAGGCGATGTAGAGCGCCGCCATCGAGGCCGCGAAGGACTTCACCGAGAAAACGGCCTCGGCCAGGCTGGGCGGTTTCATAGCCCGGCCACGCGCGGCGGCCGATCCCCCAGCACCTCGACCGTCGCGGTGCGGCCGGCGACCAGATCGGCGGGGTCGATGTCGCCTTCCAGCGCGATGCGCACCGGGATGCGCTGGGCCAGCCGGACCCAGTTGAAGGTCGGGTTGACGTTGGGCAGCAACCCGGTCCCCTCGGTGCGGTCGCGGTCGACGATCGCTTGGGTGACGCTGTCGACATGGCCCTTGAGGGGGGCGGAGGCGCCCATGATGGTGACGGCGACCGGCGCGCCGATGCGGATGCGGCGCAGCTTGGTCTCCTCGAAATAGCCCATCACGTAGAAGGAATGCCGGTCGATCAGCGCGATCACCGCCTGTCCCGCCGAGACGTAGTTGCCGGGCCGCAGTTGCAGGTTGGTGACGAAGCCGTCGACCACCGCCTTGATCTCCGTCCGCTCCAGGTTCAGGCGGGCGAGGTCGAGCGCCGATTCGGCCTGACGCGCGGCGGCGGCGGCCTTCGCCATCACCGAGGCGACCTCCTGCCGCTGCGCGGTGGAGACGACGCCGCTGCCCAACTGCTCGTAACGGTTCGAATCGGCCTTGCGGAAGCTGAGTTCCGCCTGCGCGCTTTGCAGATTGGCCTCGGCCTGTTCGACGGCGAGCCGGTAGCGGCCGGGATCGACCACGAACAGCACGTCGCCCTTGCGGACCGGCTGGTTGTCGGCGACCCGGACCTCGGTGACCAGACCGGCCACGTCGGGCGAGACCTGGACGACGTCGGCCCGCACCCGGCCGTCCCGCGTCCAGGGCTCGTTCATGTAGTAGTCCCACAGCCACGCGCCGGCCAGGGCGGCGGCGGCCACGACGGTGAGGGTGACGGCGAAGCGGGACAGGAGGGAAAGGGTTTTCAAAATATGGTTCCTGAGAGGCCGGGCAGGACGATCAACGGCGATGGGCCGGCATCCGTTACGGCTGTTCGTTCTTGGCGTTGGTTTCAATGACCGCCATGGCGCGGCGGCAGGCGTCGATGTCCGCCGCGTCGGTGCCCGCCAGCAGGCGGCGGCGCAGGCCGTTCAGCGCGCGGTTCACCTGAACCAGAAGGTCGCGACCCTGGTCGGTCAGGTGCAGGGTCTTGGCCCGCCGGTCGTCCGGGGCCTCGCGGCGCTCGACCAGCTTCGCGGCTTCCAGGCTGTCGAGCAGCCGGACCACGGACGGCCCCTCCACCCCCATCTCCTCGGCCAGTTCGCGCTGGCGCATGCCGTCGCCCAGTTCGGCGAGCAGCATCAACGGCGTGATGACCGAGGAGGAGAAGCCGCAATCGGCCAGCGCCTTGTTCGCCTCGCGCCGCCACAGCCGGGCGGCGCGGAACAAATGGATGCCGAAGCTGGGGGAGAGATCGGGTGCGTCATTCGGTAGCATCCCTATTTGATAGGTTTGCTATCGGTTTTTTGCAAGAGTCAACGTCGGGGATTTGCCCGATCCTGGGAAGCAAGGCCGCATGCCTGTCCCGCGAGGGCGGCATCGCGGGGGCCGTGGCACGGGCCGCGTGTCAACCGCGAAATCCAATGTTTTCAATTCTTGATGCGACCGACATCGGGGTGACATCGAAGCCCCGTATTCCAACACCCGCAAGAGGGGCGGCGGTCCGCCCACGGGACAGTCGAGGAGATGGGATCGTGACGGGCTTCTCAATCGCCGGCAACGCGTGGGGCATCCACACCGTTCTCCACAAGGGCCTGGGCGCCGCCGAACTCACCGGCTGGCAGACCGCCCTGCGGGAGGCCGCCGTCCGCTGCGGCGCCAGTGGCCGTCGCTGGGGCGTGATCGCCGACATCCGCGCGCTGACCCCGGCCGAGGGAGCCGCCGTCGCGGCGGCGCTGACCGAACTGGCGGAGCGCCCGGATTTGGAGCGCGGCGCGGTGATCGCGGCGGAGGACGGGCAGGCGGAGCGCTTCGGGCAGGCGTCCGGCGGGCGCGATCCGGGGCGCAAGCTGCGCGTGCTGGCGGTGGAAGGCCGCGACCGGGTGCAGATTGCGGCGGCCTATGGCTGGACGCTGAACGGCACGGAGCCGTGCCACGCCCATGGCGTCCCGGCCGGCACGGTGGTGGCGTTCCCGGCGCGGTCGATGACGGGGATGGCGGGGCTGCGCAAGGCGTCCTGACGGGGTGGGTTTTGGAAAAAGAAAACGGCGCTCCGGGGGTGGGGCGCCGTTTTCGTGTCTGCATGGTGGTGAGATTCTGCCACGTGCCCCCACCCCATCCCTCCCCCGCTGAGCGGGGGAGGGGGTAGGAACCTTGCCGGAATGCTGCGGCAGTCCCCTCCCCCGCCCAGCGGGGGAGGGTTAGGGTGGGGGCAAGCGCCTCCTCAGACCACGCGCGCCTCATGCATCGCCGCGATCTGGTCCTTGCTGTAGCCCAGCCCGCCGAGCACCTCGTCGGTGTGCTCGCCGAGCAACGGCGAGCCGGTGACCTCGACCGACAGGTTGGAGAACTTGATCGGGCTGCCGACCGTCAGGTACTTGCCGCGCTGCTTGTGGTCGACCTCGACCACGGTGCCGCTGGCGCGCAGCGACGGGTCATTGGCGATCTCCTTCATCGACAGCACCGGGGCGCAGGGGATGTCGAACTTGCGCAGGATGTCCACCGCCTCGAACTTGGTCTTGTTCGACAGCCACTCCTCGATGAAGGCGAAGATGTCGAAGATCTTGTCCTGGCGGGCCTGGGCGGTGTTGTAGGCCGGGTCGTCGATCCATTCCGGACGGCCCAGCGCCTTGCAGATCGGCGCCCAGGCGTGGCCCTGGATGGTGAAGTAGATGTAGGCGTTGGGATCGGTCTCCCAGCCCTTGCACTTCAGCACCCAGCCCGGCTGGCCGCCGCCGCCCGCGTTGCCGCCGCGCGGCACGACGTCGGAGAAGGTGCCGTGCGGGTACTGCGGGTATTCCTCCAGGTAGCCGACGCGGTCCAGGCGCTGCTGGTCGCGCAGCTTGACGCGGCAGAGGTTCAGCACGCTGTCCTGCATCGACACGGCGACCTTCTGGCCCTTGCCGGTCTTGGTGCGGTGCATCAGCGCCGTCAGGATGCCGATGGCGAGATGCATGCCGGTGTTGCTGTCGCCCAGAGCGGCGGCGCTGACGGTCGGCGGGCCGTCCCAGAAGCCGGTGGTCGAGGCGGCGCCGCCCGCGCACTGGGCGACGTTCTCGTAGACCTTCAGATCCTCGTAATGGTGCCCGTCGCTGAAGCCCTTGACGGAGGCGACGATCAGGCCGGGGTTCAGCTCGTTGATGCGCGGCCAGGTGAAGCCCATGCGGTCCAGCGCGCCGGGGCCGAAATTCTCGACCAGCACGTCCGATTCGCGGATCAGGCGCTCCAGCACCTCCTTGCCCTCGGCGGTCTTGGTGTCGAGCGTCAGCGAGCGCTTGTTGCTGTTGAGCATCGTGAAGTACAGGGCATCCGCTTCCGGGATGTCGCGCAACTGGGAGCGGGTGACGTCGCCGGCGCCGGGACGCTCCACCTTGATGACGTCCGCGCCGTACCAGGCGAGGAGCTGCGTGCAGGCCGGGCCGGCCTGAACGTGGGTGAAGTCGATGATCTTGATCCCGTCCAGTGGCTTGCTCATGAGGTCTACACTCCCTTTGATCGTTCGGTGTTGTCGCGGTGCCGAATGTCCGGCGGGTGTTGTCGTTCAGGCCGTGGCGGCTTCCAGTTCGGCCAGCCGGCGGCGCAGTTTCCGGTCCTCGGTGAAGCGGGCGGTCTCGTCGCGGACGACCGCCACGATGGCGGTGACGGCCCCGCCGGCGTCGTGCAGCAGCGCCACGGTGAAGGCGATGGACAGGGCGTGGCCGTCCTTGTGCACCGCCGGAACCCGCAGCACGTCGCTGCCGTAGCGCGTCTGTCCCGTGCTCATGGTCTTGGCGTACCCGTCCCAGTGACGCTGACGCTGGCGTTCCGGAATGATGAGATCCAGCGATCGGCCCATGGCCTCGGCCGGGGTGAAGCCGAAGATGCGTTCGGCCGCCGCGTTCCACAGGGTGATGGCGCCGTCGGCGTCGGACACGATCACCGCGTCGCCGATCGCCGCGACCAGTTGGGCGTAATCGATGTCCGTGGTCATGACGCGCCTCGTTTCTGCTGGGGACGCGGCCCGGTGACGGAGGCGGGCTGGTGCAAGGTGATGCCGAGCGTTCGTGCGCTTTTCGGCGTTGGCTTCATTCCGATCTCCTCGACGCTTTTCGGTTCCCCCGACCGTCGCGCCCTGTGATGGGCGCCGCCCTGGGGCCGCAGCGACTTCTTGCCGGTGACGTGGCGGCTCCGTATCCGCCCGCACTGACATTATCGATACCGTATACCAGATACCTAATGCCGGCAACAAGGAATTGGGAGTGTTGCGAACTATTGCGCACGCGAACAGAGGCCCCGTCCGGCAAGGGCATGACGGTTCGCGGCGCGGAGTGTCCGCCTGTACGGGGTAGTTCGTGTGCGGTAGTCTGCGCGCATGCCCGACCCGGCGCCGCCGGTTCCGCGCCAACCGACCAGACCCAACCGACCAAGCGAGGAAACCGATGGCGTCGTTCGACAGCTATTGCGTGGCGCCGTTCAAGCAGCGCTACCCGATCCGGAAGCTGTTTCCGGAGGATCACGAGGTGAAGGCTGGGATTTGCTTCGGGCTCAGCAGCGAGTGGATCGCGCGGCACCGGGCCAACAAGGGCGAGAAGCCGGCGACGCGCATCGCCTACATCGAAAACGACAACACGATCCTGCACGCCAGCATCAAGCAGCGGCTCTATGGCCGGGAGTTGTCGCACCAGCTCGACCAGAGCGCGGAGCAGACCGGCTCACGCAACGAGGCGCTGAAGCTGCTCGGCCTGTCCGTCAAATCGAGCAGCACGCAGTGGGTGAGTGTGGAAAGCCCGGAAAACGTCAAGGAGGTGCTGAAGGCGATCAGCGTCGCGACGGCGGGCGCCCACACCTACCACATCATCACGCTGAACTTCGAAGGGCGGAACGGCGGCTCCCACGCGACCTGCTGTTACAAGTCGAGCGGGAAGGCGTTCGGCATGGGCGCGCATCTGTATTTCTTCGACCCGAACTACGGCGAGTTCAAGGCGTCCGCCGGCAGCGTCATCGACCTGTTCAACGGGCTGATCGACCGCTACCGCCATTACGAGACGAAGAGCGGCGCGCTCAAGGACTACAAGGTCCAGCAATTCGTGGTGCAGAGCATCACGTTCGCCTGAGGGAAGCCGGGCCGGCGCCGCCCATCCTCGGGGATGGGGCGGCGCCGGTTCCGCCCGCGATCACTCGACCAGATCGAAGAAGGACATCGACGCGTAGCAGCTCGACCGGATGTTGGCGACGACCTTGTCCTGGGAGTGGCCGCCGGCCGACAGGGTCGCCGGCAGCTTGATCACCTTGCCGACCGCCTTGGAGGATTTGCTGATCGGATCCCATTGCAGGTTGAAGTTGATGATCTGCCGTTCGATGGCGGGGAGGCTCTCCTTGGTCACGCGGACGAAGGGGCCGTGGATGGTGCCGCCGCGCACCATCTTGGACACGGTCGGCGCGTTGAAGGCGCAGCAGGGCGAGGCGGTCTCGACCGCGATGACGGTGGCGATGGCGCCGCCCAGCGAATGGCCGCACAGGATCGGCGTGGCGTTGCGCAGCACGAGTTGGGCGTGTTCCAGCAGCCGATGCGCCGCCTGGCGGCAGGACGGCAGCTTTTCGATGGCGTAGAGGCCGATGTCGGTGACGATGTTCTTGTTGCCGACCAGCCGGCCGCTCGACCCCTCGCCGGCCACGGTGCCGCGAAAGGACAGGATGTATTCCGCCGCGCCGGGGCGCTGGTACACCGCGCCGAAGAATCCGACGTCGATCTCCTCCTCGGTGAGGACGGTCTGGTAACCGTCGGGCGCGCGCTGCGCCGTGCCTGCGGACGCGAAGGTGTCGGCGTCGTTGCCGCGCCCTTTGTTGAAGTTGTAGACGGTGTTGGCGGCAACCGCCAAATCCAGAACAGTCACATGCATGTCGGCCCACCGAACGATTGGGTAGGCTGAGAGCCAAGCGGAGCAACGGGACGCTGTCAACGCACCGTGGCGACTGTGCATGAATTGATTTTCGCGTGCGCCTTTCCGGGCACCCGGTCCGTCAAAGAAAAAGGGCGCCTCGCGGCGCCCTTCAGGGGGGCCAGGGAAGTATCCTCCCCTGGGGATCGGGTGCGGAAGCGGCAGAAACCGTTCCGCCTTCCCTTATGCCGATCAGACTTCCAGCAGCAGGCGGCGCGGATCCTCGATCAGCTCCTTGACGCGGACGAGGAAGGTCACCGCCTCCTTGCCGTCGATGATGCGGTGGTCGTAGGACAGCGCGAGGTACATCATCGGCCGGACCTCGATCTTGCCGCCGATGACGACGGCGCGGTCCATGGTCTTGTGCATGCCGAGGATGGCGGACTGCGGCGGGTTGATGATCGGGGTCGACATCAGCGAGCCGTAGACGCCGCCGTTCGAGATGGTGAAGGTGCCGCCGGTCAGCTCGTCCATCGACAGCTTGCCGTCGCGGCCCTTCTTGCCCAGCGCCGCGATGGTGCCCTCGACGCCAGCGAAGTCCAGCTTGTCGGCGTCGCGGATGACCGGAACCACCAGACCCTGCGGCGTGCCGACGGCGACGCCGATGTCGTAGTAGTTCTTGTAGACCAGATCGGTGCCGTCGATCTCGGCGTTGACCGCCGGGATTTCCTTCAGCGCCTGGATGGCGGCCTTCACGAAGAAGGACATGAAGCCGAGACGCACCTTGTGGCGCTTCTCGAAGAAGTCCTTGTACTCGGCGCGGAGCGCCATCGCCGCGCTCATGTCCACCTCGTTGAAGGTGGTCAGCATGGCGGCGCTGTTCTGGGCCTCCTTCAGGCGCTCGGCGATGCGCTGGCGCAGGCGGGTCATGCGGACCCGCTCCTCCTGCGCGGCGCGCGGGCGGTCGCCCTGGGTGCCGGCGGCCCACACCATCTTCGGCGCCGCCGGGGCGGGAGCCGGAGCGGCGGGCTTGGCGGCCGGGGCGGCGATCACGTCGCCCTTGGTGATGCGGCCGTCCTTGCCGGAGCCGGAGATCGACGCGGTGTCGACGCCCTTCTCGTCGGCCAGCTTGCGGGCGGCCGGGCCGGAGGCGGCGATGTTGCCGGGAGCGGCGGCGGGGGCCGGAGCCGCCGCCGGAGCGGGAGCGGGAGCGGCGGCCGGAGCCGGCGCGGGGGCCGCAGCGGCCGGGGCGGCGGCCGCGCCGGCGCCCTCGGTGATCACGCCCAGCAGGGCGCCGACGCCGACGTTGTCGCCTTCGGCGGCGACGATCTCGGCCAGCACGCCGGCGGCCGGCGCGTTGACTTCCAGCGTGACCTTGTCGGTCTCCAGCTCGACCAGCGCCTCGTCGGCGCCGACGGCGTCGCCGACCTTCTTGAGCCAGCGGGCGATGGTCGCCTCGGAGACGGATTCACCCAGCGTGGGGACCTTGATTTCGGTAGCCATGACTTCCTCAGTTCGTCTTTTTTTGGTCGCTTGGGTGAACGGATTACCGGACCGTCAGCGCGTCGTCCAGCAGCTTGGCCTGCTCCTGGTTGTGGCGCTTGAGAAGACCTGTGGCGGGCGAGGCGGTGGCCGGGCGGCCGGCGTAGACCGGACGGCCGGCCTTGTGGCCGATCGCCGCCAGACTGCCTTCCAGGCGGCGGTCCACGAAGGTCCAGCCGCCCTGGTTCTCCGGCTCCTCCTGGCACCACACGACCTCGGCGTTCGGGTACTTCGCGAACTCCTCGGACAGGGTGATCTTCGGGAACGGGTACAGCTGCTCCAGACGGATCAGGACGACGTCCTTGATGTTCCGGCTCATGCGCTCCTGCAGCAGGTCGTAGTAGACCTTGCCGGAGCAGACCACGACGCGGCGGATCTTGTCGTTCTCGACCAGATCGTTGGCGGTCTCGCCCAGCACGCGGTGGAACTGCGTGCCCGGCCCCAGCTCCGACAGGTCGGAGATGCACAGCTTGTGGCGCAGCAGCGACTTCGGCGTGAACAGCACCAGCGGCTTGCGGAAGGACCGGCGCAACTGACGGCGGAAGACGTGGAACAGGTTGGCCGGCGTCGTGACGTTGCAGATCTGCCAGTTGTCCTCGGCGGAGTTCTGGAGGAAGCGCTCCGGACGGGCCGACGAGTGCTCCGGACCCTGACCCTCGTAGCCGTGCGGCAGCAGCATCACCAGGCCGGACATGCGCAGCCACTTGGACTCGCCCGACGAGATGAACTGGTCGATGATGGTCTGCGCGGTGTTGGCGAAGTCGCCGAACTGCGCCTCCCACAGGGTCAGGCTGTGCGGCTCGGCCAGCGAGTAGCCGTATTCGTAGCCGACGACGGCCGCTTCCGACAGCGGGCTGTCATGGACCTCGAAGACGCCCTGCTCCGGGTGCAGGTGGGTCAGCGGCAGATACTTCTCTTCGGTGTTCTGGTCGTACATCACCGCGTGGCGGTGCGAGAAGGTGCCGCGCCCGGAGTCCTGGCCGGACAGGCGGACGGCGGTGCCCTCGACCACCAGCGAGCCGTAGGCCAGCGCCTCGGCGGTCGCCCAGTCGATGCCCTCACCCGACTCGATGGCCTTCTTCTTGGCTTCGAGCTGGCGGGCGATCTTCGGGTTGATCGCGAAGTCCTTCGGGTACTGGGAGAGCTTGAGGCCGATCTCCTTCAGCAGATCCAGGGCGACGCCGGTGTCGCTGCGGTGACCGGTGGTCTCGTTCTGCTGCTGGAGCCCCGACCACTTGCCTTCCAGCCAGTCGGCCTTGTTGGGCTTGTAGGTGCTCGACGCCTCGAACTCGCCTTCCAGCTTCTTCATGAAGTCGGCGTTGATCTGGTCGCCTTCGGCCTGGGTGATGACGTTCTCGTCGACCAGCTGCTTGGCGTAGATCTCGCGCGTCGTCGCGTGGGCGCGGATCTTCTTGTACATCAGCGGCTGGGTGAAGCCCGGCTCGTCGCCCTCGTTGTGGCCGTGGCGGCGGTAGCAGACCATGTCGATGACGACGTCCCGCTTGAACTTCTGGCGGAACTCGATGGCCATGCGGCTGACGTGGACGACCGCCTCGGCGTCGTCGCCGTTCACGTGGAAGATCGGCGCCTGCACCATCTTCGCCATGTCGGAGCAGTAGACGCCCGAGCGCGAGTAGGTCGGGTTCGTGGTGAAGCCGATCTGGTTGTTGATGATGAAGTGCATGGTGCCGCCGGTGCGGTAGCCGCGCAGCTCCGACAGGCCCAGCGTCTCGGCGACGATGCCCTGACCGGCGAAGGCGGCGTCGCCGTGGATCAGCACGCCCATCACCTGCTCGCGGTCGAGGTCGCGGCGCTGCTGCTGCTTGGCGCGCACCTTGCCCAGCACGACCGGGTTGACCCATTCCAGGTGGGACGGGTTGGCGGTCAGCGACAGGTGGACGATGTTTCCGTTGAAGTCGCGGTCCGACGAGGTGCCGAGGTGGTACTTCACGTCGCCCGAGCCCTGGACGTCGGTCGGGCTCGACGGGTTGCCCTGGAACTCGGAGAACACCGCCGAGAAGGGCTTGCCCATGAAGTTGGTCAGCACGTTCAGGCGGCCACGGTGGGCCATGCCGACGACGACCTCCTTGAGGCCGAGCTGGCCGCCGCGCTTGAGGATCTGCTCCAGCGCCGGGATCATCGACTCGCCGCCCTCAAGGCCGAAGCGCTTGGTGCCGGTGTACTTCAGCTGGAGGAACTTCTCGAAGCCCTCGGCGGCGGTCAGGCGCTCCAGGATGGCGCGCTTGCCGTTCACCGTGAAGTCGGTGTGGTTGCGGCCGCCCTCGATGCGCTCCTGGATCCAGGCCTTCTCTTCGGGGTCCTGGATGTGCATGAACTCGACGCCGATCGTCCCGCAATAGGTCTTGTGCAGGATGTCGAGGATCTGGCGGAGCGTCGCCGTTTCCAGGCCGAGCGAGTAGTTCAGGAAGATCGGGCGGTCGAGGTCGCCGGGGCCGAAGCCGTAGGTCGCCGGATCGAGTTCCGGGTGCGGCTCGCGCTTTTCCAGGCCCAGCGGGTCGAAATGCGCGTTCATGTGGCCGCGCACGCGGAAGACGCGGATCAGCATCAGGGCGCGGATGCTGTCGAGGGTCGCCGCGCGCAGCTGCTGCGGGCTGATGCCGCCGTAGACCTGCTGGGCGTGGGCCACCATGGCGCCGTTGCCGGGACCGGCGAAACCGTTGCCGTTGGCGGCCTCGGGGGCAGCCCCGTTCGCCTCGTCGTCCCGCAGGGTCCAGGAGGCGCCGCGCAGCTCGTCGAGGACGGCGCGCGAATCGTCATCCAGATCCTGGAAGAAGCCGCTCCAGCTCGGATCGACCGCGGAGGGTTCCGACAGGAAGCGGGCGTAGAGTTCGGCGACGTAACCGGCGTTCGATCCGAAGAGGAACGAGGTCTGCTCCAAATTTGCCGACATGATTCACTTCGGGCTCTCGCCCGATTCCCTATGGGGGTTCTTTTGTGCGCTGAAAGACCGGCCGGCTCTTGGAACCCGGTGCGAGTCGGGATCCAAGGGCCCCCGGTCCTTGGCAGGGGGTGGCGGGGGACGGCGTCCCCCGCCTGTCTCCTCAGCCCTTGAACACCTTCAGCATGGTCGAGCCAAGCGAGGCGGGGCTGTCGGCGACGGCGATGCCGACCGACTTCATGAAGTCGATCTTGAAGTCGGCGGTGTCGTTGCCGCCCGAGATCACCGCGCCGGCATGGCCCATGCGGCGGCCCGGCGGGGCCGTGCGGCCGGCGATGAAGCCGACGACCGGCTTCTTGGTGCCCGACGCCTTGAGGAACTCGGCGCCCTTGACCTCGGCGTCGCCGCCGATCTCGCCGATCATGATGATGCCCTCGGTCTCCGGATCCTTCACGAACAGCTCCAGGCTGTCCACGAAGTTGGTCCCGTTGACCGGGTCGCCGCCGATGCCGATGCAGGTGGTCTGGCCAAGGCCCGCCGCCGTGGTCTGCGCGACGGCCTCATAGGTCAGCGTGCCCGAACGCGAGACGATGCCGATCTTGCCACGCTTGTGGATGTGGCCTGGCATGATGCCGATCTTGCACTCGTCCGGCGTGATGACGCCGGGGCAGTTCGGGCCGATCAGGCGGGTGGCCGAACCGGCCAGCGCCCGCTTGACCCGCACCATGTCGAGCACCGGGATGCCCTCGGTGATGCAGACGACGAGAGCGATTTCGGCGTCGATGGCTTCCAGGATCGCGTCGGCCGCGAAGGGCGGCGGCACGTAGATCACGGAGGCGTTGGCGCCAGTCTTGTGGACTGCGTCGGCGACGGTGTCGAAGATCGGCAGGTCGAGGTGCTTGGCCCCGCCCTTGCCCGGAGTCACGCCGCCGACCATCTTGGTGCCGTAGGCGATGGCCTGCTCGGAGTGGAAGGTGCCCTGGGCTCCGGTGAAGCCCTGGCAGATCACCTTGGTGTTCTTATCGACGAGAACAGCCATTTCACGCGGCCTCCTTCACGGCCTTGACCACCTTTTCGGCGGCGTCGGCGAGGTTGTCGGCCGAGAGGATCGGCAGGCCGGATTCGGCCAGGATCTTCTTGCCCAGATCGACGTTGGTGCCTTCCAGGCGGACGACCAGCGGAACGTGCAGGTGCACTTCGCGCGCGGCAGCCACCACGCCCTCGGCGATCACGTCGCAACGCATGATGCCGCCGAAGATGTTCACCAGGATGCCTTCGACGTTGCTGTCCGAGAGGATCAGCTTGAAGGCCGCGGTGACGCGCTCCTTGGTGGCGCCGCCGCCGACGTCGAGGAAGTTGGCCGGCTCGCCGCCGTACAGCTTGATGATGTCCATGGTGGCCATCGCCAGACCGGCGCCGTTCACCATGCAGCCGATGTTGCCGTCGAGCTTGACGTAGTTGAGGCTGTGCTTGGCCGCCTCGATCTCGTACGGATCTTCCTCGGCCTCGTCGCGCAGCTCTTCGATGTCCTTGTGACGGAAGAGCGCGTTGTCGTCGAAGCTGATCTTGGCGTCGAGCGCCAGGATGTCGCCGGCACCGGTGACGATCAGCGGGTTGATCTCGACGATGGCGCAGTCCAGATCGATGAATGCCTTGTAGGCGGCCGTGATGAACTTGGCGGCCGAGCCGACCTGCTTGCCTTCCAGCCCGAGGGCGAAGGCGATCTTGCGGGTGTGGTAGCCCTGGACGCCGGTCGCCGGGTCGATCGCGACCTTGACGATCTTCTCGGGCGTGTTGTGGGCGACCTCCTCGATCTCCATGCCGCCCTCGGTGGACGCCATGATGGTGACGCGGCCGGTGGCGCGGTCGGTCAGCAGGCCGAGGTACAGCTCGCGCTTGATGTCGGCGCCTTCCTCGACGTAGAGGCGCTTGACCTCGCGGCCCTCGGGGCCGGTCTGCTTGGTGATGAGGACGTTGTTGAGCATTTCGCCGGCGTTCTTGCCGACTTCCTCGATGGACTTGACGACGCGGACGCCGCCCTTGCCCTCGGGGTTGCCCTTGAAGCGACCGGCGCCGCGGCCGCCGGCGTGGATCTGGGACTTCACGACCCAGACCGGACCGCCGAGTTCACGGGCGACCGTCTCGGCCTCCTGCGGGGTGTAGGCGACGCCGCCGCGGGGAACCGCGACGCCGTACTTCTTCAGCAGGCTTTTGGCCTGATACTCATGGATGTTCATCGGGCGTCCATCTGTTTTTTGGTTCGGCTGACGAGAACGGATCGACTGACGCGAAGGAAGCTCCGCTCCCCGGCCGCGCCCGCGAGGGGCTGCGGCCGGGGAGCGGAACACGGCCTTAGGAGGCGGCCTTGTCGGCTTCCTGCTTCTTGACGACGTCGACCAGGGTCTTCACGGCGTCGACCGAGTTCTGGAACATCGCCTTTTCTTCGTCGTTCAGCTCGATCTCGATGATCTTCTCGACGCCGCCGGCGCCGATGATCACGGGAACGCCGACGTACAGGTCGTCCTGGCCGTACTGGCCGGTCAGATGGGCGGCGACCGGGAGGACGCGCTTCTGGTCCTTGAGGTAGGACTCGGCCATCTGGATGGCGGAGGCGGCCGGGGCGTAGAAGGCCGAACCGGTCTTCAGCAGCTTGACGATCTCGGCGCCGCCGTCACGGGTGCGCTGGACGATCTGGTCGAGCTTCTCCTGGGTGGTCCAGCCGAGCTTGACCAGGTCGGGCAGCGGAATGCCGGCGACGGTCGAGTAGCGGACGAGCGGGACCATGGTGTCGCCGTGGCCGCCCAGCACGAAGGCGGTGACGTCCTCGACCGAGACCTTGAACTCCTCGGCCAGGAAGAAGCGGAAGCGCGCCGAGTCGAGCACGCCGGCCATGCCGACCACGCGCTCCGGCGGCAGGCCGGACGCCTGCTGCAGCACCCACACCATCACGTCGAGCGGGTTGGTGATGACGATGACGAAGGCGTTGGGGGCGTATTTGCCGATGGCCTCGCCGACGGTCTTGCAGACGCCGCTGTTGATGCCGATCAGGTCGTCGCGGCTCATGCCCGGCTTGCGCGGGATGCCGGCGGTGACGATCACGACGTCGGCGCCCTCGATGACCGAGTAGTCGTTGCCGCCGGTCAGGCTGGCGTTGAAGCCCTCGACCGGGGCGGTCTCGGCCAGATCCAGGGCCTTGCCGGCCGGCATGCCTTCGGCGATGTCGAACAGGACGACGTCGCCCAGTTCCTTCTGGGCAGCCAACAGGGCCAGCGTGCCGCCGATTTGGCCGGCACCGACGAGCGCAATCTTCTTGCGAGCCATTTTGGAGCGTTCCCTAAAACGTTGAGCGTCCCCCATTCAGCGGGAGACTAGAACCAATGGTCATTCTAACGTCTTAGGGATCCAGCGCCCCGAGATTTCGGAACGGTTGGTAGCGCGTTTTGTCGCGGAGAGCAAGCGTGACCGCGAGCCTGTCCTTGCGGCGCAGCGTCGCGATGCCGATCTTCGTTGCGCAAGGCAGGACCAGACGGTTCTATACGTAGGATATCCGGTCGCTCGGCGACTTCACGAAGGCTCAAGGGAGAGCGTCCATGGCCCGTTTCACCACACTCCTGTCCGTGTCCCTGCCGCTGGCGCTGCTCGCCGGCGGCGCCCTGGGACAAACCGTCGCGGACTACGAGGCGGCCCTCGCGGCGGCTCCGGTCTCGGACGCGATCAGCGCCGACAGCGTCGCCTATTGCCGGCCGCTGACCAACTACGTCTTCACCTCGATCCCCGGCGGCGAGCGCAGCGGGCTGGTGCTGCCGCTCTACACCTTCAACGGCGCGGACGGCCCCGGCATCGCCGACAAGCGCGCCGCCTGCGGCGAGGTGCGCAAGCAGGCCCTGATCGCCTTCGACGGCGGCACCGGCCAGCAGATCGTCACCCCCGCCGAGGCGATGGAGGGGCCGACCGACCGTGGGCCGTACTACAAGGATCCGGCCGCCGATTTCCAGGCCCCGCACACCGGCCGCGCGACCCCGCGCCAGCCGATGCCGCGTGGCGGCGCGACGTCGCAGTAAGGGCGGAGTGGAGTGGGGTGGGTGCGGCCACGGTTGCCCCCACCCCACACAGGAACGATCAGTTGCGCACGCCGTAGCGTTCCAGGTGCCGCGCCATCGCGGCGGGGGACAGCGGGAAGCCGCTGCCCTGGCGGGCGTTCAGCATGGCGCGCGGGTTGATGGCGGCGACGCGCGCCTGGATCTGCATGGCGCAACGCATCGACAGCCCGGCGCGCCAGACCAGGGCGGTCACCGCCGTCGCGTCGTGCGCGTCGAGGATCAGATCCACCACGTCGGGCGCCACGCGGGCGCGCAACGTCAGGGCGGCGCGCACGAAGCCCGTCTCGTTCCACGACAGCGCGTCGCCCAGCGCGGTCTCGTCCAGCTTGCCCTGGCGGTGCAGGCGGACGGCGCGGCGTTCCGGCGTCTCGGTCTCCTGGGCGGCGTCCTCGGCCCAGTCGATGCGGCGGCGGGTGCAGGCGGCGATGTCGGCCACCGTGGCGGCGTCGAAATCGGGGCGGCGGCGCAGCGCCTCGACCACCGTCAGATCGACGAAATCGGCCAGACGCACCGCCAGCCGGCGGGGCAGGGTGGGGCGGCGGGCCAGCTTCTCCTGCCAGTCGGGGTGGTGGGCGGCCTCATCGACCAGCGATTCCAAAGTGTGTTCGGCGATCACGGCGCCGCTGTTGTCGAGCAGCACGCCGGTCGCCGCCGCGTCGCCGGTCCCGGCGATGGCGTCGGACAGGGCGGCCGCGACCTGGTGCCGTCGCGCGATGGCCGACAGCGCCCAGCCGGCCGGGGCGTTGGCGACGATGTCCAGCAGATCCTCGTCGGACAAGGCGGCGCAGCAGCGCAGCACCGGCTCCGCGACCGAACGCTCGATGTCGCGCGCCAGCGTCGCCACCACGGCGGGCGGCGCGCAGGCCACGTCCTTGATCGAGGTCGCCAACGCCTCGCGCACCCGGACGATGTGGTCGCGGGCCAACTGCTCCAGGGCGCGGATGGCGACGGTGCTGACGGTTTCGGCCCCGCCCGGCGGCAGGTCGGGCAGCAGCCGGCACAGCGTGCGCGCCAGCGAGGCGCGGACCCCGGCGTCGCCCATTCCGGCCAGCCGCGACTCGACCAGCGCGGCGCCGACCCGTTGCGTCACCGTCCGGGCGGGCGGCGGCGCCACGTTGGAAGCAGGGGCAGGAGAGGCCGTGGACGATTCGGGCGGTCCGTCGAACAGATAGTCCATCAGTTCGGGCGCCACGCCGCCATCGGTCTCCATCGCCGGTTCCGCTGGGGAGGCCGGGGCGGAGGAAAGCCGCGAGGGGGAACGCCGGTGTGTCACCGAACCAAAAACCTCGATTGAAGAGCCCAGCGACTTGGCGGGTGGGCAGGCGACGGATGGCACGCTTCCACCATGCAACCGCAGCTTCGGTTAACGGTCAACTAATTCGGCTACGGCCCGATGCGCTTTGTCCTGCGAATTTTTCGGCCTGGGGGTTTCCGGTCAACGCCGCTTGGCGGCCGGGGTGGCGCCCAGCATGCTGCGCTGGGCCAGCATCGGGCGCGACGCGCTGCGTCCGCCCAGCACCCGCACCGGCAACGACTGCTCCAGACGATGCTTGTCGAACTGGTCGAAGATGCGCATCAGGGCGTCGGCGGTGCCCTCGCCGTAATGGATGTCCAGGCGGGCGCGGTCCAACTCGGTCCGCAAGCCCTCGCGCAGCCGGCCGAACAGGGTGTCGAACAGGGTTTCGAAATGGCCGTCGGCGAAGACGAAGCGCTTGTCGCGCAGAAGGTCGGTCATCCGCCGCGTGAAGGTCTGGCGCTGCTGGTGGAACTGGCGGAAGCGCAGCATCACCCGCACGAACAGGGTGTCGGTCAGCACCGCCAGCGTGTCCTGGCCGGCGATGCGCTTCCAGACCTCGGCGTCCTGGTCGGTGCCGAGGTGGTTGTAGATGGCGATGGCGTCGGCGTTCAGCGCCTCCCATTCCTTGTCGTAGAACAGGCCGTTGAGGCTGGTCTGGAGGCCGCCGGCAATGATCTGGGGAAAGACCGCGCCGCTGATCGGATCGACGATCTCCGGCACCTTCATCCGCACGGTGGAGAACAGCAGCCGGGTCACGAAATCCCGCCGCCGCCCATCCGGCTTGAACACCGCGCGCGGCACGCAGCCACCGCCGCATCCGGCGCCTTCCCGACAGCCGGCCGCCTGCGTGCAGGATTGGCAGATGCTGGCGAACAGCGGCAGCACGGTCGGCCAATGCGCCATCATCAGGTTCATGGCGCGGGTGAAATCCTCGCGCGACAGGGCGCCCTTTGCGGAGAATTGTGGCTCCAGCGCTTCTTGGAAGGTGCTGACCAGAGCCTGGGCGGTGCGGTGGTGGCGCGCGAAAGGCGGTTGATCGGTCGTCATCCCGGAAAGCTCCCCCTGTGGCCGGATCGGCCCGGTTGCGGAAGCGCAACGGCGCTGGAAACAATTTATCTCGTATTTTATGCATTTGACGCTGTGACGGCGGTCACAGAGGGCGGACGAACGGCGGTTCGGGCAGAAAAAAAGGCCGCAACCCGGAAGGGCGCGGCCTTTGAAGTCTAGGGAGGAAACGCACTGCAAAATGCAGTAACGAGTCGGAGTGTATGGGTTTCTCCCTGTTAGCGGTACCACGGTTTTCGAATTGGTGCGGTGCGGTGTTCGCATAGCCCAGCATGCAATAGGGCTTTTTTTGCGCAGGAATTGGGCTTTTGAACCGCTCTCTGCCCAAATGGCGGACAAATCGCCCTTGATTGGTCAGACAAACAGAGTGCGGCTGGAACTGTGCCGTGAGCGTTTGCTTTCGGAAACGAAAAAGGCGCCTTTCGGCGCCCCTTCCTGGTCATCGGAAACCGCCGGTCAGTCCGCCAGCTTCCCGCGGATCAGCGCCTTGGTCTCGGCCACGCCGTAGAGCTGGATGAAGGAGCCCATGCGCGGACCGGTCGTCTGGCCCAGCAGCACCTCGTAGAGCGCCTGGAACCACGCGCGCAGTTCGGTGAAGCCGTGGGCCTTGCCGACCTCGAAAACCTCGTTCTGAAGGACGTCGGCCTTGGAGTCGGCGGGGAGGTCGTCGAGCTTGACCAGCAGGGCCTCCAGCGCCGCGCGCTCCGCGTCGGTCGGGGCGCGGAACCGCTTGGTCGGCTTCACCTGATCCTGGTAGTAGCGGACGGCGTAGCCGATCAGGCGGTCGAGGAACGGGCTGTTCTCCGGCGTGGCGTCCGGCGCGTAGCGGCGGATGAAGCCCCACATGGTCTCCTTGGTCTCGGCGTTGGCGGCGCCGGCCAGGTTGAGCAGCAGGTTGAACGACACGTCCGAGCGCACGGCGGGCGGCTTGCCGTTGTGGATGTGCCAGGCCGGATTCTCCAGTTTGCGGGCCGGCTCCTCGCCATGGACCTTGTCGACGAAGGTCAGATATTCGTCGACCGCGCGCGGGATCACGTCGAAATACAGGCGCTTGGCCGATTTCGGCTTTTGGAACATGTAGAGGGCGAGGCTTTCCGGCGGCGCGTAGGCCAGCCATTCCTCCATGGTCAGGCCATTGCCCTTCGACTTGGAAATCTTCTGGCCCTTGTCGTCGAGGAACAGCTCGTAATTGAAGCCCTCTGGCGGGGTGCCGCCGAGGATGCGGCAGATCTTCCCCGCCAGTTCGGCGGACGGGATCAGATCCTTGCCGTACATCTCGTAGTCGACGCCCAGCCCGAACCAGCGCATGCCCCAATCGGGCTTCCATTGCAGCTTCACATGGCCGCCGGTGACCGGCAGTTCGACCTTCGTGCCGTCCTCGTCCTGGAAGACGATGGTGCCGGCGTCGAGGTTGCGCTCCAACACCGGAACCTGAAGGACCCGGCCGGTGGAGGGCGAGACCGGCAGGAAGGGGCTGTAGGTCGCCTGCCGCTCGGCGCCGAGCGTCGGCAGCATGACGCCCATCACCTCGTCGTAATGGCGCAGGACTCCGAGCAGCGCGTCGTCGAAGCGGCCCGACTTGTACCAGTCGGTCGAGGACTGGAACTCGTACTCGAAGCCGAAGCCGTCCAGGAAGGCGCGCAGACGGGCGTTGTTGTGGGCGCCAAAGCTGTCGTGGGTCCCGAAGGGGTCGGGCACCTGGGTCAGCGGCTTGCCGAGGCTGGCCGCCACCATCTCCTTGTTGGGGATGTTGTCGGGAACCTTGCGCAGCCCGTCCATGTCGTCGGAGAAGCAGAACAGCTTGGTCGGAATGTCGCTCATGGTCTGGAAGGCGTGGCGCACCATGCTGGTGCGCGCCACCTCGCCGAAGGTGCCGAGATGCGGCAGGCCCGAGGGGCCGTAGCCGGTCTCGAACAGGACGTAGCCTTTGGCGGGCGGCGCTTTCGCGAAGCGCGCGACCAGTTTGCGCGCCTCCTCGAACGGCCATGCCTTCGCCTGCAACGCCAAATCCCGTTCGCCGGTCATGGATCGGACCCTTTCGACACCAAGAAATACAAAGAATGGAAGAGGGCAACGACCCTAGGGCGGGCGGTGGGCGGCGTCAACCGCCGGGCTTGTCGTGGTGAGGGGGCGCGGTTAGGCTCGCCCGGCTTTTTCGGCTTTTCCAGCGGGTGCGTGCGATGAACTGGCTTTACCTGGGCGGCGCGATCACGCTGGAGGTCATCGCCACCTCGGCGATGAAGATGTCCGACGGGCTGACACGCCCTGGACCGGTCGTCGTCGTGGTGCTGGGCTATCTGTCGGCCTTCGCGCTGCTGGCGCAGGCCTTGAAGACGATGGAAGTCGGCATCGCCTACGCCATTTGGTCGGCGGCCGGGACCGCCGCCATCGCCGCCATCGGCGTGCTGATCTTCGGCGAGACGGTGAGCCTGATGAAGCTTCTCGGCCTCGCGCTGATCGTCGCCGGGGTGATCAGTCTGCACGCTGCAGGCGGGCACGCCTAAGGAGCGGCCGGCTCACGGGTCCATCCGCAGTCCCGATGCGGGGCATGGGTGTGTCGTCACGGCACCTGCCCGCCGTGCCGCGGTCCTTTCCGTCGCCGGGTGGTCATTAAGCATGAGATACGGATAATCCGCCATACCGACTTTTAGCGCTTTCCTGGCGCATCGGATTCCTTCCCAATACGAGGACCCCTTCGGCTTGGCGGAGACAGGACATGAGCAACACCCGACCGACCGCTTCTTCGTCCCTGGCGGGCCTTCCCTATGAGGACCGCGTGCGCAGGATCGAGCCTTCGCAGGTCGTCGGTTGGCTGTGGAAGGGCTGGGCCGACATGAGGACGGCGGGCTGGGTCAGCCCGGCCTACGGCGCCCTGTTCGTCGCCAGCGGCTTCGCGTTGACGATGGGGTTGACGCTGGCAGGGATGGCCTATCTGATCGCGCCGATGATCGGCGCCTTTCTGCTGGTGGCGCCGCTGCTGACGCTCGGCCTCTATCAGGTGTCGAAGGACGTTGAGGAGGGCCGCAAGCCGCGATTCGGGCGGGCGTTGATGGCGTGGCGGGCCAATCCCTATCACATCCTGACGGCCGGGCTGGTGCTGATGCTGTTCATGATGATCTGGGTGCGGCTCAACGTCATCGCTTTCGCGCTGTTTTTCCCCTACGTGTCGATGAGCGTGTCCAGCCTGTTGGCGCAGACCCTCACGCTGGACGGCATCGCCTTCACGCTGTTCGTCACGGCGCTCGGCTTTGCCTTCGCCGCCATCGCCTTCGTCACCAACGTGACGGCCTTGCCGATGATGCTCGACCGCCAGGAGGACATCTTCGCGGCGGCCCTCGTGTCGGTCATGGCGGTTCTGCGGAATCCGCGCGCCATGGCGCTGTGGGCGGGGTTGATCGTGCTGATCATCGGCATCGGGCTGGCGACCGCGATGCTGGGCCTGATCGTCGCGTTGCCGTTGATCGGCCACGCCAGTTGGCACGCCTACCGCGATCTGGTGAAGCCGGACGCGTGATCCCCGCTTCGACTGCGCCTCCGGCCCGCGGCGGGACTGTGGACGGGCCGGTTCACGCCCCGATGTGGAACGGGTTGGCCTGCCGCGCGGCGCGCTCCACCGCCTCGGCCGGGCCGGGGCGGCCGAGGAAATAGCCTTGGGCGACGTCGCAGCGCAGTTGACGCAACTGCTCCAGCGTCTCGGCGTCCTCCACCCCCTCGGCCACGGCGGTCAGGTTCAGGCTGTGGGCCATCTGGATGACGGCGGCGGTGATCCGGGCGCTGTCGTGGTTGCGGCACAGATCCATGATGAAGGAGCGGTCGATCTTCAGCTTGTCCACCGCCAGACGGCCGATGTAGGACAGGTTCGAGTAGCCGGTGCCGAAATCGTCGATCGACAACTGCACGCCCAGCGCCTTGACCCGGCGGATGTTTTCCAGCACCGCGTCGGTGTTCTGGATCAGCATCGATTCGGTCAGCTCCAGCTCCAGGAACAGCGGGTCGAGGCCGCTGTCGGTCAGCGCGTCGGTGACCGTCCGCGCCAGATCGGGGCGCTGGAGCTGGCGCGCCGACAGGTTGACCGCCACCGTCAGCGGCAGCCCGGCGGCCTGCCATTGCGCCGCCTGCCGGCAGGCCTCGCGCAGCACCCAGTCGCCGATCGGCACGATCAGCCCGCTGTCCTCGGCGATGGGGATGAAGGCGCCCGGCGGGATCATGCCGCGTTCGGGGTGGTTCCAGCGGATCAGCGCCTCCGCCCCGAACACCATTCCGCTGTCCAGGTTGACCTGCGGCTGGTAGTGGATCAGGAACTCGCCCCGCTCCAACGCCCGGCGAAGCCCGCCGCGGATCGACAGATGGGCCACCGCCTCGGCGTTCATCGCCTCGGCGAAGAAGCGGTGGGTGTTGCGGCCGCTCGCCTTGGCGTGGTGCATGGCGGTGTCGGCGTTCTTCATCAGCGCCGCGAAGTCCCGCCCGTCGGCCGGCGCCAGCGCGATGCCGGTGGACAGCGTGACGGTCACCTCGGTGCCGTCGACGTCGAAGGGCTCGGCCAGCGCCTCGTGCAGGGAGGCGACGGTCTCGACCACGGCGTCGGTGTCGGGGCGGCCGGACAGCAGCAGGATGAACTCGTCGCCGCCCGGCCGGCTGACCGTGTCGGTGTCGCACACGCAGGCGGTCAACCGCCCGGCCACCGCGCGCAGCAGGGCGTCGCCCGCCGCGTGGCCCAGCGAATCGTTGACCGTCTTGAACTGGTCGAGGTCGCAGACCAGCAGCGCGACGATGACCCCGTCGCGCTCGGCGTGGGCCACAGCCTGGTCGGCGCGGTCGCGCACCAGCAGGCGGTTGGGCAGCAGGGTCAGCGGGTCGTGCTGGGCTAGGAAGTCCATCCGCTCCTGCGTGGCCCGGCGTTCGGTGATGTCGCGCACCACCACCAGCAGGCGGCGGTCGCTGCCCTCCAGCAGGGCGCGGCGGATGTTGACCTCGACCCAGAACAGGCTGCCGTCCAACCGGCGCGCGTGCCATTCGAACAGGGGCGTTTCCCCGGCCGCCGCGCGGCGCACCCAGGCAACGGCGTCCTCCATCGTGTAGGGCGGCACGCCGGAGCTGATCATCCCGATGTCGAGCGCCGCGAGCGGCAGGTCGCCGATCCGGTACATCTCGTGCATCCGCCGGTTGGCGTGGATGATCGTGGCGGTGTCGAGGTCGTGGATGAAGATGGCGTCGTTGACGTTGTCGAAGATGGTTCGGAAGCGCTCCTCGCCGATCGACAGCGCCGCCATCGCCTCGCTCAGCCGTTCGGTCTTGGCGGCGACCTGCCGGCGCAGCATGGCGGCCCAGACCAGCGCCATGGCGCCCAGCGCCAGCGCCCCCAGCAGGATCTTGACCAGACGGGACAGCAGGTTGGAATCGACCACCCCGCTGATCCGGCGGCCGTACCAGCGCTCCTCGATGGCGCGGCGCTCGTCCGGGGTGACCCGCGCGAAGCCGTCGGCGACCAGGGCCAGAAGCGCGGTCTCCTCCTTGCGCACCGCCCAGTGCAATTTTCCGGTGTAGAGCGGGTCGGTGTAGCGGAAGCGGTCCTGGATGCCGCGCTTGGTCATGAAATAGCGCGCGGCCTGATCGTCCATGCAGAAGACGACCACGTCGCGGGCGGCGGCGGCGTCGAGCAGCGCTTCGTAGCTGGGAAAATTCCGCAACCCGGTGAGACCACGGTCGGCCAGCCAGTCGGCGCAAAGATCGCGCTCCTTGACGCCGACGTTGTAGCCGCGCAGGGAGTCCGGCCCGGTGATGCCGCCGAGATCGGCGTTGAACCAGATCGGCACGTCGATGGTGGCGTAGGGCTCCGAGAAGCTGTAGACGCGGTCGCGGGCCGGGCTGCGGAAGAAGGTCTCGATGACGTCGGCCCCGCCGGTCTCGATCAGGTTGCGGGCCAACGCCCAGTCGGTCGCCAGGAACTCCACCGGCACGCCGGTCCGCTGCGACCACAGCTTCCACAGGTCGCGCACGAGGCCCATGTGGGTGCCGTGGGCGTCGCGGAAGCTGAAGGGCGGGTAGTTGTCGTCCATCGTCACGCGGACGGGCGGCCGGGCGGCCATCGGGGCCGCCGTCGCCGGGACCTCCGGCGTCACGACGTCCGCCGCGTCGGCAGGCGCGGCGAGGACCGCGAGGGCGCACAGCGCGAGGACCGCGCGGCGCAACCCCGGCCGCAGGCGCGGAAGGACGGGGAATGGTCGATGCCCGGTCGGCTTTGACATGCGTGCTTGCAACTTTTCGGTGCGGATTAAGGCGGGCGGGCGTTGCGGAGCGAGACCTTGGCGTGCTTTCGGTGCCGACGGGCAAGCCTACCTCGTTCACCCCGACGCGGCAACGCAAGGATCATTGGGGCCGATCAAGGTCACGCCGGGGCTCCGGCCAGCTTGTGTCTATGCCGAACCAGTCGACCGGGTTGCGGGTGCCGATCTGCTTAAAGATAGGGCAGCCAACAACAACCCATTGCTGCACCGTTACTGTGACGCCTAAGATGCCGAAGAGAGGCGGCGGAGCGTTTCAATGGACAAGACACGGGCGGCGGTGTTCGGGTTGCGCGTCGGGCATGCCACGACCGGGGATGTCTGGAAGGCGGCCTGCGAGGACATCGTCGAGGATCTCGGCGTGTTCCGCGCCAGCGTCTGGATCTTCGAGGACGGGCAGGATCTCCTGGTCTGCCGCACGATCTTCGACGCCAGGGAGCGGACGCACAGCTCCGGCCAGACCCTGGCCCGCGCCGATCACCCGGATTACTTCCGCGCCATCACCAACAACGCCCGGCTGGTGGTTCCCGACGCGCTCAACCACCCCGCCACCAAGGGCTTCGCCGACGGCTATTTCAAGCAGGCCGGGGTGCGCAGCCTGCTGGATGTCATTCTGATGCACGACACCGCGCCGTTCGGCGTGCTGTGCTGCGAGCAGTCCGGCACGATGCGGGAGTGGAGCGCCGCCGACATGGCCTATCTGCAATCCCTGGCGATGCTGCTCGGCACGATGCTTCCGGCCTCGGAAACGTCGCCCTAAAATCGGGTCAGCGCGCGCAGTCGGCCAGACCGCCGCGTTCGACGACGGCCATCCGCCGTTCGATGATCCCGGCCCGGCGGGCGACGTAGGGGCCGGGGCTGCTCGGCGACCAGTGGCGCGGGCTGGGCAGCACCACCGCCAGCAGGGCGGCCTCGCGCCGGGTCAGGGCGGCGGCGGGCTTGCGGAAATGGTGACGGGCGGCGGCCTCGGCGCCATAGACCCCGTCGTCCCACTCGACGATGTTCAGATAGACCTCCAGGATCCGGCGCTTGGGCCACAGGCTCTCGATCAGCAGGGTGAACCACGCCTCCGCGCCCTTGCGGAGCCAACTGCGGGCGGGCCACAGGAAGGCGTTCTTGGCGGTCTGCTGGCTGATGGTGCTGCCGCCGCGCAAGGACTTGCCCTCCTCGTTGTCCTCCAATGCGGTGCCGATGGCGGTCCAGTCGAAACCGCCATGGCCGCAGAAGGCGGTGTCCTCCGACGCGATCACCGCGCGGGCGAGGTGGGGAGAGATCGCGTCGAGCGGTTCCCAACTGCGGTCCATCCCGGACCCGCCCATCGCGCGGATCAGCATCAGCGGGGTGCCGGGCACCGGAGCCACCCGGTAGAGCAGCGCCCAGGCCACCGTCAGGGCCACCAGACCGAGCGTCCCGACCAACGCCCACCGCAACACGCGCCGCATGCCGTCCCCGCTCCGTTCACGCCGCTTCTCAATGGGGGTGGCGGCGCCGTCCGTCAACAAGCGGCGCTCGCTTTGGCCGGCATCCTCCTCCTATAGTGCGCGCGATGGACATCAGCACGGATCCCGAACAGCTTCCCCGGCTCGACGACGCGCCCGCCATGGTGGCCGGCGCGCGGAAGGTCGTGGCGCTCTCCCTCGACGGCGAGGTGGAGGAGCTGACGCTGGCCGCCGCCGCGTCGCGGGTGCGCCGCCGGGTGGCCCCGCTGGTCTGCCACGCCCGCGCCTTCGCCCGCCGTCTGGGCATCGAGCCCTTCCCGGCCTTCGACGCGCTGGAGCTATTCGCCTTCGTGCATCCCGCGCGCTTCTGCGTGCCGACCCCGCGCGGTCTGGCCGAGGCGCTCGACCTACCCATCCCCGAGGGCCACGAGGCCGAGGCGCTGGCCCTGCAACGCGTGGTGCGGCGCCTGCTGGGCGATCTCGGCGCGGCGGGGCGCGAGGAAGCGTCCGACCCTGTCGCCTTCGCCTGGGAGATGGGGCGCGCCGGCTGGCTTTGGGCGCCGCCGGTGATGGCCGCGCTCGGTAAACCGGACGGGCCGGACAAGGGAGGCCGCGCGGGCCTGCGCGTCTGGACCCGCATCAAGGAGTGGGAGGAGGGCGCGCCGCCGCCGCCTCCGGCCCAGAACTCGGTCGATCCCGACGAGGCGCGCCGGCGTCTCGCCGTCATGCTGTCGGCCTCGGTGCCGGGCAAGATGGCGGAGCCGCGCCCGCAGCAGGCCGACTACTCCAGCGCCGTCTCCGCCGCCTTCGCCCCGCGCTCCGCGCCCGACACCCCGACCGTCGTGCTGGCGGAGGCCGGAACGGGGGTGGGCAAGACGCTCGGCTACCTCGCCCCGGCGACGGTGTGGGCGGAGAAGAACGGCGGCACGGTCTGGATCTCCACCTACACCCGCAACCTCCAGCACCAGATCGACGCGGAGCTGGACCGGCTCTACCCCGATCCGGCGACCAAGGCGCGCAAGGTCGTGCTGCGCAAGGGGCGCGAGAACTACCTCTGCCTGCTGAACCTGGAGGAGGCGATCCGCGCCATGGCCTTCCAGCCGCACCACGCGGTGGGGGTCGGGCTGATGTCGCGCTGGGCGGCGGCGACCCGCGACGGCGACATGACCGGCGGCGACTTCCCCGGCTGGCTGGTCGACATCGCCGGGCGCGGGCCGACGCTGGGCCTCGCCGACCGGCGCGGGGAGTGCATCTATTCGGCCTGCGACCATTACGGCCGCTGCTACGTTGAGAAAAGCATCCGCCGGGCGCGCCGCGCCGACGTGGTGATCGCCAACCACGCGCTGGTGATGGTGCAGGCGGCGCTGGGCGGCGGCGAGGAACCGACGCTGCCCAGCCGCTACGTCTTCGACGAGGGGCACCACGTCTTCGACGCCGCCGACAGCGCCTTCGCCGGCCACCTGACCGGGCGCGAGACGCAGGAGCTGCGGCGCTGGCTGCTCGGCGCCGAGGAGACCGGGCGCAGCCGGGCGCGCGGCCTGAAGCGCCGGCTGGAGGACATCGTCGCCGGGGACGAGGAGGCGCTGGCCCATCTCGACGCCGTGCTGATCGGCGCCCGCGTGCTGCCGTCGGACGGCTGGGGGGCGCGGCTGTCGGCCGACAACCCGCAGGGGCCGACCGAGCGCTTCCTGACGCTGGCCCGCCAGCAGGTCTACGCCCGCACCGCCGGGCAGGGCGGCGTCTACAGCCTGGAGGCCGACAAGGCCTACCCGGTGGACGGTCTGGTCGAGGCGGCGGCGGAGTTGGAGCAGGCGCTGGTCCGCCTGTCCGAACCGCTCGAAGCGTTGTCGCGCCGGCTGGCCCAGCGGCTGGAGGACGAGTCGGCCGAGCTGGAATCCGACCAGCGCCGCCGCATCGACGCGCTGTCGCGCGGCCTGCACCGGCGCGGCACGATGACGGTGGAGGCGTGGCGCTCGATGCTGCGCACCCTGCCGAGCGAGACGCCGTCGCAGTTCGTCGACTGGTTCGCGGTGGAGCGCATCGAGGGGCGCGACGTGGACGTCGGCCTCTACCGCCATTGGGTCGACCCGACGGTTCCCTTCGCCGAGGCGCTGGCCGGGCCGGCGCATGGCATGGTGGTGACCTCGGCGACGCTGACCGACGGCACCGGCGACGTCGGGCAGGACTGGCGCGCGGCGGAGGACCGCTGCGGCGCCACCCATCTGCCGATGCCGGCGATCCGCGCCCAGGTGCCGTCGCCCTTCGACTACCCCAGCCGCACCCGCGTCTTCGTGGTCACCGACGTGCGCAAGGACGATCTGGGTCAGGTGTCGGCGGCCTACAAGTCGCTGTTCCTGGCGGCCGGCGGTGGGGGGCTGGGGCTGTTCACCGCCATCAGCCGCCTGCGCGCCGTGCGCGACCGCATCGCCGAGCCGCTCGACGCGGTCGGCATCCCGCTCTACGCCCAGCACGTCGATCCGCTCGACGTGGCGACGCTGATCGACATCTTCCGGGGGGAGGAGCACGCCTGCCTGCTCGGCACCGACGCGGTGCGCGACGGGGTGGACGTGCCAGGGCGGTCCCTGCGGCTGATCGTGTTCGACCGCGTGCCCTGGCCGCGCCCCGACATCCTGCACCGCGCCCGCCGCGAGGCCTTCGGCCGCCGCCGCTACGAGGACATGATCGCCCGCCTGCGGCTGAAGCAGGCCTTCGGCCGTCTGGTGCGCCGGGCCGACGACACCGGCGTCTTCGTGCTGCTCGACCCGATGATGCCGAGCCGCCTGTTCGGCGCCTTCCCCGAGGGGGTGGAGGTCAAGCGGGTCGGGCTGAAGCAGGCGGTGACGGAGACGGCGGAGTTTCTACGGGGCTGGTGAGAGCCGGGGCAGACGCTGGAAGACTCTCCACACCATGAAAAGAGCCCTTCTCCCCTTGCGGGAGAAGGGTTGGGATGAGGGGTGTTCGCCGAAGGCGAAGGAGACGTTTGCGCCCCCTCACCCCAACCCCTCTCCCGCAGGGGGAGAGGGGCTCTAAGCGATTGCCCTGATGGCGTGCTCCAGCGGGACGCCCCGCGCGGTACCCCTACGCCGCCTTGATGGCCGCCAGGAACTGGTCCACCTCGCGGCGCAGGTTCTCGGCCTGCTGCGACAGGCTGCCGGCGGCGCCGAGCACCTGGTTGGCGGCGGCGCCGGTCTCGCCGGTCGCTTCGGTCACGTCGCCGATGGTCGAGGACACCTGCTGCGTGCCGATGGCGGCCTGCTGGACGTTGCGCGAGATCTCGGCGGTGGCCGCCCCCTGCTCCTCGATGGCGGCGGCGATGGAGGTCGAGATGTCGCTGATCGACGTGATCGTGCCGCTGATGCTCTCGATGGCCTTCACGGCACCGCCGGTGGCCTCCTGGATCGCGGCGATCTGGGCGGCGATCTCCTCGGTGGCTCGGGCGGTCTGGTTGGCGAGGCCCTTGACCTCGCTGGCGACGACGGCGAAGCCCTTGCCGGCTTCACCCGCACGCGCCGCCTCGATGGTCGCGTTCAGCGCCAGCAGGTTGGTCTGCCCGGCGATGCTGGTGATGAGCTGGACGACCGCGCCGATCCGCTGGGCGGCGTCGGCGAGGCCGCGCACGGTATCGTTGGTCTGGCTGGCCTCGGTCACCGCCTGGCTGGCGATCCCGGTGGAGCGGGTCACCAACGTTCCGATCTCGCGGATCGCGGTCGACATCTCCTCCGACGCGCTGGCGACGGTCTGGACGTTGGCGCTGGTCTGCTCGGCGGCGGCGGACGCGGAGGTCGCCTGCTCGCGGGTCTGGGTGGCGGTCCGCGCCATGCCCTGGGCGGTGCTGTCCAACTCGGTGGCCGCCGCCGCGACGGTGCGCAGCGCGTCGGCCGCCTCCGCTTCGAAGCCGCGGATCAGGCGGTCGACGGCTTCCGCGCGGCGCTGCTTCTGCTCCTGCTCGGCGGCCTGGACGGCGGTCAGCCGGTCGGTCTCGATCAGCCCGTCCTTGAAGACCTGAACCGCGCGAGCCATCGCGCCGATCTCGTCCCGGCGCTCGCCGCCGGCCACCTCGGCCGCGTAGTCGCGCTTGGACAGGCGGTGCATGACGCCGGTCAGCCGGTCGATGGGGCGCGAGATGGTCGCCACCGCCGCCATGGCGGCGACAATGCCGAGGATCAGGGCCAGCACGATGGCGCCGGCGATCCAGAAGACGGCGTTGGTGTAGGCCTCTTCCCCGCGATCGGCCGCCGCGCCGCCCATCTTGGTGTTGAGGGCGGTCAGATCCTGCAGGATACCGACGACCTTGAAGATCGCTTCTCGCGATTCGGTGCGGAAGAGGGCGGCGGCTTTTTCGTTTTCGTTCTTTTGCGAAGCCGGGATCACCTTCTCGCGGCTGATCTTGAGGTACTCCTCCCAAGCGGTCGCGAAGCTGGCGTAGAGCTGCTTTTCCTGGGGAAGAAGGATGGTCTTCTCGTAATCCCGCTGTTTTTCCTCGACCGTCTTGCCATAGCCGGCCAAACGCTCCTCGGAAAGCTGCTGGTCGGCCGGCGTGATCGAGAGGATGTGGGTGGCTTCCTGGGAGCGGTAATGCTGGGTGGTGGCTCGGATGTCGCCCAGGAGACCGACGCCGATCAGCCAGTTGTCACGAATTTCAGCAGCTTGATCGTTGACGACCGAAAGACGATCGAGCGAAAACACTCCAAGTCCAACGACGAGGAAAAGGAGCGAGCCGAGGATAGCCAGGAGCTTCGTCCGGATCGTCAAGTTTTCAAAGCTGTTCATTTACGAAAATCCAATTTTCATTGCCGGTGCCTAACAGGCCGTGGTGAATTTGGAATTTTCTGCTCACGGCATGCGGGTGAGGCACTGCTAGCATACAGTGGTATGCGACCACAACGATGGTTCTATGACTAAATGTGTCATTGACGAGACATCGTCAATAAATGTTCCGCATATTAGTTTGTTTGTGGAGTGATATACCCAAATGTTATGACTGATATAAATCCTCAAGATGTATTTTAACAAAAATAATACTATATATCTACAATATAAGAAATATTTCTCCGGTAGATGGGAGATTATGAATGCGAAGGGTTAATGAAAATACAGGCCTTCCTTCTTGAAAGAGTCATTGATTTCAAGCGCTTCCGAGAAATTTTCCGCGATTCCCCATCCTGCTTTTCAGGTGAGGCTGGCAACAGCAAGAATCCTGAAAATATCACGATCTGCAAAGCGGGACGATGCGGGTTTCCCCGGACGGCAAGGCGCCCGGCCCCGCTCATCCCGCGGGCGCGTAGACCGCCAGCAGCGCCGACAGCGTGACGACGCTCAGCACCGTCGAGACAAGGATCGCCGACGAGGTGCGCTCCACGTAGATCTGGTACTGCTGAGCGACCACGAAGGTCAGGGCGCCGGTGGGCAGCGCCGCCAGGATGACCGCCGATCCCGTCCAGAAGGGATCCATCGGGAACAGCGTCTGGGTCAGCGCCCAGGTCAGGGCCGGCTGCACCAGCAGCTTCATGGCGCTGATCCAGCCGGCCTCGGCCAGCCCGGCGGTCAGCCTCTGGGTGGCCAGGAACAGGCCGATGGCGAACAGCGCGCAGGGACCGGCCGGCGCGCCCATCAGCTCGCAGAAGGTGGCGACGGGCTTGGGCACCGCCACGCCGGGCAACAGCGCCGACCACGCGATGCCGAGCGCCGTCGCGACGATCAGCGGGTTCTTCGCCAGCGCCCTCCCGACGTCGCGCAGCGCCTTGCCCAGCCCGTTGCCGTGGCTGTTGGCGAACTCCAGCCAGATCACCGCGATGCCGACCATGACGGCGCTCATGATGACGGTGGCCAGGATGGTGGGGGCCAGATGGTCCGGCCCGAAGGCGGCCAGGAACAGCGGGATCCCCATGTAGCCGGTGTTGGAGAAGCTGGCGTTCAGCCCCTGCATGCAGTGGATCTGCGTGCGCTCGCGGCGGATCAGCCGGCCGGCCAGCGCGCCCAGCGCGTAGACCGCCAGCATCGCGCCCAGGAAGGCGCCGATGAACGGCCCGTTGAAGATCTCGGGCAGCGACCGCCGCGCGGTGCCGAGGAACAGCACCGGGGGCAGGGCCATCCAGTAGACGAACTTGTTCAACGCCTCCGATGCGGCGGGGCCAAGCAGCTTCGCCTTTCCGGCCAGGACTCCGGCCAGGATGATGGCGAATACGGGAAGAGCGACATTGAACACGACGGACATGGCGCGGACAATAGAAGTCACGAACGGTTCCTGTCGAGCCGGCGATCCTCCCGCCTGGGGCATGGCACCCTTGACGGGGCGCCGCCACCGGGCAAGATAGGCCGCGACGGGGCCTCCCGGTTCGGAGGACGGCCCGCTCCATGAGAAAGCCAATGATCGACCACCACAGCGCGCTGATCTACGTCATGGTCCTGGTGTCGGCCTGCGACGGCGACATGACCGACGACGAGCTCCAGACCATCGGCGAGAACGTCCGCTACCTGCCCATCTTCCGCGATTTCAACGGCGATCAGGTGATGGCCGCGACCCGCGAATGCACGGCCATGCTGTCCGACAACGACGGGCTGGACACCGTGCTGACCATCGTCGAGCAGGCGGTGCCGGCCAAGCTGCGCGAGACCGCCTACGCGGTGGCCTGCGACATCGCCGCCGCCGACGCCAAGGCCTCGCAGGAGGAACTGCGCATGCTGGAGATGATCCGCCACCGGTTGGGCGTCGACCGCCTGTGCGCCGCCGCCATCGAGCGTGGCGCCCGCGCCCGCCACATGCGCCTGTGAGGGCGGCCATGACGGACAGAACCGTGACGGACGAGACTTTCCGCCCCGACCTGTCGGGGCAGACCGTCGGCTTCATCGGGCTGGGCCTGATGGGCAAGCCGATGGCCCGCGCGCTCGCCAGGGCCGGCGCCTCGCTGGTGATCGCCAGCCGCAGCCAAGGCCCGGTCGCCGAACTGGCGGCCGAGGGCATGCTGGCCGCCACCGGCCCCCTGGCGGTCGCCGGGCAGGCCGAGACCATCGTTCTGACGCTGACCGACACGGTCGCCGTGGAGAGCGTGACCGAGGCGCTGCTGCCGGCCCTGCGCCCCGGACATCTGGTCGTGGACATGGGCACCACCGCCGTGGAGGCGACGCGCGCCCTTGCGGCGCGGGTGCGCGCGGCCGGCGCCGACTGGGTCGACGCCCCGGTGTCCGGCGGCACGGTCGCGGCGGAGGCGGCGACGCTGACCATCATGGCCGGGGGCACGGAGGCGTCCTTCGCCCGCGCCCTGCCGCTGTTCCAGGCGATGGGCCGCCGCGTCACCCATGTCGGCGACAGCGGCGCCGGGCAGATCGCCAAGACGGCCAACCAAGTCATCGTCGGCCTGACGATCGGCGCGGTGGCGGAGGCGCTGGCGCTCGCCAAGGCGGCCGGCGCGGATCCGGCGCGGGTGCGCGACGCCATCCGGGGCGGCTTCGCGGAGTCGCGCATCCTCGACCTGCACGGCGGGCGGATGGTGTCCGGCGACTTCACGCCGGGCGGCCGCGTGACCACCCAGATCAAGGACTTGCGTCAAGCCGAGCAGTTGGCCGAGCAGTGCGACATCGACCTGCCGGCGTTGGGGTTGACGCTGGAGCTGTTCGAGATGCTGGCCGACCAGGGCGACGGCGGTCTGGACCATTCGGCGCTGTACCGGCTGTTCGCGCGGTAGGAGAGGAAGCGTCCTTCCCCCTTCCATGCATTCAGCGGGAAGGGGGCGACGGACGCCCCCTCCTCACCACCGGAGGCTGGGGAGCGCGTAGGTCGGGACATGCCCCGCCGCATCGGCGATGGCCCGCAGATTGGCCGCATCGACGGCCTCCCCCCAGGCGGCGCCGCCCAACTCCTCCTGATGGATGCCGGCGGTGACCAGCGCCACGTCCAGCCCGGCGGCGTTGGCGCCGGCCACGTCGGTGCGCAGGCTGTCGCCCACCGCCAGGATGCGGCTCTTGTCGGCCAGCCCCATCAGCGACAGGCAGCGGTCGTAGACCGGGGCGTAGGGCTTGCCGTGCTGGCGCACGTCGCCGCCCATCGTTTCGTAGCGCGCGGCCAGCGTCCCGGCGCAGATCACCATCTGCGGGCCGACCATCACGATCAGGTCCGGGTTGGCGCAGATCATCGGCAGCCGGGCGGCCAGACAGGCGTCGAGCTGCGGCTGATAATCCTCCACCGTCTCGCCGAACACGACGATGCCGGTGTTCAGCACGAAGTCGGCCTCCTCCGGCGTCGCGGCGACGGTGTAGCCCAGCCCCTCGAAGACGTCGACGTCGCGCTCCGGCCCGATGTGGTAGAGCCGCCGCCCCAACGCCGCGTGCCACGGATCGTCACGCCGCTTCAGCGCCTCGTAGGTCGCCTCGCCCGAGGTCATGACGTGGTGGTAGCGGTCGCGCCCCAGCCCCATGCCGTCCAGCTTGGCGATCACTCCGCCGGTGCGGCGCGGCGCGTTGGACAGCAGGCAGATCGTCTTGCCGGCGGCGTTCATGCGGTCCAGGCAATCGGGAACGCCGGGATAGGCGCGCTCCCCGTCGTGCAGGACTCCCCAAAGGTCGAGGATGAACCCGTCGTAGCGGTCGATGACGGCGGCGATGCCGGAAAGCTGCTGGATGTCGGCCATGATGCCCGATGGGGTGCGGAGGGAAGGGAAGGAAGGCGTCAGCGTTCCGCCATCAGCTCGGCGTAGACGCCCAGCGTGTCGGCGCACATGCGCTCCTTGGTGTAGCGGTCGGCGACGAAGGCCTGGGCGCGGGCGCCGATGGCGTCGCGCTGCTCGGGCGTCAGCGACAGCGCCTCGCGCAGGGCATTCGCCAGCGCGTCCGGGTCGGCCGGCGGCACCACCCAGGCGGTCTCGCCGGGGATGACGGTTTCCTGGTAGGCGCCGATGGCCGAGACGATCACCGGCTTGCCCATCGCCTGCGCCTCCACGATGACCCTCCCGAACGCCTCCGGCTCGCGCGAGGCGGAGACGACGACGGTGGACAGCAGATAAGCCGCCGCCATGTCGCTGCAATGGTCGGTCATCACCACGACGCCGCCGAGCCCGGCGCGCGCGACCCGCGCCTCCAGTTCCTGCCGGTAGGCCGACCGACCCTGGTCGGAGCCGACCAGCAGGCAGACCACGTCCTTGCGGCCGAGCTTCTCCAACGCCTCGATCAGCACGGTCTGGCCCTTCCAGCGGGTCAGCCGGCCGGGCAGCAGGATCACGGGCCGGTCATCGGGCAGGCGCCACTGCTTTGACAACTGCACCAGCCGGGTCGAACTGACCCGGTCGGGGGCGAAGACCGCGCGGTCGATGCCGCGGTGGATGGTGCGGATGCGGTCGGGATCGACCGTGTAGCTGTCCAGGATGTGGCGGCGGATGAAGTCGGAGATCGCGACGATCCGCTCGCCCCGCGCCATCACCGAATTGTACCAGCGCTTCAGCCCGTTGCCGAAATTGTAGGGAGCGTGGAAGGTGGTCATGTAGCGCGCGCCGGTCTCCTTGCAGGCGAGCCACGCGCTCCAGGCCGGTGCGCGGGAGCGGGCGTGGACGATGTCGACCCGGCGTTCGCGGATGACGCGCGCCAGCTTGCGCGCGTTCCGGCGGATGGTCAGCGGGTTCTTGGAGGCCAGCGGCAGCGTCAGATGGGGGATGCCGGCGCGGTCGAGCTCGCGCACCATCGGCCCGCCCTGCGAGGCGACCAGCGGCGTGCCGCCGGCCTCGGCCAAGGCGAGCGCCATGTCGATGCAGCCGCGCTCCGCCCCGCCGGTGACCAGCGTCGGCACCACCTGGAGCACGGTCGGCGCCCGGCCGCCTGGCCAGGGGGCATCCCGGTCGGGGCGGGCGTCGTTGCGCGCGGGGTCGTCGATGGTAAACTGGGGATCGAAATCCATGGCGCCGGCTGCTCGAAAGGGTCGGCCCGGCTTGTCCACGGCTGTCCGTCCAACAGGTGACCCCATGAACGAAACCGCAGCCGCCACGGGCGGCGCGCACCATAGCCTAACGCACGGTGCCGCGACCATAGCCTATCATCACATCCCAGCCAGCGAAGCGGGACGGGGACGGCCCGGCGTGATGTTCCTGGGCGGCTTCATGTCGGACATGACCGGCACCAAGGCGCTGGCTCTGGAAAGTTGGGCGGTGTCGCAGGGCTTGGCCTTCACCCGTTTCGACTACCAGGGGCACGGCGCCTCCAGCGGAAACTTCGCCGACGGCACCATCGGCCTGTGGGCCGACGACGCGCTGGCGGTGCTGGACGCCGTGACGAGCGGTCCACAGATCCTGGTCGGGTCCTCGATGGGCGGCTGGACGATGCTGCTGACCGCGCTGCGCCGGCCCGAGCGTGTGGCGGGACTGGTGGGCATCGCCCCCGCCCCCGACTTCACCGAGGACTTGATGTGGGACCTGTTCGATGCGGAGGTGCGACGGGAGATCCTGGAAAACGGCGTTTGGAACCGCCCATCCGAGTATGGTCCGGAACCTCAGCCGATCACCCGCGCCCTGATCGAGGATGGCCGCAACCACCTACTGCTGCGCGGCCCCATCGCCTTCACCGGCCCGGTGCGCTTGCTGCATGGCCAGCGCGACCCCGACGTGCCGTGGCGCGTCAGCCTGACTCTGGCTGAAGCGCTGACGGGCGACGACATACGGGTGACCCTGGTGAAGGACGGCGACCACCGGCTGTCACGTCCGCAGGACATCACGCTGCTGTGCCGCACCGTCGAGGATTTGGTCCGCGAACTCGGGTGAGCCGGCCGGGATGGAAAAAAATTGCACGGAGCGCAAACGGGGCTTGCGTGCCCCGCCTTGGCTGGCTATAACGCCGTCCTCCGGGGAGGGGTGGCCGAGCGGTTGAAGGCGCACGCCTGGAAAGTGTGTATACGTCAAAAGCGTATCGAGGGTTCGAATCCCTCTCCCTCCGCCACCAACTCAGTGCAAATTCGCTCTGATCGACACCAGCGCCGAAGAGCACCGTGTATACGGTGACTTGTCGGCGCTCTGTGTCTGTTCGGCCGCCGTTCCGGAGCGAAAAACAGCCCCATTTTATTCCCTGAGTTCGGCCGTTTCTCCGGCGGTCCGCCAAAGACTTCGGTTTCCGGGGCCAAACGTTACTGGGCCGGCGGCAGCCCCAGAACCCGGCGCTGCTCCCGCCACGAGAGAGGAAGCTTCGCGGCCAGCAGAGCCGCCAGCGTCAGCCGCTTCGGCTGGGCGCCGCGCAGGATCAGTTCCACGATGTCCGGGGCCAGGAAGGCCAACGACAGCAGCTGGGTCACATAGGCCGGGGTGCAGCCGGCCGTCTCCGCCAGCGCCGCCACCGAGGCGACCTCGCCCGAGGCCAATTGCCGACACCAGCGGTGCGCCCGCGCCAGCGCCTTCATCAGCGTGTCGTCGACCTGCGGCTGCTCACGGAGCTCCCGCCCATCCGGCCCGACGATCACCCGCTCCCCGCCCCAGGTCTTCAGCCGCGCCGCCACCTCCAGCACCAGCGTGTCGCCGTTCTCGACGAGACGGTCGTGCGGCGACGTGATCCGGGCCGCGGCCCGCGCCTCGACCCCGTCCAGGCGCCGCACCGTGATCCGCACCCGGTCGCTTCCAAGCTCGACCCGCTGCAGCAGGGCGGCGAGTCGTTCAGTCCGTTCGACCGGAGCCGCTGCCGTCCAGCGCCGCTGCTCGGCGGCGGTCAGCAGCGCCGACACCCGGTCGAGCACGAGCTCCTCCACCGCCTGCGCCGGAACCCGGGTCAGCGATCCGGCGGCCTCCGGGCGATGGTTCAGCACTGCTTGGCTGACATAGTAGCGGTAGCGCCGCCCCTTCTTGCTGGCATGCGACGGGCTCATCGGGTTGCCGCGGTCGTCGAACAGCAGCCCGGCCAGCGGCGAGGGCGCCGTCACCCGTTCGGCCGTCTCGCGCTCCACCCGGTTCTCCTCCATCACCGCCTGTGCTCGCTCCCACAGCGCGTCCGGCACGATGGCCGCGTGCTCGCCGGGATGGGCGGTGCCCTTGTGCATGGCCTCGCCGCGGTAGACCCGGTTGTTCAGCAGCTTGTACAGGGCGCCCCGGCTGAAGGCCACGCCGCCGCGGGTTGCCCCGCCCTGGGTTGTCCAGTGCTTGCTGGTCACGCCCCGCTCCTGGAGGTCGGCGGCCAAGAGCTTCACCGAGCCGAGCTCGGCGTAGCGCTCGAAGATGGCGCGGACCCGTTCGGCCTCCTCGTCGTTGACCACCAGCTTGCGGTCCGCCACATCGTAGCCGAGCGGCGGGTTGCCGCCCATCCACAAGCCCTTGCGGCGCGAGGCGGCGAACTTGTCGCGGATGCGCTCGCCGGTGACCTCGCGCTCGAACTGGGCGAAGGAGAGCAGCACGTTCAGGGTGAGCCGTCCCATCGAGGAGGTGGTGTTGAAGTGCTGGGTGACCGAGACGAAGGAGGCGCCGCGGGCGTCTAGGATCTCGACGATGCGGGCGAAGTCGGCGAGCGAGCGGGTCAGCCGGTCGACCTTGTAGACGACGACCACGTCGATGCGGCCGCGCCCGAGGTCGTCGAGGAGGCGCTGCAGGCCGGGGCGTTCCATCGACCCGCCGGAGAAGCCGCCGTCGTCGTAGGCGGCATCGATCAGGCGCCAGCCCTCGTGGGCTTGGCTGGCGATGTAGGCGGTGCAGGCCTCACGCTGGGCGTCGAGCGAGTTGAAGGATTGTTCCAGCCCTTCCTCCGACGATTTGCGGGTGTAGATGGCGCAGCGGATCAGCGGCGGTTTCTTCATGGCTTGGCTTTCCGGCTGGTGGGCGCGGTCAGGCCGAAGAAGGCGGGTCCCGACCAGCGGGTGCCGGTGATGGCGCGGGCGACTTCGGAGAGGCTGGCGAATCGGGTGCCCAGGTGCTCGAAGCCGTCGGCGGTGACGCGGACCTGATGGAGGACGCCGCGCCATTCGCGGGTGAGGACGGTGCCGGGCCGGAGGGTGGGTTTGGGCGGCGGGCTGTGGCCGGGCCTGCGCTCCAGGCTGTCGGCGAGGCGAACCAGCCGGCGCTTGGCGTCAGGGGAGAGGCCGCCGAAGGCAGCATCCTGAAGTTTCCAGGCGATCAGGCCGCGGAGCAGCTCGCGGCTGCGGCCGGCGGGAGGCGGGCTGTGGAGGTGGTGCTTCCATTCCCGGCGTAGCTCGTCGAGCGACAGGGTGGGCAGGCTGGCGAGGAGGGTGTCGATCGCCTCGGTGGAGAGCGGCGTGACCTTCGCCATCAGCCGGCCTCGACGATACGGTAGCGGCGGCCCGCTTCAGTCTTCTCCGACCGGATGGCGAGACCGAGACGGCGCTTGATCCGGCCGGCGATGGCGCCGCGGACCGAATGCCTCTGCCAGCCGGTGGCGGCGGTGAGATCGTCGAGGGTGGCGCCGTTGTCCCGGCGCAGCAGGGCGATCAGGAGCGCCTCCTTGGAGCCGGGCTTGGGCGGTCCGGCCGCGTCGTCGGGAGTCGGGACGGCAGTGGAATGGGGACTGGGCATGAGGTTGTCCTTCCGGTTGGGGGGGGGGTCCCGCTGACCGCCCCTTCCGTCCAGACACGCTCTCTTTGCCGCTGCGATCCACTCCTTATCCGGGGCCTCGTGACGCTATCCGCAGCCCCGGCGGGACGAAGGCCCCGGTGCCGTCAGCGATACTCTCCGGGGTCGGCGAGTTCCAGTTCCGCCTCCTCTCCCGGCGGGTCGCCGACTGCGCTGCGGTACTGAGCCTGCTGCTTCTCCGCCGCCTTCTCCCAATCATCGATCTCCATCATGCCGGGAACAACCAGCACCCCGGTGGGCTGGGCAAATACAGTGGTGGCAGCACGGCTCTCGGCGCGCTCCTCCACCTTGAGCAGGAGTTCCGTCAGCTTTATCGCGATGCCGGCGTTCCCCTTGCTGGCTTGCACAACAATCACATGAAACAACGCCTCCAGCACGTTGGCCTGCTCAATCTCTCCATTGCGGCGTATGGTACAGACCTGCATGGCCAGCTTCAGCAACGTCTGCTCGATGCGCCGCCTGCCCTTCGGACGGCCGGCGGGATTGCCCGAGCGGCCCTTCTTGAACCGGCTGTGGCGCGGCGGCTTGCCATAGCCGACATCGTACTTATCCGACATGGTCGTTTTCCCTGTTGGGTTCGTGAATGTTTACGAAGGTGGAAGGGCGGCTCAGGCGAGCACGCGCTGCCAATCGGCGATCCCGGCGAAGGTCTCGCCGCTATCGGCATGCACGGCGTCCTGGCCGCTCGCCGTCTGCCAGCGCCGGATGATGGTGTCGACGTAGCGCGGATCGAGCTCCAGGACGCAGGCCTCGCGCCCGGTGCGCTCGGCTGCCATCAGGGTGGTGCCGCTGCCGGCGAAGGGGTCGAGGACCAGCCCGCCGCGGTGCGAGCAGTCGCGGATCGCGTCGGCCACCAAGGCGACCGGCTTGACGGTGGGGTGCATCCGCAGCTCCTCCATCCGCTCCGCCTTGAGGGAGTTGGCGCCGGGATAGTCCCAGACATTGGTGCGGTAGCGGCCGTTCTGGCCGAGCTCGAAGTTGTTGATGTGTGGCGCGGTGCCGTTCTTGAAGACGAAGACCAGCTCATGCTTGGAGCGGTAGAAGCTGCCCATGCCGCCGTTGTCCTTGTTCCAGACGCACAGGTTCTTCAGCTCGGCATAGGCGGCGCGTCCGGCGGCGAGCAGCTCGCCGATGTGGCGCCAGTCCATGCAGGCATAGTGGATCGAGCCGTCCTGGCTGTGGGCGGCGAGGTTGCGCAGGACGGTGGTGAGGAAGCTGGTGAACTGGGCCTCGTCCATCTCGCCGGAGGCCATGATGAACTCGTCGTGGTGCACGCTACCGCCGCCGCAGACATGGCCGTCGATCGGGACGTTGTAGGGCGGGTCGGTGAAGACCATCTGGGCTGTCCGTCCCTCGAGCAGGCGGCGGTAGGCCTCGGGATCGCGGGCATCACCGCACAGCAGACGGTGCGGACCGAGTTGCCAGAGGTCACCCGGCCGGGACACCGCCGGCCGGGTGGAATCGGGATCGGGAACAGCGTCGTCCCGATCGTTCGCGACCGTCTCGCCGTCGAGCATGAACTCGATGTCGCCGAGATCGAAGCCGGTGAGGGGGAGGTCGAAGGAGGCGTCGAGCTCGGCGATGTAGCGGAACTCGATGGCGAGGAGATCACGATCCCAACCGGCATTCTCGGCGAGCCGGTTGTCGGCGATGGCGTAAGCGCGCAACTGGGCCTGGGTCATGTCGGACAGACAGATCGTCGGGATACTGTCGATGCCGAGGAGCTTGGCGGCGGCGAGGCGGCCATGGCCGGCAACGACGCGGCCGTCGCCGTCGATCAGGATGGGATTGGTCCAGCCGAAGGCGGTGATGCTGTCGGCGATCTGGCGGATCTGCTTCTTGCTGTGCGTGCGCGGGGTGCGCTCGCGTGGCAGAAACGAAGCCAGCGAACGGTATTCAATCGTCAGGGCAGTCATGGGGTTGCTCCCGCTGAGGTTAAGCGGGACCGCGCCAATGAAAACAAAAATGGCGCGACCCGCGATGGCAAACCTCGGACCCCGGTCGAATCACTCGACCGGATCACGAGCCCATCGGGCGTCGCGCCCTCATCTCGAAGCTACTTCCCCGCCGTATCGCATCACACTAGGGGACATCACGTCCCCCCAGCCGGGTCTCACTTCAGGCACCTGAGACTGAACCATAAGCGCGGTTCGAAGAAAACCATCAAGTTTGCCGCTCGCTGTTTTTTAGACCAGCGGCGTCTGAGGGAGGTGTGCGGCGTCAAAGTGGTCGATCAGGCGTGTGGCGACGTCTGCCATGTCGAGGCAACGGTAAGGCGTATAGCGATCCTTGGAAGCGGGGTTCGGGCTGGGAGTGATGGTGAGCTTTTCCGCCTTGCGCATGGACACAGCTGCCAGTTCGGCCATGGGGATGAGCCATGCGCGTTGGATCCCCCCCTTGCCGAGGTCGAGCAGGACGGCAAGCAGGAACATGCCATCCTCCTCGCGGAAAGTGGCGGTGCGGACGTCGAACTGGGTGTAGCCGAGCGTGTCCTCCTCCTTGGCGACGCGGCCCTTGACCTGAATGGTGAGGGAGCGGCCGGTGACCTTGTCGTGGACGACGAGGTCGATGCCGCCATCGTCGGCGATTGGCAGGAAGGGGGACAGCCGGCCGGCCGAGGCGAGCATGAGCTGCGCTCCGACGATGGTTTCGCCGACCTTGCCGATCTGGGTCGAGGTGAGTGCGGACGACATTTGTACAAGCCTCCTTCGTATCAGGGCCTCTGCGGTGGCCTGAGTTGGGCTTGGCGTGCACCGGTAGTCAACGATAAATGTGGACTATAGTCCGTGGTAAGATAAACCACAAAATGGCCGCCTGCGTGGATGGATGTACGCAGGCTGGTCGGCAGCAATCTTCGCCGCTATCGGAAGGCTGCCGGCCTCTCACAGGAGGAGTTGGCCCATCAAGCGCGTCTGGATCGGACTTATGTGAGTGGTATGGAGCGAGGGATCCGCAATCCAACGGTGCTTGTCCTGCAGGACCTTGCATCCGTTCTAGATATCAGAGCTGCAGACCTGTTGATTGAGCAAGATGAAGTTGGAAATTAATAAGCCCTCTCCAGAGCCACAGTCCAGTTAAGAAAAGAGGCCTCCGGGAACCTCAGGACGTTTCACGGCGCGGTTCATCTGCTCGTCCAAGCCAGAGCTTGAGGCAAGGTCCATCACGGCATCTAAAGACTGTCCGCTTTGCGCCAGAGGACTAAACCGCTCACGCGGTAGAGGAAGCGGTTTCGTGAATACCTTCCGGGCAGCCACCACCTTGGCGCCAGCCGGCCAAAGGCAGCCAAGTCGACCCGTTCCTCGATCATCTGCGGCGGCGCTGGGACGAAGGCTGCCACAATGCCGCACGGCCCTGGCGGGAGATCAAGGCTCTCGGCTTCGCCGGTCAGCAGACCATGGTCCGGGACTGGGCACGGCCTCTGCGACAGACCATCCCAGGCATGGCCTCCACAGTCTCGGCCTCATGGCGGGTGCCATCGCGGCGACGGGCGGCATGGTTGTAAGCGTCCGGCGAGCCTTTCAATTACCCACATGTCAGCGCCGGGGCGGGATAATGTCTGCCAGCCCAGACGACGTGACCATCGGTCTGTTGATCCTGAACGATGTTTGGGAGGTGCCGATGGTCACGGGAACCAACGCCTGGATCGAGGATGAACTCGCCGGGTGCCGTCTTGCCGACGAGCGGCTGGAGCGGCGCCTGAGCACGTTGCTCGATCAGATGGCCGGGGCAATGGGGGACAGCATCCCTCTGGCTTGCCAGGACTGGGCCAACACCAAGGCGGCCTACCGGTTTTCTCCAACGACCGGGTGAGCGAAGGGGACATCCTCTCCGGGCACTTCGACGCGACACGTCAGCGTGTCGGCGCGACCACCGGTCCCATCCTGATTCTTCAGGATACCACCGAGTTCTCCTTCCAACGCGAGCACCCGGAGAAGATCGGCCAGACCTGCCGGGTGAACAGCGGCCAGGACAAGGACGGCCGGTTCCGCATGCACACCGTGTGCGGGCTGCTGATGCATGCCAGTCTGGCGGTCACGACCGATGGTCTGCCCTTGGGTCTTGGTGCGGTTAAGTTCTGGACCCGGACGAAGTTCAAGAGCACCGCCGCTCTGAAGAAGAAGATCAATCCGACGCGCGTCCCCATCGAGCAGAAGGAGAGTGTCCGCTGGCTGGAAAATCTGCGCCGGACCACGGAACTGTTTGGCGATCCAGACCGCTGTATTCATATTGGTTTACCGTGAAAGCGACATCTACGAACTTTTCTGCTTGGCTCGGGAGATGGGGACACACTTCCTGGTCCGGACTTGCGTCGATCGGCTTGCTCTGGGCGGGGACACCACCATCGATGCCGTAATGGGCGAAGTCGCCGTCCAAGGCGTGCATGCCGTCGATGTCCGGGACGGCCACGGTCACGTCAGCACGACGGAGGTCGAATTGACCTACCGCAGCCTGCGGATCCTGCCGCCGATCGGGAAACAGAAGCGCTATCCGGCGCTTACGCTGACCGTCCTGCATGCCCGGGAACGAGAAGAACCGGCCGACCGGCCGCGCATCGATTGGAAGTTGCTCACCGATCTGCCCGTCCTCTCCCCGGGAGCGGCCATCGAAAAGCTGCGCTGGTACGCTGTCCGATGGAAGATCGAGGTGTTTCACAAGATCCTGAAATCGGGCTGCAAGGCTGAGGAAGCGAGGCTGCGAAGCGCGGATCGTCTCGTCAAGTTGATTGCCGTCTACTGCTTGGTAAGTTGGCGGGTCTTCTGGTTGACGATGATCAATCGGTCGGCGCCGGATATCGATGCGGGGATCGTCTTCACGAAGCGAGAACAGGAGGTCCTCGATTTTCTGATCCCGAACAAGACGCCAGCTTTGCCGGGTAGCAACACCCTGGGAATTTATCTCACCAAAGTCGCCAAGCTCGGCGGTTATCTCGCTCGTGGCTGTGATCCGCCACCGGGGAACACTGTCATGTGGCGGGGCATAGCCCGCCTGATCGACATCACCTTGGGCGCGGAGATCGCTCCCCAGCTTGTGGATAATTGAAAGCATCGTCGGACGGTTACGCATGGTTGTCCACCGGTTGCCGACCATCGGATCGCGGCGAACAGCTTCTCCGCTTCGCTGGGCGACATCCGCATCACCGTCGCCAGCGACACTGTGCGCGCCGCCGCCGTGAGCAGGAAATGCTGACCTTGGGGCCGACGGGGCATGACGATCTCCAGACAGGGGATCAGTCGAGTCTATCCCTCGCAGAGTCGCGTGTGAATCACAATGTTCGTTATTTGTTCACGTGAGGTCCGTTTGCAGGCCAGACCAGTGAAACCTTGGTGGCAATTGCTCCATAAGGCCGGTTGCTTGCGTGTAGAGTACCCCTGTACCGGCTAAGCATTAGGGTCCGGACCTATTAAATGTCTTTTCATGGCAAAAGCGATGTGATACTAACGGCTTTGAAGGCTGACTCGCCACCTTTGGATTCCATTTCCCCCCGAACCGTGATTCGCTTTCCCCTTGAGCACGGGGGAAAATCGCGATGGCGGGTTTGGCGATCACGCGTTTGGAGTTTGGTTCGCAGGAGTTGCGTCGTCGGGCGGTGCGGGTGAACGATCCAGACGTCGCGCGTCGTCTTCTGGCTCTGGCGCTGGTTCTGGAGGGTCGGTCCCGTGCGGATGCCGCGCACTCCTGCGGGATGGACCGGCAGACGCTGCGGGACTGGGTCCATCGTTACAACGCCCAGGGCGTGGCGGGGCTTTCGGACCGGAAAGCTCCCGGAGCCAAACCGAAATTGTCGGCGGCCCAGGAAGCGGAGGTGGCCTCCTGGGTTCGCGCCGGCCCGGACTTGGCCGAGGATGGTGTCGTGCGGTGGCGGCGTTGCGATCTGGCGCGCAAGATCGAGCGCCAGTTCGGGGTGATCCTGGCCGAGCGCAGCGTCGGGGGCCTGCTCCGGCGCTTGGGTTTCCGCCGTCTGTCAGTTCGCCCCCAGCATCCCCAACAGGATGCCGAGGCGCTCGAGGCGCACAAAAAAACTTTGCCGCTCTGGTCGCCGGCGCCATCCCCGAAGCCGCCAAGGGCAAGCCGCTCGAACTCTGGTGGCAGGACGAAGCCAGGGTCGGCCAGCAAGGCACTCTGACCCGGGTATGGGCCGACAAGGGCAGCCGACCGCGGGCGCCGCGCGACCAGCGCTACACCTGGGCCTACCTGTTCGGCGCGGTCTGTCCAAACCGAGGCGTGGCAGCGGCCCTGGTTCTTCCCAAGGCCAACACCACAGCCATGAACCTGCACTTGGCCGAGATCAGCCGCCAGGTCGTGGCAGGCCACCATGCCGTGCTTATCCTCGACGGGGCGGGCTGGCACCAGCCAGGCGACAAGCTGATCGTGCCCGAGAACATCAGCCTCCTGCACCTGCCACCCTATTGCCCGGAACTCAACCCCGTCGAGAACATCTGGCAATTCCTTCGCCAGAACCACCTCTCACACAGGATCTTCGATTCCTATGACGATATCGTCCACGCCTGCTGCAAGGCATGGAACGCTCTCGTCCAGGAGACAGAAAGAATTCGCTCCATTGCCTCAAGGCCATGGGCGCAGGTCAGCATTTAGAGCATCGCGCCTGAAATCCGAATCTGAGAGCTTGCGCTTGGTTTGTGGGCGTGATTCACCGTAGTTGGAGGTG
>NZ_RZIJ01000039.1 GCF_003989665.1 Azospirillum doebereinerae | reverse complement strand
TTCGCTTCGTTGCCGGCCGTCCGTCTGGACCGCGTCGGCGTCGTTCGCGTCGGGAGGCGCTTTATAGGCGGGGAGCCTCGACCCCGCAAGCGCTTTTTTCGTCCTCATCGCATTTTTCTGCGGAAGCACCGATCAGAAGGCGGCGCTGGGGATCTCGTCCTCATGCCAGGTACGGCCGTCGCGCTCGATCAGGGCGATGGCTTGCGACGGTCCCCAGGTGCCGGCGATGTAGGGCTTCGGTTGCTCGCGGCGGGCTTTCCATCCCTCCAGAATCGCCTCGGCCCATTGCCACGCGGCCTCGACCTCGTCGCGGCGCATGAACAGGGTGGGGTTGCCGCGGACGACGTCCATCAGCAGCCGCTCGTAGGCGTCGGGGAAGCGGCCGCCGAAGGTTTCGGCGAAGCTAAGGTTCAGCGGCGCCGGGCGGACGCGCATGCCGCCGGGGCCGGGTTCCTTCGTCATCAGATGCAGACGGATGCTCTCGTCCGGTTGCAGGCGGACGATCAGGCGGTTGGCCTGCAACTCGCCGGCGGTCTGCGGAAAGATAGAGTGCGGGATCGGGCGGAACTGGATGACGATCTCCGACATCTTGGCCGGAAGACGTTTGCCGGTGCGCAGGTAGAAGGGAACCCGGGCCCAGCGCCAGTTGTCGATTTCCACCTTCAGGGCCACGAAGGTCTCGGTGCCGCTGCCGGCGGGGATGCCCGGTTCGTCGGCGTAGGCGGGCACCGCCCCACCGGCCACGGCCCCCGCGCGGTATTGGCCGCGCACGGTGCAGGTCGCAATGTCGTCCTGCTCGATGGGTTTCAGCGAGCGCAGAACCTTCAGCTTCTCGTCGCGCACCGATTCCTGCGCCAGCGAGATCGGGCACTCCATGCCAACCAGACAGACAAGTTGGAGCAGGTGGTTCTGCACCATGTCGCGCAGCGCGCCGGAATGGTCGTAATAGTCGCCGCGCCCCTCCACCCCAACCGTCTCGGCGACGGTGATCTGAACGTGGTCGATGTGGTTGGCGTTCCACAACGGCTCGAACAGGGAATTGGCGAAGCGCAGGGCCAGCAGGTTCTGCACCGTCTCCTTTCCCAGGTAATGGTCGATTCGGTAAATCTGCGGCTCGGCGAAGACGGCGCCGACCTGTTCGTTGATCTCACGGGCGGAGTCGAGGTCACGGCCGATCGGCTTTTCCAGCACCACGCGCGCGTCCGGCGTCACCAGACCGGCCGAGCGCAGACGGTCGCAGATCGGGCCGAACAGGCTGGGCGAGGTGGCGAGGTAGAAGATCCGCACCGGCTCGTCGCGTCCTTCCAGCCGTCCGGCCAGTTCGCTCCAGCCGGAGTCGGAGGTCGCGTCCACCGACACGTAATCCAGACGCCCGAGGAAGCGGTCGAGCAGTCCCTCGTCGAGTTCGTCGGCCGCCACATGGCGGCGGATCGCCGTGTCGGCCTTGGCGCGGTAGTCGGACGGGGTCAGCGCGCTGCGCGAGACCGCGATGATCCGGCTGCCGGCCGCCACCTGCCCCGCGCGGTCGCGCAGATACAAGGCCGGCAACAGTTTGCGCAAGGCCAGATCGCCGGTGCCGCCGAACACCGTGTAGTCGAAGGCGGGCAGCGAAGCGGCGGGAGCGGTGCGGGGATGCGGCATCGGCGGTCGGCTTTCCATTTCGGTTGCGGCGGGCCGACCCAGGGTCGGCGGGGTCTGGAAGGCGGCGCGCGTCACCACCGACACCTGTGCGGCATCGTGACACAGCGCCGTTGCGGCGACAACCGCATCGGCGAATCCGGCCTGGATTTCAAGCCTTTCCGGGACTTTGACCGGGGAACTGGAAGACCGACGCGCCGGCCTCGGCACCGCTGACGGCGCCACGGAACAGGCCGAACAGCTCGCGGCCGCAGCCGTGTTCGGCATCCTCGCTGGGCGGCGGGGGGGCTCCCCGGCTTTCCCATTCGGCCGCGTCGACCAGCGCCTCCAGCGTTCCGGCCTCGGCGTCCAGTCGGATGAGGTCGCCGTCGCGCAGGCGGCCCAGCGGCCCGCCCGACTTGACCTCCGGCGTCACATGGATCGCCGCCGGGACCTTGCCCGAGGCGCCCGACATGCGGCCGTCGGTCACCAGGGCGACCTTGAAGCCCTTGTCCTGCACCACGCCCAGCGGCGGCGTCAGCTTGTGCAACTCGGGCATGCCGTTGGCGCCCGGCCCCTGGTAGCGGACGACGACGACCACATCGCGGTCCAACTCCCCGGCGCGGAAGGCGACCTGAACCGCCTCCTGGGTATCGAAGACGCGGGCCGGGGCCTCGACGAGGCGGTGTTCCGGCTTGACCGCCGAGATCTTGATGACGCCGCGCCCGAGATTCCCGTCCAGCACGCGCAGGCCGCCCTCCGCCGCGAAAGGCGTCGCGATGGTGGCGACCACCGAGGGGTCGCCGCTCTGGTCCGTCGCCGAAGCGCGCCAAGTCAGCCCGCTTTCGCCGGCCAGTTCCGGCATGGAGCGGTAGGGCTCCAGACCGCCCTCCTCCAGAACGGTCGCCACGTCCGCGTGGAGCAGCCCGGCGTCGAGCAACTGTCCGATGACGAAAGGCATGCCGCCGGCCTGATGGAAGCGGTTCACGTCGGCCGAGCCGTTCGGGTAGACGCGGGCCAGCAGCGGCACCGCCGCCGACAGGTCGGAGAAGTCCTGCCAGCTCAGCTGGATGCCCGCCGCCGCCGCGATGGCCGGGATGTGCAGGGTGTGGTTGGTCGAGCCGCCGGTCGCCAGCAGGCCGACGATGCCATTGACCATCGCGCGCTCGTCCACGATCCGCCCGATGGGGATGCCCCCGTTCGGCGCGGTCATCGCCACCACCCGTCGCGCCGCCGCGTCGGTCAGCGCCTCGCGCAACGGCGTGTTCGGGTTGACAAAGCTGGCGCCCGGCAGGTGCAGGCCCATGATCTCCATCAGCATCTGGTTGGTGTTGGCGGTGCCGTAGAAGGTGCAGGTGCCCGGCGCGTGGTAGGATTGGGATTCCGCCTCCAGCAACTCCTCGCGGCCGACCTTGCCCTGGGCGTAGAGTTGGCGAGCCTTCGCCTTGTCGGCGTTGGACAGGCCGGACGGCATCGGACCGGCGGGTACGAAGATCGTCGGCAGATGGCCGAAGGTGAGCGCGCCGATCATCAGGCCGGGCACGATCTTGTCGCAGATGCCCAGGCAGAGGACGCCATCGAAGGTCGCGTGCGACAGGGCGACGCCGGTCGCCAGCGCGATGACGTCGCGGCTGAACAGCGACAGCTCCATCCCCTCGTAGCCCTGGGTCACGCCGTCGCACATCGCCGGCACGCCGCCCGCCACCTGCGCGACGCCGCCCACCGCGCGGACCGACTCCTTGATGAAGGCCGGGTAGCGTTCGTAGGGCTGGTGGGCCGACAGCATGTCGTTGAAGGCGGTGACGATGCCGATGGACGGCTTCACGTCGCCGCGCAAGCCCGCCTTGTCGTCCGCCGGGCAGGCGGCGAAGGCGTGGGCGAGGTTGGCGCATCCCAGCTTCTGCCGGCGCGGCTTGCCGCTGGCCGTGTCGAGCCGGGAGAGATAGGCGGCGCGGCTGTCGCGGCTGCGCTCGGCGATGCGCTCGGTCACGCGGGCGACGGTGTCGTTCAGGGGCTTGGTCATGATGGGGACTCAACCGCTGGAGGGGAGCGATGTTTTCCTGGTCCAACCATACGCTTGGGGCTGGACGCTGAAAAGAAAAAAAATTTCATGAAAAGGTCGGCAGCTGTGCAGGGCATCGCGGGCGACAGACAATCCTTTTGACACGGACGAGCATGGATTCGAGCGGGAACGCACACGGATCGGTAAAATTCCTGGAAAATTTATGTTTTATCTCAAAGGGATGAACTGGCACGGCCTTGATCCGGAGCCGTCTCGTCCGTGCTCATCCCCGACAGAATTCACCAAACAATCTCCTCACTCTCGCATTTGGAGAAAAAATTCGCCATAATCCACGGCATGTCCCGCTCCATCGACATTCTCGACGACATCCGCCGCCTGCGTTCCGGCCTGAAGAAATCGGAGGCGCAGGTTGCCGCCCTGGTGCTGGCCGAGCCGCGCGCGGTGCTGGAGCAGAACGTCACCACCCTCGCCCACAGCGCCGGCGTCAGCGAGGCGACCGTTGTCCGTTTCTGCCGAAGCGTCGGCTGCGCCGGCTTCCCGGATTTCAAGCTGCGATTGGCCGAGTGCCAAGCCCGCAGCGGCGGAACACCCTATGTCAGCCAGGATGTCGCGCCCGAAGACGGTGTCGGCACGTTGGCGCGAAAAATCTTTTCATCGAGCGCCGCCGCTCTGACCGCCGCCGCCGCCCTGCTCGACGAATCCGCGCTGGCGTCGGCCATCGCCCTGCTGGCCGACGCGCCGCGCGTGCTCTGCGTGGGAGCCGGCGCGTCGGGGGCGCTGGCGCAGGACGCCGCGCACAAGCTGTTGCGCTTCGGGGCCGACGCGCAGGCCTGCTCCGACCCGATTCTGGCCCGCATGCTGCTGCTCAATCTGGGAGAGCGCGGGGTCCTGCTCGCCATTTCCAACACCGGGCGCAGCGGCGCCGTCAACGATCTGGCCGCCGCCGCGCGGGCGCAGGGCACGGCGGTGGTGGCGGTCACGGCGCCCGACTCCGCGCTGGCCCGGATCGCCAGCGTCGCCATCCCCAGCCAGCCGGTCGAGGACACCGAGATGTACACGCCGATGGCCTCGCGATTGGTCCATCTGACGTTGATCGACGTGCTGTCCACCGGCGTTGCCCTGCGGCTGGGCGATCCCGCCGTCCAGCACCTCGCCAAGGTCAAGGCCGCCGTCAACGCCAGCCGCGCGCCGGCCCCCTCCTCCGACCTGCCGCAACCGTCATCCGACCATTGACCAAGAGGGCGGTCCAGCGCCCCACCCCGATCCTTGTACCATCGTCCAATTATTGCGCGTCCGAACGATGGGTATCCTCCACCGCAACACAGCCCGCACAAGCCGGGCGACACCGTTGCCTAGGATGAGGATCGCCCAATGCCGCTCGCCCGCACCAACCGCCGCACCAACCGCCGCCTGCGCGCGCTCGTCCTCGCCGGCCTCGCGCTCGCCGGCGTCGCCGCTTCCGCCCCCGCTTTCGCCCATGGCGACATGACCCCGCAGCCGGTGGACACCACCGGCCTCGACAAGCTGGGCGAGACCTGGAAGGATGCGAACCCCTTCCGCGGCAATTCCCGCGCCATCGAGATCGGCGCCTCGGCCTTCAACCAGAACTGCGCGCGCTGCCATGGGCTGGGCGCGGTGTCCGGCGGCATCGCCCCCGATCTGCGCTATCTGGAGGCCGGGGACAGCGGCGACGAATGGTTCAAGGAGCGCGTCATCAACGGATCGGTCCGCAACGGCGTCACCTACATGCCGCGTTTCGGCGAGGCGCTGGGCCAGGAGGCGCTGTGGGCGATCCGCAGCTGGCTGGAAACCGTCCACGCCGACTGACGCCCGGCCTGCGACACGTTCGCACACCTAACAATCCGCCCATCGTAGCGGTTGCCGCGCCACGAGCGCTTCTGCCACACTGGCGATGGGGTGTCTTCCATCATCGGGCAAGCTCCCAACCGAACACGCCCTCCGCCGCCTCCATGGGAGCCGCAGGCCATGACCCGGATCCTGATCGCCGACGACCACCCGATGGTGCGCGACGCCCTGCGCAACGCGGTGCTCTATTCCTGCCAAGCCACCGACGTGACGGAGGCCGACGGGCTGGACGCCGTGATGCGGACGCTGGAGGAGCGCGGCGATCTGGATCTGGTCCTTCTCGACGTGAACATGCCCGGCATGAACGGGCTGGGCGGCCTGCGCACCCTGCGCCAGCGCTTTCCCGCCACGCCGGTCGTGGTCGTCTCGGCGCATGAGGAGCGTCGCATGGTCCGCGAGGCCATCGAGAGCGGGGCCGCCGGCTTCATCCCAAAATCCACCCCGCGCGACGCCATCGCGGCGGCGTTGCGCCAGATTCTGAACGGCGAGGTCTACCTCCCCCCGCAGGCCGAGGACGATGCTTGCGCGGAGGATGCCGAGGATGCGGAGACCGCCGACATCGCGCGCCGCATCGCCACCCTGACCGCGCAGCAGCTGAGGGTGCTGGAAATGCTCGGCACCGGCAAGCTGAACAAGGAAATCGCCTTCGACCTCAGCATCACCGAAACCACGGTGAAGGCGCATGTCTCCGCCATCCTGCAAAAGCTGAAGGTCTACAGCCGGACCCAGGCGGTGGTCATCGCCAACCGGGTGCTGGCCAACCGGGCGCTGACGGGGCGGCGCTGAGGGCCGGCGGGAACGCCCGCCCCAGGACCACCCCTTCCACGGGACCATCCGATGACACCGATCCTCGCGACCCTGCTCGCCGCCGGGCTGCTCCTGGCGGCGCCGCTTCGCGCCGCCCCGCCGGAGATTCCGGTGGAGGAGCCGGCGGGCTTCCGCCTGACGGACTACCGCGCCCCCACCCCGCCCGGTCTCGCCGGCGCCACCACGCTCGACACCGGGGCCGTGCGCGCCCTGCTGGAGCGCGGCGGAGCCCTTCCGATCTACGTCCAGAAGCTCGACCGCAGTTCGTTGCCCGGCGCGCCCTGGCTGCTGTCCAAGCCGTTCCGCCAGATCCCCGGCAGCGTCTGGCTGCCCAACGTGGGCTTGGGCGCGCCCGATCCGGCGACGCTCGACTGGTTCGCGCGGCATCTGGAACGGCTGACCGGCGGCGACCGGGCGCACGGGTTGCTGTTTTATTGTCTGTCGGATTGCTGGCTGTCATGGAACACGGCGAAGCGCGCGGTGTTGCTTGGATACACCCGCGTGCATTGGTACCCGGCGGGTGTCGATGGCTGGGCGGAAGCCGGGCTGCCGACGGAAGACGCGAACCCTCTGCCCGGTCCACAACCGGCGCCCTAGCCGGTATTGGACCATGGTATCATGGCGGGCGCCCTCCCAGGCCCGTTACTCTGACCACCGGCCAATCATCTTGGTCCACAACAGTCAGCCACTGGGAGAACAAGCGATGAAGACCTGGCGCAAACCGAAGACCACCGAGATCGCCGTCGGCACGGAGATCAACGCCTACGCCTGCGCCGCGCTGTAAGCCGGACCGGCGGAAGCGACGGACGCCGCCCCCCGCAAGGCGGCGTCCGTCTTTCCACAAAACCGATCGTCTCTCCCCTCTTCGCGCAGAAGGCCGGCCCATGAAAATCCTCGTTCTCGGCTCGGCGGCCGGCGGCGGCTTTCCGCAATGGAACTGCGCCTGCGAGGGGTGCCGCCGCGCCCGTTCCGGCGACCCGGCGGCCAAGCCGCGCACGCAATCCTCGCTGGCGGTCAGCGCCGACGGCAATGACTGGATCCTGCTGAACGCCTCGCCCGACCTGGGGGCGCAACTGCTGGCCTCGCCCGCCCTGCACCCGAAGGGCGCCACGCGCGGCAACCCCATCGCCGCCGCCGTGCTGACCAACGCCGACATCGACCATGTGGCGGGGCTTCTCACGTTGCGCGAATCCCACCCCTTCGCGGTCTACGCCACGCCCCGCGTCCACGGCGTGCTGTCCGCCAACTCCGTCTTCAACGTGCTGAATCCGGCCCTGGTGCAACGCCGCCCGATGAGCCTGGGCACGCCCTTCCAGCCGGCCGGCGCCGACGGCCGCCCGCTGGGGCTGGAGGTCGAGGCCTTCGCCGTCCCCGGCAAGGTCGCGCTCTATCTGGAGGACGAGACCGCCGGCCCGTCCTTCGGCTCGGTCGCCGAGGACACGGTCGCGCTCCGCATCCGGCCGACCGACGGTTCCAGCGACGGCCTGTTCTACATTCCCGGCTGCGCCGCCCTGCCCGGTTGGCTGGCCGACCGGCTCTACGGCGCGCCGCTGGTCCTGTTCGACGGCACCACCTGGACCGACGACGAGATGGTCCGCACCGGCACCGGGGTGAAGACGGCGGCCCGCATGGGCCACATGGCGATGTCCGGGCCGGAGGGAAGCCTCGCCGCCTTCGCCCCCCTGAACGTGGCGACCAAGATCTACATCCACATCAACAACACCAACCCCGCGCTGCTGGAGGATTCGCCCGAACGGCGGAAAGCGGAAGCGGCGGGATGGCACATTGCCCATGACGGGCTGGAGCTGACGCTATGAGCGAGTTTCTGTCGGTTGACGCCTTCCGCGACGCCCTGCACGCCATCGGCGAACGGCAGTACCACGACCTCCACCCCTTCCACCAGCAGCTCCACGGCGGCCAGTTGGAGAAGGGCCAGATACAGGCCTGGGCGCTGAACCGCTTCTATTATCAGGTGTCGATCCCGCGCAAGGATCTGACCATCATGTCGCGGATGGACGATCCCAAGCTGCGCCGCGCCTGGATGCAGCGGGTGCTCGACCATGACGGGCTGAACGACCACGGCCAGCCGGACGAGGGCAAGGTCGGCGGCATCGAGCGCTGGCTGCGCCTGACCGATGGGCTGGGGCTGGACCGCGACTACGTGATCTCGCTGGAGGGTATCCTGCCGGCGACCCGCTACGCGGTGGACGCCTACGTCAACTTCGTGCGCGACCATTCGCTGCTGGAGGCCGTCGCCTCCTCCCTGACCGAGCTGTTCGCCCCCTCGATCCACCGCGAGCGCATCGCCGGCTTCGAGAAGAACTACGCCTTCGCCAACGACAGCACCCTTTCCTATTTCCGCAAGCGGCTGGACGAGGCGCCGCGCGACGTGGAGTTCGGCCTGAACTACGTGCTGACGAACGCCCGCACCGCCGAGCAGCAGCGGCAATGCCTGCGCGCCCTGCGCTTCAAGACGGAGCTGCTGTGGGCGCAGTTGGACGCGCTGCACCACGCCTACGTCACGCCGAACCTGATCCCGCCCGGCGCCTTCGTCCCCGCCGACATGCGGCCGACCGAGTACCGCCGTTGACCGGGACCGCCGACAGCGGTGCGCCCGTGACGGGGATCGCCGAAACCGACCGGGTGCGGCTCGCCCCCGGCGTCATGCTGCGCCACGACCGCCTGCGCGACCAGTGGATGCTGATGGCGCCGGAAAGGCTGCTGGTGTTGGACGAGCTGGCGCTCGCCGTCGTCCGCGCCGGCACCGGTGGAGACGCCGTGGAGATCGCCATCGACCGGCTGGCGGCGGAATACGACGCCCCGCGCGAAGAAATATCCGCCGACGTTCTCGAACTGCTGACCGACCTGCGCAACAAGGGGTATCTCGTGACATGAGCTGCGCCCTGCCCGCCTTCGCGCCGACGCGCGCCGACGCCCCGGCCCCGCCCTTCGCGGTCCTGATGGAGCTGACGCACCGCTGCCCGCTGCGCTGTCCCTACTGCTCCAACCCGACCGCGCTCGAGCCGTCGAGCGCCGAGTTGGACACCGCGACCTGGATCCGCGTGCTGGAGGAAGCCGCCGACGTGGGGGCGCTCCAGGTGCATTTCTCCGGCGGGGAGCCCTGCGTCCGCAAGGATCTGGAGGAGCTGGTCGCCCACGCCACCGGCATCGGGCTGTACAGCAACCTCATCACCTCGGCCGTGCTGCTTGACGAGGCCCGGCTGAAACGGTTGAAGGCCGCCGGTTTGCAGCACGTCCAGATCAGCCTCCAGGACACCGAAGCGGCCGGGGCCGACCGGATCGGCGGCTTTCGCGGCGGCCACGCGCGCAAGCTCGATGTCGCCCGCATGGTGGTGGCCGAAGGGCTGGCGCTGACCGTCAACGCCGTGCTTCACCGCCACAACATCGAACGGGTGAACGCGTTCATCGATCTGGCGATGGATCTCGGCGCCGGGCGGATCGAGATCGCCAACGTGCAGTATTACGGCTGGGCGCTGGAGAACCGCGCCGCCCTGATGCCGTCGCGCGAGCAACTGCTGGCGATGGACGCCGCCGTGCGCGCCCGGCTGCCCGGCCTCGCCGGACGGATCGTCGTCGATTACGTGGTCCCCGATTATTACGCCCGCCGCCCGAAATCCTGCATGGGCGGCTGGGCGCGGCGCTTCATGAACGTCACCCCGCGCGGCCGCGTGCTGCCCTGCCACGCGGCGGAGACGATTCCGGGCCTGACCTTCGAAACGGTGTTCGACCGCAGCCTGTCGGCGATCTGGACCGACGGCCCGGCCTTCGCCCGCTACCGGGGCACCGCCTGGATGCCGCAGCCCTGCCAGTCCTGCGACCACAAGGAGGAGGATTGGGGCGGCTGCCGCTGCCAAGCCCTGGCGCTGGCGGGAGACGCCGACGCCGCCGACCCGGTGTGCGAGCGCTCCTCCGCCCACGAGGCGGTGGTGGCCCTGCGCGACCGCGACGCGGCGGCGCTGGGAACGGAATGGCGTTACCGGGGTCTATGACCTCCCTATTCCGTCATCCCTCCTAAGTTCTCTCGCCAAGGAGCGGCGGGCTCAAGCGGAGCACCCTGAAGCCCCCCGGCGGCCCCGAAGGACATCCCCTCCGCGATAGGAACCCGGCGCCAGACAGGCCGCGTTGTTTCAGACAGAGACGCACCTCTCTGGAGACGCCGCGCCAATGACCTTCCGGCCACTGACCGACCCTGACGGCGCCGCCATCGATGTCCAACTGACCCCGCTCGACCGCATCGACGGTCTGGCCCCCATCTGGAGCGATCTGGAAGCGCGGGCCGACGGGTCCTTCTTCCTGTCCTGGCTGTGGATCGGCCATTGGCTCGCCCTGCTGCCGCCCGCCGCCCGCCCGCATCTGCTGACCGCGCGGCGCGACGGCGTGGTGGTCGGGCTGGCGGTGCTGTGCCCGCGCGTGGTCTGGCGCTTCGGCCTGCTGCGCACCCGCTGCTGGATGCTGCACGAGACCGGCGACCGGATCTTCGACCGGCTGTTCATGGAATACAACGGCATCCTGGCCGACCGGCGCCACGCGGACGCCGTGACGACCGCCTCCCTGCGCTGGCTGGGGGAGCGGCTGACCCGCTCCGACGAGTTGGTGCTGGGCGGCCTGACCGACACAGCGGAGGGCGCGGCCCGCCGGGTCGCCGCGCAGACCGGCCACAGCGTGCAGATCCGCATGGCCGACACCACCCAATGGGTCGATCTGGATCGCGTGCGGGCCGCCGGCGCTTCCTCCTACCGCGCCGGGCTTGGCAAGAGCACCCGTGCCGCCGTCAACCGCGCCGAACGCCTCTACCGCGAGCGCGGCGAGCTGAACTACCGCGTCGCCGGCAGCGTGGCCGAGGCGTTGGACGATTTCGCCTCCATGGAGGTTCTGCACCAAGCGAGCTGGCAGGCGCGCGGCGAATCCGGGGCCTTCGCCAACCCGGCCTTTCGCCCCTTCCACGAGCGGCTGATCGCCGCCGGGGTGCCGAGCGGCGCCATCCGCATCTGCCGCGTCAGCGCCGGGGATGCGCCGATTGGCTATCTCTACAACATGGTCCACCGCAACCGGGTGATGAACTACCAGGGCGGCTTCGCCTTCGAGCAGGACAACCGGCTGAAACCGGGCCTGCTGAGCCATGTGCTGGCCATCGAGGACAGCCTAAGGCGCGGCGAGGGCTGCTACGACTTCATGTCCACGGCGGCCGGGCACAAGCCGCTGCTCGCCAACGCCGAACAGCCGATGAACTGGCTGGTGCTCGGACCGGACCGGCTGAGCCGGCGGCTCGACGCGCAATGGCGCCAGACGCGCGGCGCGCTGGCCGAGACGGTGAAGCGGTCGATGCGCGGCTGGGCCGCGCCCGCCAAGGGTTCCTGAGGGGGAGGAAAACGGCCATGACGGCATCGAAGAAGACCGGCCCGGCGGCCTGCGTGCTGGGCGACATGGATCTGGTCCGGCCGCTCGGTCTGGCCGGCATCCGCTGCGCCGTGGTGACGCCGCCCGGCGGCGCCACCGCCTATTCGCGCTTCACCGAAACGGTGCTGCCCTGGACGCCGGACTCCGGCGGCGAGGACGCGCTGGTCGAAGCGTTGCTGCGCTTCGGCCTGTCCCAGCCCGAGCGACCGGTTCTGTATTTCGAGGAGGATTCACAGCTCCTCATGGTTTCGCGCCACCGCGACCGGCTGGCCCGCGCCTTCCGCTTCACGCTGGCCGATGCCGAACTGGTCGAAACGCTGGTCGACAAGGCCCGCTTCCAGGCCCTGGCCGAGGCGCTCGACCTGCCGGTGCCGCGCACCCGCCGCCTGCGCCCAGGCCCCGGATCGGAGGCGCCGGAGCTCGACCTGCGCTACCCGCTGATCGTCAAGCCGCTGACCCGCCGCCCGCCCTGGGACTCCATCGAAGGGCTGGGCAAGGCGATCCGCATCGACAGCCCGGCCGAACTGCGGGCGCTGTGGCCTCGCCTGATCCCGGTCGGCATCGACCTGCTGGCGCAGGAGCTGATTCCCGGCCCCGAAACCAGGATCGAAAGCTACCACGTCTACATCGACGCGGACGGCGCGGTCGCCGGGGAGTTCACCGGCCGCAAGATCCGCACCTATCCCGCCGATTACGGCCACAGCACGGCGCTGACCATCACCGACAGCCAAGGCGAGGGCGCCGACGTCGCGGCGCTCGGCCGCGATCTCTCCGCCCGGATGGGCCTGCGCGGCGTCGCCAAGTTCGACTTCAAGCGCGCGCCGGATGGCGGGCTCCACCTGCTGGAGGTCAACCCCCGCTTCAACCTGTGGCATCATCTGGGCGCGGTCGCCGGGGTCAACCTGCCGGCCATCGTCCACGCCGACCTGACCGGCGCCCCCCGCCCCGCCCCGGCGGTCGCCCGGCCCGGCGCCTGCTGGTGCCACATCAGCAAGGACCGGATGGCGGCGCGCAAGGCCGGGGTGCCGACGCTGGAGTGGCTCGCCTGGGTCGCCCGCTGCGAGGCCAAGGCCATCGTCGCCGACGACCCCATGCCCTTCCTGCGCCCGAAGCTGGCCCGGCTGCTGCCGTCCAACAAAGGCGCCGCGCAACCCACCGGCTGGGCGAAGTCGTGAGGATCGCCCTCATCTCCGACATCCACGCCAACGTCGAGGCGTTGCGCGCGGTGCTCGACGCCGTCGCGGCCGAGGGCGCCGACCGCATCGTCTGCCTGGGCGACATCGTCGGCTACAACACCGAAATCGACGCCTGCATCGCCCTGCTGCGCGACGCGGATGCCCTCTGCATCGCCGGCAACCACGACCGGGCGGCCACCGGCGCCATCGGGACGGAGGGCTTCAGCGGCCCCGCCGCCCGCGCCATCGCGTGGACCCGGCCGAGGCTGGGCGAGGACAGCCATGCCTTCCTGTCCGGCCTGCCGCTGAAGGCCGTCGTCGGCAACGCCCTGGTGGCGGTCCACGGCGCGCTCCATCCGGAGCAGGGCTGCGAATTGGTGCGGCTCGACGACGACGCCAAGCGGGGCTTGAGCCTCGACGCGCTGGCCCGGCACCCGTCCGGCGCGCGGATCTGCGCCTTCGGCCACACCCATCGCGCGGGCGTCTGGGAGCGCCGCGACGGCGTCCTTCGCCCGTTGGAGGGCGACACGGTCACCCTGCGCCCCGACGCGCTGCATCTGGTCAATCCCGGCACGGTCGGGGAGCCGCGCGGCACCGACAGCCGGGCAACCTTCGCCCTGCTCGACACCGTCCACAACCGGATCGCCTTCCGCCGGGTCGCCTACAACCGGCGCGCCACCTTGGCGAAGACCCGGCGGGCCGGGCTGGCGCCGCGCTTCGCCGGAGTTCCGGCGCCGGTCCGGATGCGCCTGATCGGAATTCTGCGCTCCCTCGGCCTGTACGAATGGTTGAAGCGCGCGCTTCCCCGCCGATCCTCGGCCGTATGACAAACCCGTAACGCGGCTTTGCTTCAACACCGGCGTGCAAACGCGCATAATCGGCGCGTTCAGCCGGAAGGGCTGCCGTTCGGGAGGGAAGACAAGGGCATGGGGTGGGGCAAAGGACGGGTTCGCCTTGCGGGCCTTGCCGCTACGCTGCTGATCGGTGCCGCCATGCTGATGGCGACCCTGATGATGGCGGTGACCGCCCATGCCGAACCCTTCCGCTTCACCATCCTCTACACCCAGGGCACCACCGAGCTCGAGGAAGCCCAGGGGCGCGGCGGCATGGCCCGTCTGGCCGCCCTGATCCGCAAGGAACGGGCCGAGCGCGGAACGCTGCTGGTCCTGCACGGCGGGCAGACGCTGTCCCCGTCGGTGCTGGCCTTCTACGACCAGGGCGCCCACATCGTCGACCTGCTGAACGGCATGGGCATCGACGCGATGGCCGCGCTCAACCGCGAGTTCCACCACGGCGACGACCGGCTGATGACCCGTGCCTTCGAGGCCGGCTTCCCCATCGTGACGACCAACGCGGTCGACCGCGCGACGGGCAAACCGCTCGACGGTCTCGAAGACTCCATCGTTCTCAAGGCCGGTCCCTACCGCGTCGGCGTGCTGGCCGGAACGCCGATGCTGACCAAGGAGACCGCCCGCGCGCCACGCACCGAATTCCGCGATCCGGTGGCGGCGCTGGCGGCCAAGGCGCAGGCGATGCGCGCGGCCGGCGTCGATCTGGTGGTGGCGATGACCGGCAACGCCGGCGACACCCACCGCAGCGTGATCGCCGCCCGCCCGGCCGACATCGTGCTCTACCAGGACCGCGGCCGGACCATCGGCGTCGAGTATGACGGGCGCTTCCTGTCGGCCACCGTCGCCCCGCAGGCCGCCTGGGTGCTGGCGTTGGACGTCACCATCGACCGCCAGACGGACGCGCGCGGCGCCACCCGCGTGGTCTGGTCGCCGGAACCGCGCGTCATCGACAGCGCCGCCGTCACCCCCGACCCGGCCATGGAGGCCCGCGCCAAGGCCTACGCCGCGCGGCTCGATTCCATGCTGAGCATGGAGGTCGGACGGCTTGACGGCACCCTCGACACCCGGCGCGAGGCCGTGCGGGGCGGCGAGAACGCCTTCGCCAACGCCGTGGCCGACACCCTGCGGGACGCGCTCGACGCCGACATCGCGCTCTACAACGGCGGCGGCATCCGGGGCGACCGGCACTACGCCGACGGCGCCACCCTGACCCGGCGCGACATCTACACCGAGCTGCCCTACCACGACGTCGGCGTCGTGCTGGAGGTGACCGGGCAGCAGTTGTGGGACGCGGTCGAAAGCGGGGTCGCGGCGGTGGAGCAGGCGCAGGGCCGCTTTCCCCATCTGTCGAACGCCCGCGTCGTGGTCGATCCGGCGAGACCGCCCGGCCAGCGCGTGCAGGAACTCGGCGTCGGCGGCGCCCCGGTCGACCGCAAGGCGCGCTATCGGCTGGCGACCAGCAGCTTCCTGGCCGGCGGCGGCGACGGCTACGCCGTGCTGAGCACGGCTCCCCGGCTGGTCGAGGATCGCGACGCCGATTTCATATCCACCCAACTCATCGCCCACATCGCGCGGACCGGGGTCTTCGCCCCCCGTCTCGACGGGCGGATGACGGTGAAGCGGTAACGGCCATGACCCTCGTCGCACAGGCCCGTGATCCGGCGCAGGCCCCGGCACCGCTGGCGCACCGTCGCTCCGCCCCGGCCGAACGGCCGCCGCCGCCGCGGCGCCGCCGCCTCGGCATCGCCTTGCGGATCTCGCTCGGCCTCTCGGTGATGGCGCTGCTGGTCGTGCTGATCGGCGGCGTGTCGATGTCGTCCTTCCGCCTCTTCCGCGCCGAGGTGTCGGCGCTGTCCGCCAACACCCTGCCGGAGGTCATCACCAGCGCCGAGCTGCACGGCTCCCTGCAAAAGCTGGTGGCGCAGCTACCGCAGTTGGCGGGCGCCACCTCCACCCCGCAGCGCCGCTCGATCTACGCCGGCCTCGTCACCGAGCTGGACTCCATGCAGCTCCTGGTCGCCCGCATGCACGGCCTGCTGGCCCAGGGAGCGGGGAAGGATTCGCCGCCGGCCGGAAACGGCGACGCCCAACTGCTGGAGCAAGCCCGCTCGACCCTGCTGATCCTGGCCGCGACCGTCGCCGACCTGAACGCCGAGGTGACCCGCCAGATCGAGAACGGCGAACGCCAAACGGAGGCCGCACGCGGTTTGGGCCGCCTGTCCGACACGCTGGAGCAACTGCCCGGCGCGCAGGCCGGCCCTTGGGCCGTCCGCGTCGGCGCCCTGATGGCGCGCGCCGCCGGCTCGATCCAACTGGAGCATCTCAGCCGCCTGAAGGGGGAGCAGCGGGCGGCGGAACGCACCTTGGCCGAACTGGGGTCGATCGCCGGCACCACGCCCGGATCGGCCGGCACCGCGATGGCCAGCCTGCAGGAGGAGCTGTTCTCCCTGCTGATCGCCCCCGGCGGGCTGTTCGAGAGCGCGGCCGAGCGGCTCCAGGCGCGCAACCGCGCCCAGGCCCTGACGGCACAGGCCAGCGTGCTGGTCGAGACCATCGACCGCTCGACCCGCGCCCTCTACGATTCGATCCGCGAGCAGTCCGCCGAGCGCACCGGCGCGTTGGCGGCCCTGATCGCCGAGCGGACGCGGGCGGTGATGATGCTGGCCGGCGCCTCGATCCTGCTGGCGGTCGGCGTCTATTTCGTGTTCCGCCGCTTCCTCTCCTCGCGGCTGGTGGCGCTGAACCGGGCGGTGGTCGCGCGGCTGTCGGGGGCGGGAAGCGAGATCGCCGTCCCGGTCGACGGCGACGACGAGATCACCGACATCGGCGCGTCCATCCGCTTCTTCATCGACGAGATCGACCGGCGCCAGCGCGACCTCGCCGACAACGAGCGGCGGTTCCGCAGCCTCGTCGAGGGGTCGATCCAGGGAACCATCATCCACCGCGACTTCCGCGCGGTCTTCGTCAACGACTCCTTCGCCACCATGTTCGGGGTGGCGGTCGCCGACGTGCTGGCCCTCCCCTCCCTGCTGGCGCTGGTCCCGACCGAGGAACGGCAGCAACTGATCGACAACTACGAATATCTGCTGAGCACCGGCCTGCCGACCGGCCGCCGCCGCATCCGCGCCCAACGCCCCGACGGCGCCTGGCTGTGGGTGGAGCTGACCGGCCGCCGGGTCGATTGGATGGACGGCCCGGCCGTCCAGGCGGTGGTGGTGGACGTCACCCGCGAGGTGGAGGCCGAGGAGGCGCTGCGCCGCTCGCGCGACGACGCCGAACGCGCGCTCGACGCCCTGCGGACCACCCAGGCCAGCCTGATCCAGGCCGAGAAGATGGCCTCGCTCGGGCAGTTGGTCGCCGGGGTGGCGCACGAGGTCAACACCCCCATCGGCATCACCATCACCGGCGCCTCGCAGTTGCAGGCGATGATCGAGGAGTTGGGGCGGCAGCACGGGGCGGCCACGCTGAAGAAGTCCGATTTCCTGCGCTTCGTCAGCGACGGGCAGGAGATGGCGAACCTGATCCTGTCCAACAGCAGCCGCGCCGCCAATCTGGTGCAGAGCTTCAAGCTGGTCGCCGTCGACCAGTCGAGCGACGAGCGCCGGGTGTTCCTGCTGAAGGAGTACATCGAGGAGCTGCTGCGCAGCCTGCACCCGACCTACAAGACGCGCGCCGGGCTGACCATCGCGCTCGACTGCCCGCAGGAGATCGAGATCGACGGCTACCCCGGCGCCCTGTCGCAGATCCTGACCAACCTCGTCATGAACGCGCTGATCCACGCGCTGGATCCGGCCCGGCCGGGCCTGATCACCATCGCCGCTCGTGCCGTGGATAGCGACACGGTGGAGCTGTCGGTCGCCGACGACGGGCTCGGCATCCCGGAGGACGTGGTGCCGAAGATCTTCGACCCCTTCTTCACCACGCGCCGGGGCAGCGGCGGCAGCGGGCTGGGGCTGCACATCGTCTACAACCTCGTCACCGGCCGCCTGCACGGCTCCATCGCGGTGACCAGCGAGCCGGGCGAGGGCTCCCGCTTCACGCTGCGCTTCCCGCGCGTGACGACGGGCTGACACCTCGGCGCACGGCTCAGCGGACGGGGCCCTCGAACCAGTGGCGACCTTGGCGGTCCTCGATCTCGATCACCCAAACGTCGGGATCGTAGCGGGTCTGGCGGGCGATGTAGGCGTCGGCGTCGGCCTCCGCCACCGGGTCGGGGCCGGTGCCGCGCGACCAGAACAGCTTCTCGTCCTCGCGGGTCTGCACCAGCACGGTGAAGCTGCGGTCGAGCCGGTTCAGCTTCAGGATCACCGTGCCCCGGCTGGGGTCGCCCTTGCGCAGCACCATCATCGGCACGCCCTGCGCGTCGGCCGCCCGGATGTGGCCCATGACCCAGAGATGCGTCGGCAACCGGTCGTCCATGCTCGTGCGTCCCACCCTGTGGCAAAGCACCCCTCGCCCAACCGGGCACGGCCGGTGTAGAGAAGAAGGATGAGCACACTCCTGGACGCTCTGGACGCCGCCGTCAACCACCACATGGCCGGACGGACCGACGCGGCGGAGCGGCATTACCGGCTGATCCTGGGCGTCGATCCGGCGCAGCCCGACGCGCTGCACCTGTACGGGGTGCTGCACGCCCAGCGCGGTGCCCCGGCGGCGGCGGTCGCCTCGGTCGCCCGCTCCATCCGGCTCCGTCCGATGGCTGCCCAGCCCTGGGCGCATCTGGGCGGCGCCCTGAAGGCCGCCGACCGGTTGGAGGAGGCCGATGAAACGCTGCGCCGCGCCTTGGCGCTCGACCCGGCCTCGGCCGACGGGCTGGAGGCGCTGGGCGCGGCCCTGCACGGGCTGGCGCGCTACCCGCAGGCTCGCGTCTGGCTGACCCGCGCGCTGGCCCTACGGGCCGGCCACGCGGAGACGCTGCTCAACCTCGGCACCGTGCTGCGCGACCAGCGCCGCTTCGCCGACGCGGAGGTCTGCTTCGACGCCGTGCTGGCCCGGCAGCCGTCCCATTCCGGCGCGCATCTGGCCCGCGCGGTCGGACGGCTGGTGCAGGGCGACCTGCGCAACGGCTGGGACGGCTTCGAACACCGCTGGCACCGGTTCGCGACGCCGCCCTGGCGCGGGGAGCCGCTGAACGGCGCCGCCATCCTGCTGCACATGGACCAGGGCTTCGGCGACGCCATGCAGTTCGTCCGCTACGCCCCGCTGGTGGCGCGGGCCGGCGGGCGGGTGATCGTGGAGACCCACCCTTTGCTGTTCCGGCTGTTCGGCAGCCTCGACCCGTCGATCCAGGTTCTGGTGCGTGGGCCGGAACCGCCGCCGCACGACGTCCATTGCCCGCTGATGAGCCTGCCGCGCGCCTTCGGCAGCGATCTGGCGAGCCTTCCCGCCAGCGTCCCTTACCTCAATCCGGAACGCGGCGACACCAATCGCTGGCGCGACCGGCTGACCGCCGGCTCCACTGCCGAGCCGGAAGGTTTGCGGGTTGGGCTGGTCTGGGCCGGCAACCCGCGCCACCGCAACGACCGCAACCGCTCCCTGCCCATCGCGGCCCTGCGCCCGCTGCTGGCGGTGCCGGGGGTGCGTTTCGTCAGCCTGCAAACCGGCGACGCGCGCGGCGATCGGACGCGGCTGCCGGGCGGGATCCCGGAAGACCTGATTGGGAGCGTCCGCGACTTCGCCGACACCGCCGCCATCCTCGCCAACCTCGACCTGCTGATTACGGTGGACACCGCCATCGTGCATCTGGCCGGCGCGATGGGCGTGCCGGCTTGGCTGCTGCTTCCCTACGCGCCCGACTGGCGCTGGCTGCTCGACCGCGCCGACAGCCCCTGGTACCCGTCGCTGCGCCTGTTCCGCCAGCCGCGCCCCGGCGACTGGTCCACGACTCTCGGCACCGTCGCGTCCGTCCTCAAGGCGATGGCGAACAAGGCGGCGAAAACCCGTCGCGAGCAGGCCCCATGAACGCTGGCGCTTCGCTGCTGGACCAGGGACTGACGGCGCACCAGCGGGGCGACCTCCAGGGCGCGCTGGCGCTCTACCGGCAGGTGCTGGCGCTCGACCGGGCCAACGCCGACGCGGTCCACCTGATCGGGGTGATCGCCTACCAGACCGGCGACCCTGCGACGGCCATCGACGTCATCGGCCGCGCCATCGCGTTGGACGACCGCAACCCGGCCTACCACAGCAACCTCGGCGAGGCGCTCCGCGTCACCGGCGCGCTCGACCGCGCGGCCGAGAGCCACGCCCGCGCCATCGGCCTGGACCCCGATTTCGCCGACGCCCACCGCAACCTCGGCGTGGTCGAGCTGGCGCGCGGCAACGCGGACGCCGCCGCCGACAGCTTCCGCCGGGCGCTGGCCCGCGACGCCGAATCCGCCCCGGCGTGGCATGGGCTGGGGTTGGCACTGGAAACCCTGGGGCGGGTGGCCGAGGCGCGGGACGCCCTGGACGAATGCCTGCGCCGCGACCCGGCCCACGCCGACGCCCGGCAGCGGCGGGACGCCCTTCCCACCCCGCCGGAACCGTCGCTGGAGCCCGCCCCGCAAGCCGCCGACTGGACGGCGCTCCTCCTGCGCGACCTGCGCGCGCAGTGCCGCACGCCGGGCGGGCCGGAGCGGCTGGCGGTGATCGAGCAGCTCTGCGCGACGTTGCTGAACGGCCAGCCGGCCGCGCCGCGCGCCATCCTCGACGCGCTGGAGGAGGAGCCGCTCTGCGGGGACCCGATCCTGGACGCCTCGGCGCAGTTCCGGCTCAGCGGCGATCTCATCCATTACGAGCGGCTGATCCACACCGTGACGGCGCACGGCGCCGACTGGCCGCTCGCCGTCGCCCAGGCCGTCTACTGGTCGATCAGCCGGCAGGTCTTCCTCGGCCGCCCCCTCGCCACCCGGCTCGTCGCCTTCACGGCCGGCGACCTGCCGCGCTTCTACCGCTGGATCCTGCGCGAGGTGAAGCGCCGCTGCGCGGTGGCGCCGAAGCCCTTCCGGCCCCGGCCGGGCCCCCCGCACCGCATCGTCCTCGTGACCAACCAGTTCACGCAGCCGATGCACCAGCCCTCGCGCGACGCCTTCGACTACGCGCGGCGGCTCCAGGACGATTTCGGCTGCGCGGTGCTGCTGGTGAACGGCAACCTGATGCCCGCCGCCCTGGTCACCGCCTTCGTTCCCTCCTTCCAGGCGATGGTGACGCCCAGCCTCGCCGGCCCGGTCGCGGTGACCGAGAACGGCGCCACGGTGCGGACCTGGTCCTCGGTCGAGCCCACCCTGACCGAGACCAAGATCCACGGCCTCGTCGACGCCGTCGAGGGCTTCGACCCCGATCTGGTCCTGTCCTTCGGCGGATCGGTGCTCGCCGCCGACCTGTTCGCCGGAGTGCGCCCGACCCTGTGCATCCCGACGACCAGCGGGGCGACCTGCTCGCTGGCCGACATCGTGCTGAGCTTCGACGGCGGCGACCCCACCGCCGGGCTGCCGGAGGAGTACCGCGCGCCCTTCGCCGAACGCCACCGCCCCTTCGTCTTCGGTTATTCCGCTCCGCCGGAGGCGCAGGGCGCCAGCCGCGCCGCCTTCGGCTTGCCCGAGGACGGCTTCCTGTTCACCGTGGTGGGCGGACGGCTGGACGACGAGGTCACCCCCGCCTTTCTCGACCGGCTGGACCGGATCCTCGACCGCTGCCCCGGCGTCCGAATCGCCTTCGCCGGCCCGGTCATAAGCCTGCCCGACCGCCTTGCCAAGACGCGCAACGCCGGCCGGCTGCACATCCTTGGCTACGTGCCCGAGATCCGGGCGCTGTACCGGCTGGCCGGCGCCTATCTGAACCCGCCCCGCCAGGGCGGCGGCGGCAGCGCCGCCTACGCGCTGGCCGACGGGGTGCCGGTGGTCACGCTGGCCCAGGGCGACGTGGCGGCCATTGTCGGCCCGGCGCACGGCGTGGACAGCCTGGACGACTTCGTCGCGCGGGCGGAGCGCCTGTGCCGCGACCCCGATTTCCACCGGGCGGAGTCCGCACAGGCCCGCCGTCTGTTCGCCGCCGTCGACGCCCGCCACGCCGCCGCCGAACAACTCCTCGCCTACGGCCGCGAACTGGCGGACCGCTTCGCCGCACGTTGAACCCGGCGCAGGGACGGGAGCTTTCTGCCCCCGCCCCCCGCCGGCCACTAGGCGAAACTTTCCCAGTGCCCGGCAGAATCTGGCACCCCCCACCGCATCACTGGGAAATCTCCAGAAAAACAGCGCGTTATCGACCTCCGCCGAGTTGGCATCCGATTTGCTTGATAGGGGATCAAGACGTTAGCCCTTTCTTTCGGAGACCCCGGCCATGAGCATCTTCGGTTCGATGACAACCGCCGTCCTCGGCCTGAACGCCCAGTCGAAGGCTCTCGGCCACATCTCGGACAACATCGCCAACTCCTCGACCATCGGTTACAAGCGGGTCGATTCGGCGTTCGAGACGATGGTGCTCCAGTCGAACGCGCGGATCCACTCGCCGGGCGGCGTGTCGGCCCAGCCGGTCTTCATGAACAACATCCAGGGCAACCTGACCCAGGTGCAGAGCCCGACCAACGTCGCGATCCAGGGACAGGGCTTCTTCAGCGTCACCAAGCTCAACACGCAGAATTCGGGCACGCTGGTCCAGACGCAGACCGGAACGGTCAACGCCTCGGCCGCCTACTACACCCGCGCCGGCGACTTCGAGCTGGACAAGAACCGCTATCTGGTCAACAGCGCCGGCTTCGCGCTGAACGGCTGGGTCACCGATCCGGTGACCGGCCAGCTGCTGAAGGACCAGGTGCAGCCCATCCAGGTGAACTCGCTGATCGACAAGCCGGTTGCCACCAGCACCATCGACCTGTCGGCCAACCTGCCGGCAACCCCGGCACCGGGCGTGAAGATCCCCGATTCCAGCATCCAGATCTTCGACACCCAGGGCAACGCGCGCACCGTCAACCTGCAATGGCGCCAACAGGCCGGCGGCGACTGGCGGCTGTCGCTCGACACGCCCGGCTCCAGCACCAAGGCGGTGAACGGCAGCTTCACCGGCTACCCGGCGACCGCGACCTTCGGCCAGAACATCGCCGGCGTGACGGCGATCGCCCAGACCAACGCCGTGGTCATTTCCGGCCCGAACGTCAACGGCCAGGACAACCTGCGCATCGGCGACACCTACACCGTCAACGTCGACGGCACCAACTATTCACTGAAGATCACGTCGGACAACATCTCGTCGATCCGGACCTATTCGGGCTTGGCCGGTTCGCTGGCCAACCAGATCAACTCGGCCTCTCCGGCGGCGGCGGTGATGGCGACGGTGACGGGCAACGTCATCCACGTCTCCGCCCGCAACGCCGGCACGCCGTTCAAGATCAGCCAGAACGTCGAGGGCGCCGCGTCGACCAACAACACCATCACCGGGCCGGTGACCACCGCCGCGACGGCGACGGCCGGCGAGATCGACCGGTGGACCTTCCCGCAGTCGCAGATCGACATCGGCGACGTCTTCCAGATGACGGTCGGCGGCGTCACCAAGAGCGTGACCGTCACCGCCCAGACCTACTCGGTCTACGCCAACGTGACGGGCGTGGCGCTGGAGCTGGCTAACCGCATCAACGCCGGCGGCCTCGGCGTCACCGCCACCGCCACCGGCGGCGTGCTGAGCGTCCAGTCCAACACCGCGGGCGGCACCGTCGCCACCACGGGCAGCGTCGTCAACTCCAGCGCCGCGGCGAACACGATGACGGGCGTCTTCTCGACCGCCAACGTGGCCGGCGTCCGCCAGACCCGCACCGTGACCCTGACCGGCACGCCGGGCGACATCGGCACGGTCTACTCGCTCAACGTCAACGGCACGCCGGTGAGCTACAGCACCACCGGCGCCGAGATGACCATGGAGGACATCACCGCCGCGCTGGCCAACAAGATCAACTCCAACACCTCGCTGCCGGTCACGGCCAGCGCCCAGGGCGGCGTGATCGCCATCACGGCCAAGACCGCGGTGGATCCGGCCTACACGCAGTCGATGACGGGAACCGGCGCGGTCACCCTTGCCGGCGCCTCGGTCACCGACATCGGCGACACCTACACCGTCACCAATGGAGCCTTGACCTACAACCTGCCCATAACGGCCGCCAACCACGCCACCTATCCCACGCCCGCCGCCGCGATGGCCGCCTTGGCCGCGCAGATCAACGCCGACAATCCCGGCACGGCGACGGCCGCCGGCGCCACCCTCAACTGGGCCGGCGCGACGGGCTCGGTCAGCAACACCACCGCTCAGCAATTCACGCTGGAGCAGACCTGCGTCGTCGGCCAGACCCCGGCGCACATCGGCCTGACCTTCGGCAAGACGCCGGAGACGGTGGGCACGCTGACCAACATCTCGACGGCGCTCGTCGGCACCGGCACGGCGGTCAGCGCCGCGACCCAGGCGGCGGGCGCCGACGCCACCGTCACCTTCACGGTCGACTACGGCTTCGGCCCGCAGCAGGTCACGCTGAACATGGGCAAGTACCAGAAGCCCGGCGGCCTGACCCAATACGCCGGCGAGCAGATGAACGTCACCCAGCTGATCCAGAACGGCGCGCCGCGTGGACAGTTCAAGGACGTGGTGTTCGGCGACAACGGCAACGTGCTGGTCAACTACGACAACGGCCGGTCCAAGGTGGTCGCCAAGGTTCCGATCATCACCTTCAACAACCCCAACGGGCTCCAGCGTGAATCGGGCGGCGTGTTCCTGGAAAGCGAGGAGGCGGGCAAGCCCAATTTCAACGATCCGGAGACCAACGGCGCGGGCGCGGTGATCGCCAACAGCGTGGAAGGCTCGAACGTCGACATCGCCGACGAGTTCACCAAGCTGATCGTCACCCAGCGCACCTACTCCGCCAACACCAAGATCGTCACGACCTCGGACGAGATGCTCCAGGAAGTCCTCGGGCTGAAGCGCTAAGGCGCAGGCGCCCCCGCGCCTGACCGGCACCTGAGAGGGCGGACGCCACGAAGCCGCCCCGCCACCGACGAACCGAGAAAGGTCCACGCCCATGTCCTCCCTCTTCAGCGCCTTGAACAGTGCGACCGCCGGTCTGCGCACCGTCCAGGCCAACGTGAAGCTGGTTTCGGACAACATCGCGCGGGCCGACGATCCAACCCGCACCCGCCACACCGTCCAGCAGACGGTGGACGGCAGCGGCCAGATCATCAACACCCAGTACCGGCGGGAGATCGACCAGGCGCTGCGCGGGCAGGTCGAGGACCTGACCTCGCGCAACGGCGGCTCGGCCGTGCAGTCCACCTACATGCAGCAGTTGGGCGATCTTCTGCGGACGACCAACGGCACGCCGCTGGTCAACGACTACGCCGCCAAGTTCCAGACCGCCTGGAGCACGCTGGCGACCTCGCCCGAGGACGAGACCGCCCAGTACCAGCTGGTCCAGGCCGCCGACAACTTCTCGCGGGAAATCCGCCGGGTGTCGGAAGGCGTGGAGCAGATGGACCGGTCCATGAAGACCGACATGGACGATTCGCTGACCAAGGTGAACGGGCTTCTCAAGGACATCAACCAGATCAACAACGACATCGTGTCGTTGAAGAGCCAGGGCGCCGCCGCCAACGAGGTCGCCGACAAGCGCGACGGCCTGATCCGCGAACTGAGCGGCTACATCGGCATCCGCACCGTGGAGCGCCCGGACGGTCGCGTCGCCATCTTCACGCCGTCCGGCCTGGGTCTGGTCGATGCCGAACCGGCAAATCTTTCCTTCGACGGCGGCAATATCAACCTACAGGTCGGCAATCAAGTCACCTCGATCAACGGCCACCTGACCGAAGGCAAGCTCGGCGCCCTGCTGAAGATGCGCCAGGACGGCTCGCAGAGCGACCCCCCGACGGCCGCCAGCGGCGATCCCATGACCGAGGTGATCCGCAAGCTGCGCTCGCAGCTCGACCAGTTCGCCCAGGCCTTCACGGGCGCCACCAAGCCCGGCGAGCCGACCAGCTTCCGCGACGCCTACGACGGCGCGCTCTCCAAGGACGGCGAGCAGGGCGAGCAGTTCTTCACCGGCAGCGACCGCTTCACCATCGGCGTGAACGCCAACCTGTTGAACAACACGGCGAAAGTGAAGAGCCTGGCCGTCGACGGCGTGGTCGCCGCCATGAAGGCCCCCGGCCGGTCCCTGACCGCCGACGGCCTGAAGATGACCGACACCACCTACAGCGGGATGATCAGCGGCATCACCGGCACCTGGATGGCCGCCGCCAAGGCCGTCGACACCAAGCAGGCCTCCGACAAGGAGTCCATGCAGCTCCTGACCGAGCGTTACCACTCCCGCACCGGCGTCAACATCGACGAGGAAATCGCCCAGCTCCAACAGCTTCAAACGTCGTACCAGGCTTCGGCACGAGTCATGCAAGTAGCCAATGCAATGTTTGACGCGTTGGAGGCTGTGATCCGATGAGCTCGATAACCGGCGTAAGCAGCTACGCATCGTATCTGAGTCTGGTCCGGAATCTGTCCAACGGCCAGAACAACGTCGATACGCTGTCGCAGCAATTGAACACGGGGATCAAGTCCTCGAACCTCGCCACCTACGGCGCCGACACTCAGAAGCTTCTGGATCTGCGGGCCGAGATGGCGCGGCGCGACAGCTACGTCCAGAACATCAACACCGCCAGCCCGCGCGTCGCCGCGACGGACAAGGTGCTGACCGCTCTGGAGAAGATGGCGTCGGACTGGCAGTCCAGCAACCTGATGCCGTTCGCGCCCGGCCCTCCCAGCGTCACGACGCCGTCCAACAGCCATCCCGACGCGATGTCGCTGTCGGTGGACAGCGCCAAGTCCACCATGACGGTCGGCGCCCGCTACACCGTCACCGCCGTGCCGTCGCAGAACGGCAGCAACGGCACCTTCGACGTGACGGTGACCGACGGCCTGGGCGGCAAGACCACGCGCGCCATCAACCTGGCGACGACGCCGCCCAGCGACGGCAAGGGCTACAATTTCACGATGTCGGGAGGTCCTGGCGACGGCGCCGTGCTGAACCTGAACTTCGACAAGCTCACGGCCGCCTCGAACAGCACCTTCACGGTCACTTGGCCCCAAGCCGACCAGATGAAGGACCGCGCCGAAGGCGCGATGCGCGACATCCAGGAATACATGAACCAGCGCTTCGGCGACCGTTACCTGTTCGCCGGCTCGCGCTATTCGACCGAACCGACCACCGACCTGATGGCGGCCAAGCAGACCAGCAAGATCACGCTGAACGGCGCCTTGGTCAACACCGACGACTATTACGAGGTGACGGTCGACGGCAAGGCCTTCAGCTATCAGATCCAGCCGGGCGACCCCAAGACCCTGACCTTCCTGGCGCAGACGCTCAGCACCCAGATGAAGGCCGCCAACCCGGCGCTGCCGATGACCGTCTCGACCGCGAACGGCATCATCACGCTGGTCGGCAACGATCCCGGCAAGAGCTTCACGGTGTCGTCGCGGGTCCAGAACGCCGCGACCGTCGAGAACACGATCGGCCAGCCGAGCACCCAGCAGACGGCGACGACCACGCAGCCGCAGATCGACCGGTTTTCCCTGAACGGCGCCGGAGTCGACATCGGCGACACCTTCGAGTTCACGGTGGCGGTCGGCGATCCGGACGACCCCTACAACCAGAAATACTACACCGCCCACCCGAGCGAACCGAAGGATCTGCCGCCCTACCAAGCCTACACGGTCCGCTACACCGTCAACGACACCGACTTCAACGCCGGCACCACCACGGTCGCCGCCGTGGCCGACAAGCTGCGCCAGCAATTCGCCAACACCAAGCCCACTCCGCCGGTCAGCATTGACGCGATGGGCAGCGGCGCCGGCATCTCGTTGACCAGCAACACGATGGTCGATCCCAACCACCCGAACCGCATCCAGCAGTTTTCGACCACGGGCCGGGCAATCAACGGATCGCTCGACAACACGATGACGGTGGCGACCCTGCCGCCGGAAGCCGACGCGCTGACCGACATCCCCTACGTCGATCCGCCCGATCTGCCCTTCTACGACACCGATTACCTGACCAAGCGCAGCAACCCGGACGCCTACCGCAAATCGCAGGTCGGCATCGACGACGGCCTGAACATCAACTACGGGGTGAGCGCCGACGAGAAGGGGTTCCAGACCCTGGTCCAGGCCTTCCGGATGGCGCGGGTCGCGGCGACCAACCCCGGCAAATACACCGAATACATCGACAAGTCGCGCGAACTGATGTCCCAGGCGTCGGACCAGCTCCGCTCGATCCACTCCAAGGTCGCGTCCGATCTGGCGACGCTGGAGAGCACCAAGACCAGCCACACGGCGGCCAACGCGACCCTGACCGAACGCATCGCCGGCATCGAGGGCATCGACCCGACCGAGGTCGCGGCCCGGCTCAGCACCGCGATGAACACCCTGCAGGCCTCCTACACGGTGGCCGGGCAGACGAAGAAACTGTCCCTGCTGAACTATCTGGCCTGACGGGAGACAAGGCGGGAGCGGCGGAGCGCCGCCCCCGCGCCGGACCCGTCACCCCACGGAACCGCGCCGAGCCAGGAAGGCCGCGAGCGGCGGCAGGATCAGGGTCCGCCCATCCGCCGACAGCTCCGGCGTTCCGGCGCCCGGCGCGCGTGGCAGGGCCAGCGGCGACAGTTCCCCCTTGTAGCGCACCGGATGCTCGGCGGGTTGGTCGGTCAGGTTGAAGACCGCCAGCAACCGTTCGTCGCCCTCGGTCCGTTCGAAGGCGAGAACACCGCCACGCTCCTCCACCGCGCCGACCGTCCCGGTGGACAGCGCCGCGTGGTTCCGGCGCAGGCCCAGCGCCGTGCGCCACAGCGCCAGCGGGCTGTCGGGCGCGCGTTCCTGCCGGTCGACCGCCAACGGGACATGGGCGTCGACCACCGGAAGCCACGGTTCCCCGCCGCCGAATCCGGCGTTCGGCTCGTCGGCCCGCCAGGGGATCGGGGTGCGGCTGCCGTCACGACCCGCGAAATCGGGCCAATAGGTGATGCCGAAGGGGTCGCGCAGCTGGTGCTGCTCCAGCACCGCGTTGGGAAGCGCCAACTCCTCGCCTTGGTAGAGGCAGACCGTGCCGGGCAGCGACGCCATCAGCACGGCCAGCAGCGCGTTGAAATCGCGTGCGTCGGCATTGGGCGGCAGCCAGCGGCTGGCGGCGCGCTCCACGTCGTGGTTGGACAGGCTCCAGCAGATCGCCTCCGGGCGCGGCGTCCCGGTCAGGGCCTGCGCGAAGCCCTTGGCGGTGAAGGGCTGCTTGGCCAGCGACAAGGTGTAAGCCGCGTGCAGGCCGTGGGGCGTGCAATAGGCGGCCATCCGCTGGCCGGCGCCGGGCTGGCTCGACAGCTCGCCGAGCAGAACCCGGCCGGGGTAGCGGTCGATGGTGGCCCGCAGCCGCGCCAGCACCGCCGTCACCGAGGGGTGCATCATGTCGTGGACATGGCGTTGCAGGGCGAAGGGCTTCAGCGGCGGTTCGGCCCCGCTCCACAAAGCCGGCGGGTTGGAGCGCAGTTCCGGATCGTGCGCGAAGAAATCCACCGCGTCGATGCGGAAGCCGTCGACGCCGCGCTCCGCCCAGAAGGCCGCCGTGTCGCAGACGGCCTGTACCGCCGCCTTGCAATGCAGGTTCAAAGCGGGCTGGCTGGACAGGAAATGGTGCAGATAATACTGCCGCCGGCGCGGCTCCCAAGTCCAGGCGGCGCCACCGAAGACCGACAGCCAGTTGTTGGGCGGCGTGCCGTCCGGCTTCGCGTCGGCCCAGACGTACCAGTCGGCGCGCTCGCCGCTGCGGGAGCGGCGGCTGTCCACGAACCAGCCATGGGCGTCGGAGGTGTGGCCGCAGACCAGATCGACCAGCACCTTCAGCCCCAGCCCATGCGCCCGCTCCACCACCCGGTCGAAGGTGGCGAGGCTGCCCATGCGCGGATCGACGGCGCGGTGATCGGCGACGTCGTAGCCGAAATCCTTCCAGGGCGACGGGTAGAACGGGCTGATCCACACGCCGTCCACGCCCAGCGACGCAACATGCTCCAGCCCCTCCAGCACGCCGTCGAGATCGCCCCAGCCGTCGCCGTTGCGGTCCCGGAAGCTCAAGGGATAGATCTGGTACAGGGCCGCGCCGCGCAGCCAGGAGGGGGACTGGGTCAAGGCCGAAGACTCCGCGCCGGTGGGAACATCCGCCCCAGCCTCCGCCCTCATGGCTAAGGAAGGGTTACCGGCGGGAATTGGTCACACCGGCACCGACGCAAGGCTTTGCCCGTCGGCCGCTCAAGGGCTATACCGGCCCGACCGGGACCTTGGGGGAGCGGCGCTATGGCGGAGACGGGGCGCAGGCTCGGCAAAGACGATCCGCGCAGGCAGAACCGGCGGGACGACAGCGGTGTGTTCCACCGGGGGGGCCGGCTGTCCGTCGCCGTCCTGGCCGGACTGACGGCGGTGTGCGCCCTCCCCTGGCAGAGCCGGGCGGAGCCGTCCGAACCCGCGCCAGTCACCGCCGCAACCGAGGCTCCCGCCGCGCCGCTCCCTGAACCGCAGCGTCCCGAGGAGCCGGCCCCTCCGGAAGCCTCGCCTCCTGTTCCCCAACCACCTCCGCCGGCACCGGAGAGCGTCGTCCCGGTTCCCCCGCCCGAGACCACGTCCGAACCGCCGGTCCTTGAGGAGCCGCCCTCGCAAGACGCGCTTCGCCCGCCCGTCGAGGCCGTCCGCTCGGCGCTGAACGCCCTGCCCTGCGCCCTTCTGGCGGTCGAGGCCCTGAACGGGCGGCTTCTGGTGTCCGGAACCGTCGCGGGCGAGGCTACTCTGCCGACGCTTCACGCGGCGCTCGACCGCAGCGCCGCCGGATGGGAGCATGGCCTCGACGTGGCGGTCGCGGCCCCCGGTCTTTGCGCGCCGCTGAACCTGCTCGCGGCACCGCTCGCGGCCAACACGGCCTTGCCCGCACCCTTGCGGGTCAAGACCAGCGGGCCGGGCCGTCTGCATGGCGGGGATCCGCTGGTGCTGGACCTGCTCGCTCCCGCCGCCCCGGTGCATCTGCGGATCGATTACTTCACGACGGACGGCAACGTCGTGCATCTGCTGCCCAACCCGCTGGAGCCGGGCGGCCATCTCGACGCCGGAGCGGCGCGGAGCTTGGGCGAGCGGTCGGCCGGCAGCCGGTTCTGGAGCGTCGGGCCGCCCTTCGGCCAGGAGTTGATCGTGGCGCTTGCCACCCCGTCGCCCCTGTTCGGCACGGCGCGGCCCGAGTTGGAACCGGCGGCGGTCTATCTCGCCGATCTGAAACGCGCGCTGGCCGCCGTCGCGCCCGGCACGCCGCCGGTGGCCGCCGCGCTGTTCATCGCCACGGCCCCCTGAGGCGACATCCGGTCAGGCGCTCCGGCCGAAGCGCGCGACCACCACCGTGACGTTGTCCTGCCCGCCCGCCGTGTTCGCGGCCTCGATCAGGGTGGTGCAGGCGCGCGCGCAGTCCGTCTCCTCCCGCAGGATGCGGGCGATGGTCGCGTCCGGCAGCATGCCGTTCAGGCCGTCGGAGCAGAGCAGCAGCACGTCGTCGGGCAGCAGCGCGTGGAGCGCCACCTCCGGCTCCACCTCTTCCCCGGTGCCGAGCGCGCGGACGATGATGTTCCGCTGCGGCGGCGTCCCGCGCCCGCCGTTGTCGAGCCAGATCTGGTAGAGGCTATGGTCGCGGGTCAGCACCCGCAACTCGCCGTCGCGCAGCCGGTAGAGCCGGCTATCGCCGGTGTGGAAGGCGACGATCCGGTTGCCGCCCGGCAGCCGCCAAAACCCCACCGTGGTCGTTCCCATGCCGCGCCCCTCGGCGAAGCCACGCTGGCGGTTGAGCGCGTGGATCCGCTCGTTGGCCGCCTGCACCGCGCGGCGCGCGACCGATAGGGCGTGCTGAACCGCCGCTTCGCCCTCGACCGGGTCGGTCAGCGTCTTTTCGGGGTCGTCGCCGATGTAGGCGGAAAAGCCGGGCCGCGATTCGATCAGGGTGGCGTCGTCCAGCAGACCGACGATGGTCTCGACCGCCGTGCGGCTGGCGACGTCGCCGCCGGCGTGGCCGCCCATGCCGTCGCACACCACGGCGAACCGCCCCGCCGCGTCGGCGTGGAAGTTGTCCTCGTTGCGGGACCGGGTGCGGCCGACGTCGGTTTGTCCGGCGGCGGTCAGGGTGAAGGCGGCTGGCATCGGCGGGACGGCTCCGGTAACGAGACGGTCGAGCGGCCGACGCCTTAACGGGATACGCGCCTTGGCACCGCACAACCGATCATGGCGCAGGACCCGGCAAAGATACAGCGGCGTTTCGCAGGACCGCCCGGCTATACCGGCGATCCTGCTTTCGGGTACCGTCCTCAGCCTTCCCGGCCGCTGACGCCCGCGTCGGCGAAGGTCGCCATGCCGCCGTGGCAGGCCACGGCCGACTTGACGATGTTGATCGCCAGCGTCGCCCCCGACCCTTCGCCCAGCCGCATGCCCAGATCCAGCAGCGGCTCCTTGCCGATCGCCTCCAGCAGGCGGCTGTGGCCCGGCTCGACCGAGCGGTGGGCGACCACGCAATGGTCCAGCGCCCGGCGGTCGGCCTTGAACAGCACCGCCGCCGCCGCCGTGCAGGCGAAACCGTCGAGCAGCACCGGAACCCGCGCGACCCGCGCCGCCAGGATGGCCCCGGCAATGGCGGCCAGCTCGTAGCCGCCGAGCCGGCGCAGGGCCTCCAGCGGGTCGTCCTTCGCTTCCGGGTTGGCGGCGAGTCCGGCCTCGACCGCCGCGATCTTGCGGGCCAGCCCCTCGTCGTCCACCCCGGTGCCGCGCCCGGTCCAGTCGGCGGCCTCGCCCCCGAACAGCGCCAGGCACAGCGCCGCCGCCGAGGTCGAGTTGCCGATGCCCATCTCGCCCAGCGCCAGAAGCTGGATGCCCATCTCCACCGCCATCATGCCGTAGGCCATGGTGCGGCAGCACTCCTCCTCGCCCATCGCCGGTCCCTTGGTGAAGTCGGCGGTGGGGTTTTCGAGGTCCAGCTCGTAGACACGCAGATCGGCGTCGGCCGCCTCGCAGAGCTGGTTCACGGCGGCGCCGCCGTTCTGGAAATTGGCGACCATTTGCGCCGTCACCGCCTGCGGGTAGGCCGAGACGCCGTTCGCCGCCACGCCATGGTTCCCGGCGAAGACGGCGACGCGCGGCCGGCGGATGTCCGGCGGGTGCTGGCCCTGCCACGTCGCGACCCACTGCGCCAGTTCCTCCAACCGGCCGAGCGAGCCCGCCGGCTTGGTCAGCTGCCGCTCGCGCAGCAGGGCCGCCGTGCCGGAATCCAGATCGGGACCCGGCAGGTTGCGCAGGAGCGCGCGGATTTCCTCGAAGGTGACGGCGGGCTGCTGGTTGCTCATGGCGACGGCGTCCTGACGATAAGCGCGGAAAAAACGGCGCGACCATGCACCGATCCGGCCCCTGAGTCAAAGCGCGTCGTGGCAGGACAGGGCGATCGCCTGAATGGAAGCCGTCGTCTTGCCCGGCAAGATTCGACACGGATTTCACGGATCATCAAACGGATCGAGCGGATTCCCGCCTCGATGCGCCACGATGAACGCCACAAGACTTGTCCAATGCCCAATATCCGTGGAAGCCGCAAGTTCATCGGTGAAACCCATGGCAAAATTTCTTTCCCGACGGAAAGCCCGTCACTTCACGCGATTACCCTGCTTGGCAAGGCGGTTGTCCGGCGGCCCCGCCCGTTCGCCGAACCGGCACATGCCTCCGAAAGAGGCGGCCAACGCGCGTGCCAACACCAGCCTCGACGTCTCGATTCGATTCATTATAAAGAAAACCAAATGCGCGCACGGAATCGATAATCGTACGATTGCGTGAGTCACTACAATAGTTATCTAAATAATAATCAAAAAATTTAGTTTGCAAAGTTAAGTTTTTACTATGAATTAATTGCGACAAACCGCCCAACTGTCTTGATTCGTCTGTTTTTCCAGCGATTATGGCGAAACTCTTACGACCGTTGAGTGACATGTCCCGCCAGGACGATATTGAACCGATCTTTGATCGTTGCTGGACGCCACTGCTTTGGGTGAGCGGATTCAGCCTGTTGATCAACCTCCTGATGCTGACCTCATCGCTCTACATGATGCAGGTCTACGATCGGGTCCTGTCGTCGGGCAGCCTGCCCACCCTGCTGTACCTCACGCTGGTCGCCGTGGGGGCCATCATGCTGATGAGCGCGCTGGACCACGCGCGCGGACGGATGCTGGGAACGCTCGGCGACTGGCTTGAACGGCGTCTCGGTCCAGCCGTGCTGAACCGGATGGTGGACGGCGCGCTGCTCGGCGAAGGGGATCGCACCGAGCCCCTGCGTGACCTGGGAACGGTCCGCGCCGTCCTCGGCGGCGGCCTGCTCTTCCTGTTCGACGCGCCCTGGGTTCCTGTGTATCTGGGGCTGATCTACCTGCTGCACCCGCTGCTCGGGCATGTCGCCACGGCGTCCGCCTTGCTGCTGTTCGCCCTGGCTCTCGCCACCGACCGGATCATCCGCGCCAGCCTGCGCGAGGCCAAGTCCGCCGGCAACCGCGCCATGGCGACCGCCGAAGCCGCGCTGCGCAACGCCGAGGCGGTGGATGCCATGAACCTGCTGCCCGGCCTGACCCGGCGCTGGCGGCACGACCACGCCCGCAGCCTGGATTCGCAGGACCGGGCGCAGGGGCGCGGCGCCGCGCTGCTGGGCGTCACCAAGTTCCTGCGCCAGACCGTCCAGGTGGCCATGCTCGGCACCGGCGCGTGGCTGGTGGTGCGGCACGAGATGGGCGCGGGGTCGATGATGGCCGCCTCGCTGGTGGTCGGCCGCGCCCTGGCCCCGGTGGAGCAGGCCATCGGCGGCTGGCGGCAGGTCAGCGCCGGGCGGGAAGCGCTGCGCCGCTTGAAGGCCTTCCTCGCGCGGATGCCGCGCCGGCCCTCGGGCCTGCCCCTGCCGGCACCGACCGGGCATTTGGCGGTCCAGGGCGTCGCCTTCCGCGTCGGCACCCAGGAACGGTTGATCCTGAACGGCGTCTCCTTCGAAGCCAGACCGGGCGAGGCGCTGGCCGTCGTCGGTCCATCGGCGGCGGGGAAATCGACTCTCGCCCGTCTGCTGGTCGGACTGTACCCGCCGCTGGCCGGAACTGTGCGGCTGGACGGTGCCGACCTCTTTCAATTGCCGCGCGACGACGTTGGCCGTCACATCGGTTATTTGCCCCAGGAAATCGGGCTTTTCGCCGGCACCGTGGCGGAAAACATCGCCCGCCTGGACACCCCCGATCCGGACTCGGTGGTCGAGGCGGCGCGGCTGGCCGATTGCCACGCCATGATCCTGAGCCTGCCCAAGGGATACGACACCGAGATCGGCGGCGGCGGCGCCTTCCTGTCCGGCGGCCAGCGCCAACGGATCGCGCTCGCCCGCGCGCTGTAGGCGCTCCCCGCCTTGTCGTGCTCGACGAACCCAACGCCAATCTGGACGCCGAAGGCGAGCAGGCTCTGAGCCGCGCCATCGCCGCCTTGAAGGAACGCGGGGTTTGCGTGGTCGTGATCGGCCATCGGCCAGGAACGCTCTCCCAGGTGGATCGCGTGGTCGCGCTGCGCGAGGGACGGGTCGAAGCCTTCGGCCCGCGCGCCGACGTGCTGGAAGCGTTGAAGCGCCGCACGCTGCGCAGCGTGGCGGGCGGGCGGGCG
>NZ_RZIJ01000038.1 GCF_003989665.1 Azospirillum doebereinerae | reverse complement strand
TTTGCTGCGCCGTCGCGTCCTCCTCGCAGCCTGATCCACGCAAAGTGCGGGAGAACCAGTTTTCTGCGGCCACCTCTCCCTGCCATGCCCGGAAATGCTGGACGAATTGGGTGTAACGATAGCCGCCGGGATGGACCTCCAGGTATTCCTCCCACAGCAGCCGCAGCGTTACGCCACGGCGGCTGAGTTCACGGCTGATGTGCCGCCAGTCGGGCACCGGGCGCGACGACGTGACCGGAGGCGGGAACAGCCGCTCCTCCAACTCGACGTCCGTCCACCCCAGCACATCCGCGTACCGCAGCCCAAAGGCCCGTAGCCGATCCAGGTAATCGCGCACGGTGCTGCGCGGCAGCCGGCAGGCATCGGCAATCTGCCGTTGGCTGGCGCCGAACTCATCCCGCAGACGAAGGACTTCTCTGATCCGCCGCATGTCCGACCTCGCTCGGGGCATCCCGATCCTCCTTGGCCTGTGCCGTGGAAAGATCATGGGGATGCCAAAGGCTGGTTCGGACCCTGACACCACCACCCCTACGGGTGGGCGAATTCACCGAAACGGCTGGGCGCTTTCACCGTTCTGCCCGGGCGCTTTCCGCCGTTCCCGCTGGGTGCTTTCCGCCGAAATATGCAGTCGAGGGCGGCATTGGGATCTTGTCGCGCTCCCGGAGCCGGCTCTCGTGGGAGGAGGACGACTTCATATGAGCGCGCCCGTCGTCCGGGGTCGGGGTGAACTCCGCAGCTACCAGCGGATTTTCGTCAACAAGATCAAACGGCTCCCGTCGCTCATCCTCGCCCTTCCGATGGGAAGTGGCAAAACAGCGACGATCCTCACCGCGGTCCTCGACCTCCTCAACGATGAGGCGGTTCGGAAGGTGCTGATCATCGCCCCCCGTCTTGTCGCATCGGCGACATGGCCCGATGAAATCGAGGAGTGGGAGCACACCCGACTCCTGACCTGGACGCTGATCCGGGTCGAGGACGACGATCCCGAGGTGGTGGCCGCCCGCAGGGACGCCTACGAGACCGCCTGCCGCCTGATCGGCCTCGACAGCAAGGAGGCCCAATCCTTCGCCGGCAAACGGGCGACCGCCTACAAAGCGTGGCATCGGGCGAAGCTGGCGTCCTCGGACACCGAGGTCCATATCGTCAACAAGGAAGCGCTCCCCTGGCTCTGGGAGTTTTTCGGCCAGGGCCGCCGCTGGCCCTACGACATGCTGGTGGTCGATGAGGCGAGCATGTTCAAGAACGGCCAAATGCGAACCGGCACTAAGCAGATCACCCGCTTCGGCGTGGCGGTGAAGGCCCGCAAGTACGCCAGCCGGGTCGTTCTCGCCACCGGCACACCGACACCGAAGGGGCTGCGCAATCTGTGGGGCCTTGCCAAGGTCGCGGACGGCGGGCAACGCCTCGGCGATAAGAAGCACTGGTTCGAGACCCGATGGTTCACGAAGGACCACATGGGTTGGAACCTTGAGCCGCGGCCTGGAGCGGAGACGCAGATCATGGATCGCCTCTCCGACATCATGTTCAGCCTGGACGAGTCGGACTGCGTCGATCTCCTCCGCGCGTCGATAACGAGATTAAAGTGACTTTACCCGAAAAAAACATGCAGGAGTACCGGCGCTTCGAGAAAACTCTGGTTTCAGAACTATACGACATTGAAGCGGTCAATCGCGGGGTCCTTGCCTGCAAGCTTCTGCAATTCTCGAACGGGAGCATGTATGATGAGGATGGCCGCGATGTGTGGATCCACGACGAAAAATTAGAGGCTCTGGAAAATATTATCGAAGAAGCCAACGGTGCGCCGGTTCTTGTCGCCTACAGCTTCAAATTTGACCTTTCATGCATTCGGAAAGTCTTCAAGAAGGCCGTGGTGTTTGGCGAAACCGACGTTCGGAGGACGAAGGAGCGCTGGAACAAGGGGAAGATCGATCTGATGCTGGCCCATCCAAACTCCATCGGGCACGGCCAGAACGTCTAAAAGGGAGGAAATATCTCGGTCTGGTATGGACTTAAGCCCGATCTGGAGCTCTATCAACAGTTTAACAAAAGGCTGCACAGGTCGGGTCGGAAAAATACGGTATACAATCACCATATTATCGCAAAGGATACGTACGACGAGGATATTCTACCTCTGCTTACGGACCGAGCGGCGACACAGGACCGAATCATCAACTCGGTGCGTGTCCGTTTGAGAGGACCGAAATAACGTATTACTTGACAGGTCAAGTGTGCGCTCCCAATGTCAGTGGCAGCAGACATTTGAGGCAGGGACATGGCCGAGGAAAAAGGTAAGGAAATTGCCCTAAGGCCAGCTCCGGCGAAGGCTACCGCCTATCGTCATCTGGATTTTGCCAAGCGATTCCGCGACGCGAGCGATGACAGCGGCCTTGTCCCGCAACTCAACAAGGGCCGGTTGATGTGGTTCAAGCATCACCTCGAAAAGGACTTCAACATCGAGGTGACAAAAGAGACCGTCCGCAAATGGATGGCGGGCGAGGTCATTCCACGCAATGAGAAAATGCGGGCTCTGGCCGAGCTTTTGAAGGTCGATGAAGGTTGGCTTGCGTTCGGAATTTCGGCCGATACCGGAATTTCGGCTCGCGCCTCAGCGCTGCAAAGTGGTGCCGCCACGGTTCTGGCTGGATTCATGCAGCTGAACGGGGCGAACATTGCCATCCCCGAGGCCGGATCCCCTGACGACTTCGCGGGGTTCTATGTCATCCTAAACGGCAAGATGCGGAAAATCTGCGCGGCGCCGTCCGAGATGCTGAACCGGGACGAATACCGCCTTTATATCCCGAACCGATATTCCGACTGCATCGTCACGACTGTCCTCCACACCGGACCTCTGGAAATCGAGATCCTGAAGCTCCCCCATGACATGATCGCGCAGTTTGGAAGGACGCGGGGCCCGGCGATGGAGATGGAAATTGTGCGGAGCGGGGCTCAGTGGGCCGTTGAGGGCAACATTTTGCCTCGGGTGAGGGATGTCACCACTGACCTTGCCTGATGAGGGTATAGTTGGGGGTATCGCCCAAAACGCTGAATATAACCGAATATAATTTGGGGTCTATAAACCTCGGTTCAGGCCTTGGATCGCCGCCTCGAAACGCTCTCGGCAGCGATCCATCTCAGCTATCAACCACCGAAAACGTTGTTCAGCTGCGCGCCTACACGCACGAATGTTGTGCGTTTGGACACCTCTTTGAGCTTTGTTGCGCCGATGTAGGTCATCATGCTGCGCACACCGCCCATGATCTCCTGCATGGTGCCGTCGATGGGGCCGCGGTAGGGGACCTCCACTGTCTTGCCCTCCGACGCGCGGTAGGAGGCAACGCCGCCCGCGTACTTGTGCATCGCCGTGTCGGAGGACATGCCGTAGAAGGTCATGGTGGTCGGCACGCGCTGGCCGTCGCGCTCCTCGAAGCGGATGTCGCCCTCGCATTCGTCGTGGCCGGCCAGCATGCCGCCCAGCATGACGAAGTCGGCGCCGGCGCCGTAGGCCTTGGAGATGTCGCCCGGCACCGTGCAGCCGCCGTCGCCGCAGACCTGCCCCTTCAGGCCGTGGGCGGCGTCGGCGCATTCGATGATGGCGGAAAGCTGCGGGTAGCCGACGCCGGTCATCTTGCGGGTGGTGCAGACCGAGCCCGGACCGATGCCGACCTTCACGATGTCGGCCCCGGCCAGCAGCAGCGCCTCGGTCATGTCGCCGGTCACCACGTTGCCGGCCATGATGACGATGTCCGGGTTCTCGTCGCGCATGCGGCGGGTGACCTCGACGAAACGCTCGGTGTAGCCGTTGGCGACGTCCAGGCAGACCTTGCCCACCGGGGCCTTGGCCTTCACCGCCTGGAACTTCTCGTAATCGGCCTCGGTGGTGCCCAGCGAGTAGAACACGTTGCCGGTGTCGGTCTCCTGGAAGAAGGTGATCAACTCGTCGGGCTTGTAGTGCTTGTGCAGCGCGGTCATCGCGCCGAAGCGCGACAGGGCGCGCGCCACCGCCATGGTGCCGACCACGTCCATGTTGGCGGCGATCAGCGGGAAGCCGGTCCAGTCGCGCTGGTTGTGCAGGAAGGTGAAGGTCCGGTTGACGTTCACGTCGTTGCGGCTTTGCAGCGTGCTGCGCTTGGGACGGATCAGCACGTCCTTGAAGTCGAGCTTGAGGTCGCTTTCGATGATCACCGCACACCTGTCCTTCCGATGGATGGGACGCCCGTATCCCGTGGCCGCCCCCATGACAGATTGGGAGTGGGGCGGAGGTTCCACAAGCGGATTCCCCGGATGCGTTTCACTCGTCGAAGGCGGTGTCCTCGACGGCGGCCACGCCCTCCGATCCGTCGGCGACGTGGACCTGGCAGTCGGCGGCGGTCAGCACCTCCATCAGTTCGGGCGGCGGCAGGCGGTCGGTGAACAGGTCGTCGAGAACGCCCACGTCCGCCATGCGGATCATCGCGTTGCGGCCGAACTTGGTGTGGTCGGTCACCAGGAAGACCCGGCGCGAGCTTTCGATGATGGCGCGGGCGACGCGGACCTCCTGCTCGTCGTAGTCCAGCAGGTCGCCTTCGCTGTCGATGCCGCTGATGCCGATGATGCCGATGTCCACCTTGTAGCGGCGGATGAACTCCACCGTCGCCTCGCCGATGACGCCGCCGTCGCGCTCGCGCACCTGGCCCCCCGCGATGGACAGCGCGAAGTTGGTGTTCTTGTGCAGGATCGTCGCGACGTTCAGGTTGTTGGTCAGCACCCGCAGCCGCTTGTGGCCGAGCAGCGCCTGGGCCACCGCCTCCGTCGTCGTGCCGATGTTGAGGAACAGCGAGGCGTCCTCCGGCACGTGGCGGGCGGCCAGTTCGGCGATGCGGCGCTTCTCCTCCGCCATCAGGGTCTGGCGGGTGGTGTAGGCGATGTTCTCGACGCTGGACGGCACGGTGACGCCGCCCCGGAAGCGGCGCACCGCCGACTGCCCGGCGAGGTGTTCGATGTCGCGGCGGATGGTCTGCGGCGTGACGTCGAAATGCTCGGCCAGCCACTGGATCTGGACCATGCCCTTGGCGTGGACCAGGGCGACGATCTCCTGCTGGCGGCGTTCGGCGTCCATGATTTCGGATCTCCGATGGAAGGGGGGCGGGCCGGGGAGCGGCAGTGAAGCCGATGCGCGCAAACGCTCAAAGCGAAAACGCGTCGTGTGCGAACCGAACGTCAGCCTAGGCGCAACATTGTTCGTGGCACAAGCATGTTGCGTTGCGAAAACGGAAAAACCTTGGGGTTAGGCCGATCCGGGCCGGCGCCCCCACCCCTCGGATTTCCCATAGGCAAGGCACCGGTTTGGGCGTAGCCTCCATCCATGGTCCGTTGAACAAACATTTCCCTTTCCAATCGCAAACGAACATTCTATGTTCCGAAACGAAAGCAATCGCGCCCCAGCCTGACGGACAGGCTCCGGGCCGGCACGATGCGGAGAGGAACCATGGCGAACGCTTCCAGCGATACGGTCGATCTGCTGATCGTCGGCGGTGGCGTGAACGGCGCGGGCATCGCCCGCGACGCGATCGGGCGCGGGTTGTCGGTGGTGCTGTGCGAACAGGGCGACCTCGCGGGCGCCACCTCCTCGGCCAGCACCAAGCTGATCCACGGCGGCCTGCGCTATCTCGAATACTACGAGTTCCGGCTGGTGCGCGAGGCGTTGCAGGAGCGCGAGGTTCTGTTGCGCGCGGCCCCGCACATCATCTGGCCGCTGCGCTTCATCCTGCCGCACGACAGCTCCATGCGCCCGGCCTGGATGGTGCGCATCGGCCTGTTCCTTTACGATCATTTGGGAAAGCGCAACCTGCTTCCCGGTTCGCACGGGGTCGATCTGACCACCCACCCGGTGGGCAGGCCGCTGAACGGCGGTTTCGCCAAGGCGTTCGAATATTCGGATTGCTGGGTCGAGGACAGCCGTCTGGTCATCCTCAACGCCATCGACGCGCGCGAGCGCGGCGCCGAGATCCTGACCCGCACCCGCTGCGAGAAGGCGACGCGGGTGGACGGGCACTGGATGGCGAAGCTGGTCTCGGCGGACACCGGCGAGACGCGGACCGTGCGCGCCCGCGCGCTGGTCAACGCCGCCGGTCCCTGGGTGCGCGACGTCATCACCAAGCGCACCGGCGTCACGGTGGAGAAGTCGGTCCGTCTGGTGAAGGGCAGCCACATCGTCGTGCCCAGGAAGTTCGAGGGCGACCACGCCTACATCTTCCAGAACGACGACCGCCGCATCGTCTTCGCCATCCCCTACGAGCGCGACTTCACGCTGATCGGCACGACGGATCTCGACTATTCCGGGGATCCGGGCGCCGTCGCCATCAGCCCGGACGAGATCGCCTATCTGTGCCGCGCGGTGTCGCGCTACCTGAAAGCCCCGGTGACGGAGTCCGAGGTGGTGTGGACCTACAGCGGCGTCCGCCCGCTGTTCGACGACGAGAGCGGCAGCGCGTCCGCCGTCACCCGCGACTACGTGCTGGAGGTCGACCAGCCGGCCGGTCAGGCGCCGATGCTGTCGATCTTCGGCGGCAAGATCACCACCTTCCGCCGTCTGGCGGAGGAGGCGACCGACAAGCTGCTGAAGGCGCTGGGCCGGACCGGCGGAAGCTGGACCGCCGACCGCCCGCTGCCCGGCGGCGACATCGCCAACGCCGATTTCGCCGCCTTCCTGGCGGGCTTGCGCCAGCGCCGCCCCTGGCTGCCCGACGCGCTGGCCCTGCGGCTGGCGCGCGCCTACGGCACGCGGGTGGAGCGGCTGCTGGGCGCTTCCGAAAGCCTCGCCGATCTCGGCCACGACTTCGGCGGCGGGGTCTACGAGGCGGAACTCGACTACGCCCTGCGGGAGGAGTTCGCGCGGAGCGGCGACGACTTCCTGTGGCGGCGCTCGAAGCTTGGGCTGCACCTGGACGCCACGATCCGGGACGCCATCGGCGCGTGGTTCGACCGGCGCCGGAACGAAGGAACGGCGGCCCCCGAAGCCGGGCGGCGGTCGATGGGAGGACAGCGGTGACACTCACACTCGACGGCGTCGCCAAACGGGTCGGCGCGGACCAGCACCTCCACCCCCTGTCGCTGGAGCTGCGTCCGGGAAGCTTCAACGTCCTGCTCGGCCGCACGCTGGCCGGGAAGACGACGCTGATGCGGCTGATGGCCGGGCTCGACGCGCCCACGGCGGGCCGCGTGTTCGAGAACGGCAAGGACGTGACCGGGGCCTCGGTGCGCCACCGCGACATCGCGATGGTCTACCAGCAGTTCATCAACTACCCGGCGATGACGGTCTACGACAACATCGCCTCGCCGCTGCGCCGCCAGGGCAAGCCGGCCGACGAGATCGACCGCAAGGTCCGGGGCACCGCCGCGATGCTGCGCATCGACCCCTACCTGCAACGCCTGCCGGCGGAGCTGTCGGGCGGCCAGCAGCAGCGCTGCGCCATCGCCCGCGCGCTGGTGAAGGGGGCGGGCCTGCTGCTGCTCGACGAGCCGCTGGTCAACCTCGACTACAAGCTGCGCGAGGAACTGCGCGCCGAACTGCGCGAGATCTTCTCCGACGGCAAGACGACGGTGGTCTACGCCACCACCGAGCCGCAGGAGGCGCTGATCCTCGGCGGTTCGGTGACGGTGCTGCACGAGGGGCGGCTGCTCCAGACCGGCCCGACGTCGGAGGTCTTCCACGCGCCGCTCAGCGAGGAATGCGCCGCCGTGTTCAGCGACCCGCCGATGAACGTGGTGGAGGCGATCCTCACCAACGACCGGGTGGCGCTGGCGGACGGCACCAACCTGCCGCTGTCGGCCCACGACCGCAACCTGCCGGCCGGTCCCTGCCGCGTCGGCATCCGCGCCAACCACCTGACGGTGCTGCGCCGCTCCGACCGGCTGGTGCCGATCCGGGGCCGGGTCGAGCTGTCGGAGATCAGCGGCTCGGAGACCTACGTTCACCTGCGCCACGGCGAGACCACCCTGATCGCGCGGGAGGAGGGCGTCCACACCCACCCCATCGGGTCGGAGATCCAGGTCTACGCCGACCCCGACCGCATCCTGGTCTTTTCCACGGGCGGCCAGCTCGTCGCCGCCCCGCACGGCCGGCGCGGCCTGCTGCGCAACATCGCGTGAGGGGACGGGAACCATGGCGACCATCCATTTCGACAACCTCGGCCACTCCTACCACCCGCACCCGAGCAAGCCGACCGACTACGCGCTGCGCCGGCTGTCGCAGGAGTGGGAGGACGGCAAGGCCTACGCCCTGCTGGGGCCGTCGGGCTGCGGCAAGTCCACGCTGCTGAACATCATCTCCGGCCTGCTGGTGCCCAGCGAAGGGCGGGTGCTGTTCGACGGGCTGGACGTGACCCGCTGCACGCCCGAGGAGCGCAACATCGCCCAGGTGTTCCAGTTCCCGGTGATTTACGACACCATGACGGTGTACGAGAACCTCGCCTTCCCCCTGCGCAACCGCAAGGTCCCGGAAGCGGACGTGGACCGCCGGGTGCGGCAGGTCGCCGAGGCGCTGGACCTGACCGCCGACCTGAAGAAGCGCGCCCAGCGGCTGACGCCCGACGCCAAGCAGAAGATCTCGATGGGGCGCGGGCTGGTGCGCTCGGACGTGGCGGCGATCCTGTTCGACGAGCCGCTGACGGTCATCGACCCCCACACCAAATGGATCCTGCGCCGCAAGCTGCGTCAGATCCACGAGGAATACCGCCTGACCATGATCTACGTGACCCACGACCAAGTGGAGGCGCTGACCTTCGCCGACAAGGTCGCGGTGATGCACGAGGGCGCCATGGTCCAACTCGGCACCCCGCAGGAGCTGTTCGAGAATCCCGAGCACACCTTCGTCGGCTACTTCATCGGCAGCCCCGGCATCAACCTGATGCCCTGCACGCTGGGCGGCGACCACGCGCTGGTCGAGGGCATCGCCATCCCGCTGGCCGACCGCGCCATCCCGAACGTCGGGGGCACGTTCGAACTCGGCATTCGCCCGGAATTCGTCGAGCTGACCCGCACCGGCACCGCCGGGGCGATCCCGGTGCAGGTGGTCGGGGTGGACGACCTCGGCACCTCGAAGCTGGCGACGCTGCGCATGGGCTCCCACACGCTGAAGGCGCGGCTGTCCGAGGACCAGGAGGTCCCGGCGCTCGACGCCGCCATCCGCTTCCCCACCCGGTGGACCAAGCTCTACCGCGACAGCCATCTGGTCTCTTGAGGAGCCGGCACCATGGATAAGGTCCAGGACAACCGGGCTTGGTTCCTGATCGTCCCCGTCTTCGTCATCGTCGCCTTCAGCGCGATCCTGCCGCTGATGACGGTCGTCAACTACTCGGTCCAGGAAATCTTCGGCCCCGGCCAGACCCTCTTCGTCGGGACCGAGTGGTTCACCACCGTGCTGGCCGACACCCGGCTGCACGACGCGCTGGTCCGGCAGGTCATCTATTCGCTGGCAGTGCTCGCCATCGAGATCCCGCTGGGCATCGTCATCGCGCTCGGCATGCCGGGCGGGCGCAGCGCCAAGACCTCGCTGACGCTGGTGCTGCTGGCGCTGCCGCTGCTGATCCCGTTCAACGTGGTCGGCACCATCTGGCAGATCTTCGGGCGTGGCGACATCGGGCTGGCCGGCGCCACCTTCCGGGCGCTGGGGATCAACTACAACTACACCAGCAACTCGATCGACGCCTGGGTGACGGTGCTGGTGATGGACGTGTGGCACTGGACCAGCCTGGTCGCGCTGCTGTGCTACGCCGGGCTGCAATCGATCCCGCCGGCCTTCTACCAGGCGGCCAAGATCGACGGCGCGTCGAAATGGGCGGTGTTCCGCTACATCCAACTGCCGAAGATGCGGGGCGTTCTGGTGATCGCGGTGCTGCTGCGCTTCATGGACAGCTTCATGATCTACACGGAACCCTTCGTGCTGACCGGCGGCGGTCCCGGCAACTCCACCACCTTCCTCAGCCAGTATTTGACGCAGATGGCGGTGGGGCAGTTCGACATCGGCAAGGCCGCGGCCTTCTCGATCATCTACTTCCTGATCGTTCTGCTGTTCAGCTTCATCTTCTACACCGTCATCATGCGCACCGGCGAGGGAGACAAGTCATGAAGACCGCTGTGCTGGCGCCGGGGGCGCTCGCCACACCCGCCAACATCCGCCGGTCGCAGGCGCGGGTGTCGCGCCGGACGATCATCCTCGTGCTCTACATCGTCTTCCTGATGCTGCCCATCTACTGGATGGTCAACATGTCGTTCAAGACGAACGAGGAGATCCTGTCGGGCCTGACGCTGTTCCCGCACAACCCGACGCTCCGCAACTACGTCACCATCTTCACCGATCCGAGCTGGTACGGCGGCTACATCAACTCGATCCACTACGTCACGCTGAACACGATCATCTCGCTGCTGGTGGCGCTTCCGGCGGCCTACGCCTTCTCGCGCTACCGCTTCATCGGCGACAAGCACGTCTTCTTCTGGCTGCTGACCAACAAGATGGCGCCGCCGGCCGTGTTCCTGCTGCCCTTCTTCCAGCTCTACTCGACGGTCGGGCTGTTCGACACGCACATCGCGGTGGCGCTGGCGCATTGCCTGTTCAACGTGCCGCTGGCGGTGTGGATCCTGGAAGGCTTCATGTCCGGCGTGCCGCGCGAGATCGACGAGATGGCCTACATCGACGGCTACAGCTTCCCGCGCTTCTTCACCACGGTGTTCCTGCCGATGATCCGCGCCGGGGTCGGCGTCACCGCCTTCTTCTGCTTCATGTTCAGCTGGGTGGAACTGCTTCTGGCCCGCACCCTGACCTCGGTGGACGCCAAGCCGATCGCCGCGACCATGACCCGCACGGTCAGCGCGTCGGGCATGGACTGGGGGCTGCTGGCGGCGGCGGGGGTGCTGACCATCCTGCCGGGCGCACTGGTGATCTGGTTCGTCCGCAACTACATCGCCAAGGGCTTCGCCCTGGGCCGCGTCTGAGGGAGGCTTTCCGGCCATGGACTTCCAATGGATGGCGTGGACGATGCCGACCGCGCTCTTCTTCATCGGCATCGCCCTGATGCTGACGGCGATGACGGTGTGGGAGGTGCTCTCCCCCACCGCCGAGACCAAGGGTTTCCTGCCGATGCGCACGACGCGCGGCGACCGTCTGTTCATCGGGCTTCTGGGCAGCGCCTTCCTCCATCTGGGATGGCTGGCGGCGACCGATTCCACGCTGTGGGGGGCCTTGGCGGTCTCGCTGGTGTGGACTGCCCTGGTCATCCGGTTCGGCTGAAACGACAAGGGATCCCAAAAAGCCCCTCTCCCCTTGCGGGAGAGGGGTTGGGGTGAGGGGGACGCAAGCTCGTTTCGCCTTCGGCGAATACCCCTCATCCCAACCCTTCTCCCGCAAGGGGAGAAGGGCTCGGACTTAACGCTCGACCCAATCAAAGACGACCCAACTGGGAGGAATCATGCTTCAGGAAACGAACAAGGCCCCGACCCTGCGCCGCCGCCTGACCGGCGCGGTGATGGCCGGCGGTATCGGCGTGCTGCTCGCCATGGCCTCGGCCGCGCCGGCGGCCGCCTTGACGCCCGAGCAGGAGGCCGTCGCCAAGAAGATCATCGAGGAGCTGCAGCCCTCCACGCTCTCCAAGGACGAGCAGATGAAGGAGCTGGAGTGGTTCGTCAAGGCGGCGGAACCGTTCAAGGGCATGGACATCAACGTCGTCTCCGAGACCCTGACGACGCACGAGTTCGAATCGAAGACTCTCGCCAAGCTGTTCAGCGACCTGACCGGGATCAAGCTCAAGCACGACCTGATCCAGGAAGGCGACGTCATCGAGAAGCTGCAGACCCAGATGCAGTCGGGCCGCAACGTCTACGACGCCTACATCAACGACAGCGACCTGATCGGCACCCATGTGCGCTACGGGCAGGCGGTCGCGCTGTCCGACTACATGACCGGCGAGGGCAAGGACGTCACCCTGCCGACGCTGGACGTGAAGGACTTCATCGGCACCAGCTTCACCACCGGGCCGGACGGCAAGCTCTACCAGCTTCCCGACCAGCAGTTCGCCAACCTCTACTGGTTCCGCGCCGACTGGTTCGCCCGTCCCGATCTGAAGGAGAAGTTCAAGGCCAAGTACGGCTACGAGCTGGGCGTCCCGCTCGACTGGTCGGCCTATGAGGACATCGCCGAGTTCTTCAGCAACGACGTGAAGGAGATCGACGGCGTCCGCGTCTACGGCCACATGGATTACGGCAAGAAGGACCCGTCGCTCGGCTGGCGCTTCACCGACGCGTGGCTGTCGATGGCCGGCGCCGGCGACAAGGGCCTGCCCAACGGCCTGCCGGTGGACGAGTGGGGCATCCGCGTCGAGGGCTGCCGCCCGGCCGGCGCGTCGGTCGCGCGCGGCGGCGACACCAACGGCCCGGCGGCGGTCTACTCGCTGACCAAGTACATCGACTGGCTGAAGAAATACGCGCCCCCCGAGGCCGGAGGCATGACCTTCTCCGAATCCGGCCCGGTGCCGGCGCAGGGCGCGGTCGCGCAGCAGATCTTCTGGTACACCGCGTTCACCGCCGACATGACCAAGCCCGGCCTGCCGGTGGTCAACGCCGACGGCACGCCGAAGTGGCGCATGGCCCCCTCGCCGCACGGCCCCTATTGGGAGCAGGGCATGAAGCTGGGCTACCAGGACGTCGGGTCCTGGACCCTGCTGAAGTCCACGCCGGCCGAGCGCCGCAAGGCGGCGTGGCTCTACGCCCAGTTCACGGTATCGAAGACGGCGTCGCTGAAGAAGACGCTGGTCGGCCTGACCCCGATCCGCGAGAGCGACATCAAGTCCGACGCGATGACGGCGGCGGCGCCCAAGCTGGGCGGTCTGGTCGAGTTCTACCGCAGCCCGGCCCGCGTGGCGTGGTCGCCGACCGGCACCAACGTGCCGGACTACCCGAAGCTGGCCCCGCTGTGGTGGCAGAACATCGCCGAGGCGGTGACGGGTGAGCGCACCCCGCAGCAGGCGATGGACAACCTCGCCGACCAGATGGAGCAGGTGATGGCCCGCATGGAGCGCGCCAACATCGGCGGCGACTGCGCGCCCAAGCTGAACCCGAAGAAGGACGCCAAGGAGTGGTTCGCCGCCCCCGGCGCGCCCAAGGCCAAGCTCGACAACGAGAAGCCCAAGGGCCAGACCATCGCCTACGACGACCTGCTGAAGGCCTGGAAGGAAGGCCGCGCCCAGTAAGGGCCGCCTTTCTCTCCCTCTCCCGTCCCGGGAGAGGGAAGGGGCCCGCCGCGCAGCGGTGGGAAGGGTGAGGGGCTATCGGGCGTGGTACGAAATCCATGTTCCGATAGCCCCTCACCCTCCCCGCTTCGCGGGTCCCCTCCCTCTCCCGGGGCGGGAGAGGGCTATCGGCGACGCGAAGACATTTGGGGAAACGCATCCATGAGCCGGACCGGCCACATCCTCGCCATCGACCAGGGCACCACCTCGTCGCGGGCCATCCTGTTCGACGGTCGCGGCACGCCGCTGGCCGAGGCCCGGCGGGAGTTCCCCCAGCACTACCCCGGCGACGGCTGGGTCGAGCACGACCCCGCCGACATCCTGCGCGACGTCCGCCTCGTCGCCCGCGAGGCGGTGGAAAAGTCCGGCGTGCCGGTGTCCTCCATCGCCGCCATCGGCATCACCAACCAGCGCGAGACCACCGTGGTCTGGGACCGCGCCACCGGCGAGCCGATCCACCGCGCCATCGTCTGGCAGGACCGCCGCACCGCCGCGCTCTGCCAGGATCTGATCGCGTCCGGAAATTCCGAAACCGTGCGCGCCAAGACCGGCCTGCTGATCGACGCCTATTTCTCCGCGACCAAGATCGCCTGGATCCTCGACCATGTGCCCGGAGCCCGCGCGCGGGCCGAGCGCGGCGAGCTGTGCTTCGGCACCATCGACAGCTTCCTGATCTTCCATTTGACCGGCAAGGCCGTCCACGCCACCGACGCGACCAACGCGTCGCGCAGCATGCTGTTCGACATCCACGCCCAGGACTGGGACGAGGAATTGCTCGCCCTGTTCCGCGTGCCGCGCGCCATGCTGCCGCGCGTGCTGGACAGCTCCGACGATTTCGGCGCCACCGAAGGCGAATTGCTCGGCCGCCCGATCCCCATCGCCGGCGTGGCCGGCGACCAACAGGCGGCGGCCTTCGGGCAGGCCTGCCTGACGCCGGGCATGGCGAAATCCACCTACGGCACCGGCTGCTTCGCGCTGATCAACACCGGGACGACGCCGGTGGTGTCCAAGAACCGCCTGCTGACCACGGTGGCCTACCGGCTGGACGGCGTGGCGAGCTACGCCCAGGAGGGCTCGATCTTCGTGGCCGGGGCCGCGATCAAATGGCTGCGCGACGGGCTGGGGATCATCACCCACGCCAGCCAGACCGACGATCTGGCGACCCGCGTGCCCGACAGCCACGGGGTCTATTTCGTCCCGGCCTTCGTCGGCCTCGGCGCCCCGCACTGGGATTCGGCCGCGCGCGCCGCGATCTTCGGCATGACGCTGGACGTCGGCCCCGCCCACATCGCCCGCGCCGCGCTGGAGGCCGTCGCCTACCAGACCCGCGACCTGACGGACGCGATGGCCGGCGACTGGGGCGGCACCATCAACGCGCTGCGCGTGGACGGCGGCATGGCGGCGAACGACTGGCTCTGCCAGTTCCTGGCCGATCTGCTGGACATGCCGGTCGAGCGCCCCGAGGTGATCGAGACCACGGCGCTCGGCGCCGCCTGCCTCGCCGCGCTGCGGGTGGGGGTGTTCGACGGGCTGGAGTCGGTGTCGGCGGCGTGGCGCTCGCAGCGCCGCTTCGAGCCGCGCATGGAGGCCGCCAAGCGCGACCGGCTCTACGCCGGCTGGCGGAACGCGGTGGCGCGGGTGCGGCAAGCGGGCGATGGCGGATGATGCGGAGGGGTTGATGCGGGTCCGACACGTGGTCCCGTAATTTTCGGTCTCGGATGCCGGGAAGGGTTGCGCGGGTCCTTGCTCACGCGATATAGGGCTGGGCTTCAACCTGTCTGACAACTGACGCTGAGAACCACCGTGGATTCGTTGATTCCGGAACTGATCGCCCTTGGGCAAGTCATTTTCATCGATCTGGTCCTGGCCGGCGACAACGCCATCGTGGTCGGCATGGCGGCCGCCGGTGTCGCGAAGGAGCAGCGCGCCAAGGTCATCTTCTGGGGCATCGCCGCCGCCGTCGTCCTGCGCATCATCTTCGCGCTGCTGACCACGCAGCTGCTGGCGGTGATCGGTCTGACGCTGGCCGGCGGGCTGCTGCTGCTGTGGGTGTGCTGGAAGCTGTTCCGCGAGCTGCGGTCCCAGCGGGAGGAGGCGCAGGCCGCCGCCCTCATGTCGGAGGAGGAGGCCGCCGTGGCCGCCGCCACCGCCGCCGCCGGGGGCGGCAAGGCCGTCGGCACCGCCGTCTGGGAGGTGATCGTCGCCGACGTGTCGATGTCGCTCGACAACGTGCTGGCGGTGGCCGGCGCCGCGCGTGACCATCTGTGGGTGCTGGCGCTGGGCCTGCTGCTGTCGGTGGCGTTGATGGGGGCCGCCGCGAGCCTGATCGCCCGGTTGCTGGGCCGCTTCCATTGGATCGCCTACATCGGCCTCGTCATCATCGCCTACGTCGCGTTCGACATGATCTACCGCGGCAGCGTCGAGGTTCTGGCCTTCTCCCATCTGATGTGACCCTGTGACGCGCCGCCGGGCCGGAACCTTCGGCCCGGCGGCGCGTTCCTTGCCGGCAGCCTCCAGGGAGATGTCCGGCATGACCCAGCACAACGACGCGATTCCACCCGCTCCCCCGCGCGCCGGCTCCACCGATGCGCGCCGCCCCGAGGACATCGAGCGTGAGATCGGCGACATCCGATCGCGCATGGATTCGGTGATCGACGAGATCGAGTTCCGCCTCTCGCCCGGCCAGATGGGCGGCGGCGTCGCCGAGGTGGTGCGCGACGTGATCCAGGGCGGCGGCGCCGGCACGTCCGGCCGCATCGCCCGCGCCATCCGCGCCAACCCGATTCCCGTGGCCCTGATGGGCGTCGGCGCCCTGTGGCTGGCCTGGGCGGTGTCCCGCACGCCGGAGGTCACGACCTCCTTCGACGACCTCGAACCCGGCACCTCCCCCGGCACGGCGTTGAGCGACCAGCGCGCCCGCCTGCTGCTGATCGGGCTGATCCAGTCCTGCCGCCACGGCGCCACCGGCTTCCGCCGCGCCGACATGGTGATCGACGACACCGCCCTGTCCGGGCGGCTGACCCAGGTCGCCGACCAGCTCGACCGCAGCGCCACCGCGCTGGAGAGCGAGCTGCCGCGCTACGGCGGTTCGCTGGGGGCGGACGAGGATCTCCACCCGGTCTGGCACGGCCTGCACGACGCCTTCGACGGCACGCGGGCCCGCTCGGGCGTTCTGCTGGGCCTGGAAGGCGGGCTGGAGGGCACGCTGTCGCTGTTCCGCGACGCGCTGCGCCAGCCGCTGCCCGAGCATCTCCAGGTCGCCATCGGCGCCCAGTTCCACGAGGTCGAGACGGTGCGCCACCGGGTCGGCGCGCTCCGCGAAGCCGTGGCGTAAGGGGAGGGCCGGACGATGCTGGGCTTGAGCCGCCGTCACCACTACGCCAAAGCCCGCATCGCCGCCAACGACCGGAATGGCGTCCGGCAAGGCGACGGGCATGGCCGCAACGCCGACACGCCGAGCGCGATTCCCAAGGCCGGGTGGAAGGACATCCTCTGGCGGACCTGGGAGGAGCAGTCCAAGGACAACGTGTCGATGCTCGCGGCCGGCGTCGCCTATTACGGGCTGCTGGCGATCTTCCCCGCCATCGCGGCGATGGTCTCGATCTACGGTCTCGTCGCCGACGCCAGCGTGATCGAGAGCCAGGTCGGCCAGCTGGCCGGGCTGCTGCCGCCCGAAGCGATGTCGATCCTCAGCGACCAGGCGCACAAGGTCGCGTCGGCTCCCTCGCAGGGGTTGGGCTTCGGCGTGATCTTCGGTCTGCTGCTGACGCTGTGGAGCGCGTCGCGCGGCACCAACTCGCTGGTGTCGGCGCTGAACATCGCCTATGGCGAGGAGGAGCGGCGCGGCTTCTTCACGCTGGCCGCCCTGTCGTTGGCGCTGACCTTCGCCGGGCTGGTGTTCGTCATCCTGACGCTGGTGCTGATCGTCGCGGTGCCGGCGGCCATCGCCATCGTCGGCTTGCAGGACAGCATCATCGGCTGGGCGGCGAGCCTCGCCCGCTGGCCGATCCTGGCGGTGGCGGTGATGGGCGTGCTGGCGGTGCTCTACCGCTACGCCCCCGACCGGCGCGAGCCGAAATGGCGCTGGGTCAGCTGGGGGTCGGCGGTGGCGACCATCGTCTGGCTGCTGGGATCGGCCGGATTCTCGGTCTATGTCTCGCATTTCGGCAGCTACAACGAGACCTACGGGTCGGTCGGCGCCGTGGTCGTGCTGCTGCTGTGGTTCAACCTCAGCTCCTACGTCGTGCTGCTGGGGGCGGAACTGAACGCCGAGATCGAACACCAGACCGCCCGCGACACCACCAAGCAGGACACGGTGCACGAGAAGCCGATGGGCCAGCGCGACGCCTACGTCGCCGACACGCTGGGCAAGCGGCGGGCCTGACGGCTAGCGCTGCGGTCCGCAGGCCAGCACGGCGTCGCCGACGCGGCGCCGTCCCTGGTCGTCGAGCCGGTTGGCGATGAACCGGTCCCACAGCCCGGCCTTGGTCAGCTCGGTCCGCACGCAGAGGCAGTTGCTGTCGCACAAGCCCGCCTCGGCGCCGGTCTGGGTGCAACTGGCGACGCAGGAGGCGTGGAAGTTCCGCGCCTGCGGCGTGTCCATCCCCACACCTTGCGCGACCAGCCAGAACAGGCCGAACAGCAGCGGTTGGTGGATCAGGTAGACGGCGAGGCTGTGGCGCCCGGCCCAGGCAAGGGCTCGGGTAAGGAGGTTCGGCCCGGACGGCCCCGTGCCGATGCCGGGCCACAGCCGGGCCAGCCCGATGCCGGCGAGGACGCCGCCGATCCAAGGCAGCAGCGGCACGAAATCGTTGGAGTTCGGCGGCACCGTCGTCAGGCCGATCCAGCGCAGCCACGGGCTGTCGAAGGCCGGGACGGCGAGGTGTTCCCCCGCCAGGACGGCGGCCACGGCGGCGGCCAGGGTCAGCGCCGCCGGCAGCCGGACGAAGGCCAGCCCGATGACGCTCGCCGCCGCCATGTGGTGCAGGACGCCGAAGAAGATCGGGCTGTCGGGGAACAGGATGTAGGACGCCGCCGACACCGCCCCGGCGGCGGCGGCCAGCCGCGCGAGGCGGCTAAGGAAACGCTTGGCGTCGAGCCCGCCCCCGGTCGCCAGCACGAGGCTGACTCCGGCCAGCAGCAGGAAGCTCGACAGGATGAGGGTGCGGGCGGTCAGCCAAAGCGGGTCGCCCAGCAGGTCGAAGGACGCCAGCCCGTGGAAGGTCAGGTCCCAGCAGCCGTGATAGACGGCCATGGCGACCAGCGCCACCCCCCGCGCGGCGTCGAGGGCGGGGCGGCGGGCGGTCAGAGACACGTCCCCGCGCCCCCCGCGCTCTGTTCTCTCCCTCTCTCGGGGCAGAGGGATCGCATCTGGCGCCAAAGCCCTCTCCCGTCCCGGGAGAGGGAGGGGACCCGCCGAAGGTGGGGAGGGTGAGGGGCTATCGGGCGTGGTATGGAATCCATGTTCCGATAGCCCCTCACCCTTCCCACCGCTGCGCGGCGGGCCCCTTCCCTCTCCCGGGGCGGGAGAGGGAGACAAAGGCGATCGCCCTGCCTATAACGGGGAGAGGGGGAAGCCGCGGGGACAGGAAGAACCCTCGCCCTCACAGCCAGTCCGGAATCCGTTCGGCCGCCAGCATCTCCTCGACCGTCGGGCGGGGGCGGATCACGGCGAAGCGGTCGCCGTTGACCAGCACCTCCGGGATCAGCGGGCGGGTGTTGTAGGTCGACGCCATCACCGCGCCGTAGGCGCCGGCCGACAGGAAGGCCACCAGATCCTCGTCGGCCAGCGGCGGCAGCGGGCGTTGCACCGCGAAGGTGTCGCCGCTCTCGCAGACCGGACCGACCACGTCGTAGGGCTTCAGCGCGGCGCCCTTCGCCGGTTCGGCGACCGGGACGATGCCGTGATACGCCTCGTAGAGCGACGGGCGGATCAAGTCGTTCATCGCCGCGTCGACGATGGCGAAGCGGCGGTGCAGCCCCTGCTTCACGTAGATGACCCGGCTGACCAAGATGCCGGCGTTGCCGACCAGCGAGCGCCCCGGCTCCAGCGTGATGCGGCAGCCGAGGTTGCCGGTGATCGAGCGCACCATCGCCGCGTAGTCGGCCAGATCGGGCGGCGCCTCGCTCTTGTAGGTGATGCCCAGGCCCCCGCCGAGGTCGAGGCGCTGGATGTCGTGCCCGTCCTCGCGCAGCTGGTGCAGCAGCGCCGCGACCCGCTCGTAGGCGGCGCGGAAGGGCGCGAGGTCGGTCATCTGCGAGCCGATGTGGACCGCGATACCGACCGCCTTGATGCCCGGCAGCGACGCGGCGCGGCGGTAGACCTCGCGCGCCTGGTCGTGGTCGATGCCGAACTTGTTCTCCTTCTTGCCGGTCGAGATCTTGGCGTGGGTCTTGGCGTCCACGTCGGGGTTGACGCGGAAGGCGACCGGCGCCTCGACGCCCAGGCTGGCCGCGACCTCGCTCAGCGCCTCCAGCTCCGGGATGGATTCGACGTTGAGCTGGTGGATGCCGGCCTCCAGCGCCTGACGCATCTCGTCCCTGGTCTTGCCGACGCCGGAGAAGACGATGCGCTCGGCCGGGATGCCGCCGGCCAGCGCCCGCTTCATCTCGCCGACCGACACCACGTCGCCGCCGGCGCCCAGCCGCGCGAAGGTGCGCACCACCGCGAGGTTGGAGTTCGCCTTCAGCGCGTAGCACACCCCGGCGTCCTGGCCCGCGAAGGCGCCGGCGTAGGCGCTGTAATGCGCCTCCAGCGCCGCCGTGGAGTAGAGGTAGAACGGCGTCCCGACCTCCCGCGCGACCGCGTCCAGCGACACCGACTCGGCGTGCAGGATTCCGTCGCGGTAGGCGAGGACGCTCATGGGGGAGCTGCCCTGGAAGGAGCTGCTGCGGGCGGTCATGGGAAGCGGACTCCGGGGGCGGGCTGGCCCGGCTTGGGATCGAGCGACGGGTTGGGGTATTGGTGCGGGAAGGGATCGGTCTGCCCGTCGGCCGGCGGGGTGTCGACGTATTTGGGCTTCTTGCCGCAGCCCGACAGCGCCAGCGCGCAGGCCAGCCCGAGGACGGCCATCGTGACCGGGCGCATGATCGGATGCCTCACAGGAAACGCTCCCGAGCGGCCTTCACCGCCTCCTTGACGCGGATTGGGGAGGCGCCGCCGAAGCTGCGCCGGCTGTCCAGCGACGTCTCGATGCTCAGCGCCGGGTAGACCGCCTCGGTGATGCGCGGCTCGATGGCCTGGAGTTCGGCCAGGCTGAGGTCGGTCAGTCCGACGCGGCGGTCCTCCGCCGCCTTCACGGCGCGGCCGGTGACGTGGTGCGCCTCGCGGAACGGCATGTCCAGCTCGCGCACCAGCCAGTCGGCGAGGTCGGTGGCGTTCAGGAAGCCGCGGTCGGCCGCCTCGCGCATCGCCGGCTTGTTCGGCTGCATGTCGCGGACCATGCCCTCGGCCGCCGCGATGCACAGCGCCAGCGTGTCGTCGGTCTCGAAGACCGGCTCCTTGTCTTCCTGCATGTCCTTGGAATAGGCCAGCGGCAGGCCCTTCATGACGACCAGAAGCCCGGTCAGCGTGCCGATCACCCGGCCCGCCTTGGCGCGCACCAGCTCGGCCGCGTCGGGGTTCTTCTTCTGCGGCATGATCGAGGAGCCGGTGGTGTAGGCGTCCGACAGCCGGATGAAGCGGAACTGGGCGGAGCACCAGATCACGATCTCTTCCGCGAAGCGCGACAGGTGGGTGGCGCAGATCGACGCCGCCGCCAGATACTCCAGCGCGAAGTCGCGGTCGGACACCGCGTCCAGCGAGTTGGCGGTCGGGCGGTTGAAGCCCAGCGCCTCGGCCGTCATGAAGCGGTCGATGGGGTAGGGCGTGCCGGCCAGCGCCGCCGATCCCAGCGGGCATTCGTTCAGCCGGGCGCGGGCGTCGCGCATGCGGCCCCGGTCGCGCCCGAACATCTCGACATAGGCCAGCAGATGGTGGCCGAAGGACACCGGCTGCGCCGCCTGGAGATGGGTGAAGCCGGGCATCACCGTGTCGGTGTTCTGCTCGGCCAGGTCGATCAGCGCGGTCTGCAGCGCGGTCAGCCCGGCGTCGAGCCGGTCCAGCGCGTCGCGCACCCACAGCTTGAAGTCGGTCGCCACCTGGTCGTTGCGCGAGCGGCCGGTGTGCAGGCGCTTGGCCGGCTCGCCGATCAGCTCGGCCAGACGGGCCTCGACGTTCATGTGGATGTCTTCCAGCTCCACCTTGAAGGTGAAGGCGCCGGCGTCAATCTCTTCTTTCACCCGGTCCAGCCCGTCGCGGATGGCGTCGGCGTCGGCCTGGGTTATGATGCCCTGCTTGGCCAGCATCGCGGCGTGGGCCTTCGACCCGGCGATGTCCTGGTCGGCGAGCCGCTTGTCGAAGCCGATGGAGGCGTTGATCTTCTCCATGATGGCGGCGGGGCCGCGCGCGAAGCGGCCGCCCCACATCTGGCTGGCGGCGGGGGCAGCGGCGGCGGTGTCGGCAACAGCGGTGTCTTGCGGGGCGTGTTCGGCGCTCATGTCGACGGCATTCGGGTAAGGGGAGCGAGGAAGCGTGAGTATGCGGACTTTGGCGGCCACCGCAACGGTTTGTGTGTGTCTGGCGGGCGTCGGCCTGTGGTGGAGCGCCGCGGCCGGTCCCGCCGCCCCGGAGGTTCTCCGGCTGGGCGCCCCCGACGCGTCTCCGGCGGCACCCCCGGCCGGGGCGACCCTGGTCGCCGGGCTGGACAAGTTCCGCGGTGCCGAGGCGCCCAAGCCGGTGCCGCCGCTGGCCTTCGTCGACGGCGAGGGGCGCCGCGTCGATCTCGATGCCTTCACCGGCAAGCTGGTGCTGCTGAACCTGTGGGCGACGTGGTGCGGTCCCTGCGTGAAGGAGATGCCGTCGCTCGACCGCCTCCAGGCGCAGTTGGGGGGTGACGCCTTCCAGGTGGTGGCGCTGTCGCTGGACCGGGGCGGGCGGGGGGCGGTCGAGCCGTTCTACGCGAAGACCGGGGTGGGCCATCTGGCGCTGTTCCTCGATCCCGGCAGCGCCTCGATGCAGGTGCTGGGCTTGCGCGGGCTGCCGACGACCTTGCTGGTCGACCAGGAGGGCCGCGAGCTGGGCCGCGTCGAGGGCGCGGTGGAGTGGGATTCGCCGGAGGTCGTGGCCTTCCTGCGCCAGCGCATGGGGCACGGCGCCGGCCCGGCGCGCGACCGGGGGATCGTCAAGACGGGGGGCTGAAAGGACGGAGAGCCGAGAGCGCCCCTTCCTCACCCTTCAGGGGACGGGGCCGCTTGGAAGGCGCACACGCGAACGACGGTGCGGGGCCACGGCGCCGGACCTCGCGCTGTTGGAGGGGCTGGTGAATTCCGGGGCCTTGAGCGCCGACGACGCGGTTCGTGGCCTGAACCAGCTCGCCAAGGAGGCGGGGCTCGATCGGGCGGCGGCGAACACCGGATCGCCCGGAGGGCAACCGCTTCCGGGCGGAGCCACGGCAAAGCCGATGGACAGCAAGATGGCGGACCTGTTGCGCGAGGAGCAGCGTGCCATGAACGCCATGAGCGCGAACGATCGGGCCTATGCGGCCGGAGAGGTGGACGACGCGACGTTCAAGACCAACACGCGCGAAGCGGGGAACGCCTTCTCGGCCGCCAACGCCAGGATTCAGGAGGCGGGCGGGCGTCCGGGCACCAAACTCGTTTTCGATAGGCCCAAGGATGACGGAGAGGATGCGGATCGCGCCGCTTCCGCACGGTTGAAGGAACTCGGCTTCGACGCCTCAGTGTACCGCGACGCCTTTGTCCGGCATGCGGCCGAAGCCGGCAAGCCAGCCCAGCAGCAGGCCGCCTCCTCCCAGGCCGCCGCCGTGCCCTCGGCTGCGGCGGCCCTTCTCTAGTGTGCGCTCTTGCAAGAAATCTGACGGGTTTTGACAAACCGAAATTAGACCGTTGATTTAATTAGGAATTGTCCGAATAGCCCTTGCGCCGCATGCATTGGCTGAAGATTTCGCGCCGGTAGCTGAACTGCGGCGTTTCCGGCAGGGGGCGGTTGGGGTAGCCGCGCAGACGCATGGTGGCGTCCACCTCGGCCGTGCACTCGTCGTAGGCGACGGTGGGCACGTCCTTGCTGGCCGTCCATTCCCGGTAGGAGGGGCCGCCGCCGCAGCCCGCCAGCAGCAGAAGACCGGCCAGCGCCGCCGCGATCCTGAGACGGGTCATGATGCTCATCCTTCGTTCCGATCCCCCGCCGAAGAGGCTGGCGGACGAGGCTAGCACGGGAACGGCCCGGCCATCCATTTTCGGGCGCGCTTTTTTGGCAACGCTGCGGCGGGGACGACGCGGGCGCACAAAAATCGCGGGCGGATCGGCGTCCTGATCTGGTAACACGGAACAGGAGCTTATCTTTCGTGGCAGGGCGTCACGGACGGAGGAATGGCATGTCTGGAATTGCGCGCCGCGCGCGGAGCGGCGCCGCTGTGGCGGCGGTGGTGATGGGGCTGGCGGCCGGGGCGCCGGTGGCGGCGCGGGCCGAGCCGGGGGCCGCCGACATCCAGTGGGCGCAGACCTTCCTGAAGGAGAAGGGGTTCGACATCGGCGGCCGTGCCAAGGGCCAGATGACGCCGGAGACCCGCTCCGCGATCAGCAGCTACCAGAAATCGGTCGGGCTTCCGGCGAACGGCCAGCTCGATTCCGCGACCGTCGCCAAGATGATGGGCGAGCGCGAGAAGAAGGCGAGCCCCACCATGGGCAGCCTGTCCAAGAGCCAGATCGGCCAGACCCCGCACCAGCGCGAGGTGGCGCCCCGCGCGGCCCCGACCCAGCGCGTCGACAGCGGCAACGAGACCATCGGCGGCATGGCGCAGTTCGGCTCGGGTCCGCCCGCGTCCAGCGGCGCGTCGCATACGGCGCCGGCCCCGTCCTCCTCCAGCCACGCCGCCCCGGCGCCGGCCGCCCGTCCGGCGCCGTCAACGGCCGTCACCCCCGCCGTTCCGTCGCCGGTCTCGCCGCGCTCCTCCTCGTCCGCCTCCGAGGGACCGGTCCCGCAGGCGGCGCCGCGCGGCGCGGTGAGCGCCACCACCCCGGCCGGGCAGCCGGCCCCGGTGGTCGAGCCGCCGGCCGCCATCGGCGGTTCGCCGGGCTGGATGGCCAACGGCCTGCGCTACGGCGTGATGGGGCTGCTGGCGACGACGCTGGGCGGCATCGGCTTCGCGTGGTGGCGCAGCGGGCGCGGAACGGGTCCGGCCGGTGCACCCGCCGACCACGGCCCGCGCGAGACCCGCGTCGAGCCGAGCTTCGGCACCGGCCGGCGGCGCGAGGAACTGACCACCGGCGGCCCGCGCCTGACCGCGCGGCGCTGAGCGGCGCCGTTCAGCCGAACTGGGACATCATCGGGCAGCCCCCGCCGCCGCCACAGCCGCCCGGTCCGCAGGCCGGCATCGGGGCGGGGGCGGCGGCCTTCGCCTTGCCGACGCGCGGGGCCATGATCGCCTTGGCGACCTGGGTGCCGCCGCAGGACGGGCAGGCGATCCCGGCCACCTTCTTGGCGTCGTAGTCCGCCATGTTGTCGAACCATTGGTCGAATTCGTGCTCGCAGGCGCAGCGCAGGGCGTAGACGATCATCGCGGGTCCTCGGGGACGGGGTTCCTTTTGGGTTCCGTGTCGCCGCGTTGCCCCCCTCCCTAACCCTCCCCCGCTTTCGCGGGAGAGGGAACTCCGCCGAACGCCGACAAGAGTCCGGCCCCCTCTCCCGCCAGAGGCGGGGGAGGGATGGGGAGGGGGCAGCATGGCCGACCAAAACCATCAGCCCCCGTTTACCCGCGGCGCCACCCCGCCGCCAGGATCTGCATCAATTCCTCAGCGCGACTCCGTCACCCCGACCCGCTCGCACAGGTCCCGCAGCGGGCAGGTCGAGCAGTGCGGGCGCTCGCCGGTGCAGACCCATTTGCCGAAGGGGACCAGCCGCTCGTTGATCTCCACCCAGTAGTGGCGGGGCAGCACGCCGAGCAGGGCGGTCATGGTGCGCTCGGGCGTCCGGGCCGCGACGTAGCCCCAGCGGTTGACGATGCGGTGGACGTGGATGTCCACCGCCAGCGCGGGGATGCCGAAGCCGACCGCCAGGGTCAGCGCCGCGATCTTCGGCCCGACCCCGTGGAAGGTCATCAGCGCGTCGGGGGTGCCGGGGACCGAGCCGTGATGCTCGTCGAGGATGCGGCGGGACAGGGCCAGGATGTCGCGCGCCTTGGGCTCGGGAAAGGTGGCGCCGCGCAGCAGGGCGATCAGCCGCTCCTCCGGCAGTTCGGCCATGGCGTCGGGCGTGCGGGCCACGGCGAACAGGCGTTCGCTGACCACCAGCGTCGTCTCGTCGCGCGTGCGGGCGGAGATCAGGCTCGCCACCAACTGCTCGAAGGGCGAGCGGTAGCCCCGGTCGCGCAGGTCGAACATGGCCGCCTTGGGCCGCCCGGCCAGCGCGACGCGCAGACGCCGGAACACCTCGTCGATGTCGAAGTCGGGTTTCAGGGGACAGGCTCCGGGAACGGAGGGGCGACCGTGGCGTCAACGCCGCAGCCACGCTTTCGTTCCCGGACGATCCGTTGGGCGGCCGAAAGCGGTCAGAGCGCCCGGATCTGCATCTGGATCGGCCCGTCCGCCCGGCCGTGGACGAACTGGTCGACGTGGGCGTGGCCCGAATGGTCGATGTCCTTGGCGGGACCGGTCCAGATGATGCGGCCCTGGTAGATCATCGCGATGCGGTCGGCGATCTTGCGGGCCGACGCCATGTCGTGGGTGATGGTGACCGCCGTGGCGCCGAGATCCTTCACGCACTGGACGATCAGCTCGTTGATCACGTCGGCCATGATCGGGTCGAGGCCGGTCGTCGGCTCGTCGAAGAAGATGATCTCCGGCTCGTCGGCGATGGCGCGGGCGAGGCCGACGCGCTTCTGCATGCCGCCCGACAGCTCGGACGGCGACAGCTCCGCCACGTCGGGGGTCAGGCCGACGGCGCCGAGCTTGGCGACGGCGATCTCCTTGGCTTGGGCGCGCGGCATGTGGGCGCCCTGGATCAGGCCGAAGGCGACGTTCTCCCATACCGTCAGGCTGTCGAACAGGGCGGCGCCCTGGAACAGCATGCCGAACTTGTGGAGCTGCTTCTCACGCTCGCGCGGGCGCAGGCGCGTGGTCTCCTGGCCGTCGACGTGGATCGAGCCGGTGTCGGGCGTCAGCAGGCCGAGGATGCATTTCAGCATCACCGACTTGCCGGTGCCCGACCCGCCGATGATCACCAGCGATTCGCCCTTGGCGACCTCCAGGTCGATGCCGTTCAGAACCGTCTTGGGGCCGAAGCTCTTGTGGACGTTGCGGAGCGCGATCTTGGGGACGGTTAGCGGTGCGGGGGTCATCGGTCGGCGCTCACTTGGTCGAGAAGAAGAGGCCGGTGATCAGGTAATTGGTCACCAGGAGCATGATCGAGGCCGACACCACCGCGTTGGTGGTCGCCGCGCCGACGCCCTGCGCGCCGCCCTTGGAGTGGTAGCCGTGGTAGCAGCCCATCAGCGAGATGACGAAGCCGAACACCGCCGCCTTGACGAGGCCGGAGATCACGTCGAGCGGCTGGAGGAACTCCCAGGTGCGGTTGATGTAGCTGCTGGCGTTGAAGTCCAGCCGGTAGACGCCGACCAGGAAGCCGCCGAACACGCCGATGATGTCGGCCACCACCACCAGCAGCGGCAGCATGCACAGGCCCGCCAGCAGGCGCGGCGCCACCAGATACTTGAACGGGTTGGTGGAGAGCGTGGACAGCGCGTCGATCTGCTCGGTCACCCGCATGGTGCCGATCTCGGCCGCCATGGCGGCGCCGATGCGGCCCGCCACCATCAGCCCGGCCAGCACCGGCCCCAGCTCGCGCGTCACCGACAGCACGACGACGGTGGCGATGGCGCCCTCCGCCTGGAAGCGGGAGAAGCCGCTGTAGCTCTGCAACGCCAGCACCATGCCGGTGAACAGCGCCGTGAGCCCGACCACCGGCAGCGAGTAGTAGCCGATGTCGATCATCTGCCGCAGAATCTGCCGGGGGTAGAAGGGCGGCCGGAAGCAGTGCGACACGGCGCTTCCGGTGAACAGGGCGAGGCGCCCGGTGGCTTCGAGGAAGACCAGGAAGGCCCGGCCGGTGGCGGCGAGGAAACCCATCAGACGGCCCGCGTTCTTGTTGTTGTTGCAGTCATTCAGCGCGCGTCGGGGCCAGAAGAAACCCGGTCGTAGACCCGGTGGTAGCGGGGGCCGAGCGAGGTCAGAACCTCGTAGCCGATGGTCCCGGCCTCCGCCGCGACCACGTCCACCGGACGGCTGGGTCCGATCAGCTCGACCAGCCCGCCGGGCTGGACCGTGCCCTCGGGCAGGCCGGTGACGTCCACCGTGATCAGATCCATGGAGATGCGCCCGACGATGGGGGCCGCGATGCCATCCACATAGACGTGTCCGCGCCCGCTGAGCGAGCGCAGGTATCCGTCGGCGTATCCCACGGCGATGGTGGCAATGCGGGCAGCCCTTTCAACGCGGTGGGCCGCAGCATAGCCAACGGTCATAGGAGCGTCAACGCTGCGAAGCTGAAGCACGCGGGCGTCGAGCCGGACGGTTCCCAGCATCGGGTTCGCCAGATGCGGCGTCGGGTTGACCCCGTACAGCGCGCAGCCGGGGCGGGCGAGGTCGAAATGGAAGGCCTTGCCGTGGAAGATGCCGGACGAGTTGGCGAAGCTGGCCTCGGCCGCCGGCAGACGGGCGAGCGCGGTTTGGAAGCGGCCGAGCTGCTGGGCCGACATCGGCGACTCGAACTCGTCGGCGCAGGCCAGATGGGTCATCCAGACTTGCACGTCGATGCCGTCGAGACGGTCCAGCTCGTTGGCCAGGATGTCCAGCTCGTCGGGGCCGAGGCCGAGGCGGTTCATGCCGGTGTCGATGTGGACCACCGCCGGAAGCCGCTCCCCCCGCTCGCGGGCGAAGCGCTGCCACGCGGCGACCTCGCCCAGATGGTTCAGCACCGGCAGGATTCGGTTGGCGACGAACGCGGCTTCGGTGCCCTGGGGCAGGCCGCCCAGCGACAGCACCCGCGCGGGCGACTCCGGCCCCAGCGCGGCGCGGACGGCCAGCGCCTCGTCGAACTGGGCGACGACGAAGGTCGCGCAGCCGGCGGCGGCCAGGGCCGGCACCACATGGGCGACGCCGAGGCCATAGGCGTCGGCCTTGACCACGGCGGCGCATTCGGCGGGGGCGACGCGGTCGCGGAGCCGGGTCCAGTTGGCGACGACGGCGCCAAGGTCCACGGTGAGGATGGCGGCGGCGCGCCGGGAAAGGTCAGTCATCGTCCTGGTGGCGTTGGTCGAGATCGCCGAACTTCGTGAACTGGCCGTCGAAGTACAGACGCACCGTTCCGATCGGGCCGTGGCGCTGCTTGGCGATGATCACCTCGGCGGTGTTGTGCACCTCGCCGAGGCGCTGCTGCCAGCGCTGGTACCGGTCGTTGAACTTGTCGTCGCTCTCGTCGGGCCGGCGGGACGGCTCGGCGCGCTCAAGATAGTACTGTTCGCGGAAAACGAACATCACAACGTCGGCGTCCTGCTCGATGGAGCCGGATTCGCGCAGGTCGGAGAGCTGGGGACGCTTGTCCTCGCGCAGTTCGACCGCGCGGCTCAGCTGCGACAGGGCGATGACGGGGACTTCCAGCTCCTTGGCGATGGCCTTCAGGCCGCGCGTGATCTCGGAGATTTCCTGCACCCGGTTCTCGCTGCCGCGCGCCGACGACCCGCGCAGCAGCTGGAGGTAGTCGACCACCACCATGCTGAGGCCGGACGTGCGTTTCAGCCGGCGGCAGCGGGTGCGCACGGCCGACACCGACAGGGCCGGGGTGTCGTCCACGTAGAGCGGGCAGCGCGCCAGATCCTGGCTCGCCTGGACGAATTTCGGGAAGTCGGTGTCGCGGATCTCGCCGCGCCGGATCTTGTCGCCGGGCACCTCGACCACTTCGGCGAGGATACGGGTGGCGAGCTGTTCGGCCGACATTTCCAGCGAGAAGAAGCCGACGACGCCGCCCTCCTCGCCGCTGGAGCGCATGTGGGCGCGGGCGGCGTTGAAGGCGATGTTGGTGGCGAGCGCGGTCTTGCCCATCGACGGGCGTCCGGCCAGGATGATCAGGTCGGACGGGTGCAGGCCGCCCAGCTTGCGGTCGATGTCGATCAGCCCGGTGGTCACGCCGGTGACGTGGCTGGCGCGGCGGAACGCCACCTCCGCCGTCGCGATGGCGTGCTTGACCGATTCGCCGAAGGCGACGAAGCCGCCCTTCACGTCGCCGGTGGAGGCGAGGTCGAAGAGCTGCTTCTCCGCCTCGCCGATCTGGTCGAGCGCGGTGATGTCGAGGTCGTGGCGGTACGCCTCGTTCACCATGTCGGTGCCGACCTCGATCAGCTGCCGGCGGATGAACAGGTCGTGGATGGTGTGGCCGTAATCGGCGGCGTTGACCACGGTGACGACGTTGGCGGCGAGTTCGGTCAGGTAGACGCTGCCGCCCTCGACCGCCAGATCGGGGTCGTTGTCGAACAGCGACTTCAGCGTCACCGGGTTGGCGATCTGGCCGCGGTCGATCATCTTGGTGATCGCGCCGAAGATGCGCTGGTGCGCCGGGTCGTAGAAATGCTCCGGCCGCAGGAACTCGCCGACCTTCTCGTAGGCCTTGTTGTTGACCAGGATCGCGCCCAGCAGCGCCTGCTCCGCCTCCTCGTTGTTGGGGGGCGAGCGGTACTCCGCCGTCGGCTTCACGGCCGATTGCGGGCGGGGGTCGAACAAGGAGGAGGTCGGGTTGTTCATGGGGACACTGTAGCAGAAACGGAACGGGAACGCTGTGCGAAGGGAAAGGCCCCTCCGCAAAAGCTGTGCATGAAAGTTATCCACAGGTTGGGAAGTCTGGGGATAACCGGGGGAGCTAGGAGGGGTTGTTTGGGTGCAGGCTCGTTGGCCCCCTCCCTAACCCTCCCCCGCTCTCGGCGGACCAAAGGTCCGCCTGCCGCGTCAGCGCAAACCATAGGTTTGCGCGAGAGCTGCGCGGGAGAGGGGACTGCCGCCGCTCTTGGACAAGCATCCGGCCCCCTCTCCCGCTGACAAGCGGGGGAGGGATGGGGAGGGGGCAACCGCCGCGAAACCTCTCCACACCCCCGCTCAAAGCTTGCGGGTCTGGGTGGCCGTCTGGGCGTCGGGCAGGCGCTCCAGCGCGTCGAACACCCCGTCGACCTGATCGGCGACGGAGTAAAGCTTGCTGCGGTCGATCCGCGCGAAGCCCTGCGCCACCATGTGGTCGACCAGTCCCAGCAGCGGGCGCCAGTAGCCGTCCACGTCGGCGATCACCACCGGCTTGTCGTGCAGCTGCAACTGCTTCCAGGTCAGCACCTCGAACATCTCGTCGAGCGTGCCGAGGCCGCCGGGCAGCACGACGAAGGCGTCGGAGCGCTCGACCATCATCCGCTTGCGGGTGTGCATGCTGTCGACGACGTGCAGCTCGGTCAGGCCGGTGTGCTCGATCTCGGCGGACTGGATGTGCTCGGGGATGATGCCGACCACCTCGCCGCCGGCCGCCAGCGCCGCGTCGGCGACGATCCCCATTAGCCCGACCCGGCCGCCGCCGTAGACCAGCCGGATGCCGCGCCGCGCCAAACCGTCGCCCAGCGCGTGCGCGGCCTCCTTGTGGACGTCGGCGACCTGGGAGGACGCACCGCAATACACGCAGACGGACGACAGGGTCTTCATCACGATCGAACCTTTCTCAAGCCCGCGGCCGGAACGCACCGCGCCGCCGATGGTTGGCGGATGCGGATTTTTTGTCCGGCCCACGGAATAACGGCCCGGCCGGCGGCGTCCACACCGCAGCCGGCCTCCATTGGCCATGCTATCACCGGGAGGGACCATATGAACAACCGCGTCGTCAACGCCCTTGCTGCCGCTTCCGTCTCCGCTCTGCTCTTCGCGTCCTTCGGCGGATCGGCCGGGGCCGCCGATCCGGCCGAACAGGTCAAGGACCGCCAGCAGACCATGAAGAAGCTGGGCGGCGGGATGGGCGCCGTCGCCAAGTTCGTCAAGAACGAGGGCGCCACCGCCGAGGACGCCGCCAAGGGCGCCGAGGCCGTGCTGGCGGTGGCGGCGATGGATCCCAAGACCATCTTCCCGCAGGGCACCGCCGTCGGCGTCGCCGACAGCGCCGCCAAGCCGGAGCTGTGGCAGAGCTGGTCCGTCGCCCAGGAACGCTGGAGCGCCATGAAGCCGGCGGCGGAGAAGCTGGACGCGGCGATCAAGGGCGGCGACCGCGCGCAGATCGCGCAGGCGCTGGGCGCGACCTCCAAGACCTGCGGAAGCTGCCACGAGGACTTCCGCGTCAAGAAGCAGTGACCGCGATGCGGTGCCTTGCCCGCATCGCGCGGACCCTGCCGTTCGCGCTCGCGGCCGGCGGGGCATGGGCCGGCGGGGCAGGGGCCGGCGGGGCGTGGGCGGCGGAGCCCGACCCCGTCGCCCGCGGCGCCTACGTCTTCCAGGCGGCCGGGTGCTTGGGCTGCCACACGGACGAGAAGGCGGGCGGCCTGCCGCTGGCCGGCGGGCGGGCGCTGAAGACGCCCTTCGGCACCTTCTTCACGCCGAACATCACGCCGGACCCGGCGAACGGCATCGGGCGCTGGACCGACGCCGACTTCGTCCGCGCCTTCCGCGAGGGCAGGCGGCCGGACGGGGCGGCGCTGTTCCCGGCCTTCCCCTACGCCAGCTACACGCGGATGACCGACCGCGACCTGCTGGATCTGAAGGCCTATCTGTTCGCCCAGCCGGCCGCCCCCGTCGCCAACAAGCCGCACGACCTGACGCCGCCCTTCTCCTGGCGGTTCCTGGTCCCGGCCTGGCAATGGATGTACCTGACGCCGGGGCCGGTGCCCGACGATCCGGCCAGGCCGGCGGCGTGGAACCGGGGGCGCTATCTGGTCGACGCGCTGGGCCATTGCGGGGAGTGCCACACGCCGCGCTCGCTGCTGGGCGGGCTGGACGCGGACCGCTACCTCGGCGGCAACCCCGACGGGCCGGACGGCGACAAGGTGCCGAACATCACCGCCCACCCGAAGGGCGTCGGCGGCTGGTCGGACGGCGACGTCGGGCTGCTGCTGGAGGCCGGGCTGACGCCGGAGGGCGACGTGGTCGGCGGGGCGATGGGCGAGGTGATCCGCAACAGCACCTCCAAGCTGACGGCCGAGGACCGCGCGGCCATCGTCGCCTACCTGAAAACGGTCCCTCCGTTGGAGTGATTGGCCGCAATGCCACACTCTTCGGGGGATTCGCCTTCTCCGTCGGCGCTGTTCTTTCGGTGGATGACCTTCTGCTATACTGAAGACCATCGATTCATGAACGCCGGTCGCCGGATAGGGTGCTCAAGGTGAAGCGAAACGCGCTGTTCCGTGGTTCCGCCCTGGCCGTGCTGGCGGCAGTCTCGGTGTCCGGCCTTTGGCTGGGCGGCGTGTTCGACGCTCCGGCCCCCGCCCCGGCCAAGCCGGCCGCGCGCGTGGCCACCGCGACTCCGTCCGTCGCGGCCCCCACCGCACCGCCCGCGCCCCCGGCCGCCGTTCCGGTTACCGCCGTTCCCGCCCCCGTGGCGGCGGCGACGCCGGCCGCGCCCAGCTTCGACGTGGTGCGGGTGGCGCCCGACGGGGCGACGGTGATGGCCGGGCGCGCCGCTCCCGGCGCCTCGGTGACGGTGAGGGACGGCGACACGGCGCTCGGCTCGGTCAAGGCGGACGGACGCGGCGAATGGGTGCTGCTGCCCGACCAGCCGCTGGCGCCGGGCACGCGCGAATTGAACCTCAGCGAGACCCGACCCGGCGCCGAGGCGCCGATCCCGGCCGACAAGGTCGTCGTCGTGATGGTGCCGGAGGCGGCGGCCAAGGCGGCGCCCGTCTCGACCGCCGCGTCCTCCGAATCGGTGTCGGTCGCGCTGGCCGTGGCGGTGCCGCGCGACGGGCTGCCGGCCGAGGGCGGCCCCGCGATGGGGGGAAGCTCGCTGCTCCAGGCGCCGCCGGTGCCGGCTCAAGGCGCACCCGTTCCGCCGGGCGGCGTGTCGGTCGAGACGATGGATTACGACCCGGCCGGGCGGGTGGCGCTCGGCGGGCGGGCGGCGCCCAACAGCTCCGTGCAGCTCTATCTCGACAACATCCTGGTCGGCCGCGCCCACACCGACCCCCAGGGGCATTGGCGGCTCAGCCCGGAAAAGCTCATCGATCCCGGCATCTACACCCTGCGCGCCGATCAGGTCGGCGACAGCGGCAAGGTGCTGGCGCGGGCCGAACTGCCGGTCCAGGTCTCGGCGTTGCCCACCGACCCGTCGGACAAGCGGCGCGTGGTGGTCCAGCCCGGCAACAGCCTGTGGCGGCTGGCCCGCCGCACCTACGGCGACGGCGTGCTCTACACCACCATCTACGCCGCCAACCGCGAGCAGATCCGCGACCCCGACATGATCTATCCGGGCCAGATCTTCGCGCTGCCGCAGGTCAACTGAAGGCGCGCTCCAGCGGACAAGGGAAAAGGCCGGATGGGGATTTCCCGCCCGGCCTTCTGTTTTTCAAGCGTCCGCCGGGATCAGCCCAGCGCGACCAGCGCGACGCCGCCCAGGCCGATCAGCGCCCCGGCGCCCCGCAGCGCCACCGCGCCGACGCCGTCCCGCGTCAGGCGGCGCACCGACAGCGCGGCCGCCACACCGGCGCCGTGCAGCAGCGCCGTCGCCAGCGCGAAGCCCAGGCCGTAGAGCAGCGGCTGGGCCGCGTCGGGCATCTCGGCGCCGTGGGCGTGGCCGTGGAACACGGCGAAGGCCGCGACCGCCGCGACCGACACCGCCAGCGGCAGGCGCGACCGCAGGGCGATCAGCGCGCCCAGCGCGATCACCGACCCGACGATCCCCAGCTCCACACCCGGCAGGTCGATCCCGGCCATGCCCAGCACGCCGCCGCCGATCATCGCCGTCACGAAGGCCACGGGCAGCGCCCACAGGGCCTTGCCGCCGCGCTGCGCCGCCCACAGGCCGACCGCGACCATGGCCAGCAGATGGTCGAGCCCCCCGACCGGGTGCAGGAAGCCGTGAACGAAACCGGCGTCGTGGGCGCCGAAGGTGTGGGCGTGGGCGACGGCCGGCAGCGCCGACAAGGCCAAGGCGGCGGCCGAGGCGCGCGTGAAGCGGTTCATAAGGAAGCATCCCCTGCTGTTCGTTCGGCGCGCGGCACCGCCGGGCCGGCCGACGATGCGCGCTGTTGGCGGCAGTGTAGCAGATGATCGCCGGGCGGCCAGCGGGGAGGCAAACCGTGGCGGCGTCGATCCGGGCTTCGCGGAAGGGGAGACGGGAGGGAGGCGCTCGCCCCGTGGCCCTACCGCCCCGGCGTGGCGAGCTGCAGATAGGCGAGCCCGCCGACCAGGACGCCGATGAGGATCACCGCCAGATAGATCCGCAGCGGCAGGCCCACCCTCTCGCTTCCCTTGGCCTTGCGCTTGGCCGGAGCGGGGTTGCGCGCCGCCGCTCCGCGTCCCGGCTTGGGCGCCGGACGGCGCGGGCCCGGTTTCGCCCCCGCTCCCGCCCGGTTCGGGTCGTGGAGCTCGATCAGGGTCCAGTTGAACTCCATGCCCTCGTAGCCGGACTCGGCGTTGTAGTCGAGCTGGATCAGCCGGAAATAGGCGCGCGGGTTGACGCCCACCATGGTGTCGAAGCGCGCCTTGGCGTGGGCCAGCTCCTCCCCGACCTCCAGGGTCTTCCAGCCCTTGCCGCGCGCCTTCTGAATCGCGTAGCGGGTGGGCTGCGGCGCCGCGCGCGCCGCGCTCACGCCGCCGGCACGCCGTTGTTGCGGACGACGTTGGCGTACCAGTCGTAGCTGGCCTTGGGGGTGCGGGCCATGGTCTTGCGGTCCACCTGCACCAGACCGAAGCGGCGGCGGTAGCCTTCCGCCCATTCGAAGTTGTCCAGCAGGGTCCACACCATGTAGCCCTTGACGTTGCAGCCCTCGTCGATGGCGTTGCGGGCGGCCAGGATGTGGCCGCGCAGATAGGCGATGCGGTCGTCGTCCTGCACCCGGCCCCCCGGCCCCACGGTGTCGGGGTAGTCGGCGCCGTTCTCCGCGATGTAGACCGGGGGGTTGCCGTAGCTTTCCTGGAGTTCGACCAGGATCTCGGTCAGCCCGTCCGGCTCGACCGGCCATTCCATGCCGGTGCGCCGCGTGCCCTCGGGCGCCGAGCCGTAGCCGGTGCCGAACAGCCCCTGCGGATCCACCTGCTGATGCATGCGGCTGTAGTAGTTGACGCCCAGGAAATCGACCGGCTGCTTGATCGTCGCCAGATCGCCCGGCTTGGCGATGCCGGCGAAATCGGCCGCCAGCTGCTCCGGGTAGCGCCCCTTGAACAGCGGGTCGAGGCAGGAGCGGTTCCACAGCGCGTCCCACATCAGCGACGCCGGGTAGTTCGAATCCAACCCGCCGACCGGCCAGGAGGGTTGCAGCGCCAGCACCGTGCCCAGTTGCCAGTTCTTGGCCCCGCCGGCCGCGCGCAGCGCCGCCAGCGCCGTCCCCTGCGCCAGGTTCTGGTGGTGGATCGCCTTCAGGCAGTTCAGCCGCCCGGTGATCCCCGGCGCGTGGCCGCCGGTGCCGTGGCCGAAGATGGCGACCACCGACGGCTCGTTCAGCATCGCCCAGCGCTTGGCCCGGTCGCCCAGCTTGGCGGTGACCGCCAGCGCGTAGTCGGTGAACCAGCCGGCGATGTCGCGGTTCAGCCAGCCGCCCTTGTCCTGGAGCGCCTGCGGCAGGTCCCAGTGGTACAGGCAGGGCCACGGCTCGATCCCGCGCGCCAGCAGGGAGTCGGTCAGCCGGTCGTAGAAGTCCAGCCCCTTGGCGTTGACCGCGCCCGTCCCCTGCGGCATCACGCGCGGCCACGCGATGGAGAAGCGGTAGGCCTTCATCCCGGCCCGCGCCATCAGGGCCACGTCTTCGGCGTAACGATGATAGTGGTCGCAGGCGGTGTCGCCGTTGTCGCCGTTCGCGATGCGCCCGTAGGAATGGCTGAAGGTGTCCCAGACGCTGGGGCCGCGCCCGTCCTCGGCCACCGCGCCCTCGATCTGGTAGGCCGAGGTCGAGCAGCCCCACACGAAGCCCTGCGGGAAGGAGACGAGGGGAGCCGCCAGCGCCGGCGCCGCCAGCACCCGCGCGCCGCCGGCCGGCGCCGCCAGGGTCGCCCCCAGGGTCGCCGTTGCCGCCGCTGCCTTCAGGAACGTCCGCCGCCGCATGTCACCCGCCTCTTGATCGTCTCTCGGTGAGCCTCGGAACGCGGCCCCCTTGGCGCGCAAATGTAGGCGGACCACCGGTTTTCGCAACGGATGGATTGACGGCCTCTCGGGTATAGGACTATATACTTAACAATCAACACCCCCCATCGAGCCCGCCGGCCTTCCCGCCGACGGGCTTTTTTCGTTTCACCTTGTCCTCTGCGGAGCGCTCCAGCCATGCCGACCTTTCTTCCACGCGACGAAGACTTTCATCCTATTCCGGCGCTGCGCCTGAAGCCGGGCGGCGCCCACGCCCTGGCCGTCGGCGACGCCAGCGCGCGCAACGCCGCCGCCTTTTCCGCCGACACCCGGGTGATCGCGGTCCACAGCGACGTTCCGGCCTTCCTGCGCACCGGCGACGCGGCGGTCGAGGCGGCCGCCTCGGACCATTTTCTGCCGGCGGGGACCTATCTGTACCTGTCGGTCGGCGAGAGCCGGCGCAACGGCCGCCACAGCCACATCGCGGCGCTGGCCGCCGACCAGACTCCGGGCACGCTCCACGTGTCCGAGATGGAGTGACGGCATGCTCGCCCGTCTGCTCGGACGCGGGCTGGCCCCGCTGGCCGCCCGCCTGTGGCGCGTGACCGCGCTTACCACCGAATCCGGTGCCCGCCTCGTCACCGAATCCGGCCTCACCCTGTCCGCGGAGTGACCCCATGCCCGCCTTGCCCATCAGCCAGCTTCCGGCCGCCGCCGCCCTGGATGGCACCGAGCTGCTTCCCGCCGTCCAGAACGGCGCCACCGTGCGGACCACCGCCGCCGATCTGCGCGCCGGCCTCGCCGAGGCCGCCCACCGCCACGCCCCGGCCGACGTGACCGGGCTTCCAGCGGCGCTCGCCGCGACCCGCGCGCTGGGCCGCCGCACCCTGTGGGTGCCGGCCACCGCCCTGACGGCCCCCACGACCGGCGGGGCCGCCGCCGGGACGGTCGAATCCGCCGCCTCCGGCGCGGTCCTCCCTGCGCTCGACTTCGATCCCGACGCCGAGGAGACGGCGCACGCCCTGCTGGCCCTGCCCAGGGCGTGGGACGGCGGCGCGCTGGCGGTCCAACCGCTGTGGACGGCGGGCAGCGGGGCCGGCGAGGTGCTGTGGTCGGTCGGCGGGGCGATGCTCGGCGACGGCGACGGGTTGGACACGCCCGGCGGCGTCGCGGTGACGGTTTCCGACACGCTGACCGCCCCCGACACCCTGCACGCCGCCGGCGAAAGCGCCCCGTTGACCCCGAGCGGAACGCCGGCGCCGGGCGGGCTGCTGCGGCTGACGGTGGCCCGCGCCGCCGCCGACCCGGCCGACACGCTGGACGCCGACGCCCGGCTGCTGGGCTTGCGCCTGTTCTACCGGGTGGATGCCGCCAGCGACGATTGACCGTCCGTTGGCGAAACCTTCCGTGACCGGGAGCGCCGTCGCCGTAGGCGGCGCCCTCGGGCTGCGGTATAGTGACGCCATGAACGGACTCTTCCCAACACTCATGATCCTGGCGATGCTGATGGTGGTCGGCTCGCTGTTCGTCGGCCTCTTCTTCATGGTGCGGGGCAACGGCGGCGACGCGCGGCGCTCCAACAAGGCGATGCGGCTGCGCGTGGCCCTCCAGGGGGTGGCGCTGCTGCTGTTCGTCATCGCCATGCTGACGCAGGGATAAGCCCCGATGGTGAAGCTGACCCGCATCTACACGCGCGGCGGCGACGCCGGGGAGACCTCGCTCGGCGATGGTTCCCGCGTGCCCAAGCACGACCGCCGCGTGGCGGCCTACGGCACGGTGGACGAGGTAAACGCCTGCGTCGGGCTGGCCCGGCTGCACACCACTCCAGAAAAGATGGGGGATCGGCCCGACATCGACGCGATGCTCGGCCGCATCCAGAACGACCTGTTCGATCTCGGCGCCGACCTCTGCACCCCGGAGGAGCCGGAGCCGAAGTATCCGCCGCTGCGCATCGTCCAGGCCCAGGTCGACCGGCTGGAGGCGGAGATCGACGCGATGAACGCCGATCTGGCGCCGCTGAACTCCTTCATCCTGCCCGGCGGCTCGCCGGCCGCCGCGCATCTGCACCTCGCGCGCACGGTGGCGCGGCGGGCGGAGCGGCTGATGACCGATCTGGCGCGGGACGAGCCGGTGACCGCCGCCGCCCTGAAATACATCAACCGCCTGTCCGACCACCTGTTCGTGCTGGGCCGGGTGGTCAACGATGGGGGTGCGAACGATGTCCTGTGGGTGCCCGGCGGCAACCGCTGACGGCGTTTTGCCGCAAGCTTGGGCGCCGTTGACAGTGGAAACGGCAAATCCTATGGTCCGTTCGCAACCACAGCAATTTTTCGCGATGTTCGCCATATCGGCGCGCGCGCAAGCCAGTCAGGGTGGGTTATGAAAGTTCTCGTCCCCGTGAAGCGAGTGGTCGACTACAACGTCAAGATCCGCGTGAAGGCGGACGGCAGCGGCGTCGAGACCGCCAACGTGAAGATGAGCATGAACCCCTTCGACGAGAT
>NZ_RZIJ01000037.1 GCF_003989665.1 Azospirillum doebereinerae | reverse complement strand
CCGCCGGAACCCCGGCGATCACCACGCTGAGCACCTCGCCCGCCGCCGGGGACACCAGCGCACTGCTGATCGTCAACACGATGGCCTGGTCCTCGCTGCCCGAGGCAGCCGCCACAGTCAGGCTCGGCGCATCCGGAGTGGAGGCGGGGGCGGCCGACACGGTCACGGGCATGTCGAGCGAACGGGTCGACTCGGTGCCGTTGAGGGCGGCCGTCGCGGTCACGGTCAGATTGAAGTCGCCTTGGAAGCCCGTTGCGGGGGTCAGCGTCAGGCCGGCCAGCTGGTCGGTACTCAGAGTCCAGACGCCGTTGCCGTGATCGGTGCCGGCGGACAGGCTGGCGCCCGCCGGAACGCCCGAGATCGTCACGCTCAGCGTCTCCCCGTCGGCGGGGGTGACCAGGGCGGCGCCGACGGTCAGGGGGACTGCTTGGCCTTTGGGCGCGTTGGCGGCGCCGACGGTCAGGGTCGGGGCGTCGGCCACCGGATCGACCGTCAGGCCGAGCGTTCCGGTGGCGGTCGACTGGGCGCCCCCCGAAGCGGTGGTGACCGCCGTGACGCCCAGCGTGATGGTCCCGTGGAAATCGGCGGGCGGAGACAGGGTCAACCCGCTCAATTGACCGGGAGACAGCGTCCAACTGCCGTTGCCGTTGTTCGTGCCGGCCGAGAGTGAAGCCCCCACCGGAACCCCGGTCACGGTCACCGTCGTGGTGTTGCCCGCGCTGTCCGCGGGAACCTGGATCGCGACGGACAGCGGCGCGTCCTCGTCCCCCTGGCCGGGGAGGAGGGTCAGCGTCGGCGTCGGCGGCGCGGTGCCCCCGCCCGAGCTTCCCGTTTCCCCGGAGCCGCCGCTTGAGGAACCGCCATTCGAGGAACCGCCGCCCGTGCCGGGCTGGGTGTCCGTTCCGGTGCCCGGAGTTCCCGTTCCGCTTCCGCCACCGGCGGCGGCCCCCTCGCCCCCACCCTCACCGCCATTGGAGACCGTGCCGTCCGTGACGGTGCCCGCCGAACCGGAAGCGGCGCCCGCGCCACTCCCGCCGGCCGATGCGCCGTCCGTGGTGGCGGTGCCGCCGGTGCTTGGAGACGGGGTGGCCGACGTGCCAGCCGTGTCGGTGGTGGTGGCGTTGGTCGTGGAGGATGGTGACGAAACACCGGTGCCGGTGTCGGTGGTGCCGGAGCCACCGCCAGAACCAGAGCCGCTGCCGGTAGCGGTCGCGGTTCCCGCACCGCTGCCGGACGCCCCCGCCTCCGTGGAGGCCGTATCGATGGTACCGGGTTGCGTCGCCGTCGCGCCTCCGGTCGTCTGCGTTGAGGTGCCCGCGTCATCCGGCGTGGCGGTGGACAGAGTCCTCGCATCGACGGCCGCGCCATCGCTGCTTCCGCCGGTGCCGGACACGGTCATGCCGCCGTCGCCCGACGCGGCGCGGCTGGCGCGCATCAGCTCCGTGGCAACCGCGCTGGTGTCGCTCGACGCGGCCGTGAACGCGGTTTCCTCGGCGGAGCTGGCGCTGGCGCCGTTGCCGTTGCCGCTGCCGCCGCCGGACGAGACCGCAACCAACTCCTCCGACACGCCCGATGGCGGGATGACGGCCGGGGGTGGCGCGAAATCCGCTCCCCCCGCCCCGCCGGCGAAGCCCTGGATGCCGCCCTCCTCGCCCGTCACCAAACCGGTCAGCGGGGCGGAGCCCGACGCCACCTCGGCATCCCCGCCATCCCCGCTCACCGCCATCGTCAGCGAACCGACCGGCAGGTAGGGCAGATCGCCGCCGCCGAAATCCGGGGTGGCGGCGACCGCCCCCTGCGTCGGCGTCTGAGACGCGGTCGGCGCCCCCGTGGCCAGGCTTCCCTGTACGGCGGCGGCCGGGTCGATGCGGCTGCCGCTGTGCAGGTTGGTCAGGGAATCCGGCATCTCGCGGCGCGGTTCGGCCGGAGCCGTGTTGGGCCGCTCCAGCGCGCCGAGCCGTTGCGTCGCCAGCGAATCGGCCGCGGCGCTTTCGCGCGCGGCGGCGGCGGCAGGATCGCGGGCCGGGGCGGCGGAGCTCTGGGTGGTCGAGCCCTGGGCGGCCTTGTCGTTGGTGGTGTCAGCCATGGCGGAGATCCTGTGCGGCGAAGGCGGAATGGGGGGAAGGAGGTGTGCCGTGTCTCGGCATCGATCCGAGTGGGAGCCTCAAACGGGGGATCCCGGGCGGATCAGCGCTCGCGCAGGGCGCCGTCCAGGGTGGTGTAGATGGGCTTGAGCAGGTATTGCAGGACGGTCTTCTCGCCGGTGGCGATGTTGGCCTCGACCGTCATGCCGGGCAGGATCAGGTGCTGGCGGTGGGCGTCGCCCACATGGTTGGCGGCCAGGGTGACGCGGCCCTGGTAGTAGGGGGACTTGTCCTGGTCGAAGAAGGTCGTCGGCGACACCGATTTCAGGATGCCCTCGATCCGGCCGTAGCGGGCGTAGTCGAAGGCCGCGACCTTGACCTGCACCGGCTGCCCCAGCGTGACGAAGCCGATGTCGCGGGTGGAGATGCGGATGTCCGCGACCAGCTCCTCGTCGAGCGGCACGACCTTGGCGACCAGGCCGCCGGGAACGATGACGCCGCCCGCGGTCTTCACCGGCAGCTCCTGAACGATGCCGCGCACCGGCGCGCTGGTGACCAGCCGGTCCACCCGGTCGCCCTGGGCGGCGATCTGCTTGTCCAGCTCGGCCAGCTCGGCGGTGACCGTGCCCATCTTGTCGAGCGCTTCCTGGCGCAGGCGGCCGTCCAGCTCGCGGACCCGCGATTCGGTCTCGGTGATGGTGTCGGTGGTTGTGGCGATGACGCCGTCCAGCCGGTGCAGCTCGCCCTGCGCCGCCGCCAGCTCGCGCTGGGCCTCGATCACCATCAGCTTCGAGTTGTAGCCCTTGCTGGTCAGGTCGTTGCGCATGTTGACCTTCCACTCCAGCAGCGGAAGGCTGCCGGCCATCTGCCCGCGCTGCCGCTTGACCGAGGCCAGCTGCGAGCGCTGCTCGGCGATCTGGTTGCCCAGCACCCGGCGCTGGTTCTCGCGCGCGTCGATCTGCGAGGCCAGCACCCGGCTCTGGTCCTCGACCAGCGAGGCGAAGCCGGCGAACTCGCTGAAATCGGCGATGCGCTCCCCGGCGAAGGCGGACAGCCGCTCGGCCTGGATCGACAGGGCGGCGCGGCGGGCCAGAAGCTGGTCGTGGCCGGACTGGGTCGTCACGCTGTTGAAGCGGACCATGGGCTGACCGGCCTCGACCATCTGGCCCTCGCGGACCAGCAGCTCCTTGACGATGCCGCCCTCCAGATGCTGGATCGCCTGCACCGCGCCGGCCGGCACGATCTCGCCGAAGGCGACGGCGACCTCCTGGACCGGGGTGACCGCCGTCCAGGTGACCGCGCCGACGACGAGCGCGCCGATGATCAGCGCGGTGATCTGGACGAGCGGGCGGACGCCCGGATCCTCGGCCAGCTCCTCGGTGGCGAAATCGGCGGTGGCGAAGCCGAAGCCGGGGATGCTGGCGAGGCGGCGGCGGGTCGGTGCTGCGATGTGGGCCATCAGATCATCCCCTTCGGAATCCGGTCGCGGACCTTGTCGGCGGTGCCGAAATAGCGGGTGGTGCCGTTCTCGATGATCAGCACCTTGTCGGCCATGGCCAGATGGCCCCGGCGGTGGGTGACGAAGAAAACCGTGGAGCGGCCGCGGAACGCCTCGACCGCCGAGGTGAAGGCGAACTCGCCCTCGAAGTCGACGCTCGCCGCCGGCTCGTCGAGCAGCACGATGGGCGCGTCGCGCAGGTAGGTGCGGGCCAGCGACAGCCGGGCCAGCAGACCGGCCGGCAGCGGCACGTTGCGCGAGTCGAAGCGGGTCTCCAGCCCGTTCGGCAGCGCGTCCACCGCCTCCAGCGCCCCGGCGTGGTCGAGCGCGGCGCGCAGGGCCTCGTCGCCGACGCCGGGCGCCACCAGCCGCAGGTTCTCGGCGAGCGTGCCGTCGAAGAACTGCGGCATCTGCGGCACGAAGGCGATGGAGCGGCGCAGCGTCATCGGATCGAACTGGCGGATGTCGCGCCCATCGATGCGGACCGAGCCGCCCTGGGGGGCGTAGAGCCCGGCGACCAGCTTCAGCAGGGTGGACTTGCCGCCGCCGTTGCGGCCGACGATGGCGACCACCTCGCCCGGCTCCACGTCGAAGCCGATGTTGGCGAGGATCGGCTCGGCCTCGCGGCCGTAGCGGAAGGTGACGTGGCTGAAGGTGACCTGCCCGTGGATGTCGAGGCCACGGTCGGTCCGCACCGCCTCGCTGCGCTCGGGCGCCGTCGCCATCAGGGTCTCGACCTGCCGCAGCGAGGCGCGGAGCTGGCCGAAGCGGGTGCTGGCGAGGAAGGCGTTCTGCATCGGCCCCAGCGTCCGCCACACCAGCATCATGGTGCCGATCAGCCCGCCCGTGGTCAGCGTGCCGACCAGCACCAGCTCGATGCCGAAGCCCAGCGTCGCCAGACCGGCGAGCGTCGCCAGCGACTGGCTGAAGGTGGAGACCGTGTTGCTGGACTGGGCGTTGCGGAAGTTGGCCTCGGCCATGCGCCCGGCCAGCGCCTCGTAGCGGGCGCGCCAGACGGGGGCGCCGCCGATGGCGCGGATCGCCGCCATCCGCTCGACGATCTCCAGCAGAAGCTCCTGCCGGCGCGCCCCGGCGGTGGCGGCCGAGGTCACGCGCGACCGCGTCAGGGCGTTGCCGATCAGCGCGGCGACGAAATAGATCAGGCCGGCGGTCAGCGGCACCAGCACCAGCCAACCGGCCAAAACGGCGATGGCGCCCAGGAAGATGACGGCGAAGGGCAGATCCAGGCAGGCCTGGGCCAGCGGGCCGGTCAGCAGGTCGCGCACCCGGTCCAGATCCTTGACGCGCGACACCTGGGCGGCGACGGCGACGCGCTCGGTCATCTGGCTCGGCAGGTGCAGCAGGCGGGCCAGCACCGCGTTGCCGACGATGTAGCCGAGCCGCGCCCCGGCGTGCGCCATGATGCGGCTGCGCAGCCGGCGCATCACCATCTCCAGCGCCAGCGCGCCGACCGCGCCGACGCTGAGCATGATCAGCAGCGTGATCGAGCCGACGGCGACGACCTTGTCGTAGATGGTCATCACGAAGAGCGGGCTGCTGAGCGCCAGCAGATTGGCGAACAGCGTCAGCCCCAGCGCCGCGCCGATCAGCGGCAAAGCCGAGCCGAGCCGGTCGCGCATCCAGGTCTTGCGCTCGCCCACCGGGGCCTGCGGCTCGCTCTCCACCGGCACGACCGTGACCAGGGTGCCGCCGCCCAGCGCCGTCTCCACCGCCGAGAGCGGCGCGTCGGGGCGCAGCAGCACCAGCGTGCCGTTGACGATCTCCAGCACGCCCGGCAGGCCGCTGTCGGGCAGGTAGAGCACCGCGCCGTCGCAGCCCTCCGCGTCCATCACCGAGCGGCGCAGGTCGGCGCCGGAGAAACGGCGGCGGCTCCGCCGGGCGCTGCTGGCGAAGCCGAGGCGGGCGGCGATGTCGCGCAGCTCCGTCACCGGGGGACGGTCCGACGACCAGGGCAGCGCCTCGCCGATCTCGCGGCTGCCGCCGGTCCAGCCCATCCGCTGGAGCAGCAGGATCAGCGTGGCGGTCAGGTCGTGGGCCGCCGTGCCGGTGGGGGCGGAGGCGGCGAGGAAGGCCAGGTCCGGGCTGCTGGCGGGGTCGAGAACGTGGGTCATGCGACGAGCTCCGGCGTGCGGTCGAGGCGCCCTTCCGACAGGCGGTAGATGCGGGTCGCCCGCTTCAGCATCGCCGGGCGGTGCGTGACGAAGATCACCGCGCTGTCCAGCCGCATGCTGTCGAGCAGGGAGACCAGGATGCGGTCGCCCTGGTCGTCGGCGGACGCGTTGGCGTCGTCGAACAGGATCACCTTGGGCTTCTGCACCAGGGCGCGGGCGATGGCGATGCGCTGGGCGAGGCCGCGCGGCAGCGGGTCGGTGGCGCCGTCGCCGATGATGGTGGCGAAGCCCTGCGGCATGGCGTTGATGACCTCGACGATCCCGGCGCGCTCGGCGGCGGCCATCGCGTCCTTCAGCTTCTCGGGCTGGAACAGGGTGAGGTTGTCCATCACCGTGCCGCGGAACAGGGTCTCGCGGTGCGACAGCAGGGCGATGAAGCCGCGCAGCGTCACCGGGTCGTAGACGTCGAGCGGCAGCCCGTCGAGCAGCACGCGCCCGCCGGTCGGGCGGTACAGCCCGGCGACCAGCGACAGCAGGGTGGACTTGCCGCCGCCGGTGGGGCCGACCAGCGCGACGATCTCGCCCTGCTTCACCTCGAGGTCGACGTTGCGCAGCACGGCGCGCTCGCCCCCGAAGCCGAAGCTGAGATCGGTGAGCGACAGGCGGGGCGAGGCGGTGGCGGCGTCGAGGATGCCGGCGGACGGGGCTTCGGTCGGCAGCGCGAAGAGGTCGTTCAGCTTGGCGATGGCCACCTGCGTGGACTGGCGGCGCAGCCACAGGGCCATCAACCCCTGCGCCGGGGCCAGCGAGCGGCCGACCAGCAGCGTGCAGGCCGACAGCCCGCCGATGCTCAAGCCCCCGCCCACCACCAGCAGGCTGCCGAAGGCGACGGTGCCGAGGCTGCTGAGCTGCGCGACGAACTGGCCGGTCTCGGTCAGGTGCTGGGCGCCCAGCTCGGCGGTGCCGTTGACGGCGAGGCGGCGGCCCTGGAGCGCCTCGTAGCGGCGCAGCAGCGGCAGCTCCAGCGCCATCGCCTTGACCGACTGGATGCCCGAGAAGAGACCGATGATGAAGCTCGACCGCTCGTCCTCGGCCTTGGCGACGGCGGTCTGGACGGCCTGCGCCTCGCGCCCGGCCCACACCGTGACCACCGCCATCGCCGCCAGCCCGACCAGCGGAACCGCGACCAGCCAGCCGGCGAAATAGGCGATCAGCGCCAGCGAGACCGCCGCGAAGGGGATGTCGTAGAGCGCCAGCAGCGACTGCCCCGAGGCGTGGTCGCGCAGGGTGGCGATGGCGCCGATCCGCTCCAGATGGGTGCCGGCCGGCTGCGCCTCGAAGGCGCTGAGGTCGCTGGCGAACAAGTGGGCCACCGCCCGTCGGTTCATCGTCCGCTCGAAGCGCGTGGCCAGCCGGCCCAGGATGTGGGCGCGAGCGACGCGCAGGATGGCTTCGGCCAGCAGGGCCAGCGTCACCCCGACCACCATGATGACAGCGGTGTGCTGCGAATGGTTGGGGATGATGCGGTCGTACACCTGCAGCACCGCCACCGGCATCGCCAGGGCGGCGACGCTGATGACGGCGGACATGGCGATCACCTGCGCGTGGAGCGCGACGGTGTGCCCGCGATAGCCTGGAACGGGGTGCTGTCCGGTCTTCGGCATGGCTGTCCTGCTTCGAGCGGCGGTGGGCCTGCGCGAGGCAAGCCGGTGGTGTCGACGCCCGGCAGTGGCCGGGCGCGGCAAGGGGACGCGCGGTTTTGTGGAAGGCGGCGCCCGATCCGCCACGATCGTTTCGGCGGGACGGGCTTTCGTTGGCGGACGCGGACGACGTGTTTCGTTTCGTCCCTCATGAATAACTCTTTCAACCCTCGGCCGTCCTGCCGGCCAGCGGATAGTGGTGCTGGGAAAATGGATAGGTTAGGGAGGGGGCCACCCCTTCCGGTTAGCCCGGACGCGCGGGAAAAAGGACTTCAAACCCTTTTTCCCTTTGTGGACAAAGGCGTAGACTTGACCGCCCGGCCGGTCGCCGTGGCCGCTCAAAGCCGCTGCAATTCCTTGCGGATCACCTTGCGAAGCTCGTGGAGCGACACGGGCTTGCTCAACAACGAGGTACCCGCTTCCCGCGCCATCGCCACCTTGGAGGGCGAGGTGTCCGCGCTGACGATGATGGCGGGAACGTTGACGCCGCACAGCGTGCGGACGACGCCGACGGCCGAATAGCCAGTCTCGTTGTCGCGCAGGCGGTAATCGGCCACGATCAGGTCGGGGCAACGCCCGGCCAGCGTCGTCAGCGCCTCGCGGGCCGACGCAGCCTCGACGACGTCGAAGCCCCATTCCGACAGCACCGTGGTCATCGCGGCGCGGACATACACCTCGTCCTCGATCACCAGCAGAAGGCCGTTGCGCGCCGAGGTCGAAAAGCCGTCGGGCTCGGCGCCGCGCTCGTTCGCGCGCTGGCCGGTGACCAGCAGGTTGATCGAAAAGCGGCTTCCCCGCCCCACCCGCGACGCGACCTCCATCTTGTGCCCCAGCGCCGTCAGCAGCCGGCGCACGATGGCGAGTCCCAGACCGACGCCGCGCTTGCGGTCGCGCCCGGGGTTGTCGACCTGGAAGAACTCCTCGAAGATCGCCTCGGTGTGCTCCTCCGGGATGCCCCGCCCGGTGTCGATCACGTCGAGCCGGACCATGGAGCCGCGCTTGCGGCAGCCGATCAGCACGCCGCCGTTGGTGGTGAATTTCAGGGCGTTCTCGACCAGATGGCGCAGCACCCGCCCCAGCAGGACCGGGTCGGTGCGCACCATGACGCCGCAATCGATGACGCGCAGCTCCAACCCCTGCGCCGCCGCCTGCTCGGCGAACTCCCGCTGGATCTCCTCGACGATGGGGGCCAGGGGAACGTCGGCCAGCTCGGTCCGGACGAATCCGGCGTCGATCTTCGAAATGTCCAGGATCCCGTTCAGGATGCCGTTCAGCGCGTTGGCCGATTGCTGCAGGGCGTCGACGATGTGGGCTGAGGCGTGGCCCTTCATCTTGCGCTTCAACAGGTCGGCGAACAGCAGCAGCGACTGCGCCGGCTGGCGCAGGTCGTGGCTGGCGGCGGCGAGGAAGGCGGTCTTGGCGCGGTTCGCCCGGTCGGCCTCGCGGTGCGCGGCCTCCGCCTCGTTCCACGCTTGGCGCAGCTGTTGTTCGGCGCCCCGTTGCCAGTCCTCGCGCTGCCGCACCGCCTGGGCGGTGCGGTGCAGGGCGTCCCGCACCCCGGCGACCTCGTCGATGGTGAAGCGGTGGCTGGTGTTGAGCGGCTGCCCGACCCCGAGCGCGGTGGCGTCCTCCGCCAGCATGCGGACCTCGCGGACGAAGCGGCGCCCGAACAGGGCGGCCCAGCCCAGCGCCAGCGCCAGCGTGGCGGTGCCGCCCGCCAGCATGACCAGGATGGTGAGGCGCGACGGCCCTTCGACGATTCCGACGGGCACCAGGCAGTAGACCGTCCAATCCGCCCGCTTCAAACGGCGGGAGGAGACGTAGACCGGCACGCCCTCGACCGATTTGGAGAGGTACATGTTGATGCCCTCCGGCCGGCTGCCGACGGGAACCTTCCGGCCCACCATGGTGTCGGCGTCGCGCGAGCGCGCCACGATGGTTCCGGTGCTGTCGATGATCGTCGCGGTCCAGCCCGGCGGCATGGCCTGGACCCGCAGCAGCTCCGACAGGTTTTCCGTCGGAATGGTCATCAGCAGCGACCCGGACAGAACTCCTCTCGAATGCAGCGGGAACGCCGCGGCCAGCAACGGCCGGCGCTGGACCAGACCGGTGAAGAGGTCGGAGACTGCGGGCTCCGGCTTCTTCCGGATCGTCTCGAACAAGGGAAGATCGCGGTGGGTGGGCAGCGGCGCTCCCGGCGGCAGCGCGGTGTTCATCAGGAATTTCCCGAAGGGGTCCGCCACCACCACGGCCGACCACAGCGGCCGGCCCTGCAGCGCGGCCAGCGCCTCGGTGCGGAGATCCGGATAGCGCTCTTCCGCCAGGGCGTGGGATTTGGAGAGAAGTTCGAGGAGGGCGATGGCGTTTTCCAGCTCATGGTCGAGGCTGAGCGAGAGCGCGGTCACCACCCCTTCCATCCGCACCGTGGCGGCGTCCCGCTGTTCTTCCGCCAACCACAGGGTCGCGCCGCCGGCAAAGGCAACCAGCGGCACCACCACCCCCATGATGAGCAGCACAAGCCTGGACCTCATCCGCATGCCGGCTCACCTCGTTTCCCAAACCATCCGTTGCGACGGAACATTCTTGCTGTTGGCCGTCTCGCACCAGGAAATGCATCGCGTTGTGTGCATTCCCTGCGGGACGCCTCCCTTTCTGAAATATATTCTTGGAATCCCCTCATTTGTCCATGGGTCATGTCGCATCAGGGAACTAAAATCCATGTCGACTAGTATCCGACTGCGAATAAATGCATTTTCGATTGCTCCGCGTTCTGCTTTTTTGTGCCGGACGAGCACGAAATGTCAAACTCCACCCACAGCCCAAGGAACTGTATTTCACGCGTGTAACACTTCCGTTGCAATCGGACGCTTGACGCAAACGTCAAAGAATGGAGCACCCGAAGCCGGCGGCCGATCCCGTGGGGTCGTGCGAGGGAACCGGTTTGAAACGTGACCGTGCAGGGACGGATCCGGCGAGTCGCCGACCGGCGCTCCCAGGGCGGTGGCGACGTGGTTTCAACGGACGGGGGCGGCGAAAATCCCGCCGCGACGGGTATTTTTCCCGAAAGCCGTTGCGCCGCTTGATGCGGGCACCGTCGGGGGACCATACAGGGGCGCTCTTTACCCCATCCTCAGCGCCGGCCGATGCACGACACCATCCTTCGCGACGTCCTCTTCCTGTTGCTGTCCGCGATCGTCGTGGTCCCCCTGTTCCAGGCGCTGCGCATCCCGGCGGTGCTGGGCTACCTGGTCGCCGGCATGATGCTGGGGCCGCACATGCCCGGCCCCATGGTCGACCTGGAGTTGCCGCAGGTCCTGTCGGAATTCGGCGTCGTCTTCCTGCTCTTCGCCATCGGGCTGGAACTGCCGCTGTCGCGCCTCCAGGCGATGCGGCGCTACATCTTCGGGCTGGGGCTGATGCAGGTGGTGCTGACCAGCGCCATGCTCGGGCTGGGGGCCTACGCGCTGGGACTTCCGCCGGAGGCCTCGCTGGTGGTCGGCGGCATGCTGGCCTTCTCCTCCACCGCGACGGTCCTGAAACTTCTGGTGGAGCGGGGGGAGACGGTGGCCCGATTCGGGCGCATCTCCGTCGCCGTGCTGATCTTCCAGGATCTGGCGGTGGTGCCGCTGCTGACGCTGCTGCCGCTGCTGGCCGACCCGAACTCCAGCATTCCGCTCGCCCTGGGGCTGGCCGGGCTGAAGGCGGCGGCGGCGATCCTGCTGATCATGCTGCTGGGCCGCTTCGTGGTGCGGCCGGTCTACCGCTTCATCGCGTCGGCCGGCAACCCGGAGCTGTTCACCGCCACCAACCTGTTCGTCGTGCTGTCGGTCGGCTGGCTGACCGCCGAGGCCGGGATGTCGATGGCGCTCGGCGCCTTCCTGGCCGGCATGCTGCTGGCCGACACCGCCTACCGCCATCAGGTGGAGGCGGACATCGAGCCGTTCCGGGGCCTGCTGCTCGGCCTGTTCTTCATGACGGTCGGCATGTCGCTCGACCTGCCGGCGATGGGGCGCGAGGCCGGGACCATCGCCGCCCTGACCGCCGCCCTGCTGGTCGGCAAGAGCGCGATGCTGTTCCTGCTCTGCCGCCTGTCGGGGCTGGGGGTGGCGACCTCGCTGCGCATCGGCCTGCTGCTGTCCCAGGGCGGCGAGTTCGCCTTCGTGCTGATCGGCAAGGCGACCGCGCTGTCGGTGCTCGACGCGCGGACCGGGCTGCTGGTCTCCTCCTCGGTCGCGCTCAGCATGGCGGTCACCCCGGCGATCGGCGCGCTGGCCCAGCGGCTGGCCCAGCGGATCGAGGCGCGGCGCGGCGCCGAGGCCTTCGGGATCGAGACCAGCGACCTGAAGAGCCATGTGCTGATCGCCGGCTACGGCCGGGTTGGCAAGGCCGTCGCCCGCCTGCTGACCGCGCACGGCATCCCCTACGTCGCGCTGGATCTGGAGCCGCAACGCATCGCGGCGGCGCGCGTCGAGGGGCTGCCGATCTATTACGGCGACGCCAGCCAGGGCAGCGTGCTGCGCGCCGCCGGGATCGAGCGGGCGCGCGCCGCCGTCATCACGCTGAACCGGCCGGAGCAGGCCCAGCGCGCCGTCGAGGCGATCCACGCCGCCACCCCCGACCTGCCGATCATCGCCCGCGCCCACGATCTGGGCCAGACCGCCCCGCTGACCGAGGCCGGCGCTAGCGCCGTGGTGCCGGAGACCATGGAGGCCAGCCTGCAACTGGCCGGTCTGGTGCTGCGCAGCGCCGGCATCGAGGCCGGCGCCGTGGACAGCAGCCTGAAGGCGTTCCGCGACGGGAATTACGGCGCGCTGGACGATCCCGCCGCCGCCAAGGCCGACTGAACGGCCGGGCGGAGGGAGGTCCCGCTCCGCGTGCCCCCTCCCCATCCCTCCCCCGCTTCGCGGGAGAGGGGGCGGGATGCTTGTCGGCGTTCGGCGGCAGTCCCCTCTCCCGCCAGAGGCGGGGGAGGGTTAGGGAGGGGGCCGCAGCCCCCGCAACTCCGCCTAACGCGCGAAGACCCGCGCGCGGTCGATGTGGACGGCGCAGCGGTCGCCCGTGGCGATCCCCAGCGCGGTCAGGCGCTCGCGGTCCATCTCGGCCTCCAGCGACAGGCCGGCCAGCTCGATCTCGACCCGCGCGTCGGGTCCGACCACATGGATTCCCGAGACCCGCCCCGGACCGCCGACCGCCGGGCTGACGCCGAGGTCGTGCGGACGGACGTAGGCGATGGCGGCGCCGCGCACGGCGTGGTCGGTCGCGATCGACAGGGCGCCGTTGCCGATCTGCGCCACGCCGTTCTCCACCGTGCAGTCGAAACGGTTCACCTGCCCCAGGAACTCGTAGACGAAGGCCGAGGACGGGTGGTCGTAGACGTCGGCCGGGGAGCCGATCTGCTCGATCCGGCCCTGGCTCATCACCACGACGCGGTCGGCCAGTTCCAGCGCCTCCTCCTGGTCGTGGGTGACGAAGACCGAGGTGATGTGGATGTCGTCGTGCAGCTTGCGCAGCCAGCGCCGCAGTTCCTTGCGGACCTTGGCGTCGAGCGCGCCGAACGGCTCGTCGAGCAGCAGCACCTTCGGCTCGATCGCCAGCGCGCGGGCCAGCGCCACGCGCTGCCGCTGGCCGCCCGACAACTGCGCCGGGTAGCGGTCGGCGAAGTGGCCGAGCTGCACCAGTTCCAGCAGCTCGGTGACCCGGCGCTTGATCTCGGCGCTGCCGAAGCGCTGCCCGCGCGGGCGGACGTTCAGCCCGAAGGCGACGTTGTCGAACACCGTCATGTGCCGGAACAGGGCGTAGTGCTGGAACACGAAGCCGACCTGCCGGTCGCGCGGCTTCAGCCCCAGCGCCTCCTCCCCGTTCAGTTGCAGGCTGCCGGAATCCGGGCTTTCCAGCCCGGCCATGATGCGCAGCAGCGTCGTCTTGCCCGACCCGGAGGGACCCAGCAGAGCCAGCAGCTCGCCCGACCGCACCTCCAGATCGACCGCGTCGAGCGCCTTGTAGGCGCCGAACCGCTTGGTGATCCCCGAAACCTGGATGGCCATCGCCGCCGAACCCCTATTTGTGCCGTGTGGCCGCCAGCTCGGCCCCGAAGCGCCATTCCAGAACCGTCTTCGCCACCAGCGTGACGAGGGCGAGCATGGCGAGCACCGAGGCCACCGCGAAGGCGGCGACGAAGTTGTATTCGTTGTACAGAATTTCGACGTGAAGCGGCATGGTGTTGGTGTAGCCCCGGATGTGGCCGGAGACCACCGAGACGGCGCCGAACTCGCCCATCGCCCGCGCGTTGCACAGCAGCACGCCGTAGAGCAGGCCCCATTTGATGTTGGGCAGCGTCACCCGCCAGAAGGTCTGCCAGCCGCTCGCCCCCAGCACCAGCGCCGCCTCCTCCTCCTCCGAGCCCTGCTCCTGCATCAGCGGGATCAGTTCGCGGGCGACGAAGGGGAAGGTGACGAAGATGGTGGCGAGCACCAGCCCCGGCACCGCGAAGATGATCTGGATGCCCTGCGCCTTCAGGAACGGCCCCATCAGCCCGTTCAGGCCGAACAGCAGCACGTAGATCAGGCCGGAGATCACCGGCGAGACCGAAAACGGCAGGTCGATCAGCGTGATCAGCAGGTTCTTGCCGCGAAAGTCGAATTTGGCGACGCACCAGGAGGCGGCGACGCCAAAGACCAAATTGGCCGGCACCGAGAAGACGGCGACGATCAGCGTCAGCTTGATCGCGGCGACCGCGTCCTCCTCGACCAGCGCCGCCCAATAGGCGGCGACGCCGCGCCGCAGCGCCTCGGCGAACACCGCGACCAGCGGCAGCAGCAGGAACAGCGCCAGGAAGGCCAGCGCGGTGGCGATCAGCAGCCCGCGCATCCACGCCGGGTCGCGCAGGGCGGCGGCGGAACGGTCAGCGGGCATGGCGCGACCTCATCCAGTGTTGCAGAATGTTGAGGATCAGCAGCATGACGAAGGACACCAGCAGCATCGCGGTGCCCACCGCCGCCGCCCCGGCGTAGTCGTACTGCTCCAGCTTGATAACGATCAGCAGCGGCAGGATCTCGGTCAGGCCGGGCATGTTGCCGGCGATGAAGATGACCGAGCCGTATTCGCCGACTCCGCGCGCGAAGGACAGGGCGAAGCCGGTCACCAGCGCCGGCAGCACCGCCGGGAACACCACCCGCCAGAAGGTCTGGCCGCGCGTGGCGCCCAGCGAAACGGCGGCCTCCTCCTCCTCCGGCGGCAGATCCTGCAGGATCGGCTGCACCGTGCGGACGACGAAGGGCAGGCCGACGAAGGTCAGCGCGATGGCGATGCCGATCGGGGTGAAGGCGACCTTAAACCCGAACAGCTCGTTCAGCGGCTTCCCCACCCAGCCGTTGGGCGCGTAGAGCGCGCTGAGCGCGATGCCCGCCACCGCCGTCGGCAGGGCGAAGGGCAGATCGACCAGCGCGTCGACCAGCCGCTTGCCGGGAAAGCTGTAGCGCACCAGAACCCAGGCGACGACGAATCCGAACACCGCGTTGATGGCGGCGCCGACCAGCGACAGCCCGAAGCTGACCTGGAAGGCCGCCCACACCCGCGGCGTGAACACCGCGTTCCAGAATCCGAACCAGCCGAGCCCCCCCGCCTTGACGACCAGCGCCGCCAGCGGCAGCAGCACGATGAGGCCGAGATAGGTCAGCGTGAAGCCCAGCGTCAGGCCGAATCCGGGGATCACGCTGGGCTTTTTCAGGATGGACGTCACCGCGCCCCCCGCTCTGGGGAACGCGGTGTCGCTGGAAGAGGCTGCGACCACGGATCAGCGGCCCTTCTGGTAGATCTGGTCGAAGACGCCGCCATCCGCGAAATGCTTCTCCTGCGTCGGACGCCAGCCGCCGAAGGTCTGGTCGATGGTGACCAGCTTAACATTCGCGAAGCGGTCCGCATACTGGGTTGCCAGTTCGGGCAGGCGCGGGCGGTAGTAGTTCTTCGCGGCGATCTCCTGCCCTTCCCGCGTGTAGAGGAATTGCAGGTAGGCCTCGGCGACCTTGCGGGTGCCCTTGCGGTCCACCACCGAATCGACCACCGCGACGGACGGCTCCGCCAGGATCGACAGGCTGGGGACGACGATCTCGAACTTGTCGGCGCCGAACTCCTGGAGCGACAGGAAGGCCTCGTTCTCCCAGGCCAGCAGCACGTCGCCCAGTTCGCGCTGGGTGAAGGTCACGGTGGAGCCGCGCGCGCCGCTGTCCAGAACCGGGACGTTCTTGAAGAGCTGGCCGACGAACTCCTTGGCCTTGGCCTCGTCGTTGCCGTTCTTCTCCAGGGCGTAGGCCCAGGCCGCCAGATAGTTCCAGCGGGCGCCGCCCGAGGTCTTCGGGTTCGGCGTGATGACCGAGACGCCCGGCTTCACCAGATCGTTCCAGTCCTTGATCGCCTTGGGGTTGCCCTTGCGGACCAGGAAGACGATGGTGGAGGTGTAGGGCGCGCTGTTGTTGGGCAGGCGGCTCTGCCAGTTCTTCGCCAGCAATCCCGCGTCGGCGATGGCGTCGACGTCGTAACCGAGCGCCAGCGTCACCACATCGGCGTCCAGCCCGTCGATCACCGAGCGGGCCTGCTTGCCGGAGCCGCCGTGCGATTGCTTGACCGTCAGGGTGTGGCCGGTCTCGGCCTGCCACTTCTTCGCGAAGGATTTGTTGAAATCGACGTACAGCTCCCGCGTGGGGTCGTACGACACGTTCAGGAGGTTATCCTGGGCGTCGGCGGCGGCAACGCCCAGCCAAGCCAGCGTCAGCCCGGCGGCGAGGAGGGACAGGCGGCGACGGAACGACATCGGAGTCTCCTTCGGTTGATCCCGCATGCCGGGGTATTCACACAAAAACCCGCGGCTTCATTTCTATTTTCTGTCTAGAGATTGCCAAACCATTCCTGCGCTGGAAAGCGCTTTTTTGTCCCAAGTTCCCGCAGGCTTATGGATTTTTCGAGAAATCGTTGAAATTGAAAGGAAAATTTTTCCTCCTCCGCGTGACGCCACCCACCATCGGTTCGTTTTTATTTTACACTGAAAGCGACAAGAGAGTTCGGTATCATCGGGCTCCCCGCTCCCGCATGAGACCGGCCGCCGATGACCGCCCTGTCCCCCACCCTTCTGACCGCCCTGCTGGAAGCGGAACGGGCGCTGGGACGGCTGGCCGAAGCCTGCCAGCCCGCCGACCGCCGGCGGCGCCTGTGGGCCGACGCGGCGCGGCGGGAGGCCTGCGCGGCGGCGCGTCTGGACGGGATCGCCGTCGACACGACGGATTTCCTGATCGCCACCGTCAACCCCGACCTCGTGCCCACCGCCGGCCGGCCGAACGCGCAGTCGGTCCACGCCCTGTGGCAAGGCGCCCTGTTCGCGCAAGGCGTCGTGACCGCGCCGGAGCGGCGGATCGACCCCGCGCGCAAGGCGGCCGGCGGCGCGGCGGCCGAGGCGTGGCGGGCGGTCGCCGCGCTGGAACGCGGGCTGGACGGCGGGAACGATCCGGAGCTTCCGGACATGGACCGCGACGCGCCGGCGCCTGAGCCGTCGGAGCCCTGGACGCTCGGCTGGATCGAGGCGTGCTGGCGGGTCCTGCAAACCGGTGTGTCCGGCCGCGACCCCGCCCGGCTGGCGCTGTCCCTGCAGCGCGAGGGCGAGGCCACCGCCCTGCTCGCCCGGCTCGACGGCGCGGCTCAGGCCCCGGCCCTGCTGGGCGGAGTCGGGCTGCTGGCCGAACTGCTCCGCCCGCAGCCCGACCTGCGGACGCCCGCCTGGCTGGTGCCGCCGGCCCGCCTGCTCGGCGCGCTGGCCGTGGCGCGGAGCTGCCGGCTGCCCGGCCTGTGGCTGCCGCTGTCCACGGCGCTGTGGACCGACCGTTCGACGGCGGCCATCGCCGCGCGCGGCGACGCGGAGGAGTGGGCCGTCTGGCTGGCCGACGCGGTGGCGGAAACGGCGCGGCGCGAACGCCAGCGACTCGCCGCGCTGGAGCAGGCCGCGCAATCCTGGCGGCGCCGCATCGGCAGCCGCCGCAGCAATTCACGATTGCCCGAGGTGATGGATGGCCTGTTCGACCAGCCCGCCTTCACCGTCCGCCGCATCCAGAAGCGCCTTGGCACCACCTTCCGTGGCGCCCAGCTGCTGGTGGACGAGCTGATCGAGGCCGGGATCCTGCGCGAGGTCACCAACCGGGCGCTCGACCGCGTGTTCGTCGCGGTCGACCTGATGCCGTGAGTCGCTCGACGACGGGAAACGGTCAGATGTCGAAGTTCGCGGCGAGGCTGCCGGTGGATTGGCGGTGGCGCAGGGCATCGGCCAGCGTGTGGTTGTCGAGCACCCCGGCGGTCGCGTCGCGCACCTGCACCATCAGCCAGCGGACCGAGCAGGTGCCGGGATCGATGCAGTCGTCGCAGGGCTTGAAGGAGAATTTGCTGGCGCAGGGGATCGGCGCCAGATGCCCGTCGATCAGCCGGATCACCTCGCCGAAGGAGATGTCCGCCGCCGGGCGGGCCAGCCGGTAGCCGCCGCTCTTGCCGCGCTTGGCGAACAGCAGCCCGTGCTTGCGCAGTTCCACCAGGATGGCTTCCAGGAACTTGCGGGGAATGTTCTCCCGCTCCGCGATGTCGGCGATCAGGATCAGCTCCTCGTCGTCGGTCTGCTCAGCCAGCATGATCAAGGCACGAAGCGCGTATTTGGCTTTCTGCGACAGCATTCCGACGAAATCCGATCCTCTGCGGCGGCGTGAGGGGAAACCCTGCACCCTGATGGCGGCGCGATGGTTGGTGTGTGGGGTGAAAACGGCGACGTCCAGAACCGGGCGCCCCCTGATTCGGCCCCCTGTTCCCGACGGCTGGACCCTAGCGGTTTTCCACCCCCGATGCGAGCATGAACGCCGGCTTGCCCCGGCTTCCGCCGCCGCGTTAAGGTCCGCTCCAGCCAAGCGCCGCTTTTTTTTGATGAAGGACAGGGCATGCAGTACGTCATCGTTCCGGTCACGCCGTTCCAGCAGAACTGCACGGTCTTCTGGTGCCCCGAGACGATGAAGGGGGCGGCGGTCGATCCCGGCGGCGATCTCGACCGGGTGCTGCGCGCGGTCGAGGCCAAGGGCGTGACGCTGGAGAAGGTGCTGGTCACCCACGGCCACATCGACCACGCCGGCGCCGTCGCCGATCTGGCCGAACAGTTCTCGCTGCCCATCGAGGGTCCGCACATCGAGGACCAGTTCTGGATCGACGGCATGCCGATGCAGAGCCAGATGTTCGGCTTCCCGCCGGTGCGCTCCTTCACGCCCGACCGCTGGCTGGACGAGGGGGACACGGTGACGGTCGGCAACCTGACGCTGGAGGTCCGCCACTGCCCCGGCCACACGCCGGGCCACGTCGTGTTCGTCCACCGCCCGAGCAAGCTCGCCATCGTCGGCGACGTGCTGTTCCAGGGCTCCGTCGGCCGCACCGACTTCCCCAAGGGCAACCACGGCGACCTGATCGCCTCGATCAAGGACAAGCTGCTGCCCTACGGCGACGACATCGCCTTCATCCCCGGCCACGGGCCGATGTCCACCTTCGGGAAGGAGCGCCTCTACAACCCCTTCCTGAACGACTGACGCGAAAACCCGCCATCCCGAACGAGGTGGCGGGCAGCCTTCCGTTCCGGACGCTCCCGGCCCGGCCTCAGGCTTTCAGATCGATGGGCTTGTAAGGAGCTGGGGCCGGCTTTTCCGTGGCGGACTGGGCGATCCAGGTCGCGGCGTCGTCGGAACGGGACGAATGGCCCGATGCAACCTGCTTCAACAGCCGCTCCGCGAGCCGCGCGCCTTCCTCGCTTTGCGCTTTCATGCGGTCAAGGCGCGAGGTGGCCGTCGAGGCCGGGGATGAAGTCTTGCCACTCAATTCCTTCTGCTGCGCCTCGTCAGCCGCCTTTGACTCCTTCATACGCTGACGCGCTTTCTCATACTGGTCGGGCGGCATACTGTCCTTCATGGACTCGAGAATTTCTTCATCGGTCGCCGTGCCGGATTTTGTGCCGATGGCGTCATTCATTGTCGTCATGCTTGAGAGAAAATTATCGACCTCTTCACCGCTGGCAGTGACGCCCTCAACTCCCCCACCGCCACCAACGCCGACGCCCTGATCGGTCGTCTGCAATTCATAGAAAAGACCATAACCGGAACGGCCGCTTTCCTCGACCATCGCCTTGGACGTGATCTTTACGGAGATCTCGCCATCGGCGGACACGAACCCCGCCTTGAACCCCTCGACGCTTCCCGTCTCCTCGATCTTCTTCTTGGCGGCAACGGCGGTGTTCTCCATGAACTTCTTCAAGGCGCTCCCACCCGCAAGCGTGACGTTGGGTCCATTGAATTGCGTTATGGCTCCGGTCATTCGCGATCCTCCATCAGATTGGCGACGGGGTCTTGCACTTCGAGCGTCGAACACCGAGGTCCACGTCTGCCCTGCACAACAGGCTGCCCCAACGCAACCGGCCGCCGCGAACGAGGCCGCGGGCAATATTTTGTTGCGGACGTTTCCGTTTCAGCATCAAGCTTTCAGATCGATGGGCTTGTAAGGGGCTTGGTCCGGCTTTTCCGTGGCGGACTGGGCGATCCAGGTCGCGGCGTCGTCGGAACGGGACGAATGGCCCGATGCGGCCTGCTTCAACAGCCGCTCCGCAAGCCGCGCGCCTTCCTCGCTTTGCGCTTTCATGCGGTCAAGGCGCGAGGTGGCAGTTGAGGCCGGGGATGAGGCCTTATCACTGTCGCCGCTCAATTCTCTCTGCTGCGCCTCGTAAGCCCTCTTCGACTCCTCCATGCCCTTGACCGTTTTTTCATATTGGTCCGGCGGAAAATTTTCCTTCACATAATTGAGATACTCTTCATCGGTCATGTTGCCAGATTTAGTACCCAAATCATCATTCATTTTTCCCATACTTGAAATGAAATCATCAACATCTTTGGCTTCTGCCATAATTCCAGTACCGCCGACGCCATGAGCGACCTGAGCGCCTTTATCTGACGTATCGACTGTATAAACAAGGGCGTAACCGGAGCGCCCCTTCTCATCAACTCCGGACTCGGAAGTGATCTTTACGGATATCTCACCATCGGCAGAAACGAACCCCGCCTTAAACCCCTCGACATTTCCTGTTTCTTCGATTTTCTTCTTAGCCGCAGCGGCGGTATTTTCCATGAATTTTTTTAAGGCGCTCCCGCCCGCAAGCGTGACGCCAGGACCATTGTATTGGGTTATACCTCCGGTCATTCTCGCCCCTCCATCAGAAACGATTAGGCGGGTGCCATGGCTAGCACCCGCCACCGCCGTATTACTGAATAGTAAACTGAACTCCCCCCGTGCACGTGGGGGATGCCTGTTGGGATACGACAACGGACGGGCATTGCCAATTCCCACTACCAAGCTTCGTCGAGAACGAAGTCAAGGTTCCGCAGAGGGGGCCATTCTTCACCTGCTGACCGGGCCGCGACCAAGAGAAGCTGCACATCTTGGACCCAGACGACACAGTCAGAACGCCGCTGTCCGGCTGGCCAGAACTGAAATTCGACGTGCCGTAGCCCGAGTTACCATTGTTGATGGACGTCGGAAGACCGATGCCGGCACCGCCGGACACGGTGGCGATCGAACCGGACAGATTCGTCACGGTCACATTGGTCGAACCGGCCAGGGCGGGCGCGGCGAACAGCAGGGAAGCGGCGACAGCCAGCGAGCCAGCAAGCTTGAAAGACATGGTCGTTCTCCGGAGTTTCTGATTGATCCGCGCCATTCTCTGTGACGCGACGCGCCTCTCTCGCCGAGAGACAATCCCTTATAACGCGCCTATCGGAAGTTTCATAGACCTATGAGGGAAAAACTTTGTGATCAGTAATCCCTTAGGATGTGAATTGTTGATCGTCTCGTCCTGCTTCATCCCACCCCGTGGACTCGCGCCCTTGGGAACAGCCTCTCCGCCCCGGCGGAAAGGGGGAACGGATGCGGTTCGTCTTGGCAGGAAAGCTTCAGCGCCGGGCTTTGCCTTCGGCGTCGTCACGCATGACGCGGTCGCGCCACGTCTGCCGGACCATGCCGGCTTGCCGGGCCGTTTTCTCCCCCGGCCGACACCGGCCCCCCCCATGGCGACCGCCGGAAGGCGCCGGAAAATCCAGTCATCGAACACGCCGTCCCCCGGCGCCACGGGCCTCCGCCGGGGCGGCGGGGCGCGACTCAGCCGGCCGCGCGCCGGGCAGCGCCCAACAAGGCCCGCTCGCCGGCGGGCGACCGGCGCCCCCCGAACCAAAAGCCACACCCCATGCCTGTCAGGGACGGCCGGCTCCGCCGTGTCCGGCCCGAACGACCGCTCCGGAGTCAGTCCAGCTCCGTCTCCTCGCCCAGCAGCAGGTCGATCCGGCGACGCAGGATGAGGAGTTCGCGGCGCTGGGAATCGTCCAGATAGGCGCGGTGCTCGCGCGGGTCGCCCAGCCGCCGCGTCGCCCGCCGCAGCGCGTCGAGGAAGCGCGACACCGCCGACATGGTGCGCAGGCTGGGTTCCTTGGCGTGGTCCTTGCGGGTGCGGGCGGCCTGCACGGTGCCGTCGCCGCTCTTCACCTGCTCCCAGAGCGCCATCTGCTCGGCCAGATCCTTGATCCAGGCGATCTCGATCAGGGTGGAGCGCGACACGTCGCGGTGGGCCGCCACGTATTCGCTCTTGATCTCCGGCGGCAGGGTGTTGAGGCGCAGGGTGTGGCTGACGTTGCTCTGGCTCTTGCCGATGATGCGGCCGAGCTGCTCCTGGGTGTAGCTGTAGCGCTCGATCAGCCGTTCCAGCGCCTCGGCCAGTTCCAGCGCGTCGAGGTCGACCCGCTGGACGTTCTCGACCAGCGCCAGCTCGTCCGGGTTGCCGGAGGTCGCCAGCGCGTGGATGGTCGCCAGCCCCAGCATGCGGTGCGCCCGCAGCCGGCGCTCCCCGGCGACCAGCCGGTAGCCGCCGACGATCTCCTGCACCAGGATCGGCTGCTTCATGCCGTAATCGGCGATGGAGTCGGCGAGGCTTTGCATCTCGTCCGGGTCGAAATGGCGGCGCGGCTGGTGCGGGTTCTCCAGAACCAGCGCGACGTCCAGCTCAAGAAGCCGGGGCGGCTTGCCCCGGTCGTCGAACAGGTCCGATCCGTCTTTGTCCGAATTCACAGGCCCGCGCGTCGGCATGATGCTGTGTGCCCTTCCCCGTCATCGTCCTTTGGGGGCCGCGTCCTGATGGCGCGGCCCCCTTAGACAATAATGCGGAAGTACAGAACAGAAAAGGATTATGGTCTCACGCCGCCTTGATATCGGCCAGGAACTGTTCGATTTCCGTTCGCAGATGCCCGGCTTGGCGGGTCAGCCCCTGCGAGGAGGCCAACACCTCGTTCGCCGTGGTCTTGGTGGTGTCGGCCGCGCGCGCGACGCCGTCGATGATCGAGGTCACCGACTGGGTGGCCTTGGCCGCCTGCTGGGCGTTGGTGGCGATCTCCATCGTCGCCGTCCCCTGCTCGTCGATGGCGCTGGCGACGACGCCGGAAATCCGGCCCATGTCCTCGATCACCGTGACGATCTGGCCGATGGCCGTCGCCGCCCCGTCGGTCACCGACTGCATGGTGGCGATCTGCCCGGAGATCTCCTCGGTCGCCTTGGCGGTCTGGTTGGCGAGGCTCTTGACCTCGCTGGCGACGACGGCGAAGCCCTTGCCGGCTTCCCCGGCGCGGGCGGCCTCGATGGTGGCGTTCAGCGCCAGCAGGTTGGTCTGCGACGCGATGTCGTGGATGAGTTGGACCACCGCGCCGATGCGGTTGGCGGTCTCCACCACCACCTGCATGGTCTGGCCGGCCTGGGCGGCGGCGCCCACGGCGGCCTGGGTGATGCGGCCCGATTCCTCGATGTGGCGGCCGATGTCGCCGATGGAGGCGCGCAGCTGGTTGGCCGCCGTCGCCACCGTGCCGACGTTCGACGCGGTCTGCTCGGCCGCCGCCGCGACGCTGGTCGCCTCGTGCAGGGTGTTGTCGGCGCCGTCGCTCATCGACTTGGCGGTCGTCTCCAGCCCGCCGGCCGCCGCGCTCACCGCGCGCACGATGCCGCCGACCCGCGCGTCGAAGCTCTGGGTCACCCGTTCGAGCTGCTTGGTGCGCTCCTCGCGCAGGGCGCGGACACGCTCCTGCTCGGCGTGCAGGGCGTCGGCGCGGATCAGCGCCTCCTTGAACACCTGCATGGCGCCGGCCATCCGGCCGACCTCGTCGGTGCGCTCGCGGGCGGGAACCTCCAGCGCGCGCTCGCCGTCGGCCAGACGCTGCATGGCGTCGCTCATCGCCGACAACGGGCGGGTGATGCCGCGGGCGAAGGACACCCCGATCAGGCAGACGACCAGCAGCAACCCGGCACCCGCCGCGACCATCTGGTTGCGCATGGAATGCACCGGCGCCAGGATCTCGTCGACCGCCGCCTCGGCCAGCACCATCCAGCGCAGCGTGGGATGGTTCAGCGGCCGGTAGGCGATCACCGCCGGGCCGCTGCCGCGCACGTTGCCCGATTCCACCACGCCCATGCGGTCGCCGTCGGTCTCGATCGCCGTGCGGGCGCCGCCCTCGTAGGGCTTCAGCACGGCCTGGCCGGTCGCGAAACGCGGCGTGCTGCGCAGCGTGCCGTCGCCGCCCATCAGGAAGGTGTCGCCGGTGTCGCCCATGCCGTCGGTGGTGCGCATGATGCGGTCCAGCCCCTCGGGCTGGAGGCGGAAGGCCAGGACCGCCAGGGTCTGCGTCCCGCCGTCGGGCTGCTGCAGCACCACCGGGCTGGCGAGGAAGGCGGAGGGCGCGCCGCCCGCCGGCGCGTAGGCGGTGAAATCGACCACGCGGGCGGTGCCCGGCTTGGGGTCGCGCTTGATCTCCTCCAGCATCCCGGCCAGCGGCCCCGGCCCGACGGAAACGCCGAAATCCTTGCCCTTGGCGGTGCTGTAGAGGACCGTCCCGTCCGGCGTCAGCACCAGCACGTCGGCGAGGCCCCGCCGCAGCATCAGGTCCATCATCCAGGAATGCAGGCGCAGATGCGCCATGTCGTACATGCTGCTGCCTTCGGGCTTCTCCAGCTTGTAGCGCTCGGCGGCCGGGTGCGGGTTGTCGTCGACGTAGCGCTTGCGCAGCAGGGTGGCGGGCTCGCCACGGTCGGCCTCGATCCGCCAGCCGTTGTTCAGCGCCACCACGGCGTCGCGCATGGACCGCGTCCCGGCGGTCAGCACCACGTCGCCCTCCAGCCCCTCGATGTAGGACTGGACGCTGGCGCCGCGCGCGTTGGCCAGCGCGACCAGCTTGTCCTGCGCGGCGTCGCGCAGGCGGTCGGTCGCCGCCGAATAGGCGAAGGTCCCGAGCAGGACCGCCGACAGCACCGCCGAGGCGACCAGCGCGCCCGGAATCTTATGCCGCAGAAGCAGGCTATTCAAGGTTGCACCCTCCCGGAGAGACCAAGCAGCCGGTTTGCCCGGCCGTGTAATTGCGTTTCGTTCGATGGCCAAATTGGCAATAATTCAAATCATCCTATGTCAAAACCATTAACGAAAAATTTCATCGCGATGCTGTCGCGGGTTGTTAAACGATCGTTCAAAATCCATTGCGCTGGCGCAATGAAACGCATGCCAGTAGAAAGGGGTTATACAGGCCGGTGGCCCTGGTCGGAGGTGGGTTGATGTCGCTCGCGGAACGCAAGCTCTTCGTGGAACGTTGGATTCGTTCACCCTTGAAGGTTGCCTCGGTGACCCCGAGCGGGCCGGAGCTGTGCCGGGCGATGGCGCGGGCCGCCGGCTGCGGTCCCGGCCGGCGGGTGGTGGAGCTTGGCCCCGGCACCGGCCCGGTGACGGCGGCGCTGCGCGCCCAGGGCACCTCCCCTGAGGATCTGCTGATGATCGAGCTGGACCCGGCCTTCGCCGATCATCTCCGCCTGCTGCATCCGGGCGCCACCCTGGTGCGGGGCGACGCGACGCGCATCCAGCGCATCGTCCACGATCACGGTTGGGACGGCTGCGAGGCGGTGGTGTCGGGCCTGCCGCTGATCACCATGCCGCTGTCGGTCCAGGCGCGGGTCGTGCGCGGCGCCTTTTCCGTGCTGGCGCCGGACGGGGTTTTCGTGCAATTCACCTACGGCCCCTTCGCCCCGGTCAATCCGGAACTGATCCGCCGGCTGCGCCTGAAACCGCGCCGCCACAGCTGGATCGCCCGGAACCTGCCCCCGGCCTCCGTCTGGACGTTCCACCGCCTGCCGTGATCCCTTGACACTGACCGACTCCGTTTCCGCCGCCGCCATTTTCAACGAAGCCCGCGCCCTGATCGACGCGCGCCGCTACCGGATCGCCCTGCGCCGCCTGAAGGCCGAGGCGCCCCCCGGGCCGGAGCGCGACCGGCTGCTCGGCCTCGCCCATCTCGGCCACCGCGACCCGGCCACGGCGCTGGAACACTTCCGCCGGGTCCTGGCCGACCGGCCGGGCGACGCGGACTCGCTGATCCATCTGGGGCAGGCCCATCAGGCGGCCAACGCCCCCTTCCCCGCCGTGGAATGGTTCGAGCGGGCCGCCCGGCTCGCCCCCGGCCATCCCGGCATCCGCGCCACGCTGGCCGGGGCCTACCGGCGCGACGCCCGCTACCACGACGCGCTGGCCGTGACCGGCGCGGCGCTGGCCGCGGGCGAGACCGGCATCGACCTGCTGTTCGAGGCGGCGACGAGCGAGGCCTGCCTGGGGCGGGACGCCGAGGCCCTGGCGCGCTTCAAGGCGCTGCTGGCCGACGATCCGGAGCACGCCGCCGGCTGGTTCGGCAGCCACGCCCAGGCGATGCACGGCCACGGCCCCGACGAGGCGATCCGCCGGCTGCGCCGCGCCACCCGCTGCGGCGGGGCGAACGGCAAATACTGGGCCTATCTCTGCGCCACCCTGCTGCTGCTCGGCCGCCATGAGGAGGCGCGCGCCGTCGAGCGCGCCCACATCGACCCCGCCCCCAAGCACCGCCCGCTGGTGGACGGGGCGACCGCTCTGCTGCCGCACCTCGCCCCGGACCTGCGCCTGTTCGGCAGCAGCGGCCGGCTGCTGCGCCACGCGCTGGCGGCGGCCACCGTTCCAGGTCTCGTGCTGGAGTTCGGGGTCCGGCGCGGCACCTCGCTCGACCATCTGGCCGAGGCCGCCGGGCAGGAGGTTCACGGCTTCGATTCGTTCGAGGGGTTGCCGGAAGGCTGGGTGAACGCCCCGCGCGGGGTGCTGACCACCGGGCGCGCGCTGCCGCCGGTCCGCGCCAACGCCCGCCTGCACGTCGGCTGGTTCGAGGACAGCCTGCCCCCCTTCCTCGCCGCGCATGGCGGGCCGCTGCGCTTCGTCAACGTCGACAGCGACATCTACGCCTCGGCCCGCACGGTGCTGACCGCGCTGGCGGACCGGATCGTACCGGGCAGCGTGCTGGTCTTCGACGAGTACATCGGCAACCGCAGCTGGCGCGAGGACGAGTACCGCGCCTTCCAGGAATTTGCGGCCGAGCACGGCGTGGCCTACGAGTATTTCGCCGCCAGCCCCTACACCAAGCAGGTGGCTGTCCGCATCCTGTCGGTCGGCGACGGCCGGCCCTCCGACGCGCCGGCCCCGCGATAGCGGTCCGTCGCCGTCCGGCCGCGAGGCCCGGAAGCGGCTCTGCGACATTTTCGCCGTAGGCTTACCTTCTGGAGCTTCGAGCTTGTTGCCTCTTCTTATATACTAGTATAATTACGGAACCAACCACCCGCCGCCGGATCGGTTTGTGACTGGCGTTCCGTCAACTCACAGACCCGGCACGGCGATCGGGTGCACCTTCGTCCGAAGACGTGGCACCGCTTCACCATGTGGCGTGTCGGCTGAGAAGAGCCGCCCGTGGCCTAGGGTCGTCCGTGTGAAGAAGAAAGCCGAACGGCAATAATAGCGCTGCGAAAGAGCGGTGAGCGTCCAAGTCTTCCTGGCACAAGCCTTCCTGCAACCGTCCGTTCCCCACACCGCGACGCCACCCCGGCGCCGCGTCGGCGATCCGGAACGGGAGCCACCACGCAAAATGCAAAACGGGAGTGAATTCTCATGAGTTTCATGAAGAAGCTGATGCTGGCCGGCGTTGCTAGCGCTCTGGCGCTCGGCGCCGCGCAGGCGCAGGCCAAGCAGTTCCGCTCGGCCGACGTGCAGCCCGGCGACTACCCGACCGTCAAGGCCGTGCAGTACATGAGCGAGCAGCTGTCGAAGGACACCAACGGCAAGTACACGATCCGCGTGTTCCCCAGCTCGCAGCTCGGTTCCGAGAAGGACACCATCGAGCAGGTCAAGCTCGGCGCGCTTGAGTTCCTGCGCGTCAACGCCGGCACGCTCAACACGATCTGCCCGGCGATGATGGTGCCCATCATGCCCTTCATCTTCCGCGACACGGCGCACATGCGCTCGACTCTCGACGGCCCGCTCGGCGACGAGATTCTGGCCGACTGCGAATCGCACGGCATGGTCGGCCTCGCCTTCTACGATTCGGGCTCGCGCTCCTTCTACACGAAGGTTCCGATCCGCAGCATGGCCGACCTCAAGGGCCTGAAGATCCGGGTCCAGCAGTCGGACGTGTGGGTCGCGATGATGAAGCTGCTCGGCGCCAACCCGACGCCGATGCCGACCGGCGAGGTCTTCACCGGCCTGAAGACCGGCCTGATCGACGGCGCCGAGAACAACTGGCCGACCTACCAGTCCTCGCACGTCTACGAAGTCGCCAAGTACTTCACCCTGTCGGAGCATTCCATGGCTCCCGACGTGCTGCTGATGTCCAAGCGCGCCTACGACGCCCTGACCCCGGAAGAGAAGACGCTGGTCCGCAAGGCGGCGAAGGACTCGGTCCCCTACATGCGCAAGCTGTGGGAAGAGATGGAAGTGTCGTCGCGCGCCATCGTCGAGAAGGCGGGCGCCGAGGTCATCACCATCGACAAGGCCCCGTTCCAGGCGGCGATGAAGCCGATCTACGACCAGTTCGTGACCGACCCGAAGCTGAAGGACCTCCTCGTCCGGATCCAGCAGGCGAAGTGACGCCGCCGGCCGGGCCGGCATCGGTCTCCTGACGGTCCGCGGAACCGGCCGGCCCTTGACGGGGTCGGCCGGTTCCACGGACAGGACGCACCGGGCAACCGGGACCGTCCCGGTTGCCGCCTTCACCCGCAACAGACGCCGACGCCCTCCAATCCAACTCACCCTCAAGCTTGGAATGTCGCTTGTCGACGTGGGAAACCCGACGCCGGGGAACGCAACTTTAGGTTAAATTTCCGTAACCGCTTAACGCCTCGAGGCGTCGAACGTCTTACGTGTGAGGATACGAAGGAGATACTTGGATGGATGTGCACCCCTTCACCGCCCCTCCTGTGCCCCGAATAAAGACTTCTGAAGTCACGGGTCCGCTGGGTGCCTATTTCCGCTTCAACGCCAAGCTGTCCAAGCTCTGTCTGCAATTGGCGGTGGCGGGGCTGATGGTCATCCTGGTCGCGGTGCTGATCCAGATCTACGGCCGCTACGTCCTCAACGACTCGCCGACCTGGACCGAAATCCTGGCGCTGGTGCTGGTCCTCTACGTGACCTGCCTCGCGGCGGCGGTCGGTGTCCGCGACGGCCGCCACATCGGCATGGAATCGCTCCTGACCTTCGCGCCCGAACGGGTCCGCCACGCGGCGGAGATCGTCGTCTATGTCGGGATGATCGTCTTCGCCCTGTTCATGACCTGGGGCGGCGGAATCCTGAGCTGGGAAATGATCGAATACGTCAACCCGGGCCTGCCGATCTCGCAGGGCTGGACCTATCTGCCCCTGGCGCTCGGCGGCATCCTCATCGTGCTCTTCGCGATCGAGCGCATCGTCGCCCGCGTCCTGAATCTGGAGGTCGTTCCGTCATGGCACTGACCATTCTTTGCGTGACCTTCGTCCTCGGGCTGATCGTCGGAATGCCGGTGGTGTTCGCCATCGGGCTGTCGTCGCTGGCCACCGTGCTCTATGAAGGCCTGCCGGTCGCGGTGGTGTTCCAGCGCATGGCCGCCGGCATGAACGTCTTCGCCTTCCTGACCATCCCGTTCTTCATCTTCACGGGCGAACTGATGATGTACGGCGGCATCGCCGACCGCATCATCCGCTGCTCCAAGGCGATGGTCGGGCATGTGCGCGGCGGCCTCGGCATGACCAACGTGGTGGCCTGCACCATGTTCGGCGGCGTGTCCGGCTCGCCGGTGGCCGACGTCTCGGCCATGGGTTCGGCGCTGATCCCGCTGATGAAGAAGGAAAACATCGACGCCGACTACGCCGTCAACGTCACCACCTATTCCTCGCTGGTCGGCGCGGTGATGCCCACCAGCCACAACATGATCATCTACTCGCTGGCGGCCGGCGGCATCGTCTCGATGAACTCGCTGATCATGGCCGGCGCGGTTCCGGCGGTCATGCTCTCGATCGCCAACCTGCTGACCGCCTATTTCGTGGCCCGCGCCCGCAACTACCCGGCGGGCCGGTTCCCCGGCTGGCACGAGGTCGCCCGCAGCCTGGCGGTCGCGCTGCCCGGCCTGTTCATCATGGTCATCATCGTCGGCGGCATCCTGTCCGGCGTGTTCACCGCGGCGGAAGCCGGCGCCGTGGCCGTGCTCTACGCGCTGCTGCTGACGGTCTTCGTCTACCGCAGCCTGACCTGGGTGGACTTCCTGAAGGCGGCCGCCAAGGCGACCAAGACCACCGGCATCGTGCTGCTGCTCATCGGCATCTCGACGATGTTCGGCTACCTGATGAGCATCTACGGCGTCGCCGAGCTGGCCGGCGAGATGCTGAGCAGCATCAGCACGACGCCCTGGGTCGTCTTCATCCTGGTCGACATCGCGCTGTTCCTGTTCGGCATCTTCCTCGACATGGCCGCCCACATCCTGGTCTGCACGCCGATCTTCCTGCCGATCGTCATGCATTACGGCATGGACCCGGTCCAGTTCGGCATCATCGTCCTGCTGAACTGCACCATCGGCCTGAACACCCCGCCGGTCGGCGCGGCGTTCTACCTGGGCTGCGCCATCGGCGAGGTGCCGGTCATCAAGGTCGTCCGCTCGATGTGGCCGTTCATGGCCGCGCTGTGGATCACGCTGCTGATCGTGACGCTGGTTCCGGAAGTCTCGATGTTCGTCCACGACCTGCTGAAATAAGCGCTGCGGGTTCGGGTACAGGGTTCGAAGGGCGGGCTGCGACATCTTGTCTGGCCCGCCCTTTCCTTTTGGAATTGGGCTTGCCCGTTTAATTGATATATTAGTATATATATTCCTGAGGGCGCCTTCCGGACGCCATCGCGTCCGGTGCGGGGCACGGGATCGCGACAGAGCCCGACCCGCCTCCCCCCTCAGCGCTCGAATCAAGGACATTTCCGATGACCGAAGCCGCGTTCAACACCCTCGATGACCTCAACGTGGCCGGCAAGACGGTGCTGGTGCGGGCCGACCTGAACGTTCCCATGCAGGACGGCGCCGTCAGCGACACCACGCGCATCGACCGTCTGGCGCCGACCCTGACGGAGCTGGCCCGCAAGGGTGCCAAGGTCGTCGTCCTGTCGCATTTCGGCCGCCCCAAGGCCGGCCCGGACGCCGCGAACTCGCTGCGCCACGTGCTGCCCGCCCTGTCCAAGGCCGTGGGCCAGGACGTCGCCTTCGCCGGGACCTGCGTCGGCGAGGCCGCGAAGGCCGTCATCGCCGGGGTGTCGCCGGGCGACGTGGTGCTGCTGGAAAACACCCGCTTCCATGCCGGGGAAGAGAAGAACGACCCGGCTTTCGCCAGCCAATTGGCCGAACTGGGCGACCTCTACGTCAACGACGCCTTTTCCGCCGCGCACCGCGCCCACGCCTCGACCGAGGGCGTCGCCCGGCGGCTGCCCAGCGCCGCCGGCCGCCTGATGCAGCAGGAGCTGGAGGCGCTGGCCAAGGCGCTGGAAACGCCGGAGCGTCCGGTCTGCGCCGTGGTCGGCGGCGCCAAGATCTCCACCAAGCTCGACCTTCTCGGCAATCTGGTGGCGCGGGTGGACATGCTGGCGCTGGGCGGCGGCATGGCCAACACCTTCCTGTTCGCCCAGGGCGCCGAGCTGGGGGCCAGCTTGTGCGAACGCGACATGGCCGACCAGGCCCGCGCCATCATGGACAAGGCGAAGGCCTGCGGCTGCGAAATCCTGCTGCCGGTGGACTTCGTCGTCGCCACCGAGTTCAAGTCGGGCGCCGAGGACCGCGTCGTCGCCGTCAACGCCGTCGGCCCCGAGGAGATGGCGCTCGACATCGGCCCCGCCACGGTGGCCCTGCTCGCGCAGAAGATCGGCACCGCCAAGACGGTGGTGTGGAACGGCCCGCTCGGCGCCTTCGAGATCACCCCCTTCGACGCCGGCACCAACGCGGTGGCGGCCGAAGTCGCCAAGCGCACGCAGGCCGGGGCGCTGCTGTCGGTGGCCGGCGGCGGCGACACGGTCGCGGCGCTGGCCGCCGCCGGGGTCGAGGACACGTTCACCTACGTGTCCGCCGCCGGCGGCGCCTTCCTGGAATGGCTGGAAGGCAAGGATCTGCCGGGCGTCGCGGCGCTGAAGACATCGCAAGCCTGACGGGCTTCAGTCTCGTCGCGCAACACGGGAACGGGTCCCCGTCGCGGGACCGCAACGGAAGAATTGGAACACATCATGGCAGTCAAGGTAGCGATCAACGGGTTCGGCCGCATCGGCCGTCTGGTTCTGCGCGCCATCTACGAGAGCGGCCGCAAGGACGTGGAGGTCGTGGCGATCAACGACCTCGCCGATCTGAAGGCCAACGCGCATCTGCTGAAGTACGACAGCGTCCACGGCCGCTTCCCCGGCACCATCGAGACCCGCCTTTCGGAATCCGGGGGCGGCGTGCTGATCGTCAACGGCCACGAGATCAAGGTCGTGCAGGAACGTGACCCGGCCAAGCTGCCCTGGAAGGAGCTGGGCATCCAGGTCGCCATGGAATGCTCGGGCCTCTTCACCAAGCGCGCCGACGCCGCCAAGCATCTGGAAGCGGGCGCCGAGAAGGTTCTGATCTCCGCCCCGGCCACCGACGAGGACATCACGGTCGTCTACGGCGTGAACCACGACCGGTTGAAGGCCGAGCACCGCATCGTCTCCAACGCCTCCTGCACCACCAACTGTCTGGCGCCGGTCGCCTTCGTGCTGAACAATCTGGTCGGCATCGAGAAGGGCTTCATGACGACGATCCACTCCTACACGGGTGACCAGCGCATCGTCGACACCAACCACAAGGACCTGCACCGCGCCCGCGCGGCGGCCCTGAACCTGATCCCGACCTCGACCGGCGCCGCCAAGGCCGTCGGCAAGGTGCTGCCGGAGCTCAAGGGCAAGCTGGACGGCACCTCGATCCGCGTGCCCTCGCCCAACGTCTCGGTGGTGGACTTCAAGTTCAACACCAAGCGCGCCACCACGGTGGAGGAAATCAGCAAGGCCATCAGCGACGCCGCCGCCGAAGGCCCGCTGAAGGGCATCCTGACCGCCTACAGCGAAGACCTCGTGTCGACCGATTTCAACCACGACCCGAGCAGCTCGATCTTCGCGCTGAACGAGACCAAGGTGATCGACGGGACGTTCGTGCGTATCATGAGTTGGTACGACAACGAGTGGGGCTTCTCCAACCGGATGAGCGACACCGCCGTCGCCATGGCGAACGCGACGTAACGGCCCCATCGGGGCGCATTCTCAGACGATAAGGGAGCGTGCAATGAGCAAGACGATCATCTGGGCTGAAACCGACGCCAAGGGGTTCGAGTCCGAGTGCCTGTTCAACGAGGATTCGCGCTGCTACGAGGTGATGGTCTGCGCGTCCGGCCGGCGTCTCTGCCAGTCGGAGCATTTCACGGCCCAAACCGACCCGATGCAGGGCCTCACCGAGGCCGACCGTCTGAAATCGGTGCAGATCGCCGAGCGGCTGACCATCGAGATCGAACGTGAACTCGGCGACCGCTGACACCGCCCACTGACACCGCCCACTGACCGGCCGCCCCTTTTCCTCGCATGGGAGGGGGGCGGACCGTCACAGGGACAGACCACGTCTTAGGGGACGAACGATGGGTACTTCCAGGCGCCGGGTTGCGTCCTTGGGCGAATGCATGATCGAGCTGTTCCGGCGTCCGGACGGCTCGCTGACCATGGGATTCGGCGGCGACACGCTGAACACCGCCGTCTACATGGCGCGGCTGGGCGTTCCGGTCGATTACGTCACGGCGCTGGGCGAGGATTCGACCAGCGCCGGAATGATCGCCGCGTGGCAGGCCGAGGGCGTCGGGACCGATCACGTCCTGCGCGTGCCCGGCCGGCTGCCCGGCCTCTACATGATCGAGACCGACGACAGCGGCGAGCGGCGTTTCCTGTACTGGCGCGACGCCGCCCCGGCCCGCGACCTCTTCGTGCTGCCGCAGACCGACGCCCTGCTGGCCGAGTTGGAACGCTACGACCTGCTCTACCTGTCGGGCATCAGCCTGGCCGTGTGGGGCGAGCGCGGGCGCGACGTGTTGTTCGCCCTGCTCGACCGCGTGCGCGAGCGCGGCGGGCGGGTCGCCTTCGACACCAACTGGCGCCCGCGCCTGTGGCCGGACATCGACACGGCGCGCCACGCCTTCGACGCCATGCTGCGGCGCACCGACATCGCGCTTCCCGGCGTCACCGACCTGCGCGACCTGTACGGCGACGCCGATGCCGCCGCCGTGCTGGACCGCGTGCGCGGCTGCGGCGTGAAGGAGATCGTCCTCAAGCTGGAGGCCCCCGGCTGCGTCGTCGCCGGGGACGGTCCCGACACCGACGTTCCGGCCGAGCGCGTGGACACGGTCGTCGACACGACGGCGGCCGGCGACAGCTTCAGCGCCGGCTATCTCGCGGCCCGGCTGGCTGGCCGCGACGCGGTGGAGTCGGCACGCGCCGCCCACAAACTCGCGGCGGTCGTGATCCAGCACCGTGGCGCCATCATTCCGGCCGGCGCCATGAGCGAGCTTTCCAAGGTCTGAGCCTCAGCGCCCCGCCCGGCTTGCCCCCACCCTAAATCCTCCCCCGCTGGGCGCTACGCGCATTCACACATCTCGCACAGGCAATGAAGGACGCATGCTGGTGTTGAGAAAGCCCCTCTCCCCTCGCGGGAGAGGGGTTGGGGTGAGGGGGTGCAAACTTCCGCCTTGGGCGGAATACCCCTCATCCCAACCCTTCTCCCGCAAGGGGAGAAGGGCTATTCGCTTCCAAAAGTTGCAGCGCTTTTGCGGATGCGAGATGTGTGAATGCCGTAGCCGCTGGGCGGGGGAGGGGACGGAGGTTGAACGCCGACAAAGCTCCGATCCCCCTCCCCTGCCCAGCGGGGGAGGGCGGGGGTGGGGGCAACCGTGGCGACGCCTCCACAATTCCGTTTAAAACACACGCCGGCGACAAGGGTGCGACATACTGTCGGCCCAACCCGGATCCACCATTTCGCCATTGCCTCGCAGCGCTAATATACTAGTATTCAGTGGCAACCGAGGCATGGCTCCCCGCGAGCGGTGCCCACCGAATTCACCACGATCCGCCGAGGCTGGCGCGGCCCCTTCCTGGCCCCGCCCCGGACCGATCGATGGAGACCGCGTCCGATGATCTGGCTCAACGACTGGAACCGCCTTTTGGGCGACGCTGCGGCCACGGGGCTCGACCGCCCCATGCATGGACACCGACGGCGACGAACGGGACAGCCCTGAGCGCATCCCCCTTCCGCCCCACACCCATTCTCCAAGCGGCTTCGCCTGTCCGCAACGCCGGGCCGCCCAAGGAGCATCGACCATGAACATCAAGAGTCGCATCGATCGCATCCCCGGCGGGATGATGATCCTCCCCCTGTTCCTCGGCGCCTGCCTGAACACCTTCGCGCCGGGCACCGGCAAGTTCTTCGGCTCCTTCACCAACGGCCTGATCACCGGCACCCTGCCGATCCTGTCGGTCTGGTTCTTCTGCATCGGCGCCAGCATCAGCCTGAAGGCCACCCCGCTGGTCCTGCGCAAGAGCGGCGTGCTGGTGTCGGTCAAGATCATCACCGCCGCGCTGGCCGGCGTCGTCGCCTCCTTCTTCATCCCGGCCGACGGCGTGACCACCGGCTTCCTCACCGGCCTGTCGGTGCTGGCGATCATCGCCGCGATGAACGACACCAACGGCGGCATGTACATGGCGCTGATGCAGCAGTACGGCACCAAGGAGGAGGCCGGCGCCTTCTGCCTGATGTGCCTGGAATCCGGCCCCTTCATGACGATGGTGACGCTGGGCATCGCCGGTCTGGCCGCCTTCCCGTGGCAGACCATGGTCGGCGCGCTGCTGCCCTTCCTGATCGGCTTCGCGCTGGGCAACCTGGACAAGGACCTGCGCGCCTTCTTCAGCCAGGGCGTCTCGGTGATGGTGCCCTTCTTCGCCTTCGCGCTCGGCAACAACCTGAACTTCACCGTCATCGCCAACACCGGCCTGCTCGGCGTGGCGCTCGGCCTGTCGGTCATGGTGGTCACGGGCAGCGTCCTGGTCCTGGCCGACATCTTCCTGGCCAAGGGCAACGGCACCGCCGGCATCGGCGCCGCCTCCACCGCCGGGGCCGCCGTCACCGTCCCGCCGATCATCGCCTCGATCGAGCCGTCCTTCGCCTCGGTCGCCCCGTCGGCCACCGCGCTGGTCGCCACCTCGGTCGTCGTCACCTCGCTGCTGACGCCCATCCTGACCGCTTGGTGGGCCCGCCGCTTCGGTGTCCTCTCGCCGGCCTATCTGGCCAAGCAGAAGGCCGAAGCCGAGGCGCAAGCCACTCCGGTCTTCCCCGGTTCCGTGGCCCCCGCCGAGTAACCGGCGCAGCACCGGCCAATCGAAACGGTTCCGCGAGCGCTCCATCCGGGGCGCTCGCTTCATGGGCGGCCGACGCGAAGCCCCCATGGCCCTCTGGATCAGGATGACCCCATGAACCACGCCCTCGTGTCCGAAGCGGTCGAAGCCCTGCTCGCCGCGCGCCGGGACCGCAAGCTTCTCGACGCCCTGCCCGAATCCGCCCGGCCGACCAGCCTGGAGGAGGCCTACGCGATCCAGAACGAGGTGGCCCGCCGGCTCGGCCGCGTCACCGCCTGGAAGGTCGGCGCCGCCTCGCCCAGCGCGGAGCCGAGCTGCGCGCCGATCAACCCGGCGACCCTCTTCTTCGGCACCGACCGCCTGCCGGCCAGCCTGTTCCACGTCATCGGCATCGAGGCCGAGATCGTCTACCGCCTCGCCCACGGCCTGCCCGCCCGCGACGAGCCGTGGACCCGCGACGAGGTGCTCGCCGCCGTGGCCTCCGTTCACCCGGCCTTCGAGATCTGCGACACCCGGTTCACGGCCTACGGCTCGCAGCCCCCGTTCAGCCACTTGGCCGACCAGGGGAACCACGGCGCCCTCATCGTCGGCGCGGCCGCCGGGGACTGGCGCTCCATCGACCCCGTCCGGCAGCCCATCGCGCTGGACATCGACGGCAAGCGCGCCGCCGAGGTGGTCGGCGGCAACTCCGCCAGCGACCCGGTCCGCCTGCTGACCTGGCTCGCCAACGTCGGCGCCCGCCCCTTCGGCGGCCTGCACGCGGGCGACACGGTGACCACCGGCTCCTGCACCGGCACGCTCTTCATCCAGCCGGGCAGCCACGCCGTGGCGACCTATCCCGGCTTGGGAAAGATCGAGCTGTCCATCCAATAAACGGCGCCACGCAAAACCGACAGCCGACAGCCGACAGGACCGACGTGAAGACCCCCAATCCATCTTCCGTCCCATTCGTGGACGACGAGGCGGGACTGACCGCGCGGCAATGCCGCGTCGCGCGGGATCTCCTCGACTGGACGCCGGAGGAGCTGGCCCGCCGCTCCGGCACGAGCGTCCAGGCGATCTCCGGCTTCGAACGGTTGGAGCGCCCCTTTCCCCTGCCCGACGCCCTCGCCGTCGCGCGAACCCTGAAGCGCGCGGGCGTCGAGTTCGCGGCGAACGGCCACCCGAGGCTGGCCCTGTTCAGCGAGGGCGCCCAAGGCTGACGCGGCCCCGCTTGCAGCTTCGCCCGTCCATGAGGAGTCACCATGCCGACACCACGCTCCGACGACACCATGGCGAACGCCCCGGATGGGCGGACGCTGGAGACCGCCGTGACCGCGCTGGCCCTGCGCGTCGCCGACGCCGTCGGCCCCCGCCTGCGCGACCCCGTCCTCGACCGGCTGGCCGGGGTCTTCGTCCGCCGCCACCCCCGTGCCGCCGAGGCGGTGTCGTCCCTGCCCCAAGCGACCGTGCTGATCGACGCGGTGGATCTGCCCTGGGGCCTGCTGCTGCGCGTCGGCCCTGAGGGTTTGCGGCTGCGGCTCTGCGAGGTCGCGACCACCACCGCCGACGCCACGGTGCGCGGGCGTTTCGCGGCGCTGCTCGACCTTGCGGAGGGGCGCATCGACGGTGACGCGCTGTTCTTCCGGCGCGACCTGACCATCGCCGGCGACACCGCGCTGGTCGTCGCCCTGCGCAACGCCCTGGACGGCGAGGAGATCGACGTGCTGGCGGAGATGGACGCCGTCGCCGGCCCGCTCGGCCGCCTGGGACCGATGGCCCGCCGCCACGCGGCGCGCGTCGCCGAGGCGCTGGGCGGGCTCCAGGGGGCGCTGCTCGCGCCCGTGGTCGGACGGGTCGGCGCGCTGGAAAAGCGGCTCGCCCGGATGGAAACCAGGATGAAAGCCGGGGAACGGTGAGATGGCGAGCTTCGAACTGATCTGTCCGGCCGGCACGCCCGCCGCCCTGCGCGCCGCCGTGGACGCCGGGGCCGACTCGGTCTATTGCGGCTTCCGGGACGAAACCAACGCGCGGAACTTTCCGGGCCTCAACTTCTCCCCCACCGAGATGGCCGAGGGCGTCGCCTACGCCCACCGGCGCGGGCGGTCGCTGTTCGTCGCCATCAACACCTACCCGGCCGCCAGCAACCCGGCCCCCTGGCACCGCGCGGTCGATCAGGCGGCGGAGTTCGGCGCCGACGCGGTGATCCTCGCCGATCTGGGGCTGCTCGACTACGCGGCGCGGCGCCACCCCAGGCTCCGGCTTCACCTGTCGGTGCAGGCGTCGGCCGCCAACGCCGACGCCGTCGCGCTGTACCGGGACGTCTTCGGCGTGCGCCGGGTGGTGCTGCCGCGTGTGCTGACGGTGCAGGACATCGCCCGGCTGACGGCCGAGACCGGGGTGGAGACCGAGGTGTTCGTCTTCGGCGGTCTCTGCCCGATGGCGGAGGGGCGCTGTTCCCTGTCCTCCTACGCGACCGGGCAATCGCCGAACCGGCAGGGCGTCTGCTCGCCTGCCAGCCATGTCCGCTACGAACAGCGCGGCGACGTCATGGCCTCGCGGCTCGGCGACTTCACCATCAACCTCTTCGAGGAGGGGGAGCCGGCCGGCTACCCGACGCTTTGCAAGGGCCGCTTCGTCACCAACGACCGCAGCTCCTACCTGTTCGAGGAGCCGACCAGCCTCAACGCGGTCGCCCTGCTGCCCGAACTGAAGGCCGCCGGGGTCCGCGCCCTGAAGATCGAGGGACGGCAGCGCGGCAAGGCCTACATCGCGGCCACCGTCGCCGCCTACCGCCAAGCCCTCGACGGTTTCGACCGCACGGGGCGCGCCGAGGTGCCGATGCTGGCCGGCATGACCGAGGGCCAGCGCGGCACCACCGGCGCCTACACCCGCACTTGGCGCTGAAAAGCGGACAACAATAAGAAGAGGCTTCGCGAACCATGGACACACAGCTCACCCTGGGGCCGGTCCTGTTCAACTGGACGGCCGACGCGTGGCGCGACTTCTACTGGCGCGTCGCCGACGAGGCGCCGGTCGACGTCGTCCATGTCGGCGAGATCGTCTGCTCCAAGCGCCTGCCCTTCATCGCCGAGCACCTTCCGGAAGCGCTGGAGCGGCTGACGGCCGCCGGCAAGCGCGTGGTGGTCTCCAGCCCCATCCTGGTGACGACGGAGCGCGAGCGCCAAGCCGTGCGCGACCTGCTGACCATCGGGGACGTGACGATCGAGGCCAACGACACCGGCGCGCTGGCCCTGCTGGCGGGACGGCCGCACGCGGTCGGTCCCTTCGTCAACGTCTACAACGAAGGGACGCTGGCGTGGCTGGCGGGACGGGGCGCCGGTTCGGTGACGCTGCCGGGCGAACTGCCGGCCGACGCGATCCGCCCCCTGGCCGCCGCCGCCCGGACCCTCGGCGTCGCGGTGGAGGTGCAGGTGTTCGGGCGGCTGCCGCTGGCGATCTCCGCCCGCTGCTACCACGCGCGCGCCCAGGGGCTGCACAAGGACGGCTGCCGCTTCGTCTGCGGCGAGGACCCGGACGGGCTGTCCGTCGACACGCTCGACGGCGAGCCGTTCCTGACGGTCAACGGCACGCAGACCCTGTCGCGCCGCTATCTCAGCCTGGCGGGGCGGTTGGACGAGCTGCGGACCATGGGGGTGACCCGCTTCCGCCTGTCCCCCCACAGCCTGGACATGGTGGAGGTGGCCCGGCTCTTCCGCGCCGTCCTCGACGGCACGCTCGCGGCGGCCGAGGCCGATGCCCGGCTGGCCGACCGGATCGGCCCGGCCGGAATCGCCGACGGCTTCTTCCTGGGCAAGCCGGGGGCCGCGTGGGTCGGCGCCGCGGCCTGATCCACGCCGACGAAGGGCCGGCTTGCGACATTTTGGTTCCGCAAGGCGCCAAACCCTTAATCGTGTTTGCGGTCAAATTGATATACTAGTATTTTATTCGGCGAGGGGATGCGTGTCGAGCGTTTGCTTGTGGCGTTCCAACCGTTCCTGCAGGGCGTCGCCTTTGCGCAGCGCCACGGCAATGGACAGGATGTCGCCGAGGACGAGATGGCTGATCCGGGACGTCATGGGCGAATAAATGTCGAAGTCGTCCGCGACGTCGACCTGCAGGCTGACGCTGGCGAGCTGCGCCAGCGGCGAACCGGAGCGCGTCAGCGCGACCACGTCCGCCCCGACCGACAGGGCGTTGCGCGCGCTGTCCAGGATGTCGCGCGTGCGCCCGGAGCTGGACACGACAACCACGGCGTCGCCGGGGCCGAGCGACAGGGCCGACACGAAATAGACATGCGCGTCGCTGTAGGCGACCGTGGGCATGCCCAGCCGGAAGAACTTGCGCTGGATGTCCTGCGCGACGGTGCCCGAATTGCCCGACCCGTAGAATTCGATCCGCCGTGCCTTGGCCAGCAGTTCGGCGCCGCGCTCCACCGCCTCGGGCGACAGCGTGTTGCGCGCCTGAACGAGCGCCGCGATGGTGCGGTCGAACACCGTTCCCGCGACGCCGCCGGACGCCTCGCCCCCCTGCTGGAGGAAGGGCATGCCCCCGGCGATGTCCTGCGCCAGCTTGATCTTGAACTCCCGGAAGCCGCTGCATCCCAACGCCGTGCAGAAGCGCGCGACCGTCGGCTCGCTGACGCCGACGCGCTCCGCCGCCTCGGCCATGGACAGGCCGATGACCTCCCCCGGCTGGGCCAGCACGTAATCCGCCATCTTGCGTTCCGACGGGCGGATCCGGTCGCGCATCGCCACAATTCTCGCCAGCATGAGAGCCTTCCCGCTCCTTGTTCGAGGCGCAGCCTAACACATGTAGCAAAACTACAGAATCGTGACATTCCCTGCTCCGAAACCACGCGAAACTTCCCCAACCAGAGGAATATTCGCGACAGGGTGCGGCATAATGGCTCGCAAGCCCCCACAAAATGGGCTTCCTTCTTGCGAAAACGCCGGCAAAGCGGTATGTAGTAAAACTACGAACAAGGGCTGACCTCCACGCTTTCCGCAGGCAACCCGCACCATCGCCGCTCCCGTCATCAGGCGACGCCAGCGGCTTTCCGGCCCCGAATGGATCGAGGCCGTCAACACGATCGATCAGCGCTGCGGCCGATGCCGTACCGACGCCTTATTTCTTGAGGAGACATCATGGATACCCTGCTGATGGACGGACTCGCCGAGGCCCCGGAACAGCAGCCCGCCGTGCGCCCGTGGCGCGGCTTCGCCGCCGGAACCTGGCAGCGCGAAGTCAACGTCCGCGACTTCATCCAGTCCAACGTGACCCCCTATGAAGGCGACTCCGCCTTCCTGGCCGGCGCCACCGCCAAGACCACCGCGCTGTTCGCCGAGGTCAGCGACCTGCTGAAGGCGGAGCGCGCGGCCAAGGGCGGGGTGCTCGACGCCGACACCGAGCTGTTCTCCTCGATCACCGCGCATGGCCCCGGCTACATCGACCGCGACCTGGAGCTGATCGTCGGCCTGCAGACCGACAAGCCCTTGAAACGCGCCGCCATGCCGTTCGGCGGCTGGCGCATGGTCAAGAACGGGCTGGAGGCCTACGGCTTCACCCCCTCGCCCAAGCTGGAGGAGGTCTTCCCCAAGCTGCGCAAGACCCACAACGACGGCGTCTTCGACGCCTACACGCCCGAGATGCTGCGCTGCCGCAAGTCCGGCGTCATCACCGGCCTGCCCGACAGCTACGGGCGCGGCCGCATCATCGGCGACTACCGCCGTCTCGCGCTGTACGGCGCCAATTTCCTGATCGCCGACAAGAAGGCCCAGCTCCAGTCCCTGGAGGTCGACCGCATCGACGAGGACACCCTGCGCCTGCGCGAGGAAATCTCCGAGCAGATCAAGGCGCTCGGCGAACTGGTCGCCATGGCGCGCGGCTACGGCCTCGACGTGGCCCGCGCGGCGACGACCGGCCGCGAGGCGGTGCAGTGGACCTACCTCGCCTATCTGGCGGCGGTCAAGGAGGCCAACGGCGCCGCCATGTCCATCGG
>NZ_RZIJ01000036.1 GCF_003989665.1 Azospirillum doebereinerae | reverse complement strand
CGGACGCGCCAACTTCGATTTGCTGCGCCGTCGCGTCCTCCTCGCAGCCTGATCCACGCAAAGTGCGGGAGAACCAGTTTTCTGCGGCCACCTCTGGCGGGGTGGCATAACAGGAACCAGAACCAAGCTTATTTCAGCCGCAAATCTGTCCGGGAAATGGGGACCAACTCAAGCGGCAGTCCGTACGAAGAATTTGGCGAAAGCGCGCCAACTCCTCTCCTCGCGCATAAAGATCCGCCCCTTTTCGGCGCAGGCCCGTGCCGTGGCCCTGTCGGTGTAGACGCGCTCCAACTGTTCAACCACCTCGTCCACGGCGGATTCGCCCCACCCCCGACGGGCACCCGTGGGATCGGCCACCGGGGTCTGGTTGCGGAGCGGTAGGCAATTGCCCTCATGGATCAGATCGAGATGGCCGGTGTTGGCCGACAGAATCACGGGCACGCCGCAGGCCATCGCCTCCATGGCGACAAGGTTGGTGGCGCCTTCGCAGCGATTGGGGAAAACGGCTGCGTGACAATCGGCTAGGATCGTCGCGATCTGGTGCCTTGCGATGAATCCCATGTCAATGAAGCCCTCGGGCGGCACGCCGTGCGCCATCGCCCATTCCACGATCCGCAGCTTTCCATTTTTGCCGATCATCGGGGGCGTCGGCGTTAACGGGGATTCGGCGATCGTTCCGGAGGTGTGCGGCCAGTAATTGTGCCAAGCGGTGACCAGCAGCGCGTCGGGGTGACGCTCGTGGAAACGGCGAAAGGCGGCCAGCACAATGTCCTGGCCCTTACGGAACTCCAGCTTGCCGCCGGAGAAGATGACGAAGCGGTCGCCGAACCGGCCGGTCGGAGATAGCGGGGGCAGCTCACTTGGATCAATGCCCTGGAACGCGCAACCGACATCCAGGATTCCTTGCTCCAGAAGCAAATCCCGGTTGTAGGTCGAATGCACCACGATTCTGTCATAACCGCGCGCGCGCTCCAATGTGCCGGCGTCGAACCGACTGTCCTCGAAAGCGATCACGCCGACGTTGCAGCTGCCGCGGAAGCGAGCGGATGTCGGCCCCGCCACGAAGCCGTTGGCCAACGCGTGCAGCACGGTCCAGCCCTTGATGGCCACCACCTTGCCCGGAACCTGCTCGGCGATGGCTCCGATGCGCTCATGCCCGATGGTCAGGGCCGTCAGCCTCTCCCGGTTCTCCGGCCGCAGGGTCGCCAGCAGCGGCCGTTCCAGCAAAAGCGGCGGTCGGCCTTGGTCCATCAGGTAAAGCGCCGTGTGCACGCCGACCAGACCCCAGCCATGGATTTCCGAAAGCTGCCAAGTCAAAGCAAGGTTCTGTTCCACGCATAGCCTTTCGACGCGGACCGCGAAGCCGGTTGACCTTCCCGTTGCGGGCTGGTGCTATGCGGTGGGACGTGCCGGCATCCAGCCGGCCCATCATTTAGCGCCGGCCCACCTCGGCCTTCAAGGCATGACCATCAAGATCGCGTTCATAGACCCGACGAAGGGCGACTACACCCCCGAGACGCCGCGCCATCGGCCGCTTGGCGGGTCGCAATCGGCGCTCTGCTACCTCGGGGAGGCGCTGGCCGCCGCCGGCCATTCGATCACGCTCGTCAACGGCACGCGCGCGGCCGTCACCGTGCGCGGGGTGCGCTGCCTGCCCATGGCTTCGGTGAGCCTTGAGGATCTGTGCGCTTTCGACGTCGTGGTGTTTCTGAACGGATGCGATCGAGACTTGCTGCTGCGCCTGCGCGCCAGGATGGGCAGCGCGCGCAAACTGATTCTCTGGACACAGCACGCGGCCGACCAGCCGGCGGTGGCGAACATGGCCGAGGCCGACCTGCGCGACGGTCTGGACGGCATCGCCTTCGTCAGTCGATGGCAGATGGATGGGTATCTGGACGCCTTCCCCATCGATCCGGCGCGCTGCCGGGTGATGCGCAACGGGATCGCGCCAGCCTTTGCCGGCCTGTTCGGGGCAGGCGAGGACATCCTGGCGGCGATCCCCTGGCCACCGGTACTGGCCTACACCAGCACACCGTTCCGCGGCCTCGACGCACTGCTGAACAGCTTTCCGTCGATACGCGCGGCGATTCCCGGAACCCGGCTGCGCGTCTGTTCGAGCCTCGAAGTCTATCAGGTCTCCGAGGAGCGGGATCCCTTCACCGCCCTGTACCAGCGCTGTCGGGAAATCGAAGGGGTGGAGTATATCGGCGGCCTCGGTCAGGTGGCGCTGGCCGGGGTGTTGCGGGAGGCGACCTGCCTTGCCTATCTCAACCGCTTCGCCGAAACCTCCTGCATCGCCGTGCTGGAGGCGCTGGCGGCCGGCTGCCTAGTGGTGTCGAGCCAATTGGGTGCCCTGCCGGAAAGCGGGGCCGGGTTCGCGCGGCTCATCCCCGTGCCGGACGATCCGCAGGAGCACGCGCGGCGCTACGCCGAGGCGACGGTGGCCGCCCTGACCGAGCTGCGGACGGATCCCGCCGCCGGCCGCCGGCTCCGCGCCCAGGTCGACCACGCGAACGCGAAGACACCCTGGGCGGTGCGGGCGCAAGACTGGATCGCCTGGTTCGAGGATTTGCGGACGCCGGCTCCGGCTCCGGTGAGGGCCGCCACGGCGATCACCGCCAAGATCGTCTCCGCCCAGCAGCAGATCATGGAAGCGCTGGGCACCCATTTGAATTCCGGGGGCGACCGCCGGCTGGCCGATCCGGCTTGGCGGGCCGAGGCGCGCGGGATGATCGAGCTGGTGGAGCGTTCGCTCCGCCTCGATCACAACGACGAAGAGGCGCGCACCGGCGTCTGGTCGGCTCTGCGCGGCTACGACGCCTGGCTTTCCTACCAAACCGCGTTGTCCGCGCTACCGCCGCCGTCCCCGCTGCCGCCCGGCGGGCGCCGAATCTTCGACTGCTTCCAGTTCTACAATGAACTGGATCTGCTGGAGGTCCGGTTGGCCGAACTCTATCCGGTGGTGGACCGCTTCGTCCTGGTCGAGGCGACCCACACCCATGCTGGCGCGGCCAAGCCGCTGCATTACGCCGACAACCGGGCGCGTTTCGCGGCTTATGCGGACAAGATCGTCCACATCGTGGTGGCCGAGGATCCGGGTGGCTTCGCCTGGAACCGCGAGGCGTACCAGAGGGACGCGATCCTGCGCGGCCTCGGGGAGTGCCGGCCCAGCGACATGATCCTCATCTCCGACGCCGACGAGATCCTGCGCGCCCCGGTCGTCGAGCGGCTGCGCCGGGAACCGGACGAAGGCGCGACGCTCTTCGCTCCCCATCTCGACATCTTCCTCTATTTCCTCGACCTGAAGGCGCCGGATCCCTGGGTCTCGGTGGCCGCCGCTCCCTGGGAGCTGATCCGCCGCATCGGCGCCAACCGCGCCCGCTACCTGCCCAAGCAGGGGATCGGGCGGGTCGTTCCGGACGCCGGCTGGCACTTCACCTGGATGGGGGGCGCCGACCGTTTCCTCGCGAAGCTGGAGGCTTTCGCTCACCGCGAGATGATCGCCGACTTCGACCGCGATCCACAGATCAACCGGGCTCGGCTCGACCGCTTCTACGCCACCGGCCGTTTCGACGGAGCCGCGCTGCCCGGCATGTGGACGGGCCTTCGGCGTGTGCCCGTCGACGAGCACTATCCGGCCCGCATCCGGAAAGACCTCGCCCGCTTCCGCGATCTCGGCTGGCTCGTCCCGCAAGCGGCCCCCGCGCCGGAGGCCCGGCTTGAGGACGGCCGCGTGCCGGAGAGGCGCGGGGACGGCGCCGAGGCGATCTTGCGCCGGGCAGCGGCCCTCGATCCCACCGACATCGAGGCATTCCACGCGCTTGCCGAGCGGCGGCTGGCGCGGAACGCGATGGCCGAGGCGCTCCGGCCTCTGCGCTGTTGCATCCGGCTGGACCCCGAGGGAAGCTTCCACCTGTTCAAGCTCGCCCACAGCCTGCTCCTGCTTCGCCGGTACGAGGAAGGCTCAGCGGTTCTGAGGGTGTTGATCCGCCGCGAGCCGGAGGACCATCGCGCCTACGGCAACCTCGCGGTCGCGCTGAAGAATCTCGGTCTCCACGGGCAGGCGGTGGCGGTCGGCCGCCAGGCGCTGTCGCTGGCGCCGGCCGATGCGGGCCTGTTGAGGAACCTGGGCCTCGCCCTGTCGATGCGGATCGGGGGGGACGAGGCGGCGGCCAGCGCCCTGTCGCGCGCCATGGTCCTGGAGCCGGCCGATGCCGGGACGCGGATGAACCACGCGCTGGTCCTGCGCAGCCTGCATCGGTTGGACGACGCGGAGGCCGTATGCCGCCGCCTTATCGCGGAGCGGGCGGACGACGCCGGCGCCCACACGCTCCTGGCCACCTGTCTGCTGATGCGGGGCGATCTCGCGCCGGGGTTCCGCGAGTATGAATGGCGCACCCGGTTGGGCGATGGGCAGGTGGAAGCACGCGGTCTGCCGACCCCGCTGTGGGAGGGTGGCGATCCCAACGGCCGGCGCATTCTTCTGCACGACGAGCAGGGGCTGGGCGACGGAATCCAGTTCGCGCGCTACGCGGCGCTGCTTGCCCGGCGCGGCGCCCGCGTGATCGTGGAGTGCAGCGACGCGCTGGCGCAGCTCCTCGCCACGCTGCCGGGCGTGGCGACGGTGGTTGGACGCTCCGCGCCGACCCCGGCGCATGACGCCCATGCGGCCCTGATGAGCCTTCCGCATCTCCTTGGCACGACCCTCGCGACGGTTCCGTCGGAGGTGCCCTACCTCGCGGCCGAACCCTCCCTTGTCGAGAAGTGGCGCGACCGGCTGGGGCCGGTGTGGGCGGGGCTGCGCGCCGGGCCGGCTGTCGGGCTGGTTGTCGGTCTGGTCTGGGCCGGCAACGCGGATCTCCACGAGGATCCGAAGCGCTCGCCGGGGCTGGAACCTCTGCTGCCGCTTCTTGACCTTCCCGGAATCGTCTTCATTTCCCTTCAGAAGGGTGCCGGTCGGGCGGATCTGGAGCGGCTGGGCGGTCGGCTTCCCATGGGCTTCCGCGATGTCGGGGACGCGTTGGACGACCTTGCCGATACCGCGGCCGTCGTGGCGCAGCTCGATCTGGTCATCGCGGTGGACAGCGCGGTCGCCCACCTCGCCGGCGCGCTGGGGCGGCCGGTCTGGACCATGGTGCGCGCGGAGTCCGAGTGGCGGTGGATGCTGGAGCGCACCGACACGCCCTGGTACCCGACCATGCGGCTGTTCCGGCAGAGGCGGGCGGGCGACTGGGGCGACGTCGTGACGGCGCTGCGCAGCGCGCTGCAACGGGCGGTCATAGAGTCCGCGCGGTAGGGGCGTCCCGCTCGGCGCGTCGCCGGACTTCCTCGTGAAGAGCCTCGCGGACGCGCGCGAAGACAGGTGCCCAGTCCAGTTCCGGCCCCTGGCGGAACAGGCGCATCGACGGGTACCAAGGCGTGCGCTCTCCGGTGAAGCCGTAGACCCAGTAGGGCACGTGCTGCACGAGGTTCCAGATGGGGGTGCCGAGCGAGCCGGCCAGATGCGCGACCGAGCTGTCGGTCATGATGACCAGATCCAGCCGCTCGATCATCGCCGCGGTGTCGGCGAAATCCTCCACATGGGGGCCGAGCGGCACCACCAGCCGGCCTGCCGGGCCGAGCGCGTCCAGTTCGGCCTCCTGCGGTCCTTTCTGAAGGCTGTAGAGCCGCACCCCCGGAATTTCGGCGAGGCGCAGGAACGGCGCCAGCCTCGTGGCGCGCCAGGCGTTGTCGGCGAAAGTGGACCGGCCCGACCAGACCATGCCCACGCGCAGCGTTCCCGGCTCCCGCTCCCCCAGCCGCCACGCGGCTTTCTCCCGCGCCTCGACCGGAACGGTGAGCGGCACCGGCGGCGGCACGGAGGCGAGCGTCGTGCGGAACAGCATAGGCAAGGTCATTTGCGACACCTCGACGTCGCAGGACGGCGCTGGGGCTCCCCATGCCACCCATTCGTCCGGGTCGAGCCCGGAAAACACGCGTCGCAATTCCGAATGGCATTCGTAAACCAGCCGGCCGCCGGCCTTCTTGACCATCGGCAGGTAGCGGGCCACCAGCAGGGCGTCGCCGAAGCCCTGTTCGGTCGTCACGAAGACGCGGCGCCCGTCCAATTCCTGTCCGTTCCACGGCGGCGCCGAGGGTCGTCGCGCGTGATAGGACGGAATCTGCCGGCGCGCCTCGTAATCGTCGAAGCCATGCACATAGTCGCCGATCTGCAACCGCGTCAGCGCCCGTTCCCACCGCAGGAGCGCCGTCGGCTCACCGTTTTCGCTGCTGGCGAGGTTGATCGCCGCCAGCGCTTCGGCGTAGCGCCCCGCCTTGCGGAAGGCGACCGCGCGGTTGAACAGGATCGTCCCGTTGCCGGGCTCGCGCCGGAAGGCCTCCTCCTGCGCCGCGACTCCTTCGGCAAGACGTCCGGCTTCGGTCAGCGCGTTGCCGAGGTTGCTCCAGACGCTCCAGTTGTCGGGTGCATGCTCCAGCCCGCGACGGTGGCAGGCGATGGCTTCCTCCAGCTTTCCGGCGCGGCGAAGCAGCAGGCCCAGAATGCTCCATGCCTTCGCGTCGGACGGATCGGCGTCGAGCGCCGCCTCCGCGGACCGGCGGAGCTGGTCATCGCCCATGGACCGGCGAAGTTGGTCATCCTGATCGTGAGCCCTGTCGGCATCATCCGTTTCGACGTGCATGCTGAACCGTTCCATGGGGCCAAGTTGCTCCACGCTCGCGCCGGGGGCGGTTGTCGCGGTCCTGCCTTGAAGGCCTGCGCGCGCGGGCGCCCGATGCATGCGCGATGGACCCTTTCGGCCAGGAGGCCTATACCATAGCACCCCGCCACCACCGGCATGAAGGTCGTAGGCTTTTGCGAAGTGCGACGTGGACCTGCGAGTCCGGGATCAACGCTGACGGCGGCGCCTTCGCGGCGCCCTGGGCGCGGGCGGTGACCGGCCGATGACGGACGATCCCGATCCGGTGAGGACGCATCGGCGGGCGCTGGCCGCCGATCCGGCGGAGGCCCTGTCCTGGCAGCGCTTGGCGCTGGAGGTGTACCAAGCCGGCGAAGGGCCGCGGGCCCTGTCGCTTTTCATCCGCGCCGCCCGGCTGCATGGGGATGGCGCCGTGCTGGAACGGCAGGTCGAGCGGGTGATCACCCCCGCCCTCAACCAAGCCGTGGTGCTGATGCAGAACGGGCGGATCGACGAGGCGGCCACGCTCATCGAACCCTTGGCCGAAATCGTCGCGCCTCGCGGCGATTTTGCGCATGTTCTCGGCGTTCTGCGCCTGATCCAGGGACGCGACGACGAGGCCGTGCGTTTCCACGCCGCGTCCCGGATGGACGGCAACGGCCTCGGCGTCGCCCTGGCCGGGATCGCCCGCCATCGGACCGACTACGACTTCATCGGCACGGTCGTGATTCCGGTCCACCGGATGGAGGACACGATCGAACGGGCGCTCGACAGCGTCCTGGCGGCGGTCCGGCATCACCGCGCCGCGTCCGGCGAGGCCGGCGCGCAGGTCCATGTCTGCGTCGTGGACGACGCTTCCCCCGACGACAGCGTGGCGCGGGCGTTGCGTTGGGCGCGGGCGCATCCGGAACAGAGCGTCGCGGTCATCGCCAACAACCGGAACCGGGGTGCGGGGCGGACACGCAACGCGGGCGCCGCCGCCGCGCTGGGCCGCTATCTCTGGTTCCTCGATGCCGACGATCACTATCTGGAACGGCACCTCTTCCTGACGATCCGGGCTTTGGACGCGGCCCCCGAGATGGGCTTCGTCCGCACCGGCATCCTCTTCGACGAAATTGACGCCGAGATCACCCCGGATTGGCGGCAGGCCTCGGAGAACTGCTATCCCGGCAATCTCTGTGTCCGCCGCGATTGCCACGACCGGATCGGCGGCTTTCCGGAGGAGGCGCCGTTCCACCCGGCGGTCGCCGACGATGTTGCGTACAGCCGCGCCTTGCACAGCCGGTTCGGCGGGCTGAAGTTCCCCGAGAAGACCGTCCGCTACACCATGCGGCCGGGCAACGCGCTGGAGCGGCAGCGGGCCGAGATGACCGGCGGCCCCCTTGCGGCGGAACGCCAGCAGCCGGACAGCCGCTTCGTGGCCATCGAACTCCTGACCCAGCGCCGTCTCTACAGCTTGGCGACCGACGGGACACGTAGGCCGCCGTCGCCGCCGATGGAGGCCGCCGTCTGGCTGGAAAAGGGGAAGGAACTGGTCCGTGACCGGCAGCCGGAGCCCGCCGTTGCCGTGCTGGTCCGGGCGGCGGCCCTCGATCCCGCCGACGCGACGGTCTGGTTCGAGCTGGGGTTGGCGGCGAACGGGCTCAAGCGCGACGCCTTGGCGCTCCGCGCGTTCCAGGCGGTGGCGAGCCTTCACCCGGACGCGGGAGGGGCGCGCTTCAACCTCGCCTCCCTGCGGTTCGAGCAGGGCGCCCTCGATCCGGCCGCCCGCCATCTGCGCGACGCGCTGGCGCTCCGGCCGGAGCACGGCGGCACCCTGTTCCTGCTGGGGCGGACGGAGCGGCGGCGGGGGCAGGCGGGCGTCGCGCACGGGATTCTCGGCCGCGCCGCGCGGGTCGCGCCGAATTTGGGGGAGGTCCGCGCGGAGCGGGCGGAAGCGGCGCTGGGCCTCGGCCGCGCGGCGGAGGCGGCGGAGCAGGCACGGCGTGCGCTGGCCCTCGCGCCCGCCCTGTTCGACGGCCACACCGCCCTTGCCGGCGCCCTGGAGGCGCTCGGCCGGCCGGATGCGGCGCTGCCGGGCTGGGAGCGGGCGATCCTCTGCAACGCGGGCCGTGGGGAGGCCTTCACCCGGCGCGCCGTCAATCTGCTCGTCCGGCGGTACGGGCGGCCGCCCGCGCCGACGCCGAGGGCGGTGGCGGGGCGCCGGCTCGCCTCGACCCCGCTCGGCCAGCATGGCCGGTTCGGCAACCAGCTTCTGCAATACGGGGTCCTGCGCCTGTACGCGGCGCGGCATGGTCTCACCCTGGAAGTGCCGCCTTGGCCGGGGCGTCATCTTTACGGGCTGGACGATCCGCTTCCCGGTCCGGCCTTGCCCCGTCTGCCGGAGCGGGAGGTCGAGGCCAGCGTCATGGCGTCGCTCGGCGACACGGGCGGCGCGGTGCTGGCCGACCGGGACGTCACCGCCTATTTCTGCGGCGACACCCGCCTCCTTGCACCGCATCGGGAGACGTTCCGAGGCTTCTTCGCGCCGGGACCGCAAATCCGGCCCTGGGCGGACGCGCTGACCGGCCGCCTGCGCGCGGCCGGCCGCACGGTGGTGGCCTTGCACATCCGGCGCGGCGACTTCGGCTGGGGTCCCTTCTGGATGGCGCCGGAATCCTGGTACCTGCGTTGGCTGGACACGGTCTGGCCCGGCCTGGACCAGCCGGTTCTCTATGTCGCGACGGACGACCCGCGCTGCCTTTCCGCTTTCGCCGCCTACCGGCCGCTCTGTGCGCGGGATGTGGCGGAGCCGATCCCCGGAGCGGAGTTCCTCACCGATTTCCATGTCCTGTGCGAGGCCGATCTGGTGGCGGTGTCCAACAGCAGCTTTTCCTTCGTGGCGACCATGCTGAACCGGCGCGCCCGAAGCACTGTCCGCCCCGACAAGGCCCGGCAGGCGCTTCTTCCCTATGACCCCTGGTCCAGTCCGGTCCTGCTGTGACGATGGAAGCCAGCCACTCCGACGCGACGCTGCAAGCCGCGATCGCCCACCACGCCGCCGGCCGCGCGGCGGAAGCGGAGAGCGCGTACCGGGCGGTGCTGGCCGCCGATCCCGGCCACCCCGGCGCCCTGCATCTGCTGGGGGTGCTGGCGCTTCAGCACGGACGGCCGGCGATCGCCGCACAGCTCATCGGGGAATCCGTCCGTCGGAACCCCGGCAACCCGGCTGGCCATTCCAGCCTCGCCCGCGCCTTGCGCCAGCTCGGTCAGCTCGGCACGGCACGGGCGAGCGCACGCCTGGCGCTGGCGCTGGATCCCGCCTCTCCCGACGGTCTCGACACCCTTGCCGACATCCTGTCCGATCGGGGGGAGCATGACGCCCTGGCGGACACGCTCGGTCACCGGCTGGCGCTCACCCCATGGGTGACGGAACCGAGGCTGAGACAGGCCCACGCGCTCCTCTTCGCCGGCCGGAACGAGGAGGCACGCGAGGCGCTGATGGCGCTGCTCGGCATGACGCCTCTGTCGGTGGCGGGATACACCAACCTGGGCGTGGCGCTGCGCCGGCTCGGGCGGTTGGAGGAGGCGATCGCCGCCTACCGCAGCGCGCTGGGCTTCGCGTCCGGAGAGCCGGGAACCCTCAACAACCTCGGCATCACCTTTCAGGATCTCGGCCGCTACGAGGAGGCCGCCGCCTGTTTCCGCCTGTCCATCGTGGAGCAGCCGGACGGTTCCCACGCCCATCTCAACCTCGGCCTCGTCGCGCGCGACGAGATGCGGGTGGACGAATCCATCCGTCTGGCGCGTCGCGCCGCCACGCTGGCTCCGGCGCTGGCCGAGGCGCACACGGCTCTGGGCCACGGCCTCCTGATCAAGGGCGAGTTCCGCGAGGGGTTCGCGGAGTATGAATGGCGGTCCCGCATGGCGGACTTCGCCTCGCCCCGACGCGACTTCGCCTCGCCCGTCTGGGACGGATCGCCGCTCGCGGGCCGCACCGTGCTGGTTCATGACGAGCAGGGGGTGGGGGACACCATCATGTTCGCGCGCTACGCCGCGCTGCTCCAGGCGCAGGGTGCGCGGGTGTTCCTGGATTGCGGCGGGCCGCTCGTCCGGTTGCTTTCGTCGATGCCGGGGATCGCCGGCGTCGTTCCCCGCCACGATCCGGCGCCGCCGCATGATTTCCACGTGTCGCTGGCGAGCCTGCCGCACCGGTTGCGCGCCACCCTCTACACCATCCCCGCGCCGGTCGCTTATCTGCGGGCCGAAGCGGCGCTGGTGGAAAGCTGGCGCGCGCGGCTCGGTCCACGGCGCGGTCTCCGCATCGGGCTGGTCTGGGCCGGCAATCCGGAGTTCAAGAGCGACCGGCTGCGTTCCCCCGGCCTCGCGGCGTTCCGGCCCCTGCTCGATCTGCCGGGAGTCTCGGTCTACGGTCTCCAGAAAGGGGCGGGGCGGGGCGATCTGGATCGGTGCGGGCCGCTGCCGGCGAGCTTCGTCGATCTGGGCGCGGACATCGCCGACCTCGCCGACACGGCGGCGATCATGGACAGCCTTGATCTCGTCGTCAGCTCCTGCACCGGACCGGCCCATCTCGCCGGCGCGCTCGGCCGGCCGGTCTGGACCGTGCTGCCCTTCGCGCCGGACTGGCGGTGGCTGGAGCACGGCGTCTGCACGCCCTGGTACCCGACCATGCGCCTGTTCCGGCAGGAGCGGCGCGGCGACTGGAGCGCGGTCGTGGCGCGGCTCTGCGGGGTGCTGGAGGGCCTTTCCGGCTGAAGCTCAAGGAGTCCAGGGCCGGAACGGGCGGATGCGCCGTGCCATCATATCCGGCTCGACGAAGATCCGGGCGCGCCGGTTGAGCCGGGCGGCGAGCTGGCTGAAGCCGCTGGCGGCGCTGATGCCGACCACATCGGCCTGGGTCAGCACGTGGAAGTCCTGGAGATACTCCAGGTGGGGCCAGTCCGGCGCCAAATCCTCCCGGGCCAGCGGCCGGAACTCGGCGAAATCCCGGCGCACCGCCGGCAGGTCGTCGCTGGCCAGATAGAGCACCGGCCGGTCGAGTTGGGGCCACAGCGCGCGCAGCCAGTCCACGTACCAGGCCGCGTCGGTGATGGGGTAGCCGAGCGGGACGAAGTCACCGCGCCGCAGGTGCAGCGCCACCACCGTGGCGCCCTCGGCCCGGAGCCGCTCGACCGCCGGGTCGAGCCAGGGTGCCCAGACCGGACGCGGCCGCAGCCAGGACTGCACACGCTCGCGCTGGCTCTCCTTGTGGTCGAAGAGAAACAGGGGCGAGAGGATGTCGCGGTCCAGAACGGGCGCCGGGGCCGCTGCGCCGCCGGCCACCAGCCCGTTGAGGAGATTGCGGGCGAAGGGCAGGGGCGGCAGCGGCCTGCTCTGGGGAGGATCGTCCAGGGTGAAGAACGCGCCGCCCACCCAGTCCGGGGTTTCCAGCACGAGGCCGTGCGTCTCGGCGTAGAGCCGCAGAAGGATGTATTCGAGAACGTTGTGGGCGAAGCGGCCCCGGCTGGCCAAGGAGGAGGAGGTGATGCGCGGAACGGGCCTGCTGTCCGGGGACGGCCGCCTCAGCCGCAGGCCCCGGCCGGCAAGCGTGACCCGCAGCATGGCCAGCGACCGGATCGTGAAGAACCAGCCGTGGTCGCCCTGGATGCGCGCCAGACGCGCGGCGGCCGCGTCGGGCGCGTTCTCCTGGAGGTCCAGCGCGGCGAGCGCCGTCAGGCATTCGGCGGGGTAGGTGCGGCCCGCCAGCGGCATGTCCATGAGATGGGTAAACAGCGCGCGCGCCGGACCCAGCGCGCCACGCCGGACGAGGAGCCCGCTCAGATGCTCGATGGCGGAGGCGGCATCGGTTTCCGGTAGGGACAGGCTGTCGAGCAGGAGGTCTTCCGCCTCGCCTTGCCGGCCGAGCGCGTCCAGCATGCCGGCGATGCGCGTGTGGGCCAGCCCGAGCCCGAGCTGGGCCGCGCGCTCGTAGGCGCGGAGCGCCCCCTCGGGATCGTCGCCCTGGCTGGCGTTGCCGAGATTGTACCAGCATTCCGGCGTCGCGGGCCCGAGCGCCAGCGCCAGACCCAGCCGCGCCCGCGCCTCCGCGTGGGCCCCCTCGTCGAGGAGGCCGTTGCCCAGGTTCATGTGGGCGGGCAGGAAGCCGGGCTCGGCCCGGATGGCTCGCCGCAGGCTGTCCTGCGCCTCATCGAGCCTCCCGGCTTGGCGCAGGGCCAGCCCCAGCGCGTGATGAGCTTCGGCGGAGCCGGGATTGAGGCGAGTGGCGCGCTCCAGCGCCGGGATGGACGCGGCGCTCCTCACGATGGCTCCACCGTGAAGGCTTGCGGCGGCAGACCGGCCGCGTGGCGCTCCCACATGGTCCGGTAGGCGCGCTCCAGGTTTCGAGTGAAGCGCGGGCTGTCGAACAGGGGCGCCGTGGCGCGCCCGGACTCCAGCCGGTGTCGGTAGACGGCCAGCGTCGCCGGCTCCCCGGCCAGCCGCACCGCCCGCTCCTCGTATTCGGCGAAGGAGCGGGTGACCGTCTCCGGCAAGCCGGCCGCGTGCAGCAGGCTGGCCGCGACGCTGGAGGCGAAGGTCTCCCCCCGCGTCGTGAGCACGGGCAAACCCATCCACAGGGCGTCGGAGGTGGTGGTGTGTCCGGTGTAGGGGAAGCTGTCGAGCGCCAGATCGGCAAGCCGGTAGCGGGCGAGGTGCTCGGCCTGCGGGCGGTGGGGGGCGAAGACCAGCCGTGCCGGATCGACGCCATGGCGCGCCGCCTCCATCCGCAGGTTGGCGGTGGCATCCTTTCCGGCCTCCAGGAGCCAGAGCGTCCCGCCCGGTACGCGGCGCAGGATGCGCATCCAGAGGCCGAACAGGACCGGGTCGATCTTGAAGGCGGCGTGGAAGGCGCAGAAGACGACGCCCTCGGCGGGCAGGCCGCAGGCCGCGCGCGTCGGCACGGGGGCGTCGGCCGGCCGGCGGCGATCGTTGACCTGATAGCTGTCGGGCATCCGCACCAGCCGTTCGCGGTAGAAGGGCTGATGCTCGGGCGGGGTGACAAAGCGGTCGCCGATCGCGTAATCCATCAGATCCGCGCCCGAGCTTCCCGGATAACCCAGATAGGCCACCTGGACGGGCGCCAGCCGCCGCGTCAGCAGCGTCAGCCGGGCGTCCCGGGTGTAGCCCTTGAGATCCACGAGGATGTGGATGTCGTCCTCGGCGCACAGAGCCGCGACCTTCTCGGCATCGGCGTGCCGCAGGTCGCGGAAGCGGTCGAAGCCGGCCTCCAGCCGCCGCCGCATGGGGCTTCCGTCGTCCTCCCCATAGGAATAGCCGAAGACGCCGAAGCGCGTCCGGTCGTGCAGTTCGAAGAGTTCCGCCGTCAGATGGGCGGTGGCGTGTTCGTGGAAGTCGGCGGAGAGATAGGCGATGTTCAGCCGTCCCCCGGAGGCGACGGGCCGCCGCATGGCCGGAGCCGCCGTGGCCGGCCCGACGAACGCGCGATGGAAGCGGCGGGCCGCGCGGTCCTGCTGCGCCGGGCTGGTGCCGATGAGCAGGCTCAACAGCGGCAGCACGACCCCCTGGTCACGGTCGATGGTCTCCACCAGCCGGCGGCACGTCTCCGCGTGGCTCCGCCAGTCGCAGATGGACAGGCTCGCGAACAGGCGGTCGCAGAGGAATTCCGTCCGTTCCGGGGCAAGCCGATGGGCATGGTCGTAGCCCTGGGCGGCCCGTGCCGTCCGCTTCGCCGCACGCAGGCTGTGGGCGTTCTCGCGCCATGCGTCGGCCGAATCCGGCTGGAGCGCCAGCGCCCGCCTGTGGGCGTCCAGCGCCTCCCCATTCCGCCGCTCGTCCCGGAGCAGGGTGCCGAGCCGGGTGAAGGGCAGGGCGTCCGGCTCGAGGCGGAGGGCGCGCCTGGTCAGGGTCGCGGCGAGGCGGGGGCGGGCTTGGTGTTCCAACAGGGCGAGGTTGTTGAAGGCATCCGCGAGATCCGGCTGCAAGGCGATGGCGGCGGCGAAGCACCGCCGCGACTCCTCCAGCCGCCCCAACGAAAAATCCACCACCCCCAGCAGGAAGGCCGCCGCCGGCTGGTCGGACGAAGCGGCGAGGATCGCCCGGCACAGCGCGGCGCTCTCCTCGGGCTTCCCTTGCTGGTAGAGGGCGAAAGCCCGGCCCAGCGCGTTTTCCGGCCGCTCCACCGGCTTGGCCATGGGCTTGAAGACCGGCGTTCCGGCCGGCGGCCCGTGGCTGAGCGGGCGCACGACCGTGCCGCCGTCGGGCGTGGAGAGGGTGTGCGGGTCCTGCTTGCGGGGCAGGGGGTAGCCCGCCAGATGCAGGATGCCGAGCGGAGCGTGGGGAAGCTCCGGCTCCAGCAGCAGCCGGCCGTCTCCGGAGCTGAAGGGCGTGGCCCGAAAGCAGATCCAGTTGCAGCGCGCCGGCAACTGGCTGAACGGCAGCCCGCCGGTGCGCAGGGCGAGGTTCAACGCGACCTGCTCGCTGACGAAGAGCACGGTCCGGCGGAGGGACTCCGCCAGCAGGCGCGCCCAGAGCGCCCAATGCGGCGCGTCGCGGCGCGCGGCGAAGACGCCGCAGTTCAGCAGCGGGTAGGCGAAGAGCCGGCGCGCCGTGGCCTCGTCGAAGCAGGCCTTGTACCAGTCATGGAGATGGTGGACGTAGGGCGCGCCGTCGTAGAAGGGCGTGTAGGTGCGGTCGAGCTCCGGCACGATGGCGAAGCCGGTCGCCGCCGCGCCCGCCAGCAGCAGGTCGATGGCCGACCAGTCCTGCACCCAGCAATCGGCGTCCAGCCACAGGATGACGGCGGCGTCGGGAACGTGCCTGGGGAGATGCGGGCGCGACACCATCGCCTTGAAATACTCCGGCATCGGCCGGTCGAAGGGGTGGTCCCAGCCGGGCGCCGCCAGCCGAGCCCCTTCGCTGGTCAGCCAGCGCCGTTCCTCCGCCCCGAGCCCGAGGTCGAGCACGGTGATGGGGACCCCGCCCCCCTGCGGAAAGGCACGGACCGAGCGGACGAGTCCCTGGAGCAGCGGGAAATAGGCGTTGTCGCCGGCCGTCGCGATCGCGAAGGGATGCACCGGTCAGCCCCCGGCCGACGTTCCTCGCCCGCGGCGGGGGAGGAACTGGAGAAGAAAGACGTGTGCCAAGCGGGAACCGGCGGTGTATTCCATCTGTCCCCTCTTTCCGGAACCGATCAGGGGAGCGACCCTGCATCATCGGCCGGGACTTGGCAATCCTGCGGGCGTCTCGGTCCGCCAGCGCGTTCCACCCCCTGGTCCGTGTCTCCTCCCCACGCTCGTCGAGGTCTCGGTATGTCCCTTCGCCCGCGACAGACTTGCCGGGTCTGCGGTTCGCCGGTCCTGGTGCCGGTCATCGATCTCGGCCCCCAGGTCCTGCAGGGAGCCTTCGCCAAGCCGGGGCGAACGGTGCCGGCCGGGGTGGCCTTTCCCATGCGGCTCGTGCGTTGCGGAGCCGACCGGGATCCGGCGGCCTGCGGGCTGTTGCAGACCGCCGCCAGCGTGCCTCCCGAATTGCTATACCGAACCTATTGGTACCGGTCGGGCCTCAACACGACGATGCGCGACCATCTGCGTGGCATCGCCGAGCAGGCCGGGGCGCTGGCCGGCCTCCTGGCGCCGGCGGTGCTCGACATCGGCTGCAACGACGGGACCCTGCTCCTCTCCTACCCTGCGGCGTCGGTGCGCGTCGGGGTCGATCCGTCCGACATCGCCGCCGGGCTCGAAGGCGACGTCACCGTCGTCAACGCCTTCTTTCCATCCGAAGCCGCGCTGGGGGAACTCGGCGGGGCCCGGTTCGACGTTGTGACCTCCATCGCCATGTTCTACGACATCGAGGATCCATGCGGGGCGGCCGTCGCGATCGCCCGGCTGCTCGCTCCGGACGGGCTGTGGGTGCTGGAGTTGTCCTACCTGCCGCTCATGCTGCTGCGGAACGCCTTCGACACGGTCTGCCACGAGCATCTGGAGTATTACAGCCTCGCCGTGCTGGAGACCGTCGCGCGGCGGGCCGGGCTGCGGATTTTCCGGGCGGAGATCAACGGGATGAACGGCGGCAGCATTCGCTGCTTCGTCTGCCACGCCGCGAACGACCGGTTCGGCACGGCGCAGGACCGGGCCTTTCTGGAGGCGCTGCGGCGGCGGGAGGCGGCGATGGGGCTGGCGACAGACCATCCCTACCGTGCCTTCCAGACGCGGGCGGAGGCCCTGCGGGAGGAGTTGGTCGGCCGGCTGCGCGCCGTCCGCGACGGGGGGGGGCGGGTGCACGTCTATGGTGCCTCCACCAAGGGCAACGTGCTTCTGCAATGGTGCGGCATCGGCCGGGATCTCGTCGAGTGCGCCGCCGACCGCAACCCCGACAAGGTCGGTGCCGTCACGCCGGGCAGCGGCATCCCGATCGTCTCGGAGTCGGAATCCCGCTCGCTACGGCCCGACCTCTACCTGGTGCTGCCCTGGCATTTCCGTCGCGAGTTCCTGGAGCGCGAGCGCGCGATGGTGATGGGCGGAACCAAGCTGCTGTTTCCGCTGCCCGGCGTCGAAATCGTGGAGGCGGGGAACTTCGAGCAAGCGCTGGCCCGCCCGGACGGCGTGGAGGCGCTGCTGTTGGGGGATGAGGAGGAACGGGACGGCGGCTCACCCCGGTCCTGATCCTGAAGGGTGAGCCGGAATCTCGTCCAACAGTCGGCCAAGCGCGTCGGGGTCGATCCGCACGGGGATGTCGAGCCGGGCGAGCAGGTCGTCGGGCCGGCCGGCGGGATCGTCGGTGAAATGGCCGGCCAGATGGTGGAAACGGCCGAGCAGCGGAGTCTGCACGCCCATCTGCGGGTTCCAGCGGGAGTCCGGATGGAAGAAGTCCGGGTTGCAGAGATGCACCCATTGCCCGCCCGGCGGCAGGAAGACTTGGTTGGCGGTGGCCGCCCCGACCGGGGCCACCACCACCTCCGCCTCCGCCATCAGCCCGATCGTTTCCAGCACGCCAAGCCGTTCCGGCTGCACCGTCTCGAAGCCCCGGTCTGCCAGCAGGGCCGCTACCTCGGCGTCGTTGGCGATGCGGTGCTTGGGCGCCGCGCCGCGCCGCGACAGGTAGAGGCGCCGCGTCGGCGGCCCATCGCCGCGCCATTGCGGCAGCAGGCGTTCCCGCAGCCAGCGATAGGCGGCGGGGTAGGGAACGGCCGACGGCACCGCCGCCCGGCTCAGGCGGTAGAGGACCTGGGCGCCGTCCAGACCCATCAGTTCCCGCGCGTCGATGATCTGTTCGGCGGGGAGGCCGGCCAGTTGAAGCATCTCCCGATGGTAGGGCCGCACGTCGAAGAGAAGCACCGGCAGGGCGCGGGTCTCGGCCACTCGCTCCCGCACCATCAGCCTCGGTAGCACCTCGACAAGGAAATGCCAGTAATTCGGGGTGGAGGGGAGAAAGAACACCGGCTGGTCGATCGCCACCGTCCGGTAGAGCGGGCGGGGCAGACGGAAGGCGCCCGCTATGGCGCCGGGCGTCACGCCGACCAGCGGCACGCGGGGACCATGCACGACCGTGTCAGCCACCTCGCGCAGCAGGAAACGCCGGCCGGCCAGCAGGTGGCTTTCGTAATTGTCCTTGACGTAGAAGCCTTGGACGACCTCGACCTCCGCGTCGAGCGCCACGCCCACCGGCTCCCGCGCCAGTACCGGCAGCCGGTCGATCTGGGGGCGCAGCCAAGGGGGGCTTGCCGATACCAGCGTCTGGCCGGGCTCCTGGGATGGGGCTTGCCATATCTCGTGGCGGAAGCCGGCGGCGGCGCACCAAGCGGGGAAGGGCAGCAGGGACAGAGTGAAGCGGTCGATGTCCTGAGGCCGGACCTCGGGGAAGTCGATCGGATCCTTGATCGCCAGAAATTCCATGGCGAGGGCCGGGCGCCCGACGACCAGCGCCACGCGCACGAGCCGTTCCAGCAGGTCGCGAAGGACTCCGGTGACGGCGGGCGCTTCCCGCAGGAGGGCGAGTGCCTGTTCGCAGAGGGTGGCGGCGCCCTCCAGATCCCCGCGGCCGAACGCGCGGGCGGCGGCGCGCTCGCAGAAGCCGACGTAGGTTTCCCGCAGGGGCAGGAAGCCGGGAGCCCGCGCGATGCCCTGCCGCATCCAGGCGACCGCTCCCGGCTCGTTGCCGGTCTGGCCGTGCAGCAGTGCCAGCGCGAGGTGGGTTTCCCCGTCGTCGGGCCGCAGGGCCAGGGCGCGCCGGTGGTGCCGGCAGGCCGCCAGCGGCCGGCCGGCGGCCTGCTCCAAGATGGCGAGGTTGCGGTGGGCGTCGAAGAAGGCGGGAGCCAGCGCCGCCGTGACGGTGAAGAGAGCGCCCGCCGCGTCCAGGCGGCCCTGCCCGAACGCGATGGTACCGAACAGGCAGCGGGTCTCCGCCTGCTCCGGCAGGGCACGCAGGATCGAGCGGCAGAGATCGCCCGCCTCCCCGGCGCGACCGGCCTGATGGAGCGCGAGCGCCCGGTCCAGGGCTTCGGCGAGCGTGATGGCGCCTTGCGGCGGAGCGGCTTCCATCCGACAATGGTTAGCATTGGCCGCCGGCCCGCCGACAGGGCTTTTCCGGATGGCGCTTTTTTCTGCGGCGTCCGTGAAGGGGGACCGGTGGGCGAGGAAGCGTTTCTTCAGCGATTCAACCAGGGGCTGTTCCACATCGAGCATTCGAGGCTGCCCGACGCGGTGGCGAGCTTCCGGGCCGCCGTCGCCCTGCGCCCGGAGCACCCGGTGCCATGGTTTCTGTTGGGAGTCACCCTGCGGACGGCCGGTCGTGCGAAGGAGGCCGTGGCGGCATTGCACGCGGCGCTTCGCCTGCGGCCCGAGCATCCCGACACGCTCTTTCACCTCGCCTCCACCCACCTGGAACTGCTGCGGCCGGATCGAGCCCTGCGGGCCCTGCGGCGCCTGATCGCTTTGCGGCCGGACCAGACGGGAGCGGCTTTCGCGCTGGGCGGCACTCTGATGGCGCTCGACGACCCGGAAGAGGCCGAGCGCGCCTTCCGGCTGGCAGCCCTGCTGCAGCCCGATGACGCGTCGGTGAACAACAACGTCGGAGCGGCGGTCATGGCGCAACGGCGGCCCGGCGCGGCGCTCGGGCATTTCCGGCGCGCCATCCGGCTCGCCCCGGCCTGGCCCGAGCATCACAAGAATCTCGGCACCGCCCAGCTCATGCGTGGCGAACTGGAGGAGGGGCTGCGCGAGTACGAATGGCGCACCGGCCAGGCGGTCTGGCCGTGGAACCGGGCGTTTCCAGGCAAGCCGGTCTGGGACGGCGGTCCGCTCGCCGGCCTGACCATCCTGGTCCATTACGAGCAGGGGCTGGGCGACAGCGCGCAGTTCGTCCGTTATTTCCCGCGGCTCAAGGCCATGGGCGCGCGAACCGTCTTCGAGTGCCAGCCGGTGTTGAAACGGTTGCTCGCCACCGCCCCCGGCATCGACTCGCTGGTGGCGCGGGGGGAACCCTTGCCTGATTTCGATTGCAGCCTCTCCCTGATGAGCCTGCCGTACCGGTGCCGCACCAGGGCGGACACGATCCCCCAGGACATTCCCTATCTGTGGGCCGATCCGGAGCGGGTGGCCTTCTGGCGCGAGCGGGTCCTTGGACGACCACGGCCGGGCGAACTCCGCGTCGGCATCCAGTGGCGCGCCGATGGCGACGACCGCTCCATTCCGCTGGAGTGTTTCGAGCCCCTGTCGCGGATTCCCGGCGCGCGGCTCTTCAGCCTCCAGCGGGTTGCCGGGCTGGACGAACTGGAGCGGCTGGGCGGGCGGTTCGGGATCGTCGATCCGCCGGGCCGGCGCGCCGGGGCGGAGGGCTTCCTCGACACCGCCGCGCTCGCGGAGGGCATGGATCTCGTGGTTGCCTGCGATTCCGTGGTCGGGCATGTTGCCGGCGCACTGGGCAAGCCGGTGTTCCTGGCGTTGCCCTGGCTGGGCGACTGGCGCTGGATGAATCACCCCGACCGCACGCCCTGGTATCCGTCGCACCGGCTGTTCCGCATGGCGCGCCGCAACGACTGGCACGGGGTCATGGCGCGGGTGGCCGAAGCCGTTGCGGAAGAGGTGCGTCGTGTCCGATCTTGATCCCGCCATCGCGCTCTACGAGGCCGGCCGGCCGGCGGAGGCCGCCGCCGCGTGCTTCGCCCTTCTGGAGGCGGGATCGCGCGGCGCCGACATCCTCAACCTGCTGGGCGCCTCGCTCTTCGCGGCCGGCAACGGCGATGCGGCGGTGGGGCCGCTGGAGGAGGCGGTGCGGACTGCCCCCACCCATTTTGCGGCGCGGTGCAATCTGGCCCTCCTGCGGCAGCAGCGGCGCGACTGGGCGGCGGCGGAAACGCATTTCGGCGTGCTGGCCTTGCTGGACCCGGCCTTCCGGCTCGCCCAGGACCGGCTCGGCACGGTGCGGCAGGAGCGGGGCGACTTGGATGGGGCGATCCGTGTCCTGACGCGGGCGGTCCGGATCGACCCACGCTCCGGGCTGGCGTGGTTCAACCTCGCTTCAGTGCGCATGCTGGCCGGCCTGTTCGGGGAGGCCATCGCCGGCTTCCGCCACGCCGTCGCCGAGGATCCCGCCGGTGCCCTCGCCCATGTCCAGCTTGGCGAGATGCTGCTGCGGCTGGGGACGGTCGGGGCGGCGTCGGAGGTCTTCCGGCGGGGGTTGAGGCTCGATCCGGCCGCTTCGAACGCGGTCAACGGGCTGGCCCGTTGCGCACGCTACCGCGCGATGACGGCCGCCATAGGCACGCAGGCCGGTGGAGTGGCGATCCGTGGGCCCTTCGAGAGCGCCACGGGTTACGGCTATTTCTGCCAGCGCCTGATCCGGGCGTTGCGTGGAAGACAGGGAGTGCCGCTGGAGGTCATCGGGACCAGGGGGACGGAATCCTGGCCGGGCGGCGCGCTGGACCGGCCCGTTCCGGCGCGGGCGGTGGTGAACTGTCTCATTCCGCTGGCGGTGGAGCGGGTGCCGGGCCGTGCCAGCGTGACCTTCACCATGTTCGAGGGAACGCGCATTCCGCCGGCTTGGCGGCGGATGAGCGCGTTCAGCGACCTGATCGTCGTGCCGACCGAATCCTCGCGCCTTGCCTGGGCGGAGCAAGGCTTTCCCGAGGACCGTCTGCGCGTCTGTCCGCTCGGCGTCGATCCGGTGGAGCCGGGTGCCGTGCCGGTCCTGGTCGCCCCCGGCGGACGGCTGGTGTCGAGCTACCGGCACCGTTTCCTCAACGTCTCGGATTTCAACCCGCGCAAGAACATCGACGGGCTGATGCGGGTCTGGCTGCGCGCCACCGCACCCACGGACGAGGCGGTGCTCATCCTGAAACTTGGCCGGAGCCTCGGCCCAACCCTGCGGGCGGAACTCGGCGCGCTGGTGCGGGGGGCGGAGCGGGCCGTGGGCCGGCGGCTGGCGGAGGCCGCGCCGGTGGTGCTGATCGACCGGTTGCTCACCGACGGGGAGATGACGGGGCTTTACCGCGCCGCGACCCATTACTGGAGCCTGTCGCACGGGGAGGGCTGGGACCTGCCCATGACCAAGGCCGGGGCCATGGGGCTGGGGCTGATCGCGCCCGCCCACTCCGCCTATCTCGCCTATCTCGACGAGGGAAACGCGCGGCTGATCCCCTCCTCCGTCGGTCCCGCCCGCGTGCCGGGGCAGGAGGGCTTCCACCCGCCCTTCCATGGGCTGGACTGGTGGCTGCCGGACGAGGAGGCCGCCGCGGCCACCCTGACGGGCATCGTCCGGGGTGGGGATCGCCTGCCGTCCGCCCGCGACCGTCTGGCGGAGCGCTTCACCTGGGAGCGTTCGGCCGACCGGCTGCTGGCCATCCTCGACGAGGCGGGGATGCGCTGATGGAAACGGAGGGGATCTTTGCCGCCGCGCTGGCCGAGCATGAGGGCGGCCGCCCCGAGGCGGCTGAGGCCGGCTACCGCGCCGTCCTCGCACGGGAGCCCAGCCATCCGCAGGCCAACAACAACCTGGCCATCCTGCTGCGCCGGGCGCAGCGCTGGGAGGAGGCGGCCGTTCGCCTCCGCACGGCCGTGGCGTGCTGGCCGGAGGACGCGGGCGTGCGGAGCAACCTCGCCTGCACGCTTGGCGACCAGGGGCGCGTCGCCGAGGCGATGGCCGCCCTGCGCGTCGCGCTCGCACTCAGCCCGGACTCTCCCGGTTCCTGGTTCAACGCCGGAAATCTTCTCAAAGCGGCGCGGAACCCGGCGGGTGCCAAGACGGCCTACCGGAGGGCGCTCCGCCTCAAGCCGGACATGGGCGAGGCGCTGAGCAATCTCGGCGATTCCCAACGCGAGGAAGGGGCGCTGACGCAAGCGGTGGAAAGCTACCTGGCGGCGATCCGGGCACGGCCGGATCTGCCCCAGCCCTTCATCAATCTGGGGGAGGCGCTGAAGGACCAAGGGCGCATCACGGAGGCGATCGGCATTCTCCAGAAGGGGCTGGAGCATCACCCGGACATGGCGCTGATGCGCTCCAACCTGCTGCTGGCGCTCCATTACTCGCCTTGGGTTCCGCCAGAGGTCATCGCCCGCGCGCACGCGCACTGGAACGAGCGTCACGCACGGCCGCTTTTCGACGGCGCGAAGCGCTTCGCCAACGACCGCGATCCGGACCGGCGGCTGCGGGTCGGCTATGTGTCTCCGGATTTCTGCCATCATGCCTGTGCCCATTTCATCGAACCGCTGCTGCGCGAGCATGATCGCGGCGCGGTGGAGATCCTGTGCTACGCCACCGAGTCTCGGCGGGACGACATGACCGTGCGGATGGAGTCCCTGGCCGCCGGCTGGCGCTCGCTGGCCGATCTCGACGACGCGGCGGCGGCGGCGCTGGTGGAGCGGGACCGCGTCGATCTCCTGATCGACCTCGCGGGCCACACGGCGGGTGGGCGGCCCCTGCTGTTCGCGCGTCGGCCGGCGCCGGTGCAGGTCACGTGGCTCGGCTATCCCGACACGACCGGCATGCCGGCGGTGGACGGGCGGCTGACCGACGCCATCGCGGACCCGCCGGGCGGCACCGACGGCTGGCATGCCGAGCGGCTGGTCCGGCTGCCGCGCGGCTTCCTCGCCTTCCAGCCGCCGGCCAGCGCCGGCCCGGTCGGAGAACCGCCGGTGGTCGCCAACGGCTTCATCACCTTCGGTTCCTTCAACAGCCTGGCCAAGGTGACGCCGGAGGTGGTGCGGGTCTGGTCCGCCCTGCTGGCGCGGGTGCCGCCGGCCCGGCTGTTGCTGAAGAGCCGGGGCTTCGAGGACGTCGCGGTGCGGAGCGCCATCCTTCAAGACTTCGCCCGCCGGGGCGTGGACCCCGGGCGGATCGAGCTTCTGACGCCGGCGGCGTCCGTCGCCGATCATCTGCGGGCCTACGACCGGCTGGACGTGGCGCTCGACCCCTTTCCCTACAACGGCACGACCACGACGTGCGAGGCCCTGTGGATGGGGGTTCCGGTCGTCACGCTCGCCGGCCGCCATCACGTGGCGCGGGTGGGCGCCAGCCTGCTGACCCGCTGCGGGCTGGAGGAGCTGATCGGGCGGGATGAGGCCGGTTATGTCGAGGCGGCGGCGGCGTTGGCCGGTGACCTCGCGCGGCTCTCCGGGCTGCGCCGGGGCATGCGGGCGCGGCTGGAGGGCTCGGCGCTTCTCGATCACCGTGGCTTCGCGCGGTCGGTGGAGGAGGCTTACCGAGCCATGTGGCGCGGTTGGGCGTCGGGCGGCCGTCCTTAAGCGTATCGTTCCATGAACCGCTGAACCTCGTTGCGGCGATCTTCGGCCAGCCGACTTTGCTCAATGCGCCGGCGATATGGAGCAGCACAGTGGCGTTGCACGGCTTGAGCCGGAGCGTGTCCTCCTGCGTTGCCGCGTCTTCGTCCAACCGGGTGTTGTCGATTGGCCCGGCGTCCAATTTGGTCCAAACGCCCCCGCTCTCAGGCCCTCATGCCAGCGTCCCACGGAAGAGGTTGAAAATGGCTGATCGGGCTCAATCACAAAATCGCAATCACACAATTTTTTTATTGCAATCCGATTCTTGAATTTCTGTGTAAATTATTTATTAACCATCATTAACAACTTACTGACAGGAAACTTTGTCACAAATCGACCGATTTCGCTCTTGGACTTCTTTAAACATATCCTCTTAAAGTGGCTGAGGTCCGCCTTTTGTAAAAATTTAAGCATTTAAAGCTGTGTCGATGGCGGAAATCTGCTCGCGATGCGTGTCTTTCGCCCGTGATCGTCAAGCTTCCCGCTGGGAAGCCTCTAAGTGGGGATTGTTATGGCTGCCGGTGCAACTCTGACCCTGACCGCTGGTACGGACTATCTCTTCTCCAAAACGGAGACCTGGTCCGGCATCAAGGGGTTCGGCACGCGTGGCGTGGTGCTGGAGACGCTGGGGTACACCGTAACGGTCACCAACCTCGACCACATCACCGGCGGCAGAAACACGCCCGGCGGCCTCTACAAGGACGTCGTCACGCTGGGGGGCGCGGGCGGCAACACCATCACCGTCGCGGGGCTGGAGACGCTGATCGGCGGTGCCGGCAACGACCGGGTCCTCGGCACCTCGACCGGCACGACCATGGCGGTGGAGTCGATCGAAACCTTCATCGGCGCCAGCACCGGCACCACCCTGATCAGCCTGACGAACAACGCCGGCAACACGATGTCGGTGGCCTATCTGAAATCGCTCGTCGGCAGCGCCGGCGTTGACGTCATCAACTTCGGCGCCGGCGGCCAGCTGGGAACCACCACCGTTGTAACGGCGGTCGAAACGCTGATCGGCACCGCGGGCGACGATATCGTGGCGACCGTCGCGGGCGGCAGCAACACCGTCCAGGTGAGAAGCATCGAGATGTTTCTCGGCAACGGCTCCAAGGCCGGGGACGTCGTCATGCTCGGCAGCATGGGCGGCACCATTGCCCTGAGCTTCGTCGAGACGCTGATCGGCAGCAGCGCCAACGATGTCTTCACGATGGGCTACAAGATCGGCTCGATCGACATGAGGTCGGGCGGCGGCACCACCGCCGTGTCGTCGATCGAGACCATCGTCGGCGGAACCAGTTCCCGCAACACCGCCATCCTGATGGATGTCGGCACCACCGTCACGGTCGCCAGCCTCAACACCCTGATCGGCGGCGGCGGCAAGGACGTCGTCACCATGACGTTCCGGGATGGAACGCCGATCGTCGGCGTGGGTCCCATCGCCTGGAACACCGTCGGCAACACCATGCAGGTGGAAGCGCTCGAGACGGTGATCGGCACCGCCGGCGAAGACGCGCTCATGGTGCTGGGGAACACCGGCATCACGATGAGCGTCACGGCGATCGAGTCGATCGTCGGAAGGGGAGGCTCTGAAACGGTGCTGCTGGGCGCCGGCGGCAACACGGTCAAGATCTCAGCCCTGGAAACGTTGATCGGCGGCGCCGGCATCGACGTCGTGTCCGTAACCGGCGGCAGCGCCATCGTCGGCATGACCACGATGGTGTCGGCGGTCGAGACGCTGATCGGCGGCGTGGGCAACGACGTGGTGTGGTTCACCGAAGCCTCGGGCACCGTCTATGTGTCCGGGATCGACACCGTCTTCGTGGGCGGTCAGGCCATGGAAATCGGCAACACCGATCGGTTGCTGGTCTTCCCGGTCGCGGTGTCCGCGCCCTCGGCCCCCAGTCTCAGCTCCGGTTCGGACAGCGGAACGCTGGGCGATTTCAAGACGAACGCGACCCTGCCGACCCTGACCGGCACGGCCGCGGCGGGCAGCGTCGTCAATCTTTACGGCAACGGCACCGCGCTGGGCAGCGGGACCGCCGATGGATCCGGCCAGTGGACGATCACGGCGACCACGGCGCTCACCGACGGCACCTGGACGATGACGGCGAAGGCCGTTTCCTCCGGCATGGAAAGCTCGGCGTCGGGCGGGCTGCTGCTGACCATCGACGCGACGGCGCCGACCGCACCGACCATCTCCTACACGCCAGGATCGGACAGCGGCCGCTCGTCCTCCGACGGCATCACCAACGTCACGACGCCGACCGTGACGGGCACGGCGGAGGCCGGAAGCACGGTCACCCTGTATCTCGACGGGGCGAGCGTCGGAACGACGACCGCCAGCGGCGTCGGCGCCTGGTCGATCACCACGCCGGCGGTCTCCCCGGGCGGCCACACCCTGACCGCCCGCGCCGTGGACACGGCCGGCAACACGAGCGCCGCCTCGACCGGCCTCCTGCTCACGGTGGACACCACGGTGGCCGCGCCCACGGGCGTGGCGCTGGCGACGGCGAGCGATACCGGGACGCAGGGCGACAACCTGACCAACGTCAACACCCCGGTCATCGTCGGCACGGCGGAGGCCAACGCCGTCGTAAGCCTGTACAAGGATTCCACCACCCTTCTCGGCGGCGCGACCGCCGACGGGAGCGGCGTCTGGCAAATGACGCTGGGCGCGCTGGGCGAAGGCGCGCACACGCTGACCGCGCGCGCGGTCGATCTGGCGGGAAACAGCAGCACCGCCTCGAACAGCCTCACCGTCACCATCGACACCACGCCGCCGGTCGCCCCCTCCGCCCCGTCGCTGACGGCGGCGTCGGACAGCGGCAACTCCTCGTCCGACCGGCTGACGAACGTCAAGACGCCGACCTTCACCGGCACGGCCGAGGCGAACAGCGTCATCGACCTTCTGGTCTCCGGCAGCGTGGTGGGAACGGGCACCGCCGACGGTGCCGGCGCCTGGACCGTGACCGCCGGCAGCGCCTTGGCGGACGGCAGCTGGTCCTTCTCCACCCGCTCGCGCGATGCGGCCGGCAACACGCGCGACGGCGTGGGAAGCCTGATCGTCACCATCGACAGCACGGCGGACGCGCCGGGCGGCCTGAAACTGACCGCCGCCACCGACAGCGGCCGCAGCGCGACCGACGGCCTCACCAACAATCTTTCGCCCACCGTCGCCGGCACGGCGGCGGCCGGCAGCGTCGTGACGCTCTACGACGGCGCCCTGGCGCTCGGCACGGTGACGGCCAACGGCCAAGGCAACTGGGAGATCGCCACCAGCGGCCTTTCCATCGGCGCGCACACGCTGACGGCCAAGGCCATCGACGCCGCCGGCAACACCAGCCTCCCCTCCGCCGCCTTCACGGTCACGGTGGACACGAGCGCCTCCGCTCCGACCGGATTGGCTCTGGCGGCGTCGTCGGACAGCGGCGTCACGGGGGATTCGAGGACGAACCTCACGACGCCCTCGGTCACGGGGACGGCCGAGGCCTCCAGCATCGTGCTTCTCTACGAAGGCTCGACCCTGCTCGGCCAAGCCACGGCGGGGGCCGACGGCAACTGGACGGTCATGTCCGCCGCGCTGACCGGCGCCGCCCACACCCTGACGGCCAAGGCCGTCGATCTGGCTGGAAACACCTCCGTGGCGAGCGGCGGTCTCGTCGTCACCGTCGACCTGACGGCGCCGGACGCGCCTGGCGCGCTTCTGCTGGCTTCGGACAGCGGCACGCCGAACGACAACCGGACCCGGGTGGGAACTCCGGCGATCACGGGCACGGCCGAGGCCGGCAGCACCGTGCGGCTGTACGAGGGCGCGACCCTGCTCGGAACGGGCACGGCGGACGCCTCCACGGGCGCTTGGACGATCGTCTCCTCCACCCTGGGGGAGGGGGCCCACACGCTGACCGCGCGGGCGGTGGACGCCGCCGGCAACACGGGCGCCGCCTCCGCCGCCCTCGCCGTCACGATCGACCAGACCTCGGCTAGCCCGAGCGGTCTGGCGTTGAGCAGCGCCACGAACAGCGGAAGCTTGGCCGACGCCCTGACCAACGCCGTCGCCCCGACGATCATCGGCACGGCCGAGGCCGGCGCCACGATCACCCTGTACGGCGGCGGTTCGACCGCCAGCGCGACGGCCGACGGTTCGGGCCGCTGGTCCGCCACGATCGCCGGGCTCAGCGAGGGCGCCCACACCCTGACCGCCGCCGCGGTGGACGTGGCCGGCAACACCAGCCAGATGTCCGCCGGGTTGGTCATCAGCATCGACCGAACCGGGCCGGGATTGTCGGCGCCGACGGCGGACACGGCCGGGCCCTCGGGCCAGTTCACCCCGATCCTTTCGGGCACCGCCGAGGCCAACAGCGTCGTGACGCTGTACGACGGCTCCTCCGTCGGGGCGACGGTGCTCGGAGTCGCGACCGTCGACAACACCGGCCTGTGGTCGATCACCACGACGGAACTCGGCGGCGGCACCTACACGATGACCGCGCGCGCGCTGGACGCGGCCGGCAACGAAACCAGCACGAGCACATCGCTTTCCGTGACCGGGCGCATCGGCGTGCCCGGCGGTCTGCAACTCGTCTCCGATTCCGGCGTGGCGGGCGACGGGATCACCAACGTGGCCTCGCCGACCCTGACGGGGACCGCGCTCGCGGGCGCGACGGTCTCCCTCTACAGCGGCCTGACGCTGATCGGCACCGGCACGGCCGACGCCGGCACCGGCCTCTGGACCATCGCCGCGACCGGCACCCTGGCGACCGGCAGCACCCACACGCTTCAGGCCAAGATCGACGCCTACGGGACGGTCCTCACCTCCTCGGGGCTGACGGTCACCATCGACACGACGGCGCCCGACCAGCCGGGGGCGCTGGCGCTGCAAGCCGGATCGGACAGCGGCTCGGTCGGCAACGACCGCGTCACCAACCTCGAGGCGGTCACCGTCACCGGCACCGCCGAGGCGCGAAGCGTCGTCACGCTGTATGGCGACAACGGGGGCACGGCGCTGGGCACGGCGACCGTCTCCGACAGCGGGTCCTGGTCGCTCGGCACGGGCTCCCTGGCGGCCGGCGTCCACACGCTCGTCGCCCGGGCCGTCGACGTCGCCGGCAACACCAGCGCCGCGTCCAGCGGCCTCGTCGTCACCATCGACCGCACCGCCGACGCGCCGACCGGCCTCGCCCTGGCGGGCGGATCCGACACGGGGCTGGCGGGCGACGCGATCACCAGCGTCCTGGCCCCGACCGTCACGGGAACGGCGGAGGCCGGCGGCGTCGTCTCGCTGTACAACGGCTCCAGCCTCGTCGGCACCGCCACCGTGGCGGGCGACGGCAGCTGGTCGGTCAACACCTCCGCGCTTGGCAACGGCACGCACGGCCTGACCGCGCGCCTCGTGGACATCGTCGGCAACACCAGCAACGCCTCCTCAGTCTTCTCGGTCACCATCGACGCTTCCGCGCCCGACGCGCCGGGCGGGCTTTCGATCGACCCGGCCGGCGACAGCGGCGTCCGCGACAACGTCACCAACATCACCACGCAGACCGTCACCGGAACGGCGGAGGCCGGCGCCACCGTCATCCTGTACGACGGCGCCACCGCGCTTGGCACGCAGGTGGCGACGGGCGGGGTCTGGACGATCGGGACGGGCACGCTCGCCGAGGGCGGGCACACGCTGACGGCCCGGGCCATCGACGTGGCCGGCAACACCGGCGCCGCGTCCAGCGGCCTCGTCGTCACCATCGACGTGAGCACTCCGGCTCCGAGCGCCATGGCCCTGACCACGGCGTCGGACACCGGCTACAGCGCCACGGACCGCATCACCAACGCCACGACCCTGTCGCTGACCGGCTCCGCCGAGGCGAACAGCTCCGTCACCCTCTACGACAACAACGCCGGCAGCCTGACGCCGCTGGCGACCGTGGTCGCGGACGGCGGCGGCGTCTGGTCCTACACCGGAACCGGTTTCGCCGAGGGCGTCCACACCCTCACCGCCACCGCGGTGGATCCCAGCGGCAACACGTCGAGCGGCTCCGGCACGCTGGTGGTGACGGTCGACCTGACCGTGGAGGCGCCCGGCGCGCCGACCCTGGCGCCCGCGTCGGACACCGGCGTGTTGGGCGATGGGAAGACCCGCCTGCTCGCGCCCACCTTCACCGGCACGGTGGAGAGCGGCGCGGTGGTGTCCCTCTACGACGGCGGCAATTTCGTGGGGATGGGCACCGCCGACGGCTCGGGCGTCTACTCCATCGAGACGCCGTTGAGCAACGGCGCGCACACGATGACGGCGCGCGTCGTCGACGCCGCCGGCAACGCCACGGCCGCCGCCTCGGCCCCGCTCGTCATCACGATCGATGCCGTCGCGCCCGACGCGCCGTCCACGCCGGTGCTGGATGCGGCGTCGGACAGCGGCATGCCGGGCGATCTGATCACGTCCGCCGCCACACCGACCTTGGCCGGCACGGCCGAGGCGCTCAGCACCGTCTACCTCTACAGCGGCGGCGTCAGCGTCGGAACGACCACCGCCGACGGAGCGGGCGCCTGGACGATCACCGCCAGCAGCCTGTCCGACGGCGTGAACACGCTGACCGTCCGGTCCGTGGACGATGCGGGCAACACCAGCAGCGCCTCGGGCACGTTGCTGCTGACCATCGACACCACGCCTCCGACCCCGGGCGGCTTCGCTTTGACGCCGGCGACGGACAGCGGCCGCGTCGGCAACGACGCCGTCACGGCGGTGACGGCGCCGGTCATCACCGGCACCGCCCAGGCCGGCAGCATCGTCACGCTCTACTACCCCGACGGCACCACCGTTTTGGGCGGCGCGACGGCGGACAGCCTCGGCCAATGGTCGGTCGCCAGCCCGACGCTCGCCGAGGGGCTGTACACGCTGTCGGCCCAGGCCGTGGATCCGGCCGGCAACACCGCGCTCGTGGCGGCGGCCCTCGTCCTCAACATCGACCTCACCGTGCTGCCGTCGTCGGCGCCCAGCCTGACCGCCGGCTCCGACACCGGCGTGGCCAACGACCGGCTCACCCGCAACACCACGCCCACGGTGAGCGGGAGCGCAGAGGCGCACAGCGTCATCACGCTCTACGCCGGCACCACGCTCGTCGGCACGGGAACCGCCGACGGTTCGGGGACTTGGTCGGTGACCACGGGCTCGCTCATCAACGGCACCCACACGCTGGTCGCCCACGTCACCGACCTGGCCGGCAACAGCACCGCCGCCGCCTCCGCCCCGCTGATCGTCACCATCGACACCGAAAACCTCATCATGTCGGACTTGGCCTTCGCCGCCGGGGACGACACCGGGGTGTCCGACCACGACGGGCTGACCAAGCTCGCCACGCCGACGATCGTCGGCACGGCGGAGAGCTTCAGCGTCGTCACCCTCTATGAAGGAAACACCAGCGTCGGTTCGGCGACGGCCGGCGCGAACGGCGCCTTCTCGCTGACCACGAACGCCCTGTCGCAGGGCGAACACTCCCTGACCGCGCTCAGCGTGGACCGGGCCGGCAACACCTCCACGGTGTCGAGCAACATCGTCCTGTCGGTCGATCTGTCCACCCCGCAGCCCAGCCTGCTCATGGCCGTCGCGTCCGACAGCGGCGTCTCGAACAGCGATCGCATCACCAACCACCAGATCCTGCCGCTGAGCGGCACGGCCGAGGCCGGCAGCACCATCGTCCTTTACGACGGCCCGACCGCGTTCGGCACCGTCCAGGCCGACAGCCTGGGCGCCTGGTCGCTGCTCTCTCCCTCGCTGGCGCCGGGCAGCCACAGCCTGACCGCCGAGGCGACCGACCGCGCCGGGAACCGCGCGACCTCCGCCGCCCTCGTCGTCACGATCGACCTCGTCGCGGCCGTGCCCTCGCTGAATCTGTCGACCGCGAGCGACACCGGGGTCGCCGGCGACCGCCTGACGAAGAACTCCACGCCCGACATCACGGGCACGACGGAGGCGGGCGGGTTCGTCTCGCTCTACGAAGGTGGCACGCTGCGCGGAACGGCGACCGCCGATGGCGCGGGCCTGTGGACCATCACCAGCAGCCAACTGGGCAACGGCGCCCATACGCTGACCGCGCGCGGCATGGACGCGGCCGGCAACACCAGCGCCTTGTCCTCGGCGGTGGTGATCACCATCGACACGGTCGTGCCGAACGCGCCGACCGGCGTCACGCTTGCGTCCGCGTCCGACAGCGGGGCGTCGAACACGGACCGGGTCACCAACGTCACGACCCCGACCCTGACCGGCACGGCCGAGGCTAACAGCACGGTCACGCTCTACAGCGGCACCACGGTCGTCGGCACGGCGACCGCCGGCGGCGGGGGGGCCTGGACCATCACTGCCGCGTCGCTGGCCGACGGCGTGAACACGCTGACGGTGAAGGCGACCGACGCCGCCGGCAACACCGGCGCCGCCAGCGCGCCGCTCAACGTCACCATCGACACCGTCCAGGCGGCGCCCGGCACGCCGGTGCTGGGTGCAGCCTACGACAGCGGACGTTCCAGCACGGACGGCATCACCAACATCGTCACCCCGACGATCACCGGCACGGGCGAGGCGGGCAGCGTCGTCACCCTTTACGACGGCGGCGTGAGCTTCGGCTCCACCACCGTGAACGGAGTGGGCGTCTGGTCGATCGCCACCGGGACCCTGCTTCCGGGCACCCGCACCCTCACCGCCCGCGCGGTCGATTCCGCCGGCAACAGTTCGGTGGCCTCCGCGGGGCTGGTCATCACGATCGACACCGCGGCGGCGGCACCGGGAACCCCGTCGCTCGCCGTCGACAGCGGCGCCTCCAACACGGACCGGCTGATCAACACCGGATCGCCGACCCTCGTCGGCACGGCCGAGGCGAACGGCCTCGTCCGGCTCTACGACGGCTCCACCCTCATCGGATCCGGCACGGCCAACGGTTCGGGTACCTGGACGGTCACCGCCAGCGGGCTGGGCGCGGGCGCGCACACGCTGTCGGCCCGGATGGTCGATGCCGCTGGCAACACCAGCGACCCGTCCGCGACGCTGACGATCACCGTGGACACCACGGCGCCCAGCGCGCCGGGAACCCCGTCGCTCAGTGCGGGCTCGAACAGCGGCTCCACGGCCGACAGCGTTACCTCGGTCTTCGCGCCGACCGTCACCGGTTCGGCCGAGGCGAACAGCATCGTCACGCTGTACGACGGCGCAACGACTCTCGGCACCGTGACGGCCGACGGCAGCGGCGCCTGGTCGATCACCACGCCGTCGCTTGCCGATGGCGCGCACACGCTGTCCGTGGTCGCGCTCGATCTGGCCGGCAACACCAGCACCGCCTCGGCGCCGCTGACGGTCACGATCGACACCACGGCGGCGGCCCCGACGGGCCTCGCCCTGGCCGCCGTCTCCGACACTGGCCTCCTGGGCGACAACCTGACCTCCGTCACCACCCCGACCATCACCGGCCGGGCGGAGGCGGGGAGCGTCGTCACCCTGCTGAAGGGATCAACGACGCTCGGCACCGGCACCGCCGACAGCACGGGCGTCTGGTCGATCACCAGCTCCGTCCTGGCGGGCGGCACCGGGACGGCGCATTCGCTGATCGCCACGATGGTCGACGTGGCGGGCAACACCAGCGGCGCGTCCGCCGCGCTCAACTTCACCATCGACACCGTGCCGGACGAGGTGTCGGTCGAGCTTGCCCAGGCTTCGGACACCGGCTCCTCCAACAGCGACCGGATCACCGCCGAGACCATGCCGACGCTCACCGGCACGGTGGGCACGGTGGGCGCCGGCCCAGGCCGAACCGTCATCATCACGAGCGCGTTCAACGGTGGAACCGCCGAAGCCTTCGGAACGGTGGTGGCGGACGCCGGCACCGGCGCCTGGAGTTTCACGCCCTCGGGCTCGCTTGCCGCAGGCGTCTACAATTTCGGGATCACCTCCTTCGACAACGCGGGGAATCCCGGCGTCGGCGGTGTTACGGTCACCATCGACCTCACCGGCGACGCGCCCGGCGGGCTCGACCTCGCCACCGCATCGGACAGCGGGCGGAGCGCGAGCGACGACAAGACCAACGTCACGACACCGATCATCACCGGCACCGCCGAAGCCGGCAGCACCGTCACGCTCTACGACAACGGCGATTCCATCGGGACGGTCACGGCGAACGGACTCGGCGCCTGGTCCTTCACGACGCCGACGCGGGCCGACGGCACCCACACCTTCACGGCCAGGGCCGTGGACGTCGCCGACAACACCAGCGGCCTCTCCGCCGCGCTGGTCGTCACCATCGCCACGCAGGCCGCCGCGCCGAGCGGCCTTGAGCTGACGACCGACTCCGGCAGCAGCGCAACCGACCGCCTGACCAACGTCGCGTCGCCGACGATCCGCGGCACGGCCGAAGCCTCCAACACCGTCAGGCTGTACGACGGTTCGGCCCTGGTCGGCATGGCGACGGCGGGTGTCGACGGCAACTGGACGGTCCAGGCGATCGGCCTTGCCGACGGCCAGCGCACCCTGACGGCGACGACCATCGACCTGTTTGGCAACACCAGCGCCGCCTCGGCCGTTCTGCTCGTCACCATCGACACCGCCGCGCCCCAGCCCTCGTCGCTCGTCCTGACGGCGGGCTCCAACAGCGGCTCGACCAACGATCTGGTGACCAACAACGCAACGCCGGTCCTGACCGGGACGGCGGAGGCGGGCAGCGTGGTCACGCTGTACGACGGCGCGACTCTCCTCAACACGACGACGTCCGACGGCGCCGGCGCCTGGACGATGAGTTCGCCGTCGTTGAGCGAGGGAGCGCACAGCCTGACCGTCGTTTCCCGGGATGCGGCGGGCAACACCGGCGCGGCCTCGGCTCCGCTGGTCATCACCATCGATCTGACCTCGGCGACGCCGTCGGGGTTGGGGCTGGGCACCGGCTCCGACAGCGGCGCGCTGGCAAGCGACCGCGTCACGAACGTCGCCGCCCCCATGGTTCTCGGCGTGGCGGAGGCGAACAGCGTCGTCACGCTGCGCGACGACGTGAGCGGCCTGGACATCGGCACCGCCACGGCCGACGGATCCGGAAGCTGGTCCATCGGCGTCGCCTCGGCCCTCGCGGACGGCACGCATTCGCTTACGGCGACCGCCATCGACATCGCGGGCAACACCAGCGCCGCCGGTACGCTCGTCGTCACGATCGACACGGTCTCGGCCGCTCCGAGCACGCCGGTGTTGACGCCGGGATCCGACCTCGGCCGCTCGAACAGCGACCGGCTGACCTCCGACAGCACGCCGACGGTGAGCGGAAGCGCCGAGGCCAACAGCGTCATCACCCTGTACGACGGCGGCGTCTTCGTCGGGCTCGGAACCGCCGGCGGCGACGGTCTGTGGTCGGTGACGGCCGGCGCCCTGACGGAGGGCGAACACACGCTCACCGTCAAGGCGACGGACGTGGCCGGGAACACCAGCGACGTCTCGGGCGGGCTGGTCGTGAGCATCGACCTGACGACGGCCGTCCGTTCGATCATGCAGGCGAGCGGAAGCGCCCAGGCCAACAGCGTCGTCCACCTCTACGAGGGCGTGAACCTCGCCGGAGAGGGCATAACCTTCTTCGGGTCGGCGACGGCCGACGCCAACGGCCTGTGGACCCTGACGGCAAGCGACCTGGGTGTGGCCGATCGTACGCTGACGGCCGTGGCGCCCGGTGCGAACAGCGGCACCGCAGGCCCGTCCGGCGCGCCGCTGGTGACCATCGACCTCGTGACGCCCGTCCGCTCGATGCTGCTGACGCGGGCGTCCGACACGGGCGCCGCGCGCGACGACCTGCTGACCAACGACACCACGCCGACGCTCGTCGGCATGGTCGAGGCGGACAGCGTGGTCACGCTGTACGACGGCGCCCTCGCGGTGGGCACCACGACCGCCGACGCCCAGGGCGCCTGGACGATCACGTCGGCGACGTTGGCCTCCGGCCTGCGCCAGCTCTCGCTCACCACGGTCGACAAGGCGGGGAACACGGCCAGCTCCGCGTCGGGGCTGGCGGTGACGATCGATACGACCGCCCCCCTGGCGCCCGCCGTCCCGGCTCTCAGCCCCGACAGCAACAGCGGCCTTCTCAACAACCTCGTGACGAACGTCCGGCAGCCGGTGCTGACCGGCAGCGCCGAGGCGAACGCCCACATCCTGCTGTTTGCCAACGGCACGCTGGTGGGAGAGACCGATGCGGACGCGTCCGGGAACTGGTCGGGAGGCACCTCGACGTTGAGCCTCGGTGCCCAGGCCATGACCGTCAAGGCCGTGGACGCGGCCGGCAACACGTCGTCCGCAAGCGGCAGCCTGACGCTCACCATCACGCCGGAAAGCAGCGCTCCAACGGGTATCGGGCTGGCTGCGGCGTCCGACAGCGGCGTCCAGGCCGACCAGCTGACCAACGTCCGGACCCCGACCATTATCGGGTCGGCGGTGGCGAACAGCGTGGTGACGCTGTACGACTTCGTCACCGTCGTCGGGACCGGAACGGCGGACGGCAGCGGCCTCTGGTCGATCACGACCGGAAGCCTGACCGGGTCGAGCTACACCTTCACCGCCACGGCCCTGGATCCCGACACCGTCGAATCGCCGCGGTCGGCGCCCTTCGTCTTCAGCATCGACACCACGGCGCCCCTGGCGCCGACCGGCCTCGATCTGGCCAACGACGACGACAACCTGACGAACAATCCCACGCCGCCGATCACCGGCAGCGCGGAGGCGGGCAGCACGGTGCAGTTGTACGACGGCGGCGTCCTCGTCGGCTCGGCCACGGTCGGCGGCGGGGGCCTGTGGACGGTCAGCCCGTCCTCCGCGCTGTCCGACGCGGCGCACAGCCTCACGGTCCGTGCGGTCGATGCCGCCGGCAACACCTCGGCGGCGTCCGCCGTGCTGATCGTGACGGTCGATACCGTCGCGGCGACGCCCGGCGCCCTCGACCTGACGACGGACAGCGGCGCCAGCGGCACCGACAACCTGACCAACATCGCCACGCCGACCATCGTCGGCACGGCGGACGCCGGGAACAGGGTCGTGCTGTACGCCGACGGCATCGCCGTGGGGACGGCCGTGGCCGGAGGCGGTGGGCTATGGACGGTCGCGGCCTCCACCTTGTCCGACGCGGCGCACACGCTCACCGCCAAGGCCTTCGATGACGCCGGCAACACCTCGGCGGCCTCGGCGGGGCTGATCGTCACCATCGACACGGTCGCGGCGGCCCCGACCGGCCTCGCCGTCGCCAACCAAGCCGGCACGCGGACCAGCAACACCACGCCAACGATCACCGGCACCGCCGAGGCGGGCAGCACCGTCGTCCTATACGAGGGGGCGGTCGCCCTCGGCACGGTGACGGCGAACTCGACGACCGGCGCCTGGAGCCTTTCCTCGGGCCTGTTGAGCGAGGGAGCCCACACGCTGGGCGCGACGGCTGTCGATCTGGCCGGCAACAGCTCCTCCGTGTCCGGCGCGTTCATCGTGACCGTCGACACCGTGGCGCCGACGCCGCTGATGACGTCCTCCGTCAACGGAAACCTGCTGACCCTGACCTTTGCCGAGGCGGTCAGCCTCGCGGCCTCTCCCCACCAGACCACCGGCATGAGCGTTCTGGTCGATGGCGTGCCCCGCGCCATCATCGCCGCCTCAGGCACAGGGGGCAGCACCGTGACCCTGACGCTCGCGTCGGGCGTCGCCGTCGGGCAGGTGGTGACCTTCGGCTACGATCCGACACTGCCCGGCAGCGCCCTGTCCGACGAAGCGGGCAACGAGATGGCCAGCCTCCTCGGGCAAGCGATCGTCAATGCCACGCCCGCGCCGCCGTCTCCCCCGCCGCCTCCCGCGCCTTCCCCGACAACGGTGGTGGACGGCGCGCTGTTGACGGTGACGACGGGCACGGACAGCAGGGGCCGTCCCACGGAGTCCGTGGTGATCGCCCCGGTCACGGAGAACCGGACCGACACGGACGCCAAGAGCAGCTTGGCCGATGTGCCGCTGGCCGGAACCACCGCCAACCCGCTGCTGGAGGCCAGCCTGCCCGTGGGCGTGGGCGTGACCTCCAGCGGAGCCACCGGCCTGGTGCTGGGCGAGTTGGCCGATGCCTTCTCCAGCTTGCTGCGCGCCGATCCGTTGGCGGGCTCGACCGTGTCCAGTGCCGGCCTCACCCAGGTGCTGCCCGCCAGCGCCCCGGTGACGCTGCGCAGCGTCACGCCCACGGTGGCTTCGGGCGTGGCGCCGGTCACGCCGATCACCATCACCGGTTCGGCGCCGGCCGGCCAGGCCTCGGCCGTGCTGCTGGATGCGCGCAATCTTCCCGCCGGTACGGTGGTGAACCTGCAGAACGTGGACTACGCCTTCATCACCGGCGCGGTCACGGTGGGCGGCGGCGCCGGCTCCAACGTGGCGATCGGCGACGGTGCCAACCAGACCATTATCCTGGGCGTCGACGACGACACGCTGCGCGGCGGCGGCGGCGACGACATCATCGGCAGCCGGGAAGGCCGCGACCTGCTGTACGGCGACGACGGCAACGACTTCGTGTTCGGCGGACTCGGCTACGACCGTCTCCAGGGCGGCGCGGGCAACGACACGCTGCATGGCGACGAGGGGGTGGACGCCGTCCGCATCGAGGCGAACTTCGCCGACGTGATCCTCACCCGCGGGGCCTACGGGGCGCTGGTCATGACCAGCCCGACGCTCGGCGTGGACATCATGGAGGGGGTCGAACTGTTGCGTTTCAACGACCGGGTGGAACTGGTCAACGCGCCGGACGCCCCGATCACGAAGTCCGGTACGGGGCTGTTCTTCGAGAGCGACTACCTTGCCGAAAACCCCGACGTGGCGCAGGCTGTCGCCCGGGGCGAGTTCGCCAGCGGCCTGCAGCATTACCAGGCCTACGGCGGCGCCGAGCAGAGGCTGAAGGGGGGCGTGTCCCTGGACGAGAAGTTCTATCTTGCCCAGAATCAGGACGTCGCCGCCGCGGTGGGACGGGGCGAGTTCGCTAGCGGCCTGGAACATTACCTCACTCACGGCGCCGCCGAGGGACGCGACCCGAACGCGCTGTTCGACGAGGACTGGTACCGTCGGAACAACCCCGATGTCGTGGCGGCGTTGCAGGCCGGCGTCTTTGAAAGCGGCTACGAGCATTACGAGGCTTTCGGCTGGAAGGAGGGGCGCAGGCCTTCCACCTGGATGGACGTCGCCACCTATCTGACCGAAAACCCCGACGTTGCGCAGGCCGGCGTCAATCCGTTGTCGCACTACCTGGATTACGGCGTCCGCGAAGGTCGCACCATCAAGGCGGTCGATGGCGGTCTCTGGCTGAGCTGACGCCGGCACGAGAAAAGGAAGGGGGCCGATCCGGTGACGGGCCGGCCCCCCTTCTTCCGGCAGAAAACCGGCGAGGCGGTCGGGGGACGGGAGTCCGACCATCGCTCGGGTGATCGGACCCATTCTTGAGCGCGGTGCGCCGTGTGCCGTTTCCATCCGGAACCCGTACGGGTTCAACGCCGAGGTTGGCGCCGGAAAGCGCTATGTGTTCCTATAAATTTCCTGGCGCAGCAGAGAGGTAAGGATATGGGCCAACGGGCCTGCAAGCCTGAGGTCGGGAAACCCGCAGGGGTAGCGCTGCCCGACGTGAGGGCGATGCTTGCCTCCGCAGTGGCTCGGCATAAGGCGGGAGATGCTGCGGCGGGCGGTTTGTACCGGGCTGTCCTCTCGATCGAGCCGTCGCATGGCGACGTCCTCCATCTGCTCGGCGTGACGGCGCTGCAGGTCGGAGCGGCGGAGACGGCCGGCAACTGGCTGCGCCGGGCGCTGGCGGTCGACGGAACGCAGGCCTACTACCGCAACAGCTTTGGCGAGGCGCTGCGTGCGCTCGGCCAACCGGATGAGGCGCAGAAACAGTATCGCCTAGCTCTCGCGCTCCGTCCGGCATACCCGGAAGCGCTCGCCAACCTTCTCAGGCAGCCCCAGCCGGGCGACAACGCGCCGGCCCTGCTGGAACGCTTCTGCCGGCTGCGATTGGCCGGGGCGGGCGAACTCCTGGCGGTCGCCGACTCCCGCCTGCTCGCGGGGCGGCTGGCCGACGCCAACCTTGCCTATCGGGCGGCGGTCGCGCTGGAACCGATGACGGTGCAGGCCTACGTCAATCTTGGCGCGACCGCCTCCCGGAAGACGGACCATGCGCAGGCCGCCACGGCCTACCGCCGGGCTCTGCGCCTGTCCCCCGACCATCCCGGGGCCTGGAACAATCTTGCCAGCGCGGTGTGGGAACTGAACGACGGGCCCGGCGCCACCGGCTTCTGCCGCCGCTCCATGGCGCTCAAGCCGGACCATCCCGATCCCTACGCCAACCTTGGTTACATCCAACGGTCGCAGGCCCAGAACGGTGACGACTTTGCCGAGGCGGCGACACTGTGCCGGCGGGCCCTGCGGCTCAACCCGTCGCATGTTTCCGCGCTGAACAATCTGGGCATCGTCAACCTCGACCTCGGCCGGCTGGACGAGGCGGAACGCCTGTTCCGTCGCACGCTGGAAGCCGAACCGAAGCATCCCGATGCGCGCTTCAATCTGTCGCTGGCCCTGCTAAAGGCCGGCCGCCTCAAAGAGGGCTGGGATTTTTACGAAGCCCGCTGGGAGACGGGTCAGCTCCCGGTGGTGAACGCGCAGTTGCGGGCTTGGCGGGGGGAGCCGCTGAACGGCGCCACCATCCTGCTGCACGCCGAGCAGGGGCACGGCGATACCCTGCATTTCGTCCGCTACGCTCCGCTGGTCGCGGCGCAGGGCGGGCGCGTGGTGCTGGCGGTCCAGCCGGCGCTGAAACGGCTGGTCGCCGGCATGCCCGGCGTGGCGGCGGTCTACGCGCTGACCGAGGCATTCCCGGCGCCGGACTTCCACTGTCCGCTGCTGAGTCTGCCCCGGCTGCTCGGCACCGAGCTGGACACGATTCCCAGCGGCATTCCCTATCTCCACCCGCCGGCTGCGGCTGTCGGCAAATGGCTGGGCCAACCCCTGCCGGGCGCCGGGCTCCGGGTCGGGCTGGTGTGGTCGGGAGATCCCCGCCCAAGCCTGCTGCGCGCGAACCTGACCGACCGGCGGCGCAGCATGACCCTGCGCGACCTGGCGCCGCTGGCCGAGGTCCCGAATCTGCGCTTCGTGAGCTTGCAGATGGGCGGGCCGGCGGCACAGCTCGCCGATCCGCCGGCGGGGATGGACATCCATGACCCGATGGGGGCCGTCACCGATTTTGCGGACACGGCGGCGCTGGTCCTGCGGCTGGATCTCGTGATCACCGTGGACACCTCGGTCGCCCACCTCGTCGGAGCGCTGGGCAAGCCGGTCTGGGTTCTATCGCGCTATGACGGCTGCTGGCGTTGGCTTCAGGACCGCGACGACACGCCCTGGTACCCGACGATGCGGCTTTTCCGGCAGACCGTGTCGGGCGACTGGACCACCGTGGGACGGCGTGTTGCGGACGCCCTGCACAAGCTGGTTGGATGATTGTCTCGTTTGCGGATGGCCGGATGAATTCACCGTCCTGTATAAGCCTTATTCCGTAAGCGGTGTTTTCAGGTCACGGCGGGTTCCGTCTGCCTGACATAGACCCGGGGCAGGAGTTCATCAAGCTTGGTGATCGGGTGGCCGGCGACGAGCTTGGTCAGCACGTCGGCGAACCAAGCCTGCGCATCAATGCCGTTGAGGCGGGCCGGCGCCGGGGCATGCACGACGCCCTCCTCGCACTGGCGACAGGCGTACTTGGGCCGGCGGGTCACCAGCACCCGGAAGCGGGCCGGGACGGGGTCGAGGCGCTGCGAGATACTCTCGCCGATGAGATGCGGCGCGGCGCCGCAACACGGGTAGGTCTTGTCGGAGACATCGATGAAAATCTTTTCGCGTGGCAACTCGACCGACAGATTGCCGGGGTTCACCCGACGCTGTGGCGCTGAAGGGGCCGGCTTGGTCGCAGCGGAACTGGCGGGGTGAACCGGTATCCGAACTCCACACGAGCCTACACAACTCCACACGAGCCTACACTTTGACTGCGCCCGCTGGGATATCCTCGAATCAAGGCACCACCGAGCACTGCCGAGCGGAAACAGCGGTGTCTGTAAGCGAGGCCATTACCAACCTTTTCATCGGGCCTCATGCTGCCGATCCAGGAATCACGACCTCCACCAACCGCAAGGATCGTTGGTTGCGTGTCCCCCGAAACCACGCTATCGATCGCCCCAATATCCAAATCCACGCTGACGTGTGACGGCCTTCCCAGTTGTTCGCAGGTCCAGATCAGGCTTCGGCATCCGTCCGCCCATCGACTCTGGACAGCAGGCGCCGAGTGTGGGGAGTGTGTCCGCTCGAGAATCGCTGTCGGTGGAATGGCATGGGCGGTCGACGCGGGGTTGCGGAAAACATGAGGTCTGGCATCCGGCAAAGCGACGGGTGGCTGCGCGGAGTGATGGTCGCTTTGGCGGTGCTGCTGCCCGCGACCGCGGCCACCGGTCAGGAGACGCCCGCCGTCGTCACCGTGCTCACCTCCTTTCCGGCCAGCTTCTACGAGCCGGTGCGGGAGGCGTTCGAGCAGGCGCATCCCGACCGGCGCCTCCGCGTCGTCAACACCAAGACCACCGCAGCCATCACCCAATTGCAGGATCGTGCGGGAGAGGAGGTCGACGTCTTCTGGGCGTCCGCTCCCGACGCCTTCGAGGTGTTGAAGGCGGCAGGGCTGTTGGCGCCCGTCGCGTCGCGGCCGACCGGCGCTCCGGCGACCATCGGCAACCAGCCGATCGACGATCCGGACGGGTCCTACCTCGGCTTCGCGCTGTCGGGCTACGGGCTGGTCTGGGACCAGCCCTATCTCGACCGCCATGGGCTCGCCGCTCCGCGTGGCTGGGAGGATCTGCGCCGGCCCGGCTATGCCCGCCACCTGGGCATCACGGCACCGTCGCGCTCCGGCACCATGCATCTGATGGTGGAGACGGTGCTGCAACTCCATGGCTGGGAGCGCGGCTGGGCGACGTGGCTGGAAATCGCCGGCAACCTCGCCACGGTGACGGCGCGCAGCTACGGCGTGGTGGAGGGGGTCGCCAAGGGCCGCTTCGGCATCGGGCTGGCCATCGACTTTCTGGGGCAAGGAGCAGGCCAGGGCACGGAGCCGGGGGAGAGGGTGCCGGACATCGGCGGCCTGCGTTTCGCCTATCCGGCGGACAGCGTGTTCCTGCCGGCCAGCGTGGCGATCCTGCGTGGCGCTCCCAACCCGGCGGGGGCCGGAGTCTTCGTCGATTTCCTGCTGTCGCCGGCCGGGCAGGCGCTGATGCTGCGTCCCGATATCGGGCGCCTGCCGGTGAGGCCCGACGCCTACGCCGCGGCCCCTGCCGGCTACCCCAACCCCTACGCGCGGGAAACCGGCAACGACCGCTTCCTCTTCGACCGCGCCCTGTCCAGCCGCCGCTACGAGTTGGTCAACCTTTTGTTCGACGAGCTGATCACCTTCCGGTTGAAGACCCTCAACCGCGTCTGGCAACTGATCCATGAGGGTGAAAGCCGGCTGGCCACGCTTCCCGACCCGGTGGCGCGCGACCTGCTGCGCGATGCCCGCGCGGCGGCCACCGCAGTTCCAGTCGACGCCGTCCAGGCCATCGACCCGACCTTCTCCGCGGCGTTGCGCCGGTCGGCGCGCGGCATGCCGATCTCGGCCCGCCAGGGGGAGCTGGAGGCCGAATGGCGGGCCTTCTCCAAGGCCCGCCTGGACACGGCGCTGTCGGCGGCCGAACGCGCGCTGGTGATCCTGCGCGTTGCGGCCGGCGAGGGGGGCTGGCCGTGAGCGTCCTGGCGGCACCGGCCGCGCCGGATGGCGGAGCGGTGCGTTTCGGCATCCGGGTCCGCCTGTTCCTCGCCTTCGTCGCGGTGGCCGTGCTTTCGGTGGTGGCCTGCGCGCTCGGCTGGCTTTCCTATGACCGGCTGGGTGGCACGCTGGACGAGTTCGCGGAGAGTCATCTGCCGGCCCTCGGCCTCGCCGCCAGGTTGGCGGAGGAGGGTGGCGCCATCATCGCCACCGCCCCCATTCTGGCCGGCAGCCGGACCGAGGCCGAGATGGACGCGATCCGCGACGCGCTCGGGCGCCGCCTGACCGCTCTGCGGGCGCTGACGGACGGCATCGGCGGCGGCGTTTCCGACCTGCGCCCGGTGGTGGACGCGCTCGGCCGCAACCTGTCGGAGTTGGACGGTACGGTGCGCCACCGGCTGGCGCTCGCCCGCCGCAACCAGGAGGTCATCGAGCGGCTGCGCTGGCTGCACGCCGATTTCCTCGACGAGATCGATCCGCTGGTCGCCGACGCGCGCTTCAACATCCAGAGCGCGCTGGCCACGGTCGAGAGCGGAAGACCATCCGCCGGTGCCGTCCGCACCCTGCGCGAGGAGAACCGGCGCAGCGAGGCGGTGCTGCAGATCGGCGCCAACGGCAACCTCGCGGTCGGGCTGATCGCGCGGGCGGCGACGCTCGCCACCGCCGAGACGCTGGACGACAACGCCGGCTTCCTCGACGAGACCGCCGACCGGCTGCAACGCGACCTCGCGGCGCTGGCCGACTGGGCTGACGGCGTGTCGCTGGGGCAACTGGTGGTCCAGCTTCTCGATCTCGCGCGCGGGCCCGACGGCAGCGTGCCGGCGCTACGCCGGGAGGAGCTGGAGACCGCCGCGCGCGGGCAGGCCCTGCTGGCCGAGAACCGCGACATCGTCGCCCGGCTGAACGGGCTGATCGCCCGGCAGGTCCAGGCGGTGGAGAGCGATTCCAGAGCCGCCGCCGCCCGCTCCGCCCAGGCCATCGCCTTCGGCCGCTCCGCCCTGCTGGCCAGCGCGGTGGTCAGCCTGCTGGTGGCGGTGCTGGTGGCGTGGCTCTACGTCAACCGCAACCTGATCTCCCGCCTGACCCGGCTGGGCGACGCCGCCCGCGCCATCGCCGCCGGGGATCTCAAGGCCGACATTCCGCTGGGCGGCCGCGACGAGCTGTCGGAGATGGCGGCGGCGCTGCTGGTCTTCCGCGACACCGCCGTCGCGGTGGAAGAGGCGAACGCCCAGGCGATCATCGACAACGCCCAGGCCGGGCTGGCGATCACCGATGGGGAGGGCGTGATCGAGTTCGTCAACCCGCTCGCGGCCGCCCTGATCGCGCCGCCGCCCGGCGGCCGGGCCGGGGAGGGCGGAGGCGTTCCCCGCCTCGCCGACCGGCTGGACGCGGAAGGCGCGGCCCGTGTCGCGGCTTTCTTCGCCCAGTCGTCCGCCGGTTCCGAAGGCGTCATCCCCGCCCTGTCCATCCTCGCCACCGGACGGCGTCCGGACGGCGGGGCGGTGCCGGTGCAGGTCGGCGTCCGCCCCTTCTGGCACCGCCAGCAACAGCGCTACATCGTCACCCTGACCGACATGACCGAACGGCTGGAAGCCGAGCACATCCTGGAACGCACGGTGCGCGAGCGCACCACCGACCTCCAGGCCACCAACGACAGGCTGGAACAGGCCATCGCCGAGCACCAGCGCACCGAGCGCGACCTGCGCGAGGCGCAGGCGGAGCTGGTGCAGGCCGGCAAGCTGGCGGCGCTGGGCCAGCTCGCCGCCGGGGTCGGGCACGAGCTGAACCAGCCGCTCGCCGCCATACGCTCCTACGCCCACAACGGCCGCAAGCTGATCGGGCTGGGCCGGGTGGAGGAGGCCGAGGGCAATCTGGGCAAGATCGCCGACCTGACGGCGCGCATGGCCAACATCACCAACCACCTGAAGCGCTTCGCGCGGCGTCCCGACTCCCGCCTGGGCGCGGTGGAACTGGGGCCGGTGGTCCAGGGCGCCCTCTCCCTGTTCGGCAACCGCCTGCGCGAGGAGGCGGTCGGGGTCGAGCTGGCGCTGCCCGACGCCGACGCCGAGTCCGGCGCCCCCCTGCGGGTCCGCGCCGAGGAGGTGCGGCTGGAGCAGGTGCTGGTCAACCTGCTGAGCAACGCGCTGGACGCGGTGGCCGGCGCGCCGGTCCGCCGCATCCTCATCCGCGCCGAGATGGTGGAGAAAGGGGACGGGGAGGAGGGCGACGCCGTCCGCATCGAGGTGCGCGACAGCGGCCCCGGCATCGCCGCCGAGCCGGTCGGGCAGATCTTCGATCCCTTCTTCACGACCAAGCCGGTGGGGACGGGGCTGGGGCTCGGCCTGTCGATCTCGTACAACATCGTCCGCGACTTCGGCGGCGTGCTGTCGGTGGCCGAGAGCGGCCCCGGCGGAACCGCCTTCGTCCTCACCTTGAACCGCGCCTGAAAGCTCCGCCCATGACCGTCCTGCTGATCGACGACGATCCGGAAGTGCTCGATTCCAGCCGCCAGACGCTGGAGCTGGAGGGCTTCGCGGTGCAGGCGGTGACGGAACCCGAGGCCGGGCTGGCCCGGCTCGGCACGGCTTGGCCCGGCGTGGTGGTGACCGACGTGCGCATGCCGGGGATGGACGGCTTCGCCCTGCTGGAGCGGGTGCGCGCCGTGGACGCGGAGGTGCCGGTGGTGCTGGTCACCGGGCACGGCGACATCGCCATGGCGATGCGCGCGGTCCGCGAGGGCGCCTACGACTTCATCGAGAAGCCGGCCGAGCCCGACCATCTGGTCGAGGTGGTGCGGCGCGCGCTCGCCCATCGCGGGCTGGTGCTGGAGAACCGGCGCCTGCGGACCCAGTTGGCCGGGGGCGGGGCGGAGGGGCGGATCATCGGGCGGTCCCCGGTGGTGGAGCGTCTGCGGGCCAGCGTGGCGAACCTCGCCGACGCCGAGGTGGACATCCTGCTGTTCGGCGAGACCGGTACAGGAAAGGAACTGGTTGCGCGCAGCCTGCACGAGGGCGGCCGGCGGCGCACCGGCAACTTCGTGGCGCTGAACTGCGGCGCCATGCCCGACACGATCATCGAGAGCGAGCTGTTCGGCCACGAGCCGGGCGCCTTTACGGGCGCGCAAGGACGCCGCATCGGCAAGCTGGAATACGCCGCCGGCGGCACCCTGTTCCTCGACGAGATCGAGAGCATGCCGATGCATCTCCAGGTCAAGCTGCTGCGCGTGCTGCAGGAGCGGGTGATCGAGCGCATCGGCGCCAACCGGACCATCCCGCTGGATCTGCGGGTGGTGGCGGCGACCAAGGTGGATCTGCTGCGGCTGGCGGCGGAGGGGAGGTTCCGCGAGGATCTCTATTACCGCCTCAACGTCGTCACCGTCCCGCTGCCCCCCTTGCGGGAGCGGCGCGAGGACGTGCCGCTGCTGTTCCGCCACTTCCTCGACGCCGCCGTCGCCCGCTCGCGCCGGACGGCCCCGCCGCTCGACGCCGCCACGCTCGCCCGCCTCGCCGCGCATGGCTGGCCCGGAAACGTCCGCGAGCTGCGCAACGTCGCCGAGCGGGTGGCGCTGGGGCTGGGCGACGGTCTCGCCCCCGTGGCGGGCGCGGTCGTGGCAACGGCGGAGATCGAGCCGCTGGCCGGCCAGCTCGACCGCGTCGAGAAGCAGCTGATCGAGGACGCGCTCGCCCGCTGCGGCGGCCGGGTCGGCGAGACGGCGGAGCGGCTGGGGATCACCCGCAAGACCCTGTACCTGAAGATGCGCCACCACGGCCTGAACCGGGACGATTTCGCGGACGAGTGAAAAGACCGGGCGCGGAAGTGTTCCCCGCGTTACCCAGCCGCAGGAGCCGATGTTCCCGTCCTGACCCATCGATGACGTCCGAAGCCTGACCGCGCAAGGGCTGACCGTCTGGCACGCCGATTGCTGAATGGGCGAGCATAAGACATCGAGGGGAGGACAACACCGATGCTTCGCACCACGCGCACCCTGCGCAACGCCGCCGCCGCCCTGGCCGTCCTGCTGCTGTCCGGCACCGCCGCCTTCGCGGAGGACCCCAGCGGCAAGCTGGTCATCGTCACCTCCTTTCCCAAGGACATGACGACCGCCTTCCAGCAGGCCTTCCAGAAGGCCAACCCCAAGGTCACGGTCGAGATCCTGAACCGCAACACCAACGCGGGCGTGAAGTATCTCCAGGAAACCGCGTCGAACAACGGCACCGACCTGTTCTGGGCCTCGGCCCCCGACGCCTTCGAGGTGCTGAAGGGCGCCGGGCTTCTTCAGCCCTACAAGCCGCAGGTCAAGGGCATCCCGGACATCGTCGGCGCCTATCCGGTCAACGATCCGGGCGGCTTCTACGCCGGCTTCGCCGCCTCGGGCTACGGCATCATGTGGAACACCCGCTACATGAAGGCCAACAACCTGCCGATTCCCAAGGAATGGGCCGATCTCGCCAAGCCGGTCTATTACGACCACGTCGCGATCTCCGCCCCGTCGCGCTCCGGCACGACGCATCTCACCATCGAGACGATCCTCCAGGGCGAGGGCTGGGAGAAGGGCTGGCGCACCAACAAGGAGTTGGCCGGCAACTACCGCACCATCACCGAACGCAGCTTCGGCGTGCCGGACGGGGTGAATTCGGGCGCCTTCGGCATCGGAATCGTCATCGACTTCTTCGCGCTGTCGTCGCAGGCGTCGGGCTTCCCGGTGGAGTTCGCCTACCCCACCATCACCACCATCGTGCCGGCCAACGTCGCCGTCGTGAAGAACGCCCCCAACAAGGCCGCCGCCGAGGGCTTCGTCGACTTCCTGCTGTCGCCCAAGGGGCAGGAGGTCCTGCTGGAGCCGGCGATCCGCCGCCTGCCGGTCAACCCGGTCACCTACGAGAAGGCGCCCGCCGGCTACCCCAACCCGTTCAAGGACACCTCGCTGGGCGCCCAGGTGAGCTTCGACGTGAACCTGTCGCAGGCCCGCTACAACGTGGTGGACGCGCTGTTCGACCAGCTCGTCACCTTCCAGCTCGACGATTTGAAGGCGGCGACCCAGGCCATCCACAAGGCCGACGCGGCGCTCGCCAAGAAGCCGAACGACAAGGCCAAGGCCCTGCTGGGCGAGGCGCGCGACCTCGTCGCCGCCATGCCGGTCACGGCGGAGCAGGCCGCCGATCCGCAGCTGGCCGGCGCCTTCACGGTGGAGCGCAAGTCGGCCACCGACGCCGTTCCGGAGCGTCAGGCGCAGGTCGAGCAGAAATGGGCCGCCTTCGCCAAGGAAAACTACGCCGCCGCCCGCAGGAAGGCCGACGAGGCGGCGGCTCTGGTGCGCTGACGCTGGTGCGTCAAGCCTCGGGGGGCGCCTTCGGGCGTCCCCTCTTTTCTCCCCCAGCTCACGGGCCTTTCCATGACGTCACTTGCGCTCACGCGCGACCGCATCGCGCGCGTGCGGCCGGGGCCGGCGCTGGCCGCGCTGCTGATCGCCGCCTTCCTGCTGCTGTTCCTGGTCGTTCCGGTGGTCCAGGTCATCTTCGTCGCCTTCCAGGACAAGACGACCGGAGCCTTCACCCTGGTGAACTTCGCCGACTTCTTCCGCAACGACCTGTTCATGCGGTCCTTCGCCAATTCCTTCTACGTCTCGGCGATGTCGGTGGTGGTGGCGAGCCTGCTGGCCCTGCCGCTCGCCTACCTGACCATGCGCTTCGAGTTCCGCGGCGCGGTGCTGATCCAGAGCCTGGGCATCATCCCGCTGATCATGCCGCCCTTCATCGGCGCGGTGGCGATGCAGCTGCTGTTCGGGCGCAACGGCTCGGTCAATCTGCTGCTGCGGGATCATTTCGGCGTTTCGATCCCCTTCATGGAGGGGCTGAACGGCGTCATCTTCGTCCAGAGCATCCACTACTTCCCCTTCATCCTCATCAACCTGTCGGCCAGCTTGAAGAACATCGACCGGGCGATGGAGGAATCGGCGCAGAATCTCGGTTGTCACGGCTTCCGCCTGTTCCGCCGCATCGTCTTCCCGCTGGCGATGCCGGGCTACGTCGCCGGCGCCTCGCTGGTCTTCATCAAGGTGTTCGACGACCTCGGCACGCCGCTGCTGCTCAACGTCAACGACATGCTGGCGCCGCAGGCCTACCTGCGCATCTCCTCGATCGGCATCGCCGACCCGATGGGCTACGTCATCTCCGTCGTGCTGATCGCCTGCTCGCTGCTGGCGCTGTGGGTGTCGGCGCTGGCGATGCGCGGCAAGGACTACGCCACCGTGCAGCGCGGCGGCGGCGGTCTGGCCAAGCGGCGCTTGAAGCCGCTGGAGCTGGTGGCGGCCTACGCGGTGGTGCTGCTGATCCTGGTGCTGGTGCTGGCGCCGCATGTCGGGCTGGGGCTGCTGTCCTTCGCCACCATCTGGTCGTTCAGCCCGGTTCCCGACGCCTTCACGCTGAAGCACTACCAGACCGTCTTCACCGAGAGCGGGCAGTACATCACCAACACGCTGCTCTACGCCTCGCTGGCGGCGCTGCTCGACGTGGTGATCGGCACGGCCATCGCCTATCTGGTGCTGCGCACCAAGCTGCCGGGCCGGCAATGGCTGGACTACATCGCGATGGCGGCGCTGGCGGTGCCGGGCGTCGTGCTGGGCATCGGCTACCTGCGCAGCTTCTACGGCGTGCCGATGCCCTTCACCGGGCAGCCCTTGTCGAACTTCTGGCTGATCCTGGTCTTCGCGCTGGCGATCCGCCGGCTGCCCTACGCGTTGCGCGCCTGCACCGCCGCCTTGCAGCAGGTCAGCTCCTCGCTGGAGGAGGCGGCCGAGAATCTGGGCGCCACCAAGCTGCGGACGGTCGGGCGCATCGTCGTGCCGCTGATGTCGGGCGGCATCCTGGCCGGCTTCGTCACCAGCTTCGCCACCGCGGCGGTGGAACTGTCGGCGACCATCATGCTGGTGCATTCGCAGAGCGACGCGCCGCTGGCCTACGGCCTCTACGTCTACATGCAGTCGGCGGCCGGGCGCGGTCCGGGCGCGGCGCTGGGCGTCTTCGCCGTCGTCATCGTCGGGCTGGGCACCTACCTGTCGCACGTCGTCATCGAGCGCGGCCGCCGCGAACGCGGCCAGGATCATTGAGGGAAACCATCGTCATGAACCACCAGTTTTCCCCGGCCGCGCTCGCCGCCCAGATCCAGAGCGTCGGCGTCGACATCGAGGGCGTCAACCTGTCCTACGGCAGCAACCATGTCCTGAAGGACGTGAACCTTGCCATCAAGCCGGGCGAGTTCTTCGCCTTCCTCGGCCCGTCCGGCTGCGGCAAGACCACGCTGCTGCGGCTGATCGCCGGCTTCAACACCGCCCAGCGCGGCGAGGTCCGCATCGGCGGCCGCGACATCTCCGTCCTGCCGCCGCACCGGCGCGACGTCGGCATGGTGTTCCAGAGCTACGCCCTGTGGCCGCACATGACCGTGCGCCGCAACGTCGCCTTCGGGCTGGAGGAGCGCCGCGTTCCCCGCGCCGAGATCGAGCGGCGGGTGGACGCCGCGCTCGACCTCGTCGGGCTGAGGCATCTGGCCGACCGCCGGCCGTCGCAGCTCTCGGGCGGGCAGCAGCAGCGCGTCGCGCTGGCCCGCACCATCGTCATCGAGCCGAAGGTGCTGCTGCTCGACGAGCCGCTGTCGAACCTCGACGCCAAGCTGCGCGTGCAGATGCGCCAGGAGTTGCTGAGTCTCCAGCGCAAGCTCGGCCTGACCACCATCTTCGTCACCCACGACCAGGAGGAGGCCAACACCATCTGCGACCGCATCGCGGTGATGGAGGACGGGAAGGTGCAGCAGGTCGGCACCCCGCAGGATCTCTACGACCACCCGGCCAACCTGTTCGTCGCCGGCTTCCTCGGCACCGCCAACGTGCTGGACGGCGCGGTGCGGGATGATGGGGCCGGAAGACGTGTCTTCGTCGGCAGCGGGGTCACGCCGGTGGCGCTGCCGCCGTCCGCCGGGGCGGATGCCGCCGGCAAGCTGATGTTCCGCCCGCAGAACCTGATCATCCGTCCGGACGGCGGACCGCCGGCCCCCGGCCACGCCCGGCTCACGGGGACCATCCGCCACCGGGAGTTCCTCGGCGCCTCCATCCGCTACGCGGTGGACGTCGGCGGGCAATTGGTGCAGGTGGACGCGCCGCATCAGGCGGGCGATGCTCTGCTCGCGCCCGATGCCCCGATCGTCCTCGACCTCGCGGCCGACAAGGCCCGTCTCCTCCGTCCTTAAGGTGCCGTCACCGTGACCGACTCCGTGAACCGCCGTCCCATCCGCGCCGTCGCCTTCGACCTCGACGGCACGCTGGTGGACAGCGCCGCCGACCTGATGCACGCCTCCAACGCCCTGCTCGCCGAACTGGGGCGGCCGCCGGTCGATCTGCCGGCGGTGCGTTCCTTCATCGGCGACGGCGCGCCCAAGCTGGTGGAGCGCGTGCTGGCCGCCACCGGCGGGATTCCGGCCGCCGACGAGGCCGCCCGCTGCCTCCAGCGCTTCCTGGCGATCTACGAGGCCGACCCCAGCGCCCACAGCGCGCTCTACCCCGGCGTCGCCGAGACGCTGGGCGGGCTGGCGGAGGCCGGGCTGCGGCTCGGCGTCTGCACCAACAAGCCGATGGGGGCGACGCTGCGGCTGCTCGATGACCTGGGCATCGCCGGCCGCTTCGCCGCCGTGGTCGGCGGCGACAGCTACCCGACCCGCAAGCCCTCGCCGGAACCGGTGCTGGGCCTGCTGGAGCGGCTGGAGGTCGATCCCGGCGAGACGGTCTTCGTCGGCGACAACGAGCACGATGTGGCCGCCGCCCGCGCGGCCGGGGTGGCGCGGGTCCTGCTGGTGCCCTACGGCTACGCCCGCGTGCCGCTCGATGGCCTTCCGCACGACGGCATCCTTGCCGGCTTCGCTGACCTGCCAGGGCGGCTGTCATGCTGAGCGTGGTGATCTTCTGCCGCCATGGCGAGACGGAGAGCAACCTCGGCGGCTGGCTCGCCGGGTCGCGGGACGTGTCGCTGACCGACCGGGGCCGGGCACAGGCCCGGGAGGCCGCCGCGACCCTGGTCGCCGAGGGTCGGTCGGTTTCGACGATCTACAGCAGCCCGCAGCGCCGGGCGCTGGAGACGGCGGGCATCCTGGCCGAGGCGCTGGCCGTTCCGGTCGTTCCCGTGACCGGGTTGGAGGAGCGGCGCTGGGGCGATCTCGAAGGCGGCGCCATCCCGGCGGATCTGCTGCGGGAAGAGGTGCCGAACGGTGAAAGCCTGACTGCTTTCCGCGCCCGCGTCACGACGGCGCTCGACGGGTTGCCGGCGTCCGGGGATGGCGGCGCCTCGCTGATCGTCGCGCACGCCGGAACGTGGCCGGTGCTCTGCCGGTGGATGGGCGTCGAGTCCGCGCTGCTGTGGCCGCCCAACGCGTCGCCGGTCACCCTGACGCGGGAAGGCGAGGGGCACCGTGTTCCATGGACACCTCCCGCGCCACCTCGCTGATCAGGGAGCGCAGTCGGCGATGGGCCGGATTGTGGCGATAACGGACATGCCACGCCATCCGCACCGGGAACCGGCCGAGATCGGCGGGGCGCGATTTTCAGTCTAAGTTTGCTGGTCGGGTGGCGGCAGATCAGGCACGGCGGCGTCGTGCAGCAATCCGTCACCGCGATCAGTTCCGGGATGGCCAGGAAATGCGTCACCGAAACGGCGACCTCCCGCCGCAGGGACTGCCGCTCCAGCGCTTGGAACAGGCGCGACGGACGAACCAGGGGAGCGCAGGTGCCGTTGCTCCAGGCCGGGCTTGGCGAGAGGTTGCGACATCGTCAGCTCGCCTCGGATCGCTTCCAACGCAACCTTCGCCTTGAAATTCGCCGAATGTCGCTTCCGTTTTCCTGGCATCGGGTTCGTCCTTCCTGAGGGGTGAACCAAGCTTGGCCAACGGTCCGCCAGATGGGGACCCGCTTACAACTTTTCCGACACTGCCTGACCGTTCGCCGGCTCGGCCAGGCAGTCTTGAGCGATCAAGCTCCGGATGCGGTCTTTGACCCGCCCGTCCAGCGGGTTGTAGACAAGCAGACCGAGGTCCGGGCGGCCATCGACCGCGAAGGCCGAATATTCCATCTCGAAGGTCCCGAGCAACGGATGTTGGAGGTGCTTGACCCCTTCGCCCGGCCCATACACATCGTTCTCCCTCCAGAAGGCGGCGAAATCCGGACTTGCCTCGCACAGTTCATCGACGAGGTCGGCGATCTCCTTGACGGCGCCGGCGCGCGCGGCATCGACACGGAAGGCGCCGACCAGGAAGCGCGCCATGCCTTCCCAGTTCTTCTGCTTGGCGCGGATCGCCGGGTTGCAGAAGACAAGGCGCAGAATGTTCCGCTGATCGGGCGGGAGTTTGCCGTAATCGGTCAGAACGATCGCCGCGGCGCGATTCCAGGCCACCACGTCCCAGGTCGCGGTCTTGATGAAGGCGGGACAGGCGTCGAACGCGTCCAGCAGCCGTTGCAGCCGCGGACTGACACCCTGGGCAGGCTTGTAGCGCATCTCCGGCGGCCGCCCGAGCGCGAGGATGAACAGATGCTCGCGCTCGAGATCGGTGAGCATGAGGCTGCCGGCAAGCCGGTTCAGCACGTCGGCGGATGGCGCGCCGCCGCGCCCCTGCTCCAGCCAAGTGTACCAAGCTGGGCTGATGTTGGCCCGTTGCGCCACCTCCTCCCGACGCAGTCCCGGGGTGCGCCGGCGGCCCGAGAAGCCGAAAGCCGCCGGATCGAGCCGCGTCCGGCGGTCCCGCAGGAAGGCGGCGAGCGTGTTGGCGTGGTCGGTTTGCATGGGTTCCTACGTATGGGCGATCCTGGTGATCATTATAATAGGAAAACATCACTACTTTAACAGGATAGTGCGGCGCGCCAGACTGGGGATCGGACTTGGACGAGGACATTCCCATGCGCATTTTTCTCACCGGCGCCACCGGCTTCATCGGCTCGGCCGTGCTTCCCGAACTCCTGCAGGCCGGCCATCGGGTGATCGGCCTGACCCGGTCCGAGGAGGGCGCCCGCTCGCTGGCCGCTGCGGGAGCCGAGGCGCACCGTGGCACGCTGGAGGATCCGGCGAGCGTCCGAAGCGGCGCGGAAAAGGCCGACGCCGTGATCCACACCGCGTTCGATCACGACTTCTCGCGCTTCGTCGAGAATTGCGAGAAGGACCGCCGCGTCATCGGTGCGCTCGGCGACGCGCTCAAAGGGTCGGATCGACCGTTGCTGATCACGTCGGGAACCGGCTTGGGCGGCGCCGGCCATGGCCTGCCCGCCCGTGAGGACATCTTCGACGACAGCCACCCCAATCCACGCATCGCCTCGGAGCGCGCCGGCAACGAACTGCTGGAGGCCGGCGTCAACGTTTCGGTGATGCGGCTGCCGCAGGTTCACAATACGGAGAAGCAGGGGCTGATCACGCCGCTGATCGCGATCTTCCGGCAGAAGGGCGTCGCATCCTACATTGGCGAGGGGCGCAATCGCTGGGCCGCCGGCCATGTGAGTGACGTTGCCCGTCTCTACCGCTTGGCGATCGAGAGGAATGAGCCCGGCGCGCGCTACCACGCGGTCGGCGAAGAAGGGATCGAGACGCGCGCGATCGTGGAAGCGCTGGCGCGTGGCCTGAAGATCGAGGCCATCTCGGTCCAGCAGGACAAGGCGGCCGAACATTTCGGGTGGATGGCGATGTTCGCCGGCATGGACATGCCGGCCTCAAGCGCCCGGACGCAAGCAAGGCTCGGCTGGCATCCGCAAGGTCCGGGGCTCATCGCCGACCTCGATGCGATGCGCTACGCCTGATACCGGTGCCGTTGAATTTTGGATGGCGTCCACGGCGGTGGGGGAAATTTTCCGTGCGCCTTCTCCGGATCGGTTACAGACCCCCGGAGCAGGCCGAGCTTCAGGCCGAATGAACTCGGTGTCCATCGATCTGGTTCTCCCGCACTTTGCGTGGATCAGGCTGCGAGGAGGACGCGACGGCGCAGCAAATCGAAGTTGGCGCGTCCG
>NZ_RZIJ01000035.1 GCF_003989665.1 Azospirillum doebereinerae | reverse complement strand
TCTACGTGATGCCGCTTTCGTCATGATAACCCCATCTTCTCAAGAAATGGGGCCTCCGACAAACCCGGCGCGGTTCAGCCGGCGCGAGGTGCTGGGGCTCGGCCTCGGGCTGTCGGAAGCCGAGACCTTCTGGAGCACGTTCCTGCGCTCCTTGACGCGCCGGGGGCTGCGCGGGGTGAAGCTGGTGATCGCCGATGCCCACCTCGGGCTGAAGGCCGCCGCTTCCAAGGTGCTGGGCGCGACACTCCAACGGTGTCGTGTTCATTGCATGAGGAACCTCCTGGCCTGCGTCGGCAAGGCGCACCAGACGATGGTCGCCGCCACCATCCGCACCGCCTTTGCCCAGGAGACCGCCGAGGCCGCCCACGAACAGTGGCGACACGTCGCCGACAGCCTGCGCCCGCGCTTTTCCAAACTGGCCGCCCTGATGGACGAGGCCGAGTTCGACGTGCTGGCCTACATGGCCTATCCCAAGGACCTGCGCACCAAGCTGCACTCCACCAACCCCTTGGAACGCCTGAACGGCGAGATCAAGCGGCGCACCAACGTCGTCGGCATCTTCCCATGCGAAGCGGCCATTATCCGGCTGGTCGGCGCCCTGCTGCTGGAGCAACATGACGAATGGGCGGTGTGCCGACGCTACATGACCATGGAAAGCTTGGCCGTGCTGTGCAACCCTGCGCCCGACCCGCTTGTCATCTCAGCGGAGTAAACCGGCAGCCGCAGCGCGCCGAGGAAAACGAGCCCTCCTCAGACACCACGTCCCGGGGCACGATCACCGAACCCGGTCAGTATGGCTATGGGATGAACTCCTACGTCAACGGCTACCGCATGCCGACGGCGCGTGGCTTCGCGAAACGCGGCTCACAGGCTTACGCATGTTGGGCGGCCGGGGTCGATAACCGGCACGACGCCGACAAGCTGTAGCGAAAGAGAGCATTCTCACCTAGAATCAGGTTAGAGCATGATTTTTATTGGTTCAGCCATCAAAGAGGAGAACATCTATGCAAGAGGCAATTATGCATCTTCTCCGTCCACCTACGGAAGATGATATGGCAAAAGATTGCCCGAGCATTGAACTGCACTCTTTTTTGCAAGCTTTCCGTGATAACTCTATTAGCGGATTTGCTGCAAGAATCCGTTTAGAAGGTAAGAAAATCGCGCATATCGGCACATGGGAGTTTACTATCAACCCATCCGCCGACTGGTATTCTATCAAGTTCTGAGCCGGACAAAGCTCTGCTGGCCAGCGTTGGCGCCCTAAACGCCACCCTGGCCGGTCGGCCGCCTCGCGTATGGCCACCTCGGACCGCCTCCGCACGGCCCTGGGGCCGGTGCTGCCCCAGCCGCAGCACGTTTCCGCTCTTCAGCGAGGCCGGGCAATCGGCACATGTGCATCACAACGTGCCGGTAGGCGCTTTTAGCCGTCGCAAAAGCAACCGTGTTTTGCGTAGCTTGAACTACACCGCTAGAGCAGAAATTCCTGCCCAGCGTGTGCGCTGTCTTCAGTGTCGATCGGAGGGCAGCCACCAAATTCTCTTGGTCGTGGCCGGCCCCCGGTCAGCCACCTCCGAATGTCGGTTCAGCGCCATAACTAGCCGTTGAGATCATCTGACTGATGAGCGATCACGCAACAACCTTGATTCCTGTCCCGTCCCTGCCCGTATGCGCTCGATGACGGCGCGGGTCGCCGCAGGCATCTGGCGTTGACGCGGATAGCAAATGTAGAAGCCTGGGAATGGGGCGCTCCACTGTTCCAGCAGGGATACCAGCTGGCCGTTTTGAATATGGCCTCGGACTGTATCTTCGATGCAGAACGCGATTCCAAGCCCGTCCAATGCCATCTGCAGGGCCATCGGCTTGTCGTTGACGATCAGCCCACCAGACGGAGTGATGGAGAACCACCGACCGTTGTCGAAGAACTCCCAGGGGAAGGGATGTTGCTGACCAGGCCAGCGCCAGCAGATACAGTCATGCGACAACAGCGCGCGCGGATGGTCCGGCGTCCCGTGACGGGAAAGATAGTCGGGTGCCGCAACGGCGATCTGACGCAGCTCTTCACCAAGGGGCAGGGCTATCATGTCCCGCGCAATGACCTCTCCTATACGCAAGGCGAGATCGAAGCCACCCGCGACAGGATCATCCAAACCATCATCCAAAGTAATGTCCAACGTCACCTCGGGCAGATCGCGTCGCAATTCCCGAAGGATAGGCAGGATGAACTTCTCTCCTGCCGAACGGAACGAGACGATGCGCACGATACCCGACGGACGACCCGCTGCATCGCGGCTTTGGGTGAGCGCGCGGTCGATCTCGTCAAGCGCTGGACGCATCCGCTCCCGCAAAAGGATTCCCGCATCGGTCAGGCTGACCGTGCGGGTGGTCCGTTGGAAAAGCTGCTGCCCGAGACGGGCTTCCAGCGCCTTTACCGTCTGGCTGATGGCTGAAGATGTTATCCCGAGTTCTTCGGCCGCGCGCGAAAAACTGAGAGTTTCCGCAACCGCCAAAAAGGCGCGGATGCGGGCAAAATCTGCAGAATTCATGTTGAGATTATAAAGCACGACTACGCAATGTTGTAAATACTCTCCTGATTATCGCATCTCGCTACATGGCCTACCTTCAGCGGCGAAGGAGACATCCATGAAGCAGGTTTTCGAAAACCGGATCGCCTTGGTTACGGGTGCCGCCCGGGGAATTGGTCGGGCGACCGCCCTGACGTTGCGTGCCCGTGGTGCGCTTGTCGTGGCGACAGACATCAGTGAGACAGTCCACGAGCTTTCCTCCCACGGCATCGTGACGCTGACAGGCGATATTGCCTTGGAGGAGACCGCCCGCCGCAGCGTCGCCTTAGCCCTGGAACAGTTCAGCGGCCTTGACATCCTCGTCAACAATGCAGGTCGGACGATGAACCGCCCTCTGATCGACATGGCCGTCGAAGATTGGGACAGCCTCATGTCGGTCAACGCGCGGGGTACGTTCCTACATGCACGCGAAGCAGTACGGGCCATGATCGCGCGTAACGGCGGAGTAATCGTCAACGTCGCATCCATCGTAGCGCAAGTAGCAATGAAAGATACGGCGGCCTACGCGGCCAGCAAGGGTGCTATTGCACAACTCACGAAGGTCATCGCAGTCGAATATGGTGATCGGGGCGTCCGCGCCAACGCCGTCGCTCCAGGCGTCATCGAGACAGACATTCTGGAGGACATCGTGCCGGACAGCCGCGCCACTCTGGCGAGCTATGGTCCGGCACATCCCCTGGGCCGCGTCGGACAGCCGCAGGATATCGCCGAAGTGATCGCTTTCCTCGCCTCTCCCGCGTCTGCCTTCATGACCGGTTCGCTGGTCACCGTGGATGGCGGTTTTACCGCTCTTTGAAAAGGATAACGCATGCCCTCCATCCTAATTATCGGAGCCGAGCGCGGCCTTGGACTGGGACTTGCTGAAACACTGCATGCGCGAGGCTGGGATGTCACCGGGACGGCGCGTCCTGGTGTCGATACGAATGCTCTCAAGGCGGTCGCACGAGTTGCCCATGTGGATGTGACCCGCGCCGACCAGATCGAGCCCCTGCGCAGCGACATCGAAGGAGTGTTCGACGTCATCTTTCTGGTAGCAGGTATCTATGGCCCCCTGCACAACTCGGTCACTGAGGCGACGGACTCCGAATTTGCCGAGATCATGCTGACCAATTGCTTCGGTCCGATCCGTCTGGCGCACCGCCTTCTGGACCGCCTCGCTCCCAACGGCACACTTGCGGTGATGTCGTCTCATCGCGGCAGTATTGCGCTGAACACCGAGCCGGGACTGAAGCTGGACCTGTATCGCGCCAGCAAGGTTGCGCTCAACATGCTGGCCCGTACCATCCATGCAGATAACCCCCGGTTGACCGTGCTCTCGATCCATCCCGGATGGGCCGCGACTGCCATGGGTACGCTGGACGGCACTGTCGAAGCTGAGATATCCGTTCAAGAGAGCGTGGAGAGAATGGCGCAGGTTCTGACCGCCCACAGGGGAAATGGGCAAAACCTCTATCTTGACTGGAAAGGGCGATCCCTGCCCTGGTAAGTAAATCGGCCGATCACAGAATTGTGATTTTCGACTCGAAGAGAACAGGCACACCCGTCTGCTTCGGGTCAGATCCGAACGTTCGAGACTGCCTCGAAAGCGAGAGCTGAACCAGTGGTGCTCCGCGTCAAGGCGGGCGCGGACGCGCCCCCGCCCTCCGGGCGGCTTCGGCCTTGACCCGTCCGCGCCGCCGGTTCGGTGTGTTCGGCAGCGGTCGGCGGCGAGCGCCAACCGTCGGCCTCTTACGCCGGCTTGGCTTCCCAGTTGGCTCCTTTCGCGATCATGGCGTTGAGGCGGACGATCAGCTTGCGCATGCAGGCAGCCAAGGCGACCTTCGGCGGCTTTCCTCGCCCGACCAGGCTCTGGTAGAAGTCGGCGATGACGCCCTTGGTGTGGGTGGCGGCGGACAAGGTGGCCAGAAACAGCGCACGGCGGACGCCGGCCCGCCCGCCGGCGATGTGGCGTTGGCCGCGCAAGGTGCCGCTGTCGCGATCGAAGGGTGCGACGCCGACCAGAGCGGCAATTTTCCCACCGGAAATCCGGCCCAGTTCCGGCAGCAGGACGGCCAGCGTCACCGCCGTCAGCGGACCAATGCCTGGAGCGGTCTGGAGTTCCTGTAACGTTCGGGACAGGGATGACAGGGTTTTGGCGGCCTGGGCAATGGCGGCATCCAGCGTGGCGATCTCCCGCGCCAGATGCTCGACCGCGTTGGTCAACGCCTCCCGTGCGGGGGTGACGCCATAGAACGGGCGAAAATATACGCTAAGCGGACAAAGCGGGAACATCAGGCGGCTAGGAGTTCGATGGGAGCGCGCAGCGAGCGGTATCCCGACGTGTCCGGCACCCGGTCCGCACTCCAGAGATAGTCGCCGGTCAGGTTGATGTGTTGCCATCCGAGGGGTGCGAGATGGCTCAACAATTCGTCGGAAATGCGCTCACCCCCGGCGCGCAGAGCATCGATGGCCCGCCCCATGTAGACGGTATTCCAAAGGATGATCGCGACCACGACCAGATTGAGGCCGCCGGCGCGGTGCTGCTGGCTCTCAGGCGTCCGGTCGCGGATGCGCCCAAGGCGGTGGAAGCAGACGGCGCGGGCGAGCGCGTTGCGGGACTCCCCCTTGTTCAATTCGGTCGTGGCTTGGCGGCGAAGTGCCGGATTTTGCAGCCATTCCAAGCTGAAAGCCGTCCGCTCGATGCGTCCGATCTCCCGAAGCGCCGAGGCCAATCCGTTCTGCCGAGGGTAGGAGCCGAGCCGTTTCAGCATCAGCGACGCGGGCACGGTGCCGGTCCGGATCGAGGTGGCCAACCGCAGCAGGTCTTCCCAGTGCGCCTGGATCAGCGCCTCGTCGATCCGCCCGGCGATGAACGGCTCCAGGGTCGGCCAGGTTGCCGCCGGCCCGAAGGTGTAAAGGCGCCGATCGTGCAGGTTGGGGATGCGCGGCGCAAAGCGGAAGCCAAGGAGATGGCACAGCGCGAAGACATGGTCCGAAACCAGCCATGCCGAGAGCTCTCGATGATCGGGTTGGGTGAAGGTACGGAATCCGAAGGCTTCACACAGCGCGTCCAACTGATCGTAGCGGGTCGGCGCGCGGATTGCGTAGTCGGCAAGAGCGTCCGGATCCACGTCGAGCTGGCCCGCCAGGAAGGCGACAATCGCCGGCGGAACCAGTTCGCCGGGCCGGATCAGCCGGCCGGGATAACGCAGGGCACAGAGCTGGAGGGCAAAGCCAAGGCGGTTGTGCGGCCGGCGGCGCCGGGCGATGACCGCCATGTCGTCAGGGCCGAGGGTGTAATGGCGGATCAGGTCCGGCTCGGCCATGGGCAGGGCGAACAGGGCGGTGGTCTGGGCGTCGGTGAGGACGCGGCGGCGCGGCATGGAGGAGCTGTCCCAGTTGGAGTACAGTCTGTTTTGGATGGCTGCGACCCTAGCCGGGATGCGGCTCTCAAGGCCATTCCGCTGGGAGAGTTCAAGTGGGACAGCGTGCCGCCCTCTACTGCCGGGTCTCCACCGACGACCAGTCATGCGCACGGCAGGAGCGTGACCTCCTCGCTTTCGCCGCCCGCGCCGACTATCAGGTGGTGGGCGTCTTCAAGGAGACTGGTTCGGGGGTGAAGCTCGACCGGGTCGAGCGCCGGAAGGTGATGGCACTCGTCCAGGCCCGGCACATCGATGTGGTGTTGGTGACCGAGTTGTCACGCTGGGGCCGCAGCACCCTCGATCTGCTGGAAAGCTTGCGTGATCTGGAAGCGCGACGGGTTTCGGTGATCGCGCTGAGCGGCATGACCTTCGACCTGTCGAGCGCCACCGGGCGGATGATGGCGACTGTGCTGGCCGGCATCGCCGAGTTCGAACGCGATCTGTTGCGCGAACGGGTTCGATCCGGCCTTGCCGCGGCCAAGGCCCGTGGCAATAAGCTCAGCCGGCAGCCCGGACAGCGGCCGAAGTCGGATCGGCTGGCGCCCAAGGTGCTGGCATTGGCCGCCGTAGGGCGCAGTTATCGCCTGATCGGCCGGGAGCTGGGACTCAGCAAGAACACCGTGGCCGGCATCGTGAAACGCGCACGCGATGGGGCTGCAGCAGTTCCAGGAACAGACCGCGACGCCCCATGAAAAGCCTATGTTCTTGCTTTGTCCGCTTGGCGTATATTTTCGCCCGTTCTATGGCGTCACCCCGATCCGAACACTCCGCCTTCGCGGTCGAAGAGCAGTGTGGACAGTGCATCGGTCACCTCCGGAATGGAGGTAATCCTCTACGTCAGCCCTGCGCCGTCGAACAAGCTGGCGCGAAGGCTGACAGAACCCGGCCGGCAGCCGGCGCTCAGCCAGCCCCATGAGCAATCACCCTTCAACCGGTTCAAATCTTGAATCACAAACGCGAGACCGTAAGAATCATTCATTCAGATGTCCAACAATCCGCTTTAATCCTATCTATTCTCAAGTTCAGCCTTCAGTTCGTATAGAAGACGTGTGGCAGCACTAGAAAGCATCTTTTCTTTTCGTCGATATATCGAAAAACTTCGTAATTGTGGTTTACAATCCTCCTTGATAACCAGTGGGTAGATCGAGATTTCCTTAGAGACTAGGAGAATTTGTGGAAACCACGTTATGAAGTTGCTGTGCAGCACCAGTGTCTGCATGAGGAGGTTGGAGCGTGTCTCGACTCTGGGCACCGGTGGCTCCAGATCATTTGCCAGGAAGAAATCTGCGACCTCCTGTCTTACGCGCGTGCCGCTGGGCGGTAGAACCCATGCTTTTTCCCGCACCTCCCTTAAACTGACTGGCGGACAGCCCCTGAACGGGTGATCGCTTGAGGCAACGATCGTTCCACCAAGATGCGTGAAGCCGGTAGCGACGCGCTCGATGTCTTCACCCTCAGGCAGCCGAAACGCCACAGCCACATCGACATCTCCATTTACAAGACGCGCGGTCAAGTCATCTTCAAGAGCCTCGATCACCGAAAAAGAAATATTTTTATAATTCGAAGTCATTCTTGATAGTGCATCAGGAAGAAGCACGACTGATGCGCTGGATACAACTCCAACCCTGACGATGGTCTGTTCAAGGCTTTTCAGCGCCCGGATGTTATCTAACGCATGGTCCAACTGGGTCTGCACAATCCTGGCCTGGCGCTCCAGCATCTCGCCATATTTGGTTAAACTCATGCCGGTTGACTGCCGTAGGAATAACTGGACACCAAGATATGCTTCCAACTCCTTGACCGATCTCGTGAGCGCAGGTTGCGTGATGTTAAGCGCCTGGGCGGCGCGGCCTAGCGAGCCGTGATCGACCACTGCTAGGAATTTCATCAACTGTTTCGAATCCAAGGTCATAACCTCTCGTAATGGACAGGCACCAATCGGCATTATCGGACAGCCTGATTGTTAGCGTACTCTATTAAATACAAAGATATCCATGGGAAGAAGGCCCGGCCATGACAAGTCCTACGGGAAATTTCCTTGCAAAACGCAAGTCGTCTCTGCGTGATCGCGTCAGCACCGCTGAGTGGGAGGCCCGCGTTGATCTTGCTGCGTGCTACCGCCTGTGTGCTCATTACGGCATAACCGACTTGATTTACAACCACATCTCACTGTGCATACCCGGCAGCGAAAACCATTTTCTTATCAATGCCTTTGGGCTGCATTACGAAGAAGTCACGGCATCCAACCTCGTCAAGATCGATATCGACGGCAATGCACTGGACGAGGAAGCGCCGGACATAAGCCCTGCCGGCTTTGTCATTCATTCAGCCATCCATAAGGCTCGTCCGGACGCGGCGTGCATATTTCACACTCACACGCGTGCTGGTGTTGCCGTGTCTGCGCAAAAACATGGGCTGCTTCCAATCTCACAACACGCGGTCAGGTTCTACAATCGCGTCGCCTATCATGCCTTCGAAGGACTGGCGATCGATGACGCTGAACGTCAGACGCTGGTTACCGACCTCGGAGCTCACAACGTCCTGATCCTGCAAAATCACGGACTGCTTACGTGCGGGAAGACCGTTCGCGATGCGTTCGAACTAATGTATTATTTGGAAATGTCTTGCCAAATCCAAATTTCCGCACTGTCCGGCGGTGCGGAGATCATCCATCCACCCGCTGAGGTGTGCGAGAGGACGGCAAGACAGTACGAAAACTTCCAAAGCTTCATCGGCGACAGGGACTGGCAAGCGCTCCGGAGGCAACTGGATCGGCGGGGTGAAATTTACGAAGTTTGAATAATAATATAAAATTTGGTTAGAACGGGAGAATGAATCAATGATTCCAATCATAGACGCCTTGCCCACAGCTCGTCAGATGGATGCCACAACTGCTCTATTTCATAAAATAAGCTGGAAAATACTACCATTTTTGTTCATATGTTATTGCGTGGCTTATCTCGATCGTATCAATGTAGCGTTTGCCAAGTTACAGATGAGCCAGGAGCTTGCTTTCAGCGACGCCATATACGGCTTGGGCGCAGGCATCTTTTTCGCGGGGTACCTCCTTTTCGAAGTTCCTAGCAACATGATCTTGGAAAGGATCGGCGCTCGGATCTGGATTGCCAGGATAATGATAACATGGGGAATCATAAATTGCCTCATGGCAGCGGTTACGACGCCGACAACCTTTTACATCTTGAGGTTTCTCCTGGGAGTCGCCGAGGCGGGGTTTGCTCCCGGCGTGTTTTTCCTGTTCACGAAATGGTACCCAAACAGTCGGCGTGGTCGCGTGTTCGCGGTTTTCTTTACTGCGTTTCCTGTGGTGGGGCTCATCGGAGGGCCGCTGTCGGGCCTGATTCTGGATTACTTTCATGGTTGGGCAAACCTGTCCGGTTGGCAATGGATGTTTTTGATCGAGGGATCACCTGCGGTGGTGCTCGGCATTCTATGCCTGTCCATCCTTCAAAATGGACCGGAAGAGGCATCATGGCTGTCGGCTGACGAGAAGGCGGCCTTGAAGGAACAGATCGATGCCGACCTGAGGCCGAAAGAAGAGTTCAGCTTTGTCGCCACTCTGCGCAGACCTACCATTTGGTTGCTGAGTTACGTCAACTTTGCAATCGGCGCCGGGTTCCTGGGAGTCGCGTTCTGGATGCCGACGCTTCTGAAGGAAGCGGGTTTTCAATCGAACACCATGATCGGCTTTGTCTCCGCGATACCATATCTGTTCGCCTTTGTGTTGATGCTTGCCGTAGGATGGTCGGCTGACAGGATGGGGGAGCGTCGATACCACCTCGCGGTGCCGCTTTTCGTTGCTGCCCTTGGGCTTGTCCTTGCGGCGAAGGCCGGTGGCAACCCCATCCTTGTGGTCCTTGGCTTGACGATATCAATGGCGGGCGTGACGGCGGCGGCTCCCATGATCTGGCCGCTCTCCTTTTCGTTGTTGAGCGCCAAGGCTCGAGCCGCAGGCACTGCCTTCATTACGTCCGCGCTGGCGTTGGCAGGCTTTGTAATGCCCTATGTGGTCGGCTTGCTTAGAGGGATGAAGCTTGAAGCCATCTCCAGTTCGGACTTGGCGCTCTATGTCATCGCCGCGATCCTTATCGGGGGCAGCCTCGTGGTGTTGAGATTCGCACCCAGCAAAGTAAATGCGTGATCGCAGAGCCTTGGGCCGGCCGTTCGACCCCGAGCTTTTCAACGTGGTTCCGCGCTCCCGGATATTGCATGAGGATTGGCGGACAGCTACCGGGTTCGATGACTTTCTTTCGGAAGAGCCGATATGGGAGTATTCGCATGCATATTCACATACAGAATGAGCAGGAGCCTGGCGGAAATTTTGAGGTCTCTGATTCGATCATCGGCGAGGCGCTGGCTAGATCGGGTCTTGCAAGCGACACCGTGGTGACTCTTGCGCATGACAAGGCGGGGTTCCGCAGTGCGATGGAAACAGCCGGATTCCTGCTGATGCCCGTTTCGATCGTTCGTGAGCTTCTTCCTCACCCGGCCCCACATCTCAAGGCCATCATGTGCCCAAGCGCAGGCCTTGAAGTCCTGGCTCCTTACGAGTGGCTGCCCTCCGGTGTCGAACTGCTGAACAACAGCGGCGCTCAAACCGAAAAAGTGGGGGAGTATGTGGTGATGGCGCTGCTCATGCTGGCCAATCATATGGCCGGTGCGGCCAGATCGCAGCGAGACCATATCTGGAAACGAGAATTGGGAACCCCGCTGCGGGGCCGGCGGCTGACGATCATGGGCTTGGGAAGTCTGGGTGGGGCGGCGGCACGCTGGGCAACCACCTTCGGCATGAAGGTGACGGGGGTCCGTACGAGCGACCGCCCGCATGTGGATTGCGAGCATGTCGTGTCTTTTGCATCGATCGACCAAGTTCTGCCGCAAACCGATTTTTTGCTGATCGCGTGCCCGCTGACGCCTTTCACGACCAACCTGATGAACCGGGAACGATTGGCGTTGCTTCCACCCCACGCCGGCGTGATCAACATCGGGCGGGGTCCGGTTCTGGATGAGGATGCGTTGTGCGACGCGCTCGAAAGCGGCCGCCTGGGGGGCGCGGTGTTGGATGTCTTCACAACAGAACCTCTGCCGCCGTCGCATCGTCTCTGGGATACCCCGGGGGTCCTGGTCACTCCGCATATCTCCGCCCACGATCCGAACACATTGATGCCGAGAACATTGGATATCCTGTTCAGCAATGTGCGGCTTTGGACCAACGGCGAAGCCATGTCGAACAGGTACGGGATCGAGAGGGGATATTGAGACGGCGCTGAGCGTATCGCAGATGTCCGCTTCTGGAAGAGGCGGCTTCGTCGACGATCCGGCCATGGTACCGATTGGAATGCACACCACGAGCCGATGATAACCGGCCGTCCGCCGGTGCGATGCTCCGTCCGTGCACCATCCGCGAACCGATCCGCTTGGTCGCTACCCTCTTGATGCCCGGGACAAGCCCCCGGATCGGTGTCTCACGACATTGCGGCGCGGGGTGATTGCCCTGCGTTGCTGGCGCTTAAAAGTAATTCTAGAAGGAACCAAAATAACAAATTCCTATTCACCGTATATATGATGAAATTTCAAAACTATCCCAAAGAAATTTTCTAGCATCATAAAATAAAATATTGACACAGAAAGGTGAAATAGTAATTATAATCTCATAGTGAAACGGCGATTCATTATCAGAAATGAAGCCGCTGATACATCCGACGATGAAATCTGCGTTTACGGTCACGGCAACCGCTCCGCCTGCCATCCACCGTTTGTAACGACAGATTTCATCATCTGAAACCCTGCCGGAGTGATGTGGGGTGACTCACAATCGAAAATCTGCGGGAACCAGCACGCTGGACCTTGCCCTTCGTGCGCTCGAATTCCTGGCCAACGAAAGCCACCCCCTGCCGCTGGCCCACATCGCCAATGCGATGTCGGCGTCCAAGGCCACGATCTACCGCCATCTCGTGACCCTCCAGCGATATGGCCTCGTCAGCCAGGATCCCGACACCGGGCGCTACGACGTCGGGGTGAAGCTGCTGATCCTGGGCGAGGCGGTGCGGGCGCGGTTCGACGTGGTGTCGGTCGCCCGCGGGGAACTGATCCGCCTGCGCGACGCCACGGGCCAGGCCGTCACCATCTGCCGGATGGTCGATGGCGAGCTGATCGTCCTCGACCTGATCCAGGGGCGCACGGTGATCGAGTTCGGAACCCGTCCCGGGACTTGCCTGGACCTCCACGCCAGCGCCCACGGCAAGGTCTGGCTGGCCTTCGGGCCACCGGCCCTGCTGCAGAAAACCCTGGCGACGCCGATGCGCCGCTGGGCACCCAACACCATCGCCGGCGGCCTGCGCGAGGAGGTGGCGCTGGTCCGCCAGCGCGGCTGGGCCGTCGCCGCCGACGAGATGATCACGGCGGTCAACGCCCTGGCCGCCCCCGTCTTCGATCACCGCAATCACATCGCCGGATCCATCGCGATCGTCGGCGCCACCCAATTCATTCCTTCCCCCCCTGACGCCATGCAACTGGAGAAGGTGCTTGCCGCCGCGCAAGCCATCTCCCGGGGGCTTGGCTGGAGATCGAGCCGATGAGCTATTCCCTCGCCGTCGATATCGGTGGAACCTTCACCGACATCGTGCTGTGCAACTCCGACGGCCGGCTGACCGTCGACAAGACCCTGACCACGCACGACGACCTGCTGTCCGGCTTCTTCGGCGGCGTGCACGCGGTCCTGCAAAAGGCCGGCATCGCCGCCGGCGACGTCGACGGTGTCGTCGTCCACGCGACGACCGTGGTCACCAACGCGCTGATCGAGCGCAAGGGACCGCCGACCGCCCTGGTGGTCACCGAGGGCTTCCGCGACGTGCTCGCCATCCGCAACGAGCATCGTTACGACATGTTCGACCCGCAGATCGAGTTTCCCGAACCGCTGGTGCCGGACCACCTGACCTTTGGCCTGCGCGAACGCACGCTGGCTGACGGCACGGTGCTGGCCGCACCAGCGTCGGACGACATCGCGGCCTTGGCCGACCGCATCCGCGGCAGCGGGGCGAAGGCGGTCGCGATCTGCTTCATCAACAGCTTCGCCAACCCCGCCAACGAGGCCGCCGTCGCGACGGAACTGGCACGGCTGCTGGACGGGGTGTTCATCTGCACCTCGTCGGAGGTGGCGCCGCAGATCCGCGAATACCCGCGCGCCTCGACCGCGACGGTGAACGCCTACACCATGCCGATCTCGCAGCCCTACCTGCGGGGCCTCAGCGACCGGCTCCGCCGCGAGGGCTTCGGCAACACGCCGCTGATCATGCTCAGCTCCGGCGGCGTGGTCGGCGCCGAGACCGCCGGCCGCAACCCGGTCCGCATGATCGAGAGCGGCCCGGCCGCGGGCGCGCTCGCCGCCTGCCACTACGCCGAGATCCTGGGGATCGACCGGCTGATGTCCTTCGACATGGGCGGCACCACCGCCAAGGCCTGCCTGATCGAGAACCGCACGCCGCTGGTCACCGGCCTGTTCGAGGTCGACCGCCGCTACCGCTTCAAGGAAGGCAGCGGCCTGCCGGTGACGGTGCCGTCGATCGACCTGATCGAGATCGGCGCCGGCGGCGGCAGCATCGCCCATGTCGACGGGCTCGGCCTGCTGAAGGTCGGGCCGGAGAGCGCCGGCTCCAACCCCGGCCCGGCCTGCTACGGCCGTGGCGGCCGCAAGGCTACCGTCACCGACGCCGACCTGATGCTGGGGCTGATCGACGCCGACAATTTCCTAGGCGGCGAGATGAAGCTCGACCGTGACGCCACCGAGGCCGCCTTCGCCGATCTGGCCGGCGACCTCGGCGGCACGCCGGTCCAGGCGGCGCGCGGCATCTACCGCGTGGTGACCGAGGCGATGGCCTCGGCGGCGCGCTCTCACGCCACCGACCGCGGCGTCGATTACCGCGGCCTGCCGCTGTTCGCCTTCGGTGGTGCCGGCCCGCTGCACGCCTGCGGCGTGGCGGAGTTGCTGCAAAGCTCGTCGGTCATCGTACCGCCGCAGTCGAGCGTCCTGTCGGCCTTCGGCACGCTGGTCACGCCGGTCCGCCTCGACCTCGTGCGCAGCGCCCTGATGCGGCTGGACGGGGTCGACTGGGAGCGGATCGAGCGCATCCTCGCCGACCTGGAGACGGAGGGGCGCGGCGCGCTCGCCGAGGCCGGCTGCGCGCCCGCCGACGTCCGCGTCCTGGTCGGCGCCGATATGCGCTACACCGGCCAGCAGAACGAGGTCACGGTCATGTTCGACCAGGACCCGCGCATGGCTCACGACCTCGACGCCGTCGTGGCGCAGTTCGCCGAGACCTACCGCGTGCTGTATGGCATGAACCCGACGCACGTCCCGGCGGAGATCGTCACTTGGCGCGTCACCGTGCAGGGACCGTCGATCGGCTTCCACGCCGCCGGCAAGCCGTCGAGCGAGCCCGGCAGGGCCAAGGGGACGCGCCCGGTCCACGCCTGGCAGGACGGCCAGGACGTCCCGGTCTACGACCGCCGCGACCTGGCCGTGGGCCAGACCGTCGCCGGTCCCGCCATCATTGAGGAACGCGAGACGACGACCGCCATCCCGCCCGGCTGGGTCGCCACCATCGACCCCGTTGGTTGCATCGTCGCCACCAGCGCGCCCGCCGCGCACGCCTGACCACCATCATCGACGGAAACCGGAACATGGACGGCATCGAACTCGAAATCCTTTGGTCCAACCTGATCGGCGTGGTGACGGAGCGCGCCAAGGCGCTCCAGCGCATCGCCTTCAGCCCGATCGTCCGCGAGGCCGGCGACCTCGCCTACGCGCTGTTCGACCAGCGCGGCCGGATGGTCGCCCAGGCCAACACCGGGACGCCGGGCCACATCAACTCGCTGGCCTTCGCCGGCGCGCATCTGGTCAAGGAATTCGCCGGGCGCTGCGAGCCGGGCGACGTTCTGATCACCAACGACCCGTGGCTGTCGGCCGGCCACTTCTTCGACATCACCACCCTGACGCCGATCTTCAAGGGCGACGCGCTGATCGCCTACCTCGGCTCCACCATCCACCACACCGACATCGGCGGCTACGGCGTCGGCGCCGGCGCCCGCGACGTCCACGAGGAAGGGCTGTGGATCCCGCCGCTCAAGCTCTACGAGCGGGGCACGCCCAACCCGGTGCTGCACGCCATCATCGGCCGCAACGTGCGCACGCCGGACGCGGTGTTCGGCGACCTCGCCGCCCAGGTGTCGAGCGGACAGGCGGCGGCCGAGCATCTGATCGCGCTGTGCGAGCGCCATGGGCTGGAGGATCTCGAGGCGCTGTCGGACGAGATCATCACCCGGTCGGAGGAGTCCACCCGCAACGCGATCCGCAAGCTGCGTCCGGGTACCTATCATGGGAAAACGGTTTTCGATGCGCCGGGCGGCGAGAAGATCACGCTGAAGGTCGCGCTGACCGTCGATGCCGAGACCGGCACCATCGTCGCGGACTTCGATGGCAGTTCGATGCAGACCTCGAGCGGCATCAACGTGGTGCTGAACTACACCCACGCCTACGCCACCTTCGCCATCCGCAGCTGCCTGAACCATGAGCTGCCCAACAACACCGGCAGTCTCGCCCCCATCGAGATCAAGGCGCCTGTGGGCTCCATCATCAATTGCAGCTATCCGGCCCCGGTCAACGCCCGCCACGTCGTCGGCATGTATGTGGCCATGCCGATCCTGAAGGCGCTCTACCAAGTGTTCCCCGAGAAGGTTCTCGCCGAAGGCTCCGGCGCGGTGTGGACCGTCCAGATCGAAGGCCGCAAGGCCGACGGCAAGCCCTTCACCTCCTCGATGTTCAACTATTCCGGCGGCATGGGCGCCCGGGCCGAGAAACCCGGCCCCAGCGCCACCTGCTACCCGACCGGCGTCGCCGCCGTGCCGGTGGAGATCCTGGAAGCGGCGATGCCGATCGTCTTCGACCGTAAGGAGCTGCGGCGCGGCTCTGGCGGGGCCGGGCGCATGCCGGGCGGCGACGGCCAGATCATCGCCTTCCACATGAACACCAGCGACCCCTGGCTCCTCAACGCCGTGCCGAGCCGCGTCGACATGGGGCCCGAGGGCTTGGGCGGCGGCGAATCCGGGCAGTCGGGACGCTTCCTCGTCAATGGCGAATACGTCAGCCCGGCCCGCAAGCTCGGCATGAAGCCGGGTGACCAGGTCGTGCTGGAGACCCCCGGCGGTGGCGGATACGGCACCCCGGCGTGACAGCAGCCCCCCGCAGTGCCGACCGGCACTGCGGGACCACCGGCGGACGAAGCAGAACGCGGACAAATCCAGACAAATTTGGAGGGGAGGAAGGTCATGTCCTTGCAGCGGAACGTCGCCCTAATGGCGGTTGCCGCCGCGATGCTGGCCGGCGCGCAGCCGGCCCGTGCGGCGGAGGTTCTCAAGATCGGCATCTCGGCCGGCCTGACCGGCTACATCGCGACGATCGACCGGGCGTGGCGTGATGGCGTGCAACTGGCCGCCGACGCGCTGAACGCCAAGGGCGGGGTGGCGGGCCGGATCATCGAGGTGGCTGTCGAAGACAACCGTTCCGAACCGCAGGAGGCCGTCACCGCCTACCGCAAGATGATGTCGTCCGACAGTGTCGATCTCTTCATCAGCGGCTGCGTGTCGGCCGGCAACTTCGCCGCCGCCACCATGGTGGCGAAGGCCGGGAAGCCGATGATCCTTTGCTCGATCCTGCCGCCGCAGGCCAGTCAGGTGAAATGGGCCTTCAGTACCCTGCCGCCGCCCGGCTTCGAGGTGGAGAAGCGCTTCGAGTATCTGCGCGACAAGACCAAGATCCGCAAGATCGGCGTGCTGCACGACCCGACCCCCTACGCGCTGTTGCAGAAATCGGTCGCCGACAAGATCGCCTCCAAATACGGGCTGGCGGTGGTCGACATCGAATCCTACCGGCAGGACGACGCCGACCTCAGCGTCCAGATCAACAAGATGCAGGCCGCTGGAGCCGAGGCGGTGATCAAGATCGGGGTAGGCGGCACCACCCTGACAGCGGCCAAGAACATGAAGCAGCTGGGATCCACCATGCTGCTGATGACCAGCCTGGAGGATCTGGCCGTCTTCAAGCCGGTGGCCGAGGTGCTGGGCGACCGCTTCTTCTTCGTCGCGTCGCCGTCCCAGGTGTTCGACGCGCTGGCCGACAGCCCGATGAAGACGGAAATCGGCAAGTTCCTGGAGCCGTGGCGCGCGAAATACGGTGACCGCGATCCCAACTGGGCCTCGCGTGGCTGGGACGGCGTCATGCTGGCCGTTGCCGCCATCCAGGCCGGCAAATCGACCGAGGGGGCGTCGATCCGCGACCAGATCGAGAAGATCGCCGATTTTCGGGGCATCAACGGCCTCTACACCTTCAGCGCCGACAACCACCAGGGCATCACCGAGAACCCCTTCTTCCTGGCGACCATCATCGGCAATCAGGTGAGAATCGTTCAATGACGGCGACCGCACGTTCGGCTGCGGCATCCGCCGGTGCCGTCCCCATCCTGGCGGCGCAGGGTTTGAGCGCCCGCTACGGGCAGGTGCAGGCGCTGGCGCCCATCGATTTCGAGGTGGGCGCCGGCGAGCTGGTCGCGGTGCTCGGGCCCAACGGAGCCGGGAAATCGACCCTGCTGCGCGCCATCCTGGGGCTGGTCGCCACCGGCGGCGAGGTCCGGTTCCTGGGAACCGTCCTGCCGCGCCGCAATCCGGTGGCGGTGGCGTCGCGCGGGGTGGTGCTGGTGCCCGAAGGCCGCGGCATCTTCGGCCCGATGACGGTGCTGGAGAACCTGGAACTCGGCGCCTACCGCCTGGGCCGCGACGCGCAGGAGCGCGAACGCCGCTTCGCCCGCGTCTACGAGCTGTTTCCCCGCTTGAAGGAGCGGCTGGGGCAGGCTGCCGGGTCGATGTCCGGCGGCGAGCAGCAGATGCTGGCCATCGGCCGGGCGCTGATGGCCGATCCCAGGATCCTGCTGCTTGACGAGCCGTCGCTCGGTCTCGCCCCGCGCGTGACGGAGGAGATCCTGGAAACGCTGCGCGTCCTCAACCGCTCCGGCCTTCCCGTCGTGCTGGTGGAACAGCGCGCCCCCTCGGCGCTGAAGCTGGCACACCGCGCCTACCTGCTGTCGCTCGGCCGGCTTGCCGCCGTCATCGACCCCCGCGAGGTCCATTCGCATGAACAGCTCGCCCAGTACTATTTTGCCTAAGGCGGTGTCGGTGCCGGCGCGGGTCTCGCCACGGCGCCACCTCGCCCAGGCCGCGCCCTGGCTGGCCGCCGCCGCCGTCGTCGGCTACGCGCTGGTCGTCGGCGGCTACCCGGCCACCGTCGTCGGCTTCGCCCTGATCTACGCCATCTTCGTGTCCGGCCTGAACATCTTCATGGGGCTGACCGCGCAGGTCTCCTTCGGCCAGAGCGCCTTCGCGGCGATCGGCGGCTACGGCTCGGCCATCCTGACCACCCAGTACGACTGGACGTGGGCGCCGGCCATGCTGGCCGGGCTGGCGGCGGCGGTGGCGGCGGCCTTCGTGATCGGCTACCCGACGCTGCGCCTGAAGGGGCATTACCTGTCGATGGCGACGCTGGCCATCGGCCTGATCGCGCACGAGATCGCGGTGCAGTGGGAAAGCGTCACGCTGGGCTATCTCGGGATCTCCGGCGTGCCCCCCATCGACATCGCCGGCTTCGAGCTGTCGAGCGACCGCGCGACGCTGACCATGCTGACCGTCTGCGTGCTGGCGACCGCCTTCGCGGTGGCGCGCATCCGCCGCTCGCGCCTCGGCCGGGCCTTCGCCGGTCTGGCCGGCAGCGAGGACGCGGCGCGCGCGCTGGGCATCGACGTCGCCCGCTACAAGCTGCTGTCCTTCCTGCTGGCCGCCGGCTTCGCCTCCTTCTCCGGCTCGCTGTTCGTCCACGTCGTCGGCTATGTCAGCCCCGAGGTGTTCAGCCTGCACATGGTCATCCTGTCCTTCACGATGCTGTATGTCGGCGGCATCGGCACGGTGGTCGGCCCGGTCATCGGCGCCCTGGTGGTCAGCGTCCTGCCGGAAACCTTCCGGGCCTTGCGCGACTACCAGGATCTCGCCTACGGCGCCGCGCTGATCCTGCTGCTGATCTTCGCGCCGCGCGGGCTGGCCGGCCTGTTCGCCGCCCTCGACACCCGGAGGAAGCCATGAGCGCCCAGGCCCAAAAAGCCTGCTTGGAGGTCCAGGACGCCACCCGCCGCTTCGGCGGTCTGGTCGCGGTCAACGCCGTCAGCTTCCAGGTGAAGCCGCGCAGCGTGACGGCGGTGATCGGACCGAACGGCGCCGGCAAGACCACGCTGTTCAACCTGATCTCGGGCGCCCTGTCGCCCAGCTCCGGCCGTGTCCTGTTCGAGGGCGTCGACGTCACCGCCGAGCCGCCCGAGGCCAAGGCGGCGCGCGGCCTGATCCGCACCTTCCAGCTGGTGAAGCTGTTCCCTGAGTTGAGCGCGGTGGAGAACGTCAAGGTCGGCTGCCACCTGCGCACCCGCGGCGGCCTGCTGGCGGCGCTGCTGCGCCCCCGCTGGGCCCGTCGGATGGAGGCGGAGACTGAGGAGCGCGCCCGCGTCCTGCTCGAGCTCGTCGGGCTGGCGGCCACGGCGGACCAACCGGCGGCGGCGCTCAGCTACGGCCAGGCGCGTCTGCTGGAGGTCGCCCGCGCGCTGGCCGCCCAGCCCCGGCTGCTGATGCTCGACGAGCCGGCGGCGGGGCTGAACGCCGACGAGAGCGCGCGGCTGGCCACGCTAATCCGGCGGATCGCCGACGACGGCACCGCCGTGCTGCTGATCGAGCACGACATGCATCTGGTGATGAACACGGCCGACGAGGTCGTGGTCGTCGATTTCGGCAAGAAGATCGCCCAGGGCGCGCCCGACCGCATCCGCCAGGATCCGGCCGTCATCGCCGCCTATCTCGGCTGAGGGAAGGCACTGAGGACATGGATTTCACGCTCATCGGCCAGAGTCTGGTCAGCGGTCTCGGCATCGGCTGCGTCTATGGGCTGATCGGGATCGGTTTCTGCGTGATCTACAACGCCAGCGGCATCGTGAACTTCGCGCAAGGCGCCTTCGTGATGCTGGGCGGCATGATCACCCACGCGCTGTTCGTGCGCGTGGAGCTGCCCTACGGGCTGGCGATCCTGCTGGCCGTGCTGATCGTCGCACTGATCGGCGTCGTCCTCGAACGGGTGGTCGTCCGCCCCTTGTGGACACGCAACGCGCCGATGTTCGTGATGATCCTGGCGACGCTGGCCGCGCAGATCGTCATCGAGCGGCTGACCTATCTGGCGGCCGACGACCAGCCCAAGACGCTGCCGGTCTTCACCGACGTGCCGCCGATCATGCTGCGCGGCATCGCGGTCAACATCCAGTCGCTGTGGATCATCACCGGGTCGCTCGCCATCGTCGCGCTCCTCGCGCTGTTCTTCAAGACGACGCGGACCGGCAAGGCGATGCGCGCCTGCGCCATCAACCGCGAGGCGGCGGCGCTCCAGGGCATCCCCGTGCATTCGATGCTGGCGCTGGCCTTCGCGCTCAGCGCCGGGCTGGGGGCGGTCGCCGGGATCATGCTGACGCCGACGCAATACACCGCCTACGACGTCGGCGTGCCCTTCGCGATTTCCGGCTTCATCGCCGCCATTATCGGCGGTTTCGGCCGGCCGTTCGGCGCCTTCCTCGGCGGGTTGATGCTCGGCGTCGTCCAGGCGACCGCCATCCTCTATTTCGGCGCCGGGCTGAAGACCGTCATCGCCCTGTCGATCCTGCTCCTGTTCCTGTTCGTCCGCCCGTCCGGACTTCTGGGAGCGGCCAAGTAGTGGGTTCACAGTTTGGAACTGCTCATCACGACGCGCAATCGGGACCGACAAGAAACGCATCGTCTTGGTGAGGGTGACCAACCATGAGACCAGGGGGCCAACTGCAAAAGATCGGACGCAACGTGTCGCTGATTTCGACAACGTGCAGGCGCTGATGGGAAGGATCCGGAAATGGCAACGCGACATCTCGACCAGCGGCTGCGGCTGAGCCTTCTGCGGGCCGTTGAAGCCATCGATGCCAACAGGAGCCTGATGGGAGCGTCGGCGGCCGTCGGCATCAGCCAGCCGTCGCTGACCAAGAGCCTGCACGTCGCGGAGGAGATCCTGCAGGTGCAGCTCTTCGAACGTCACAGCCGGGGCGTGACCCCCTCCGAGGCCGGCACAGCGGTGGCCGGCACGGCACGGCGGATACTCGCGGAATTGCGACAGCTTGACGTCGAGCTCACTCGGCTGATGACGTCGGAAAGCTGCGTGCTTTCGCTGGGTGTGCTGCCAGTGGCAGCCGCCGGCGTTCTGCCCGGCGTGATATCCCGGCTGGCGCGCCAGCATCCCCGGATCAAAGTGCGGCTCGAACAGGGGCTGACCGACGATCTGCTGCCTCTGCTTGCCACAGGGGAGATTGAATTGGTCGTTGGGCGGCTGTACGAACCGGACGCCGAGGATCGGTTCGTGCGGGAGCCGCTCTGGAGCGAGCCATTTTCCTTCCTTGCCCGCTCCAACCATCCGCTGTTGCGCGGTGGCAGGATCGATCTCGAACAGCTGCGCGGTTGTGACCTGCTCATCCCTTCCGTCGCGCAGCGGCTCGGGCGTGAAACGGAACAGTGGCTTTCCTTGCTGGGCCTGGACGCTGCGGTGGCCCTCCGCTCAGGCTCCTTCGAATTCATCCGCGAGATGCTTCATGAATCGGACAGTCTTTCGGTCGTGCCACGCCTGCTGATGGTCGGCGATCTGCTCCGTGGCACGCTGCAGACCGTGCCGCTGCAGTTCACCAGCCCATCCCGCCCAGCCGGGATAATCACCATAGCCGGCCGCAATCTCGGTCCAAGCGCCCAAGCCTTCATACATTGCCTGCGAACCTACATCGCGGAAATCGGATCGCGGGGCGTGTAGGGTTCTGCTGCAGCGCTTGCGCCGGGGCGGCGATCAGGAAACAGCCAGCCTCTTATGGCGGCTCGGATGAGATGGTGAAGCGCGGCGGGAGGTGCCCGTTCAAGGGGCGGCAGTCCATGGCGGCGGTGATCCTGTGGGCGGTCCACTGCTACCGTGATCTCCATCGGATACTGGCCGACCGCTGCGTGATGGTCGATCATAAGAGGTTCTTCCGCTCTATCCAAGCCTGCACGCTGAAGCTGGACAAGCGCTTGCCCTCCAGCCATGGAACAGTGCGTGGGGGTGGATGTGTCGTAGGCCCAGACATCCATCTGTGTGGTCGATGGAGCCGGGAAGAGGTTGTGGCAGGGCAAGCGCCCCACGGTGCCGGATATGATCGCCACGACACCGCGTGCCAAGGACCCGTAGATCACAGCAAGAGACGCGGTCCACAGATCGCCCCAACCCGGTCGAGGGTATAGCCATTGGCTATGTCCGCTCTAAAAATACGATAAGACGCCCCCCGGCGTTTTGATTACAAAAAAGAAGGGGGCGCTGAATGTTGGCTGGCCGTCGAATAGAGGTACAAAGGTCGTCGGCCGATGGATTCGCCGTGATCTGCGGCCGAAGTTAATAATCACAAGGCCTTCAGGTGCCGTGGATTGGCCCGGCACGGCACCGATGCCATTGAGGACGTCCTCTGCTCCCCCTGCATCCTCGCCACCGGCAACGGCAGGAAGGTCGTGCACCGATCGAAGCAACGGCCCGCCAGCCGAGGCGATCGTCCGAATAACCGCCGCTGCCCCGATCCGGCGCCCTACCGAGCGCGCGCCGGGTGCGGAGCCGATCAACACCGAAGTATCCTGGAGTGAATGGGATGGAATCCGAAATTTCTTCCGTCTTGTCTTGGCATCGGTTCTGGACAATGGAATGCCAGTATTGGTTCGACGTCGATACCAACAGGGGTGAAACCGCCCACGAATTCTACACGGAAGACGGCGTCTTCGACATAGGGACACCCGGCAGCCGGTATGAAGGCAGAGAGCGGATTAAAGGGTTTTATGATCGCAGACGATCGCTGGGCAGACGCACAACGATCCATAGCATCACGAATTTCGAAATGCTCCACGTATCCGACCGGGACGCCAGCGCACGTTGTCTGATGAGCCTGATCGGCGCGGACGGTCATCCTCCCCAACAGTCCCAGCCAGCGATCCTGATCGCCAGCAGCGTCAATTCCTATGTCAAGGGAACCGACGGCCGGTGGTATGTGCAGGCCCGCATCTTCGAGGCCCTGTTCACGGATCCCGCCGGCCTGCCGATGTCGCGCATCAATTCGGCGCTGTCCGCCCCCTCGTCCTGATCGCAGGCCGTACCGCCAGAACACGCAGCCGACGACCGGGGCGATGATGAGCGGTCCTCAGACCGGCCGGGCCATGTTCTCAGGCCGTGGCGGCACGGCCGGGAATCCATCGTCAGGCATTCACACGGGCACTGACATCGGCGTTCACGACCATCCCATACCAAGACACCATTCCGATACGCGCAACGACGGCGGGGGCGGACTCGCCTTCTGGTCCGCCTGACGGAAAATAGGGGAGGCCAATGACGACATCATTTCGCAAGCGGCTTGCGCAAGGTGAGGATGTGTTCGGCATCTTCGCCAAGACCGCGTCGCATCAGACGGTGGAGGTGCTGGGCCGCAGCGGCCTGGATTTCATCGTGATCGATGCCGAGCATGCGCCGTTCAGCCGCAGCGACCTCGACCTATGCATCCTGGCAGCGATAGCGACGGGCCTGCCGGCGCTCGTAAGGATTCCGGAGATAAGCGAGGCGGCGATCCTCACGGCCCTCGACCTGGGTGCGGCTGGCGTGATGGTCCCGCACGTGCAGAACGCGGGGCAGGCGGCCCGCGCGGTGTCCGCAGCCAAATATGCGGGCAGGCGGGGCTTCTCGAATTCGCCCCGGGCCGGCGATTACGGACTCCGACCGATCGCACCGCATGCCAAGGAGTCCGACGCCTCCGTTGCGGTCATCGCGATGATCGAGGATATGGCCGGCATCGACAACATCCCGGAGATAGCCGCCGTCGACGGCATCGACGCCCTGTTCATAGGCCGGGTCGATCTTACCATCGCCTTGGGACGGTACGACGTCGGGCACCCGGACGTCGAAGCGGCCGTGCAAAGGATTTTTGCCGCGGCCCCGCAACTCGGGAAGCCGCTCGGCGCGCTTGCGGACTCTCCCGCGCTGTGTCCGCCGCTGCATGAAAACGGTGTCCGGATGTTCCTGCTCGGCACCGACCAAGGGCTTCTCAGGGGGGCGGTCTCGAACACCGTCTCGCAGGCCAAGGCGGCTCTGCCATGAGGCGGCGGATGACGGCGGGGGGGACCATCCGGGCGCCTCGGCCGCAGGGTGCCGCGGTGCATGACAGGGGGCTCGTCCGGCCGCTTCGATCGCCGGCCCGATCCGATCCGGCGGCCTCTCTTCCGATCACTCTCACCCCAATCAACACCAACCCAGTCAAGGAGAACCAGCAGTGACGGCGACGTCCACCACGGCCCGTCCGGGCCTGCTGGGCCGGGCGCAGACGACGCTCGGCCCGTCCATCAACGTCGCCGAACGCGGCCTGGTCGCCGTCGCGGCCGCGGCCGCGGGAGTTCTGCTGCTCACCGTGGCGGTCCTGCTGTTGACCGGCGCCGTCAGCAGGTTCGCATTCAATGCGCCCATCGTCTGGATTGACGAACTCGTCTCCACCTTCTTCCTCTGGCTGGCGATGCTGGGCGCCGTCATCGCCTACCAGCGGGCTGAGCACATGCGGATGGCGGCTGTCGCGATGGCGTTGCGCGGCCGGCTGCGGGATTTCGTGGACGCCCTGTCGCTCGCGGCAACCGTGGCCCTGCTGGTTTTCCTGCTGCCCCCGGCCTGCGAGTATGCCCTGGACGAATGGGACATAACGACCTCCACCCTTGCGTTGTCCGGTGCGTGGCGCGCGGCAGCGCTGCCGGTCGGGCTGGGTTTGATGCTGATCCTCGGCGTGCTGCACTGCGTTCGTTTCCGGGACGTGGCCATCCTGACGCTCGCCGGGTTGTTCTGCGCGGCGGTGGCCTTGACGCTCCATTGGTTTTCGCCGGAGCTGATCGCGCTCGGCAATTACCGGCTGCTGATCTTCTTCGTCGCGCTGACCGGGATATGCATAGCCGCAGGCTTGCCGATCGCCTTCTGTTTTCTGATCAGCACGTTCCTGTTTCTTGCCTGCACGACGACGGTTCCGCTGACTGTGGTGACCAGTCGCCTGAACGAGGGCATGTCGCACGTCGTGCTGCTGGCTGTGCCGCTGTTCATCTGGCTGGGCAGCTTGGTCGAGGTGACCGGCATGGCGAAGGCGATGGTCAATTTCCTGGCGACATTGGTCGGGCATTGGCGTGGCGGTCTCAACTACGTCCTGATGGCGGCAATGTATCTCGTGTCCGGCATCTCCGGCGCGAAGGCAGCCGACATGGCGGCCGTGGCGCCGCCGCTCTTTCCGGAGATGAGGGCGCGCGGCGCCGATCCGGGCGATCTCGTCGCGTTGCTCGCCGCCACTGGCGCACAGACCGAAACGATTCCGCCCAGCATCGTGCTGATCACGATCGGTTCGGTCACGGGCGTCTCGATCGCCGGGCTGTTCGCCGGCGGCATTCTGCCGTCGTTGGTCATGGGGTTGTTCCTGGGGGTGGTGGTCTGGTGGCGCAGCCGCCGGGCCGGCACGGCAAGCGGTGGCGCCCGCGCCAGTTGGAGCGACAGTGCGCGCTGCCTGTTGGTCGCCGTGCCCGCGCTTCTGCTTCCGTTCGTAATCCGCACTGCGGTGGTTGAGGGGGCTGCGACGGCGACCGAGGTGTCGACGCTGGGCGTGTTCTATGCCATTGCCTATCTGCTGCTGGCCCGTGTCGCGTTCGGCCGTCCCATCGACTGGCGGGCGATCGTGACGGGCATCGTCAACACGGTCAGCCTCAGCGGCGCCATCCTGTTGATCGTCGGCGCGGCCTCCGCGATGGCGTGGTCGCTGACCCAATCGGGGTTCGCGCGTCAGCTCACCATGCTGATGCATCAGGCGCCGGGCGGCGCGTACGGGTTCCTCCTCGTCTCGATCCTGATATTCGTCATCCTCGGATCGGTCCTGGAAGGTCTGCCGGCGATTGTCCTGATGGCCCCGATCACCTATCCAATTGCCCGGTCCTTCGCGATCGACGACATCCACTATTCGATCGTCCTGGTGCTGGCGATGGGGATCGGGCTGTTCATCCCGCCCTTCGGCGTCGGCTACTACACCGCCTGTGCGATCGGCAAAGTCGATACCGGAGCCGCCCTGCGGCCGATCATCGGTTACATGGTCGCGCTGGTGGCCGGACTGATGCTGATCGCCTTCGTCCCAGCCTTCACCACCAGCCTTCTTCCTTGAGCTGGATGTAGCACCGCATAAGCGGCGCGCCGGCCCACCAGCCCTTGGATTCCGTTCGTCGCGGACCGTCGAAGTCCCAAGGATCGGAATGAACGGGATCGGCATGTGGCAGCGAACGGCGCCATCGACCAGGAAACGGACAGATAGGAGAACGACAATGACCCACATCACGCGCAGGAAATTCGCCGCCTTGGCGGCCGGTGCGCTGGCTGCGCCGGCTGCCTTGGTCACGAAGCCGGCCAGAGCCGCCGAGTTCACGTTCAAGGTCGGGCATGAGTTTCTGGAGGACAATCCGGTCCACATCCAGTTGACAGAGGCGGCCAAGCGGATCGCCGCCCGCAGCGCGGGCCGCATCGACATCCAAATCTTCCCCAGCAGCCAACTAGGGGGCGGCACGGACCTGCTGAGCCAGACGCGATCCGGTGCGCTGGAGTTCACGCTTCAGTCCTCGGTTGTCATCTCCGGCCTTGTCCCCGTGGCAGGCATCACGGGCGTCGGCTATGCCTTCCCCGACTACGATCACGTCTGGACCGCCATGGACGGCCGACTTGGGGCCCACATCCGCGGAGCGGTCGCCAAGGCGGGACTGCGCGTGATGGACCGGATGTGGGATCTGGGCTTCCGGAACGTCGCAAACAACGTACGGCCGGTGAATTCGGTTGCGGACATGGCCGGCCTGAAGGTGCGGGTTGCACCGGGAGCCCTATTCATTTCCCTGTTCAAGGGACTAGGCGGCGCACCGGTCACGCTCAACTTCAACGAAGTCTACCCGTCGCTGCAGACCAGAATCGTGGATGGGACCGAAAATCCTTTGCAGGTCTTCCAGTTGTTCAAGCTCTATGAAGTGCTGAAATACGCCTCTCTCACCCGGCATCTCTGGGACGGTCAATGGATGCTCGGCAACCCGCGTGCCCTCGATCGGCTGCCGCAGGATCTGCAGGCGCTCGTGACGGATGAGTTCAACGACGCGGCATTGCGCCAGCGCGCGGACAACCGGCGGATTGACGGGAGCGCGCGGGAGCAACTCACGGCGAAGGGCATGCAGATCAACGACGTGGACATCGAACCATTCAAGAGCAAATTGATTCAGGCCGGCTTCTACCGCGAATGGAAGAACCGTTTCGATCCAGCGGCATGGGCCATGCTAGAGGAGGTGGTCGGGCCGATCGGCTGAGGAGACGGGCGGGATGCCGACCGGCTTGCGGCATCTTCGCCTCGACGCTCACGGGTGCTTGTCCCATCGGAGGGCGCCCTTTTTCAGAAAGTGGATCGGTGCGGCGTTCGGGTTTGTGGACCGACCGCTACCCTGACAGGCAGATCTTCGTGAACAGCGGACCCGGCGGGACATCGCCGCCGATTCCAGATCGCAGCGATGGTAAGGGAAAAACGGCACCGTCAACTTGTTGATCACTCATTTGCCGGGGCCGGCCGTGCGGGGTATGGGACGGCATGACGACGCGCCCCGATCCCCACTACGCCGGCTCCCGCTATCCAGCCGCGATCATCACGACAGCGGTGTGGCTGTACTTCCGGTTTCCGCTCAGCCTGCGGATGGTCGAAGAGCTGCTCGCGGCGTGGGGGATCACGGTGAGCCACGAAACGGTCCGCCAGTGGGCCCGGAAGTTCGGCTCTGAGATCGCCACCCGGTTGCGCCGCCGGGCGCCAAGGCGGGGCGACAAATGGCACCTCGACGAGGTCGTCCTGACCATCGGCGGCCGCAAACATTACCTCTGGCGGGCGGTCGATCAGGATGGCTTCGTTCTCGACGTGCTGGTTCAGAGCCGGCGCGACACCAAGGCGGCCAAACGCTTGCTGCGCAAGCTGCTGAAAAAACAGGGCTGGGCGCCGCGCGTGCTGATCACCGACAAGCTGAAGTCCGACGCCGCCGCAAAGCGGGAACTGCGGATGGGCGGGGAGTACCGCCAGCACAAGGGGCTGTACAACCGGGCGGAGAATTCTCACCAACCCACCCGGCAGCGCGAACGGCAGCGAAAGCGCTTCAAAGACCCCGCCCAGGTCCAGCGTTTCCTGTCCATCCACGATCCGATTGCCACCCTCTTCCACATTCGTCGCGACCACCGCCCCTGTAAAGGCCGGATGAAGTTTGGTCCATCCGCATTTCCGGTGCAGGCCGGATGCAGATGGGAAGTGGAATGAGCACATAAAGGGAAACATTTCCTGCATGAGCACCCGCTTCCTTGTCCAAATCGCTGCTTTCCTTGCTGCCGGCCGGGCTTGTCGTTGATCAGGTCACGGTCGACGCCGATCGTGTCGTGGTGGCGGCCCATGTGCGTGCTGTCACGGCCACCTGCCCGCTGTGCCGCCGACCATCGCGCCGCGTCCACAGTCGTTACAATCGCCGCCTGGGCGATCTGCCCTGGCAGGGCCGTATGGGTGAACTGTGTCTGCAAGTCCGCCGATTCCGGTGTCCGGCTGCGGACTGACCGCGCCGTGTCTTCGCCGAACGCCTGCCCGTGGTCGCGGCGCCGCGGGTCCGGCGTACCCGCCGGCTTGCCGAGGCGCAACGCACCATCGCCTTGAGCGCGGGCGGCGATCCCGGCGCCCGGCTGGCCACCCGCCTTGCGATGCCGGTCAGTGGCGACACGCTGCTGCGCCTGATCCGGGCGGAGCCGATGACGCCGATCCCGATGCCGCGCGTCATCGGCATCGACGACTGGGCGTGGCGCCGCGGCAAACGCTACGGCACCATCGTCGTCGACCTCGAACGCCGTCGCCCGATCGACCTGCTGTCCGACCGCCAGGCCGACACCGTCGCCGCGTGGCTGAAGGCGCATCCCGGCGTCGAGATCGTTGCCCGCGATCGTGCGGGCGCCTATGCCGACGGCATCCGCCGAGGCACACCGACCGCCGTTCAGGTCGCCGACCGCTGGCACCTCCTGCACAATCTCACCGATGCGCTGCGTGAGGGTCTCACCGGCCATCATCGGGATCTGCGGGCGGCGGCCAAGCTGGCCGTCGCTCCCGTCGACGGGACCGGACAAGAGGCGCCCGCGCCGCAGCCCGATGAGGGTGGCAAATCATCGACCCGTCGCGAGCAGAGGAGCGCCGCCATCCAGGCCGCCCGCCATGCCCGTTTCGAGGAGGTTGCCGCGCTGGACGCTCGCGGCTGGTCGCAAACCCGCATCGCCCAGGCGCTCAGCCTCGACCGCAAGACGGTGCGGGTGTGGCTACGGTCCGGGCAGCCACCACCCTGGCGACAACCGGCCAAGGGCAGTCGGCTCGATCCGTTCCTCGACCATCTGCGGTGGCGCTGGGACGAAGGCTGCCACAACGCTGCACGGCTCTGGCGGGAGATCACCCTCAAATGGGTCGACTGGTTCAACAACCGGCGCCTCCTCGAACCCATCGGCAACATTCCTCCCGCCGAGGCCGAAGCGCGCTACTATGCCCAAACCGAGGGCGTCGCCATGGCGGCGTGAATTGTCGCTGAGCACGACGTCCGCCCGAGGCGGCGCGACCACACCGCTTCGGGCGGACGTCGTGCATGGTGGCGTAGACAGCGCTCCGGTCGTAGGCGCCATCACCGGTGAACGCGGCCACCTCTTTCCGCAGCTCTTTGACGTGCAGCGTGGGTGTCCCGGCCAGCGACAGTGCACGAATACACCGGTCCATACCGGTCATGAGATCCCGATATAACCGAAAGTCGCCCGCTTGACCCGAGCCATGAGCGCTTCGCAGTCCTCCTCCCCACTCATCCCTGCTCCGTCGATCATTCCCTTTATGATCGCGATGAGGTCCCTGGCAGCCACTGCGGGGTCAGGCTGAGGCGGCATATCGTGGCGACCAAGTATCTGCCGGGCAACGCTGGTAATTTGATGCCCCACCATCTGTGTTACGGGATCGAGGGGAAGGCGGGCTTCCTCGAAGTCGAGCAGACGTGCGAGACGCGGGCGTCGGAACTGATGACCGATGCACGCGGCAACCATGGCCAACAAAGCATCCTTTCCGGTCTGTTGGATCAGGGCAGCCTCCGCTTCCTGTAGGAGAAGCGAGGTCTCGCGAACGAGCAGCGCGCCGATGAGCGCGTCCTTGCCTGGAAAATACTGATAAAGGGATCCCACGCTGACGCCCGCACGCTTGGCGACCGCGTTCGTGGAGAACCCGCCATGCCCTTCCTGTTCCAGAATGCGAGCGGCCGCCTCGATGATGGCGCTCACGGTCTCATGCGAGCGCGCCTGTTTCGGGCTTTTCCTAGGGCTTGGCCGATCAGAGTTCGGTTTTGTCATCACCGTGAAACGCGAGTTGCGAAAAGTGAGCGATAGCTCATATCATATCTAGGTTACAACACAATACAAGGACCCAAACAATGACACAGCAGTCGTCATTCGAACCGATGTTTACGGTTTTCTTTCTAGTCAAGACATCTCCGGAGTGGCTTGCTTTTTCCTTCGATGAGCGGCTGAAGCATGCTCGGGGCACGTTCCAACCCATTCTTGAGCAATTCACAGGCCGTGTCCGGCTGAACTGGTATGACACGGAATTCTACACCGCCACGATCACGGACGTCTGGATGCTGGAGGCCCAGGATCATCATAGCTATCAGCTCTTCTGCGAGAAGCTCCGCGAAACTCCCTTCTGGGATCGCTATTTCCTGATCAAGGAAATTTTCGTTGGGGAGCGTAATGCCTGGGCCAAGAATTACGACGTGGAAGCTTTGGCTTCTTGAGCATCGCATCGTGATTTTGATGCATGGAGGCAGCAATGAAGCAGGTTTGGCGGTTGCAAGCCGTTCTGTAGAAGGACCTCTTCGCTTCCTTCCCAGCATGTTGCATCGAGGAGAAAAGGGTCGGATATTGCTCCAGTCCCACCCTTGATCAGACGAGGCGGACGAAGCTCGGGCGGAGTCCATCAATGCACCGAGTTTTGCGCCAACGCCTCATGCCGAAGAACAGCCGGTTCGGCTGGGTCCCGTTTGCCGTCCGACCGACCAGCGTGACCGACCACGACCCTCAGCGAGTTCTGTCTGTCGGCGGCAGGTCGGTGCAACGACCCTCAGCGGCTTCGGCGGCCAGACCGATGGTCTCTCCCAATGTCGGATGGGGGTGGATTGTATGGCCGATGTCTGCGGCGTCCGCCCCCATCTCAATGGCGAGACACAGCTCGCCGATCATGTCTCCCGCATTGGGACCGACGATCGCACCGCCGATCACCCGCCCGCTTTCGCGGTCGAACAGCAGCTTGGTCATCCCGAAGGCGGCGCCGTTGGCGATGGCTCGCCCGGAGGCCGACCAGGGGAATTTCGCGACGGACACCGACCGCAGGCTTTCCTGCGCCTGGGCCTCGCTGACGCCAACCCAGGCGATCTCGGGATCGGTGTACGCAACCCCCGGAATCACCGTGGCGTCGAACGCAGACGGGTGACCGGCCGCCACCTCCGCCGCGATATGGCCCTCATGCACCGCCTTGTGGGCCAGCATGGGCTCGCCGGCGGCATCGCCGATGGCGAAGATCCGGGGGTTGGAGCTGCGCATCCGGCGGTCGACGGTGATGAAGCCGCGGGGGTCGGTTGCAACGCCAGCCTTCTCCAGCCCCAGAGCCAAGCCGTTTGGACGGCGGCCCGCCGCCTGGAGCACGAGATCGTAAGTGCGTGGCTCATCCTGTCCGGAGAGCCGGACGGAAACGCCCGCCGGTCCCGCATCGGCGCTTTCGACCGAGCAGCCGAGGAAAATCCGGCCCAGACGTGGGGCGTTCTCCTTCCCCCAAATCCCGACCAGATCGCGATCAATGCCCGGCAAGAGGGAGTCCGCCCGCTCCACGATGTCCACACAGGACCCGAGAGCGGCATAGACGGTGGCCATTTCCAAGCCGATGATGCCGCCGCCGATCACCAGCAGGCGCTCGGGCACGAGCGGCAACTCCAGAGCACCGGTGGAATCGACGATTCGTGGATCGGTGGGCAGGGCCGAAAGATGGACGGGCGCGGACCCGACGGCGACAATGCACTGGGAAAAACCGACGCTTTGCTCGCGACCGTCCGCCAGCGCGACGCTCAACCGATGCGCGTCCACGAAGCGCGCCTCTCCTGTGATCACGCTGACGCGCCGCTGACGCGCCATATGCTGCAGCCCGGCGGTCAGCCGGTTCACCGTCGCGTCCTTGAAGGCGCGCAGACGCTCAAGGTCGATCTCGGCAGGCCCGAACCTCAAGCCGGCGACCGACAACCGTTCCGCTTCCGTCTTCATCGCAGCCACATGGAGCAACGCCTTGGACGGGATGCATCCGACATTCAGGCAGACCCCGCCGAGCTTGGCCTCGCGCTCGATCAGCACGACGTCCAGACCCAGATCGGCGGCCCGGAACGCGGCGGAATAGCCGCCGGGTCCACCGCCGATCACCACAAGCGGCTCGACGGGGGATTGGTCCACCGGGCTTCCGCTCCGCGTGTCCGCCTCGGCAGGGCTGCCGGCCGGCGGCGCGGCCGAGGTCCGCTCCCGGCTGGGCTTTATGGTCGCGATCGTGGTGCCCTGGGAGACACGCGTTCCCGGGCCGACCAGCACGCTGTCGATGCACCCAGCCACCGGGGAGGGGACATCCAGCGTCGCCTTGTCGGACTCGAGCACCAGCAACGTTTGGTCGACCGTGACTTCGTCGCCGGGCTTGACGAGGATCTCCATCACCGGAACGTTGGCGAAATCGCCGATGTCGGGGATGCGAATTTCCATGATCATCGTGCAGGCCCTCACAAGGCAAAGCGGCGCAGATCGCCCAGGGTCTGCGCGACGTGGCGGAGGAAGCGCGCCGCGGCGACGCCGTCGACGACACGGTGATCCCAGGACAGGCTGATCGGCAGGATCAGGCGGGGATGGAAGGCCTGCCCGGCCCAGACCGCCTGCATCGAGGCTCGCCCGGCTCCCAGAATGCCCACCTCGGGTGCGTTGATGATCGGCGTGAACCCATCGCCGCCGATGCCGCCAAGGGAGGAGACGGTGAAGCATCCTCCCTGCATGTCGCTCCCGGCCAGCCTGCCCTCACGAGCCTTGTCAGCCAAGCGGCGCATCTCGGCGGCGATCTCGACCAGCCCCTTGCGGTCGCAGTCTCGGATCACAGGAACCATCAGACCGTGCGGTGTGTCGACGGCGAAGCCGACATGCACATAGTCCTTCAGCACCAGCTCATCGCCGTCCAGGGCCGTGTTGAAGCGCGGGAAGGCGCGCAGCGCCAGCGCCGCGGCCTTGATCAGGAAGGCGACCATGGTCAACCTGAGCGGCGGTTCGCGGACCTCCGCGTTGACGTCGAGCCGGAACGCCTCGGCATCGGTCACATCGGCCCGGTCGAAATTGGTGACGTGGGGAATGACAAGGGCGTTGCGCGTCAGGTTGGCCCCGGACATCTTCTGGATGCGTGACAGAGGCTCACGACGAACCGGGCCGAACCGGGCGTAATCAATGGCGGGCCACGGCGGCAGGCTAGCCGGCTGTCCGGCCTGTGGTGCCGGAGCCGCCATCGCCCGCTTGACATGCGCGGCCAAATCCTCGCGCAGAATGCGGCCTTTGGGTCCCGTCGGGGCAATCGCGGACAGTTCGACCCCCAGCTCCCGCGCCATGGCACGGACCGACGGCGTCGCGTGACCCGCGGTCAGCGTCGGGGCAGCGGTTGACGCGGCGGTGTCGTCGGGCGGCTCCGATGCGCGGATCGCCAAGCTCGGGGCCACGGACGCCGCCCCGGCGGGCAGGCTGCCGGGGCGAGGCTGGGGTGACCCGGCAGGACTGAACGCAGAGGCGTCATCGACCCGCAACCTCATCAACAGCACACCTTGGTTGACCCTTGAACCGAGTTCAATCGTCACCTCGTCGATGGTGCCGGTCGCAGGCGAGGGAACCTCCATCGTGGCTTTGTCGGACTCGATTGTGATCAGCGGAGAGTCGACGGTGACGCGATCCCCCGCTTTGGCATGAAGCTCAATGACTGGGACGTCCTTGTAATCGCCGATATCGGGCAAGCAGACGTCAATGATCGTGGTCATGCTGTGCTCCGGTCACACGGTCCAAGGGGCGGAAGACTGCGGGTCGAGGCGGTAGCGGCCAATTGCCTCGGCCACCGCCGTGCGCGGGAGAGTGCCCCGGTCGGCCAGGGTGGACAGCGCGGCCACCACGATGCTGTGGCGATCGACCTCGAAGAACATCCGCAGCGCCGCGCGGGTGTCGCTGCGGCCGAAGCCGTCGGTCCCCAAGGCGGTGAAAGGGGCCGTCAGATACGACACGATCAGCTGGGGCCAGGCGCGGACGTAATCCGAGGCGGCGACGATCGGAACATCGCCGGCAAGGCAGTCGGCCAAGTGGCTGCGGATGGGCTCGTTCAGTGGATTGAGGCGGTTCCTCCGCTCCGCGTCGCGCGCCTCACGCGCCAGCTCGGAGAAACTGGTGGCCGACCACAAGGTACTCGTCACGCCCCAGTCCTCGGCCAGCATGTCGGCGGCCGCAACCACCTCGGGGAAGATCGCGCCCGACCCGATCAGCCGCACCTCCCCAACCGGATCGCCGGCGACCCGTTTGTCGAACTGATAGAGGCCCTTCACGATCCCTTCTGCCGCTCCCGCCGGCATCGAGGGCTGGGCGTAGTTCTCGTTCATTGCGGCCAGATAGTGGAATTCGTCGTGCTGCTCCTCCAGCATGCGGCGCATGCCGTAATCCAGGATCACGGCCACTTCATAGGCGAAGGCGGGATCCCAGCCCCGGCAGTTCGGGACCGTGGCTGCGGTGAGCAAGCTGGAGCCGTCCTGATGCTGGAGCCCCTCGCCACCGAGCGTCGTCCGTCCGGCCGTCGCGCCGATGAGGAAGCCTCGGGAGCGCTGGTCCGCGGCGGCCCAGATGAGGTCTCCCACACGCTGGAAGCCGAACATTGAGTAGTAGATGTAGACCGGCAGCAGGGCGACGCCATGCGTGCTGTAGGAGGTTGCAGCCGCGGTCCAGGAGGAGAGCGCGCCCGCCTCCGTGATCCCTTCCTCCAAGATCTGACCGTCTTTGGCTTCCTTGTAGAACAGCATCGATCCCGCATCCTCAGGTTCGTAAAGCTGGCCTTGCGGGGCGTAGATGCCGATTTGCCGGAACAGGTTCGCCATGCCGAAGGTGCGGGCCTCGTCGGCAACGATCGGAACGATGCGCGGACCGAGGGTCGGGTCCTTCAGCACCGTGCCGAGCATGCGCACCACGGCCATGGTGGTGGACATCTCCTTGCCGGCGGCGTTCAAGGCAAAGTCGGCGTAGGAGGACAGGGAGGGAACCGGAAGGGCTGGGGCCGTGCGCCGGCGCGCCGGCAGGCTGCCGCCGAGGGGCGCCCGGCGCGCGCGCAGATAGCTCAGCTCGGCGCTGGTTTCGCCGGGACGATAGAAGTCGAGGCGCTCCACCTGCTCATTCGTCAGCGGCAGCGCAAACCGGTCCCGGAACGCATACAGCGCATCGACATCCAGTTTCTTGGCCTGGTGGGCGGTCATGCGGGACTCGCCGGCCCCGCCCATTCCATACCCCTTCTTGGTCTTGGCGAGAATGACCGTCGGCTTCCCCTTGGTCGCCTTGGCTGCGGCGAAGGCGGCGTAAAGCTTGCGAAGATCGTGCCCGCCGCGTTTGAGGGCATTGATCTCCGCATCCGACATGTGGGCGACCAGCCGCTGAACCTCCGGGTCCTCGCTGAAGAAATGCGCGAGGTTGTAGGCGCCGTCCTTGGCCCCGAGGGTTTGATATTTGCCGTCAACAGTGGCAGCGAAGCGGCGCAGCAGGGAGTGGTTGGTGTCGCGAGCGAACAGGCTGTCCCATTCCGATCCCCACAAAACTTTGATGACGTTCCACCCGGCTCCCAGGAAGAGTCGCTCAAGCTCCTGGATGATTTGCCCGTTGCCACGCACCGGTCCATCCAGGCGCTGCAAATTGCAGTTGATCACGAAGGTGAGGTTGTCAAGCTGCTCGCGGGCGGCCAGAGTGAGGCCGGCGATGGATTCCGGTTCGTCCATTTCGCCGTCTCCAAACACGCCCCACACATGGCGCCCATCGGTCGGCAGCAGACTGCGGTCGCGCAGATACCGCATGAAGCGAGCTTGGTAGACCGCGCTCAGCGGACCGATGCCCATCGACCCGGTGGGGACTTGCCAGAAGTCCGGCATCAGCCAGGGGTGGGGGTAGGAGCACAGGCCGGGAGCCCCGATCTCCTGCCGGTATCGCTTGAGCTGGCCTTCGCTGAGACGGCCCTCGAGAAAGGCGCGTGCATAGACGCCGGGTGCGGAATGAGGCTGGAAATAGACGATGTCGCCGTCCTGTTCATCGGTCGGCGCTCGGAAGAAGTGATTGAAGCCGACTTCAAAGATCTCGGCGGCGGACGCGTAGCTGGCGATGTGCCCACCCAACTCGCCATAGGCCCGGTTCGCCCGCACCACCATCGCCAGAGCGTTCCAGCGTATGATGGCGGTGATCCGTTCCTCCATCTCCAGATCGCCGGGATAGGACGGCTGGGCATCCACCGGAATGGTGTTCCGGTAAGGGGAATAGGATGGGGTGTCCAAAACGATGCCGAGTTGCTTGGCGTGGACGTCGAGGGCCGACAGCAGGAACCGGGTCCGCTCCAGACCGCTCGCGCGCGCCAGACTTTCCAGCGCGCTCAGCCAATCGGCGGTCTCGAGATGGTCAATGTCATTGAGGTTGTGGGACGAGGGGGACGGGGTGTTCATGAGCCAGCACACTGATTGGGTGGGGAATTGGGCGATCGGGGCGAATAGGCTCCGGCTCGGCGTGCGGTGTCCTCAGTGATCCAAGACTTGGCTGAGGAAGAGGCGCGTGCGCTTCGATTTCGAGAGGAACGAGTCCGGCGTGTCCTGCTCCACGATCTCGCCGCGGCCTATGAAGATGATGCGGTCGGCGACTGACTTGGCGAAGCCCATCTTGTGCGTCACCAACAGCATGGTCATGCCGTCCTCGGCCAAGCCGATCATGACGTCCAGCACCTCTTTAAACATTTCGGGGTCAAGTGCCGAAGTGGGTTCCTTGAATCGCATCACCCTTCGGGCTCATGCACAGCGACCGCGTAATGGCGACACGCTGCTACTGGCCGCCCGACAGCTGGCCCGGATACTTCTTGGCCTGCTCGGCAATGCGTGCCCGATTCAGGTAGCTCATCGCCCGCTCTTCCGCTTCCGCCTTCGGCAGCTTGCGGACACAGATTGGAGCGAGTGTGCAGTTGTCCAGCACGGTCATGTGCGGGAACAGGTTGAAGTGCTGGAACACCATACCGACTTCCCGCCGGACCAGTTTGATGTTTTTCAGATTGTCGGTAAGCTCAATGCCGTGGACGACGATGGTGGGTCAGTGCCTCTCCGGGATGCGGCCGGCGTGCTGACGCCGGCTGCGCAGTCCGCCGTATCGGCCGTCGCGTCAGCGGCTGAAGCTGTCGGTCTGATAGGTGGTGTGCTCGGCGTAATCGGGGCGAAGCGGTGTCCAGACATCCATGTTCAGAGCCGGACCATCCTCCTCGCGGGGCCCGTCGGCCCAGTGGATCACGTTCGGCGGAATGCGGACGACCGTGCCGGCCGGACAGTCAAAGCTCTGGTCGCCCACATGCAGCGTGACCCGTCCCTTCAGGATCATAAAGATCTGCTCGTAGGGATGGCTGTGCGGCGCGGTGGTCATGCCTGGATGGAGCGTGGTTTGTCCAATCAGCACATCGTCGCCACGGAACACCTTTTGAACGACACCGGACCGAAGTTCGCGTTCTGGAATCGTGTCCCAATTGTATTGCGGAACGTGATTGGTCATCAAAGGTCCCCTCTCTGAAGGTTTTTTCGATTTCAACCCTCTTTCTTTAGTCGAAATACACCGAGACTGTCTCATCGTTTCTCGGGATTGCTCATAGCTACAGGCTATAGGCTGTATAAGCTGCCAATGGATTCGCATGACTGCTGGGTGAACCGCACCGGGTTTGTCGGAGGCCGGTTTGGTTGAGTCACGCCGCGATGGCGACGTCCTCGGTTTGAGCATAGTAGCGTGCTTCGGCCTCGGCGGGCGGAATGTTGCCGATGGGTTCAAGCAGGCGCCGGTGATTGAACCAGTCCACCCATTCCAGGGTGGCGAACTCGACGGCCTCCAGGGTGCGCCATGGCCCACGGCGCCGGATCACCTCGGTCTTGTAGAGGCCGTTAATGGTCTCGGCCAAGGCGTTGTCGTAGGAATCACCGACGCTGCCCACGGAGGGTTCGACGCCGGCTTCGGTGAGGCGCTCGGTGTACCGGATAGCAACGTATTGCGACCCGCGGTCGGAGTGGTGGATGAGGCCGCTGCCCTTGACCGGCCGGCGCTCGTGGAGCGCCTGCTCCAGGGCATCCAGCACGAAGCCGGCATGGGCGGTGCGCGACACCCGCCAGCCGACGATCCGGCGGGCGAACGTGTCGATGACGAAGGCCACGTAGACGAAGCCCTGCCACGTCGCAACATACGTGAAATCCGCGACCCACAAGGCATTCGGGCGGGGTGCCTGGAACTGGCGGTTCACCCGGTCAGCGGGGCACGGCGCCGCCCGGTCGCTGATCGTGGTGCGCACGGCCTTGCCGCGCGTCGCCCCCTTCAGGTCCATCTGACGCATCAGCCGAGCCACCGTGCAGCGCGCCACGTCGATGCCGTCCCGCCGCACCTGCCGCCACACTTTCCGTACCCCATAGACCTGGAAGTTCGCATCCCAGACCCGTCGGATAGCAATACTCAGCTCCGCGTCGTTTCGCGAGCGGGCCGGCGCCTTGGACGGATCGGCCCGCCGAGCGGCATGGGCGCGGTAGGTGGACGGGGCGATCGGCAACACTCGGCAGATCGGCTCGACCCCGTGAACGGCGCGGTGCGCGTCGATGAAGGCGATCATTTCCGGAACGGGCGGTCGAGCTCCGCCTGAGCGAAATACGCCGATGCCTTGCGCAGGATCTCGTTGGCTTGGCGCAGTTCGCGGTTCTCGCGCTCCAGCGCCTTGATCCGCTCCTGTTCGTCCGTCGTCGGGCCGGGCCGCTTGCCCTGGTCCCGTTCGGTCTGCCGGACCCAGCCGCGCAGCGTCTCCGCCGTGCAGCCGATCTTCGCCGCAATCGAGCTGATCGCCGCCCATTGCGAGGCGTGCTCGCCCTGGTGCTCGAACACCATCCGAACCGCGCGCTCACGGACTTCAGGGGCGTATTTGGGTGATGCCTGTTTCGTCATGAGGACCCCAGTTTCTCAAGAAGTGGGGCCTCCGACAATCCCGGCGCGGTTCAGACCGTGTCGCTGGTCCTGGCTTGGCAGCTCGTCACGGCGCCCTTCACCACCCTGTTCGCCGGCCTGCGCACGAGCAACCGGGCCGGCCGCAAGACGGACCGCGACCAGGCGCAGTTCACGGCCATGATCCGGCTTCTCCTGGAGGTCTGGCCGGGCGAGATGCTGGCGATGCCGCTGATCGGTCGGGCTCTGTCGGTCGGGTGGCCGTCGCAGGACACGGTCGCCACGCGCACGGCCCAGACCCTCGCCAAGCCCTGGAGCAACCATCCCAGCTACGCGGAGCGGCTGGCCGAGGCGCATTGGAATCACATGGCTTGGGCCAGAGTGCTGCTGGCCGATCCGCCTCCGATAACGAGGAACTGCCACGTTTCCCGCTTTCCGTTGGTCGGCCCCTTCCATTACCGACCCGTGGCGGCCAACACCCAGGCCGCGTCGCGGATCGGCACCGCGCGGCAGGCGACATGGGACAAGCGGAACCTCGTCCTTGGCAAGCGACCGGGCCTGCCGCGTCCCGAGAAGGTGATGCGGCAAGCCCGATGGCGCTCCATGTCGCCCTCAAGCCGGCCAGCCCCTTGCCTGACGATCAGCCCGCACATCGTGGATGCCGTCCGGCAGGTTCTGGAGGCGCATGGGCCATTGCCGAAGAAGCTCCGCGCTCGTGAGCGCCGTGCCCTCATGCGCAAGCTTTCGGCGGCAGCCGCCAAGCTTCTGACCCTGCAGGCTGAAAGTGGCTCAAGCATAGGCCACGCGACCATGGAATGGCCATCCCAGCACGGAGGCGAACCGTCCAGTTCTTCCCTCAGGATCAGCTCTCCCGAGGGAAGCCCATGATCAAGACGGCACTCAACGGGATGGAAGCTGCGTGCCGGACCGGTTATTCGACGATCGAAGGGGCGGTTGACCGCCACGGCCCCCGGTTCGCCCGCGCAACCGGCGTCGGTGGGCGGTCGGCTCGAACATTTCGATGAAGTTGGAACTATCCTTTGACCCAGCGGGGAAGATGCGATATTTCTAGTTTCATCGAAATATGTCCGCCGCATGCGCCGGTCCGCGCAATCCCCCACTCCCTCGCCTGGAGGTCCGGAGATGACGTCCCTTCCCATCATCGTGATCGGCGCTGTGCCGGTCGGCTTGGCCGCCACCGCCCACCTCCTCAATCGCGGCCTCGAGCCGCTGGTGCTGGAGGCGGCCCCCGACATCGCCGCCCATGTCCGGGACTGGGCCCAGGTTCAGCTCTTCTCTCCGTGGCGCTACAACATCGACCACGCCGCCCGCGCCCTGCTGGAGGCCGGCGGCTGGCAGGCGCCGCCGCCCGACGCCCTGCCGACCGGCGGCGAACTGGTCGACCACTACCTGCGCCCGCTGGCCGCCCTGCCGCCGATCGCCGCGCGCCTGCGCCTGAACCACCGGGTGACGGCGATCAGCCGCCAGGGCGTCGACAAGGTCAAGACCGCCGGCCGCGCCGCGGCTCCCTTCGTCGTGAGGGTCGCCACCCCGGCGGGAGACACCGAGCTGCAGGCGAGCGCCGTTCTCGACGCCTCGGGAACCTGGAGCACGCCCAACCCGATGGGCGCCAACGGCCTGCCGGCGATCGGCGAGGCGGCCAACGCCGCCCGCATCGCCTACGGCATCCCCGACGTGCTGGGAGCGGCGCGGGCCCGCTATGCCGGCAAGCGGGTCCTCGTCGTCGGCTCCGGCCACTCGGCCGCCAACGCGCTGCTCGATCTGGCGACGCTGGCCGAGGAAGAGCCGGGCACCGGCGTGGTCTGGGCGGTGCGCGGCGGCGACGACCTGCGGCGGGTGTTCGGCGGTGGCGACGCCGACGCGCTGCGCGCGCGGGGCGCCCTGGGCACGGCACTGCGCCGGCGGCAGGAAAGCGGCGCCATCGAGCTAGTCACCGGCTTCCGCGCCGCCGCGGTGGTGGTGGAAGACGGCCGCCTCGCCGTCGAGAACGGCGGCGGGCGCCGCATCGCCGGGATCGACGCGATCATCGTCGCCACCGGCCAGCGGCCCGACCTCGCGCCACTGCGCGAGCTGCGTCTGCGTCTCGATCCCTGGCTGGAATGCGCCGACGCGCTGGGGCCGCTGATCGACCCGAACCTGCACAGCTGCGGCACGGTGCGGCCGCACGGCGTGCGCGAGCTGACCCCCCCGAGCCGGGCTTCTACACCGTCGGCGTCAAGAGCTACGGCCGCGCCCCGACCTTCCTGATGGCGACCGGCTACGAGCAGGTGCGCTCGATCGCGGCCTTCCTCGCCGGCGATCTCGACGCCGCCCACGCGGTGCAGCTCGACCTGCCTGAAACCGGGGTGTGCAGCAGCGACCTTCCAAACGCCGCGGACGTCGCGGAGGAGGCCGGCTGCTGCGGCGCGCCGGCGCCGGTCGCGTCGTGCTGCGCCCCTGAACCCGTGGCCGCCGGTGCCGGCCCGGCGGGTGGCTGCTGCGGGCCGCGCGCGCCGTGAGCGGCGCGTTGTCCGGCGGGCGGGCGCCGGGCCGGGCGCTCCGCTCGCCGCGGGCCTTCATCGCCGGCCTCGGCGCCGCGCAGATCGTCTCCTGGGGCTCCCTGATCTACAGCTTTCCGCTGCTCGCCGAACCGATTGCGGCCGAGTTCGGCTGGAGCAAGACCGAGGTCTACCTGCTGGCGTCGCTGGCGCTGGGCTGCTCCGGCCTGACCGCCATCCCGGTCGGCAGCGCCATCGACCGCGGCCAGGGGCGGGCGGTGATGGCGGCGGGCTCGCTGCTGGCCGGCGCCCTGCTGTGGGCCTGGTCGGCGCTGCCCGGCGGCTGGCCGCTCGTGCTGGTCTTCATCGGCCTCGGGCTCGCCCAGTCGATGACGCTCTACGAGCCGGGCTTCGCCGTCGTGGCGCGACGCTACGGTGCCGACGCCCGGCGCGGCATCACCGCACTGACCCTGTGGGGCGGATTCGCCAGCACCGTCTTCATCCCGTTGACCCAGCTTCTGCTCGACCGCTTGGGCTGGCGCGGCACGCTGGAGGCGTTGGCGCTGGTGAATCTGGCCCTCTGTGTGCCCCTGCATCTGGCGGTGATCGACGGGCGGCGTGACGCGACCGCCGCCACGTCGGCCAGCGGGGCGGAGGACCGCCGCGTCGTGCGCTGGGCGTTGGGTCAGCCGGTCTTCTGGGGGCTGGCCATCGCCTTCACCGTCTACTACGCCATTTTCTCCGCGCTGAGTTTCCACCTCTACCCGTTGCTGATCGAGCGCGGGCTGTCGTCGGCGGCGGTGGTGGGGGCGATGGCCCTGATCGGTCCGGCCCAGGTCGCCGGGCGCATCGTCATCGCCGCCGCCGCCCGCAGGCTGTCGATCCGCGGGATCGGCGTCGCCACGACCCTCGCCCTGCCGGCGGCGTTCGCCCTGCTCTTCCTGGCCGACCACAGCACGCCCGTGCTGGTCGCCTTTGCGCTGCTCTACGGCAGCGCCAACGGCATCATGACCATCGTGCGCGGCGCGGCGGTGCCCGACATGCTGACCCGCTCGGCCTATGGCGCGGTCAACGGCGTGCTGACGGTGCCGACGGCGCTGCTCAAGGCCGTCGCGCCGACGCTGGCCGCCCTGCTGTGGCAGTGGAACGGCTCCTACGGCCCGGTGATCGCCGCGACGGTCGCCGCTTCACTCGTGGTGGTGGGAAGCTTCGGCTTCGCGGCGTGCCGCCGGCCGCGCTGACCGTCAGCAGCAGCCGGGCGTCCCGGTCTCCGCTTCGGCCGCCCGCGGCGTAATCGGGCGGGCGCAGCACTGCTCGGTGAGGAAGCTCACCAGGCCGTCCATCTGCGGGTAGAGCGGGCGGCAATGCAGGATGCGGCCCTCGCGCACCTGCTCGATCAGCCCGACGATCATCAGCTGCTTGAGGTGGTGCGACAGGGTGGAGGCCGGCACGCCCAACTCCTCGCCGATGGCGCCCACCGTCATGCCGCCGTCGCCGGCCTGCACCAGGCGCTGGTAGATCGCCAGCCGGGTCGGGTGGCCCAGCTCGGCGAAGCAGCGGGCGGCGGTGGTCACATCCAGCGAGGTCATCGGGATCGTCTCGTTCCATGCGGCGGCCTGGGACACGCGCCGCTTTCCGGGAATAAGATGGGCCACCCACATCGCAGTTTCCAGAACCATCGAATTGACTGGACCAATCGGGCGTCGGGCTGAGATGTGGGCCGGTTAGGAAGCAATGCGCTCGATCCGCCACCCGACGTCTTGCAGGCGACGCTCCCAGCCAAGCGCGGCTTTGCCCTCACCGAGATGACTGGCTCTCAGCGCCACGCACAGCAAATGGCTTGGCCGTGTCATGGCAACGTAAAGCAATCGCTGTGCATCAAGGGCTATGGGGCTCTTACGGCCAGCCAGCAGCCGAAAATGTCGTCCAATGTGGCAAGAGTGAAAAAATGTGTCGAGGATCAGGGTGGCGGTGTGGGTTTGCCCTTTAACGCTGTGGATCGAGCCAAGCCGGATGTTCACCGACCTCCCGTTCTCGTCGTCGTGGGCATAAAGGTGGCGGGGAGGCTGTTCGGGCGGCCGGACAATCGCCTCCGTAGGCCACGCGAGAAACGCATCGATCGGTTCCATCCAGCGCGGACCATGCCATCCTTCTTCCTGGTGGCTTGCAACGAGCGCTTCCGTCGCGACCCTGATGACAGGCCAAGCGGCTGGATTGGGAGGCGTGCTCATGGTCGCACAATCCCACAGCCATTTGTGCATCGCCTGCCACAAGGCTGGCCGTTCGGACGCATACGCACGGAGTTGACGAAGCGGGTTGTGGCGCGTTCCGAAATCAGGCGCTCCGCACGCTTCCAGCAGATGGATCAAACCCAGCGCCAGTTCCGTGATGGCTGGCCCCAGTTCGCCGCTCTCGGTTCGTCGGTGGTGAGCCAGGCACAGGTAATCGGCAAGAACACGCGGCCGCGCCGTGCGGCGGGAGGCGTCTGGCTCGTACCGGTTCCAATAGTCACGGACGGAGTGCGGCAACTGATCCGCCTTGCGTGCACGCTGACCTGGAGGGGCGTGAACCCGCCCGATGGCCGTGAACACCCCCTGGCGAAGGGTATCGCCGTCGAACTCTCGGCACAGCAGCGCGCCGAAGGCTTGCAGCGGACGTTCATGCATGGCCTCGGGGCCAAAGAGGAAAATGGTGTGGCCACGGCTGCCGGTCGGTTCACCCTTCAAGGCCCCCCAACGATGCAAGGCATCGCCTTCCATCACACGCCGGCTCGGCGCCACGGCGGACGCCCGCGCGGCGATCCAGCCCCCGAACCGGTTGCTGCGCGGCAGGCTGCGCGCCTGCGTGTCCGGAAAGGCATCCACCGGAACGGCTTCGGGCTCGCCGCGGTCTCCGTCATAGATGGCCTGATCGCTGTCGCCGAAGCGCTGCCGCAGCGCACAGGCGTCTTTGGGAAAAAGCCGTGACAGCATGGCGGCGTGCAAAGGGCGGGTATCCTGCATCTCGTCCATGAAAACACAGGGGAAGCGGTGCCGTATCAGAGCCGGATACTGGGGCGCCTCGGCAACCAGCCGCTCTCCAAACGCGAACATGTCGTTGTGGAAGAAACACCCGAGTCGGCGAAGGCGACGCCGAAGCTTAATCATAGCCTTATAGGTGGGCTGCTTCGGATCTTTCAACTGAAAGGCCGAGAGGTCTAGGCCCAGGTCGGCCCCCCGGTACTCCAGCGCGTGGCACAGTTCAGACACGACCTCCATGGCGGTCTTCTGCGGAGCACCGGCCGTGGCTTTCCGTGATGAACTCTGGGCGCGCATGATGGCAAACTTGCGGATCGGTTCGAACCGGTCATCCTCCCAAACGATCCGGCGTGCGACAGCCCGGCATCGGTCATCGTCGATGAAGCGGACGCCAATCGGCCCCATATGGTATGATCGGAGATAAGGCAAGGCCAGGAAGCTGTTCACGAATCCGTGGATGGTCCCGACATAATGCGGATAGGCCAGCAGACGCGCCGCTTCCGGTACCCGCTGCACTCCCTTTTCCAGTTCATCGCGGGCGACGGTCGTGTAGGAGAGCACGCAGATGCCACGGCTCCGCGCCGTCCACTTGCGCGCCAGAATGGCCAGCTTGGCGACCAGGAGCGTTGTCTTGCCGCTTCCTGGGCAGGCTTCGACATCGCCGGAGTCCAAGGCCCGCAGAACATCCCGGCGCTCGCCCTCGAAGCGCAATCCCAGTGCCTCTTCGATCCAGAAAATATCGGCGTCATCGATGACGGGCAGCGAAAAAACCTCGCTCATTCGTCGACAAGCACCTCGGCTCTGGCAACGGGCATCGGCTGGTCGGTGGCCGTGGCATGCCGCAAGGCCTCGCTCAGGTAGCGCGGCACCTTGCTGGCAAAGACCCGCCGCTCGGCGGCCGTGCTGTAGCGCTCCTCCAGGATACGGGCTAGGGTTTGAGCCGCCGCCGCCTTCGAGCCGGCCGCCACCACCTTGTAGACGCGGACCGCACGCTCGATCGGGTCCGTGCAGTCTGCCCGCAATTGCTCGTAGGCCTGTTCGGCCTCGGCTTCCCACTCTGTCCAAGCCGCTCCAGCCCTATCGCCCGGGCCATCGGTCTCATCGTCGCGTGCCGCCAGACGCCCGGCGATGTAGATCTCGCGCTCCAGTCCGGCGCGCGCCAGATCGTACTCCAAGGTCCAGTGATCCGAGACGAACGTCCTCACGCGTTGCCCATCCGCTTTGACCTTCGCCTTCATCCACGCATCGGCATCGATCTGGGATTCGGTCTTCTGCCGGCTTCCAGGCTTCAGCATGAGGATGTCGCGCGCGCAATCCGGCAGCACGTCACGATCGGTCACGCAGGCAACGGGACAGGGGCCCGGAACGTCATCGCTGCGCATCAGGATGCGGGCGTAGCGGTGCAAGCCGGTCCCGCCGACATTGACGATCGACACCCCATGCTTGGCCAGATCGATGCCGAGCAGGGCCGCGATGGTCGGCAACAGCAACGCCTCCGCCGTCCCTTCGACGACGATGACGCCGCGCGCGAAGAACAGGTTGGCCTTGGTCGCGTCCAGAAAGCGCTGCAGGAACCGGTAGTCTCCAGCGACCAGCCGGGTCCGGCCCTCCGCCAAGGAGAAGCCCTGACCACCCGCGAGAACGATCAGGCTGCCAAGCGGCAGCTTCGACGCAAGGACCGGGCTGTGGGTCGACATCAGCACCTGCACCGGGCGCTCCGACCGGGCGTCCGGCCATGCCGCCCCATAGCCTGCTCCCGACGGCGCCCCCTTCCCGAGGCTCCGGTCGCTGTCCCCCCGTTCCGCATCCGCTGCCGCCTCCTCCGTCTCCGCCTTGGCGGCGGAGCGAAGCCCTGGCTCGGTACGGCTCAGCAGAAAATCAATGAGGCGAAGCTGAAGTTGCGGGTGCAGATGCGCCTCCGGCTCCTCGATGAGAAGAAGCGGCATCTTCTCCTCATCCTGCCCCAGAAGCAGCAGCTCACAGGCCATGAACAGCAGGTTCTGGTAGCCGAGCCCACGCGGATGCAGACGGGGACGGCGCGTCATCGCCGCACCCGACGCCTCAGGGTCGGCGGCTGAAGGCCCGCTGGGAAGCAACAGCAGCTCCAACTTCTCCAGCAACAGCCGCAGCCGCAACTCATCGGCGCCGCACGCAACGCCGATGTGGCTGGACATCCGGTCGGAGCCCAGGGCGAGATGGTGCAGATAATCCTCGTTCAGGCGGGCGCGTGCCTTGCTCACCCCGGCGTGGGTTTCAATCAAATGATCCGCCAGCTCACCGCGCCGCAACAGCGTCTGTGGCAGCGACACGCCCGGGTCCCCTGAGCCCAGGGCGCTGACGAAGGCTTGAACGTCAAACGCCTCGTCGTCCTCGCCAGCGATGGCGAGCGTGTGACGGAGAATCTGCGACAGACGCGAGTTCCGCCCGGAGGACAACTCACGTTCGGCATCACGCAGAGGCTTCAGATAGGTGGCTTCCAGAAGCGCCCGGGCCGGTCCCTCGAACCAGGGCCCCTGACCATCCTTTCCAGACCGCAATTCCACCGAAACACGCCAGCGGGAAGCGTGCTTGACCTTGACCGATCCCGCTCTGGTGGGACGGTGTGCCACCAGCGTCAAGTACAGAACGGGCGCCTGAGGTGCCTCGGGATCGCCCTCGTACGTGAGATGCTCGATAAAGCCGGAGGCGTCGGCCTCGGAGATGCCGGCGAACTTGCAGGTGATCGCCAGCCGCGCCTCCGGCTCCCGCTGATCACTCCTCCAGTGGAAATCGCGATCGGCATCGATCCGTGCGGTGTCGTGCCCGGCGGCGCCGACAACCAACCGCACCGCATCGATGACCGCCGATTTCCCCGCGTCGTTCTCACCCACGAGGACGTTCAGTCCGGGACGCAGCGTGAGCGCCAAACGCGCGAAGAGCCGAAAATTCTCCAGATGGAGTTCCGCCAGATGCATCCGCCGCCACACGCCGTTGGTGTACCGCTGTTTTCTACACCCTCGCCAACGCGTGCGGCAACCCAGGCATCGTTACACCCGAGAAACAGATGCGCTCCGCTCATCCCATGCTCTGCATTGTCCTCGCTGGCTGGGCGGAGCCCTGGAGGAGGGCGGGACGATTGGAGGAGACGCTGGACGAGCGCCTGGAGGAGCGGCGCGCCGTCCGCAACGACGCACCGCTGGAGGATGTTCCCGGCCCCCGGGCGCTTGTCCGGGGGCTCGCCCGCTGGGCGGCCGGCTGCCACCTCGCCGGCTCCAGCCCCCACCAGGACCGCCGATGGTTCCGGGCTGCTCCTCTCACCAAGTGAAGTCGGGCCCGCTCACGTCGAGGGAAAAGCGGCTCGCGAACACGGCGTCGTGGGATCGCTGCAGGTAACAGAGGCCCGCCAAGCGTCGTGTGAAAACGATCCCGTTCTCTTCCAGAAACAGAGGGATAGCATTCCGTGACCAGTCGTCGGGACGAAACACGCCCGTTCTGTAGAAATCCGCGAAGTCCTCAAGGTCGCTTTCCGTCCAATCGAAGCCGTTCGAGCAGAGAACCAGACGCACCGGCCCATCGTCCTCCGGCTGCAGCAGCGCGGCCCTCTGTTCGACCTCGGCGGTTCTGCCAAGAAACCCCCAACGGGTCTTGATGGCTTGTCCCGCAAGGGCCGCGCCCGCGAACTCCCGCTGGACGACCAATCTGGCGTTCCCCGGAAATTCGGCCGCAAGCCGCTCGAAGCGCTGCCAGGAGGCATCGCCGTCGTCCCAGCTTGGCCGGATGCTCTTCACCTCGAACCACGCCTTACTCCCGTCATGGGACCGGACAAGGAAGTCGATCCGCTTCCTGGTGCCCGCCAGGGGTGGCTCATAGTGCAGGGTGGCTTGACCATCCATCCGGTCCAGGAGCGCCGCCGCCGTGGCCATCTCGTTCACGTCCTCGATGAGCGCGCGGATGTAGTCCCGGCTTTCGGGCGCTTCCCCCAACAGCGCCGCCAAGCGCCGGAACTTCCCAATCAGCGCCTCGGCGTTCACAAAGCGCGGGTCACCCGCGAGGCGCGGGGCGAGCTGCGCCTCAACCCGATCGGCCCACTCCGTCCGGCTGGCCGGCCAATCGATCGTGATCGTCGCAGGGTCGCAGTCGACACCGTCGGAGTGGTCTCCGCCATCATCCGCCATGACTTGCCCTCCTGGATGTTTTATCGAGCGAACCAGCGCAACCGCGACTGCGCCAGTCATGATTTGTGCTTGAAACCAGGCCGTGATGGAACGAACCGTCGAATTGGGCGATGGCGGCTGGGTGACGCGCGTCACCGGGAGGGAGCCTGGACAGGCCGCCGCCCCGACGTTCGACTCTTCGGCTCCTCAGCCCCCGGTCGGCTTGGCGCCCTGTCCAGGCGACATGGACCGGAGCCGTGCCGCCGGCAAGGCGCTTGCCATATCTTCATTGTTCGACTAGGGTAGAAATATGGAAACGAAGAACGCCATCGATGCCTTCGCCGCCCTGGCCCAGGACACCCGCATGGCCGTATTCCGCCTGCTGATCCAGGCCGGGCCGAACGGGCTGACCGCCGGCGATGTCGCCCAGCAGGTCGGCGTCCCCGGCTCGACCCTGTCGCACCATCTGGCAACGCTGGAGCGCGCCGGGCTGCTGCGCTCCTGGCGGGTCCAGCGGCAAATCTTCTACGCCTGCGACTACGAGGGCACCCGGCAGCTGATCGCCTTCCTGATGGAGGACTGCTGCCAGGGCCGTCCCGAGCTGTGCTCCTCCGACCTCCTCCAGGCGGGAGCTTGCGGCCCGGCGGGCTGCGCTTCCGAGACCTGACCCGACCCGCCGCATCCCGCGGCCTGGAAAAGGCGATCCCGCGATGACCGACCGCGTCCACAACGTCCTGTTCCTGTGCACCCACAACAGCGCCCGCAGCGTCATGGCCGAGTGCCTGCTCAACCGCGAGGGCCGCGGCCGCTTCCGCGCCTACAGCGCCGGCAGCCAGCCGACCGGGCGCCTCAACCCGCAGGTCCGCGACCTGCTGGAGCGCCTCGACTTTCCGACCGCCACGCTGCGCTCCAAGAGCTGGGATGAGTTCGCGCTGCCCGGGGCGCCGCACATGGACGTCATCGTCACCGTCTGCGACAGCGCCGCCGGCGAGGTCTGCCCGGTGTGGCCGGGCCAGCCGATGACGGCGCACTGGGGCTTCCCGGACCCGTCGAGCGCCCAGGGCTCGGACGCCGAGAGGGCCGCCTTCACCGCCACGGTGTTCGGCCAGATTCAGCGCCGCATCCAGGCCTTCGCCAGCCTGCCCTTCGCCGCGCTCGACCGGCTGGCCCTCAAGCGCCGGCTCGACGACATGGCCGGCGCGGGGAACGGCGCATGACCGGGAGCGTCACCCCGCTGGCCGCCGCGGAGCGCCCGGCGCTCGCCCGCCTGCTGGCAGCCAACGGCCTGCCTACCGACGATCTCGACGAGCCCGGCCGGCGCTTCTGGCGCGTCGCGGACGCCCAGGGGACGCTCGGCTATGGCGGGCTGGAACTCCATGGCGCCGACGCGCTGCTGCGCTCCGTCGTCGTGCCGGCCGAGCGACGCGGCGCCGGCGGCGGCTGGGCCGTGGTGGCGGCCCTGCGCGCGCAGGCGGTCACGCTGGGGGTCGAGCGGCTGTGGCTGCTCACCACCGGCGCCGCCGGCTTCTTCGAGCGTCTCGGCTTCCAGCGGGTGGAGCGAGCGTCGGCCCCTCCGGCGATCCAGTCCAGCGCGCAGTTCGCCGGCCTGTGCCCGGGCAGCGCCGTTTGCCTGCGCGCCGATCTCGCGCGACCGGCCGAAGGGCTGGCGGCGGTCGGGGGCGCGGTGATCCTCTATCACAACCCCGCCTGCGGGACGTCGCGCAACACGCTGGGGCTGATCCGCAACAGCGGCGTCGAGCCGACGGTGATCGAGTACCTGAAGACGCCGCCGAGCCGGGCCGAGCTGGTGGCGCTGATCCAGCGCATGGGGGTCCCGGTGCGCGCCGTGCTCCGGCAGACGGGCACGCCCTACGCCGAGCTCGGTCTCGACGATCCCACGCTGACGGACGAGGCGCTGCTCGACGCCATGATGGCGCACCCGATCCTGATCAACCGGCCGATCGTGGTGACGCCGCTCGGCGTGCGCCTGTGCCGGCCGTCGGAGGCGGTGCTCGACCTTCTCCCCGCTCCACAACGCGGCGCCTTCGCCAAGGAAGACGGCGAGCCCGTCGTCGACGCCGCCGGGCGGCGCGTCGTCCCCGCCTCCTGACAGGACCATCGACATGACGGCTGACATCCACGCCGCCCCGGCGGAACGCCCCGCCATGGGCCTCTTCGAGCGCTACCTCAGTGTCTGGGTGGGCTTGTGCATCGTCGCGGGCATCGCCTTCGGCCATCTGGCGCCCGGGCTGTTCCAGGCCATCGCCGCCGACGAGCTGGCCCGGGTCAACCTGCCGGTAGCGGTGCTGATCTGGCTGATGATCGTGCCGATGCTGCTGAAGATCGACCTCGGCGCGCTGGGGCAGGTCAAGGAGCACTGGCGCGGCGTCGGCGTGACGCTGGTCATCAACTGGGCGGTCAAGCCCTTCTCGATGGCGCTGCTCGGCTCCCTTTTCATCGGCCACCTGTTCGCGCCGCTGCTGCCGGCGGACCAGATTTCCTCCTACATCGGCGGGCTGATCCTGCTAGCGGCGGCCCCCTGCACGGCGATGGTGTTCGTCTGGTCGAACCTGTGCGAGGGCGAGCCGCACTACACCCTGAGCCAGGTGGCGCTGAACGACCTGATCATGGTCTTCGCCTTCGCGCCCCTGGTCGGGCTGCTGCTCGGCGTCTCGTCGATCACCGTGCCGTGGGGGACGCTGCTGCTGTCGGTGGCGCTCTACATCGTGCTGCCGGTGGTGGCGGCCCAGCTCTGGCGCCGCACCCTGCTGGCGTCGGGCGGCGAGCCGGCCCTGACCCGCGCGCTGTCGGTGTTGCAGCCGGTGTCGCTGGTGGCGCTGCTGACCACGCTGGTGCTGCTGTTTGGCTTCCAGGGCGAGCAGATCCTGGCGCAGCCGCTGGTCATCCTGCTGCTGGCGGTGCCGATCCTGATCCAGGTCTACCTCAACGCCGGTCTGGCCTACTGGCTGTCGCGCCGGTTCGGGGTGGCGTGGTGCGTGGCGGCGCCGGCGGCGCTGATCGGCGCCTCGAACTTCTTCGAGCTGGCGGTGGCCGCGGCCATCAGCCTGTTCGGTCTGGGCTCCGGGGCGGCGCTCGCCACCGTGGTCGGCGTGCTGGTCGAGGTGCCGGTGATGCTGTCGGTGGTGAGGATCGTCAAGGCGACCAAGCCCTGGTACGAGGGGCGGGCCGGCGCCTGAGGCCCGGCCCCGCCATGGGACCATCACCGGAGAGTGTCGGCATGTCCGAGCATGATAGCGAGAACGGCGCGGATTTCCCGAGCCTGGACGAGCCCTATTTCGAGGCGCCGGACCTCGGCAAGCTGACGCCTGGGCCGGTGTCCACCCACCCGCCGCGCATCCTGCTGCTCTACGGCTCGCTGCGCGAGCGCTCCTACAGCCGCTTCCTGGCCGAGGAGGCGGCCCGGCTGCTCCAGCGCCTGGGGGCGGAGACGCGGATCTTCGACCCGCGTGACCTGCCGCTGCCGGACAGCGTGCCGGCCGACCACCCCAAGGTGGCCGAGCTGCGCGCCCTGTCGCAATGGTCGGAAGGCCAAGTATGGGTCAGCCCGGAGCGGCACGGCACCCTCACCGGCATCCTGAAATGCCAGATCGACTGGCTGCCGCTGGAAAGCGGCGGCGTCCGGCCAACGCAGGGGCGCACGCTGGCGGTGATGCAGGTCTCGGGCGGCTCGCAGTCGTTCAACGCGGTCAACGCCATGCGGGTGCTGGGGCGCTGGATGCGGATGGTGACCATCCCGAACCAGTCGTCGGTGGCCAAGGCGTTCCAGGAGTTCGACGAGGCCGGCCGGATGAAGCCGTCACCCTACTACGACCGCGTGGTGGACGTGATGGAGGAGCTGGTGAAGTTCACCCTGCTGGTGCGCGACCGCAGCGACTACCTGACCGACCGCTACAGCGAGCGCCGCGAGGCTGGCCGGACGGCCGCCAGCGAGGCGCAGGCCCTGACCGCCGCCGCGATGAGCGGAGAGCGCACCACCTGACCCCGTGAGGCATGGCGGGTCACGGCTTGGCCGCTTGGCCACGCCCGCCAACGCTGGCTTCCGTCGCACCCGCCCGACTGGTCCAAATTCAGGGTCAACGCGCACCGCCGGCGCCGGCCGGTCAAGCCGCCAGCATCTTCACCCCGGACGCCACCAGGATCGCCGACAGTACATAACGCAAGGCTGCGACCGGCAGATGCCGGCTGCCCAGCCATGCCCCAATCATCCCCCCGGCTCCGGCTGCGACCAGCCACACCGGCAGCGCCGGAGGCAGCATCGGCAGCGTCGCCCAGGCGCCAATCAGGGCCGACGCCGAGTTCAAAAGGTTGAACGCGGCCGACACGGCGGCCGTCCGCCGGGTTTCGACCCACCCCAGCAGCAAGATCACTGGTGCCAGGAAGATGCCGCCCCCGGTTCCCGTCATGCCCGATAGAAAGCCGATGCTTGCACCCGCCACCAGGGCCGGCCAGAAGGGCGGATGCTCGGGCGGCACCGTCGTTGCCGGTCCCCGCCTGGACATCCAGGTGGAGCGCGTCAATTCCAAGCCGGCCAATAGCAGACAGCCGCCCACCACGGGGTAGTAAAGCGGGGCGGGAAGATGCACCAAGCCGCCGGCAAAGGAGAAGGGCACGCCCAGCACGCCAAAGGGATAGAAGGTGCGCCAGCGAAACAGCCCCGCCCGTGCAAAGCGGGCTGTGCCAATCGCCGCGACCAACAGGTTCAAAGCCAGGGCAACCGGCTTCATAACGGCGGGATCAAGGCTGACCATCCCCATGACAGCCAAGTAGCCGGAAGCCCCCGCTTGGCCAACGGCAGCGTACAGCGCCGCGATGACCAGGATCAGCCCCGCCAGATTGACCGTCTCGCCCACAACGCTCCCTCCCGGCTTCCCCGTCGCTTCTAACCGGGCCGCCCACGACCGACAATTCCTTTCGGAAACGCCGGCCTCCCGCTGGAGCGTCCGGCTCCCAACTATGGGACCGAAGGCATGGCAATCGGCCAGCCCGTCAAGTGTCATCATCGACCGGATCGAGCAAGCCCTGCTCTCGGGCTCGGTCGAGGAGGGCTTTGACGCTCGATGGCGCCCAGGTCCGGGCGCCGGTCTTGGTTGGGATGCCCTGGCGCTCCAGCTGGCGGCCGATGCGGGCGAGCGTCGGTTTCTCCCCCTCCGCGGCGTTGTGGATGGTCGCGACCAGTTCCACCAGCCGCCTGTCCTGCGCCACCGCCTTCTTGGAGCGCCGCGGCGCCGCCTTCAGCAGGCTGGGATCGGCCAAGCCGTCGCCGACCAGGCGGCGCACGGCCCGGATCAACGCGTCGCGCGTCCAGGGTGATGGGTTGTCGCCCGGGCGCTTCTTCACCGCGGTGTTGAGCACGTCGACGACACGGTCCCAGGGGTGCGCCGGCCGCAGCCGCTCGACGACCGGAAGAAACTCCCCGGCCCCCTCGGCGACCCGCTCGCTGAGCCGGTCGTCCCGGGCGCGGGCCACCCGGCGCCGGGCGAGCGGGTCCCTGGCGATCAATCCTGGATTGCCCGGCTGCTTGCCGATCGCCTTGGCCGCCCGCACGCCAGCCTTTGTCCGCTCGCGGATCAGGGAGCGCTCGAACTCGGCCACGGCGCCGAGGATCTGCAGGGTGAACTTGCCCTGCGGGCTGCCGGTGTCGATCGGGTCGCCGAGCGACTTGAAGGCCGCTCCCTTGCGCTCCAGGCCGTCGATCACGTCGAGCAGGTGGGCGAGCGAGCGCGCCAGACGGTCGATGCGCACCACCACCAGCGTGTCGCCCTTGCGCACCCGGTTCAGCACCGCCTTGAGCTGCGGCCGCTCGCGGTCGGCGCCCGAGGCGTTCTCCCGGAAGATCTCGGTGCAGCCGAACTTTTTCAGATCGAGGAACTGCGCCTCGGTCGACTGGTCCTCGGTGGAGACGCGTGCGTAGCCGATGAGGGCCATGGGCGGCTGCTTCCTGTGTGCGACGGCTTCCCAGCCGGCAGGGCAAGGCGCCCCCAGCCGGCCGGATGCGCCAGCATACCCTATTTTCAGGGCAAGCGTTTATCCATAACCGTCTGGTTGGAAATCAGCGGAAAAATTTTGACCGCCAAGCCGGCCACAGTCCTCTCCGCAGGCAGCGAGACAAGATGCCAAACCGGATGGTCGGCTGGTAAGCGCCGGCCGAGGCGGTCGAAAACACGCCCCGTGCTGGACAGGGGGCGAGCGCCTGAAGGGAACTGTTGTTTTTCAGCTGGTTGAAGCGGATGCGAAGGGGCTTCGACCAGCTTTTCGCATGAACCGCTGACATTTTGCATGAACCGGTTTGCAAAGCTGCGGCACGCGAGGCCCCAAACCCCTCAGGATCCGGCTTTTCGCATCAACTGCCTGACAACGACAGCCAAGCCCGAAGGCTCCGGCAGGTCGAGCATCTTCTCGAAGGTGGCGAGAAGGAGCGAGAAATGGAGGCGCCCGGAGCGAGTGCCCCAGTTGTAGGGCGCCAGGATCACCGCCGGCTGCAGACGGCGATGGAGTTGCCGGTAGCGGGTGATCTGCAGCAGCCCGGGCAACCCGGCGATGACGATCTGCCGCTTCGTCCGGTTGAGAAGCGACTTGATGAACTCGGCGACATCCTCGGTCTGTTCGGGCTGCGTGCTGCTCACCATGTGGTGCCCCTCGTCGATGAAGATCATCTCAGTGCGCATCTGGTCGGCGTAGAACTCGATCCTCTCGATGATGTCGCTGGTGTTCCAATGGTCGGAAGCCCGGTAGCCGAAGGCGCCTAGCAGCGCGGCGACAAGCGCGCGCTGGGTGGTCCTCTTGGGAGCCTCGACGTAGACGATGCGGCGAATGTCGGCGTCCCGCAAGGCGTCAGCCGGTGCGGATGTGCCGGAGCCGCTCTCCAGGGTGACGTCCGGGTGATCACGCTGATAGTCTTCCAGCGCCGTCGTCTTTCCGGCCCCCAGCGCGCTGACGATGAGCAGGGCTCTGGCTTTCAGCGGCGGGCTCCCCGGCGGTTGGCAGCAGGTGTACAGGCGGGCGATGGCGGCCTTCGCCTCGACATGGTTGGGTTGCGGCAGCACCCGCGTCTCGAGGGCGATGATCGGATCGGCTGGTTCCGGACCGGGGGTGTTCAACGCAAACCTTTCATCCATTCCGCACTGATCCTTTCGATGTCGCTCTCCAGGTCGACGGGTGCCAGGGTGGAGGGGCGGGGAGAAGGGAGCGAACCACGGTCCGGTTTGCCGGGTGACGCTGCCGACGGGAGAGAGGCCACGCCGGATGCCGGAACCGGCATTGCCGTCGAGGGTGGCTGGCGCGGGGGCGTCAACGAACCGCCGGCCAGCGGCGTGAAGGTCTCGCCGTTGGCGTCGTAGCGGGCCGCCCAGGCCGCGGTGGTGGTCTTAGAGCATCGCGCCTGAAATCTGAATCGGCGGTTGCGCTTGGGCCGCTGACGTGATTCACCATTGTTGGAGGTGGAT